>CAWCSG010000007.1:0-486844 GCA_963798145.1 uncultured Alphaproteobacteria bacterium
AACCAGTCTGATCTGAGGCCTTCATGGGCATCGGAGACGACCAGCTTGACGCCGCGCAGGCCGCGCTGCCTGAGCTTGCGCAGAAAGGCCGTCCAGAAGGCTTCCGCCTCCGAGGCGCCGATATCCATACCGAGCACCTCGCGGCGACCATCGCTGTTGACGCCGACCGCGACGATTACGGCAACCGAGACGACCCGGCTGTTCTGGCGGACCTTCACGTAGGTCGCGTCGAGCCAGAGGTAGGGCCAGTCGCCTTCAATCGGCCGCTCGAGAAAGGCCTTCACCTTGCCGTCGATCTCCTCACACAGGCGGCTGACTTGGCTCTTGGAGATGCCGCTCATGCCCATGGCCTTGACCAGATCATCGACCGAGCGAGTTGACACGCCTTGAACGTAGGCTTCCTGGATCACCGCGGTGAGCGCCTTCTCCGCCATGCGCCTAGGCTCGAGGAAGCCTGGAAAATAGCTGCCTCTTCTGAGCCTGGGGATCCGCAGCTCGACGGTTCCGGCGCGGGTCTCCCAGTCCCGGTCGCGGTAACCGTTCCGCTGCGCCAGGCGCTCGGCGCTCTTCTCACCATAGGCCGCACCGGTGAGCTCGCCGACCTCCAACTCCATCAGACGCTGGGCGGCAAAGCCGATCATCTCGCGCAGCAGGTCAGCGTCCGGCGCCTTCTCGATCAGCGCCCGCAGGTTCATCATCTCATCGGTCATCGGCGGTCTCTCGGTCAGGTTGGTGTCGGCAACTCCAACCCTACCGGACATCGTCGATGACCGCCGCGAAGCCGCCCGCTCGCCAGCGTGCTGTGGGCGCGCTCGCAAGCGGCTTCGCTACCGCCGAGCTACACCATCAGGCGGGACACGACCTCGCGCGGCATGCACGGGCGCGACAATGAGCGCGCTCACCGTCCTCCAGGCTCCCGGAAAGCATCTAACGAAGGTCTATGACCGCGAACGGGGCAGAGCGGTCAAGCGGAGCTACGATAGCGCCGCCGTGGAGCTAGCCGACGACCGTGGCCGGTTCCCGAATCAGGCGAAGAAGGGCCGGGCGGAAGTATGGAAGCGGCAGGAGATCGCTGAGGGCCGGCTGTGGCCCGCGACAGCGTTGCCCAGCTTCCAGAAAGCCCCGACCGATTGGCTCCTGCTGGACTTTGACGGCGTTCGGTTACCGGCGGGGATCGATTGGCGTGCGGACTTCTCAGCCGCGAGGTGCGCCAGCTCCGGCTGGAGCACGAGATTTTCTCAAAGCTGCGGCCTGGTTTGCAAGCGAGACCGGCGCAGTGTCGTCCGGATCTTCGGGTTCATGAGAAAGAACCAGGCCCCGTTCCGATTGCCACCGTGCCGCGCCTGCTCGGCGTCTCCAGGGCGGGCTATTCCGAACCGCCCATTGTCCGAATGGATAGTGGTCGGCTTGGACGCAACCAGTGACAGCTGAGCATCGCGAGAGTAGACTGAATTCTTACGAGCCGCGAAGAATTTCGCGGGCTGATTCGGGAGTATGGAGCTTGAGTATGTCGGAACCTCACTGTCTTTTGGTAGATGACGACATATTTGTCACTAAACTTATGGCACCACTTTTCGATGCCAGAGGGTATAATCCGATCGTTTTTCATTCGGGACGAGAAGCGCTTCGAGCGATTGAGCACGATTTGCCATCCTTTGTCGTCTTAGACATAAATCTCCCTGATATTAGCGGCATAGAGGTACTTCGTGCTATTCGATGCAACAAGAAAAGTTCGGATCTTCTGGTCTTCATGCTGACCGGTCGTCATGAGGTTGCGACCCAGCTTGAGGCGTTTGAATTAGGCGCTACCGAATTTTTCCCAAAACCGATCAAGCCGAAAGAGATCATCGAGCAGATCCAGCAAATTATTTGGGCAAGAGAACCATAGGGTGCTGTGCCTGGTTTCGAATCTGCGTTCAGGCGGCCAGCTCGCCCGCCATCGCATCGAGCTTCATCCGAACCCGCCGGTCGGCGGCTCGAACCTGAGCGGACGCCCGCTCGATCGACTGACCGGAGCCAAGTGCCTGCTCCAGGCGCCGTGAGCAGATCGAGAGCTCGGTAAAGCCCAGCGTGCCGGCGGTCGACACCATGTTGTGCATCCGGCGTCGGAGTGCCCCTGTGTCGAGTGGCTCGCTGACCGGGCCCTCGCCCAACTGTTCCCGGAAAGTGCCGAGCAGGGAAGCAAAGTGCTCGCGGCCCAAAAGGTCTCGAAAGTCGAAGAATTGCTGGCGGTCGACGACGGGGAGGGCCTGGTCGTCGGTCTGCTCCTGGCTCGTATCCTCCTGATCTGCGGAGGACAATGCGTCGACCCCGATGGCGTTACCGGACCACCTGCCCAGAGCTGCGTAGAGTTGCGCTGCGATGATCGGCTTGGCGATGTGATCGTTCATGCCGGCCCGCAGGAACGATTCGACCTCGCTCGCCAGCACGTTCGCGGTCATGGCGAGGATCGGTATCGTCGCGAACCTGCCACCCAGCGCACGGATCCGCGCGGTCGCGCCGATGCCGTCCAGGATCGGCATCTGGATGTCCATCAGGACGAGATCGTAGGCGGTCTTGCCCAACGCCATGATCGCAGCCACCCCATCGCCGACGACATGAACCTCATGCTGGTGTCGTTCGAGGAGGGCTACCGCCAGCTCCTGATTGACGACCAGATCCTCGACCAGCAGGATCCGCAGCGGTGTGCCGGTGGCACCGACTGCCGGCTGCGGCTCGTTCGCAATCGGGGCGGCGCCGATCGGCAGCGTGACCTCGAACCAGAACGAGGAGCCCTCCATGGGTACACTGTCGACGCCGACCCGGCCGCCCATGAGTTCGATCAACGATTTCGAGATCGCCAGCCCCAATCCGGTACCGCCATATGTGCGGCCCACCGATTGATCCACCTGGGTGAACCGCTTGAAGAGTTGGTGCTGCTTGGCCGCCAGAATGCCGATGCCGGTATCCGCCACGACGATGCGCAGGCGGCAAAGCCCATCTGAGGTGGGGCGGTGCTCGAGGCGCAGCGTCACGGAGCCCTGCGACGTGAACTTCAGCGCATTGCTGAGGAAGTTCAGCAGGACCTGGCGCAGCCGTCCCAGGTCACCGACGAGCCACTCCGGGCAGCCCGCGTCGTGCGTGACCGTGAAGGCCAGCCCTTTTGCCATGAATTGATCGCGCATCAAGTCGGCGGTTTCTTGCACCAATGACGCCAGCGTAAAATTCTGCGCATCGAGTTGAAACTCGCCATGCTCGAACTTGGTGAAGTCGAGCACATCGTTGACGAGCCCGAGCAGGACCGCACTCGCCGTCTGGATGAGGCGGGCATGGCGAATCGCCACGTCCGGCAGCCCGTCATGATCGAGCAGCAATCCGGAGAAGCCGACGATGCTGTTCAGCGGCGTCCGGATCTCGTGGCTCATGCTGGCGAGAAACTCGGATTTTGCCTTGGTTGCTGCCTCGGCCGCTTCCTTGGCCAAATTCAGCTCCGCTGCCTGGAGCTCGTGGTCCGTGACGTCGATGAGGGTACCGAAGATTGCCACGAGCTCGCCGCGCGCGTCGATGTCGGGAATTCCCCGCGCCATGACGTACCGCACCTCACCGCTCGGCCGGACGATCCGGAACTTCACCTCGCAGCCTACCTTCGTTGCGAACGCCTGACGGAGCCAAGCCAGGGCCGACACCCGATCATCCGGATGAATGAGGCCGATCGCCGTGTTGAGGTCGAGCTTGAAGGCCGCCGGGTCGACGCCGTGGATCCGGTATATCTCGGCCGACCAGCTGAGCGCCATACCGGGGGTATCGGCCCGCCAGTGGCCGGCATGCGCTACCTGCTCGGAAAGCAGTAGGCGGCGATTGGCTTCGCACATCATCAGGCCGGCTTGGTCGAGTTTGCGGTCCCGATCATAGATCGCCTGACCCATCCGCTCCAGCGCGCGGCCCAGCCGGCGCACTTCACCCGCGGCTTCGGGGGTGGGGATCACCGTGAAGTTGCCGTCGCCGAACTCGGCGGCTAGCGCCGACAGACGGCGTAATGGCCCGAAGACGGTCATTTCGGTGCCGATCGCGGCCAACAGGGTGGCCAAGGCAACGATGCCGCCAAACACCATCAGGTGCTCGAACAGGTTCCGGTCGATGGCGGCCACAATCTCGTCCCGCCGGAAGCTGACGAAGATGGTCGCCGCGGTCTCGGGGACACGCTGGAAGGCGGTCAGCGCCGGCACGCCGTCGAAACCTGGATGGTCGATCCGTCCACCGTCTTTCGTGCGCGACGCCAGATACGCGGGGTGTTCGCGCACGCTCGCGCCGACGACTGCCCTGTCAGCCGTTCCGTCGACAATGACGGTCCCCTGACCATCGACGAGGGTCACCGCGGGCGCGCGGCCATCGATCGACCTGGCGAGGCGGAAGCTCAACGCGCCAAGGTCGATCGAAGCGATCACGACCGCGCGGACACCAGCGCCTTCGACCACTGCCTGGGCTGCGACGATCGTCGGTCGCTGCAAGGTCTTGGTCAGGAGGTAGTTGCTGACGACGAGGCCGCGTGTCCGCAAGGCATCCTGGAAGTAAGGGCGATCCGCCACATTGGGCCGAACGGGAGTTTCGTATCCCGAAGGCGCCGGATCGGCGCAGAGCACCTCGCCATCAGATGCGGCAATGGCAATGGAATGCAACCAAGTGTAAAGCCCGGCGTAGCGCTCGACCACCGTGCCGCACATGGCCGGATCATCCGCCTGGGCGTAGTCGGCTGCGACGCGCGCAAGCACGCTCTTGGCCTCGCCGACGAGATCCGATTGGCGCTGGACGGCGAGATCCGCGAGTGCCGTGGCGTCATCGAATGCCTGTCCAAGCGCCGCCGTCCGCTCCTGGGCTGCCCAATAGACCGTGACCGCCACGATCGCTGCCAGCATGACCAGGCCAAGCAGAAGCAGGCGCCACCGCAAGCTCCGGCCGCGAACGTTTTCCACGACTTCGGTGATCGACATGATGTCTTCGCGCCTGACGGTCGATGAGGAGCCCCAATTGGCTGCATCCAACTTGAGGTTTGCCGGTCACGCATCGATGACACTCCTATGTCGGAAACGGAGCGTTGCGCCTCCGATTGTAACGAGGGTGAGTGGGTCGCAGCGCCGTAGCGGCGAGCGTCCCACCGATAAAGGTGCGGAGTGAAGCGGTAAGCGTCATCCGTTATTCCCCCGACAGCTTGTTTATGCATCGCGCGCCCGGCACGGCCGCCAGATCGATCGTGCGGCGCTGGTCGAACCGGCAGGTGCGGCTCGACCAGCGCGAATTCTCCCTCTCGGTTCGGGTGCGTCCCGCCGGAGGCCCCGCGCACACCTCGCCTGGCGACAGGTTCAAAGGCCGCCGGAAGCCATCAACTGCTTGTACATGGCGCCGGAAAGCGGATTATCACTGAGATGATGCCCGCCCATACCGGTTCGCCGATTGAAGTAGCACTCGTATCCGATGTCCGCCGCATTCGCCTTGAAGAATTTCAGCATCTTCTCGATGAAGAACGGATTGTCACCGCTGCCGCCATCCGCAGTTTCTGCTGTCGCCCATTCCGCGATGCTGAGCTTCTTGCCCTCCGATTTGGCGTAGGCGAGCCAGGCACCGAGACCCACGGGGCTGCCGTATTTGGTCTCCATTTCCATGTAGCGCTTGTCCCAGTCCGCTTGGGTCGTGAATGTCGGGTAGCGATCATACCGGTCATGGCCGATGAAATCGACCCAGTCGCCCCCGGGGTAGAAGGACTGGATCGCGAACGGCGCCCCATTGCGTTTCAGGCAGCACCAGTCGATCTGGCAGGTCGGATGGGCGGCCCGTAGAATGTCGACGATACGGCGGAAGTAGGCGATGTAGTAGGGAGCCACCGCCACGTCGTATACGTTGCCCCACGGATAGGCTGCACCATTCCACTCATGGCCGATCCGGAAGATAAACGGACCCTGATAATTGGCAAGCGCCCTGGCAATGACCCGATGATATTGATCAAAGTCACCTCGCGCCGCCATCTGCCAGACCGCCATGCCGCCGGTCTGCGGCGACTGTTCGGTCGGGAACGGATAGTAACACATGCCGAGCGCTTCCTTGCCCGTGGATCCTAGCGGGTAGAGCTTGTTCTTGAGCCCGTCCAGCGCTTGCATCCCGGCCCAGGTATCATATTTCCAAAAGCCCGTGCGAATGTCGATCTTTCGACCGCGAAACTGCTCGAAGGTCGTGGGGCTGGCGTCGTCAAAGGCAGCGCCGCTCGGCCAGGCCAGACCTGAGCGGCTGGTGATCGGCGCGGCGTGAGCACCCTCAGGAGTGAGCGTCATGGCTGCGGCTGTCGCGCCGACAGTGCCGAGGAAGATGCGGCGTGATGTTAAGAGCATTGGCCAAATCCCCGTGTGTGTGGCGACCCTCAATACGGTGTCAATCAAGGGTGCCGTTGCTGCCCCAATCGCTTTAATTGGACGGGTGCCTTCTAGAGCTCTGTGGTCACGAGGCGATGTTACTTGCGCGTTGGCAGGTAACTTGTCGGAGACAGATGGTAACCGTCAGTGACAACCGATGGATCTGAATGCAGTCGGCATGAGTACCCGCGATCGGGTGGTGCCACGCGTGCTGGTGTAGCTTGGCGGTAGCGAGGCCGTTCGCGAACGGGTCTACGCAGCACGCGGGCTAGCGGGTGGCTTCGATGGCAGGTAGGGCTGCGTTGTGCCGTCACCCTTATCGAGACACCGCAGATGACCAACCAGCCCCGACGGGGCTATCGCATGATATTGGCGCCTGGCGCCGTGTTGACCGCTCGAGGAGGCCGGCGTAACGCCACGACGGTCACGAGCCGCTGGCAGAGGACGTCGCCGACGCCGACCACGTCCTGGTCGCTCTCGGGCAGCGCCTGCAGCAACTCGATCGTGCAGGCCGGGACGCCACTCGTCGGCTCGACGCGATGCGGCCTGGGGGACGAGCAGCATTCGGCGCATCTGGTTGGGCAAGCCGTCACGCCGGCCAGTCCGGCCCGCCAGCATTGGCGTTCGCCGCCAACCTAACGAACCACTCTGGGTAGATAGTTTAAAGCTCGTGTTCCCCGCTAGCCCGGATCATTCACCGGGGTCTCGTTTCGGGCGGCTCTGGTTCGCGTCGGGCCGCGCTTTGCGGTGGCGCGCATGGCGCGGACCGTTGGGGCTTGGGGTTGCGGGGACGGGCTCGGGCGGGGCACGCAGCCCCGGCGCTCAGGGCGGCAGCTTGGCGGCGCGGGCACAGAGGAGCGCGAGGCTGTCCTGATGAGGATAGCAGGATGGCAGGCTAATCGTCACCAACATGCTCAAGTTCTTCCGCGCCAACGCTGGGGCAATCGGCTTCGAATTGTACTTCAACGTGAACACGGGCGGGTGGACCCACCGGCTGCAGGATAATCCCAAGGCCGGTGCCGCCTATCGCAAACTGACGTAGGGCTGCCGGCGGGCCGGGGGATCGGGCGGAGCCCGATGGAGTGGGATAAACGATCCGCTCGCGTGGCAGGTGCTCGGGCAGCGGGCGCCGGCCGGCGGGAGCATGGCTGCGCGCCCGCCGCGGCTTGATGCCGGTGCCGCGCGATCAACAATAACAGTCCCGACAATGACCACGGGAAGGTGGCAGCCATGGGCGCCGTGGCAGTCTCACAGCTCGTCGGCCACATCCTCGATCGGGCACCGCGCCGGCACAGGTCGGCGAGTGCTACCTTCTGGCCAAAGTAGGCGACATCACCGCAAAGGTGTGCCGATACCGCAGGAAAGCCAGGGCCGGACCGCCGCCGCCGAAAATGCCGCAGCCTTGGACCTCGCCACCATCACGAACCCCTGGGACTGCTCCAGGTTAGTGCTCCGTGCCGTGACGCCAGCTACCGAAGCTCGACGCCATCTGGACGGGTAATGCTAACAGCGCGTTGAGGAAGTCGGCTTTCCGTCGTGCGATCTCGCTGGCTAAACTCGAGGACCGTGTGCCGAAGCTTGCTGCGAGGACCTCGCTAGATGCTTGAAGAGTGGTGGGCGCGACAGGGATTGAACCTGTGACCCCTACGATGTCAACGTAGTGCTCTACCGCTGAGCTACGCGCCCGATCGGCCGTGTCCTAGGCAAAATCGCCACGGCTCGCAAGGTGTTTCCTGCGCTTGCCGGTGGCGGCGCGGTGTGGTCTGGTCCAGCCATAGCTGACGAAGCAGGCGATGCAGCACGGACCGACGGCGCCCTATCTCATCGTTGCCCCGCGCGGCCGGCGGACGCCGCTCGTGCTGTCGTCGCCGCACAGCGGCAGCTCCTATCCGCCCGCGATCATCGCGCAGATGCGGCTCACGCCGGTGCAGTTGCGGGCGCTCGACGATGGACCGGTCGACGAGCTGATGGCGCGGGCCTGCGCCGCCGGGGCGACACTGATCGCCGCCACCTACCCGCGCGCCGTGGTCGACCTCAATCGCGACGCCTGCGAGCAGGATCCTGGCTCGCTGGCCGACCCGGGCATGCTTCCCGGCCTGCGCGTCACGATCAAGGCCCGCGCCGGCCTGGGCGTCGTCCCGACCCGGCTTTTGAACGAGCCGATCTACGCGCAGCGGCTGACCGCGGGCGAGCTGCGGCAGCGGCTGTCCCAGGCCTACGAGCCCTATCACGGCCAGCTGCGGTCGCTGATGGCCGAGCGCTGTCAGCGGTTCGGGGCCGCGCTGGTGCTCGACTGCCACTCAATGCCGACCATGGCGCCACTGCAGCGCGGGGAGCGGCCGATCGACGTCGCGCTGGGCGACCGGTTCGGGCGCAGCTGCCACCCGCGACTGATCGCGGAGGCCCACCGCCTGCTGGCGGCGAGCGGGCTCAGGGTCGCCCGCAACCGGCCCTATGCCGGCGGCCACATCACCGAGCTGCATGGCCGGCCGGGGCAGGGCAGCCATGCCTTGCAGCTCGAGCTGCGGCGCGGCCTGTTCATGGATGAGGTCACGCACGAGAAGCATGACGGCTTTGATGGTCTGCAGGCGCTCCTGGGCGAGCTGGCCCGAGTTCTCGCGGCGACCGTGCTGGATCTGGCAGTGGCGGCCCCGCTGCCGGGCCGGCGCTGGGCGTTGAGGTCGGCGTAGCACAGCAATAGCCGATTATCCGGCCTGAGGCAGGCGATACCGTCGCCTTCGGGGTTAGCGCCGGCGCCTCGCAGGGGTGACCGCCTTATTCATGCGGCAAGTCCAGTAGTATCTAACCCGCTGACAGCTTGCGGTTACCATCTTAAGTTCGCGCCCATCCTGTCCCGCCGGGAGCTGGCCGATGAGAGTGGCCCTTTGCCTCGTGCTGTGCCTGGCCATGGGCATTACGGCGCTGCGTGCCGAGGTCACGACGGTGCGGGTCGGGATCGAGGGCAACCAGGAGGTCGAGGCGCAACGCGTGGCGACGTTCGGCGGCGACGCCTGCCCCGCCATCGACAGCTTCTCGTTCGTTCGACCCAACCGGATCGACGCCGAGCTGCTGATCCTGTGCAACGCGCTGCGCGAGGGCGGCGCGACGGTCCGACTCGAGCTCGTGCCGCAGCCCAACTACACGCGCAGCCTCGCGGAGGCGATCGCTGGGCGGCTCGACCTGCCGTCGCAGACGGTCTGGTCGACGGAGTTCGACGCGCAGGCGGATACGCTGTTGCGGTCGTCGCCGGTCATCGAGGCTGGCGAGTGGGAAGTGGGGCTCTACACCACCGCCAATCGCGCCGATATCCTGGGCGTGCGTACGATCGAGCAGCTGCGTGGGCTGACCGCGGTGGCGCCGCGCAGCTGGACGGAGGATTGGCGGGCTCTCAGTGCCATCGGCCTGAAGGAGCTGATCGACGTGCAGAACAATGACGGCATCTTCCCGATGATCCAGGCCGGCCGCGCCGATTTCACCCTTTACGCGTTCTCGACCGAGCCGGACCTTGGTTCCCTGCCGAGTTTCAGCCCAAGCCGTATCCTGCCGATCCGCGGCTTCAAGGTGGCCTTGCCGGCGGCTCGGCACTTCGCCGTGGCGCGCACCGCGCCTGGCGCGCAGGAGCTGGTCCGCCAGCTCGACACCGGCCTTGCGCGCCTGCGGGGCCGAGGCGCGATCAAGCGGGCCTTCGAGCGCAGTGGGGTGTTCGAGCCGCGCGTGCACGACTGGCAGCTGGTTGGAAACAATTGAAACAAAAGCCCTTCGCGCCGGACATCGCGCCGATACGCGGCGGTGCTATCGTCCGTCGCGGCGCAGGAGCGGGCTGAGAGCATGGAGCCGAAGCATCACGTCGCGGTGGTCGACGACGAGGTCGACCTGCGTCGGTCGGTAGCTGAGTATCTGCAGCTGCAGGGCTTTGCCGTGAGCCAGGCCGACGGCGGGCCGGCTCTGCGCAGCCTGCTGGAGGAGCCAGGTGATCGACCTGGTCCTGCTCGATCTGCGCATGCCGGGCGAGGACGGCATCGCCGTGCTGCGCTGGGTGCGCGAGCTGTTCCAGGTGCCGGTGATCATGGTTACGGCGATGGGCGACCCGATTGACCGGATCGTCGGGCTCGAGGTCGGTGCCGACGACTACATGGCCAAGCCGTTCGAGCTGCGCGAGCTGTTGGCGCGTATCCGCGCGGTGCTCCGGCGGTCAGCGGCGGTCTCGGTGACCTCTGCGCCGGCGCAGCCGGAGGCCGCTCCCGTCGCGGATCGCGGTCGCGTCGGGCGGCTCAAGCTTGACTTGCAAGCGCGGAGCCTCGTCGATCCGGACGGCAGGGCGGTGCCGTTGACCCGGATGGAATTCGAGCTGCTGCAAGTGCTGGTGGGTAATCCCAATCGTGTCCTGACTCGCGATCAGTTGCTCGACCAGGCGCACCACGACAGCTGGGAACCGTTCGACCGCAGCATCGACATCCGCATCGCGCGGCTGCGCAAGAAGGTCGAGCGCGATCCGGCGCAGCCCGAGGTGATCCGCACCATCCGTGGTGCCGGCTACATGTTCGTATCCGAGCCGCGCGGCTGAGCGGGTGGCGGATGGCCGGCTCCGCCGATCGCGCCTGTGGGCAGATCGCAGGGGCAGCGATCGGCTGGCCGCGCGCCAGGTCGTCTATGCGCTGATCATCTCCCTGGCCGTGGGGGCCGTGTTCGCACTGGTCCAGCTGGTGCAGGACTATTTGCAGGAGCGGCAGCGGATCGAGGCGGCGGGCACCAGCGTGCTGACCCTGATCCGTGCGCCTGCGGCGCGGGCGGCGTTCACGCTCGACCCGGAGCTCGGCGCCACGGTCGTGCAGACCGCGCTCGAGGTGCCGTTCGTCGTGCGCGCGCAACTCGACGACAATCTCGGACGGATGGTGGCGGAGGCGGCGCGCGAGCGGGCAGAATTGCCGCTGCGCTGGCTGACCGACCGGCTGTTCGGCGCGCATCTGACCTACCGCGTGAATGTCGACCGGCGCGGTGCCAGCCTGCCCGACGATCGGGATCGCGGCGGAATCGGTGGGCGTACTGCAGATCGAATTCGACACCCGCGTGCTGGCCCAGAATTTCCTGGCGCGCTCCTGGCTGCTGCTGGTCACCGGGATCGCCCGGACCCTGGTCCTGGGCCTGGTGCTCGCCGTCGTCACGCATCTGATCGTCACACGCCCGTTGGCGCAGTTGGTCGACGCGGTGGAGCAGGTCGATCCGGAAGCGCCGGAACCGCTGGCATTCCGCGTCGGCGCGTCGCACCTCCGCGACGAGCTGGGCCGATTGCAGAGCGCCCTCGACCGGCTGATCGAGCGAATCCGCGCTGCCCTGACCCAGCAGCACGAGGCCTTCGACCGGTTGACGGCCAGCGAGGCCCGGTATCGGGCCGTCGTCGACACGCAGACCGAGTTCATCGCGCGAATCACGCCCGACGGCCGGCTGAGCTTCGTCAGCGACGCTTATTGCCGGTATTATGGTCACCCACGCGAGGCGCTGCTCGGGCAACCATTGAACAAGTTCACGCTGACCATGCCCGAGGACCGCGAGCGGGACCAGGCGCATCTGGCCTCGCTCAGCCCGGAGCAGCCGTCGCGCACGATCGAGCTGCGCCGGCGCCTGCCCGATGGCAGCATTCGCTGGGTGCAATGGACCGATACCGCCCTGTTCGATGCTCAGGGCCGCCGCATGGAGGTCCAGTCGGTTGGCCGCGACGTGACGGAGCGCGTCGCGGCCGAGGCACGCTTCCTGGCGGCGGCCGAGACGCTGCCGGACGGCCTCGCGATCTTCGACGCCGACGACCGGCTGGTCTACCACAACAGCCGCTACCCCGAGCATCAGGCGCTCCATTTGCGGGCCACCCTGGAGCTGGGCCAGCGGTTCGAGGATTGGCTGCGCGCCGGCATGGCGTCGGGGCCGATCCATCACCCCGACATGGGCGACTTCCTCGCGCGGCGACTCGCCCTGCGCCGCCTTGATCTGAGCGATCATGTCGAGCATCTGGCCGATGGCCGCTGGGTGCGGATCCGCGAGGCACGGATGCCGGACAGTGGGCGGGTGCTGCTCACCAGCGACATCACCCGGCAGCGGTCGCTCGAGGGCGAGCTGCGTCAGTCGGAAAAGCTGAAGGCGGTCGGCACGCTGGCCAGCGGGATCGCCCACGATTTCAACAACATCCTGGCGACCATCTTCACCTCGACCGAGGTGGCGCTGCTGCATCTCGCGGAGCATGCGCCGGCACGTGCGCCGCTGGACCGCGTCATGTCGGCGGGCAAGCGCGGGCGGCAGCTGGTCGCCGAGATACTGACCTTCAGCCGCAGCGAGCGGGCTTCTCGGGTCGCGATCGAGCTCGGCGGGGCCGTCGCCGCAGCGCTCGATCTGTGCCGGCCCGCTGTCGGTGGCCGGGTTGAGCTGCGCTATCAGGCTCCCGACGAGGCGATCTTTGTCGCCGCCGACGAAACCCAGATCCATCAGATCATCAGCAATCTCTGCTTCAACGCGGCGCATGCGATGCCCGAAGGTGGCCGGATCTCGATCCGGATCGACCACAGCGAGGGTCAGGACGGGCAAGGTCGAGCAAAGCTTCGGGTCGCCGACACGGGCAGCGGCATGGACGCCGAGACCGCAGCGCGCGCGTTCGAGCCCTTCTTCACGACCAAGTCCGTCGGCGAGGGCACCGGCCTCGGCCTCGCGGTCGTCCATGGCATCGTGCAGGTGCTGGGTGGCCGCATCCGACTGCGGACCGCGCCGGGGCAGGGCAGCGTGTTCGCGATCACCCTACCCAGTATCCGACGCGAGGGCGCCGGTCCCGCAGAGCCGGCAGTGGCGATCCCGACGGGCCGCGGCCGGGCCGTGTTCCTGGTCGAGCCGGACGACGCGGCGGCCGAGGCGGTAGGCAGGATCATGCGCGCCGCAGGCTACCGCGTCACGCGGTATGCTGATGTGTCGGACGCGCTCGCGGCCCTATCCGTCCGTCGCCAGGCCACCCTCGTGGCGTCCACGCTCTCGCTGGCGGGGCTGAGCGACAGCAAGCTTACCGCGGCGTTGCACCTGCGCGCGCCGGGGCTTGGGCTGATTCTGCTCGCTTCCAGCCACCCGACGCCAGCGGAGATGGCGGTCGCCAACGCCGCGGACGCGGCGGTCATCGCCAAGCCGGTGCTGCGCCGCGAGTTGGCCGCAGCCCTTGCCAAGCAGTTCGCACGGCCTCGCAAAGGCCAACATCGCTCAGGTTCCTAGGCACTCGGCGCCGAGTTGTCCGAAGACAAAATAGAATCGGTACCGTTTCAATCACGTATCAGAACCTCGTTCCTACTGGACGCTCGAATGCTTTTGCAACAAATCGGTGCGAGAGACTCGCGATAAGAGGCGGATTGTTGCAGGGGTCTCGAAGTACAAACAGTCAATATTGAATTGAAACAATTATTCTTCAGGCGAGCCATCAAATTGAAACAGGGATGGCCGATCTTAGCCAAGTCAGCGCTTTTCGAGGGGTCAAGGTTTCGTCGACCATGAGAGACGATTGAGGTCGGCGGCACCGCGAGGAGAACCCGCCGCCGACGGCCCGAACGATCAGCGCTGCCCCAGAAGACGATCTGCTTGCCGATGCAAGACTGAGTTCGGACAGGCGACAAGAAGAAAATCTCCTGTGTCCACTATGTACGCAAACCTCGGCATTTCACAATCACTTGAGACACCACAAGTGTGTGTCCAGAAGGAGCATGGTACTATGTCAACGAAAGCAATATTTGCGTCCGCGATCGGCCTTACCTTGGCGATGGCAGCGCACGACGCGTGGGCCGGCCCGAAGCTGGTGCCGCTCACCAACACCACCTTCCGGGTCAACGGCCTGGTCGGCGACAGTAGCAACGGCAACCGCGATCCGTTCGTGGTGCAGTTATTCTCCGCCGGCAATGAATGCCTGCGAATCGCCGGGGTCTCGCAGAACGCCGATCTCGAGGCAACGCTGATTTCGCCGACTGGCCGGACTTGGCAGGACGACGACAGCAACGGCCAGCAACGCCCGCTGATCAAGGCGATCACCGACGTCCGGGGCTGGTACACGTTCCAGATGTCCCACTTCTCGACCTCCGTAGTCAATGCTGACTTCAGCGTCGATCTGCTGCGCGTCGCCTCGAACAACTCGCTCTGCAATCCGCCAACGGCCTTCAGGGTCGCGCTGGCGCCGGCCGCCAGTCCCGCGAAGTCGACGCAGAAGTCACCGGCGACCGTCGGTGGCGCCGGCGACAAGTAGCCACCGCCGCCATCTGCCGAACTGCGATTGCGTCGGGCTCGCCGGGGGGCATGATTGGCGTGCCTTCCGGCGGGCGCACCGATTTCAGGGTTCAGTACCAGTTTTCCACCATTGCGCCTGAATGGAGTATCATCGATGCCACCTGAACACTTACCTGCCGCCGGGCAGGCAGACGACAGAGGGCGAGATTCTCGGCGATTCGCTCGCGCCATGCTGGGCCTGTGCGGCCTCGCCGCCGGCGGGGCCGCGATGCTCGGGTTCGCCGCGCCGGCGGCGGCGGAGATCATCAGCCTGTCGGCGACCGGCTTCGTCAAGCATTGCCCGTGCATCGCGGACGGCACGCCCGAGTCGAACGAAAACAACGGCGTGCTGGAGATGACGGGCCAGGCCTCGCGCTTTTACATCGCGGTCGATTTCCCGAAGAATGGCGACAAGGTCTGCACGTTCAGCCTCGTCTACCGTGACATCAACGGGAATGACGCCATCAGGGCCAGGCTGTTCAAGAAGACCTTCAAGGTGGGCGGGCCGGCCTTCGCGCCGCCGGTTCTGATGGTGACCGCGGCCAGCTCGCCCGGAGTCTCGGACACGGTGCGGCAGACCAAGATCGCCGGCATCAACCAGCCGGTCATCTCCAAAGCCAATTCGTTCTATTACGTCCTCGTCGACGCGCCGACCATCAATCTCGCCTTCCTCGGGGTGCAGCTGGACGTGCGGCCGTCCTGCCCGGTCGTCTCCTGAGGCACATCGGATCTCGGCAAGGAGGGCGGAGCGTGCTGGTGCGACCCTCCTTGTCCGAGGCCCGAACTGACCGAGGTCGGCGGCATTGAAGGAGTGAGGACAGCGTTATCGATGTCGGTGCCAGCTCGCGGACGGTATTGACCGGCAACTGGCGGGCGGCATGAGAGAGGCAGCCATATGCGGGTTTGATCCGAGAAGATTGCCCACTCCTCCCGATTCGGATTGCCTGAAACTGTGGCAATGTCTATCGTCAGAGATGGCCTCGTACCCAAGCGGATACAATTGGAGCGTGAATTAGTGGTATCTAATATTCAGATAGTTGCAGGTATGGTCCTTCTTTTTCTGACTGGTTGCACGTCACAAAAGGTACTCCAGGCGACGGGAGGTAGCCGTGCTGATGGAATTGTTAATCTGTCATACGAAGTTGGAATGTTTGAAAATCCTGTCGTCGACATGAGCCAAGCAGATAAAATTGCCCGTAAGCGTTGTGAGGCTTGGGGATATACTCAGGCGGAGGCGTTTGGAGGTCATACTACGCAATGCCAAGCGTACAACGCTTACGGCAATTGTCTTCGTGCGTTCGTTACCGTCCCCTATCAATGCACAGGCGCAGATGCAACACCGGCTCCACCGACGCCGACCGTGGGCTCGACCTACGCTCCGTCGGCCAACGCAGGCACGACCAACGCCCCTCAGTTTCTTCAGCCGTCCGCTTCTGCTTATGCACCTCAGCCGGCTGCTTCGACGTACGATCCCCCGCAACCGACTGGCATCGTGACACAGCAAGGCAATAGCGCCCCAGCGTCTTCGCCCATACAGGGTGTCACTCGCAACAAGCCGCCGCCGATCATCGTCTTCACGCACGCTTCGGATGCGACACGGGCCGACCAATCGGCGGATTTTGACGATATGATCAACGCCGTGGCCAATGGCGCCAAGCCCCCGTCTCCTGGGAACTGACGATGATAGTCGCCGCTTGATGCGGCGCCGTTTCTGCCGCCGAAGCCATCGGCTCGTCACGCCTTCCCGGATTCGACATCAGCGCCACGGCCTCGGCGCGTCATCAGCCGCGCCGCGCAGCAGCCCATCGATTGCATCCACAAGCCGGTCCGCTACGCTGAGCTTACGTCACCACGGTTCCATTTGGCTCGCGACAGCTCGCCCCACGCCCGTCCGGACGACTGTTCCGCAGCCGCATTGACCAGGAGTAGCATCATGCGGAAAGCAACCAGGCTGCCCGCGGCGGTCGCCGCCGCTTCCTGACGAGCGGGGCGGTCTCCATGAGCGAAGGCGGTGTGCGGGTTGCCTGCATCGGCGAGTGCATGGTCGAGCTGCGGGAAGCCGCGGACGGGCGGCTCACGCGCGGGTGGGGCGGCGACACGCTGAACACGGCGGTCTATCTGGCCCGCCTCGGCGTAGCGGTCGATTACATCACGGCGCTGGGCGACGATCCGTGGAGCGACGAGATGGTCGCCGGCTGGCAGGCGGAGGCGGTCGGTGTCGGCCATGTCGTGCGGCTGCCGGGCCGGCTGCCCGGGCTGTACGTGATTCAGACCGACTCCCGAGGCGAGCGGCGCTTCTCCTACTGGCGCGATCTCGCACCCGCACGCGATCTGTTCGCGCTGCCGGAGACGGAGGCCGTCGTCGACGCGCTGGGCACCTATCAGTGGCTCTATCTGTCCGGGATCACGCTTTCGCTCTACGGCCCGGCTGGCCGGACGCGGCTGTTCGACGCCTTGGATCGTGCCCGAGCCCGAGGCGCGCGCCTGGCCTTCGACACCAACTTTCGCCTGCGGGGCTGGCCCGACCGCGGGTTGGCCCGCGCGGCCTTCCTCGATGCGGCGCGACGCGCGGCGATCGTGCTGGCCTCCACCGAGGATCTCGAGCTGCTCTTCGATGAGCCGAATCCCGCCCAGTTCATTGCCTGCGCCCAGGCGACCGAGCTGGTGCTGAAATTGCCCGAGCAGGCCTGCCGGATCCTGACGCCGGAGCTGGATAGCATCGTCGCGGCCGAGCCGGTGGCCGAGGTCGTCGACACCACGGCCGCGGGCGACAGCTTCGCTGCTGCCTATCTCGCCTCCCGCCTCGGCGGCGGCGATCCGTTGTCGGCGGCTCGCGCCGGTCATCGTCTCGCGGGTGCGGTCGTGGCCCACCCAGGTGCGATCATCCCTCGCGCAGCCATGCCCCGCACTGCCAATACGCTGCATCCTTGAGCCTTGGCCCGCGGCCAGGGCCGGGCATGCGGCGGATGCTCGAACCGGCGGCGCACCGGCGCTGCGTCATGTTGGCCAGTGGTCCGCAGTTGCACTCGCTCGCAGGGTTGATACAGAGTTCGTGCTGACGACAAGCGGTTTCACGTCGGAAGTGGCGGGGATAGCCGTACCGTCGACCGGAGGCTGACAATGGCGATCAAGCAGGATTTCACCAAGCACCTCGAAAGTCAGATCGCGGTCTGGCAGGCACAGATTGCCGAGCACCAGGAGCGCCTCAAGCAGGCCGGGGCACAGGCCAAGGCCGATTACGACAAGGGCGTTACCGAGGTGCAGGCCCGAGCCGAGGAGGCGGCCGCGAAGGCCAAGGCCGATTACGAGGCCGCCATCAAGCAGCTGCAGGCGAGCGCGGAGGAGGCCGGCAAGCTCCTGGGGAAAGTCCGCGAGTTCGAGCGAGCATGCGTGGACCGACATGCAGAGTGCCTCCGGCAAGGCGTTCGAGCAGCTGCAGAAGGGTTGGGCCGACGCGCTGAAGCGGTTCGGCTGAGCTGGGCGCATTCCATGACGGGCCTCGCAGATAACGGCCTGGAATTACTGGTCGCGCTCGTCTGCAAGCGTTGAGCGCGACGTTTCAGGGAGGACAGAAACGATGGCACGGGTTGCATTGGTGACGGGCGGGAGCCGCGGGATCGGGGCGGCGATCTCGCTGGCGCTGCAGGCGGCGGGCTGCAAGGTGGCGGCGACCTATGCCGGCAACGAGGCGGCGGCGGCTTCGTTCAAGGCGTCGAGCGGGATCGCGGTCTACAAATGGGACGTGGCGGATGCCGAGGCCTGCAAGGGCGGGATCGCCCAGGTCGAGGCGGAGCTGGGGCCGGTCGAGATCCTGGTCAACAATGCCGGGATCACGCGCGACGCGGCGTTCCACCGGATGACGCTGGAGCAGTGGCAGCAGGTGATGTCGACCAATGTCGACAGCCTGTTCACGATGACCCGGCCGGTGTGGGAGGGGATGCGCGCGCGCAAGTTCGGGCGGGTGATCAGCATCAGCTCGGTGAACGGGCAGAAGGGCCAGTTCGGACAGACCAATTACGCGGCAGCGAAGGCGGCGGCGATCGGCTTCACCAAGGCCTTGGCGCAAGAGGGTGCGGCGGTGGGGATCACGGTCAACTGCGTCTGCCCGGGCTATATCGGCACCGAGATGGTCAAGGCGGTGCCGGAGGAGGTGCTGAAGGCGAAGATCCTGCCGCAGATCCCGGTCGGCAGGCTCGGCGAGCCCGAGGAGATCGCGCGCTGCGTGGCGTTCCTGGCCAGCGACGATGCCGGCTTCATCACCGGCTCGACCCTGTCCGCCAATGGCGGCCAGTACATGGCCTGAGACGATTTACCGAGGTCGCGCCGTCAGGCGCGGCTCGAAAAGGGGTTGCCATCATGACCGACGCGAGCAAGCCGACGGCGACCGCGCCGGACGCCACCGAGCGCATGGCCGCAATGGGGCGGATTGCCGAGAAGAGCCGGCGCGTGGCGGAGCTGTGGTTGAGCGAGGGCGGCGGCAAAGGCGGGGCGCTGCCGGTGGGGCAGGGTCTCGCCAACGACTTCATGGCGCTGTCGCAGCAGCTGCTATCCAACCCGATGGCGCTGGTCGAGTCGCAGACCGAGTTCTGGCAGGACTACCTCACCTTGTGGCAGCGCACGACCCAGCGGATGCTGGGCTTCGCGACCGAGCCGGTGATCGAGCCGGCCAAGGACGACCGGCGCTTCCGGCACGAGCAGTGGACCGAGAATTCCGTCTTCGACTTCATCAAGCAGAGCTATCTGCTTTCGGCCCGCTGTCTTCATGGCACGGTGAAGGGTGCCGAAGGGCTCGACGATACCACCCGGCGCAAGCTGGAGTTCCATACCCGCCAGCTGGTCGATGCGCTGTCGCCGTCCAACTTCGCCCACACCAACCCCGAGGTGGTGGCGGCGACCATGGAGAGCGGCGGCGGCAACCTGGTCAAGGGGCTGGAGAACCTGCTCGACGACCTGGAGCGCGGCAAGGGCGAGCTCAAGGTCAGCATGACCGATCGCGAGGCGTTCGAGATCGGCAAGAACATCGCGACCACGCCCGGCAAGGTCGTCTACCAGAACGAGCTGATGCAGCTGGTGCAGTACACGCCGACGACCAAGCAGGTCGACCGCCGTCCACTGCTGATTATTCCACCGTGGATTAATAAGTTCTACATTCTTGACTTGCAGCCGAAGAACAGCTTCATCAAGTTCTGCCTCGACCAGGGCAAGACAGTGTTCGTGCTGTCCTGGGTCAACCCGGACGCAAGGCACCGTGACCTCGGCTGGGATTCCTACATGACCCTTGGGCCGCTGGCCGCTCTGGATGCGATCGAGGAGGCAACCGGCGAGGCCGAGGTCAACGTGATCGGCTACTGCATCGGCGGGACCCTGCTCGCGACCGTGCTCGGGCACATGGCGGCGATCGGCGACCAGCGGATCACCTCGGCGACGTTCTTTACCTGCATCATGGACTTCGAGGAGGCGGGCGAGCTGACCTTGTTCGTCGACGAGGAGCAGCTGGCCGGCATCGAGCGGCAGATGGACGAGAAGGGTTATCTGGACGCCGGCTCCATGGCGGCCACGTTCAATCTGATGCGGGCCAACGACCTGATCTGGTCGTTCGTGGTCGGCAACTACCTCCTGGGCAAGGAGCAGCTGCCATTCGACCTGCTGTACTGGAACTCCGACAGTACCCGGATGCCGGCGGCCACGCATCGCTACTATCTGCGTAACATGTACCAGAAGAATCTGCTCAAGGAGCCGGGCGGACTGACCCTGAAGGGCACGCCGATCGACCTGACCAAGGTCACCACGCCCGTGTTCCTGCTGTCGGCGCGCGAGGATCACATCGCGCCCTGGCGCAACACCTATACCGCGGCCGGCCTCTATGCCGGCCTGGTCCGCTTCGTGCTGGCGGGCTCGGGGCACATTGCCGGGGTGATCAATCCCGCCGCCTCGACCAAATACGGCTTCTGGACCAACGAGGCGCTGCCGGCCGATCCCGAGGCCTGGCTCGAGGGGGCCACCCAGCATCCGGGCTCGTGGTGGCCGACCTGGGCCGAGTGGCAGGCCCAGTATGCCGGCGGCAAGGTCAAGGCGCGCGTGCCTGGCAAGGGTGGATTGCCGGCACTCGAGGACGCACCCGGCAGCTACGTCAAGGTCGCGTCCTGAAGGCACAACGCGGTTCGCACCGCAGTCGATGGATCATGGGGGAAGAAATGGACCGGACTACCGATAACGATCCCGTCGAGACCGTCGAGTGGCGCGAGGCGCTGGGCTCGGTACTGGCGTTCGAGGGGCCGGACCGCGCGCACTTCCTGCTGACCGAGCTGATGGGCGAGGCGCGCCGACAGGGCGCGCCGGTGCCCTACTCGGCCAACACGCCCTATCTCAACACCATCCCGCCCGATCGCGAGGCCGCGCATCCGGGCGACCGGGCGATCGAGCACAAGATCCGCTCCTACATCCGCTGGAACGCGCTGGCGATCGTGCTGCGGGCGAACAAGGAAAGCTCCGAGCTGGGCGGCCATATCGCCAGCTTCCAGTCCTCGGCGCTGCTCTACGACACCGGCTTCATGCATTTCTGGCACGCGCCCACGGCCGAGCATGGCGGCGACCTGATCTACGTGCAGGGCCATTGCTCCCCTGGCATCTACGCGCGCAGCTTCCTCGAGGGCCGGCTCACCGAGGAGCGGCTGCTCAGGTTCCGCCAGGAGGTCGACGGCGGCGGGCTCTCGTCCTACCCGCATCCCTGGCTGATGCCGGACTACTGGCAGTTCCCGACCGTCTCGATGGGGCTTGGCCCATTGATGGCGATCTACCAGGCCCGGTTCCTCAAGTACCTGCATGGCCGGGGTCTCGCCGACACGGGGCCGCGCAAGGTCTGGGCGTTTCTGGGCGACGGCGAGTGCGACGAGCCGGAGAGCCTGGGCGCGATCTCGCTGGGCGGGCGCGAGCACCTCGACAACCTGGTGTTCGTGATCAACTGCAATCTGCAGCGTCTCGACGGGCCGGTGCGCGGCAACGGCAAGATCATCCAGGAGCTGGAGGGGATCTTCAAGGGTGCCGGCTGGAACGTCGTCAAGGTCCTGTGGGGCTCCGGCTGGGACAAGCTGATCGCAGCCGACACCACCGGCATCCTGCTCAAGCGGATGGAGGAGGTGGTCGACGGCGAGTATCAGGACTTCAAGTCCAAGAACGGCGCCTATGTCCGCGAGCACTTCTTCGGCAAGTATCCCGAGCTTGCCGCCATGGTCGCCGGCTGGTCCGACGATGAGATCTGGGCGCTCGTGCGCGGCGGCCACGACCCGTTCAAGGTCTACGCCGCCTACCACGTGGCCCAGAACCACAAGGGCCAGCCGACCGTAATCCTGGCGAAGACCGTCAAGGGCTACGGCATGGGCGAGGCCGGTGAGGGCCAGAACATCACCCATCAGCAGAAGAAGATGGGCGAGTCGCACCTCCACGAGTTCACCGAGCGCTTCGGGCTGCCGCTGACCGACGAGCAGATCCAGAAGATCCCGTTCCTCAAGTTCGAGCCGGGCTCGCCCGAGGACACGTATCTCCATGCGCATCGCAAGAAGCTAGGCGGTTATCTGCCGACACGGCGACAGAAGTCGACCGCGCTCGAGGTGCCGCCGCTTTCGGCCTTCGCGGCGCAGCTGGCCGCCACCGGCGACCGCACGATCAGCACCACCATGGCGTTCGTGCGCATTCTCAACACGCTGCTGCGCGACAAGAAGATCGGCAAGCACGTGGTGCCGATCGTGCCCGACGAATCGCGCACCTTCGGCATGGAGGGCATGTTCCGCCAGTTCGGCATCTTCAGCCAGGTGGGCCAGCTCTACCGGCCGCAGGATGCCGACCAGCTGATGTTCTACAAGGAGGACAAGAGCGGCCAGATCCTGCAGGAGGGCATCAACGAGGCCGGGGCCATGGCCTCCTGGATCGCGGCGGCGACGTCCTACAGCACCAACGACGTGCCGATGATCCCGTTCTACATCTACTACTCGATGTTCGGCTTCCAGCGCATCGGCGACCTCGCCTGGGCTGCCGGCGACATGCGGGCGCGCGGCTTCCTGATCGGCGGCACGTCAGGTCGCACGACGCTGAACGGCGAGGGCCTGCAGCACGAGGACGGCCACAGCCACATCCTCTCGGGCACGATCCCCAATTGCGTCTCCTATGATCCGACCTACGCCTACGAGGTGGCGGTGATCGTCCAGGACGGCCTGCGGCGGATGTATGTCGAGCAGGAGGACGTCTACTACTACATCACGACGCTGAACGAGAACTACGAGCATCCGGCGATGCCCGAAGGTGCCGAGGAAGGCATCAAGAAGGGCATGTACCTGCTCAAGGCGGGAGAAGCAGCCAAGGCCAAGGGCAAGGCAGAGGCACCACGGGTGCAGCTGCTGGGCTGCGGTGCGATCCTGCGCGAGGTGATCGCCGCGGCCGACCTGCTGCGCGACGATTGGGGGGTGGCCGCCGACATCTGGAGTGTGCCGAGCTTCACCGAGCTTGCGCGCGAGGCCGTGGACGTCGAGCGCTGGAATCTTCTCCATCCCGCGGAGGCGCAGCGCCAGAGTTGGGTCGAGCAGTGCCTCGGCGGCCGTGCGGGGCCGGTGGTGGCATCGACCGACTATATGCGCGAATTCGCCGAGCAGATCCGCCCCTACGTGGCCGCACGCTATCGGGTGCTGGGCACGGACGGGTTCGGCCGCTCCGACTATCGCAAGAGGTTGCGCCACTTCTTCGAGGTCGACCGGCACTGGGTGACCCTCGCTGCGCTCGAAAGCCTGGCCAAGGACGGCTCGGTGCCGCGTGAGCGGTTGGCCGAGGCAATCAAGAAATACGGGATCGACCCGGAGAAGGCGAACCCGGCGAAAGTCTGACGGGCGGCGACTGCAACTGTTGAATAGGCCCGGCGCCACGGTGCCGGGTGGGGGAGGAACGGTCTATGGCGATCGAGGTCAAGGTTCCCGATATCGGCGACTTCAAGGACGTCCCGGTGATCGAGATCCACGTCAAGGTGGGGGACGCCATCAAGGCCGATGACCCGCTGATCTCGCTGGAGAGCGACAAGGCCACCATGGACGTGCCGGCCTCGCAGGACGGCACGGTGGAAGCGATCCTGGTCAAGGTCGGCGACAAGGTCAGCGAGGGCATGCCGGTGCTCACCTTGACGGCTGCCGCCGGCGACGCGCCGGTCACTCCGCCGCCCTCGGTCATCGCCCAGCAGGAGCCGACCCCGGCCCCCAAGCCGACCTCGGCTCCGCCGGCGCAGCCCGCCCGTGCCGCGGCTTCGGCTGACGCCGGCCTCGTGCACGCCAGCCCCAGCGTGCGTCGGCTCGCGCGCGAGCTCGAGGTCGATCTCGCCAAGGTCAAGGGGACGGGCGAGAAGGGCCGGGTCACCAAGGATGACGTGAAGGCCTTCCTGCGCGGTCCCGCGGCACCGGCGGCAGGTGCGGCCGCCCCAGCGGGCGGGATGGGCATTCCAGAGATCCCGGCGCAGGACTTCTCCAAGTTCGGTCCGATCGAGATCAAGCCGATGGCGCGCATCAAGCGCATCTCCGGCCCGTTCCTGCACCGCGCCTGGCTCAACATCCCGCACGTGACCCACGGCGACGAGGCCGACATCACCGAGCTTGATGCCTACAGGAAGCAGCTCGACGACGCCGCCAAGGCCGACAAGAAGAGCCCATACCGGGTCTCGCTGCTGCCGTTCCTGATGAAGGCCAGCGTCTCGGCGCTGCGTGCCTTCCCCGAATTCAACAGCTCGCTGTCGCCCGAGAAGGACAGCCTGATCTACAAGAAATTCTACAATGTCGGCATTGCCGTCGACACGCCGGAAGGTCTCGTCGTCCCGGTGGTCAAGGACGTCGATCGCAAGGGCATCGTCGAGCTGAGCCAGCGAGCTGGCCTCGACCTCGGGCAAGGCACGCGACGGCAAACTCGGTCCGGCCGACATGCAGGGCGGCACCTTCACCATCTCCTCGCTCGGCGGCATCGGCGGCACCGATTTCACGCCCATCGTCAATGCGCCCGAGGTGGCGATCCTGGGCGTGGTGCGCTCGAAGATGAGCCCGGTGTGGGACGGGACCGCGTTCCAGCCACGGCTGATGCAGCCGCTCTACGTCTCCTACGACCACCGCGTGATCGACGGCGCGCTCGCCGCCCGGTTCACGCGGCATCTCTGCCACGTGCTCGAGGACGTGCGCCGATTGGTCTTGTGACCATGCGCGGCGCGACACGAGCCACAGTCACGGGAGAGATGCGATGACGATCGAGATCAAGGTTCCCGACATCGGCGACTTCAAGGACGTCCCGGTGATCGAGATCCACGTCCAGCCGGGCCAGGCGGTCAAGGGCGAGGACCCGCTGGTCACGCTGGAGAGCGACAAGGCCACCATGGACATCCCCGCACCCCAGGCCGGGACCGTGGGCGAGCTCAAGATCAAGGTCGGCGACCGGGTGGGCGAGGGGGCGGTGATCCTCACCCTCGAGCCCGAGGGGGCGGCGGCGATCCCGCCCAAGGACAAGGTCAAGGAGGGGGCATCCCCGGCCTCGGGCGAGCCCGCGGGCTACGGCTCGAGTGCCGGCGTCTACGAGACGATCGAGGTCAAGGTCCCCGACATCGGCGACTTCAAGGACGTGCCGGTGATCGAGGTCCACGTCGCCGAGGGCGCGGTGGTGAAGGCCGAGGAGCCGCTGCTGTCGCTGGAGAGCGACAAGGCGACGATGGACGTGCCGTCGCCAGCCGCCGGAACCGTCGTTGGCCTCAAGGTCAAGGTCGGCGACAAGGTCAGCGAAGGTTCGCTCATCCTGACGCTGCAGACCGGCGCCGCCAAGCCGGCGTCCGCCGCCGCTGGCCCGGCACCGGCCGCTACCGCACCGACGCCCAGGCCCGCCACCGGCGGCAAGGGCGACTTCCATGCCGAGATCCTGGTGCTGGGCGCCGGCCCTGGCGGCTACACCGCCGCCTTTCGCGCCGCCGACCTCGGCCGCCAGGTGGTGCTGGTCGAGCGCTGGGCCACGTTGGGCGGGGTATGCCTCAATGTCGGCTGCATCCCGTCCAAGGCGCTCCTGCATGCGGCCAAGGTGATCGCCGAGACCAAGGAGATGGGCCACCACGGCATCAGCTTCGCTGCCCCCACGGTCGATATCGACCAGTTGCGCGGCTGGAAGGACGGGATCGTCAAGAAGCTGACCGGCGGCCTGTCCGGTCTCGCCAAGGCGCGCAAGGTGACCGTGGTCCAGGGTACGGGCAAGTTCACCTCGCTGAACCAGCTGGAGGTCACCCAGGCCGACGGGTCCAAGAAGACGGTGAGCTTCGAGCAGGCGATCATCGCCGCCGGCTCCGAGGTGGTCACCATGCCGTTCATCCCGCATGACGACCCCCGCGTGATCGATTCCACCGGCGCGCTTGAGCTGGGCGGCATCCCCAAGCGGCTGCTGGTGATCGGCGGCGGCATCATCGGGCTCGAGATGGCGACCGTCTATCACGAGCTCGGTGCGAAGGTGACCATCGTCGAGCTGATGGACCAGATCATCCCGGGTGCCGACAAGGACATGGTCACGCCGCTGCACAAGCGGATCGCCAAGCTCTACGAGAACATCTTTCTCAAGGCCAAGGTCACCAAGGTCGAGGCGAAACCCGAAGGCCTGGTGGTCAGCTTCGAGGGCGGCAGCGCGCCGGCCACCGACACCTTCGACCGGATCCTGGTCGCGGTCGGCCGGCGGCCCAACGGCAAGCTGATCGGTGCCGAGAATGCCGGCGTGATCGTCGACGAGCGCGGCTTCATCGCGGTCGACAAGCAGCAGCGCACCAACGTGCCGCACATCTTCGCCATCGGCGACGTGGTCGGCCAGCCGATGCTGGCGCACAAGGCGGTGCACGAGGGCAAGGTCGCGGCCGAGGCGGCCTCCGGCATGAAGACCTTCTTCGACGCCAGCGTGATCCCCTCGGTCGCCTACACCGACCCCGAGGTCGCCTGGGTGGGGTTCACCGAGAACGAGGCCAAGGCCAAGGGCATCAAGTACGGCAAGGGCGTGTTCCCCTGGGCTGCCTCCGGCCGATCCCTGGCGCTGGGCCGGGACGAGGGTTCGACCAAGGTGCTGTTCGACGAGGCCACGCATCGGATCATCGGCTGCGGCATCGTCGGCCCCAATGCCGGCGATCTGATCGCCGAGGCGGCGCTCGCGATCGAGATGGGTGCCGATGCCAGCGACATCGGCCTCACCATCCACCCGCACCCGACCCTGTCGGAGACGGTCGCGATGGCCGCCGAGATGTACGAGGGCACCATCACCGACCTGATCGCTCCCAAGAAGAAGCACTGAGCGCCGGCCGCGCCCCCCGCGGGTGGGTGCGACCGCTATTTCGGGTCGGAACGACGGACCCCGCTAGGCCGCGCCGTGGTCTCGGCCGTCGGTGCCGTCAGCCTGGGTCGCCCGCGCTTGCGGGCCGGCGGCGATTGCTCTGCGGGATTGCTGGCGGCGAACTCGGCGTCCCGCTTTGCCACATAGCGCGCGTGGCGGCGCTCCTGGCGCTCGCGCAGGATCTCCTGCCACATGGTGTAGCCCGGGCCGTAACTCATCGCATTCACCTGGCCAAATGAGCCACGCTATCGACGCCTGCAGGTTCTATCATGTGTGAATGGGTGAGGCGCCGGCACGACGCGCCCGACCGGAACCATTAACACCGACTGCCCAAGATAACATTGAATCGCCTGCATTTCGGATAGCGAATAATGGAATATACCATACATTGATGTAGGCGCGATAGTACTTGATCGTTATTACGTTTGGACAGCCGAATGGTGAGGTAGGCTTCCGCCCATTCAGTCTTCGGTTGTACCGTGCTGTTCCGGCGCGATATCGGCCCCGTCCTGGAGCACTCTGCGTAGTTGCAGGACGCGATTTCCCGCGAACGCGCCCGGCTTCACGACCAGCTCGCCGTCGACGAGCCCGAGCCCGAGGATGGCGTAGGCGCCGCTCAGCATCCTGCCGGCTGCCCCGGTGTACCAGCTCCAGCCACCGCGGATCTCGTAGCCCGGGCCGAAATAGACATCGGCCGGCTGCTGGTGCGGCGACAGGCCGTAGACGTCGAGCAGTTCCGGCCCGGTCTTTCCCACCGGCGAGATCTTGTACCAGACCGTGAGCGCACGGCCGCGCAGATGCAGGGCCAGCTCGGCATCGCCGTCGTCCCGGGCCACGTCGGCCAGCTCCATCAGCGCGTCGACGAGCCATGACGAGCCGTGCGAGTACTGCCCGCCATTCTCACGCACGCCCGGCGGATAGTCGGCGATCCGGCCAGGCACCAGCGGTGATTGCTCGCCGAACCACGGCGTGAGCAGCAATACTTGGTGCTCCTTCTCGAGGCCGGACAGTGCGCCCTCCACCGTCTCCAACCCGCGCGCGAAATCGACCGCGCCGGACAGCACTGGCCAGGACCCCATCAGCGCATCGAACCAGGAGATCGCATCGCCGTTGCTGGCCACCAGCCGCGGGAAGCGGTCGTCGTGCCACATGCCGTCGAGCCGTTCGCGGAGCTCTGCCGCCACGTCGCGATAATGCTGGGCCTCGGTCTCAGCCAGCGGCGCATAGTGCGTCAGCACGTCGTAAAGAAAGAATCCCAGCCAGACACTTTCGCCCGACTCGCCGCCGGCCCGGCTGAGCCCGTCGTTCCAGTCGCCGCTGCCGATCAGCGGCAGTCCGCTGGACCCGATACGGCTCAAGGTGAAGGCGATCGCCCTGCGGCAATGGTCATCGAGCGAGCCCACCTCGCGCGACGGCCGCGGCACGAAATTGACGCCTTCGGCACCGCGCGGGATCGGCCGCCCCTCGAGGAACGGCAGCGGCTCGGCGAGGATGCCCCGGTCGCCCGTCTGTTCGACATAGCGCGAGACCAGATAGGGCAGCCACAGATGCGGGTCGGAAGCGTGGTTGCGCGCGCCGAGCCCGGTCCCGCCCTCCGGCGCCGGATGCCACCATTGCAGCACGTCACCCTCGCGGAACTGCTGGCGCGCATGCAGCAGGATCTGGTGCCGGGCCAGATCAGGGCGCGTCGCCAGCAGCGGCAGGACGTCCTGGAGCTGGTCGCGAAAGCCGAATGCGCCGCCGCGCTGGTTCGGGCCGCACCGGCCCCACAGACGCGCCGTCAGCAGCTGATAGGGCAGCCAATCGTTGACGAGCCGATCGAACGCCGGCTGGTCGGTCTCCACCCGCAGATGACCCAGGGTCTCCACCCAGAAGCGCTTGGTGTCGGCCAGCGCCTGCTCGGCGGTCGCCAGCGAGGCGTAGCGCTCGGCCATCGCCTCGGCCTGGCCGAGCTCGAGCACCTGACCCAACACGACGGCGACCCGCGCCTCGCCCCCCGCAGGCACCTCGACCGTGCCGATGAAACTGGCGATGCGCCGGCCATCGTCGTGGGCCAACGCGTCGCTGGCGCCGTGCTCGACAAAGTAGGGCAGGCTTGGATCCCGCTCGGGACCGCCCAAGAAACGCTGCCGGACATGCTCCTGGTGCTCCACCCGCAGCGTGGTCGCCACGAACGCCCAGCCATGATGGAAGTCGTTGCGCGGATTGCGGAAGTAGAAGGCGCCGCGACCAGTGTCGGTGCGCACCTCGAGCCGGCCCTGGGTCTCGGTCGGCAGCTCGGCCAGGGCCAACTCGAAGTACGGCACCACCCGCAACCGCTTGGCCTCGGGGCCGTGGTTGCGGATGGTCAGCAGGCGGATCTCGGCTGGCTGATCGGGCGGGATGAACACCGTCAGCTCGAGCTCGATCGGCGCGCGGCGCATCAGGAAGGTCGCGTACCCGCGGCCGTAAACGGTCTCGTGCACGGCATCCGCACAGCGTTGCGGCGTGATGGTCGGCGTGTCGACGCGGCCGGTGTCGAGATCGACGACATAGAGCGCGCTGGCGGGGAGCTGCGTCGGCACGGTGTCGAGGTTGCAGGGGGTCAGCGCGTTCTGCTGCGCGTTGCCGGCGAACGAGAAGATCTCGCCCGCATCGTCCAGCACGGCCCCGTGGCCGAGCGGGTTGGCCAGCACATGCGTCCATGGCCGTGGTGTGGTGCCGGTGATCACCAGCTCCGTGCCGTCGGGCGAGAAATGGTAGGGAGGCGTCGTGTCGTCCGCGGTGCGCAGGGTGCTGTCGAGCGTGCGGACGCGCGCGAACACGGCGGCCAGCTGATCCGCGTCGGGTGGGGTCTGGCCCAGATGCGCTGCGATGCGCCTGGCGGCGACGTTCTCGTCGGCGGCATAGCCGTCCAGGAAGCGCAGCTCGACGCTGCCGCCGGCCGGCAGCTCGACCTTGAGCTGCAAGCTCGCGATCGGATCGAAGCTGTAGAGGAGGCCCTCGTCGTCGACCGCGCGCATGCGTCCGCTCGCCAGGATCTCGGGCTCGGCCAGCGTGCCCGCGCCGATGAAGCACGGTCGGGCGTCCTGATAGCCAACAAGCGTCGCGTCGGACGCGGCCACCGCGTGGAAGGCGACCTCGCGGGCGAACGGATAGCCGCCGCCCGGGGCGTGACTGGGGTGCAGGTGCCGGTTGCGGGCGATGACGGCGCCCAGCGCTCGCACGAAATAAGTGCCGACGTGCAGGGCGTTGTAGGAGGGCGTGCGGCGATAGGAATCGAAAGGCGCTATCGCCAGCTCCTGGTAGCTGGTCAGCTCGATCGTGCGTGGCCGGTCGGTCCGGTTGGTCAGCCGCAGCCGCCAGCTCTCCTGCGGCTCCTCCGCCGCCACCTCGACCACGGCCTCGGCCAGGATGCCGTCGCGGTCATTGACTAGCCGCAGCGAGGTCGCGTTGGGTTGCTCGATGGCGAAGCTGGCCCCCGCATGGCGCACCGGCTGCCAGCCGAGCGACCAGCAGGGTCCGGCTGCCTGTCCAGGCCCGTTCAGCTCGCGCAGATAGAAGAACTTGCCGCCGAGCTGCAGCGGGTCGACCGACCGGCGGGTCAGGTCGAGCTCGGGCGGCTCGTGCCGGTCGCGCAGGGTGCGGCTGAAGCTGCGGCCGTCGGCGAAGGCTTCCAGCGTGTAGGTGCCGTTGCCGAGTTCGAAGCGCCGCGCCGGGGCCCATGGCGGTGCGGTCGCCGCCGGCGCGGTCGCGCCGACCTTCCCGGCGCGCCACCGCATCACGATCGCCACCAGCAGCACCACGCCAGCGAGCACGCCGTAGCCGATGAGCACGTCGCCGACCGGCGGCAGCAGGCTTGGTGCCGCCGCCTGCAGCCGCTCGGCGTCGCCCCAGACCTGATCCCACTCGGCCCCGCGCGGGATGTAGAATGGGATCAGCAGCGGCGCCCACGTCGCGAAGCGGCGCAGCCCGTCCGGGATGATGCGCGCGCGCCCCGAATGGCCGAGCCAGCGTGCCGCGCGCTCGTCGCCGAGGTCGCCGCCGATGAAGGACAGGTTCACCAGTGTGGCCACGCGCAGGCCCATATGGTCGAACCAGATCAGCACCCGGAACCAGTCGTAGGCGAGCAGGCCCATGAACAGCTGCAGGCTCCAGGCACGGAACGCCTCGGGCGTCAGCCACCAGCTCTGGACGCTGGCGACCACGGTGCGCACGGCCCCGTCCTGATTGTACCAGGTCGGGTCCGGTGCCATGCGCAGGAACGAGTAGATCACCGGCGCCATCCACAGACCCCAGCGCAGCACGCGAATCGCCTGCTCGACCAGACCCACGACGCCATGCGCGCTGAACAGGCCGCGGATCGGCCCCATGCTGCGCTGCAGGAGTGCCGTCAGCAGCACAAGGTTGATGCTGAACAACGGTGCCGCCAGCGACCAGTTGATCACCCCGGACAGCGATTCGTTGTAGAGCAGCCGGACACCGCCCTCCGCGGGGCCGAGGCTGACCGCACCCCATTTGCTGAACAGCGGGTAGATGATGTAATCGGCGGTCTGGGTGTGCACCGTGGCGTAGGCCTGGAACTTGGCCGCGATCACCCCGATTTGCGCCGCGTCGAGATACCAGGCGATGGCCCCGCCGACGATGCCGCCGAGCATGCCGCCCAGGGCATAGAAGCGCCAGGTCTGCAGGAGCTGACGGTTCCCGGCGCGGATGGACCGAAGATCCAGCGCCAGATCGACCCCGGCATAGGCCATGGCGCCGATGGCGGCGCCCAGAACGAACCGGAGATGCGGCGCTCGCATGGGCAGATCGAGCATCAGGGCGATGCCGACGCCGCAGCCGACCACGAGACCGCGCCAGTAGCCGATCGGATCGGCGGCATTGGCGCGCAGCCGGCCGAGGAATGGCGCGCTGCCGTCGAAGCTCTCGATGATCGTCCGGCCCAGCGGATAGAGCGCGGCGCCCGCCAGGGTCGCCGACACCAGCGGCACCGCCGACAGGATGGACCACACCGCAGGCGTGTCGACGATACCGGCGGCGAGCTGCACCAGCAGCATGAAGACAGCGCTGTAGACGCCGCCCTTGAGCGTGCCCTCGCGCCAATGCCGAACGCCGGCCTCGTAGGTCGGCCGCCGTCCGCGCATGGCATCGAGCGCCACGCCGGTCAGCAGGAAGGTCTGGCCCCAAAGCCCTGCCAGCGCCACCGCGGCCATGACCGGCACGAGCACCAGTTGCAGCAGGTAAGGCAGCGCCGCCATGGCCTCGCCGGCGCCGAAGCTCGCCAGCCTGGGCGTCAGGCTCGCGAACAGGGCGCTGAGGAGAAGCAGCCCGCGCAGCCGCCAGCTGCGGGTCCAGCGGCCGTCCATCAGCCAGGCGCCGCCGACCAGGACGATCTCGTTGACCAGGAACAGCAGCACGATCCGGCCGAAGGTGGCCTCGCCATACCAGCCGAACCAGCGCCCCACGCCAACCGCGCGCCCGAGATCGGCCAGCAGGTGCGCGGAGGAGAGCAGGAACAGGCTGGTGAACAGGTAGGGCAGCGCGAACAATGCCAGCGCTTCTGACGTTCGCAGGGTCCGCCCACGCCAGATCAGCGACAGCAGCGCGGCGACCAGCAGCAGGCCGATGGCGAGGCCACCGCCGGGCGGCGAGAAGGACAGCGCCTCGTGCCAGGTTGGCGGCGCCTGCCAGACCCGTAGCCCGGCATTGGTCGAAGCGGCCAGCACACCCGCGGCAAGTCCGATGGGCAGCACGGCTCGCACGGCCGGCAACGCTTCCAGGCGTGCCGCAGCGGCGAGTGCCAGCCCAAGCGTCGCCAGAACCGCGGTGGACGCCACGCTCGACCAGGCGCCACCGCGCGCGCCGACAAGGATCGCCGCCGCCACCAGGGCCGAAGCGCCGATGATCCGCGCGGCTGCCTTGAGGTCGAGTTCCGGCACCAACGGCACTGAGGTGGACATCTTCGATGAGATCACCGGATTGGGCCCTGCTGGTCTGGCAACCGCTCGCACGACGAGTATCCGCACAAGGCTCCGGCCGATGTGGGCAATATCACCGCGAGTGCGTGCCCGCCTCTTCAGGCCGGCGCTGCATCCGCGTAGCACGGTTGCACTCACGCAGCCCCTGCCGTGATTCGGAAACTCGTCTCGCCTTCCGGTTTCGCGCTAGCAGAGCAGGTTGAATTGCGCCACGCCAAATCTCGCGTAGCACGTATCGGTGTTCGCTGGTGTGGCGCGATTCTAGCTGCCGGCATCCGGCGCGAGATTTGCCAACTCGCGCTGTGTTTCGAGGTCGAGCCACCGCTCCTCGAGCGCCGCGAGCTCATGCCGCGCGCGTTCCAGCTCGTCGGTGGACCGCGCGAAGCCGGATGGGTCGCGCGCATAGAGACCGGCGTCCGCCAGCCGTTCCTCGACCTGCACGACCAGCGCCTCGGTGCGCGCCATCCGTTCCGGCAGCCGATCGAGCTCGCGCTGTAGTTTCGCGTCGAACCCGCGTGGTCGTATCATCGGTGCCGCGCGCCGCAGGGTCGTCGCCTGCTTAAGGGCGACCGGGTTCGGACGCTGGGTCAGCCAGTCGCTGTAGCCGCCGGCATATTCCGCCACGCGCCCGCCACCCTCGAAGACGATGGTGGAAGTGACCAGCCGGTCGAGGAAGTCGCGGTCGTGGCTGACCAGCAGCAGCGTCCCGCCGAAGCCGGCCAGCGTCTCCTCGAGCAAGTCCAGCGTGTCGACGTCGAGATCGTTGGTCGGCTCGTCCAGGATCAAGAGGTTGCTCGGCTGCGCCAGGATCTTCGCCAGCAGCAGCCGGTTGCGCTCACCGCCGGACAGGGCACGCGCCGGCTGGCGCGCCTGCTCGTCCCGGAACAGGAAATCGCGCAGGTAGCCCACGACATGGCGCGACTGCCCCATCACCTCGAGCCGGTCGCCACCATGCGGGCACAGGATCTCCCAGGGGGTCTGGTCCGGGTCGAGCTGGGCCCGGTGCTGGTCGAAGCGTGCGATCTCCAGATTGGTGCCCAGCCGTACCGAGCCGGTGTCCGGCGCCAGCTCGCCCGTCAGCAGCTTGAGCAGCGTCGTCTTGCCGGCGCCATTGGGGCCGATGATTCCGACCCGGTCGCCACGCAGGATGCGGGTCGAGAAGCCTGCCAGGACGGGCCGCCCGGCGAATTCCTTGCCGATATTGTCCGCCTCGATCACCAGCCGGCCGCTGACCGTACCCGACGCGGCCTGCAGCCGCACCGAGCCCTGCGGTGCAATGATCTGCTTACGTTGCGCGCGGAGGTCATGCAGCTGGCGCAGCCGCCCCATGTTGCGCTTGCGCCGCGCGGTGACCCCGCGGTGCAGCCAGTGCGTCTCGGCCTCGAGCCGCTTGTCCAGCCGCGATACCTCCGCTTCCTCCGCGGCGAGGATCTGCTCGCTCCAGGCCTCGAAATCGGCATAGCCCCGGTCGCTGGCGTGCAAGGCGCCACGGTCGAGCCACCAGGTCTTGGTCGACAGCCTCGTCAGGAATCGGCGGTCGTGGCTGATCGCGACGAACGAGCCCGGGAAGGCGGCCAGCCGTTCCTCGAGCCATTCGATCGTCGGCAGGTCGAGATGATTGGTGGGCTCGTCGAGCAGCAGCACCTCGGGCTCGCTCACCAGGGCGGCCGCCAGCGAGACCCGGCGGATCTCGCCGCCGGAAAGACCGACCGGCGAGCGAGCCGGGTCCATGCCCAGCTCTTCCAGCGCCATCTCGGCCCGGTAGCGTGCCTCGTCGCCGCGCTCTGCCTCCGGCAGGCCGCCCAGCACGATCTCGGCCAGGGAGCCCGCCGCAGGGAGCACCGGCTCCTGGGGCAGGTAGGCCACGGTGACGCGGGGCTGCGTCAGCTGCTCGCCGCTGTCCAGATCGACGATCCCGGCCAGGACCCGGAGCAGGGTCGACTTGCCGGAGCCGTTGCGGCCGACGAGGCAGATCCGGTCGCCCTTGGCCAGCACCGCGTCCAGTCCGTCGAACAGCTGCTGCTGGCCGATCCGCAGGCGCGCGTCCTTGAGCGAGAGCAGGGGTGGGGCCATGTCCGGGCAATCGGCGATGCGTGGGCGTGTCAGCCACCGCCGCCCATGCTAGACCACGCGGAGCATAAACAACGGGCCGAGGCTCAATGCAGCAGACCTTGATCGAGATCTTCGAGCGCCTCGGCGTCCGCGATGTAGAGGTTACCGAGGACGTCGACAAGGCGGTCGAGCGGATCACCGGGATCTACGAATCGGGTGCCGAGCGGCTGCGCGCGGGTCTGCGTCGATTCAGCCAGGACGGCACGGCGCCGGGGCCGACCGATGCCTTCTACCCATTCGTCGGCGTCGCGGTCGAGGCCAGCGCGCTCAGCCTGGACGGCCGGCTGGCCTATGGTGCCCTGCACGATCCCGGCATCTACGGCGCCACGCTGACCCATCCGCGCCTGTTTGCCGACTATTACCGCACCCAGCTCGGGCTGCTGATCCGAAACCATGGCGTCCCGATCGCGACCGGGATCAGCGACCGGCCGATCCCGCTGCCGTTCGTGGTCGACGAGATCGGCAGCGGCCTGTCCCGCGAGCGTCTGAACGAGTTGCAATACGCGTTCCCGATGCCCGATCTGGGCCGCACCGACGATGCGATCGCCAACGGCACCTGGCGCACCGGCGGACGCGAGCCGGCGCCGCTGGCATTGTTCACCGCCGAGCGCGTCGACTACAGCCTGCAGCGCCTCTACCACTATACCGGTACCCACCCGGAGCATTTCCAGCGTTTCGTGCTGCTCACCAACTATCAGCGCTACGTCGAGCACTTCGTCGCCTACGCCCGCGAGCAGGTGAAGGAAGGCAGCGAGTACGACCGCTTCGTCGAGCCGGGCGATGCGGTCAGCTTCAACCCGCGCCTGCGCGACGAGCCCGATTGCGGCACCGCGCTGACCAACCTGCCGCAGATGCCGGCCTATCACCTGACCCGTCCGGACGGCCGCGGCGTGACGATGATCAATATCGGCGTCGGTCCCAGCAACGCGCGCACGATCACCGATCATGTCGCCGTGCTGCGGCCGCATTGCTGGCTGATGCTCGGGCATTGCGCCGGCCTGCGGCGCAGCCAGCAGCTTGGCGACTACGTGCTGGCGCACGGTTATGTCCGCGAGGACAATGTGCTCGACCAGGAAGTGCCGCTGTTCGTGCCGGTGCCGCCGATCGCCGAGGTGCAGGTGGCCTTGCAGAACGCGGTCGTGAACGTCACCGGCCTGAAGGGCTACGACGTCAAGACGCGGATGCGCACCGGCACGGTGGCCACCACCGCCAACCGCAATTGGGAGCTGCGCTACGACGAGCTGTTCGCCCGCCTCAACCAGTCGCGCGCGATCGCGGTCGACATGGAGAGCGCCACCATCGCCGCCAACGGTTTCCGCTTTCGCGTCCCCTACGGCACGCTGCTGTGCGTCTCGGACAAGCCGCTGCACGGCGAGTTGAAGCTGCGCGGCATGGCGAACCAGTTCTACCGGGAGCGGATCAACCAGCATTTGCGGATCGGGCTCGAGGCGATCCGCCTATTGCGCGAGGAGGGGCCAGAGCGCCTGCATTCGCGCAAGCTGCGCAGCTTCGACGAGCCGGCGTTCCGGTAATGGAAGCGCCATCCGCCTTGACCAAAGCAGCCGACGCTACCATGAACCATGCCGGCGGCAGAAGTCGCCTGGCCGATACCGGAGCAGGAATGGCAAAAGAGGACCTGATCGAGTTCGGCGGCACCGTTACCGAGGTGCTGCCCAACGCGATGTTTCGCGTCAAGCTCGAGAACGAGCACGACATTCTGGCCCATACTTCCGGCCGGATGCGCAAGAACCGGATCCGCGTGCTCGCGGGCGACAAGGTGACGGTCGAGATGACCCCCTATGACCTGACCCGTGGTCGTATCACCTATCGCTTCAAGTAACTTGGCGCTGCCATCCGCGCTGGTTCTCGCCTCCTCCTCGCCGCGACGTTTGGCTCTGCTGCAGCAGGTCGGTATTCAGCCCGACCAGATCCTGACCCCCGATGTCGACGAGACGCCGGCCCGTGGCGAGTTGCCGCGCGCCCATGCCGCCCGTCTGGCCGGTGCCAAGGCCATGGCGGTGGCCACCCGCCTCGGACGCGATGCCGGTTATGTCCTGGCTGCCGACACTGTCGTCGCCTGCGGCCGCCGGATCCTGCCCAAGGCCGCCACCCGTGATCAGGCGCGCTCGTGCCTGGAGCTGCTGTCGGGCCGCCGGCACCGCGTCTATGGCGGTGTCTGCGTCGCGAGCCCGGACGGCCGGGCCACGACCCGGGTCGCCATGACGATGGTACAGCTCAAGCGCCTGACCGCAGACGAGCTGCGCGCCTATCTCGACAGCGGCGAGTGGGAGGGCAAGGCCGGCGGCTATGCGATCCAGGGGCTGGCGGCGGCGTTCGTGCCGGCGATCAACGGCTCCTACAGCAATGTCGTCGGGCTGCCGCTCGCCGAGACACTGGCCCTGCTGCAGGGCCTGGGTTGGCGCCGGTCATGACCACCCGCATCGTGCTCGAGGAAACCGGCTTCGGCATTCGTGCGGCCGTGCTGGTCGACGACCGGCTGATCGAGGTTCGCGATTCCGACCGCGACGACCCTCGGGTCACCGACGCGTTGTTCGCGGCCCGTGTGACCGCCGTCGACACCAAGCTGAACGCGGCTTTCCTCGATTGTGGGCTACAGCAGCCGGGCTGGCTGGTCGCCAAGGACGCGCGCGCCGCCGCCGGCAGCGCCGAGCGGCGCCCGATCCGCGATCTCGTCCGCGAAGGCCAGCGCCTGGTGGTGCAAGGGCGTGCGCGAGCCGATCGAGGACAAAGGCGGCCGCTACACCAGCGACATCAAGCTGTTCGGTTATGCGCTCGTGCATACGCCGCTGAGCATCGTGCAGGACCTTGCGCTGCACCAGGGGCGGCGCCAGGGCGACGCCTTGCGCGAGCGGTCGCAGATGCTCTTTCCCGATGGGCACTTCGCCCTGCGCCGGCATGCGGCTGGTCTGGCGGACGACCTGCTGCGCGCCGAGGCCGACCTGCTCGCCGGGCGCTGGCGTCGGCTCGAGGCTGCCGCCAAGGCGGCAAAACCGGGCCGGCTGCCCGAGGCCGACAGCCCGCTCGAGCGTCTGCTGCGCGGCCTGATCGAGCTGGCGCCCAGCTCGATCGCCGCCGCCGACCGCCCCCTGCTGCTGGAGCTGGAACGGCTGCTGGCGAGCTTGCCGACCGCCGCACCCATCGCCTTGATCCGCCTCGACCCGGACCAGACGGCCTTCGCGCAGACCGACGTCGAGACGGCGCTGGAGGTTGCCCTGGCCAGTGCGGTGCCGCTGGCGGGCGGCGGGCGGCTGCTGATCCAGCCCACCGCCGCCTGCGTCGCCATCGATGTCGACGGCGGCGGGCGCGCGCCGCTCGACGTCGATCTGGCGGCTGCGGCCGAGATCGCCCGGCAGGTCCGGCTGCGCAACCTCGGCGGCACGATCATCGTCGATTTTGTCGACCTGCCCACCCGGCCCGAGCGGCAGCGGCTGGAGGAGGCGCTGAAGAAGGCGTTTCGCGCCGACCCGGCACCGGTGGAGATCCACCCGGTGTCCTCGCTGGGCATCGTCCAGATCAGCCGTGCCCGCCGCGGCCAGCCATTGGCGGGTCTGTTTCAGGCGCCCTGCGCCTGCTGCGGCGGCGATGGCCTGCAGCCATCCGCGCGCGCGCTGGCCGAGCCGTTGCTCGTGGCCCTGCAGAACGCGCGCCACCCGGTCATGGGCGTCCGCGTGGTGGCGCCGTTGCGCTCGTTCCTGACCGGGGCAGGCGCCGACGCATGGCGCCGCACCGTCGCCCGCGTCGGCTACGAGCCCAAGCTCACGCTCGACCCGTCGCTGCACCGTGCCGGCTTCGCCGTCGACGAGTCGCCGCATGGCCGATGAGGTACGCAAGACCCGCCAGAACTCCGGCTTGCCCGATCTGCGGCCGGCCGACCGAGCCTGCCTTGCGTCCGTTCTGCTCGGCCCGCTGCCGCGACCAGGACCTGCTGAACTGGCTCGGCGGGCGCTATGCCGTCCCGTCGACGGAAAACGACGAGGACGAGAGCGGCGACGATCAATCGGGCTGAAACGAGTTCGCGATCGCCTCGAAATGGCGCAGCCGCTGCTCATTGGCGGCGCGCAGGTTGAGCGCGAAGCGCTCATCGGCGTCGGCGACCAGGCGCAGGTCGACCAGCAGCCCCAACCCGTCCGCCATGTACCGGCACGGCATCTCCCACCGGCCCGGCGCCCGCTCCGTCGGCTGCTCGCAGGCATTGAGCGGCAATTGCGCCAACCCGCCCAGCACGGTCTTGAGGTGCGCCAGGGCTTGGCGCGCCGCTTCGCCGGCGAATGGGCTGTCGGGGTCGTCCGCAAGTCCGGCCATGGCGCCGACGTAACCGGACGTGTCCACGGTCACCTGACCGCGCAGCCACGCCGCGGGATCGCTCCAGGCCAGCCCATCGGTATCGGCATGGTCCAGCCGCCGCAGCGTCATCCGGCTCAGGGCGGCAAAGGTGCCGTCGGCCGGCGTGATCGTCACGGCCCCGTCCGGCGTCGCCGTGCAGACGAGCCCAAGCGACTCGGGAATGGTCAGTGTCGCACACAAGTTCTCGGCCAGCGCCGGTCCAGCCATGGCCACGGCCAAGCCTAACGCGACCGCCGCGGCAGTCACGCGGCGCATCGCCGCTTCTCGGACCAGAGGACCTGGATCACGCTGACGACGCGGCCGAGGCGCTTGGCCACCAGCGCCGCCTCGTCGGGCAGGATCCCGTCGAGCTGGGCGTCGACGACGAGATCCTGGCCGCCGGGACCGCTGCGCTCGATGTGGCAGCGCGCCGGCACGTGACCGTGGAGGGCGAATACCTGCATCACCCGCGGCAATGCGGACGGCTCGGCATCGGTATGGACGGAAAAGCAGAAGGTGGCGGACATGGCACCTGACCCGTGGCTGGACGAACGACGCGACGACAGTCCCGACCTCACGCGAAGGTCGGGGGCGTAATTCGGCTCGTCCGCAGCAGGGTTGTGCTCATGATCATGGTGCCGTAGCGCGAGCGAGGGTCCCGCGTCAATCCCGCGCCATCACCCTCATTCCGGGATCACCGGCCCGAGCAGCTGGCGAAGATGGCCACGGCCGGGCTGCGAGACCCGGTAGCGGCCCTTGCTCACCTGGAACACGCGCTTGGCGAGCAGCGACTGCTTGACGCACTGGGACGGGTTGCCAATCTTGAGGCCTTGCTCGATCAGCCGTTTGTTCGCCTCGCTGGTACCGAACGCGTCGTCGACGCTGGTCGCCTGCATGTAGAAGCCGGCGGCCAGCATCTTGTCGACGTCCGTGCTGCTCGAGGGCAGGCGCAGCAGGAACTCGCCGAAGCTGCCCAGGATCGGGTTGCCTTCGGTCGGGCGAGTCGGGCTGGGCGCCGCCGGCGGCTCGTCCATGTCGATCGCGGCCAGCAGCTCCTCGATCCGCTCGGCAAAGCTGCGTACGAACGCCTCGCTGCCTTCGACCTCGAACTCGCGTTGGCTCAGATTGATCCGAAGCCGCGTGCGCTGATCCAAGTCGAGCCCTCCGATGTGCTGAATTTCCAGCGTAGCGGCGGGGATTGGCAGGCGCAATCGAGCATACTGATCAATTGCGATCAATCGATCAGCAGGCGCTCCAGCGCGGTGCGGATCTTTTCGGGCATCGGTATCGGGCGTTGGGTCTGCCGGTCGACGAAGACGTGCACGAAATGTCCGTCGGCGCACGCAACGCTCTCGTCGTTGCGAAAGATGCCGATCTCGTAGCGCACGCTGGAGGTGCCCAGCTTGCCGACGCGCAGGCCGGCATGCACCGTGTCCGGGTAGGTGAGCGAGCGATGAAAGCGGCAGCCGTTCTCGACCGCCATGCCGATCGCCGGGTCGCCCGCCGGGTCGAGCCCGGCCACGCGCATCAGATAGTGGCCGATCACCGTGTCGAAGTAGCTGTAATAGACCACGTTGTTCACGTGGCCGTAGATGTCGTTGTCCATCCAGCGGGTCTCGATGGCGCTGAAGAAGGGGAACGACGCGCGATGGGGCGGGGTAGGGCGCGACACAACGCTCAGTCCCTACTCGCAGTAAGGCGCGTCTCGACCAGGGCGAGCAGCGGCCGCAGGGCGATCGCCTCGCCGCCACGCGGCCGGCCCGGGCGACTGTCGTCATTCCAAGCAAAAACATCGAGATGCGCCCAGGACTTCGTCTTCTTGACGAACTCCTGCAGGAAGAGCGCCGCCGTGGTGGCGCCGGCGAACGGCTTGCTGCTGGCGTTGGCGAGATCGGCCACCGCGCTCTTCATGTAGCCGAGGTAGGGCGCATGCAGCGGGAGCCGCCACAGCGGCTCGAGATTGGCCAGGCCCTGCCGGAGCAGATCATCGGCCAGCGCGTCGTCGGGTGTGAACAGCGCGGCCAACTCCGGCCCGAGCGCCACTCTGGCGGCACCGGTCAAGGTCGCCGCATCGAGCAGGAGTTCCGGCTGCTCGGCATCCGCCGCGACCAGCGCGTCGGCCAGCACCAGCCGCCCCTCGGCGTCGGTGTTGGTGATCTCGACCGTGGTGCCGTTGCGCATGGTGAGCACGTCGCCCGGGCGGAACGCGTCGCCGCCGATGCTGTTCTCGACCGCCGGGATCAGCAGGCGCAGCCGAACGGGCAGGCCCAGCGCCATCACGCACTGCGCCAGCGCCAGCATCAGCGCGGCGCCGCCCATGTCCTTCTTCATCATCAGCATGTTCGAGGACGGCTTGATGTCGAGCCCGCCCGTGTCGAAGCAGACGCCCTTGCCGACCAGCGTCAGCTTGGGCGCCGCCGGATCGCCCCAGGTGAGATCGACCAGCCGCGGTGCGCGCACGCTGGCCCGCCCGACCGCATGGATCGCCGGGAAGTTCGCATCCAGCAGCTCCTCGCCCACGACCACGCTGCAGGTGGCGCCGAATCTCGCGGCCACGCCGGCCACCGCCTCGGCCAGCTCCGCCGGACCCAGATCGTTCGCCGGCGTGTTGACGAGATCGCGTGCGAGCCAGGTGGCCTCCGCGATCGCGCAGGCGCGCTCGACCCGAGGATTGGGTTCCAGCGCGAGCACGGGCGGCTCCGCCTCGCTGTGGCGGTAGCGGGTGAAGCGGTAGGCCGCGAGTGCCCAGCCGAGCGCCACGTGCCCATCGGGATCGGCAACCGCCCAGGTACCGGCCGGCAGCGCGGCCTGCAGCGCCGCCGCATCCCACGGCGTCGCCGGATCGCCCGTCACGAGCAGCGCCAGCGCCAGCTCGCCTTCCCCGTCAGGCAGCAGCGCCACCGCGCCGGCCTTGGCCTTGAAGGCGGTGGCATCGAGCCAGTGCCGCGTGCGCGCCTCGGCCGACCGGAGCCAGTCGGCGAACCCCGCCACCGTGACCACCTGCACCTGCCGTGCGACGCTGCCCGCGGGGGCGAAGCAGGGGAGCATCCATCGTCCTTTCTGGTGCGACCGGCTCAGCCGATGCGTTGCAGCGCCCGCAGCAGCCGCTCGCGGGTCGCCTTGGCCTCGACCAGGCGCTCGCGCTGCTGCTCCACCACCTCGACCGGCGCGCGCGCTACGAAGTCGGTGTTGGCCAGCTTCAACTCGCCGCGCTCGATCTCGACCGTAAGCTTGCCGGCCTCTTTCTCCAGCCGCACCCGCTCGGCCGCGAGGTCGAGCACCTCGCCGACCGGGAGGCTGAAGGTCGCCTCGTCGATGACGACATTCAGCGCCTGGGCCGGCACCGGCTGCTCCTCCGTCACGATCTCGCCGAGCCTGGCCAGTCGCTGGATCGCGTCGCGATGGCGCTCCAGGCGCGCCACCGTCGCGCTGCTGGCGCCCTGCTGGTAGAGCGAGAGCCGGGCGCCGGCCGGCACGTTCAGCTCGGTGCGCGCGGCCCGGATCGCGCCGACCGTGCGCACCAGCCAGCCGAGCTCGGCCTCGGCCTCCGGATCTACCAGCTCCGCCCCGAGCCGCGGCCATGCCGCCGTGATCAGCGGCCCGCCCGGCTGGCCGAACAGCTGTTCCCACAGCTCCTCGGTGACGAAGGGTGCGATCGGGTGCAGCAGATGCAGCGCCTGCGCCAGCACCCAGGCGGCCGTGGCCCTGGTCTCCGCCTTGGCGGCCTCGTCCTCGGCGAACAGCAGGGGCTTCGCCAGCTCGACATACCAGTCGCAGAACGTATCCCAGAAGAAATGGTAGAGGCCGAGCGCCGCGTCGTTGAAGCGATAGCTCTCCAGCGCGCCGGTGACCGATGCTGCCGTCTTCTGCGCCTCGCCGACGATCCAGCGGTTGAGCGGCTGCCGGCAGGCGCTCGGGTCGAAGGCGGGGTCGAGGCGCGCCTCGTTCATCTCGACGAAGCGGGCGGCGTTCCAGATCTTGGTGACGAAGTTGCGATAGCCCTCGACGCGGCTCGGCCCGAACTTGACGTCGCGGCCCTGGGCGGTCGAGGCCAGCAGCGCCAGGCGCAGCGCGTCGGTGCCGAAATCGTCGATCAGCTCCAGCGGGTCGATCACGTTGCCCTTGGTCTTGGACATCTTGCTGCCGCGCTCGTCGCGCACCAGGCCATGGATGTAGACGTCCTTGAACGGCACCTCGCCGGTGAAGTGCAGCCCCAGCATCATCATCCGGGCAACCCAGAAGAAGATGATGTCGAAGCCGGTGACCAGCACGCTGGTCGGGTAGAAGCGCGCCAGCTCGGGCGTCCGCTCCGGCCAGCCCAACGTCGAGAACGGCCACAGCCCAGAGGAGAACCAGGTATCGAGCACATCCTCGTCGCGCCGCAGCTCGACCGGGCGGCCGTAATGTGCCGCTGCGGCGGTGCCGGCCTCGTCCGCGTCGTGCGCCACGAACACCTGTCCGTCCGGACCGTACCAGGCCGGGATCTGGTGCCCCCACCAGAGCTGGCGCGAGATGCACCAGGGCTGGATGTTGCGCATCCACTCGAAGTAGGTGTTCTCCCACTGCCGCGGCACGAACCGGGTCCGGCCGTCCTCGACCGCGGCGATCGCCTCCTTGGCGAGGGTCGGCGCGTCGCAGTACCACTGGTCGGTGAGGTACGGCTCCAGCGGCGTGCCGGAGCGGTCGCCGTGCGGCACCATGTGCCGGTGGCGCTCGATCGCGGCCACCAGCCCCAGCGCCTCGAGATCGGCGACGATGCGCCGGCGCGCCTCGCCACGGTCGAGCCCGCGATAGGGCTCCGGCGCGTTCGCGTTGACACGCCCGACCTCGTCCAGGATCGCGATCGCTTCGAGCCCGTGACGGCGTCCGACCTCGAAATCGTTGAAGTCGTGGGCCGGCGTGATCTTGACCGCGCCGGTGCCCTTCTCGGGATCGGAATACGCGTCGGCCACGATCGGGATCCGGCGCCCGACCAGGGGCAGGATGGCAAACCGGCCGTGCAGATGCCGGTAGCGCTCGTCCTCAGGGTGCACGGCGATCCCGGTGTCGCCCAGCATGGTCTCGGGCCGGGTGGTGGCGACCGTGATGAACGCGCCGTCGCTGCCCTCGATCGGGTAGTTCAGGTGCCACAGATGGCCGTCGACCTCCTGCTGCTGCACCTCGAGGTCGGAGACCGCGGTCTGCAGCGCGCAATCCCAGTTGACCAGCCGCTTGTCCTTGTAGATCAGGCCGGCCCGGTGCAGGCCGACAAAGGCCTCGACCACGGCGCGGCTCAGGCCCTCGTCCATGGTGAAGCGCTCGCGGCTCCAGTCCGGCGAGTCGCCGAGCCGCCGCATCTGCCGCGCGATCGTGCCGCCCGACTGCGCCTTCCACTCCCAGACCTTGGCGACGAACGCCTCGCGGCCCATCTCGCGCCGCCCAAGATTGCTGCCCGCGGCCGCCAGCTGCCGCTCGACCACCATCTGGGTCGCGATGCCGGCATGGTCCGTGCCCGGCTGCCAGAGCACCTCGTCGCCGCGCATGCGGTGGAAGCGGACCAGCGTGTCCTGGATCGTGTGGTCGAGCGCGTGGCCCATGTGCAGGCTGCCGGTCACGTTGGGCGGCGGCAGCATGATGCAGAACGGGGCGCCGCCGCCCGTGTGGGACGGTGCGAACGCGCCGCTCGCCTCCCATGCGGCGTAGATTCGGCTCTCGGCCGCGGCGGGCCGGTAGTGCTTGTCGAGCATAGGGCGAGGCGGTCCTCGGTGGTCGCAGCAGGCCGACGCGCCGGGGCGCCGAGTAGCCGGTGGTCTAGAAGAAACCGGCAGCAGCGGCAAGGCGAGGGGTCGGTTCCACGGCGAGCTGCGCTGCCCGGCCGCGTCCCGCCCGGCGGTCAGCGCTGCTGCAGGCGCCAGCGGCTGATGGCGCGGTCGACGAAAGCTCGGTCCGGCGCCTCCTGAGCCCAGGCCCGGCTGAAGGCCGGGGTCCGGCTCGCCGGCTGCTGCTCGTCGGGGAGCGCGGTGAACTGGATTTGCATCGGCACCGTCACGCCCTCGCCGACCACCACGCCCTCGCCGGTGCCCAAAGCGGGCAGGGCGCCGATCAGCCAGTCGAAGCCGTCCGGCAGCGCGTTGCGGACGAACTGCTGGTCGCGCTCGTTGCTCAGCCGCAGCGCCATGATGGTACCGCATTGCGCGAGGCTGCTGGCCGAGAGCTCGGCGGGCCGCTGGCTGACCAGGCAGAGCGACACGCCGTACTTGCGGCCCTCCTTGGCGATCCGGTCGATGGCGCGGCGCGTCGGCTCGAAAGTCGCTGCCCCGTCCGCCGGGACGTAGCGATGCGCCTCCTCGCACACCAGCAGGATCGGCGGGCTGTGCTCGCGCTCCGACCACAAGGCGAACTCAAAGATCAGCCGGCACAGCAGCGAGACGACGACGTTCACGACCTCCGACGGCACGCCCGAGATGTCGAGCACGGTCGCCGGCCGTCCGTCGACCGGCAGCCGGAGCAGCCGGCCGAGGATCGCGTCGAGATTGTCGCGCAGATAGAACGACTGGAACATGAAGCCGTAGCGGCGGTCCTCGCGCACGCTGGCCAGCCGCGACAGGAGATGCCGATAGGCGGCCGCACCCTCCGGCTTGTTCAGCGTGCCCATGCCCTCCTCGATCACGCGCGCGAGGTCGGCCAGCCGGTAGGGCACCGGGGTGTCGACGGTGATATGCGCGGTGTCGGCGGCCGCACCGAGATAGAGATGCTTGGCGCGCAGGATCGACTCGCGCAGAATCGCTCCTTCCGCGTAGGCCCGGCCCTCGGTGCCCGAGGTCAGGACGGTCGCGATCTCCTCGAAGGTGAGCAGCCAGTACGGGAGCTCGAGATTGGACGGGTCGAGCCGCAGCGCGCGCTCGCCCAGCGCCGCCGCATACTCGTTGTGCGGGTCGATCACCAGCAGATGGGCGAACGGGTAGGCATCGAGCAGGGCGCGCAGCACGACCGTGACCGCGCACGACTTGCCGGAGCCGGTGCTGCCCAGGATCGCGAGGTTCTTGCCCAGCAAGGCGTCGGTCGCGAGATAGGCCGGCAGCTCGTCGTCGTGCCGCAGATGCCCGATGCGCACGCTGGCGACCTCCGGCCGCGCATAGACCAGCCGGGTCTCCTGGCCCGTCGCGCGCACGATCTCGGCGTCGAGCGCCGGGCAGGCCGACACGCCGCGGCGAAAGACCGGCTTGCCGTGCCGCTCCTTGAGCTCGCCCAGCAGCTGGATCTCGACCGCCGGACGATCTTCCTCGCGCCGGCCGCGACGCAGCGCATGCACGATGCCGTAGGCGCGACCGGTCCCGGTCGGCATCGCCACGAGGTCGCCGATCACCACCGCGGCCGGGCCGACGACGCTGTGATCGAGCAGCAACCCGGTCACCGTCGCGCCCTGGATCGCCACCACGTGCCCGGCCAGCTGCCCGACCGCGCCGCTCCGCTGCTCGCCCGACACCATCCGCCCTCGCCACACGGTTTCCGGTCCCTGTGTAGCGCGGTGGTCGTCAATTCCCGGTTAACGGCCGGTCACGCTCACATCAGCTCGGCGCGCCGCGCCAGCTTCTTGACCTCCTGCTCGACCACCCGCTCGACGATCGCGGGCAGATTGGTGTCGAGCCATTCGCGCAGCATCGGCGTGAGCAGGTCGACGAGCAGTTGATCGACGGTGAGGCCAGAGACTGCCGTTGCGGTCTTGCGCTCGTCGCTCGCGGCGGCCTTGGTGAGACGCGCGAACGACTGCGTGCTGGCGCTGGCGGTGACGGGCGAGATCAGCGCATCGGCGGCGGGGGCGGACATCGGCATGCTCTCCGGTGTGGCGGCGGTCGGTTCGGCCGCGCCGGCGGGTTTGGCCATGATGAATGGGGGCGGGCTGGCAGGCGGCGGGGGGCTTTCCGGCGGATCGACGAGTTCGGTCAGCTCGAGCACATCGTCATCCTCGTCATCCGGCGCCGGCTCGCCAGCGGCCGCCACCGACGTACCGGCCCCGCCATCGTCCTCGGCGATGATCCGCCGGATCGAGGACAGGATCTCCTCCATCGACGGCTCCTGCGCGGTCTTGCTGTCAGCCATGCTCATGCCTTCTCACCGTAGTGCGCCAGCTGGCGCATGGCCGGGCGAGCACCCGGCGGCGCGCAGCATCGAGTTGCCACGTCACGCTTATTCCGCTCCCACCTTGGGTCCAAGGCCAAACCACCGGCCCTGCACGTCGCGATAGTGATCCTCCGGGTCATACCGGGCGACCTCGAGCTCCAGGTCGCTCGCCGTCAACCGGCCGACCGCGGCGCGCAGCCGGTATGCCGTGAGCACATGCTCGCCCTCGGCGCGCACGAGATCGACCTCGGCCGCGAACAGCTCCTGCTCGGCATCCAGCACGTCGAGGACCGTACGCGCGCCGACCAGCGCTTCCTGCCGCACGCCGTCGACCGCGAACGCCGCGGCATCGACCTGGCGCTGGATCGAGCGGATCGTCGCCTCGTTGGTACGGGCAGCTTCCCAGGCCGAGGTGATTGCCGCCTCGACGCTGCGCCGCGCGTCGTCGCGGCCATAGCGCCGCTGGCTCAGGATCTCCTTGCTCTGGCGGACCCGGGCATACTCGCCCCCGCCGCGATAGAGCGGCACGGTGAGGGTTGCCCCGATCGCGGCATTGCCACCGGAACGATCATAGCCCCCATCGCCCATGGCGTAGCCGACCTGGCCGCCCAGGCTCAGGCTCGGCTTCAGGCCGGCCAGCGTGACGTTGACCGCATCGTGCGCCGCCGCCAGCTCGAGCGACGCCGCCTGCCACTCCCAACTGGCGTCGCTCTGCGCCAACGCCTCGTCCAGCGACGCGACAGCTTCGTCGGGCGCCGCCGGCAGCTCCAGCCGATCCGGCCAGTCGCCCGTCAGGCGTCGGTAGTCGGCCGCCGAGACCTTGACCTCGCCCTCGGCCGCGATCCGCGCCGCGATGGCACCGGCATAGCGCGAGTCGGCCTGGAAGATGTCGGTCTTGGTGACGTCGCCGAACCGCTCGCGGTCGCGCGTGGCGTCGAGCTGCACGCGCAGCCGCTCCTCATTGGCGCTGGCCAGCTCGAGCACCTGCCGATCGCGCGCGACCGCGGTGTAGGCGGTGATCGCCTCGAGCAGCACGTCCTGCTCGAGCAGCATCAGCCGCGCCCGTTCCGCGCGCACGCCATCCTCGGCCAGCCGCGTCGAGGCCTTCGCAGCGCCGCCGTCGTAGATGCTCTGCGTGACGTTGAGTGCCTGGCGCTGGCTCGGCAGCGCCTCGCCGGTGACATTGTAGGCGGCCGAGCTCGTGGCGGTCACCTGCGGCCGCCGCGCCGCCCGCGCCTGCGGCACCAACTCGTCGGTCGCCCGCAGGTTCGCCCGCCCAGCCTCCAGCCGCGGGTTGGTCAGGTAGACCTTGGCCAGCATCGCCGCCAGCGGCTCGGCCCGGGCGGCTGCGCCGCCGTGCAGCCACAGCGCAGCGAGCAGGAGCTGGGCCACCGCGAGGTTCATCCTCGGGTTCTAGCACGATACAAACGTATAACGCTATAATCTTTTACTAAAATCTACCTGCAATTGCATTGCCGGCACGTCAGAACTGGAACGCCGCCTCGGCCGGGACGCCGGCGAGCCTCGAGATCTGCGCGTCGAACGGGGTGACGCGGCCGATGGCGCCATTGACCTTGCGCACGATGGTGACCTTGCCGCTGCGTCCGTGCTCGACCACCGCCGCGAGCCTTCCGGACTCGCCCAGCTGCTCGACCAGCGCCGCCGGCACGGCCGTCACCGAGCCGACCAGCACGATCAGGTCGAACGGGGCCTGGGACGGGTGTCCCTGATCCGCGCGGCCCGACTGCAGCACGACATTGTCGCAGCCAAGCTCGCCCAGCAGCGCCTCGACCGGCTCGGCCGGCTCACCGGTCGGCAGCAGCAGGAACACCGTCGCCGTGAGCCGGGACAGGACCGCCGCGGCATAGCCGGTGGCATCTCCGAGCACCAACACCACGTCGGCAGGGCGCGGCTCGGAGGCCTGAAGGAGCTTGCCCAGCGCCAACGGCTCGATCAGGAAGCGCCCCTGGCCCAGCGCCAGGTCCGCGTCGCCATAGGCGCAGCCGCGCAGCGCCTTGGGCACGAACGCCTCGCGCGGGATCTCGCCCATGGCCTGCAGCACGCCCGGGTCGTCGATCCGGCTGGGCCGAAGCTGGTTCTCGACCATGTTGGCGCGGGCGGCGGCGTAGTCGATCATGGCGGTCCCCGGGATTGGCGCGTCGCGGCGCGCTGCTTGCCCTGCTTATACGGCCTGCCCCACCCAGCAGCAACCGGACCGCCGGCCATTGACCGCATGACGCCGCGGTCACTATATCACGCCCAGCCGCCGGCCCGGTGGCAGAGTGGTCATGCAGAGGACTGCAAATCCTCGTACGTCGGTTCGATTCCGGCCCGGGCCTCCAGCGGCAGAATGGGCTGGCGAATACCGTGGCCATCTGCTAGGCACCGCGGCTCTGGTTGCCTGATCCGGCGTGGCGCAGCGGTAGCGCAGCGGACTGTTAATCCGTTGGTCGTAGGTTCGAATCCTACCGCCGGAGCCAACCAAAACAACTTCCTCGCAGCTCAAACGGAAGCCGGAAGCGCTTTCGAGGCGGTCGCATCGCGATGCTGGCGCCAGCGCGAGACGCCACCCCACAACGCCAAAGATCCTGCGCCGGAAGGCAACCGTCACGTTGCGTCGGTCCCCAGACTCTACCCTCCGGGTTGACCCGCCGCGACGGTGGCGGCACCATCGTTCCGGTCGGAGGCTGCCCGGGAGGATAGCGTGGAACAGCACAGGCGATCGGTCGCGAAAGCGATCAGCTGGCGCGTTACGGGCTCGGTCGACACTTTTGTGCTGTCTTGGTTGATCAGCGGCAACCTCGCGCTTGCGGGCGGGATTGCCACAACCGAGGTCATCACCAAGTCGGTGCTGTACTACGTGCACGAACGCGCTTGGGGTCGCATCGGCTGGGGCCGGCATGGTCATCGCACGGCGGGCGATGTGGCAGGCCATCTCGTTGCCGCCACGCCGCCCCAGCCCACGCCGATTCACGAGGGCGTCACCGTCAGGGCAGCGTAGCCGCGGGCCGCCGGGCCGTTGCCGGGCGTGATCGGTCGACCACCTTTCATGTCGGAGGCAAGCCTGCCGATGGGGCCTTCACCTCGGCATCAGCTGCCGTGCCTCCCCAAAGGCGCCAACCGCGACCGCAACTCACGGTCCCTGCGCCTGTCGATCGCCGCCCGCCCGACATTCCTCCACGATCTCCTTCCCGCCGAGCCAGTTGAGCGTCGGCCCGTCGATGACGGTGCCGTCCAGCGCCCGGCGCAGCAGGCCGAGATCGATCGGGCCGCGATATTCGGGCCATTTCGGCCATTTGATGGCGCAGACCGCCTCGGCGAGGTCGAGCTCCTCGGGCAGCCGCGCGGCGCCGCGGTCGAGCAGGCGGGTGAGCCGGGCACGTAGCGACGGGATGGTGTCGGCCAGAACCGGTGTGTCGATCGCCAGCGGCTCCGCCACCGGCTCCGGCTCATCGACATAGTCCGGGTCGAACAGATGCGCCGGCACCGGCGGGCGGTAGTAGGAGAGATACTGGCCGCGCATCCAGGGCGGGTTGTGTTTCGTCACCTCCTCGATGTCGGCCTTGAGACTTTCGGGCAGGTCGACCTGCCCGAACGGCACTTTCGGCTGCTTGGCGAACCACTCCTCGTAGGCCACGTTGTCGCTGGCGACGATCAGCTGCTCGATGCCCTTCAGCGGCCCGTGCATCACCTGCGCGCGCAGGCCCGGATGCTCGATCATCCCCAGCAGCGAGCGGCGCAGCGCTTCGTCGGACGGATCGGCCTCGACCACCGGCACGTCGGCCAGCCAAGCATCGGGGTCGGGCTCCTCGGCCTCGTCGTCGGGCGGATTGTCGTCCTCGTCATAGGCGCGAGCGGCGACTTCCGCCTGGGCGACGGCACGGGCCGGGCGGCCGGCGGCGGTCATGGCCGGCAGGTCGAGGCTCATGCGCAGGAACCAGTTGAGCGTGCTGACTTTGCCGTCGGCCAGCGCCCGCTCGGCTGCCTGACGCACCTCGATCCGGGCGGCCTTCAGCCACTCGTCGTCGGGCAGGCCCAGCTGGCGCAGTTCCTCGGCCTGGAGACGTTGAAATGCTCCCTCGCGCAGCAGGGTCTCCAACTGCTCGAACATGATCCCGGCCTGCACAGCCGCTCGCTCCGGCGTTGCCCCGGCGGCCATGCGCTGGGCCGCGATCCAGCGGGCGCGTGGCGTCACGGGCCTTTCGCATAACGGAGTCTCGCATGTCGATCGCATGCAGAAACTGATACAGGAAAATATGCCTAAACGCAAGTGATCTTTTGCAGCGTCCTTGCCAACGCTCCGTCCAGGATCGGAGCGGTTGTCACCCAACTCCCAGCGTATTGCGCCCTTATCCCACGGTCACGCGCCACTGCACCTTCGTGTCCGGACGCAATGCGAACAATATTAACGGCCAGATGGAACATTACCGATGTATATCACTTCCGGGTTACCATGATCGTCCGCCTCGCTCATCCTGGACAGCCTGAACTGGTTGGCTGTCTTGCCGAGGCCATCCGCACCACGCGCCACAGATTTGCTGTTGGCAGCCTTGCCATCGAACTGCCTGGATAAAGCCTGTGACCAAGGCTACCGATCGTAACTTATTGTTGACCGCCATCTGTGCCGCGCTCGCGACCGGCGCGTTCATCATTGACCTGCTGGTGCCAGCGGAAGTCGCCACCGGTGTGCTCTATGGCATCCTGGTGCTCGCCGGCTTGTGGTTCCCGCGGCAGCGCCGCGCAATCCTGATCCTTGCCATCGTCGGTACCATCCTGGCTGCGCTGGGCCTCGCGCTGGCCCCCGGCATGCCCGCCTGGGAATGGCAGGTGGCGACCAACCGCAGCCTCGCGGTCCTGGCGATCTGGGCGATCGCCCTGGCCGCGATCAGGGAGCGGACCTTGGCCGAGGCGGTACGCGAGGGTGCAGGCCGTTACCAAGCCCTGATCGAGGCCTCACCTGACGCGATCTATATTCATCGCGAGGGGACCATCATCCTGGCGAACCACCGGGCAGCCGAACTGTTCGGTGCGCCTGAGAACGAGCTGATCGGCCGCAGGGTATTCGATTTCATCAATGAGGACAGCGTCCCGCTGGCCCGCGCCCGTACCGCCGCGCTCACGGCGCCGGGCATGCTCGCCGGGCTGGTCGAGCTGACCTTTCGCAAGCTCGACGGCTCGCCGTTCCCGGCAGAGGTTACTGCGTCGGCGGTGCTGCTCGACGAACGGCTCGCCATTCAGGTGGTGGTCCGCGACGTGTCCGCGCGCAGGCGGTCGGAAGCGCTGGTGCGGGAGAGCCAAGCGCTGCTGCAGGCCACTTTCGACGCCGTGCCCATCCCGGTCGCCGTAGCCGCACTCGACCGGACGATATTGATGTGGAATCCGGCGGCCGAGCGGGTGTTCGGCTATCGGGCGGACGAGGTCATCGGCCACCGCTACGTCGACCTGATGGCCAACCATGCCGAGGAAGAGATATTCTCCGGCTACTTCGAGCAGGCGCTCGCCGGTAAGACCCTGGTCGGCGTTGCCGCAAAGCGCACGGCCCGCAACGGCAAGGTCGTCGACATCAGTTTCTCCTGCATTCCCATCCACGCCCAGGGCGGTAGCTTGCCTGCCGTCGTGTATGTGCTCGAAGACGTGACGCAGAAGAACATCGTCCAGGCACAGCTGCGCCAAGCACAGAAGATGAAGGCGATCGGCAATCTGACCGGCGGCCTCGCCCATGACTTCAACAATCTCCTGGCCGTCATCGCGGGCAATCTGGAGCTGGCGGTACCGCTCGTCGGACGCGAAACGGATGCCGGCGAGCTGATCAACGAGGCGATCGTCGCCGTCTGGAGCGGCGCCGAGCTGACACGGCAATTGCTTGCGTTCGCGCGCCAGCAGCCGCTGCAGTCGACATCCCTCGCCCTCAACGGCCTGGTCGGGCACATGGCGAGGCTGCTGGGCCGCACCCTCGGCGAGAACGTCGAGATCTCGCTCCAGCTCGCCGCGAACGTCGGGCCCGTGATGGCGGATGCAGCCCAGCTGCAATCGGCGCTCATCAATCTGTCGACCAACGCCCGCGATGCGATGCCCGGTGGCGGCCGGCTCACGATCACGACCGCCAACCGCCACTTCGGTGCCGATCAGGTCGAGGTCGTGGCCGGCGACTATATCATGCTGGAGATCAGCGATACCGGCACCGGAATGACCCCGGAGGTCCTGGAACACCTGTTCGACCCCTTCTTCACGACCAAGGAGCGCGGCAGGGGAATCGGGCTTGGGCTCAGCATGGTGTTCGGCTTCATCAAGCAGTCGGGCGGCCACATCAGCGTCGACAGCGAGATCGGTGGCGGCACGACATTTTCCATTTTCCTGCCGCGCGCCGAGTGCGAGCCCAAGGCCGTGGAGACGAACGACAGGCTTCACCATCCTTCCATCGTGAGCGGCGAGACGATCCTGGTCGTGGAGGACAACGCCGCATTGCGCCGCGTATCGTCCCGTCGGATCGAGGCGCTCGGGTATCGCGTGCTCGAGGCGGACGGAGCGACGGCAGCGCTGGCCTGCCTCGAGACCGAGCGGGTCGATCTGATGTTCACCGATGTCGTCATGCCCGGCGACATGGACGGTTGCGCCCTGAGCCAACAGGCCATGGCGCGGTGGCCCGAGCTCAAGGTGATCATCACTTCTGGATTTCCTGGACATCGCCAAGACAAGTACGCCGAAACGGCAGGCCGACGCCTGCTGAGCAAACCCTACCCAGCCCGGGAACTGGAGTTGCTCCTGCGTGAAATGCTGGAACCAAGCAACGCCACCCCGCGCGGCGATGATGCGACCATTCATGGCACCCGCCTCGAGAGCAGGCGGCCCATGGACGTGCGCCCCGCGCACGGGGCCGAGACGAAGACGTCGCGCGGGTCAAGCTGCATCCTCGTCGTGGATGACGACCCCGAGGTCAGCCGGATCGTCGCTGCATTCCTAGGTAGGGCAGGGTTCGACGTGACGACGGTCGGTGACGGCAACGCGGCCTTGGCCCAGCTGGGCCAGGGCCGCACGTTTCACGCCCTGGTGACCGACTTCGCCATGCCCGGGGCGAACGGGTCGGATCTGGTGCTGCAGGCCCGCGACCTGCAGCCGGACCTGCCGGCCCTAATCATCACGGGCTATCCTGGTGCAGAGGAGCTGGAGCACCTGCCGTCCGGCGTGGCGACCTTGATCAAGCCGTTTCGACGCGATGCCCTCGTGGCCGCCGTTACCGAGCTGCTGGCGGGCGCAGCGGCAGCGTCGCGATCCGCCGTGGGGTCGCACGTCTAGCAAGGCGCTCGGCGCGGATCCCGCGCCCTCGACCGGCCACGTTCCGCCCGACGGCGCACCTCGACCTCAGCCGGCGCTCCGCCCGCGTCTTCGCGCTGGCCAGCCGGCCCGGGGCCGAAGAGCGACGTCGCCGAGCGGCGGGCCGACTGGCGGGCCGGGCAAGCCGCGCTGAGCCCGGCGCGGCTGATCTTCGTCGACGAGACCGGTGCCGCGACCAACATGGCGCGGCGTTATGGCCGCAGCCCGCGCGGCAAGCGCCTCGACGGCCCGATCCCGCACGGACACTGGAAAAGCACCACTTTCGTCGGCGGCCTCACCACGCGCGGCTTCGTTGCCCCCTACGTCCTCGACGGCGCCATCAACGGCACGATCTTTCTCGCCTGGGTCGAGCAGATGCTGGCGCCGGAACTGCGGCCGGGCGATATCGTGGTGATGGACAACCTCGCCGCCCACAAAGTCGCCGGCATTCGCGAGGCGATCGAGGCGCGCGGCGCCGAGCTGCGCTACCTGCCGCCATCGGGCTCTGCCCGATCCCCCGGAGGGATGTCAGCGCAGCTGACAGGGTCGCCCGACCTCAACCCGATCGAGCAGGCCTTCGCCAAGCTCAAGGCCCTCTTGCGCAAGGCCGCCGAGCGCACGGTCGACGGTTTGTGGAAGGCCATCGGCAAGCTCCTGGACCTGTTCCCGCCCGCCGAGTGCGCCAACTACCTCGTCAACTCCGGCTATCCACGCTCAGCGTGAAAATGCTCTAGCTAACGCGGCCATGCAGCGCGCGGGGGCCGGATGCTGATCGGGATCGACTGGGGTGGCACCAAGATCGAGGGAGTGGCCCTCGCACCCGACGGCCGCGAGTTGCTGCGCGTCCGCGAGGACACGCCCAGGCACGACTATCCAGGCTGCATCAGGCTGATCGGCGCGCTGATCGGGCAGCTCGAGCAGGCGACCGGCGCGCGTGGCAGCATCGGCATCGGCATCCCGGGCTCGCTCGAGCCGCGCTCGCGCCTCGGCAAGGGTGCCAGCTCGACCTGGCTGCTGGGGCGGCCGGTGGAGCACGATCTGCGCGAGGCGTTGCAGCGCGAGATTCGGGTCGAGAACGACGCCGATTGCCTTGCTGCATCGGAGGCGGTCGACGGGGCCGGCGCCGGCTGCAACGTCGTGTTCGCGGTGATTCTCGGCAGCGGCGTCGGCGCCGGCATCGCGGTCGGTGGGCGAGCGCATCATGGACCCAACAACAGTGCCGGCGAATGGGGCCACAACCCGCTGCCGTTCCCGAACGTCAGCGAGATCCCTGGTGCGCCCTGCTATTGCGGCAAACATGGCTGCCTGGAGACCTGGGCGTCGGGGCGGGCCTTCGAGGCCGACTATGCCAGGCATGCGAATACGGATCTCAAGGCCGCCGACATCGTCGCCAAGCTGCGTGCCGGCGACCGGCTGGCCCGATTGGTTTGGAGCCGCTACGTCGATCGCGTCGCGCGTGGCCTGTCGGTCGTCGTCAACACGCTCGACCCGGACGTGCTGGTCATGGGCGGCGGGATGTCCAACGTCGACGAGCTGTACCGCGATCTGCCGGGGGTGCTGGCCGGCTATACGTTCTCGACGGTGCTCGAGACCCCGATCCGCAAGGCGGTCCACGGCGATTCCAGCGGGGTGCGCGGCGCCGCCTGGTTGTGGAAAGACGCCTGAGGCCCGGCGCGACAGGACAGGAATGCATGATGGACAGTGGCGCGCTGCAGGAGCGGTTCGAGGTCGGTTCCAGGCTGATCGAGGAGGCCGGCGCGTTGGCGCTGGGCTACTTCCGGCGGCTGGCCACGCTCACGGTCACGAGCAAGGGTCCGCAGGACATGGCGAGCGAGGCGGACCTCGATACCGAGGTGCTGATCCGCGGCCGCCTGAAGGAGCGTTTCCCGCAAGACGGTTTTTTGGGCGAGGAGACCGGCCGGGACGAGCTCGAGGGTGCCGCCGGCATCTGGGTGGTCGACCCGATCGACGGCACGCAGCCCTTCGTCAGCGGGATGAGCGGCTGGTGCGTGTCGATCGCGTTCGTGCTCAACGGCATCATCGAGATGGGCTTCGTCTGCAGCCCGGCGCGGGACGAGCTGTTCATCGGCCGCCGCGGCGCCGGTGCCACCCTGAACGGCCGGCCGATCCGGGTCAGCGATGCCCCGGCGCTCAACGTGGGCATGGTCGGCGTCGGCTACTCGCCGCGCGTCCGCCCCGACCAGTTCCTGCCGCTGTTCGCGCGCCTGCTCGCCACCGGCGCCATGTTCAACCGCGACGGCTCCGGCGCCTTGACCTTGTGCTACGTCGCGTGCGGCCGGCTGATCGGCTATGTCGAGCCGCACATCAATTCCTGGGACTGCCTGGGTGCCTTGGCGGTCATCGAGGCAGCGGGCGGGCGGTGCAGCGATTTCCTGGCCGGCGACGGCCTGCTGAAGGGCAACCGGCTGATCGCCGGGCCGCCGGGTCTGTACCCGGCGCTCGAAGCGCTGTTCGCGGAGCCTGCCTAGGCCCGGCGGCACCGGCTTGCCGCTCCCATGGCCAGAGCCGCGGCGGGCCGAGCGACGCCCAAAAAAGAAGTGCTGGCCAAGCGAGTTGGCCAGCACTATCTTTTGCGTTGCAGCATGGCTGGTGTTCTGGGCAGCCGCGCTGCAGCGAAGCCGTACTTCGTGGCTTCCCTGGTTCCGGGCGCAACGCCAGGGACTTCTCCCAGACGTTTAGCCTCCCTGATCAACTCGGCCGGACCTTCGGGTCCGGCATTCTTTTCGTAGGCTCCTGATAGGCGGGCCGTCCCGAATTATCAAGGCCTGATGATTTAATAAGAGCGATCGCCCGGGAGGGATATCCGATCGGTCGAGAACGGACTGGCTGCTGCGCCGTGGGTACGGCTGCAGTCAGGCTCAGCGTGCTCATCAAGGCGGCGGTGCGTTGAGCTTGCGGTCGGAGGGAAGGTCGGGTGCGTCCTCCGGCATCGGCTGGGCCTCGAGGGCGCCGATCAGTCGCTTCATCTCATCGATTTCACGCAGCTGCGTCTCGATAATTCCGTCGGCCAGCTTCCGTACCTGTGGACTCTTGATGTGCGCATCGCTCGCTGGCCAGAATCGCGATGGAGTGGTGTGGGATCATGGCGCTCATGTAGGAGACGTCGTCGACCGTAGCCTGGCTCCGCACCAGCCAGAGGGCGCCCGCAAAAACGGCCACGCTGCCGAGGAAGATCGTCATGTTGGCGCGTTTGTCCGTGTACATCCCCAGCATGAAAGCGAGCATGATGATCGCCATGGTGGCGCCCATGACGAAAGCCATCCACATGCGGGTTTGACTGAAGAACATCGTGGTCGAAAGAATATGGTTGAGATACATCGACCGCGAACATGACGATCGTCGAGGTTGCGATCATCGCGGCAATGCATTCGTCACCTTGATCCAGATGGACATTGCGACCAATCATCAGATTTTCGGTCAGCGAGATGAAGCCGAGGGGCACATTGCTGTCGCCACCGACACAGGCACATTTGACCGCTTGTCGACATAAACGGCCTTGATCACAGAGGCGGCGCCTATGCTGCCGATGACCATGGCGAGGGGCGCAGAAAGCCAGGTAAGCGCACTCGCGATCATGAGGATGCCCGCCAGCGCTTCGGCGAACGGGTAGAAATAGGCGTAGCGCACCAGTTTCTGCGCCAGCAGATCATAGCCCAGGAACATGTTCGAAAAGCCGCTGAGGTCACGCAGCTTCAGCATCGCGAGGATGCACATGCTGAAGGCGACGAACCACTCCGCGGCACGCACCGTGAGCAGCGCGCCGAAGACATTCCGACTCACGGCCAAGGCCATGAGCGCGGCGATGGCGCACACCGACAATACCGGTTTGTAGGTAACCTCACCGGTGGCATCTTCACCGCCTTGCCAAGGTGGCGTCGCAGATCCTCGTATCCACCTATCCGGTCGCCGTCGATGAAGATTTTGGTGTCGTGTCCACGTGATGACGGCGCTAGGAAAGCCTCGGTCTCCGCGCGTGTCGTCAGCCGGTATTGTCATCGACCTTGCCTTGCATGGCAGAACGCGGGCCTTCAATCCGAATGGGCAGATGCTGCTTGCTGACCATTCGAAAGAGCGTGGCCGCTCGCGAGGTCGTCTGTGTGCCCTCCGCTGCTCCGCTTGCGAGAGCCCAAATATGTCCGGCAAGCTACAACTCAACGGTGCCCGAATCCGCGCCCCTTAGGCGCAGAGGCCTGCGAACCCCTCGGTCAGGCTTTGCGCAGGTCAACCCGGCGTGACCCAGGTGGCGCCCTGGCGCAGCAGGGCGTTGAGATCGATGCTGTGGGCGCGGGCGTTTTCGGCCGCTTCCGGGGCTTGGCACATCGGCCGCGTAGCTCGGGACAGGGTGATCCAGGATCACCCCGATCGCGACCGGCATCGGCGGCTCCAGCGCGGCGAGGAGGGTGGCGAGCTGGGGGTTGGTCTCGTCGTGGTGGAGAATGCCGGGCGTGCCGGCAGGGACGATCTCCAGGCCGAAGCCGCCGATGCTCAGTCGCAAGCCCTTGGCGCGGTCCTTGCCGAACAGCAGCGGCGCGCCGTGGGTGAGGTGGAGCTGGCCGTCGGCCTCGTTGGCCTTGGCGGTGATGCCGGCGAACACGTCGTCGTTGTAGACGATGCAGTTCTGCAGGATCTCGACCAGCGCGGCACCCTTGTGGCTGCGGGCGCGCTTGAGGATCTCCGGCAGCAGCTTCTGCTGGGTGTCGATGCCGCGGGCGACGAAGCGGGCGCCGGCGCCGAGCGCGAGCTTGAGCGCGGAGAGCGGGGCGTCGACGGAGCCCTGTGGGGTGCTGGGAGAGCGGGTGCCGCGGCGCGAGGTGGGCGAGGCCTGGCCCTTGGTCAGGCCATAGATCTCGTTGTTGAACAGCAGGATCTGCAGGTCGAGGTTGCGGCGCAGCGCGTGGATCAGATGGTTGCCGCCGATCGACAGCAGGTCGCCGTCGCCGCCGACGACCCAGACGTCGAGCTCCGGGTTGGCGAGCTTGACGCCGGTGGCGACGGCGGGTGCCCGGCCGTGGATGGTATGGAAGCCGTAGGTCTCGACATAGTAGGGGAAGCGCGCGGCGCAGCCGATGCCGGAGACGAACACGGTCTGGGCGGGGTCAGCCTGGAGGTCGGCCAGGGTCTTGAGCACCGCCTTGAGGATCGCGTAGTCGCCGCAGCCGGGGCACCAGCGCACTTCCTGGTCGGTGGCGTAGTCCCTTGCTTGACGGAGAGGGGGCTGGCGCAGTTCGAGGACCGGGGCGTTCACGGGCTCAGGCCTCCAGGGCCGTGGCGATGGCGGCGTCCAGCTCGGCCACGGTGAACGGCTTGCCGGTGACCTTGGACAGGCCCTTGGCCGGGACGAGATACTCGCTGCGCAGCAAGGTCACGAGCTGGCCCTGGTTCATCTCGGGTACGAGGAGGCGTGGGAAGCTCCGGAGCAGATCGCCGAGATTGCGGGGCAGGGGCCAGATGTGGCGCAGGTGGACGTGGGCGATGTCCTGCCCGCGCGCGCGGGCGTTGGCGACGGCGCGGGCGATCGGCCCATACGTGCTGCCCCAGCCGACGACGGCGAGCCTGGCGCCCGGAGCGCCGTCCTCGCAGCCCTGCAGCGGCAGGTCGTCGGCGACCTTGAGCACCTTGTCCCAACGGGCGTCGGTCATGCGCTGGTGGTTGGCGGGGTCGTAGGAGATGTTGCCGCTGTCGTAGTCCTTCTCGATGCCGCCGATGCGGTGCTCGAGGCCGGGGGTGCCGGGCCTGACCCAAGGCCGGACCAGCCGCTCGTCGCGCTGGAACGGGTGGAAGCCTTCGGGGTCGGTTCGGAAGCGGGCCGGGAAGGCCGGCGTGGCGTCGACGTCGGGGATCAGCCAGGGTTCGGAGGAATTGGCGAGGAAGCCGTCGGTCAGCAGCATGACGGGCGTCATGTGGTGCACGGCGATGCGCACCGCCTCGCGCGCCATGGCGAAGCAGTCGGATGGCGTGGCTGCTGCGAGGACCACGATCGGCGTGTCGCCATTGCGGCCATATACGGCCTGGTACAGGTCGGACTGTTCTGTCTTCGTCGGCAGCCCGGTGGAGGGGCCGCCGCGCTGGGCGTTGACGATCACCAGCGGCAGCTCGGTGGCGACGGCGAGGCCGATGGCCTCGGTCTTCAGCGCGATGCCGGGGCCGGAGCTGGCGGTGACGCCGAGGCTGCCGGCATAGGAGGCGCCGATGGCGGCGCAGGCGGCGGCGATCTCGTCCTCGGCCTGGAAGGTGGTCACGCCCATGCCCCGCAGCTTGGCCAGATGGTGCAGCAACGCCGAGGCGGGGGTGATCGGGTAGGAGCAGAAGACGAGCTTGAGGTCCGCCTTGCGGGCGCCGTCGAGCAGGCCGAAGGCCAGCGCCTCATGGCCGGTGATGGTGCGGTAGAGGCCCGGCGCGGTGGCGGCGCGGGCGACGTGGTAGGCCGGCAGCTGGGCGATCTCGGCGGTCTCGCCCAGCGCATGGCCGGCGTTCAGGGCCGCGACATTGGCGGCGGCGACCGCGGGGTGATCCTTGAAGCGGTGCTCGAGCCAGCGGACGGTGGGGGCGCGGTCGCGCTCGAACATCCAGTAGACCAGCCCCAGCGCGTAGAAGTTCTTGCAGCGCAGCTGCTCGCGGGCGGAGAGGCCAGTGTGTTTCGTCGCCGCCTTGGTGTTGGCCGACAGGTCGAGGGCGATGACGCGATAGGCATCGAGGCTGCCGTCATGGCGCGGGTCCGTGGCGAGGCCGGCCTTCTTCAGGCTGCGCTCGTCGAAGCTGCCATCGTCGATGACCAGGATGCCACCGGGCTTGAGCTCGCCGAGATTGGTCTTCAGCGCCGCCGGGTTCAGGGCAACCAGCAGGTCCGGGCGGTCGCCGATGGTGTAGACGCGGCGGTCGCCGAAATGGATCTGGAAGGCGGAGACACCGAAGGTGGTGCCGACCGGGGCACGGATCTCAGCCGGGAAGTCCGGGAAGGTCTCGAGGTCGTTGCCGGCCAGGGCGGTGGCCTGGGTGAACTGGGCGCCGGTGAGCTGGATGCCGTCGCCGCTGTCGCCGGCGAAGCGCACCACAGCCGAAGCCAGCTCCTGGCGCGCGGCCGTGGCTACCGGCGCCTCGTCGATCAAATCCATCGCCCAACCCTCTGCGACCCAAGCGGCGAGCATGCTTCTAAACCAGAAGCCCCACTCTGATCCAGCCTATTCTACATAGTCATTCTGAGGTGTTAAATATAGAACACAAGAAAACGGTACTAATGCAGCATCGGCCGCTTCATGAAGGTGCGGCGATCGGCGGTCTGGCAGGTGACCTTCCGCGTGCGGCCGTCGCGCAGCAAGGTCACCTCGACCTCGATGCCGGCCGGTCCTTGCGCCCACAGTCTGCGCCAGAGCTCGCCCAGATCCTCGATCTCCTGACCGGCCAGCGCCGTCACCGCGTCCCCCTCGGCGAGGCCGGCACGGGCGGCGGGACCGCCAGGCGCCACGCCCGTGACCACGACGCCATCGGCGGTGTCGGTGGCGAACAGGCCGAGCCAGGGCCGTGGCGGCTGATCGACCCGGCCGAAACGCATCAGATCGTCGAGGATCGGCGGCAGCAGGTCGATCGGCACCATCATGTTGCCGACCAGGTTCTGGCCTTCGCTCGCCATCTCCTGGACCAGCAGCGAGCCGATGCCGATCAGGCCACCGTCCGGGCCGATGCAGGCGGCGCCACCCCAGTGCGGATGGGCGGGGGCTGTGAACAGGGCGGCATCGAGGCAGTATTCCCAGTAGCCGGCGAACGGGCGTCGGGCGATCAGGCGCGCGCTGAGCGCGTCGCTGAGGCCGCGCCCGCCGGCGACGATCACCGGCTGGCCGGGCTCGAGCGCGTCGGCGGCACTCAGGGCCAGCGCCGGAGCCCCGAGCGGGGCAAGGGCCTGGATCAGGCCGAGCCCGGTGCCCTGGTCGTAGGCGACGACATGGGCGGCGGCGGCGGTGCCTTGGGAGGTGGTGACCCAGACCCGCTCGGCTTCCGTGATCAGGTAGCCGATGGTGACGATCAGCCCGTCCTTGCCGATGACCACGCCATTGCCGCGCCGCTCCGTGCCTAGGGCCTGGGCGGTAAACGCGTCGGCCGGAATCTCCGCGCGCACGCTGACGACCGACGTGAGCACCTCCGCCAGGTCGAAATCCAGCTCGGCCGGGTCGGGCCGCGCCACCGCAGGGATGTCGTCGTCATCGTCGTCCGCGACCATGTGGTTGCCTTTGGCGATAGGATTGCTGAAGGATCGACGCGCGCCAGGGCAAGGTCAATCGTTGATCTCGCCCCGCGGCACGGCCGGTCATGGAGCGGCGGGCCCTTTAAGTGTCGTTGGCTCGCTTCGTGCCACACACGCGCTTGCGCCACCTCCGCCGGACTGCTTGATCGGAACCTGCTTTCCCTGCTACCTGCCGCTGCCGCGCGGGGGGCGGGGAGCCGCGCGGGATTTGCCCCATGGACTCCCCGATTGGAGTCGACATGCCGACCTCGTTCTGGTCACGCCGAGCCGTCGTCGGAATGGCTTCGGCCCTAACGCTGCTTTCGGCGGTGCCGGCGCTGGCCGCCGCCGAGACGCTGCGTATCGCGGTTGAAGGCGAGTATCCGCCGTTCAACCAGGTCGACAAGAAGGGCAAGCTGAGCGGCTTCGACGTCGATATCGCCAACGCGCTGTGCAAGGCGATCGACGCATCCTGCAAGCTGATCCAGCAGCCCTGGGACCGGATGATCGCCGATCTCGTCGCCGGCAAATACGATCTCGTGGTCAGCTCGCTGTCGATCACCGGCAGCCGCCGCCAGCAGATCGACTTCACCAACGCCTACTACCAGACGCCGGCCAAGTTCGTGGCGAAGAAAGGTGCCAAGATCGACGTCACCCAGGCCGGGTTGAAGGGGCTTCGGATCGGCGTGCAGAAGGCGACGATCCACGAGCAGTTCCTCACCAGCAGCTTCGGCAACAAGGCCGTGCTGGTCCGCTATGAAACGGTGCCGAAAGCCCAGGCGGACCTCGTGGCCGGCAAGGTCGACCTGGTCTTCGCCGACGCCATGGCGCTCGACGCTGGATTCCTGAAAACTAAGGCAGGGAAGGAGTATGCCTTCGTCGGCCCGGATTTCCGCGACCAGCGCTGGTTCGGGCAAGGATTTGGCATCGGTGTCCGCAAGGGGCAGCCCGAACTTGTCGCCAGCTTGAACGCGGCCCTGGCCAAGCTCGACGCCGACGGAACCTACGACAGCATCGCCAAGAAATATTTCGACTTCGACATGAAGGACGAGAAGGTGGTCGTCGGTTCGCAGTGAGCTGACGACTGGCGCGCGCGATCAGCGGGCGGGCGGTTCTCGCTCGGAATCGATAGGCTCGCTGCCGTGGGCTTGGTCGGGGTTGCGCTCGCCCGCATCGGACTGGCGCGACTCCTCCTCGCCGCCATGATCGGTGGCGCCATAGTCCTCGCGGCTGTGCTCCTGAGCACTGGGGTTAGCGTAGTCCCGGTCGCTCTGCCCACGACCCCAAAAGCCGGATCGTCTCGGAGGCTTGCCTGCTTGCTCGTGCTTGGTGTTGACGCGCTTGTCGTCCTCTTCCATCGGCTACCTCCCAGTGGCGATTGACCATGATCCGAACCGCCGCCCGGGGGCGCCGGTTCCGTCACTGGGCGTCGATGGCCGGCGCCGTGACGATGCGCTTGTCGGGCGGCCCGCAGCCGGTGACTCCGTAGACCGTGGCCAGAGCTGTCCACGATGCCCGGCCTCCGACATACTGTCGGCGGACATAGGCGATTTGCTGGGACGGTCGTGAACAAGACCGATGAGTTGCGCGCGTTGCTGGCGCGGCTGCTGACCGCCGAGAGCGCCTTTATCTGCAACTCGCAGGCCGGGGCGCTGCTGGTGGCGGTGGCCGCGTCGATCGCGGGCCAGGACCTCGCCGCCGTGCTGGGGCTGCCTGATGCCGGCGGGTGCGTGCGGCGCGTCATCGTGCAACGGTCGCAGGTGATCGCCATGGGCGGTGTAGCCTTGCCGCAGTTGGTGCGGCTCGCCGGTGCTGCGCTCGTCGAGGTGGGTGACGCCGGCGGTTGCCATCAAGACGAGCTGGCGGTCGACCCTTGCCGGTGGTGCCGCGGCCGGGCTCCACATCGAGCGGGACGGGTCGGCCGACGCCAAGGGTGTGGGCATGGCGCGGTTCGTCTGGCAATGCCGCCAGGCCAGCGTGCCGTCGATCGTGGTGCTGGTCGGGTCGACCGGCCCCTTGGCGGCGTTGGACGCCGGAGCTGACCTCGTCGTGCTCGATGTCGGCCGTGCCTATGGTGGCTCCCCAGCCGGGGTGATCGCCGGCCGGGCCGAACTCGTCTCCGCCTGCGCCTTGCAGACACGCGGGCTCGGCGCGTTGTTCGTCACGTCCCACGATGTGCTGGCGGCCGCCCTCGCGACCATTCGCGCAGCCAGCGGCGATCCCGCACCGCAAGCTGCCAGCTAGCGCGCCCTTTCGCGCCGCCGAACGTCACGCTATCCCAGGCGGAGACCGCGCTCGCACGGGGACCAGCCTCATGGCCAAGCAGCTGCTACATCTGGTGATCGGGGGGGAGCTGACCGACCCGACCTCGACCGAGTTCGTCGATCTCGCCAAGGTCGACATCGTCGGCCTCTATCCGAGTTACGCCGAGGCCGTGGTCGCCTGGCGCGGCAAGGCCCAGGGCACGATCGACAATGCGCATGTGCGCTATTTCGTGGTCCACCTGCACCGGCTGCTCGACCCGGACAAGCCGACCGGCCCGGCGACGTAGCGGTTGACGGTCAGCGCTCGGCCTGCCGCTCGTACCAGGGCCGGGTCCGGCGCACGATCTGTACCACCGAGAGCATGACCGGCACCTCGATCAGCACACCGACGACCGTTGCCAGGGCGGCGCCGGACTGGAACCCGAACAGGGCAATCGCGGTCGCCACGGCCAGCTCGAAGAAGTTGGAGGCGCCGATCAGCGCCGATGGGCCGGCAATTCGATAGTCGACGCCGAGCTGGCGGTTGAGCCAGTAGGCGAGACCCGCATTGAGATAGACCTGGATCAGGATCGGCACCGCCAGCAGCAGGATCACCAGCGGCTGGGCGATGATCTGAGGCCCCTGCAGCCCGAACAACAGCACCAGGGTCGCCAGCAGCGCGCCGAGCGACACCGGCCCCAGCGCGCGCAGAGCGGCCGCCAGCGCCTCGGGGCCGCGCGCGAGCAACCGATGGCGCAGCCACTGCGCCACGGCAACCGGCACGACGATGTAGAGGATGACCGAAAGGAACAGCGTCGCCCAGGGCACGGTGATCGAGGACAGGCCAAGCAACAGCCCGACGATCGGGGCGAAGGCCACGATCATGATGGTGTCGTTGAGCGCCACCTGGCTCAGGGTGAAGTGCGGCTCGCCGTCGAGCAGGTTCGACCAGACGAACACCATGGCGGTGCAGGGTGCCGCCGCGAGCAGGATCAGGCCGGCGATGTAGCTGTCGATCTGTGCCGCCGGCAGCAGGTCGCGAAACAGCCAGCCGATGAACAGCCAGCCGAGCAGCGCCATCGAGAATGGCTTGACGGCCCAGTTGACGAACAGGGTGACGCCGATGCCGCGCCAATGCTGCGCCACCTGACCGAGCGCCGCGAGATCGACCTTGAGCAGCATCGGCACGATCATCAGCCAGACGAGCACCGCCACCGGCAAATTCACCTGGGCGACCGTGGCGTTGCCGAGGGCCCGAAACGGTGTCGGCGCCAGCTGCCCCAGGACAATGCCACAAACGATGCACAGTGCGACCCAGACCGACAGGTAACGTTCGACGGTGCCGATGGCGGGAGCCGGCCGGCGCGGCGCCTGGATTGCGCCGGCGGCCGTCACGACGCCGTACCTTCCACCGTGTCGTCGCCCAATCGGCCAATCTCTTCTATCCGCCGTGTCAGCTCCGCGCGGCTCGTTGCCTTCTCCTGTGCGGCAAGAAACATCTGGACGCGCCGCTCCAGCGTGCGGAACGCCTGCCGGAAGGCGAGCATGCGCTCGGCCGGCGTCCCCTGAGCGGCAGCCGGATCGGGTATGCCCCAATGGGCCTTGATCGGTTGTCCTGGCCAGATGGGGCAGACTTCGCCGGCCGCCTGATCGCAGACGGTAACCACGTAATCCAATGCCGGGGCATCGGCGGTGGCGAACTCGTCCCAGGCCTTACTGCGCAGGTGGCTCGTCGGCAGCCGGAACTCCCGCAGCAGCTCCAGCGTCAGCGGGTGGACCTCGCCTTTGGGGAAGCTTCCGGCGCTGTAGCCCTTGAAGCGGCCATGGCCCCAGTGATCGAGCAAAGCCTCGGCAAGGATGCTGCGCGCCGAATTGCCGGTGCAGAGGAAGAGGACGTTGATCGGTCGGTCATGCATCGAGCGGCTCCGTGATGGCTATCGGCGGGCAGTCGCCACATGCCACTTCATCGATCGCACCGCAGATCTCGGGATGACCCTGGCAACAGTCGTGCATCAGGAAACCGAGCAGCGCGCGCGTGCCGGCATAATTGGTGGCGTAGAGGATCTGTCGCTGCCGGCGCGTGGATCCGATCAGGCCGGCACGCTCCAGCTCCTTGAGATGGAACGAGAGCGTCGGCGCCGGCACCGCCAGCCGTTGCGCGATCTCCCCGGCCGGCATCCCTAGAGGCCCCTGCTGCACGAGCAGGCGGAAGATGATCAATCGGGTTTCCTGCGCCAGTGCGGCCAGGCAGGCTAGGGCTTGCTTCTGTTCCATAGTTCGATAATGATGAAAGCGATGGATGGAGGCAAGTGATTCGCAAATCGGGCAACCCGCCATGAAGAATGAGGACGAGGTCAGAACGCTCGTGCGCGAGCGCTACGGTGCCATGGCGCGCGACGCCGGCAGCGGCTGCGCGCCGGCTTCCTGCTGCAGCGGCCCGGAGCTGGCGCCCGACGGGCTCAACGTGATCGGCGACGCCTATGCCGGAGTCGAAGGCCGGCTGGCCGAGGCCGATCTCAATCTCGGCTGCGGGGTGCCGACCCGACATGCGGCGCTGCGGCCGGGTGAGACCGTGCTGGACCTGGGCTCGGGCGCAGGCAACGACGTGTTCATCGCCCGCCGTGAGGTCGGCCCGGAGGGCAGGGTGATCGGCGTCGACATGACCCCCGACATGCTCGTCCGGGCGCGCCTGAACGCCGCCAAGCTCGGCTACCGCAATGTCGAGTTCCGTCTGGGCGAGATCGAGCACCTGCCGATCGACCCGGGCAGCATCGATGTCGTGATCAGCAACTGCGTGCTGAACCTGCTCCCCGACAAGGCACCGGCCTTCACCGAGATGGCGCGCGTGCTCCGGCCGGGCGGCCGGTTCTGTGTCTCCGACATCGTTTCAACGAGTGAGCTGCCCCGCCCGGTGCGCGAGGCCGTTGGCCTCTATGTCGGCTGCGTCGCCGGCGCGCTGCCGCAGGCCGAATATCTGGGCCTCATCGATGCAGCCGGCTTCGCCGATGTCCGGATCGCGGAGACGAAATCGATCGCCCTGCCCGACGAGGTTCTGGCGCCCCACATGGACGCCGCCGCGATCGCCGCATTCCGCGCATCGGGCGTGGAGCTCAAAAGCGTGACGGTCCTGGCCACCAAGCCGGCCTGACGGCTGCCGCCCTCTCAGCGATGGGCATGGCGGTGATGCAGGTCAGGGTAGTGCGGATGCCGGTGTGGCTGGGGACCGTGCCGGTGCCGGTGCGTGTGCGGCTCGCCCTCAGGATCGTCCGGGTCGTGCGCGTGGCGGTGATGCTCGTCGTGGTGGTGCCGGTGCTCGTGCTCCCGCGGCTCGTGGTCATGGTCGTGCTCGTGCCGCTCGGCGAGGTGCAACCATAGGCCAACGGCCATCAGGCCGCCGGCGAAGAGCAGGCGCGGCGTCAGTGGATCACCGAGCAGCAGGATCGCCAGCAGCGCGCCGATGAACGGGGCCAGCGCGAAATAGGCGCCGGTACGGGCAGCGCCGAGGTGGCGCAGGGCCAGCACAAACAGAACGAGGCTCACGCCGTAGCCAAGGAAGCCGACCATACCGGCCGCCAGGATGATGCCAGGCCCGGGCAAGGTGGCGCCCTGGGCCAGCGCCAGCGTGAGGTTCACGGCGCCGGCGATCAGGCCCTTGGTTAGCGCGATCTGCAGCGGGTCGGCCGAGGACAGCTTGCGGGTCAGGTTGTTGTCGATGCCCCAGGCGAGGCAAGCTCCCGCGATCAGAAGGGCGCCGAGATCGAGGCCGACGCCGCGGCCCTGCCAGGACAGCAGCACCGCCCCGGCGAGAATGGCCAGTGCGCCGACCAGCAGGCGACGGTCGACATTCTCGCGAAAGACCAGCCAAGCCAACGCCATCGTCGCGAGGCCCTCGAGATTGAGCAGGAGTGAAGCGCCAGCCGCATCGGTGCGCGCGAGACCCAGCATCAGCAGTAGCGGCCCAGCGACACCGCCGGTCCCGACCACGGCCGCGAGCCAGGGCAGGTCCGCGCGACGCAGCGGCGCCTCCGCGGTCGGCAGCCGCAGCGTGTTGCGCGCAAGCTGCACCATGCCAAGGCCGAGCCCGGCACCGAGATAGAGCAACCCAGCCAACAGCCAGGGGTCGACACTGCCGAGCAGGAGTTTGGCCAACGGCGTACTGACGCCGAACAGGGCGGCGGAGGCGACGGCCAGGGGCACCCCGGGCCAGAGATGGCTGTGCGACCCGCTCATCGACGCGAATTCACCGCTCGCGCTGGGTCAGCACGGTCAGCAGTTCCTGCACCTTGCGACGCTGGTCGGCGCCGTCGCCGCTGGCGATCGCACCTTCGACACAGTGCTCGACATGGTCCTTGAGGACCGCGTCCTCGACCCCGCGCAACGCCGCGCGCACCGCGCGGATCTGGGTCAGCACGTCGATGCAATAGCGGTCCTCGTCGATCATGCGCGAGATACCCCTGACCTGACCCTCGATCCGGCTCAGGCGATCGGCGCATGTTTTCTTGGTAGACGCCTGCATGGCTTGTACCATACCCTACTAAGGTATACGTACGTCGAGGGTATACCGCGCCCTCTCGTTCTGTCCAGCCTATCGCAGGGGCATCACCATGAACGACCCGCATCACGGGAGCCACGGCACCGCGCAGCCGGTGAAGGATCCCGTGTGCGGAATGACCGTCGATCCGCAGCGTACGACGCATCATCACGACCATGACGGGCGCGCCTATCATTTCTGTTCCGCCGGCTGCCGGACCAAGTTCGCGGCCGATCCGGACAAGTACCTGGGCGATCGGCCGGCGGCACAAGCTGCCGCCAAGGATGCGATCTACACCTGCCCGATGCACCCCGAGATCCGGCAGGTCGGACCGGGCAGCTGCCCGATCTGCGGCATGGCGCTGGAGCCGGTCGAGGCGACCGCCGACACCGGCCCGAACCCCGAGCTCGCCGACATGAGCCGGCGGTTCTGGGTGGGTCTGGCACTGGCGTTGCCGGTGTTCGTGCTCGAGATGGGCGGGCATCTCACCAACCTGCATATGCTCATCGGGCAGCAGGCATCGAACTGGCTGCAGCTGCTCCTGGCCACGCCGGTGGTCCTGTGGGCCGGGTGGCCGTTCTTCGAGCGCGGCTGGGCTTCCGTCAAAAGCCGCAACCTCAACATGTTCACGCTGATCTCGCTCGGCACCGGCGTCTCGTGGCTCTACAGCGTGGTAGGCACGGTCGCTCCAGGCCTGTTCCCGGACGGCTTGCGCGGCCCGGACGGCGCGGTCGCGGTCTATTTCGAGGCCGCGGCGGTCATCACCGTTCTCGTGCTTCTAGGCCAAGTGCTCGAGCTGCGCGCCCGGGAGCAGACGGGCGGGGCCATCAAGGCACTGCTTGGCCTCGCACCCAAGACCGCGCGCAAGGTGCGGGACAATGGCAGCGACGAGGAGGTCGCGCTCGAACTCGGTGCATACGGGCGACCGGCTGCGGGTACGGCCGGGAGAGCGGGTGCCGGTGGATGGTGTGATCGTCGAGGGGGCAAGCGCGATCGACGAGGGCATGGTCACGGGCAAGTCGCTGCCGGTCGAGAAGCAGGCCGGCGCCAAGGTGATCGGCGGCACGCTGAATGGCCGGGGCGGCTTCGTCATGCAGGCGGAGAAGGTCGGCAAGGAGACGATGCTGGCGCGGATCGTCCAGATGGTCGCCGACGCGCAGCGGTCGCGAGCACCGATCCAGCGGCTGGCCGACAAGGTCGCGGGCTGGTTCGTGCCGACCGTGATCGCGTGCGCCGCGGTCGCGTTCGTCGCGTGGTGGCTGTGGGGGCCCGAGCCCTCCTTCACCTACGGCCTGATCGCCGCTGTGTCGGTGCTGATCATCGCCTGCCCCTGCGCGCTGGGGCTCGCCACGCCGATGTCGATCATGGTCGGTGTCGGCCGCGGCGCCGGGCTGGGCGTGCTGATCAAGAACGCCGAGGCGTTGGAGCAGCTGGAGAAGGTCGACACGCTCGTCGTCGACAAGACCGGGACGCTCACCGAGGGCAGGCCCAAGGTCACGTCGGTCGTCGCTTTGGGCGAGCGGTCCGAGGCGGAACTGCTGGGCCTTGCTGCCGCCTTAGAACGCTCGAGCGAGCATCCCTTGGCTGCGTCCATCGTCGCTGCCGCCGAGGCGCGTGGGATCACGATCGCTGCGGCCGAGGAGTTTCGCTCGGTCACGGGCAAGGGTGTGGTCGGTGAGGTGGCTGGTGCCGAGGTGGCGCTGGGCAACCAGGCGCTCATGGACGAGCTGGAAGTCGATGTTGGCGCTGCGGCGGCGCGGGCCGATGCGCTACGCGGTGACGGCGCGACGGTGATGTTCCTCGCGACCGCCGGCACGCTTGCCGGCCTGATCGCGGTCGCCGACCCCGTCAAGGAGACGTCTACCGAGGCCCTGGCGGCCTTGCGGTCCGCGGGTGTGCGGATCGTCATGCTCACCGGCGACAACCGCACGACGGCCGAGGCGGTGGCGCGGCGGTTGGGGATCGACGAGATCGAGGCCGAAGTGCTGCCGGAGCAGAAAAGCTCGGTGGTGCAGCGACTGCGCGGCGAGGGCCGCGTGGTGGCGATGGCGGGCGACGGCGTCAACGATGCGCCGGCCCTGGCCGCGGCCGATGTCGGGATCGCCATGGGCACCGGCACCGACGTCGCGATCGAGAGCGCGGGGGTCACCCTGATCAAGGGCGATCTCGCCGCGATCGCGCGCGCGCGCAATCTCAGCGCCGCGACCATGCGCAACATCCGCCAGAACCTGTTCTTCGCCTTCGTCTACAACGCGATCGGCGTGCCGATCGCCGCGGGCGTGCTGTACCCGGTGTTCGGTATCCTGCTCAGCCCGATCATCGCGGCCGCCGCCATGGCGCTGAGCTCGGTTTCCGTCATCGCCAACGCGCTCCGGCTGCGATCGGTGGCTTTGTGAACCCGTGCGCGAAAAGGACAAGATCTCGATGATGAAGCAAATGTCGTTTCTCATCGCCCTGGCTGCTGTCGCCCTCGTGCTCGCCAATCCGACGCAGGCGCAGGATGCCGCCGGTCACAGCATGGACCACGCGATGCCGATGGCCGGGCAGGGCGCCGCCGGGGCGTTCCAGCGCGGCATGGCCGAGATGGGCGAGGCGATGCAGGCCGTGCCGGCGACCGGCAATCCGGACCGGGATTTCGCGCAGATGATGATCGTCCACCATCAAGGTGCGATCGACATGGCCAAGACCGAGCTCGAGTACGGCAAGGATCCGGAGATGCGCAAGCTGGCGGAGGAGGTGATCGCGGCGCAGGAGAAGGAGATCGCCTTCATGAAGGCTTGGCTGGCGCAACAGTCAGAATAGCCTGCTGACGCCCCACCTACGTGATTCACCACTGACGTCCTGAACGCAGATTATCATCGCTAAGGACTTCTCGCATTCGGCACACCGGTCGCCAATATTCCACCCAGTTCAAGTGAGGCCAGCCGATGGGAGTTTGAGATGCCGCTGATGCCCCGCCGCCAGCTCCTCTTGGTCGGCGCTGCCCTGGCAGCGGCGCCCAGCGCCTTCGCGGCCGGACCCGAGCTCGAGGTTTGGAAGATGCGCGGCTGCGCCTGCTGTGAGGCCTGGGCCGATCGTTTCATGGCCGCCGGCTTCGCCGCGCGCCTGCACGAGGTCGACGATCTCGACCCGATACGGGCAGCGGCAGGTGTGCCGGCCGACCTTGGTGGCTGCCATACGGCCAGGATCGAGGGCTTCGTGGTGGAGGGCCATGTGCCGGTCGAGGCGGTGCAGCGGCTGCTGGCGGAGCGGCCGATGATCGCCGGCATCGCGGTGCCTGGGATGCCGATCGGATCGCCTGGAATGGAGGTGCCGGGCCGTCCGGGAGAGCCCTACGACGTGATCGCCTTTGCCGGCGATGCCACCAGGGCCGTCTTCATGTCGGTGCGGCCATAATTGGAGCGTCCGCCAGTAGGCGCGCCGGGTTGAGCGGCGTGGGGTCGAGTACGTCTGTTATCGGATCGCCGCCGATCAGCGCCGCGGCCAGGGCTGCCAGGGCCGGTGCGGTCTGGATGCCGTAGCCGCCCTGGCCCGCGAGCCAGAAGAAACCCGTGGCCCGAGGGTCGAAGCCAAGAACGGGCGTTTTGTCGGAGGCGAAGCAGCGCAGGCCGGCCCAGCGGCTCTCGATCCGGCGGATCGGGAACGAGAACGCCTGTTCGATCCGCTCGGCACAGATGGCGACATCCAGCTCCTCGGGCTGCACGTCGGCAGGCGCGCAGGGGGTCTCGTCGGCGGGCGAGCAGAGCAGGCGGCCGGCATCGGGCTTGACGTACCACTCCTCGCCGACGGCCTCGAGCATCGGCCACTCGGCGGTGGGCAGGCCCGCCGGGGCCGGGACGATGATCGCCGTCCGCCGCTTCGGTACGATGCCCAGCGGTGGGAGGCCGGCGAGCCCGGCCACCGTGTCCGCCCAGGCGCCGGCGGCGTTGACCACGACCGGTGCGCGCACCGTGCCGTCGTGCAGCTCGATCCGCCAGCCAGCGACGTCCGCAACCAATGCCACCACCTCCGACGACGTGCGCACGACCGCCCCGCGGCCGCGGGCACCGCGTAGGTACGCCGCCAGGATGACGGCCACGTCGAGGTCCAGCATGGTCGGGTCGAGCACGCCAGCTGCGACATAGTCGGGGCGCAGCGAGGGCACGAGCTTCAGGCAGGCGTCACGGCTGATTCGGCGCGCCGAAGGTACGAAGCGCAGTGTCCGCTCCAGCTCCGCGTCGAGTGCTTCGAACTGGTCCTCGCGCGCGACCTTCAGCACCGCGCGCGGTCGCGACAGCGGCGTCTCGGTGAAGCCTGGCGGCGGTGTCAGGTAGAAGGGTGCGGCGACGGCAGTCAGCGCGCGGATGGTCTCGTTGCCGTAGGAGCTGTGCAGCGTCGCGGCCGAGCGGCCGGTGCTGTGGTAGCCGGGCTGGCTCTCGCGCTCGAGCACCAGGACGCGGCGCTGCGGCGCCAGGGACCAGGCGAGCGAGGCGCCGGCCATGCCGCCGCCGACGATGACGACGTCGAACTCTTCCATCGATGCACTTTCCGTCAGACCAGGATGCCCAACTCGGCGAAGCTCAAGAATGGCACCAGATCACCCGGCGCCACGCGCGTGACCGTCGCGTCGATCTCGACCAGGCCCTGCGCCTCGACCAGCGAGGTGAGCATGCCAGAGCCGTCGCGCTCGATGCGTCGCGCCAGCGGCAGGCCGTGCTCGTCGCGCGTCAGGGTGGCGCGCAAATACTCGCTGCGTCCTGCTGCTTTGGTCAGGGTGAACTCGGCTCGCACCGGAAAACCCGTCGGCACCCGCCAATCGGCCCCGCCCAGGCGCAGCAGCACGGGGCGGGCGAAGAGCAGGAAGCAGACCATTGCCGCTACCGGGTTGCCGGGCAGCCCCACGAACACCGACTGGCCGACTTGGCCGAACGCCAGCGGCCGCCCGGGTTTCATCGCGATCTGCCAGAAATCGAGCCGGCCCATCTCGGCAACGCTGCGGACCACATGATCCTCGTCGCCACGCGACGCGCCGCCAGAAGTCAGGACCACGTGATGCTCGGCGGCGGCCGCGCGCAAGGTCGTGTGGATCAGCGTGGCGTCGTCTCGCAGTATCCCGAGGTCGGTGATCTCGACCGGCAGGGACTGCAGCAAAGCCTTCAGGATAAAGCGGTTGGCGTCGTAGACGGCGCCCTGGGCGAGGTGGCCGCCCGGCTCGACGATCTCGTCACCAGTCGAGAGGACAGCGACCCTGAGCGGCGCGAACACGCGCAGCGAGGTCTGGCCCAGTTCGGCCGCAAGGCCGATCTCCTGTGGCCGCAGGCGGCAGCCGGCGTTCAGAACCGTCTGCCCGGCACGCACCTCCTCACCGGCGAGCCGGCGATTGGCGCCGCGTTGCAAGCCGGCCGGGATCGCAGCGCGTTCACCGGACAGCACGACCGCTTCCTGGAGCGCCACGGTGTCGCTACCCGCGGGCATCATGGCGCCGGTGAGGACGCGCAGCGCCGCGCACGGCGGAAGCACCCGATCGAACGGATGGCCGGCGGCGGCCCGGCCCGTTGCCAGCTGCAGGTCGGCGCCGATCTCGCGCATGTCGTCGGCGTACGCGAACGCGTAGCCGTCGACAGCGGCGTTGTCGAAGGCCGGCAAGTCGCGCGGGCTGACCATCGTCTCGGCAAGGCAGCGGCCACCGGCGGCGGCCAGCGGCACGGTTTCGACGCCGACCGCCGGAGCGATCCGGGCCGCCAGCAGCGCCTGGGCCGCGCGAACGCCGATCTTCTCGCCGCCATAGGCGAAGCAGTCCGCGGCCAGGGGGGTCATGGCGGCGGTGCGATCGCGAGATGCGCCAGGATGAAGCGGGCGATGCCGGCCACGTCGTCGAGGTCGAACCGCGGCAGATGCAGATCGGGCAGGGGCACGTCGCTCGCGATGGCGACGATGGTCGTATCCTCGCGCGCGAGCAACGGTGTGCCACGTTCGCGCCGATGGGTCTCGAGCTTCGGGTGCGGAAAGCGCTTGAAGCCCTCGACGAGAACCAGATCGACCGGTGACATCCGCCCGAGCAGCTCGTCCAGGGGCGGCTCGGGCTGCCCGCGCAGCTCGTGGATCACCGCCCAGCGCCGGGCGGTCGCCAGGACCACCTCATGCGCGCCGGCCTCGCGGTGGCGCCAGCTGTCCTTGCCCGGCTGATCGAGGTCGACCTCATGATGGGCGTGCTTGACGGTCGACACGCGATACCCCGCTTCCGTCAGGTGTGCCACCAGGCGCTCGACCAGGGTGGTCTTGCCATTGTTCTTCCAGCCGACCACGCCGAAGACCTTCAAAGCACCTTGCGCCACCAACACCCTCGCTGCGATCGGATCCTGCCGCTAGGTTCCGTGGCGGCAACTTGCAGCGCCCACGGCCCGGCGGCAAGGATGGGGCACGAGATGAACGAGACGGTCTTGGATGCGCGGGGCCTGTCGTGCCCGCTGCCGGTGCTCAAGGCGCGCAAGCGGCTTCAGGGGATGGCACCGGGCGATCGCCTGCGGGTTCTGGCTACCGACCCGAAGGCACCGGCCGATTTCCGGCTCTACAGTGCGGAAAGCGGACATCGCCTGATCGAGGAGTGCGCTGCCGGATCCGAGTTCGTCATGGTCCTGGAGCGCGGCAACTGAGTTCAGGCCGGCAGTCCGGCCAGGGTCGCCTCGCTCAGCCAGCGGAGCACGGCGCGGCGCCCCTCCTCGGCATCGGCACCGTCGGCGAGTGCCTTGTGGTACACGGCGAGCTGCCGGTCGGCACTGGCCCCATCGGTTACGATCTTGCGCGCCCGCTCGACCTCGGCGAGGCAGCCCAGTTCGGCGGCGTCGTCGCGCACCAGTGCGATCAGCTCGTCGACCAGCGTCGCCATCGGCTTCAGGCAGCCGGCGCCGAAATCGGCGAGTTCGGCCTCGACTCCCCAGCGCTGGGCACGCCACTTGTTCTCCTCGATCAGGATCCGACGATAGAGCCGCCAGCTCTGATTGCGGGTGCGTAGCCGCCAGAGATAGTGCAGCAGCGACTGGTAGAGCGCGGCCAAGGTCAGCGCATCCTCGAGATCGGTGCAGATGTCGGTGATCCGCAGCTCCAGCGTCGGATGCTTGGCCGAGGGGCGAATGTCGCCCCAGATCTTGGTCGCGTCGGTGACCAGCCCCACCTCGGCCAGCACGTCCAGCAGATCCTGCCAGTCGCGCCAGCTCGTGAAACGCTCCGGCGTGCCCGAGCGTGGCAGGTCGCCGGAGATCGAGGGCCGGATCGACTTGAGGCCAGTCTCCTGGCCGTCCCAGAACGGCGAGCTGGTCGAGAGCGCCAGCAGGTGCGGCAGGAAGTAACCGACCTGGTTCATCAGGTCGATGCGCAGGTCGTCATGGCCAATTTCCGCATGGACGTGCATGCCGCTGATCAGCTGACGCCGGGCCAAGGCCTGGTAGTCGTCGGTCAGGCTGCGATAGCGTTCCTTGTCCGTATTTTGCTGGTCCGGCCACGATGCGGACGGGTGAGTGGAGGCCGCCACCAGCACCATGCCGTAGTCGCGCGCGATGCGCGAGACGGTGCTGCGCAACCGCACCAGCTCCGAGCGGGCCGCGGCGATATCGGCGCAAACCGTGGTGCCGACCTCGATTTGTGCCTGTAGCATCTCGCGCGTGGCCTGATCGCCCAAAGCCGCCTTGCAGGCCGGGATGAAGCCGGCGTCGGGGGCGACCACGAGATCGAAGGTGACAGGATCGACGAGCAGGTATTCCTCCTCGATTCCCAGCGCCAGGGTGGGCTTCGGCACGGCCATGGAGGGCTCCCTGAGGCTGGAGGCGAGTGCCCCCGATCATCATCTACAATTGTGGGCCGGTAGCGGTTCCCTCCGATGCGGCCCTCAAGCCAGGGAGGAGGACTGAACCGCGTGGCGCCAGGAGATCAGGCCGCCGCCGGGATCGAGATTGTCGCCGTCGAAGACCCTGTAGAGCGTGGGGTCGGCCAGTGGCTCGCGCAGGGCGTCGTGGACGATGTCGGCGTAGTGGTGGGCCTGCTCCTGCGTCTCGATCTCGTCCTGGCGAACCTCCAGCATGATGTGCGGCAGGCGCGGCCGCTGCGCGTGGAACTGGACGGTGAAGCCGAAATCGAGCAGGCCCGAGTAGGGCTGATTGTCGCCGATCACCAGATCCGTGTGCTCCTGCAACGCCTGCAGCACCGGTCCCGACAGCCGCTGGTCGCCACGCCACAGGATGCCGATCTGCCAGGGGCGGTCCTCGCCGTACATGAACGGCGTGAAGCTGTGCACGGCGATCACGGCCGGCACCACGCCCTGGCGGCGGAACTGGCCGATCCGCCGGGCCACCGCGCGGTGGTAGGGGAGGAAGTAACGGATCACGCGGTCGACCACGATGGTGAGGTCGAGCCGCTGATTGCCGGGGACGACGCAGCCGTCGCTGATCTCCGGGATCGAGGTCGGCGTGCCGGGGCGGCGGTTGGGATCGATCACCAGACGCGAGACGTGGTTGAGGATCGCCGGCGCGTCGAGCAACCGGGACAGACGCCGGGTCATGTCGGCGGCACCGATGTCCCAGCCGATATGGCGGGCGAGCGCCTCGTCGTCGACGCCCAGCTGGTCGAGCTCAGGCGGGACGTGGCGTCCCGCATGGTCGCACAAGAGGAGCACGGGCGCGCGCCCCGCGGGATGGAAGTGCTCGACATGCTCGGAGGGAGGTAGGTTCATCGGCTGCATGGCCGTGGATTACGCCACGAAAGCCGCTGCTTGAGAAGCCCGTCCCGGACGCGCCAGGGTGCCGGGCAGCGATGCCAATCGCCCCAGCCGTGCGATAGCGCTACTCAGTTCCACTGTGACGCGATTGCACCATCGGTGCCCGGCCAGGCATGGGCAGGGGTAGGAATACCAGCGGATTGATGGACTCTTAGGCGTGGCCGCGTATAGACATGCTGGAATTGTGGGCAAATCGGCTCGGGTTCGCTCGTGACTGGAAGTGCGCTTTGACGCAACGACGCTCGGTACTCGCGCACCTCATGGGAGCTGGATTGTCGGTCAGTGCCGTGAGCGCCGTTCCAGGCGTCGCGCGCGCGGCGATCGGCCCTCGGGCCGCCGCCGACAGAGTCATCGTAACCAAGAACGAGCGTCGCCTGTACCTGATGCGTGAGGGCGAGATCCTGCGCAGCTATCGGGTGGCGCTTGGGCGCGTACCCAAGGGTACCAAGATCTATCAAGGGGATGGCCGCACGCCCGAGGGCGTCTACACGCTGGCCGAGTTCAACGCCGGCAGCCGGTTCTACCGCTCGATCCGCGTCTCCTATCCGAACGAGCAGGATCGCGCGCGGGCGCGGGCGCTCGGACAGACGGTCGGTGGCGACGTCATGCTGCATGGCCTGCCACCGGAACGGCGCGCCTACGGGCCGGAGCACTGGCGGTTCAACTGGACCAATGGCTGCATCGCCGTGACCGATGAAGAGATCGACGAGATCTGGCAACGGGTCGAGGTCGGGACACCGATCGAGATTCGCCCATGATCCCGCCGAGGCTGCAGCCATGCGTTCCCGCCCGGAAAATTCGGAACGCGGGTGGGCACGTGGCGGCCTCGACGGGCCGGTTCCGATCAACTCGTGGCCATTGATGCCACCTATGCCGACACGGAGACACTCGACATGATCACACTTCATCGCATCGCCCCCGCCGCGGCGGTCGCTGTGGCCCTGCTGGGCTTGAGCGGTTGTGCCACCAAGGGCGACATCGAATCGCTGCGCACGGAGATCGCGGGCCTGCGCTCGTCGATCGAATCGGTCGATGCCAAGGCGACCCGTGCGGAAGCGTCCTCGCAGCAGGCGGCCGCCGACGCCGCCCAGGCCGAGGCTGCGGCCAACGCCGCCAGCGCCAAGGCCGACCAGATCTTCCGCGCCGGCCTGCGCAAGTAGCCGTTGCCAACGGGGCGTCACGCAATGTGACGCCCCGCTTGCACGATGCCCGCTTGCACGATGTGCAGGTGTCGCCGCCCAGTCCCAGGGGCTTGCGTTTTTGGCGTAGCGATCGACCTATCTGGTAAGCATCCACCATGAGGCGCGGAACATCATGTCGGGCTCCCCCCGATCGCTTAGCCTGTCGCGACGGTCGCTCATTGAAGGCATGACCGCGGTCGGCGGCCTGTCATTGCTGGCCCCGGCAGACAGGGCGATGGCCGCGAGCCGGACCGGCGATCTGATCGGCGAGCCCAGCTACTATCTCACGCAGGGTGCGGAGACGCTGCTCGACGTCGCGCTCGACCGCAATCTCGGTATGCCAGAGATCTCGGCAGTCAACCCGGGAGTGGATCCATGGGTCCCCGGGCGCGAACTTCTGCTTACCCTGCCAACGCAGTTCATCCTGCCCGATGCACCGCGCGAAGGCATCGTCATCAACTACGGTGAGCTACGCGTTTTCTATTTCCGCAGAGGCGAGCCCGTGCAGACCTACGCGATCGGGATCGGTCGCGACGGATTCGAGCTCAAGATGGGCCGCACCACCATCGTGCGGAAGAAGGAGAAGCCGACCTGGTATCCGACCGAATCGACCCGGCGGGACAAGCCCGAGGTTGGTACGGTGGTGCCGCCGGGTCCGGACAATCCACTGGGCGAGTACGCGATGTATCTGGGTTGGCCGACCTACCTGATGCACGGCACCAACAAGCCCTACGGCGTCGGCCGGCGCGTCAGCCGCGGTTGCATCCGCATGTACCCGGCAGGGGTGGAGAGGCTGTTCGGCCAGGTCGCGGTCGGCACCAGGGTCACCGCGGTCGACCAGCGCGTGAAGGCCGGCTGGCATCAGGGTGAGCTCTATCTCGAGGCGCAGCCCGATTGGGACCAGATCGACGAGCTGGAGGCGACCCAGACGATCACGCCGAAGCCGATCCAGCCCGAGGATCGCACGCTGGTAGCGGATCGGGCCGGCCCGGACGCCGCCCGGATCGACTGGAGCGTGGTCGACGCCGAACTGCTCGCCCGGCGCGGGATGCCGGTTCAGATCACGCGACCCGGACCGGCGGCATTCGCTGGCAGCGACGGCGTCGCAGCGGGCGGCGCTGCCAACGACGCGCCGGCGCCCAGCATCCTGCGTGGCGGCGTGGCGGGCGGGATCTACTGAGCATCAGGCCGGTTTTCCCGAGATATCCCCAGGACGACAACCCCAGATGATCGTTCCTGATCCGATCGTCAGCCGGGCTCAATCCGGGTGCATCGGCCGGTAGCGCCGATCCGACGCTTACTTAGCGCCACATCACCCGAAGGAGATCGACGCGGCTACGCCGCGATCAGCGAGCGGGGCTTCTGGGGAAAAGTGGCCCGGGGGCGAACCCCCGGGCCGAGTGTGGAGGAGAATACAAGAAAAGCACGCCCCGCTTGCCCGACGGGACGTATGCGGACCGTTAGCTACAACCGGTGGTCGAGCCGCAGGTGTCGCATTTCAGGCAGGTGCCGTTCCGCACCAGCGTGAAGTTGCCGCAAGCGGAGCAGGAATCGCCGACATAGCCTTTGAGCTTGGCCATGTGCACCTGCGCCGCGCGGCTGTTCGTGACGCTCGCCGCCGCACCGACCGTCAGGTCGGAGCCGCCGGGCGAGCCGGATCTCATCATGAGTGCGGCATCGCTCACCGCACCGCCTCCCGCCAGCAGACGAAGATTGCCGCGGACGAAGCCGGTGGACGCGATCTGCTTCACCTCCTCGGTGCCCATGTCGCCCTCGGCGACCCCTCGGCCCATGGCGTCGTGCCGGACGTCGGCGGGCTCCACGTTTGCGAGGTCGGTGCGCTCGAGGTAGGAGATCGCCAGCTCGCGGAAGATGTAGTCGAGCACCGAGGTCGCCATCTTGATCGTATCGTTGCCCTGCACCACGCCCGACGGGTCGAACCGGGTGTAGGAGAAGGCCTCGACAAACTCCTCGAGCGGCACGCCGTACTGCAGCCCGATGGATATGGCGATCGCGAAGCTGTTCATCAACGAGCGGAAGGCGGCGCCTTCCTTGTGCATGTCGACGAAGATCTCGCCGAGGGTGCCATCCTCGTACTCGCCGGTGCGCAGATAGAGCTTGTGCCCGCCGACCACCGCCTTCTGGGTATAGCCCTTGCGCCGGCTGGGCAGCTTGCGGCGCTCGTGGATCCAGCGCTCGACGATGCGCTCGGTGACCTCGACCACGCGCTGCACCTGCGGCAGCTCGGCCGTGTCCTCGTCGTCGTCGAGATCCATGGGCAGCATCGACGCCAAGGGCTGGCTCAGCTTGGAGCCGTCGCGGTACAGCGCCAGCGCCTTGAGACCCAGCCGCCAGCCCGCGAGATAGGCCGCCTCGCAATCGCGGACGGAAGCACTGGCCGGCATGTTGATCGTCTTGGAGATCGCACCGGAGATGAATGGCTGGGCCGCCGCCATCATGCCGATATGGCTGTCGACCGAGAGGTAGCGCTTCCCGATCCGGCCACAGGGGTTGGCGCAATCGAACACCGCAAGATGCGCCTCTTGCAGATGCGGCGCACCCTCGACGGTCATCGTGCCGCAGCAGAACAGATTGGCGGCCTCGATCTCGTCCCGCGTGAAGCCCAACGCCTTGAGCAGGTCGAAAGCCGGATCGTCGAGCTGCGCGTCGTTGAAGCCAAGGCTGCCCTTGACGAAATCGTCCCCCAGCGTGAACCGGTTGAACACGTACTTGATGTCGAATGCGGTCGGCATCGCGCCGTCGATCTTCGCCAGCGCCTCGTCGGTGAAGCCCTTGGCCTTCAGCGTCGCGTGGTTGATGGCGGGGGCGCCGTCGGTCGTGCCGTGCCCGACCGCGTAGCGACCGATCTCGTCGATCTGCTCCTGGCTGTAGCCCAGCGTCGCCAGCGCCGTCGGCGCCATCCGGTTGATGATCTTGAAGTAGCCGCCGCCGGCCAGCTTCTTGAACTTCACCAGCGCGAAATCCGGCTCGATCCCGGTCGTGTCGCAATCCATGACCAGGCCGATCGTGCCGGTGGGTGCGATCACCGACACCTGCGCGTTGCGCACGCCGTGCCGCTCCGCCATGGCCAGCGCATCGTCCCAGGCCGCGCGAGCCGCCGCGACCAGCGCCTGATCGGCACAGGCAGCGGCATCGAGGGGAACCGGCAGCGTGTGCAGCTGCTCGTAGCCGGCGGCCTCGCTGTGGGCCGCGCGGCGGTGGTTGCGCAGCACGCGCAGCACGTGGTCGCGATTCCCGGCATAGCCAGGGAAGGGACCCAGCGCCTCGGCCATCTCGGCCGACACCTTGTAGGCGACACCGGTCATCAGCGCCGTGATCGCGGCGCAGAACGCGCGGCCGTGCTCGCTGTCGTAGGGCAGGCCGCAGGCCATCAGCAGGCCGCCGATATTGGCGTAGCCCAGGCCCAGCGTCCGGTAGCGGTAGGACAGCTCGGCAATCTTGGCGCTGGGGAATTGCGCCATCAGCACCGAGATCTCGAGCACGATGGTCCACAGCCGGACCGCATGGGCGAAGTCGTCGACCGCCAGCGTGCCGTCCTCGCGGCGGAAGCAGATCAGGTTCAACGACGCCAGATTGCAGGCCGTGTCGTCGAGGAACATGTACTCGGAGCACGGGTTGGACGCGTTGATCCGACCCGAGGCCAGGCAGGTGTGCCAGTCGTTGATCGTGGTGTCGTACTGGATGCCAGGATCAGCACTGGCCCAGGCGGCATTCGCCAGCTTGCCCCAGAGCTCATCGGCCTTCAGCGTCTTTGCGACCTTGCCATCGGTGCGGCGGATCAGCGGCCAGTCGCGCTTCTCGAGCACCGCGGCCATGAAGTCGTCGTCGACCCGCACCGTGTTGTTCGAGTTCTGGCCGGACACGGTGAGATAGGCGTCGCTGTCCCAGTCGGCAGCGTAGACCGGGATCTCGATCTCCGTATAGCCCTGCTTGGCATAGAGGATGACCTGCTGGATCGCCCCCTCGGGCAGCAGCGCCTTGCGCCCCTCGCGCACCGCCTTCTTCAACGCCGGATTCTCGCGCGGATCGAAGCGGTCGGCGCCGGCATAGGCCGGGTCGTGGCAGGCGGCCATGATTGCCGCGGCATGCTGCCGGAGCAGGCGAGAACCGGCGACCAGCGCCGCCACCTTCTGCTCCTCCAGCACTTTCCAGTCGGTGAACGCCTCGATGTCGGGATGATCGGCGTTGACGATCACCATCTTCGCGGCCCGACGCGTGGTGCCGCCAGACTTGATCGCGCCGGCGGCCCGATCGCCGATCTTCAAGAAACTCATCAGGCCCGAGCTGCGGCCGCCGCCCGAAAGCCGCTCGCCGTCCGCACGCAGGTTGGAGAAGTTGGTGCCGGTGCCGGAGCCGTACTTGAACAGGCGCGCCTCGCGCACCCACAGATCCATGATCCCGCCCTCGTTGACGAGGTCGTCCTGGATGCTCTGGATGAAACAGGCGTGAGGCTGCGGGCGCTCATAGGAGGAGGTCGAAGGCCGGACCTGACCGGTCGAACTCGTCGACGTAGAAATGGCCCTGCGCCGGGCCGTCGATACCGTAGGCCCAGTGGAGGCCGGTATTGAACCATTGCGGCGAGTTCGGCGCCGCCATCTGCATGGCCAGCATGCAGCGCAGCTCGTCGAAAAACGCGCGGGCGTCGTCCTCGGCAGCGAAGTAGCCGCCCTTCCAGCCCCAATAGGTCCAGGTTCCCGCCAGCCGGTCGAACACCTGCGCGGCGCTGGTCTCGCTGCCATAGCGCTCGGCCTCCGGCAGCTTGCCGAGCGCCCGCTGGTCCGCCACGCGCGGGCACAGCCATGCCGGCACGCCCTTTTCACGCACCGTCTTCAGGCGCGCTGGAATGCCAGCCTTGCGAAAGTATTTCTGGGCCAGAACGTCGATCGCCACCTGCGACCAGCCGCTCGGCGCCTCGAGCTGGTCGAGACGGAACACGATCGAACCGTCGGGGCTGCGAATCTCGCTCGACGCCAACCGGAAAGGAATCGCCGCATAGGGCGATTCTCCTGCTCGCGTGAAGCGCCGTTGGATCGCTAGCGACACTCTTCTCCTCCTGACTTGGTTCTAGAGTGTTCTCGACATGTTCGTCAAATCGATTCTGCCGTCACGGACCCTGCGGGCAACAGGGTCAGCGCTGAGCTGATTGCAATCAACTCAACCCTGACTTTAGGCCGCATCCGCCTGATCCGCAACGGCGCGATCCCGGTTGTCCACAGGTTCCACAGACGGGGACAAGGTGGGCGAGCGGATTACGGCCCTCTCGGCACCCGGGATCCCCGGGATGGGCCGGAAGTGCGCGCGCTGGACAGGCTCGATCGACGTCATGACACCATATATAGTGGACAGAACCTGCTCAGTCCACAACTTCTTGATCCACAGCTTGCGGCATTCATTGCCTGTGCTTGCGTCTCGGCATCTGTTGGTCTGCCTCAATGTCGGATCAGCCGAGCCTGATCTGAGAGTTGAGACGGCGATCAGTCGTGCGCCTGATCCCTGGCAAATGATGTCACCGCAGCGTGCAAAGCGCCGGCTGGCGAGACTAAAGGCCTTCTCAATCGCATCCATGCATCTCGATGCGGGTGGAGAGCAAAAAACTGTCCACCGGCAGGCAGGTTTATCCACAGATCCGCCCTGGCGGCTGGCATTTTCGGGCGGCGGCAGGCTCTGGACAGCGCACAGCGACTTGCCCCTAGTGAGGGGCAGCCCGACCATTGGAGCGCGCACCGTGTTGAAATGGCTACGCTCGAACACGCTCGGCACCTATCTGTTCACGCGCCGCAAGGGCGAGCTGGTCGGCGAGGACGCCGCCGGCAATCAATATTATCGCGAGCGGGGCGCCAACGATTGGCGCACCGAGCGGCGCTGGGTGGTCTATGCCGGCGACATCGAGCTCGACGGCAGCATGGTCCCGCCGGGCTGGCACGGCTGGCTCGGCCGCTCGCGCGAGAAGGCGCCGAGCGAGGAGCCGCCAGTGACCAAACGTTGGGAGCAGGAGCATCAACCGAATCTGAGCGGCTCGCTCGCGGCCTACGTGCCGCCCGGGCATGAGCGGCGCGGTGGGCAGCGCGCCAAGGCTACGGGCGATTACGAGCCGTGGCGGCCGTGATCGCCGCCTGCTCGCGCCGGTAGTGCTCTAGGTCCAGGAGCGCCGCCACCGCTTCGACCGGCTGGGCGCCGGCGATAACATGGTCGTCGCCAAACACGCATACCGGCACGCCGGAGATTCCTGAGGCGCAAGCTGCGGCCTGCGCCTCGGCGACCGCCTCTCGCGCGGGTGGGGTGACCAGGGCCGCATAGTCTCCGGCATCGATCCCGACCCCGCCCGCAATCTCGCGCAGCACAGCCTCGTCGCCGAGATTGGCGCCGGCGGTGAAGAAGGCACGAAACAGCGCCTCGGCCAGCTCGAGCTGGCAGGGGCGCCCGGATAGTCCCAGCAGCAGGGCGTGCGCCGCCACCGTGTTCGGCTGCGCCCGGATCAGCCCGAACGCGAAAGGGATGCCCTCGGCGGCGCCGACCTGCGCCGTGCGTCGGTGCACGATCTGTGCCTGGGCGGCGCTACCGAACTTGCGCTCGAGATAGTGCGCCCAGCTCACGCCGGCTGTGGGTAGATGCGGATTGAGCAGGAAGGGGTGCCAGACGACGGTGGTCGAGGTCCCCGCCAGCAGGCGCCGCAGCCGCAGGAATGCAATGTAGCACCAAGGGCAGACGAGATCAGCCACGAACCGGACCGTCGGCTCCGCCGGACCCGGCGTGCCCGGTGCGTCGGCGGCGACGGCGCGGCGCAGCCCCTCGTGACGGTCGGGCGAGCCCGCGGTCATTCGGGCAGACCCCAGATGCGCGGACTTGCGAGCTCGATGCTGTTGCCCGCCGGATCGCGGAAATAGAACGAGCGCCCGCCGCGCGGCCAGGCCTGCTCGTGCTCGATGGTCACGCCCCGTGACTCCAGCAGCGCCCGCCAGCCGTCGAGCTCGCTCTCGGCCACGGCGAGGCAGGCGTGGCCGGCGCCGATAGCACCATGGGCCGGGACGTCGCGATTGGCGCGCGACGCCGTCGGGTCGAACAGCAGCAGCATGCCCTGGCCGACGCGAAAAAAGCAGAACAGCCCGGCCTTGCGGCTGTCGAGCGAAAGCCCCAGCACCTCGCCGTAGAACCGCTCCGCCGCGTCGAGATCCTCGACGTAGAGCACCGTCTCCAGCACCCGATCGATGGCCAGCACCCGCTGCAACCCCTCTTTGCTGCCGACCGCCAGTGGTACGCGGTCCGATGCCCGGGCTCAACGCGCCAGTTCCAACGGCACCGCGCAGCGGCTAGTCTGTCCGGCATTGACCCGGGAGCCGAGGAGTCCCCGATGTTCAACCCGGCCACGGTGCTTGCCGCCGCCTTCGCCGACCATCTGGTCGACGGTTTCCGGATGGTGTACGGGCGGCGCGACCCTGATCACGGTTCCACGATCCGGGCCATGGCACAGCTGGCGGTCGAGCGGATCTCGTCGAGCGACGCGCTCTATCACGACGTCAACCACACCATGCTGGTGACGCTGGTCGGGCAGACGATCCTACGTGGGCGAATCATGGTCGAGGAGGTTAAGCCCGAGGACTGGCTGCACTTCACCGTCGCCACGCTCTGCCACGATATCGGCTATCTGCGCGGCATCTGCCCGGGCGACCGGGACGGCCGCTACGTGATCGACGCCAAGGGCGGCATGGTCGACGCACCTCGCGGCGCTTCCGATGCGTTCCTCGCCCCCTATCATATTGAGCGGGGCAAGATCTTTGTCCGCCATCGTTGCCAAAATCTGCCGCCGCTGGACCCGGAACGGATCGCGCGGGCGATCGAGCTGACCCGATTTCCGATTCCGCTCGACGAGGACTATGCCGCGACCGGCAGCGAAGCGGCCCTGGTTCGTGCCGCCGACCTGATCGGCCAGCTCGGCGATCCTGACCATTCCCGCAAGTTGAACGCGCTCTATTACGAGTTTGTCGAGACCGGGGTTGCGCGCCAGCTGGGCTATGCCTCGCCGGCCGATCTCGCCGAGCAGTTCCCGAAGTTCTTCTGGTCGAAGGTCGAGCCCTGCCTCGACACCGCACTGCGCCATCTGGAGCGGACGGTCGAGGGCAAGCAGTGGATCGCCCAGCTTTATGCCCACGTGTTCGTCGAGGAGCATACCCGCCAGCGCCCTGGCCCCGATCGCGGCCCTGACGCTGGAGCTTGAGGTCAGGCCGCCCGCGCCAGGGTGGCCGTCGTCGCGGCCGGCGTGCGCAGCGACTGCAGCACGACGCAATAACGCTCGGTCAGCTTGAGCAGCGTCGCCAGCTGCTCGTCGTCGGCGTCGGTGGCCAGGGTGAAGCGCAGCCGGATCGCCGTGAAGCCGACCGGCGCCTCCTTCGCGACGCCCAGCGTGCCGCGGAAATCGAGGTCGCCCTCGGTCTCGACCGTGCCCTGGCGGATCTCGATCCCCAGGGCGGTGGCGACCGCGGACAGCGTGACGCCGGCGCAGGCGGCCAGCGCCTCCAGCAACATGTCGCCCGAGCAGGCCTGCAGTCCGCTGCCGCCCGTGGCCGGATGCAGGCCGGCCTCGACCAGCGCCCGCCCGGTCTCGACCCGGCAGGCGAGGCCGTCCTGGCCGATCTCGCCTTTCGCCCGCAGCGTGATCACCGCTGCTTCCGGGTTTTCCTTGTAGCGGTTCTTCAAAGGCGCCTGAATTTCGCGCAGCTGTGCGACGTCCATGTCTTCCCGTTTCCCTTGCGTGGCGAGGTCGGCCGCTTCTATCAGGCGGCCGGTGCCAGATCGACTGGCCCGTGCGGCAGCTCGGCGAAGAGGCGGGCGCGCAGGTCGGCCAGGGCCACGCCGTCGCGCGGCCGCGGCCGGGGCAGGGGCACCTCGAGGTCGAGCCGTACGCGGCCCGGATGGCTGCCCAGCACGATCACGCGATCGGCGAGATACAAGGCCTCGTCGAGATCGTGCGTGACCAAGAGCATGGTCGGCCGGTCCTCGGCCCAGAGGCGCAGCAGCTCTTCCTGCAGCACTTGGCGCGTGAGCGCGTCGACGGCGCTGAACGGCTCGTCCAGCAGCAGGACCGGCGGGCGGGTGACCAGTGCGCGGGCGATCGCCGCCCGCTGCGCCATGCCGCCCGAAAGCGTCTTGGGCAGTGCGTCGCCGAAGCGCGTGAGGCCGACCCGCCCGAGCGCGGCCTCGGCCAGCCGACTGCGTTCGCGCCGGGACAAGTGGCGCGGCAGGCCGAAAGCGACATTGTCGGTCAGCCGGAGCCACGGCATCAGGCGCGGCTCCTGGAACACCACGCCAACCTTAGGCGAGGGACCCGTGAGCGTGCTGCCGTCGAGCAGGATCCGGCCCTCGGTCGGGCTCTCCAGGCCGGCCACCAGCCGCAGCAGCGTGCTCTTGCCGCCGCCGCTGGCACCCACGACCGCGACGAACTCACCCGCCCGGATCTGCAGGCTGATCTGGGCCAGCACCTCGTTGGCGCCGAAGGACATGCCGACGCGTTCGATCGTGAGCATGGCCGCGGTCACGTCGATGCGAACCCGTCCTGCCACGCGACGAGATGGCGCGTCGCGAACACGACGAGACCGTCGGTGGCCTTGCCCAGGATCGCGAACAGGACCAGCGCACCCAGGATCTGCGCGGCGTTGCCGAGCATCTGGCCGTCGAGCAGCAGGTAGCCCAGCCCCTCGGACGCGCCCATCAGCTCGGCCGCGATCACGAACATCCAGGCGAGCCCGAGCCCGCCGCGCACGCCGATGAGCCAGGCGGGCAGGGCCGCTGGGATCAGGATCCGCACCACCAGAGCCAATGGGCCAAGCTGGCATACTCTGCCGACCTCGACCAACTTGCGGTCGACGCTCTGGATGCCGGTCATCAGCGACAGATAGATCGGGAAGAAGGCGCCGACCGCGATCAGCGCCACCTTGGAGGCCTCGAAGATGCCGAACCAGAGAATGAACAACGGCACCCAGGCGATCGAGGGTATGGCGCGCAGCGCCTGCATGGTCGGGTCGAGCAGCTGTCGGGCGCGCGTGGAGAAGCCGGTGAGCGCGCCGAGCACGGTCGCGAGTACCAGCCCGAGCGCGAACCCTGCCGCGACCCGCCAGAGGGTCGCCGCCAGATGCCGCCCGAGCTCGCCAGTACGGTACAGCTCGGCCAGGGTCGCCGCCACTTTCGAGGGTGGCGGCAGCAGCCGCGCCTCGATCCAGCCGGCACGGGCCGCCAGCTCCCAGATGGCGGCGACCGCCACCGGCAGCAGCAGGGCCAGGACGGCCGGGTGACGGAGCAGCCGGTTGCCAGAAACGATCGAAGCCGGAGCGTCGGTCGCCGGTGCCCGCAGCCGCTCCAGCGCCGTGCTCATGGCGCGGTCGAGATCTTCGCGGCGAAGCTGGGCTGCAGGAGCGCATCGACCGTGGCGGCAACATCGACATCGGGCTTGATCACGCCGCCACTCTGCAAGGCCTCGCCCGCCGCAAGGATCGTCTGGCGCTGGGCATCGCCGGGGCGCGGGTCGACGAACTGCGTGCGGCCGAGCTGCTGCGCCGCCACAGGCTCGGGCAGCTTCGCGACGCCGGCCAGCAGCTTGGCGAGCTCGTCCGGGTTCGCCATCGCCCACGCGCGGCCACGCTCGTAGACCGTCAGCACCTTCTCGACGATTTCGGGATGCTCCGCCGCAAAGGCCTCGCGCACGTTGAGCACGCCGTAGCTGTTCGCATCAGCGTCACGATAAAAGAGGGGGAAGCCCCGCGAGAGCTCGACGTCGGCCATCATCGGGTCGAGGCCGGCCCAGGCGTCGACATCGCCGCGCTCGAGTGCGGCGCGGCCCTGGTCGTGCTGCAGCAGGACCAGATCGACGTCGCCGGCGCCGAGGCCGTGCTTCTCCAGCGCGCGCAGCAGAAAGATGTAGGGGTCGGTACCCTTGGTGACCGCGATGCGCTTGCCCTTCAGGTCCTCGACCTTCTCGATGCCGGAGTCGGGGCGGGTGACCAATGCGGTCCATTCCGGCTTGGAGTAGATCCACACGGTCTCGATCGGGTTGCCGTTGACCTTGGCGAGCAGAGCAGCGGCTCCCGCGGTCGAACCGAAATCCAGGCTGCCGGCGTTCAGGAACTCGAGCGCCTTGTTTGAGCCCAGACTCTGCACCCACTGGACGTTGATCCCGTCCGGCTTGAGCGCCTCCTCGAGCCAACCCTCCTTCTTCAGCACGAGGCTGACGGGATTGTAATATGCCCAGTCGACGGTGACCGTATCGAGATCGGCGGCCGTAGCCGGCAAGGCTATGGCGCCAGCCAGCAGAGCGGCCCCGATACCGAGAGTGAGGCGACGCGAAAGCATCGATGGTTCCTTGCGCTGATCGGCCGAGCTCGCGGGCCAGATGTATACCACAAGCAGCGACTGTCAACGCGCTTAAATAACATTATATATTTGTTGTTTGCTTCGCGATCAGCCGCTCTTTCTCGATAAACTCCTATCGACAAAGAGCGGCAATGGCAACGACTGAGCGACGGTGTCAGGTCACACGGGCGCCAGCGAAGTACACCTTGCGCCAGGGATAGATCGTGACGGTCTGAAACAGGCCGGCCTTGGTGAACGGGTCACCGGCGGAGAAGGCGTCGACCTCGGCGCGATCCTCGCTGTCGAACACGATCAGGCTGCCTACTGGCGTGGTGCCAGCGGCGTCGAGCACAGCGCCGCCTGCCAGCAGCTTGCCGGCATGGCGTTCGAGATATTCGAGGTGCGTGGGTCGGAGCTCCGTCCGCAGGGCAAGGGCTCCGGGCTTGTCGATGGCCAGGATAGCATAGGGCATGGTCGGCGCCTCCTCATGGTGACTGTGCTTGCGCGGCTACAGTTAGCGGTGATCCGAAATCGACTCGTGCAACTTGTGATAAGCTGCACAGCAAGTAAACGACTGCAGCGCCATCAGTTGGGTCGGGTTGCCCGTTCGATGCTCGAAATGGAGCAAGGGGCCATGATGGCGAAGGTGTGTCTCTATCTTTATGTCGTGCTGGCCGGGTTCGCGTTCCTGCTGCAGCGGCCAGCCGAGCTCGTGCTTGCGATCGGGCCGTGAGACGCCACGGCGCATCAGATCGGTTGCGTGAGAGCGGGCAGGCCGAGCAGCCGAGCCGTCTCGTCCGCGATCGGCCAGGACGCGGTGAGCCCCGGGCTCTCGATGCCGAACAGCTCGACGAGGCCCGGCACACCATGTGTCGCCGGGCCCTCGATCACGAAATCTTGCGCGGGCGCCCCGGCTGGGGCCAGCTTCGGACGGACCCCGGCATAGCCCGGCGTCAGCGCGCCGTCCGGCAATCCTGGCCAGTAGCGGCGGACCTCAGCATAGAATACGTCGGCCCTGGCGGGGTCGACTTCGTAGTCGATGCCATCAATCCACTGGGTATCGGGGCCGAACCGGCATTGCCCGCCGAGATCGACGGTGGCATGCACGCCGAGCCCCGCCCGTTCGGGCACCGGGTAGATCAGCCGCGCGAACGGCGAGCGCCCGGCCAGCGTGTAGTAGTTGCCCTTGCAGTAATAGGCTGTCGGCGGTGTCGAGCCTCGCCCCACCAGGCGTTGCGCCAGTCCTGGCGCGTGCAGGCCGGCGCTGTTGACGACCCTGGCGGCCAGCAGGCGCATCGGCTCGGCGCCGCCGACCTCCAGCACGATACCCTCGGGCGTGACCTCGGCCCGCTCCAGCGGGCTCTCGAATGCAATCGCGGCGCCGTGTGATTCAGCATCGCCCTGATAGGCCAGCATCAGACCGTGACTGTCGACCATCCCGGTGGTCGACGACCACAAGGCACCCGTGCAGGACAGCGCCGGCTCGAGCGCAATGGCGCGCTCGGCCGTCCAGCGCTCGAGATCGGGCATGCCCAGGGCCAGCGCGTTGGCCTGGATCGTCGCCAGGGTCGCCAGCTGGCCCTCGCTGGTGGCGACGATCAGCTTGCCGCAGCGGACGTGCGTGACGCCACGGTCGGCACAGTAGCGGTAGAGAAACTGCTTGCCGGCGATGCAAAACCGCGCCTTCAGGCTGCCCAGGGCGTAGTAGATCCCGGCGTGGATCACCTCGCTGTTGCGCGAGCTGGTCTCGGTGCCGATCGCGTCAGCCCGCTCCAGCACGATCACCTCGAGCCCCGCCATCGCCAGCCGCCGCGCGCAGGCGAGCCCGACGACACCGGCTCCGACCACGACGCAGTCGACGCGCTCCATCGATCGGCTCAGCGGCCCAGCGCGAGGTCGAGCTTGGCGTCGGTGAGGCCGAGACTTCGGGCGGCGTCGAGGATGTCGGCCAGGGACTTGTCGTCCACCGGCACGCCCTCGGCCGTCCGGCGTGACCGGGCGCGCTGTTCCGGCTCGCCGGGGAGCAGGACTTCCGAAAATCCCGGTGCCGGTGGCGACGCCTTGACCCAATCACCGACCGCCGCCGTCTCGCGGGCGATGTGGCTGGGGTCGCCCAACGCGGACACGTCGAGAATGAAGGACAGCATGCTGTTGGTGATGCCGTCCTGGCGTTCATGATGCGGCGCGATCGTCTGGCCGCCGGTGACTGCCGCACCCAGCACCTCGCTCAGGATCGCCATGCCGGAGCCCTTGTGGGCGCCGAAGGCGAGGAGCGCGCCGCGCCGCTCGTCGACATAGGTGGTCGGGTCGGTGGTCGGCCGGCCGTGCTCGTCGATCAGCACGCCTTCCGGCACCGGCACGCCCTTGTTGCGTGCGACCCGAGCCTTGCCGAAGGCGATCGAGCTCGTCGCCATGTCGAGCACCAGGGCGGCCGAGCCGTTGGGGCCGGGCACGGCGGCGGTGAACGGATTGGTGCCGAGGCGCGCGTCGCTGCAGCCATAGGGAGCCTGCATCGGGGCATGGTCGCCGACATTGACGAAATGCACCGACACCATGCCGGCCGCGGCGCACTGCTCGGCCCAATGCCCGATCCGGCCGATATGGGCGCTGTTGCGCAGCGCCACGGTGACGGAGCCTTGCTGCCGCGCCCGTTCGATGCCAAGCCGCATGGCCTCCTTGGCCATGGCCTGGCCGAAGCCGCGCTTGGCGTCGAGGACCAGTACTCCGCCGCGATCGGCGACGAGCTCCAAAGTCTGGTTGGGCACCAGCAACCCGGCATGCAGCAGGCGGACATAATCGGGCAGCATGCCCACGCCATGGCTGTCGTGTCCCGACAGGTTCGCCGCGACCAGATGTTCGGCGACGTCGCGCGCCTCGACCTCGCTGCTGCCCATGGCGCGCGCGACCAGCGTGACGAGGTCGAACAGGCGCGCGGAAGGGATCGTCGGCATACTCGTTTCGACCCGTTGTTGGCGGCAATGCTCCGGCCGGTCTTCGCAGCTAGCAGAGTCGCCCGCTGGCGAGAAGGCCCACGAACTCAGACCGGCAATCCGCGTGCGCGACGGTCGGCGAGATGGGCCTCATGGGCGGTCGTGGTGGCGGACAGGAGCGCTGGATGGAGTGCCACCCCCGACGCCAGCAGACCCTGATGGGTCGGGTCGCGCCGATTGAGATGGATCGGGCGGCCGGTTGCATCGGTCAGCATCCCTCCCGCCTCGCTGAGCAGCAGGACGGCAGCCGCGATGTCCCAGTCGTGAGTCCGGCGCCAGGAGAGATAGCCGTCGAATCGCCCGGCCGCGACCAAGGCCAGCTTGTAGGCGAGCGAGCCGAGCGAGCTCAGGCCGGCGGACGGGACCAGGCCCGCAAAGCCGCGTTGCCGGCTCTCATACTTGCTGGCCACGATGCGTGCGCCAGCGAGCGCGTCCACGCGGCTGGCGTGAATGCGTGCGCCGTTGAGGAACGCGCCCGTGCCGAGGCTGGCCTCGAACAGCTCGTCGGTCGCCGGATTGAAGACGAAGCCCAGCACCGGGAGATCGTCCTGGAGCAGGCCGACGCAGATGGTGAACTCGGCCACGCCATCGGCAAACGAGCGGGTGCCGTCGATCGGATCGACCACCCAGACGCGCCGACGTTCCAGCCTGATCTGGTCGTCCTCGGTCTCCTCCGAGAGCCAGCCGTCGGTAGCGTGGTCGCGGCGCAGCTCGGCATTCAGGAAGCGGTCGATCGCGATGTCGGCCTCGGTGACGATCTGGCCCGGTCCCTTGTGCCAGCTCTCATGCTGATGGCGGAAGAACCGCATGGCGATCCGGCCGGCCTCGATCACGGCGGCGCGAACATGGGCGACCTCGGCGGCGTTGGTCATGCGCCGGCCACCCGGCGCATGGGCCGACGCATATTCGACGAACTGGCTTTCCTTCATGGCAGGTGGTGTAGCCACCGCGACACTGATCGGGAAGGCTGGCTAGAGCGCTTACGTTCTGCTAGCAGTCACGCATCCATTTCGCGTTCAGTCGCGCATGCTGAGGAATCTGACCGATGGCCAACCTGACGGTGCGTCGACTGGACGAAGGCATCTATGCCCTGCTCAAAGAGCGGGCACGGTTGCATCACCGTTCGCTCGAGGCGGAGGCGCGCGCCATCCTGGCTGCGGCGCTCCAGGACGACCGCGCGGCGGTTCTGCGAGAAACCGTGGCGTTTCGCGCCACGATGGCCGGCCGCTATCGTGGCGATCCGTTGCGCGAGATCCGTGAGGGTCGCGAGCGGTGACCGTCGTCGTCGATGCCAGCGTCGCGGTGTGCTGGTACCTGCCGCACCCGACGAGCGAGCGCGCGACCGCGCTGCTCCAGGGCGGGGGCCGCCTGATCGCCCCGGCACTGCTGCAGCTCGAGTTGGCCAGCGTTTTTCTGCGCATGGTGCGGCGCGGCGAGCTGACCGCCCGCGAGGCACAACGGGTGACCGGTGACCTGCTGCCGCGCGCGGTCACGCTCGTCGCCGACTGGCCACCCGCCACCGCGGTGCTGGCAACGGCGACGCTGCACGGCGGGACGGTATGGGACGCCGTCTACGTGGCGACCGCGATCGGCCATCATGCCGGCCTGATCACGGCCCATTCGCCCCTGGTGGCGATGGCGCGCGCGGCCGGCGTCGAAGCACGGCTGCTCGACGAGTGAGCCGATGGCGTCAGCGCCAGATGGGCCTGCCCGAGCCTGGCAGCCCGTAGCGACTCCATTTCCCGGTCACCTTCTCGACCACCTCATCGGCCATCTTCAGCTTCTGACCCCACTCGCGCTTGGTCTCGCCGGGCCATTTGTCGGTGGCGTCGATGCCGAGCTTGCCGCCGAGGCCCGATTCCGGTGAGGCGAAGTCCAGATAGTCGATCGGCGTGTTCTCGGTCACCATCAGGTCGCGGCCGGGATCGACGCGCGTGCTGATCGCCCAGATCACGTCGTCCCATTTGCGGCAGTCGATGTCGTCGTCCACGACGATGACGAATTTGGTGTACATGAACTGCCGCAGATAGGACCACACGCCCATCATGATCCGGCGCGCGTGGCCCGGGTAGGCTTTCTTGATCGAGACGACCGCTACCCGGTAGCTGCAACCCTCCGGCGGCAGCCAGAAGTCGACGATCTCGGGGAACTGCTGACGGATCAGCGGCACGAACACGTCGTTCAGCGCCTCGCCCAGCACGGAGGGCTCGTCGGGCGGGCGGCCGGTGAAGGTGGAAAGGTAGATCGGATCGCGGCGCATGGTGATCGCGGAGATGGTGAACACCGGAAAGCGCTCGACCGAGTTGTAATAGCCGGTGTGGTCCCCGTACGGTCCCTCGTCGCCGTATTCCTCCAGGCTGACATGGCCCTCGAGCACGATCTCGGCCGTGGCCGGCACCTTCAGCGGGACCGTGAGACAGTCGACCAGCTCGACCCGCTTGCCGCGCAGCAGGCCCGCGAACTGATACTCGGACATGGTGTCCGGCACCGGCGTGACCGCGGCCAGCGTCACGCCGGGATCGGCGCCGAGCACGGCCGCGGCGGGCAGGGGATCGCTGCGGCTGCCGGCCCAGCGCCGATGGTGTTGCGCGCCGCCGCGATGCTTGAGCCAGCGCATCAGGGTCCGGTCGCGGCCCAGCACCTGCATCCGGTAGATGCCGAGGTTGAAACTGTCCTCGCGCGCGGCCGTCGGACCCTTGGTCACCACCAGCGGCCAGGTGATCAGCGGCGCCGGCTCGCCGGGCCAGCAGGTCTGGATCGGCAGCCGGGCGAGATCGATGTCGCCGCCTTTCAGAACGATCTCCTGGCAGGGTGCCCGGCCGACCGTCTTGGGCTTCATCGACAGTGCCACCTTGACCAGCGGCAGCAGCTCAAGCGCCTGGCCGAAGCTTTCGGGCGGCACCGGCTGCTTGAAGAAGGCCAGCGTCTCGCCAAGTTCCTTCAGCTGATGCGGCTCGCGGTTCATCCCCCACGCGACCCGCTCGACCGTCCCGAACAGGTTGGTGAGTACCGGCATCCGGTGGCCCTCGACGTTCTCGAACAGCACCGCTGGACCCTTTTCGGCCAGTAGCCGGGTGTGGATCTCGGTGATCTCGAGCACGGGCGAGACCGGCTCGCGGACGCGGACGAGCGCGCCGCGGGACTCGAGATGGGCCATGAACTCGCGCAGGGAATCGAAGGGCAAAGCGGACGGGCCTCTCGTCTCGGGGTCATCGTGCGGGCAGGCGGTAGTGCATCCATGCGGGTACCGGGTGCGCGTACCGCCGATGCCGGTGTGAGAAAACCCCTCAGGCTGCCTGCCGCCACTTGATCGAGCAGCCCATCGACGGGATCTGCTGTTGCGGGCCGTGGCCGGTCAGGGCCACCTGCCGCATCGCCTCGAACAGTTCCCGTCTCGCTTCCGCGCCGCCCGAATGGCGCGAGTCGTCCAGGCGGCCGCGATATTGCAGCCCGAGCCCGGCGTCGTAGCCGAAGAAGTCGGGCGTGCAGACGGCGTCGTAGGCGCGGGCGACCTCCTGGCTCTCGTCGTAGAGGTACTTGAAAGGAAACCGCTTCTCCTCGGCCCAGCGCTTCATGTTGGGGAAACTGTCGGCCGGGTGCGAGGTGGCGTCGTTGCTGGAGATCGCGATCGTGGCGACACCCAAGGGTGCCAGCTCGTCGGCGTCCCGGATCAGCCGGTCGATGACCGCCTTCACGTACGGGCAGTGATTGCACATGAACACGATCACCGTGCCCTTCGGGCCTTTGAGATCGACCAGCCGATAGCGACCGCCGTCGGTTGCCGGCAGCTCGAACGGCGGGGCGGGTTCGCCGAAATTGCAGACCGGCGGGATTGCGGCCATGGTCAGTCTCCCTCGCTTCAGGTTCGACAGCAGCTTGCGCAGCACAGCAGGCATGGGCTAGGCCCCGGGTTGTCAGCTCACCACGAGATGGCGCCCCTGGCCGTGCCGGGCAAGTCGACTGCGGAGGAACCCGATTGGCCGACAGCCCCGCGACGCGCTACGCCACGCCGCGGCAGCTGTTCGCCTGGGCGACCTTCGACTGGGCGGCGACGCCGTTTTTCGTCGTGGTCATCACCTTCATCTTCGCCGCCTACTTCACGCAGGCGGTGGCCGCGAACCCGGTCGATGGCACCGCGCAATGGGGCTGGGCGATGACCATCGCCGCCCTGATCATCGGCGTCCTGGCGCCCATCTTCGGTGCCGTCGCGGACGCCGGCGGTCGGCGCAAGCCGTGGCTCGGCGCATTCGTGCTCATCGCCGCTGCCGGCATGTTGGGCTTGTGGGAGATCATGCCCCACGCCGAGCACGTGTTGCTGGCGCTGATCCTGGTCGTGATCGCCAATGTCGGCAGCGAGGTGGCGCAGACCTTCTACAACTCGATGCTGCCGGAGCTGTCGCCGCCCCATCAGGTCGGGCGGTGGTCGGGGCTCGGCTGGGGTCTCGGGTACATCGCCGGGATCATCGGCCTCCTGATCCTGCTGTTCGGCTTCGTGCAGCGCGTTCCGCCGCTGTTCGGCCTTGATACGGCCACCGCCGAGAACATTCGTATCGCCGGGCCGCTCTGCGCCGCATGGTTGTTGCTGTTCAGCCTGCCCTTGTTCCTGTTCGTTCCCGACCGTAGCGGCGCCGGGCTGCCGTTCGTCCCGGCGGTCCGCAGCGGCCTGCGCACGCTGGGCCACACGCTCCTGGATGTCCGCAGCCAAGCGAACCTCGCCCGTTTCCTGCTCGCCCGGATGATCTACCAGGACGGCCTGAACACGCTGTTCGCGTTCGGCGGCATCTACGCCGCAGGGACGTTCGGCATGGACACGGCGCAGGTCATCATGTTCGGGATCACGCTCAATCTCACCGCCGGCCTCGGCGCCTTCGTCTTCTCGGCCATCGACGATCGGATCGGCTCCAAACGGACGATCCTGATCGCGCTGCTGGGTCTGATGGTCTGCGGCACGATCGCGCTGCTCGCGACCGACCGGACCGTGTTCTGGATCGTCGGTGGCGCGCTCGGCATCTTCGTCGGGCCGGCCGGCTCGGCCAGCCGCACCATGATGGCCCGGCTGGCGCCACCCCATCAGCGCGCCGAGATGTTCGGCATCTTTGCGCTGACGGGTAAGGTCACCGCCTTCATCGGGCCATTCCTGTTCGGCACCGCCACCTGGCTGTTCGACACCCAGCGCGCCGGCATGGCGACCATCCTCTTGATGTTCACGGTCGGCGGGCTTCTCCTGATGCGGGTGCGCGAGCCCAATCGGACCTGATCGGCGCGAGGGTCGGACCAGCGGGGAGAAGCCAATGCCGTCTCGTCGTGCCTTGCTGCAATCGGCTGCCGGCGGGCTGGCCGTGGCGGTGCGCGCACCGGCGATCGTCACCGCAGCGCCGGCCATCGTGCAGGTGCCCTATGGCGTCCAGGTCGGTGACGTGGTCGGCGACCGCGCGATGATCTGGGCCAAGGCTGATCGCGCGGCGCGCATGCAGGTGCGGTGGGCGACCACCGAGAGCATGGCCGATGCGGTGAGCGCACCTATTGTGGACGCGCTGGAGGATCGCGACTTCATCGGCAAGATTGATGTCGACGGGCTGCCGGCGGGCCAGCGGGTCTTCTACGAAGTCAGCTTCGTGGATCTCGCCGACCTGAAGTCTCGCAGCCTGCCGGCCACCGGCAGCTTCGTCACGCCGCCGCGCGCGCGGCGCGATCTCCGCTTCGTCTGGTCGGGCGACACGGCGGGGCAGGGCTGGGGCATCAACCCCGACTTCGGTGGCATGCGGATCTACGCGGCGATGCGTTCGGTCGAGCCCGATTTCTTCATCCACTCCGGCGACACGATCTACGCCGACAACCCAATTCAGGCCGAGGTCAAGCTGCCGGATGGCCAGATCTGGCGCAATCTCACGATCCCGGAGAAGTCGAAGGTCGCGGAGACACTGCACGAGTTTCGCATGAATCACGCTTACAACCTGCTGGACGAGAACGTCCGCGGCTTCAACGCGGCGGTGCCCATATACGCCCAATGGGACGATCACGACGTCACCGACAACTGGTACTGGGAAATGCGCAAGGACGCTGACCCGCGCTACCATGAAGGCAGCGTCGCGTTGCTCGCAGCGCGCTCCATGCGCGCCTTCCACGACTATCTGCCGACCCGGCTCCACCCCTTGGAGCAGGATCGGATCTTCTCCAGCTTCGCCTACGGCCCTTCGCTCGAGGTGTTCCGCATCGACCTGCGCTCCTACCGTGGGCCGAATGGTGACGGCCTCCAGACCGAGCTCAGCCCCGAGGCCAGGATCATCGGCCAGCGGCAGCTCGCATGGCTCATGCGGGCCCTGAACGCCTCGCGCGCGACGTGGAAGGTGATCGCCTGCGACATGCCGATCGGGCTGGTCGTTTGGGACGACTTTCGTGCCAGGAAGGGCGTCGAGGCCGTGGCCCAGGGCGACATGGGGCCGCCCTTGGGCCGTGAGCTCGAGTTCGCGGAGCTGTTTCGATTCATCCGCGACCAGAAGGTCAGGAACGTCGTCTGGCTGACGGCCGACGTGCACTACACCGCCGCGCACCGCTACGACCCGAACCGGGCGCAGTTCCAGGAGTTCACGCCGTTCTGGGAGTTCGTTTCCGGGCCGCTCAATGCCGGCACGTTCGGCCCAAATCTGCTCGACGCCACATTTGGGCCGGAGGTCGTGTTCGCGCAGGCGCCGCCGCCGGGCCAGTTCAATCTGGCGCCATCGGCGGGAATGCAGTTTTTCGGCCAGGTCGACATCGACGGCGCCAGCGAGGTGATGACGGTGCGGCTCAAGGACCTCTCCGGCGCCACCCTGTTCACGCAGGTGCTGGCGCCGGAGGCCTGAGCGCAGAGAGCCTAGTTCGTGACCAGCTGATCGGTCACGAGCAGCTGGTCGTCGTGACGGACGATCTCGACCGCGTCGGCGGCGATGCCGGCCTCGTGCGGGCTCGACAGCACGACGCTCTGGCCGGGGAGGAGTAGAGCCTCGAAGCGGACGGGCGTGCCGGTGTCGCCCTGCACCAGCGTCGCGACCAACCGGAAACCGTCCGGCTCCACGGTGTAGTAGGCATCCCCGGCAATCGCGCCGAGGTCGATGCTGCGGCTTTGGATCGGGCGCACCGAATCCGCGTGCGCGGCGCCGCTGGCGGTCAAGGCGATGGCGGCGGCTAGCAGGGTATGACGTAGGTTCATGATGATCTCCGCGATGTGGGCTCCGCTGGGCCAGTGCCCGGCGTGACTGCCGTTGCTTACCCAGGTGGTCGCGCTATCATCATTGTTCCAATCGATTGGATCGGTAGTGGCCATCGACCATATCAATCTCGGTCGGTTCGACCTGAACCTGCTGGTCGCGCTGGACGCGCTGCTCACAGAGCGCAGCGTGACCCGTGCCGCGGCCCGCGTTGGCCTCGGCCAATCCGCGATGAGCCACAATCTCGCCCGCCTGCGCACGCTGTTCGACGACGAGCTGCTCACGCGTTCGGTGGCCGGCATGCAGCCAACGCCGCGTGCCCTTGCCTTGATCGACCCGGTGCGGATCGCACTCGCTCAGGTCGAGGCGCTGGTCTCGCGCGACCAGACCTTCGACCCACGCACCGCCCAGCGGTTGTTCCGGATCGGGCTGCCTGACAGCGTCGAGGTGCTGATCGGCCCGGCGCTGCTGGCTCATCTGTGCGCGGCGGCGCCCGGCATCCGGCTGCGGCTCCACTCGACCGACCGGCTGCAGCTGCTCGACGAGCTCGATGCCGACCGCCTCGACCTCGGCATCGGCGTCAGCGCCTATCCGCAAGGCCAGGCGCACCACAAGCGCCGCTTGATCGCCACCGACACCTATCTGTGCATGTTCAACGCCGAACGGGTCGGCATTTTGCCACCGATCTCGCTCGAGGACTATGTGCGGCTGCCACATGTGCTCACCAGCCTTCGCGAGGGCGAGCGCGGGGTGGTCGACGAGGCGCTGGCCAAGCTCGGGCTCGCGCGCACGGTGGCGCTGACCACGCCGCGCTTCGTCGCGGTGCCGTTCCTGGTCGCGGGCGCGCCGGTGGTCACCACCATGCACGCGAACCTCGCGCGCTTCTTCGCGGCGACGCTCGGCCTCAGCCTCAGCCCGGCGCCGGTGGAATTACCGGAAGTATCGGTCTCGCTGCTCTGGCACAGCTCGTACGATCACGATCCGGCACACCTGTGGCTGCGCCGGACCATCGAGCGCGTTGCGGGCGAGGTCGCGAGGGAGCATCACCCGGTCTGAGCGCGGCAAACTCCGGCTCGCTGCCGGCTCAGCCAAGCGACGACCAGCGTCTCGCCAGCTGCTTGCGGGCTGTGATGTCGCTCCAGGCACCCACAACCTCAATCGGCTGACCAGCCGCGTCACGCAGGACCCGTAGCTCGTCGTTCACCCAGCAGTAGCTGCCGTCCTTCTTGCGAAACCGGTACTCGCTGCACAGACGGCCGACTTCCATCAGCCGCTCGTAGGCATCCAATATGTGCGGGCGGTCGTCGGGGTGGACGCGGCTGACCCAGAAATCCGGGCTTTCCAGATACTCCTCGCGATCGTAGCCCAGCAGGTCCTTGATGTTGCGGCTGATGAAGGTTGGCGCGAAGTCGCCGGTGGCCTTGAAGCTGTAGATCACCGCCGGCGAGGTCGCGAGCAGATGATCGACGCGATTGTGGGCCGCTCGCGCCGCCTCTTGCGCATTGCGGCGCTCGGTGATGTCGCTCCAGGAGCCCACGATCTCGGCGGGCGCGCCGCCCTCGCCCAGGATCAGGCGCTGCTCGTCGTTGACCCAGCAATAGCTGCCGTCCTTGCGACGAAAGCGGTACTCGACGGTGTGCCGGCCGTGCCGGAACAAGTTGGCCGCTTCCCGCTCGACGGAAGGAAGATCGTCCGGATGCACGCAATCGCGCCAGAAATCTGGACTATCCAGGTACTCGCTCGGCTCGTAGCCGAACAGGTCCGTGATGTTGTCGCTGACGAAGGTCGGCGCGAAGTCCCCAGTCGCCTCAAAGCTGTAGATGACGGCCGGCGATGCGCTGAGCAATCTAGCGATGCGCTCATCCGGTTGAGGCGCCTTGGCTAACCGCCGCCGGGTTTTGCCTCGGGCCGGCCGCTTCAATCCGCATATGGAGGGGAGATTGCCCGCCCCAGGCTCGTGCACGGTTGCCATGACCTGTTCGTCCCACTAGCCGGCCCGATCCGGCCGAGATGCCACCGATAGCTTGGTCACCCGCGTTGCGGTGGTGCCGAAGCCAACGCTATGCCCGTTACACGACCGGGGCAACATTACTGTTCCGTGGTCGACGCGAAGACGCAATCATTTAGGGAACAAAACCTTCACCTAGTTCGTCATTACGTTGAGCACTTCGTAGCAGGCACCCATCGTGTGATAATCGGTCTTCCCCGCTGGACTCTTCTTGTCGTCGTATTTACGATTTTGCTGATCGAGGATCCGATACCAAGCGCCATACTGATGATCGACCATGTGCTCCCACGAATAGTCCCAGATCCGGTCATACCATACCCAGTAGCGCTGCTCATCGGTCCGCTTGGCCAGCAGTGCCGCCGCAGCGAAACTTTCCGCCTGGACCCAGAAATACTTGTCGCCGTCGCAGATGCTGCCGTCCGGCGCGAAGCCGTAGCAGATGCCGCCATTGGCGTCGTCCCAGGCCCGTGCGAGTGCGGTGTCGAACAGGCGTTGGGCGGTCGGCACCAGCCAGTCGGCCGGGCGGTGACGGTGCAGGATCACCAGCAGCTTCGCCCATTCGGTCTGGTGGCCGGGCTGGAAGCCCCAGGGGCGGAAGAGGTGCTTGGGATCGTCGAGATTGTAGTTCCAGTCGACCTGCCAGCTCGGGTCGTAATGTTCCCAGACCAGCCCATCGGCCTTGGCGGCGAGATCGACCGTGACGCGGCGAGCAAGGGTCTCGGCACGGTCGAGGAACTTCGTCTCGCCGCTGGCCTCGAAGGCCGCCAGCATCGCCTCGCAGCTGTGCATGTTGGCGTTCTGGCCGCGATAGGGCGAGACGTCGTGCCAGCCGGCGCTGATCTCGTCGCGGTAGAGTCCGTCGTCCTCAGACCAGAAATGGCGCTCCATCAGCTCCCAGGTCTCGTCGAGATGATCCCTGGCTTCAGGGACTCCGGCCTCCAGCGCCTTGGCGTAGGCCAGCACGACGAAGGCCAGGCCGTAGCAATGGTTGGTGCCGTCCAGGATCTCGTTGTCGGGGCCGAGCAGCCAGGCGTACCCACCAGTGGCGGGGTTGCGGTGGGCGTCGCGCAGGAAAGCTAGACCGTGGTGCACGGCATCCTGGTACTCGGGGTCGCCGAAGCGGTGGAATGCCATCGCGTAATTGAAAATGAAGCGGGTACTGCTGACGAGGTGCCGCGTGTCTGCGTCGTAAATGCTCCCATCGTCCTTGAAGAAATGGAAAAAACCGCCGCGCTCGCGATCGATGCAGCGGGGGTGGTAGAACTCCATCGTGTGGCGGATGTGTTCGCTGAGGAAGGCGGGATCACGAAATGATGGCGCGTCGGTCGTCATTGTCTGGCCTCCCCGGTGCGGATGGCCCTGCTTTACGCTGGCGGGGCCATGCTGCCAACCAGGCGGCCGGTCAGGCGCAGCCGCAGGAGTTGCGCAGGCGCAGGGTCGGACGCAGGCGGACGGTACGTCGCTGGCCGTCGGGATCGCCCAGCCGCTTGATCAGCAATTGCGCTGCGCGGATGCCGATCTGCTCGCACGGTTGGGCCAAGACGGTGAGGCGCGGGCTGAAGCTGTCCGCCCAGTCGAAATCGTCGAACCCGACCAGCGCCACGTCCTCCGGCACCCGGCGGCCGGCGTCGCGCAGGCCGCGCATGGCGCCGATGGTCATCAGGTTGTTGGCGGTGACAATGGCGGTCGGCGGATCGGCGAGTGCCAGCAGATGCCGGCAGGCCTCCCGGGCCGGGTCGACGATCGAGCCGCCGCTCTGGATGAGATCGGCATCGAACGGGATGCCCGCCGCGCGCAGTGCCGCCCGGTAGCCGTTGATACGCTCACTGGTGGTGGCGAGCCCGTCCAGGCCGGAGACGAGAGCGATGCGCCGGTGGCCGTGTCCGATCAGGTGGTGCACCAGCTCGACCATGGACCGCTTGTTCTCGACCCCGATCTGGTCGAACCGGCTGGACACGAGCCGGTCGATCAGCACCGTGGGGAGCCGGTTGTCGGCGAGGTAGCGCAGCACACGCTGCTCGGGATCGGCCGCAGGGGCGAGCACGATGCCGTCGACCCGCCGCTGATGGAGGGCCTGGACGACTTTCAGCTCGTAGACTGGGTCGTCGTGCGTGTCGGTCAACAGGACCATCAGGCCATGCCGGGTGCATTCGGCCTCGATCGCCCGGACGATCTCGCTGAAATAGTGGTTCGACACGGCCGAGAGGGCGAGGCCGATGGTGTTGGTGGTCGAGCGCGCCAGTGCGCGGGCCAGGATGTTGGGCGTGTAGCCGACCGCCTGGACGGCATCCTCCACCGCGCGCATCGTCGCCGGGCTGACCTTGCGGGTCCCGTTCAGCACGTGCGAGACGGTCGAGATCGACACACCCGCCCGCAATGCTACATCGGCCATGTTCCCCAAGATTGCCTGCTCCGCCGAACCGGTCATCTCCGGCCGGTCACCCGGCCGGAGATGACCGGCGGCTCAGAACTTGAAGGTGTCGACGTTGTCCGGCGTGACGATCACAGCCGGGCCGAGCACGACCTCGCCGTTGGCGCCGACCGTGTACTTGCCGAGCCGGCCGGCCTCGAAGGTCTCGCCTTCCTTGCCGGTGACCTTGCACTGCGCATAGGCCTGCGCCGCGTAGTAGGTCAGGTAGCCGAGGTCCTGGACGTTCCACCAGATGTCCTGCGCCTGACCGGCCTTGATGTACTTCGTCATGAACGTGGCGGGTGCGAGGCCGGTGAGCTTGATCTTGTCGATCAGCTTGGCCTGTTCCAGGGCACGGGCAGCGGCGGGCAGGCCGATGCCGGCCGGGACGATGATGCCCTTCAGGTCGGGGAACGCCTGCGCCAGGGCCAGCGCCTGCTGCTGGTTGACCTGCTCGCTCTCCTCGCCATAGGCGACCTGGACCAGCTTCATCTTCGCGAACTTGGGCTCGGACGCGAGCTTGGCCTTCATGTAGTCGACCCAGGCGTTCTGGTTCGTCGCCGTGGGGGTCGAGGAGAGGATCGCGAACTCGCCCTCATAGTCGATCAGCTTGCCCATGCTCTCGAGCATCTGCTCGGCGAGGCTGTCGGACTTGACCTGGTTGAGGAACAATGCCCGGACCGGGGCGGCCACGTCGGAATCGTAGGAGATGACGCCGACGCCCTGGGCGGCGGCCCGTTTCAGCGCCGGTGCGACCGCATTGGCGTCGTTGCCGGCGATCGCGATCACGTTCACGCCCTGCGAGACCAGATTGTTGATGAACTCGATCTGCGCGTCGGCGGTGGCGGCCGACGGCGCCTGCTGGATCACCTTGCCGCCGATCTCCTTCATGGCCTCCTCGGCGCCAATCTTCGCCACCTGAAAGTACGGATCGGTGTCGAGCTTGGGCAGCATGCCGACGGTGACCGGTGCGGTAGCGCATTCCATGGCCGACGCCGGTACGGCGACCGCGAACGCGGCCAGCGCCAACGCGCCGGTCGTGGTCAAAAGATGCCTGATCATGGCTTCGTGCTCCCTGATGTGACTGTCGGATCGAGGTCGGGCCCGGGGCCCGACAGGGCGGCCTCCGGGCGGGGGGAAAGGGTGGTGCCGATGAGGCGGCGCGTACGGGCGCGGTCCAGCAGCTCCTCGGCGGTGTTGCTCAACAGCAGCGAGCCGATCAGCAGCAGGCCGATGGCGATACCCTGCGCGTCGCCGCCGACCTGCAACAGGCCCAGCACGTTGCGCAGCGTGGCGACCAGGATCAGCGCCCAGACGACGCCGGTGAGCTTGCCGCGGCCGCCGAACACGCTGATCCCGCCGAGGAGTGCGATGGTGATCACGTCGAGCTCGAAGCCCAGCGCGTTGTTGGCGCGGGCGTTGGCGAGGCGGGCGGTGAACACGATCCCGGCCAGCGCGCAGACCAGGCCCGAGACGACGAACAGCATGAAGCGCAGGCGGCGGCTGCGCACGCCGGCATAGCGCGCCGCGTCCGGGTTGCCGCCGAGGGCGTAGATGCGCCGGCCGGTCGGCGTGTGCTGGAGGACAACGGCGAACACGGGTGCGAGCAGCAGGAACGGCACGATGGTCCAGGGCACCTGCGTGCCGGGAACGTTCTCGATGCCGAGATTGGTCAGCGCGTCGGGGAAGATGTTGACCGAGCCGGAGCCCAGGATGATGTAGCCGACGCCGCGGAACATCGCGAGCGTGCCCAGCGTGACCACCAGCGACGGCAGGTCGAGCCGGGTGACCAGCACGCCGTTGAACGCGCCGGCAGCCGCACCGGCCAGGAGCACGATCGGCACCGCGACGGCCAACGGCACCTCGGCCCGGACCAGCACGCCCAGGACCACGCTCGTCAGCGCCAGAATGCTCGCGATCGAGAGGTCGATCTCGCGGGCGATGATCAGCAGCACCAGCGGCAGCGCCAGCAACGCCTTCTCGGACACCCCGGCCGCCGCCTGCGACAGGTTGAACGCGCTGGTGAAGTTGGGCACCGCGACAATGGCGTAGGCCAGCAGGCCAAGGGCCATGACGGCGAGGAAGGTTTCCCAGCTGGCCAGCCGCTCGGTCAGTCGCGCGATCATCGGCCACGCCTCGTGCGGCGGATGACGAAGGCGTCGATCGCGATCGCAACCAGGATGACGAGGCCATAAACGCCCTGCAGCCAGAGCGGGTCGACGCGGACCAGGGTCAGGCCGTTCTTGATCACCAGGAGCGTCAGCGCACCCAGCGCGACGCCCAGCACCGTGCCGGCGCCGCCGCGGATGGCGACACCGCCGACCACGACCGCGGCGATGACGGTGAGCTCGAAGCCCAGCGCCACGCGGGCGTCGATGGTGGCATAGCGCGACGCCCACAGCGCGCCGTCGAAGCCGGCGAGCAGGCCCGAGCACGCGAACGCGCCGAGCACGCGTCGCCGGACGCGGATGCCGATCAGCTGCGCACCGTCAGGGTTGGAGCCGATCGCGTACAGCTCGCGGCCGACCGCGAGCCGTTGCAGCACGAAGGCGATGACGAGGAGGGTCGCCAGCGCGATCAGCACCACCCCGGGCACACCGGCGACATTGGCGCTGGTCAGGTCGAGCCAGGCTTGCGGCACCTGGTCGGCATTGACCTGCTTGCCGGCGGCATAAAGGCTGGTGAAGCCGCGATAGAGGGTGAGCGTGCCCAGCGTGACGACGATCGAGGGCACGCGGCCGACCGTGACCACGAGCCCGTTGAGCAGGCCGCAGGCAAGCCCCACCGCCGAGGCGGCGAGGATGCCGCCGGTCACGCCCAGCTCGGGGTGGCTGCGCAGCAGGTTGGCCGAAACGTAGGCGGCGAGGCCGATCACGGAGGCCACCGACAGGTCGATGTTGCGCGTCAAGATGACCAGCATCTGGCCGACCGCGACGATCGTGAGCAGGCCGGCATCCATGGCGAGCGCGCTCAAATTGGCGCCGCTCAGCATGCGCGGGTTGACCGCCACGACCGGCACGATGACCGCGAGCATCGCCAGCAGCAGACCCAGCTCACGCCGGACGACCAGCGTCCGCAGCCAGCCGGCGGGGTGCTCGACCGACTCGGCATCCGGCACGGCGTGCCGCGACGGGCCGGTCTCGGCGCCGGCGGCGTCGGTCATGGCGTAGAGCACGCGCTCCTGGGTCGCGTCGGCCGCCGGCAGCTCGGCGGTGATGCGGCCCTCGCGCAGCACCATGATCCGGTCGCACATGCCCAGCAGCTCGGGCAGCTCCGAGGAGATCAGGATGATCGCGAGGCCCTGGCGCGCCAGCTCGGCCACCACGGCATGGACCTCGGCCTTGGTCTGGACGTCGACGCCCTGGGTCGGCTCGTCCAGGATCAGCACGCGCGGCTTGGTCGCCAGCCATTTCGAGAGCACGACCTTCTGCTGGTTGCCGCCGGACAAGGTCTTGACCGGCTGCAGGTAGCTCCTGAAGCGCAGCCGCAGGCGGTCGAGATGGCCCCGCACGAGCCCCAGCTCGCGCGCCGGCTGGATCAGGCCGGCGGTGGTCGCCTGGTCGATCACCGGCAGGGAGGCGTTGGCGAGGATGGAGAAGTCCATCACCAGGCTCTGGCCGATCCGGTCTTCCGAGACGTAGGCGATCCCGGTCGCCATCGCGTCGCTGGGGGAGGCGAACGTGACCTCGCGGCCGTCGATCTGGATGGTGCCCGCGGTCGGCTGGTCGACGCCGAACAGCACGCGCGCGATCTCGGTGCGCCCGCTGCCGACCAGGCCCCCAAAACCCAGGATCTCGCCGGCGCGCACCTCCAGCGAGACGCCGGCAAAGGCGCCGTCGCGGGCGAGTCCGGTTGCCGCCAGCACCACGGCGCCCGGCGAGGCCGCGCGTGCCGGGTACATGTTGCTCAGCGAGCGGCCGACCATCAGGCGGACGGCGCGATCGCGCGGCATCTCGGCGGTCGGCGCCGTGGCGACGAGCTGGCCGTCGCGCAGCACGGTGACGCGATCGGCGACGCGGTAGATCTCGTCCATGCGATGGCCGACGAACATCATCGCCACGCCCTGCCGGCGCAGATCGTCGACCACGGCGAACAGACGGTCGACCTCGCGCTGCGACAGAGCGGCCGTGGGCTCGTCCATGATCAGGACGCGGGCGCGCACCGACAGTGCACGGGCGATCTCCACCAGCTGCTGCTCGGAGCTGCGCAGGCCGGCCAGTGGCGCTTCGGGCTTGCAGTCGAGCCCGACCGTGTCGAGGAGGCCGGCCGCGTCGCGGCGCATCCGTGCCCAGTCGAGGAGGCCCAGCCCGCCGGCCTGGCCATGGCCGATGAAGATGTTCTCGGCGACGCTGAGATCCGGGAACAGGCCCGGGTGCTGGTGCATGACGGCGATGCCGTGGCGTTGCGCATCCAGCGGTGCCGCAAGCTGGACCGGCTGGCCGTCCAGCATGACCTCGCCTGCGTCCGGACGATATACCCCGGCCAGCAGCTTGACGCAGGTGCTCTTGCCGGCGCCGTTCTCGCCCAGCAGCGCCAGCACCTCGCCGGCACGGAGAGCCACCGACACGTCACGGACCGCGACGGTGCCGCCGAAGGACTTGGTGACGCCTTGCAAAGCGGCGACCGGATTTTCGGGCGTCAGTACCTGCGCCGTTTCCGTCCGGAGCGATGCGTCACCCTTCGCCGGCGTCGCCATGCGATTTTGGCCTCCCTGTTTGTGGGAGACTGGCAGTGCGCAAACGCTTGCGCAACCGCTTTCGCGTGACACCTCGACCGAAGTGCCCGATCAGTTCGCGACCGGGCTGACCTCCACTTCGACCTGGAACGGCCGCCCCTTGGTCAAGACCAGCGGCGGGTTGGCGGTCGCCATCACGGGCTTGCCCTGGTCGAGGATGGCGGCCTTGAGCGCGTAGTCGTGGCTCTGGTCGATCTTGTCGAGCGGCACCGGCAGGGAGAACTTGGTCGGCGACGTGATCATTCCCTCGGTCGTGCTGACCGCCAGCAGCTCGGCGCCAGGAGTCGGGTTGTCGAGCTTCTGCAGCTCGACCTCCAGCGGGCTCTCGGGGCCGGAGGTGTCGACCAGGTAGACCACGAGCGTCGCGTCCGGACCGTAGATGATCTTCTGACGATAGGTGACGTCGCCGCCGATCTCGGCGTTCTGGTAGGGCGACGGGGAGGAGCAGGCGGCGAGCAGGGCGAGCGCGGCGATGGCGAGCAAGGAGCGCATGATGGGCCTCAATGGCGAAAGTGGCGGATGCCGGTGAACATCATGGCGATGCCGGCTTTATCGGCGGCCGCGATCACCTCCGCGTCACGCACGCTGCCGCCGGGCTGGATCGCGGCCGTGGCACCGGCCTCGATTGCGGCCAGCAGGCCGTCGGCGAAGGGGAAGAAGGCGTCGGACGCCACCACGCACGGCCGGCTGCCGGCGTGCTCGGCGGCGCGGCGTGCGGCGAGGTGGACGGCGTCGACCCGGCTGGTCTGGCCCATGCCGATGCCGACAGTGGCGCCGTCTCGGGCCAGCACGATCGCGTTCGACTTGACGTGCTTGACCACCTGCCAGGCGAACAGGAGATCGGCCAGCTCGGCGTCGGTCGGGGCGCGCCGCGTGGCGAGTTGGAGCTGGGTCGGCAGCAGCCTCGCCGTGTCGCGGTCCTGCGCCAGGAAGCCGCCCTGGAGCCACTTGATGTCATGGCCGGCGGTCACCGGGTCCGGCAGCGCGTCCATGGTCAGCAACCGCAGGTTCGGCTTGGCCGCGAACACCGCGCGCGCCGCGTCGTCGACGCCCGGGGCGATCACCACCTCGGTGAAGGTGCGTGCGATCTCGCTGGCCGCAGCTTCGTCGAGCGGCCGATTGCAGGCGACGATGCCGCCGAACGCGCTGAGCGGGTCGCCAGCCAGCGCCTTGCGGTAGGCCTCCAGCAGGCTCGCCGCCACGGCGACGCCACAAGGATTGGCATGCTTGATGATCGCCACCGCCGGGCCGGACAGCTCGGCCACCATGGCCAGCGCGGTATCGGTGTCGTTCAGGTTGTTGAACGACAGCTCCTTGCCCTGCAGCTGCGTGGCTGCGGCGAGGCCGGTGGGAACGCCTCCGGTCGCGTAGAACGCAGCCCGCTGGTGCGGGTTCTCGCCGTAGCGCAGCAGCTGGCGCCGCGTGCCGGCCAGCACCACCCGCTCGGGGAATTCCTCGCCGGTCTCGCGCGCGAGCCAGCCGGCGATGGCGGCATCGTAGGCCGCGGTGCGGGCGAACGCCTTGGCCGCATGCCGCTGCCGGAATCCGGCCTCGGTACCACCCTTGGCCCCGATCTCGGCCAGCAGAGCCGGATAGTCGGCCGGATCGACGATGACGGCGACCCCATCGCAGTTCTTTGCGGCGGCGCGGATCATGGTGGGCCCCCCGACATCGATCTGCTCGATGCAGGAGGCGAAGTCCGCGCCCGCTGCCAGGGTCCGCTCGAACGGGTAGAGATTCACCACGACGAGGTCGATCGCCGGCAGCCCGTACTCGGCCAGGGTCGCCAGATGCTCGGGCAGGTCGCGGCGGGCGAGGATCCCGCCATGGACGCCAGGGTGCAGGGTCTTGACGCGGCCGCCCAGGATCTCCGGCGCGCCGGTGACCGCGCTGACGTCGACGACAACGATGCCGGCTTCGCGCAGGGCGGTCGCGGTGCCGCCGGTCGACAGCAGCTCGATCCCGGCGGCACTCAGCCCCCGGGCGAGCTCGACCAGGCCGGTCTTGTCGTGAACCGACAGGAGAGCCCGTCGGATCGGGCGAAAGGGCATCCGGCAGGTCTCCTAGGATCAGCCGTCGCGGCGCTTGAGGCGGGCGATGAAGAAGCCGTCGAGGCCGCCGGACTCGCCGAGATGCGAGGGCAGGGTGCGTACTTCGCCGGCGGGTGTCAGGTCGACAGGAAGGCCCTTCAGCTCGGCGCGGGTGATGGGGCTGCGCTCGACCGGCGCATCGCTGGCGAGGAGCGCCTCGATCCGGCGCGGCCCCTCCTCGGGTTGCAGCGAGCAGACGGCGTAGACCAGAACCCCGCCTGGCTTCAGGAAACCGATGGCGGCCGCGAGCAGCCGTGCCTGGGTCTCCGCCAGCCGCTCGACATCGGCCGGCGCCTTGGCCCAGGGCACGTCCGGATGGCGTCGGATCGTGCCGGTGGCGGTGCAGGGCGCATCGAGCAGTACCGCGTCATAGGGGGCGGACGCCTGCCATTCGACCGCGTCGGCCACGACGATCTCGGCATCCAGCGTCAGTCGGCCCAGATTGCGCACGAGGAACTCGGCGCGCCGCGGCGACCGTTCCAGTGCGGTAACCTTGGCGCCCAGGACGCAAAGCTGGGCCGTCTTGCCGCCAGGGGCGGCACCGATGTCGAGTACGCGCTTGCCCTTGATCGCACCGAACAACATGGCGGGCAGGGCGGCCGCGGCGTCCTGCACCCACCACACGCCCTGATCGAAGCCCGGCAGCGCGTCGACCAGCCCGCCGCTGCGCCGGCGCAGGGTGCCGGTCGACAGGATCTCGGCGCCGAGCTCCTCGGCCCAGCGCTCGGGCTCGCGCATGACCGAGAGATCGAGCGGCGGCTCGGTCTGGTGCGCCTGGGCGATTTCGCGGGCTTGCTCCGCGCCGTAGGCCGCGGCCCAGCTGTCCCACAGCCATTTGGGCGTGTTCAGCTGCGGGGCATCCTGCCCTTCGAGCAACTGCCGGCCCTCGGCGGCGAGCTTGCGCAGCACGGCGTTGAGCAGCGGCACCTCGCGCCGGAAGCCGCTGGCCGCGAGCCGTACCGTCTCCGCCACCGCTGCGTGCGCCGGCGTCGAGAGGAACAGGAGCTGTGCCGCGCCCAGACGCAGCATGTTGGTGACGCGCAGCTCCTTGGGCCGATAGCGCAGCAGCGGGAGCACGGTATGGTCGATCTGACCCAGCCGGCGCAGCACGGTGGTCACCAGCAGCCGGGCAAAGGCCCGATCGCGGACCGCGAGCCGCATCAGCTGGGGGTGGCCCTGGAACGTCTCGTCGAAGGGTCGATGCTCGGCGCCGAGCACGCGATCCAGCACGTCCAGCGCGATGCGGCGGGCGTTCAGCGTGGGATGGGGTGTAGCCGGACGCGCTGGTGCTACCGGCTCGGCGGCCGGCGCTGCCTTCTCCAGGCCGGGCTTTCTCCTGGCGACGCCACGCTCGCCACCTCGGGCTGGCTGACGGCGGTCGCGCGGCGTGCGCTCGGTCATTCGGCCGCGGCCTTGGCGGACAGGCCGGTCTCGATCAGCGCGCCCGTTTCGGGAGCCCCGTAGATCGCGACGAACGTACCGAAGCGCGGTCCCTCGCTCTGACCGAGCAGGATCTCGTAGAGCGCCTTGAACCAGTCACGCAGGTTGGCGAACGCATGGCGCTTGCCGATCTCGTAGAGCTCGTACTGCACCGCCTCCGCATCGGCCTCAGCACCGGGGCCGGCGAGCCAGTCACGCAATTCCTCCAGTGCCACCCGCTCCAGGCTCGACGGCGCGCGGTAGCTGCGGGTCGGCCGCACGAAGTCGCGATAATAGGCGATCGCATGCTCGACCAGGGCGGCGAGCCGGGGCGAGCTCTCCGGCGTGACGCCCGGCGCGTAGCGCGCGATGAAACCCCAGAGCACGGCCGGCTCGGCGGCATTGGCGACACTGGCGAGGTTCAGCAGCATACCGAAGGTCAGGCCCGCCGGCAGCTGGTCGTTCACCGGCGGATGGCCGTCGTGGATGTGCCACAGCGGGTTGCCGACCTGCTCGGCCGGCAGCTGGCGCGGGAACGCGTCGAGGAAACCCTCGTAATCGTCGACGTTGCGCGGGATCACGTCGAAATGCAGGCGCTTGGCCTTGCGCGGCTCGCGGTAGAGGAACAGCTGCAGGCTGCCCTGCGTGCCGTAGCGCAGCCAGTCCTCGATGGTCAGGCCGTTGCCCTTGGACTTGCTGATCTTCTGGCCCAGCTCGTCGAGGAACAATTCGTAGGTGAAACCATCCGGCGGCACACCGTCGAGCACCCGGCAGATGCGGGTCGACAGCTTGACCGAATCGATCAGGTCCTTGCCGGACATCTCGTAGTCGACATCCAGCGCGGTCCAGCGCAGCGCCCAGTCGCACTTCCATTGCATCTTGCAGTGGCCGTCGGTGACCGGAACCTCGGTCAGCGTGCCGTCCTCGTCGCGGAACACGACGGTCCCTTGCTCGGGCCGGCATTCCTCGATCGGCACCTGCAGCACGCGACCCGACTTCGGCGAGATCGGCAGGATCGGGCTGTAGGTGGCGCGCCGGTCCGGGCCGAGCGTCGGCAGGACCACCTCGCGGATCTGCTCGTGCCGCTCCAGCACCTTGAGGAGCGTCGCGTTGAACCGGCCGCTGCGATATTCGTCGGTGCCGCTCTTGAAGGTGTAGGCGAAGCCGAACTCGTCGAGAAACGCCTGCAGCCGGGCGTTCATGTGGGCACCGTAGCTGTCATGCGTCCCGAACGGGTCGGGGATCGCGGTCAGCGGCCGGCCGAGATGCTCTGCCACCATGGCCTGATTGGGCAGGTTGTCCGGGACCTTGCGCAGCCCGTCCATGTCGTCGGAGAAGGCGTACAGCTCGGTCGGCAGATCGCTCAGGCGTGCGAACGCCTGACGCACCAGCGTGGTGCGGAAGACCTCGGCAAACGTGCCGATATGCGGCAGGCCGGATGGTCCGTAGCCGGTCTCGAACAGCACGAAGCCCTTGGCCGGCGGCCGCTTCGTGACGCGCTCGAGCAGGCGCAGGGCCTCCTGAATGGGCCACGCCTTGCTCGCGGCGATGACGGCGCGGTCGTCCGACATGAGGTTCCAGAGCAGACAATGAGCGGAAGCGGTCCAGGTGTTTAGGCGGATTCGCGCGCGACGCAAAGGGTGGCCTCGCCCCGCCGAACCGGCACCAAACTGGTGAGGGTGGATTTTCTTACCAGATGTACAAACATTCTGGCATGTTTGAAGCTTGATGGCAGTTTCACGAGAGGTTCTGGCATGAAGGAAAATCGGATCAAGCTTGGCGAGAATGGCCGCATCTCGATCCCCGCTGCCTATCGCCGGCAGCTGGCTATGCGGGCGGGTGACGAGCTAATCATCCAAGTAGAGGACGGCGAGATCCGGCTGACCAGCCCAAAGCTCGCGCTGGAGCGTGCGCGCCGGATCGTCGGGCGCTACGTCAAGGGTGGCGAGAGCCTGGTCTGACAGCCTAATCGCCGACCGTCGCGCCGAGGCCGCGCGTGAGTGAGGCGGTGCTGGATGCATCGGCGCTGCTGGCTGTGGTGCAGGGCGAGCCGGGCGCCCAGGCCGTGGAGCCGTTCCTGGCGAACGGACTGATGACCACCGTCAACATGGCCGAGGTACTAGCGAAGTTGGTGGACAAGGGTGTGCCCGAAGCGGAAGGTTTTTCGGCCATCGCTGGGCTCGGCCTGCGGCTCGTCGACGTCGACCGTGCGCTGGCCCGTGCCAGCGCACGGTTGCGTGCCAGCACGCGGCGCGCAGGATTGTCGCTCGGCGATCGGGTCTGCCTGGCGCTCGCTGAGCAGCTGGCATTGCCGGTTCTCACCACCGACCGCGCCTGGGCTGGCCTCGGGCTCTCGCTCGACATCCGTGTCATCCGCTGACCGCCGCCACACCCGCGACCGACGCGCGTCGAGGGTAGAGGGGCCGCTGCCATCCGCGTTCGCCGACTGGTTCGCCAAGCGCGGCTGGCAGCTGCGGCGGCACCAGGCGGAAATGCTCGATCTCGCGCGCCGGGGACGCGACGCCCTGCTGATCGCCCCCACAGGGGGCGGCAAGACGCTGGGCGGGTTCCTGCCGAGCCTGGTGGAGCTGGCCGAGGCCGGCTCAACCGGCCGTCTGCACACGCTCTACATCTCGCCGCTTAAGGCGCTGACCACCGATATCGCCCGCAATCTGACCGCACCGGTCGCCGAGATGAGCCTGCCCGTGCGGATCGAGGCTCGAACCGGCGACACGCCGCAGAACCGGCGGAAACGGCAGCGTACCCATCCGCCGGATCTGCTGCTGACTACGCCGGAATTGCTGGCCCTGCTGCTCTCCTACGAGGATGCCGCGGGCTATTTCGGCTGCCTGCGCTGCGTCGTGCTCGACGAGTTGCATGCCCTGGCCGAGAGCAAGCGCGGCGCCTTGTTCAGTCTGGCGCTGGCCCGGTTGCGGCGGCTGGCGCCGCAGGCGCGGTTCATCGGGCTTTCGGCGACCGTGGCCGTGCCGGCGCGGCTGCAGCGCTATCTGTCGCCGGAGCCCGCTCAGGTGGCGTTGGTCATGGGCGAGGCCGGCGCCGAGCCGAAGGTCGAGCTGCTGCTGCCCGAACGCGAGATGCCCTGGGCCGGGCACATGGCGACCTATGCCGCGCAGGACGTCTACCGGATGGTGCAGGCGCACAAGGTCACGCTGGTGTTCGTCAACACCCGCGCCCAAGCCGAGCTGATGTTCGGCGCGCTGTGGCGGCTGAACCGCGACAATCTGCCGATCGCCCTGCACCATGGCAGCCTGGCCGTGGAGCAGCGGCGCAAGGTCGAGGCGGCCATGGCGGCGGGGAGCCTGCGGGCCGTCGTCTGCACCTCGTCCTTGGATCTCGGCATCGACTGGGGCGATATCGAGCTGGTGGTGCAGGTCGGCGCGCCGAAAGGTGCCGCCCGGCTTTTGCAGCGGATCGGCCGCGCCAATCATCGGCTGGACGAGCCCAGCCGTGCCATGCTGGTGCCGGCCAACCGGTTCGAGGTGCTGGAGTGCATCGCGGCCCAGGATGCGCTGGCGGAACACACGCTGGATGGCGGCGCCCTGTTCCCGGGTGGCTTCGACGTGCTGGCACAGCATGTCACCGGCACCGCCTGCAGCGGGCCGTTCGATGCGGACGAGCTTTATCTCGAGGTCTGCCAGGCGGCGCCGTTCGCGGAGCTGACGCGGGCCGATTTCGACGCCGTGCTGGGCTTCGTCGCGACCGGCGGCTATGCGCTGGCGACCTACGACCGCTACCGGCGCCTGGAGCGGGGCGAGGACGGGCTGTGGCGGCTGACCGACCCGAAGCTCACGCGGCAGTACCGCATGAATGTCGGCACCATCGTCGAGGCGCCGGTGATGCGGGTCCGCCTCGGGCGCGGCAAGGTGCTGGGCGAGGTCGAGGAGTATTTCGTGGCGATGCTCAACCGGGGCGACACCTTCCTGTTCGCTGGCCGGCTGCTCGCGTTCGAGGGCATTCGCGGCAACGAGGTGATGGTGACGCTGGCGAAGGCGGGCGGTTCTCCGAAGGTGCCGGCCTATGCCGGCGGCAAGCTGCCGCTGACCACGCATCTGGCCGATCGGGTGCGCCATCTGCTGGCCGAGCCCTCGACCTGGCATCGCCTGCCGCCGCAGGTCGGCGAGTGGCTGGCGGCCCAAGCGCGGCGCTCCGAGCTCACCGCGCCGGACGAGCTCCTGGTCGAGACCTTCGCCCGGGGTGCCCGGCATTACCTCGTCGCCTACTGCTTCGCCGGCCGCAACGCGCACCAGACCCTGGGCATGTTGCTGACGCGGCGGATGGAGCGGCGGGGCCTGCGACCGCAGGGTTTCGTCGCCTCGGACTACTGCATCGCGACCTGGGGAGCGGCACCGATCGACGACGTGGCGAGCCTTTTCGACGTCGACATCCTGGGCGACGATCTCGAGGAATGGATGGCCGACAGTTCGTTGATCAAGCGGACCTTCCGCAACTGTGCGGTCGTGGCCGGGCTGATCGAGCGGCGTCATCCGGGGCAGGAGAAGACCGGCCGGCAGGTCACCTTCAGCGCCGACCTGATCTACGATGTGCTGCGCAAGTACGACCCAGACCACGTTCTGCTGCGTGCAGCGCGGGTCGAAGCCGCGGCCGGGCTGACCGATATCCGCCGCCTGGCCGATCTCCTGGTCGCCGTGCAGGGCAAGATCCGCCATGTGCGGCTGGCGCGGATCTCGCCGTTCGCGGTGTCGATCATCGCCGGGATCGGCAAGGAGTTCGTCAGCGGCGAGGTGCTCGACGATTCGCTGGACGAGGCCGTGGCGGAGCTGGTCGCGGAGGCCATGGCGGACTAGATGCTGCGGCCATGCAGCTGCAGTTCCATGGCCAGTACCTCGAGCTCGACCCGAGCGGTGCTTTGTTCTGGCCGCGCTATGCCATGCTGGTGGTGGCCGACCTGCACCTCGAGAAGGGCAACGCGTTTGCCCGGCGTGGCACGCTGTTGCCGCCCTACGATAGCCACGCGACGCTGGCACGGCTGGAGGCGCTGGTGGCGCGCTGGCGGCCGGACACGGTGGTGAGCCTGGGCGACGGTTTCCACGACCGGCGCGGACCGTTGGACCTGTCGCCGGACCTGTTCGACCGGCTGGCCGGCCTCACCCGCAGCCGGCGCTGGGTCTGGGTCACCGGCAACCACGACCCGGTGGTGCCGCTGGGCCTGGGCGGTGCCGCAGTGGCCGAGCTGCGTGTCGACGGGCTGGTGCTGCGCCATGGCCCCACGGGCGAGGTCGCCGAGATCGCCGGGCATCTGCACCCCAAGGCACGCCTGCGCACCAGCCGGCGCCACCTCGCCCGCCCCTGCTTCGCCGGCGATGCCGACCGTCTGCTGCTGCCGGCCTTAGGCAGCTTTACCGGCGGCCTCAACGTGCTTGATCCGGCAATCCATTCATTTTTCCCCACAGGTTTTCACGCCTATCTGCTCGGCGGCGAGCGGGTGTTCCGATTTCCGCACCGGGCGCTGGTAGGTGAGCCGGCCGCCCTGCACCACCGTCTCGGCTAGCCGACTACGCCGACGCTGCGGTCGCTTGATGGCCGGCCGCAAAGGCTTGATCGCGCCTGCATTTTCGCAAGCCCGAAGCGCATGTGCCGGGCGGCTTGCGCGTTGCCTTGGCGCACCGTGCGGCCTACCACTGTCCGGCCGCCGGAGAGCGGCACGATTCGACGAAGCTCAGGGAGGAGCAGGAATGAAGCAGGCAGCCATGATCATGGCGCTGGCGACACTGGCATGTGCCGGTGTGGCCGCGACCGCCGAGGCCAAGGACAAGGTCTTCGCGCTGGTCCCGAAGAACATGAACAACCCGTTCTTCGATCAGGCCCGCGACGGCTGCCAGAAGGCGGTGGCCGAGATCGGCGGGATCGAGTGCTACTATATCGGCCCCGGCGAGCATGGCGGCGGCGACGAGCAGTTCCAGATGATCCAGGACCTGATCGCGAAGAAGGTCGACGGGCTCGCGATCTCGGTCGCCAACGCGCCGGCGATCGCCAAGGCCGCGGCCGCCGCCAAGGCCGCCGGCATCCCGCTGGTCACCTGGGACAGCGACCTGCTCGACCAGGATCACGGCCTGCGCGCGACCTATATCGGCACGGTCAATACCGAGATCGGCAAGGAGATCGCCAAGCGCGCGATGGAGCTGAAGCCCGACGGCGGCACCTACTGTATCCAGAGCGGCGGCCCGTCGGCGGTCAACATGAACGAGCGCATGAAGGGGATGCTGGAGACCCTGCCCGCGGACAAGTGGAAGCAGGTCGATGGTTGCCCGCTCTACAACAATGACGACTTCCCGCTGTCGATCGTGCAGATGACCGACATCCTGGCGAAGTATCCCGACCTCGACGCGATGCTCAACGCCGGCGGGGCGCCCCAGATGCTGCCGCAGGCGTATCGCCAGTTGCTGGCCAACTACGAGGATCGGATCAAGAACAAGGACCTGATCCTGCTGTTCGTCGAGACCATGGACGTGCAGATGAAGTTCCTGAAAGAAGGCCTGAGCGACGGCCAGGTCGGCCAGCGGCCCTACGAGATGGGCTACCGGGCCATGTACGTGCTGAACGACCTCACCAACGGCAAGACCCCGCCCGACCCGATCACCGTGGGCCTGGACGTGTGCACGCCGGAGACGGCGGATACCTGCAAGACGAAGTAGGTCAGTCAGAGCCTTAGCGGGCGGCAGCCGATTGGGCCTGTCGCCCGCCAACCGTCACGTTCGGTGCCCGGCAAGCGCGTGGGGCCGGCCGCTCTCGCAGGCGAACAGCCTAGGATGACGGTCCCTGCGGCAACGCGAAGGCGGCAATCTGGTCGCCGACCTGGGGCTTCAGGATCGAGTTGCCGCCGGCGGCGAACACCACATATTGACGACCCTTGAAGGTATAGACCGCCGGCATCGCGACGGCCGGCGCCTGTACCTGATGCTGCCAGAGAACCGCACCGGTCTTGGCGTCCAGTGCCCGGACTCGCGCGTCCATCGACGCGCCGATGAATAACAGGCCCGTCTTCGTGATGACCGGTGCGCCGATGGTGGGCGATCCCCAACTCTCGGGCATGTAGAAGCCCCATTTCTGGGTTACGCCGAATGGCACTTTATAGAGCTGCTTGCCGGTCTTCAGATCGTAAGCGGCGATCGAGCCGTAGGGCGGCTTCCAACACGGTATGCCCAGAGGGCTGAGAAAGTTGGTCAGCCGAAAGCCGAAGGGTGATCCTTCCTGCGCCGAGTAGCCACTCTCGTTGCCGCTGGCGCCGGCCACCTTATCGTACTCGGCCCGCCGAATCAGCTGGTAGATCTGAACGATGCTGGAGCTGTTGACATAGTAGATCTGGTTTTCTGGGTCGACCGCACCGCCGCCCCATTCGGTCCCGCCGGTGGTCGGGGGGTAGGTCAGCGTGCCTTGCAGACTTGGCGGCGTGAACGGGCCGTCGTAGCGTAAATTTGCGGCCTTGCGTGAGCAGTAGCCGAAGCTGGTCAGATCGGCCAACTTGAACACGCCAGGCCAACGGGGCGGTACGACCGGCATCGGGGTATCGACGAAGGGCTGGGTCGGCGCCGCTTGTTCGCCCGGAATGTCCGACATCGGCACCGGGCGTTCCTCTATAGGATAAATCGGCTCGCCGGTGACGCGGTTTAAAACGTAGATGAAGCCTTGCTTGGAGGTCTGCACCAGCGCCGGCACAAGCTGGCCGTCTTTGTCGATGTCGACCAGGGTCGGGGGAGCGTCGGTATCGAGGTCCCAGATATCGTGATGCACGAGCTGGCGGGACCACAGAACCTTGCCGGTCTCCGTATCCAGCGCCGTGACCGACGTCGCCAGCGGCAGCGAGTCGGTTCTGTTGCCGCCATAGAAGTTGGGGCTCGGTGAGCTGACCGGCAGGTAGAGAATGCCGCGCTGTTTATCCACCGACATGCTTGCCCAGACATTGGCCGTGCCCGTCGTGGCCCGCTGCCCTTTCGGGATCGCATCGAACTGCCACTTCAGCTCGCCGGTGCGTGCGTCGACGGCAAACACGCTCCCCGGAGGCGCCTCTTTAAAGGCCCAGTCCTTGCCAGCCCAGCCAATGAACAGTGTATCCTCGTAGACTGTCGGCGGCTGGAGAATGGACAGCGGATACTTGTCGTGGACGCTGTTCCATTGAGCCAGATCTAAAATCCCATCTTTACCGAAATCCGGACACAGTTTCCCGGTATCCGCATCGACCGCATGCAATTTGCCGTCCATCGTGCCGATGTAGACGCGCTTTTGACAGGATTGGCCGGCGGCGGGAGTTGCAGCCTGCCAATAGGCGACGCCGCGATTTTTCAGTGCTGGCTGCGTCAGCGCCTTCAACTCAGATTTGCTGTCGTAGGTCCATTTCACCCTGCCGGTGTCGGGCTGCAGCGCGAAAATTCGGTAGAACGGTGTCCCCAGATAGAGCGTATCGTTGACGAACAGGGGCGTCGCCGACCAAACCGTTTCCGGCTTGTCGCCACTGCCGTCCGAGAGGTCTCCCGTATGGGTCTCCCACGCTTGGACCAGTTGGCCGACATTTTCCGGCGTGATTTGCGTGGCGCTACTGTACTTCTGCGCGGCGAGATCGCCGTTGAACGTGTCCCACACGGCACCATGATCCGCGGCGGGAGTGGTCGAGGTCTCCGTGTTCGATATTTTGTCACTATACTGGGCGACAGCCACGGCCGGCACCATCGCGCTGATCCCTGCGGCGAGCAGTTTGACAAGTCGAAGCATCTCTCAGCCTCCCATCGCGCGTGACGATATGCCACCGAACATCAGGTGCAATGCGAGGCCGATAGCCGCTGCGACCATCCCAGCGACAATCAATGGCCTCTCCAGGAAATACCCGGCCAGCGCCGTGCCGACTATGTCGAGCACGCAGAGGGCCACTAGGCCTGCCGTCAGCCAATGCACGTAATTGCCTAAGGTAGGTAAAATAAACGTGGCCACAAGAAGCGCTGCTGCAGTCAGAATAACCAGCAGGGCGCCTTTTGTAGCGGTAATCCCAGTAACAGGCGACCAATAGCCGATCGAAGCAACAGCAAGCGCAATTAGCGCACCGCCTGCCATTAGCCCAAGCCCAATCCGATAATGCTGGATCATTGCTGTCATTTCTGCCAGACGTCACTTTGAGAGCCTAAGAGTTAGCGATGCAACGTTTGCTTAGGAGTTCGGTTCCCATCCCTCGGCAATCGTGCCTGTGGAGGCGAGCTCATAAGCGGCAGAGCGACTGCGGATCCGGACCGATCCACTTGGCTTCAAATTTTGGTGATGAGCCCGCAGACGTGTGCTCGCGTCTGCGTTACGCTGCGCCGGGGCAGCGCCGCGATGCCGGCCTCCTGTACAAGCTTCGGCAGCGGCCCCTTAAGGGAGCCGTCACCACCCATCGGGTTTTCGCACGAACGCATTCCTCGAATTGGCACAAACGGACCCGGCCGCCCCGGCCATGGACGCGCGCGGCTGGGCCTGCCAAACCTGTGGCCAATTAGGCAGGGGAAGCGAGCGATGCCGACCAGCACCACCGACAAGCGCGGCCTCGGCAAGGGTGAGCACCGCAACAAGGTCGTCAGTCTCGCCGAGGCGGTGGCCCTGGTCCGCAGCGGCGACACGTTGTGCACCTCGGGCTTCGTCGGGATCGGCACGCCGGACGATCTGCTGGTCGGGCTGGAGAAGCGGTTCGTCGCGACCGGTGAGCCGCGCAACCTGACCTTGCTGTTCGCGGCGGGGCAGGGGGACGGCAAGGAGCAGGGGCTCAACCGGCTGGGCCATGACGGCCTGCTCAAGCGCGTCGTGGGCGGCCATTGGGGTCTGATCCCCAAGGTCGGCCGGCTCGCGGTCGAGAACCGGATCGAGGCCTACAACCTGCCGCAGGGCTGCATCTCGCACCTCTACCGCGACATCGCCGCCGGCAAGCCCGGCACCTTCACCAAGGTGGGCCTGCGCACCTTCGTCGACCCGCGCCAAGGCGGCGGCAAGGTCAACGAGGCGACGACCGAGGATCTCGTCCGTCTGGTCGAGTTCGATGGCGAGGAGTGGCTGTTCTACAAGGCGTTCCCGATTCACATCGCCTTCATCCGCGCCACCACCGCCGATCCCACGGGCAACCTGTCGATGGAGCGCGAGGCGCTGACCCTGGACAATCTCGCCATGGCGATGGCGGCGAAGAACTCGGGCGGGTTGGTGATCGCCCAGGTCGAGCGGATCGCCGAGGCGCACACGCTGCACCCGCGCACGGTCAAGATCCCCGGTATCATGGTCGATGCCGTGGTCGTGGCCGAGCCCGCGAATCACCACCAGACCTATGCCACGGTGTACTCGCCAGCGTTCTCGCAGGAGCTGCGCGTGCCGCTGGGCAGCCTGCCGCCGATGCCGCTCGACGAGCGCAAGCTGATCGCGCGCCGTGCCGCCATGGAGCTGCCGGCCAACGGGGTCGTCAATCTCGGCATCGGCATGCCCGAGGGCGTGGCCTCGGTCGCCAACGAGGAGAAGATCCTCTCCTTCGTCACCATGACCGCCGAGCCCGGCGTGATCGGCGGCGTGCCGGCCTCTGGGCTCAATTTCGGCGCTGCGGTCAACACCGACGCTATCATCGACCAGAACCAGCAGTTTGATTTCTACGATGGCGGCGGCCTCGACCTGACCGTGCTGGGCATGGCGGAGTGCGACGCCGAGGGCAACGTGAACGTCAGCCGCTTCGGCCCCAAGCTCGCCGGTGCCGGCGGCTTCATCAACATCAGCCAGAACGCGCGCGCGGTCGTGTTCACCGGCACCTTCACCGCCGGCGGCCTGAAGATCGCGGTCGAGGGCGGCCAGCTGCGCATTGTCCAAGAGGGCAGGGCGAGGAAGTTCGTGGCGGCGGTCGAGCAGATCACCTTTTCCGGCGCCTACGCCGCCGAGCGCGCGCAGCCGGTGCTCTACGTCACCGAGCGCTGCGTGTTCCGCCGCGCAGCGGAGGGGGTCGAGCTGATCGAGGTCGCCCCCGGCATCGACATCGAGCGCGACATCTTGGCCCACATGGCGTTCCAGCCGATCGTCGGCACGCCCGACGTGATGGACCTGCGCATCTTCAACCAGGCGGTCATGGGTCTCGACCGCACGCTGTTCGATCTCGGTCTCGACAGCCGCGTCACCTACGATGGCGCGCGCGACACGCTGTTCCTCAACTTCGAGGGCTTGCGCGTGCGCACCGCCAAGGACGTCCATGACATCCAAATCGCGGTCGAGGGCCGTTGCCGCGAGATCGGCCATCGCGTGCCGGCCGTGGTCAACTACGACAATTTCCGCATCGACCCCGAGCTGGTCGACACTTACGCCGCCATGGTCCGCCACATGGAGGAGACCTGCTACACCCAGGTCTCGCGCTACACCGGCAGCGCCTTCCTGCGCCTGAAGCTGGCCGACGCCCTGGAGCGCGCCGGGGTCAAGCCGCATTTGTTCGAGCGCGCCGAGCTGGCTGGCGATTGAGCTATGTAAGGATCGGGATGGCGAAGTACCTGCTGCTGCTCGTGGTGCCGGTCTCCTTCGGACTGGATTACCTGGAGGTTGGTGCGACCTGGGTCTTCCTCGCCGGCATCCTGGCAGTGGCCGTGCTGGCCGACTGGGTGCGCCGGGCGACCGAGCAGCTGGCTGCCCATGCCGGTCCCGCCATCGGCGGCCTGATCAATGTCAGTTTCGGCAGTGTGGCGGAGCTGATCCTGGCGCTGTTCGTGCTGACCAGCGGGCAGATCGCCGTCGTGCAGGCGCAGATCGCCGGCTCGATCCTCGCGACCACCCTGCTCGGGCTTGGGCTTGCGATGCTGGTGGGCGGCCTGGGTCGGGATCGGCAGAGCTTCAACCGCGCTAACGCCGGCCAGCTCTCGACCATGCTCATCCTGCTGGTCATCGCGCTGCTGATGCCGGCCGTCTTCGACGCAACGCAACGCGCCGAGGCGGCGCCAAGCGTGGTGCGAATCACGGACGAGGAGGTCAGCCTTGGGATCGCCGTCGTGCTGCTGCTGCTCTATGGCGCCAACCTCGTCTACACCCTGATCACCCATCGCGATGTCTTCTCGCGGCAGGAGGAGGCGGACGGCACTCCCGCTTGGAGCGTCACCCGCTGCCTCGCCGTCATGGTCGTGGGAACCGCGGTCATCGCCGGTGAGGCCGAGTTGGTGTCCGGCGCGCTCTCCGCGACCGGCGAGCAGCTCGGCCTTTCCACTGTGTTTCTCGGTGTCATCCTGTTGGCGGTGGTGGGCACCGCGGCGGACCTCATCGCCGCCGTCGCGTTTGCGCGGCAGGATCGAATGAGCCTGGTCTTCAGCATCTGCATCGGCTCGACCATCCAGGTCGCCCTGGTCCTGGCGCCGCTGCTGGTGATCATCTCCTGGTTCATCGGCCAGCCGATGAACCTGGTGTTCCACAGCCCGCTCACCCTGTTCGCCATCGCCGGCTCGGCTTTCGTGGTGCGCGCCGTGGCGGCGGACGGGGAATCCACCTGGTTCGAGGGACTGCTGCTGCTCAGTGTCTATGTCATGCTTGCCATGGGCTTTTTCTTTCTGGGCCCCGCTTGAAAGCACCAGGCTCGAAAATTCTGGGTATGAAGGGCCGCGAGGTGGGAACTCGGTCACGGAACCCAGCGTTCGGAATGGTGGCGAGGGTCCGTGGCCGGGAAACGCCCAAATTTACCGATATCCCGCTGACGCTCTGCGGGAGGCGTTCCCAGCCAATCGGCGGCAAGTGCGTATCTCCGCGACGAAAGCGTGCCGCGGCAGCCGTGCGTAGCCAGCATCGCCAATGCGTCCTTCAGGAAACCCGCCCCACGTCATGTCCATTTTCGACCTGATCGCCCTGCTGCTAACCCTGTCGGCGGCCTTCGGGTGGATCAACCGCCGCTTCCTGCATATGCCGCACAGCATCGGCCTCCTGGTGATGGGCCTGATGGCCTCTGTGCTGCTGATCCTCGTGGACCTCGCCTTCCCGGCGCAGCACCTCTACGGCGAACTGACCCAGACCCTGCGGCAGATCGATTTCACCGCGCTCGTGATGGACGGCATGCTGGCCTTCCTGCTGTTCGCCGGCGCCATCAATCTCGATGTCCGGGCCATGCGCGCCCGCGCCTGGCCCATCGCTTCCCTCGCGCTGATCGGCACGTTGGTCTCTACCGCCCTGGTCGGCGCCGCCTTTTGGCTGGCGGCCGGGTGGCTCGAGATCCCGATGCCGTTGGCCTGGGCGATGGTATTCGGCGCGTTGATCAGCCCGACCGATCCCGTCGCGGTGCTGACCATGCTGAAGAACGTCGACGTTCCGGACAGCCTGCAGGTCGAGATGCAGGGTGAGGCCCTGTTCAACGATGGCGTGGGCGTGGTGCTGTTCACGCTGATCGTGGGTGTTGCCGCCAGCGGCAACGACGCGGCGACTCCCGGCGTGGCGGAGGTCGCGCGTCATGTGCTCGTGGAGGTCGGCGGCGGGCTGATCCTCGGCACCGCAACCGGCTATGTCGCCTATCGTGCCCTGCGCTCGATCGATGATTTTGCGGTCGAGGTCCTGATCACCCTGGCTCTGGTGGCAGGCACCTACGCCCTGGCGCAGACGATGGGCTCCAGCGGGCCGCTTGCGGTGGTGGCGGCCGGGCTGCTGGTCGGCCACCGCGCGCCGCAGGATGCGATGAGCGACCATACCGCGGGTTACGTGACCGCCCTGTGGACCCTGATCGACGAGGTGCTGAACTCGATCCTGTTCCTGTTGATCGGCCTGGAGGTGCTGGTGCTGCGTTTCGACCTCGGGTCGCTCTGGCTGGTGCTGGCGGCGGTACCGATCGTGCTGACGGGGCGGCTCGCCGCCGTTTCGGCACCCCTGCTGCTGCGCCGCTGGGCAGGGCTGCTGTCCATTGGCAACGTGCCGTTTCTCACCTGGGCGGGCGTGCGCGGCGGCATCTCGGTGGCACTCGCCTTGTCGCTGCCTGAGACAGAGGCCAAGTCGGTGCTGCTGGCCGCGACCTATGCGGTGGTCGTGTTCTCCATCGTGGTCCAGGGTTCGACACTCGGGCTCGTGGCACGCCGCACGGTCACTGCGCCGACCGGCGTCGCCTGAAAGCGAGCTTTTCGATCAGGGCTCCCATGCCGATCAACACTTCCCGGGTCTGGCGTGCGGCCGTGACACCAGCTGCCGCGCGATCGGACACACGTCCGCGCTTGGATCCCGCGCGCCGACATAGCCCGATAGGACACAACCGGTGCCAACCTTGCGCGGCCCCTCACAATGTGGGAGTTGGGCGGCAAGCCTCGAGGAGAGCCGGCGCGCACTGCTCGTGCCATCGCGCCGGCCCCCGCACGCTGCGGAGCCTTGCCCATGCGACCGGCCCTCAAGGCCGCCCTCGATCGGATCCGCGCCGTGCTGCTCGCCACGGTCGCAGGCGGCGTGGCCCAGATTGGCGGGCCAGCGCATGCCGCGATCGACGCCGAGCAGTCCGTCCTCGGCACTGCCGAGCAGGACAGCTGGGCGGAGGCCCAGCAACAACAGACCCCGCAGGCCTACCAGCGCTATCTGGAGCTGTACCCGACCGGCCAGCATGCCGAGGAGGCGTTCCGGTCGATCATCGAGCGGTCGTTCCAGACCCTCCCGGTGCGGCGGCTGGTCGACATCGAACCTGCCGCGGGACCAGGGAGCTCCGGCGTCGAGCGGGTGGTCCCGACGACCGCCCTGGCGCTATACTGAATGGGCAGCAGATATCTCGGATGACGATGCACGCTTCGATGACTGCTTTCGCTCGCGGGGTCGCGGCGCTTGCCCTGGCGGCAGCCGCCGTGATGACGCCGAACGTGGCGTGGTCGGCCGGCCCGAAGTTCGAGACGCAGACCTTCGCCTACACGCCGCCAGACCGCGTGCCAAAGGGCACTCGCGATCGCTACGTGGACGAGAGCGCCGACCTCGTCCTCGAACAGATCTGGGCGCATCTGGAGGAGACCGGCCTGACGATCGTCAGCGTCGACCCGCAGGCCCACACCCTCGTTGCCCAGTATCGCGGTGATCCGCGGCCCTATATCGACTGTGGCGTCGTCACCACGCTGGTCGACGGCGTGCCGGCCGAGCCGCCGCGGGATTTTGCCGGCGCCAAGGCAGAGCAGCGCACGGCCAAGACGGTGAATCGACGCCGCTACGGCCTGCTGCGTGAGCTCGATCTGGACATTCGGCTCGTGGTCCGGGTCGAGGCGCGCGGCCGGGGAGCCAGGGTGTACAGCGATGCGATCTATGTCGCGACCAAGACGGTGCAGCGGCTGCGCAAGGGCGGGGTGCCCGACGAGCTGGTCGACCGTGAGGTGGTGAGCTTTCGCTCCGACAGTGTCGGCCGGTTCGCCAAGGGCACGATGTGCGTTGGTACCGGCAAGATCGAGGGGCTACCGCTGGTGCCTTTCAAGCGGTCGTCGTAGCGACCGGTCAGGCAGCGTCGGCCGCGACCGCCCGGAGCGGGAGCACGGTCGAAGCTGACATCGGTTCGGACTCGGTGCCGACGCGCGGATCATCGGCAGCCATTGGCGCGCGCTGCGGACGCAGGGTCGCGAGCAAACGAGCATAGACCCCGTCGAGCAGCAGCCCGCTGCTGCGCCAGTCGAGCAGCTCGGCCTTGGCCCGTGCCGCTTGCTGCATCGACGAGAGGTGTTCGGGGTCGAGAGTCAGGAACCGGTGCAGCGCGGTCCGCAGCCCATCTGGTGTCGCTGGCCGGTACAGCAGCGCATCGGTGCCATCAGCCAACAGCTCGGCGAGGGCGGGGAGCGCCGGCGCCAGTACCGGACGCCCCTGCGAAAGCGCCAGCAGGGCGGAGCCCGATGTCAGGCTCGCCCGATAGGGCAGGACCACCATGTCGCTGGCATGGAACAACCGCGGCAGCTCGGGATCGGGCACGAAGCGGTCGAGCATCACGATCCGATCGCGGACGGCGGCGGGCAGCGTGGCCAGCAGGCCGCTCAGCGGGTCGATCTGCTTGCCGGCAATCACCAGCCATAGGCCCGGGTCGGCAATCTGCGCGATCACGTCCAACAGATCGGCACCACCCTTGTAGCGCCCCAGGCGGCCGAACAGCAGTAGCACGCGCCGCGCCGCGCCCAGCCCCAGTGCCGCACGACTGACGGCGACAGGATGGCCGAGTCGGGGATAGAGGCTGACATAGTTGCCGTGCGGAATGAGTGCCAGCCGACCTGGATCGATCCCGAGATGCCCTCGAGCGAATCCGGCGGCGGCCTGCGAATGGACGTGGACCACGTCCGCGAGCAGCGCGAGCTTCGCGCACAGCTGGCCGTGCACCGCAAGGTAGCGCCCGTCGTGCGGCGCCTCGTTGTGCAGGGTCCAGACCAGCTGGCCGCCACTGTCCAGGAAAGTCTCGAGCTCGCCGAGGAAGCGCTGCGCCGCCCTCCACGCTGCGGCCTCGTCGCTCTCATTGCGATAGACTGCGTCCTCCCAGTGGAGGTGAAAGATGACCCGGCTGCCGACGCCGGCATGGCGTTGCAGGGCGATGGCATCGGCGATCGAGCCGCAACGCGGATATAGGTCCCGGCCGGCATGATCGTACAGCAGCGTCTGGTAAGGATTGGCTGCGCGATAGTCTGGGTAGAACACCAGGGCGTGGGTCATGACGGTCGCGTTCTTTTAGGTCGCGGCGGGCGCGGCTACACAGGTACATAGACTAGGTGAACCACACCGGAAAGCGGACTTGAAGCGCGAACGGCTCGATGGCCCGCTGAGGGCACCATGATGTGGTTCGACCTCGTCGTGGTGGCAGATCCCCGGCTGCGCGGGGCGGATGGCAGGTGCCTCGCGGCCCTGCTGCAATGCGCTGCGATGGACGGCTACCGCACCGGCCTGATCGCGCTGCGCGGGTCATCGAGGGCCACGGCCCCGCGCGTGGCGCCGGCCCTGCGCCCGCTGCTGGCCGACGGCAGCGTCACCTGGCTCGATACCGATATGCCGGTCGATGCCGGATTGGCCCTCATTTACCATGTTGGGCCAATGCTTCAGGGCCAGGCGCGGCGGCTGCGGGTGCGCGCACGACAGCTTCTGCTGCGCCTCGACCAGCCCCCCATGACCGCGTCGGGCGAGATGCTGTTCGATCTCGCGCATCTCCTGCGACAGGCCGAGGCCTATTTCGGTGATGAGCCGGACGTCGTTGCGGCGGATCCCTTGATTGCCGCGGCCCTGCCCGCATGGCGTGCCGACGCGCAACTGGACGACCCGACCATCTGGCCCCCGATCACCTTGTTTCGGGCAGCCGAGCAAGTGGCGCAGGGATCCGCCCCGATCGGGCGACACTGTCTGGGAGGCTGGGGAGCACTGCCGAGCTCGGCCGAAGCTATCCTGAATGCCTACCCGGCGGAGGGCCGACACCAAGTCGCGTTGGCCGAAGGTGCGCTGGCCCTGGTCCGAGAGCTAAAGCACCTGCCGCCGGGCTGGCGGATCCACGAATCGGAGCTGACCGACGCGGCATCGTTCCTGCACGGCCTGCATGCCTATGTCCTTGCGACGGACACGACCTGGCAGCCGTTCGTGCCCGCTGGCCTGATCGAGGCCCTGGCCGCGTCGCCCTTGCTTGTGCTGCCGCCGGGGCTCACCCCGTTCTTCGCCGACGCAGCCGTGTATCTCGACGGCGGCGCGGCTGTTGCGGACCGTCTGGCGGACCTCGCCCCTGGGGCCGCCCAGGAGTGCCGGCGCGCGGCGCGCGCGTTGCACCGCCGCCTGGCCGGCCCCGAAGCCCTGGCCCAACGGCTGCGGGCACGCCTCGGCGCGCCCGCGGCAACCACGCCGCGACTGGCGCTGCGGCGTGAGGCGCGCGTCCCGCGCAACGTGCTCTTTCTCAGTCCCAACGGCGTCGGGATGGGTCATGTGACGCGGCTGCTGGCGATCGCCCGGCACGGCTCCGGCTCGATCCGCCCGATCTTCCTGTCGATGTCGCAGGCGGTGGGCGTGGTCGAGCGGTTCGGCTTCATGGCCGAGTATTTCCCCTATCACGCCCATACGGGCGAAACCGCCGAGGCCTGGAGCCAGAGCCTGCGCGCACGGCTGAACGAGGCGATCGCGTTCTACGACGCGAAGTGCGTCGTCTTTGACGGCAACGTCCCGTATCAGGGTCTGACCGATGCGCGGCTCGACAATCGCAACCGGCCGTTCGTCTGGATCCGGCGCGGCATGTGGCGGGCCGACGCCGGGCGCGCCACGATCGATCGCGGGCGCCATTTCGACCTCGTGATCGAGCCAGGTGAGTTCGCTGCGGCCGACGACCCCGGGATCACGGCCGGGCGCGATGGGGAGGCGGTTCGGGTCGCGCCGATCACGCTCTACGAGCCGAGCGAGCTGCTCGATCGCGCGACCGCGCGGGCGGAGCTTGGCCTCGATCCGGGCTCCCTGGCCGTGATCGTGCAGCTGGGCGCCCGCAGCAATTTCGACTACCGGCAGGTGGATCGCATCGTGCTCGAGACGCTCGGGCGGCGGGCCGACGTCCAGCTCGTGTTCATGGAGTGGCTGATCGGCGATAGCGGCCTGGAGCTGCCGGCGCATGTCCGGCGCCTGCGCGACTTCCCGGTCGCACGCTTCCTGCGTGCGTTCGACCTCGCGGTCAGCGCCTGCGGTTACAACTCCTTCCACGAGATTCTCAGCGCCGGCTTGCCGGCCATTCTGGTGCCGAACGAGCATCCGATGATGGATGCGCAGGAGGTCCGTGCGCTGTGGGCGGACCGTCGCCGCCACGCGGTCTGCGTCCGGTCGCACGAGACCTACCGGCTCGCTTGGGCGCTGGAGCGGCTGTTGGCGCCCGAGGAGGGGGACAGGATCGCCGGCAACTCGGTCCATCTGCCGTCATGCAATGGCGCGCGGGAAGCGGCGGCCCTTATCGCCGACCTCGCCGGGGCGATCCCCGCAGCCGCTGCCGGGGTACAGGGCGTCCGCGCCCTGCACCGGGAGCTGTGACCGGCTCGCCCGCGCCGATGGAGCTGCATCCAAGGTCAGCCTCGGTTCTGCTCCAAGGCCTTGAGGCAGTCCGGATCGGGCAGGCGGCCGAAGCTGATCACCGTTGCTGGCCGCCAACGTCGGCCGAGCAGCACGAATTGGGCGTGACGATATAACCGCCAGGACAATTCCGGGGCGTCCTTCATACGCCGTTCGGCATCGACGACCTGATCGACGATCAGACCTCGTCGGCGGAACGGGCCGAAATCGTTCTGGTCGGTGATGCACACCGCCTGCATGTGGCGCTCCGCGCATTGCCGCTCGATCAGCGTCGCGACCGTCTCGAGGCTTTCGCCATCGAGCCCGAGCACGGTCACCGCAACGACGGGACGCACCGCCGGCTTCGGCTCGGCGGTTGCGCTGCCGGCGACTGCTCTGGTCGGCACCGCAACCGCCGTGGGTTTCTCTGGAACCTTGGCGACTGTCACCTCGGCCCGGCTTCGCTGCTCGGGGGCTGACACCGGTTCGGCTGGCGCCGGGACGGGCGGTTCTGGCCGGCTCTCGTCGATGACCGGCGGTGGTGGAGCGTCCGCCAGCGGCGCTTCCCGGCGGCCGAGCCAGCTGCCGAGGCCACGCAGCCTAGAGGTCATCCGACTTGCCGGACCGCTTCGTTGATCGCGCGGGCACAGCGTCGCCCGAGGTCAGCGGCGTCGGCGCGCGACAGGCCGGTAGCGACCAGGCGGCGCGATCCGTCGGTGAGGTGCACTGCCACGCCAAAGCGCTCGCCGGTCTCCTCGACCAGGGAGGGGACCGCTTCGATGAGGACGCGGCTTACCTCGTCGGGACGGACGGCCTCGCCGTTGGGCAGGATCGCCAGCGGCGCGAATGGAGCGAGCAAATCGGACATTGGCCGTCCACCTTCAAAACGGATCTGGTCCGTGTCCCATGCGCAGCCGACCACGCGCAGTCCCCATCCCGACCGAGAACGAACTGGTTATAGTCGTAGGGGATGGCGGTCTTGAAGAACGATCATCGCTCGCGGAGCTCAAGTCGTACCCAACGTTGCTCCCGCTCAGTCGCGAGTCGCAATGGCCTGAGTCAGCTGGGACGCGCGCCCTCCGACGGAGGCCCAACCCGGTTCAGAGGGCTCTGCGCCTCGAATCGCTTGAAGTCGTGGCCGCAAACCCGCGAGCATGTCCGCAATTTGCCCTCCGCGCAGCTCGGCTTGCTCCAGCTGCCTGGAACCAGCTTCTGAAAAAAGTCATCCTCAACGATCGCCTTGATGCTGCGTTGCCTGGCGTCGACGTGGGCGGGGCCGCCGAGTCCCGCCAGCAGTTCGAGGATCTCCGTGCGCTTGCGCAACGACGGGTCACGTACCTGTCCGGCGAGCCAGCAGCAGGGCAATACGTGTCCCTCGGCCGAGACGTAGATCGAATTGTTTGCCTGCACGATGCATTGAACCTGCGCCTGGTCCAGGTAGTTGTCCATGCTGCCGTACCGGGACCGCAGGTCGTGCAACTTGGCCAGGGCCGAGTTCTGGAATGCGGGGTCGAGGGGACGGGCCAAGTGATCGACCACCTCGCCGTCACAATTCTTGATCGGCGTCGAATCGATGTATTCGAGTTTGGCGGAATCCAGGAATCGTCCCGTCATCTTGACGTTGAACATGCTGAAGCCCAGCTCGTCGGCGAGCCCACGAGCCTTCTCGACCTGATGTTCGTTATGCCGGAATACGATGTAATCCCATTCGGCGTTACCTCCAGCTTCGACGAACGCCCTGACGTTGCGCATCAGGGTCGCCCAGCGGACATTTCGCCGATAGAGGTGATTGGTATCTTCCAACCCGTCGATGCCGAAGCGGACATAGCCCAAGCCCTTGGGCATCAGCCGTCCTAGCCGCTGCCAAAATTCGACCGATCTCGTGCCACCGTTGGTATGAATCCCCAACTTGATTTTGGGATTGCAACTGCGGAAATATTCAAATATTCGCGCACATTCGAGGGCGACGATCGGATCGCCGTAGTTTCCACAAGCGTACAGACGATGGAGCTGTGCTACGAATTCTTCTGCGAAAATGGCTTTGACGTCGACCAGAACTCAGTTCGGTCAGCGGCAGCTGCGGATTTATCGGCCCGCCATGGTCGCTGCGAGCACATTGTGGACAAGCAGCGTTACATTTGTCCGTGAGTTCCAGGTGAACTTGCCGAATGCTGCCATAGGGATACATGCTGTAGCTGATCTGCCAGTGCCCGTCTTCAACTGGCCGATATGACTACCGGATCTCATGGCGTTGTCAAACCACTGGATGATCGACCGCCACAGACGCGCCGCGATGCCAACGCCCGCGCGTGCGGCGGTCAACGCCACCGGAGCAGAGCCCCGGTGGCGCCGGCCTTCGACAGATCAGACGCGCGGTTGGTCCATGTTGCGCTCCCAAGCGTCGACCTGCCGCTCGGCTTCGTCCTTGGCGATGCCGTAACGCTCCTGGACCATACCGGCCAGCTGGTCGCGCTTGCCCTTGGCGATTTCGAGGTCGCTGTCGGTGAGCTTGCCCCACTGCTCACGGGCCTTGCCCTGAAACTGCTTCCAGTTGCCTTCGATGGTGTCCCAGTTCATGCGCGGTCTCCGATGTGGTCGCAGGCCGACTTGGCCCGCATGGAAGAGAAACCGGCTGATCCGTGCAGTGGTTCCAAACGATCAGCCGCGCCCTCTAGATCGTGGCGGCAGTTTGCGGAAAACGGATCCCAATTAAGTCACCGCTCCGGCTGGAGCTATTCCGCTGACGAATCCGGCAGCCGTTGCGAGGCACGGAACTTCCGCATCGACGTTCTGTTCGGCTTGGACCCCATAATTCACGGAGACCACCTATGAGCGTCAAGACGATCCACGACCTGTTCGTCGATGAACTGCGCGACATCTACCATGCCGAGAAGCAGCTGGTGAAAGCGCTGCCGAAGATGGCCAGGGCCGCAACCCATCCCGAGCTGAAGCAGGCGTTCGAGGCGCATTTGGAAGAGACGCGCGGTCAGGTGGAGCGTCTGGACCAAGTGTTCGAAAATCTGGATCTCGCCAAGCGCGCCAAGAAGTGCGAGGCCATGGAGGGCCTGCTCGAGGAGGCCCGCGCGACCATGGAGGATATCGAGGACGAGAACGTCCTCGATGTCGGCATGATCATCAACGCGCAGAAGGTCGAGCATTACGAGATTGCCGGCTACGGCAGCCTCGTGGCGCTGGCCAAGCAGCTTGGCCACGGCGACGTCGCTAAGCTTCTGCACGAGACCCTGCAGGAGGAGAAGGCGGCGGACGAGAAGCTGAACAAGATCGCGCTCAGCGCCGCCAATCCCGCCGCCGGCGGCAAGGCGGAATCCGCCCCGGCCCCGCGTCGCGCGCCGGCCCGGGCCACCGCCTGACCCGACGGCGATCGATCCGCTTCCCGCCCGGCTCACGTATGAGCAGCCAAGAGCCTAACGGGAGGGGCGATGGAGCCCGAGCGGATCAAGCTGCTTAACGACCGGTCGCCTGACGGCGCCGGTCGTTATGTTCTTTACTGGATGCAGGCCGCGCAACGAGCGGCTTGCAACCCTGCGCTCGAACATGCGATCGCATTGGCCGATCAGCGGGGGCTGCCCGTGGTGGTGGGCTTCGGGCTGATGGACGACTATCCGGAAGCCAACCTGCGCCACTACCGGTTCATGCTGGAGGGCCTGCACGAGACGGCGGCGGCACTCGAGCGGCGCGGCATCCACTTCGTGCTGCGCCGTGGCCAGCCAGTGGATGTGGCCCTCGCGCTGGCGCGGTACGCGACTCTCGTCATCTGCGACCGAGGCTATCTGCGCCACCAGCGCGCATGGCGTCAGCTTGTCGCCGACGGGGCTGGGCGGCAGGTCGTCGAGGTCGAGGGTGAGGTGGTGGTCCCGGTCGAGCTGGCCTCGGACAAGGCCGAGATCGGCGCCCGCACCCTGCGACCCCGCATCCTGCGGCTGCGCGAGCAGTTCTTGCAGCCCTTGCCCGAGCGGAATCCGCGGGTGGGCGCGCGCAACCTGGATCTACGCTCGGATCTCGATCCAAGCGATGTCGACGGCACGCTGGCCAACCTCAAGCTCGACCGGTCCGTGACGCCCGTGAGCCGCTTTCGGGGTGGAACCGGCGAGGCTCGGGTGCGCTTGGCGCGATTTCTGGGTGCGGAGCTCACCGGCTACCGGGACGCCCGCAGCGACCCCGCGCACCGCCGCACCACCGAGCTCAGCCCCTATCTGCAGTTCGGCCAGATCTCGCCGGTCGAGATGGCGCTGGCGGCGATCGCGGCGGCGCCGGCGGGCGATGTCGACCGTGCTTCCTTTCTCGAGGAGCTGATCGTCCGGCGCGAGTTGGCGCACAACTTCGTCTGGTATCGGCCGGACTACGACAGCTACGCCTGCCTGCCGCGCTGGGCCCGAGCCTCGCTCGGCCAGCATGCCGACGATCCGCGCGAGCACCTCTACGACGAGCAGACATTGGAGGCCGGCCGCACCCACGACCGCTATTTCAACGCCGCCATGCGCGAGATGCGGGTGACCGGCTACATGCACAACTACATGCGGATGTACTGGGGCAAGAAGATCCTGGAATGGTCCTCGAGCCCCGAGCAGGCCTACGCGACGACGCTGAAGCTCAACAACCGCCACTTCCTGTGTGGGCGCGGCCCCAACGCCTTTGCCAACGTCGCCTGGATCTACGGCCAGCACGACCGGCCCTGGTTCGAGCGACCCATATTCGGCCAGGTCCGCTACATGAACGACAAGGGCCTCGAGCGGAAATTCGCGATCGGGGATTATGTCCGGTGGACGGAGCGTCTGGAGACGTAGGGATCGCACGATCGATGCACTGGTCCCCCGGCCGCCGGCGTGGTTGACTGCGATGTCGCCAGGGGGCGGCGCGATCAGCCGGTGGAGCCCGAAGAATGCGCCTGGTGCAGTATCTCGACGATCATGGCCGGCGCGCGGTCGCGGTGAGCGGCAACGGGCGGCCGTTGCGGATCGCGGACGCGGCCTCGACCTACGGCCTCGCGCAGGAGGTGCTGGGCATCGGCGGCAGCCTTGCCGGACTGGTGGCACGGCGGACGACCACGGAGAGCGTCGATCTCGACGCCGCGGAGCGGGAAGGGCGCCTGCTGCCGCCCCTCGATCATCCGAGTGACCATGCGCACATGCTGGTCACCGGCACCGGACTGTCGCACCTGGGCTCGGCCGAGGGGCGCGACCAGATGCATCGTGATCTCGCGGAGGCCGCGACGCTCACCGACAGCATGCGGATGTTCAAGCTCGGGCTCGAGGGCGGCAAGCCGGCGGCGGGGCAGGACGGCGCGCAGCCGGAATGGTTTTACAAGGGCGACGGGGGGATCGTGGCGGCGTCGGGCCAGCCATTGGTCAGCCCGTCCTTCGCGCTCGACGGTGGCGAGGAGCCGGAGGTGGTCGGGCTCTACCTGATCGGCGCCGACGGCACGCCGTGGCGCGTTGGCTGGGCACTCGGCAACGAGTTCTCCGACCACGTCACCGAGAAGCAGAACTATCTCTACCTCGCCCACTCCAAGCTGCGGGCCTGCGCGATCGGCCCCGAGCTGCTGGTCGGCGAGCTGCCACGCGACATCCGCGGCTCGTCGCGGATCCGCCGTGAGGAGGCGGTGGTCTGGGAGAAGCCGTTCCTCTCGGGCGAGGACAATATGTGCCACTCGATCGAGAACCTCGAGCGGCATCACTTCAAGTACCCGCTGTTCCGCCGCCCTGGCGATGTCCATGCGCACTTTTTCGGCACCTCGACGCTGAGCTTCTCGGACGGGTTCCAAACCGAGCCGGGCGACGTGTTCGAGATCCAGGCGCCCGCGTTCGGCCGGCCGTTGCGCAATGCGTTGGCGGTGGCGGAGATGCCGGCGGTCAGTCCGCGGGCGCTGGGCTGAGCAGGGAGGGCGCCGTCAGCGCGCGCGCCTCGCGCAGGCGTCGACGAAGGCGCGCAGCTTGGGTTGCTCGCTGCTCGATCGGGGGAAGTAGATGAACAGGCTGTCGCGCGCCGGCGCGTAGGATTCGAGGACCGGCTCGAGGAGGCCCTGCGAGATCTCGTCGGCGGCCTGGAGGCTCGACGTGTAGATCAGCCCCATTCCTTTCACCGCGAGCGCGCGCAGCAGACCGGCATCGTTGACCAGCACCGCGCCCGGCGCCTCGATCGAGAGGGCCTGGCCCTCGCGCTCGAACTCCCAGCGATAGATGTCGCCGATGTCGGGACGGCGATAGCGGATGCACTGGTGACGGGCGATGTCCTCCGGTGCCAGGGGTCGACCATGGCGGGCGAAGTAGCTTGGCGCGCCGAGGACCAGCCAGCTGAACGGTCGCGATACACGCACGGCCACCATATCGCGATCGATGTATTCGCCGATGCGGATGCCGGCATCGTAGCCTCCAGCGACCATTTCGGCATGGGTGTCATCGATGGTCACCTCGACCTGCAGCTGCGGCCAAGCAGCGCGAAAGCCGGGCAGGACGGGCTCAACGACATGCACCAGGGCGCTCCGCTGCACCAATAACCGAAGCGTGCCAGATGGTGCTGCCCGCAGTTGAGCCAGTTCATCGAGGGTGGCAGCGATGGTCGCTGCCGCCGGTATCAATTGCGCCAGCAGCCGTTCGCCGGCCTCGCTCGGTGCCACCTTACGCGTCGTCCGGTGCAACAGTACCAACCCAAGCCGCCGTTCCAGGCCCCGCAAGGCCTGGCTGACGGCGCTTGGCGTGACGCCGAGATCGAGTGCGGCCCCGCGGAAGCTGCCGCGGCGCGCGATCGCGAGGAACTCGGAGAGACCATCGAAGGAATCGGCGCGTGCCATGAGGACTCATTAGGTGAACTACATAGCTAGGGTAGCTTAACGCATGCAGACTTGCCAATCGGTTCCTTGGCATCGGTTCGGAGATGGGCAGGGCGCCTTAGCCCACGATGGTCGCCGCTACCGTGCAGTCCTGCTTAACAGCGTGTGGAGCAATGGTGCGGTTATCCAGCGGCCACGGCTTGCCATATCAACACTGACGTCCACCCTCCACGCGACGGATAGGGCAGCGCAATGCGATACAAGAATCTCGGCGGCACCGGACTTCTCGTCTCTGAAATCTGTCTTGGCACCATGACCTTCGGCGGGCGGGGCGGCTTCTGGACTGCGATCGGCTCGCTCGACCAGGCAAACGCCGACGGCATCGTCGCCCGCGCGCTCGACGCCGGCGTCAACTTCATCGACACCGCCGACGTCTACTCCGAGGGGCTTTCGGAGGAGATCACCGGGCGGGCGATCGCGAATTCCGGCCACAAGCGTTCCGATGTCGTTCTGGCCACCAAGGCGTTTGGCCAAGTGGGCAACGGACCCAACGATCGCGGCGCCTCACGCGGCCACATCATGGATGCGGTCAAGGCCAGCCTGAAGCGGCTGGGCACCGACTATATCGACCTCTACCAGATCCACGGTCTCGACACCGTCACGTCGATCGAGGAGACGCTCAGGGCCTTGGACGATCTCGTCCGCCAGGGCCACGTGCGCTATGTCGGCGTCTCGAACTGGTCGGCCTGGACGATCATGAAGGCGTTGGGTGTCGCCGAGAAGCATGGCTGGACCCGGCTGGCGACGCTGCAGGCCTACTACACCATCGCCGGCAGGGACCTCGAGCGCGAGATCGCACCCATGCTGGAGGCCGAGAACGTCGGGCTGATGGTGTGGAGCCCACTCGCCGGCGGCCTGCTGTCCGGGAAGTACGATCGCGACGGGAAGGGGCCGGAAGGTGCACGCCGCGCCACCTTCGACTTTCCGCCGGTCAATCGCGACCGCGCCTTCGAATGCGTCGACGCCATGCGTGTGATCGCCGATGCACGCAATGTCTCCGTCGCGCAGATTGCGCTGGCCTGGGTGCTGCAGCGGCCATTCGTGATGTCGGTGATCATCGGTGCCAAGACGGGGGCGCAGCTGGACGACAATCTGGCGGCGACGACGATCAGGCTCGAGGCCGCGGAACTCGAGACGCTGGATCGAATCAGCGCATTGCCGGCAGAGTATCCGGGCTGGATGATCGAGCGGCAGACGGCCGCGCGCGCGAGCTTCGCACGTGCCAAGGCCAGCCATGCCTGAGCGGGCCGAATCTCGGACGGCGGTCCAGGGTCCGTCGTCGGCCCTGGTCGCCGTCTTCGCGTTGGCGGCGGGCGCCTTGGTCGCCAATCTCTACTATGCCCAACCGCTCGTCGCCTCCATCGGTCCGGAACTCGGCATCAGCGCCGACCTTGCAGGCTCGGTCGTCAGTGTCACGCAACTCGGCTACGGGTGCGGCCTGTTCCTGCTCGTGTCGCTGGCGGACCTGGTCGAGAACCGGCGCCTGGTCCTGACGATGATCGCGATCACCACGCTCGGTCTGGTGGGAATGGCCACGGCAAACGCCGCCATATCCTTCTTCGTGGCCGCCTTCGTCATCGGAATGTGCTCGACGGGCGCCCAGGTGCTGATACCCCTGCTGGCCCACCTGGTGCCCGCCGAGAGCCGGGGCCGCGTCGTCGGCAACGTCATGGCCGGGCTGCTCACCGGCATCATGCTGGCGCGGCCGCTGTCCTTGTTCATCGCCGCCAGCTTCGGTTGGCGGACGGTATTTTGGTGTTCGGCGGCCCTGATGGTGATCATCGGTCTGATACTTGCCAAGGCCATGCCGACGCACCGGCCGGCCAGCGGCCTGCACTACGGCCGGATTCTCGGGTCGATGGCTGGGCTGTGGCGCGACTTCCCGGCACTGCGCTGGCGCGCGACCTACCAGGCTCTGCTGTTCGGTGCTTTCAACATGTTCTGGACCGCCGTACCGCTGATGCTGGCGCAGCGCTTCGGCCTGGATGGGCACGCCATCGGTCTGTTCGCGCTGGCGGGCGTCGGTGGCGCGCTAGCTGCTCCAGTTGCTGGCAGGCTGGCGGATAGCGGCCACGGCCAGATCGCCACCGCCGGTGCGATGATCACGCTCGGCTTGGCCTTCATGGCCACCAGCTGGGCTGCGGCAGCATTGGCGCTGGGCGTTCTCGTCGTGCTCGCCATCGTCATCGATGCGGCCGTTCAAGCCAATCAGGTCGTCAGCCAGCGCATCATCTTCACTGCGCCCGCGCAGGTCCGCGGCAGGGTCAACGCGCTCTACATGACGATCAATTTCGCTGGCGGTGCCATCGGCTCTGTCCTGGGCACCGTCACGTACTTTCGCGGCGGATGGGGGACGACAGCAATCGTCGGCGGATTTGCCGGCGCCCTCAGCCTGCTGCTCTTCGCCATCGAACGTCGCGGCCACCGTGTGGCGGCGGCGCGAGTTCCATAGTCGGCGCCGGCCACACGCTGGGGGCTCAACTCATCCGCTTGCCGCGGTCCCTCAACACCTCGCGCGCGGCATTGTGTCCGGGGATCCCACTCACCCCGCCGCCCGGATGCATCGAGCTGCCGCAGACGTACAGCCCGCGGATCGGAGTGCGATAGTCCGAGTAGTGCGCTGCCGGCCGATTGAAGAACACCTGATCCGGCGCCAGCTCGCCGTGGAAGATGTGACCCTGCGGCAGGCCGACGATCCGCTCGAGGTCCGGAGCGAGCAGGACCTGCATGTCGATGATCTCATTGCGCCAGCCGGGAGCGAAGGTCTCGATCACGTCGAGCACGGCGCCGACCAGCCGATCGCGCTCCGCCTGGTCCCAGACAGCCCCCTTCAACTCGTAGGGCGCATGGCCGCCGAACAGGTTGACCACATGCTTGCCCGGCGGGGCCAGCGTGTCGTCGCGGATCGTCGGCACGACGGGCGTGACGAAGGGGCGTTTGGACCAGGAGCCGTATTTGGCGTCGTCGTAGGCTCGCTCGAGATACTCGATGTCCGGCGCGATGTGGACATAGGTCGGGTAGTCGAAGCCGGCCGTCGCGGGATCGAAAGCCGTATATTGCGGCGGGCGGTGGCAGGCGACGTTGATCTTGAACGCGGTCGAAAACGTCCGAAAGCCACGCAGGTCGCGCAGATAGTCCTCGGGCAGGAGGGCAGGGTCGACCAAGCGGGTCATCAGCGTCTTGGCATCGAGGTTCGAAATGACCAGCGGCGCGTGAAACTCCTCACCGCCTTCGGTCACGACGCCGGTAGCCTTGCCGTCGGTCACGAGAACCTGCGCCACGCCGCTGTCGGTCTTGACCTCGAGGCCGTACCGCGCGCCGGACTGGGCGATCGCCTGGGTGATCATGCCCATGCCGCCCTTGATGAACCCCCAGCCGCCGGCGCCCTGATGCTCGCCCATCAAGTGATGCAACAGGACGTAGGCGGACCCTGGCGTCTTCGGGCCGGCGAAGGTGCCGATCGAGGCGTAGTAGGCGAACACCGCCTTGATCACGTCGCTCTCGAACCATTGCGAGAGATAGTCGTCCGCGGATTGGGTCAGGAGATCGACGACACGGTAGAACTGCGTGCCGATCTTCCGGTACTCCCAGGCTAGCCGGGCGGTCTCCTTGAGATGGCGCCAGTCGGTGCGGGTCGGGTCGACCGGCGTCTGGAACAGCAGCTGTCGGACGATCTTCAGCGAGCCCTGCAGATAGGCATCGAAAGCCGGATAGGCCTCGGCATCCTTCTTCGAGAAGCGGGCGAAACTGGCCTGGGTCTTCGCGATATCGTCGGCGAAGATCAAATGGTCGTCATTCCAGAGCGGACAGAAGAGATCGTTGGCCGGCAAGACCTCGAGGCCGAACCGACGCAGCTCCAGGTCCGCGATGATGCGCGGGTGCAGGATGCTCATCACATAGGAGAAGATCGAGCCGCGGAAGCCGGGCGCGAACTCCTCGGTGACGGCAGCACCACCGAAGATGTGGCGGCGCTCCAGCACCAAGGTTTTCAGCCCCGCCTTGGCGAGATAGCTGCCGCAAACCAGACCGTTATGGCCGCCGCCGATGATGATCGCGTCGTAGCGGCTGGCCACCATGCGCCCTCCTCGAGCAGACCGAATACCTGACGACTGTGCCAAGCCCGGACGGCCCCGGCAACGGTCGTGCTGCGCAGTGCCGCAACCCGGACAGGTAGGCTTTACGGGCGTCGCGGTCCGTGTGAAAGGACGCCCGCGCGTGCTGCGGGCTCCGCGCCTATACTGGTGGAACAGGAGAGGACTTGATGAACTCGAAGAAATACGCCGCCGAGGCGATCGGCACGTTCTGGCTGGTGCTCGGCGGCTGCGGCAGCGCCGTACTGGCCGCGGCCTTTCCTGACGTCGGAATCGGCCTGCTCGGCGTGTCGCTGGCCTTCGGCCTGACCGTGCTGACGATGGCCTATTCGATCGGCCATATCTCGGGCTGTCATCTCAACCCCGCCGTCACGGTCGGCCTCGCAGCCGGCGGCCGCTTCCCGGGTTCGGACGTGTTGCCCTACATCGTGGCGCAGGTGATCGGTGGCGTCATCGGTGCCGCCGTACTCTACGTCATCGCCAGCGGCAAACCCGACTTCCTGATCGGCGGCTTCGCCTCGAACGGCTATGGCGATCTTTCGCCCGGCAAGTACGGCCTGCTGGCGGCACTGGTCACCGAGGTGGTGATGACCGCCATGTTCCTGTTCATCATCATGGGCTCGACCCATGGTCGCGCGCCGGCGGGCTTCGCGCCGATCGCCATCGGCCTGGGCCTCACCCTGATCCACCTGATCTCGATCCCGGTCACCAACACCTCGGTCAACCCGGCCCGCAGCACCGCCGTGGCGCTGTTCGCCGGCTCGGGTGCGCTCGGCCAGCTCTGGCTGTTCTGGGTGGCCCCGATCCTCGGCGGGGCGATCGGCGGCCTGCTCTACAGCTGGCTCTCGCCCAACGACGAGCCGGCGATCACCGGCAACCGCCGCTGAGGAGTCTCAGCTGCGGGTGACCGCAGCGATCATGAAGCAGCCCCGCGGGATGCCAGCCGCGGGGCTTTTTCATGCTCCGGCGACTGGCCTCTTGTAAGGAACAAAACAAGAACTTATCTCTGCTGTAAGTGATGGGGAGTGGTCCGCCATGACGCAGCCGCAGATCCGAACTCAGACGTACCTCTGGCCGACGCCCACGTCGGCGCAGCTACCGGCCACCGGCCGGTATCCGGCCGGCTTGCGCGCCGGTACGGCAGAGCGCGCCATCCTGCTGGTCGGCGCGACGCCCACTGGCGCCACGGGCCGGTTGCTCGCTCGAGCATTGGGCGATGCCGGTCTCGATCCCGATGCCTTGCCTTACGCCGAATGGCTGCCGAGTGGCATCTCGCCGGCGCGGCTGATCGTGGCACTGGGCGCCGCCGTGGCGTCGCTGGTGTTGCGGCGACCCATCGCTCTTGCCATGGAGCGGGGTCGGATTCTCGCTTTGCCGCACGGCGGCCGGCTGCTGGCGACCGAGCACCCCGCGGCCATCCTGGCCCTCGTCGACGGCGTGGCGCGCGGGCGGGAATACCGTCGCCTGGTCAACGACCTGCTGTACGCCGTGCCGTATCAGCGGCGCGCCGCCTGATCGAGCCGGGCGTCAGATGGCTTGATGTTCCCGTACCGGCAGGCGACGGGTCGACTCTACTCGCCGGGGAGCGGCGCGCGGCGTGGCGCTCGCTGGATCAGCCAGCTGGCCAGCAGGAAGCCAGGCACGAGGGTCAGGCCGAGCACTGCAATCGGATGCTGGTAGCTGCCGACCGAGCCAGCGCTGATGAGCAGATCGTCGACCATACCGAAGAGGATCGTGGTCATGGCTGCGAAGGTCACCACGAAGATGACGTAGGCGGCCAGTGGCGACATGGCGGGGTGGCGAACGCGCTGCGCATAGGGCCACGCGGCGATCAAGACGAGCAACACCACCAATGACAACGAACCGACCAAACCCATGACACAATCCCCGTGGCCCTTTGTCGCACAACGCGCCAAAGTGCTGCTTGCCACAATGAGATTTCGCACCTCTTGAGCGGTTCGCCAGCCGGACGGAGCTCACTGTAGCGGGACCGCAACAGTGAAGATCGGGTCTGCCGCCTGGGGCGTCGCGCTGACGGCGGACGACGGCGCCCGCGCCCGTTCAGCTCTGGGTCAGCAGATCCAGCAGCGAGAGCGCCACCACCTCGGTGGCCTTGTGCAGGTCCGAAAGCGGCAAGCGCTCATCGGCGCGATGCGCGTTCGCCTCCTGGATCGTGTGCGGCCCGGCGCCGTAGAGCACGATCGGGATACCCTTCTCGGCATAGTGGCGAGCGTCGGTGTAGAGCGGCACGCCCTTGGCCGCGACCGGCTCGCCCATGATCGCGGTGGCCCGACGGCAGAGGATCTCGGTGAGGCGCTGACCGCCGGCCAGCGGCACCAGCGGCCGTGCCAGCAGGATCCGGCGGATGGTCACCTTGGCCTCGGGAAATGCCGTAGCGGCCTCGTGGATCACCTGCGTCAGCTCCGCCTCGACCGCCTCCGAGAACTCCTCCGGCACCATGCGCCGGTCGAGCCGAAAGGTGACCCGGTCGGGCACCACGTTGGTGTTGATGCCGCCTTTGATCAGTCCAATCGTTAGCTGCGGACTACCGATGCCACCGATGTCCGATTGCCGCTCGGCCAACGTTTTCCGCCAATCGTAGAGCTCTGAAAGGATGTGGGTCGCGGCTTCCAGCGCGTCGATGCCGGTGAACGGCATGGCGGCGTGCGCCGAGCGCCCATCGACCTGCACCTCCAGATGCAGGCAGCCATTGTGCGCATTGACCACGGCGTAGGAGAAGCCAGCACCCAGGGCGAGGTCGGGATTGCTGATACCGGACTCGATCAGCCACCGCGGCCCGATCTCGCCGCCGGACTCCTCGTCGTAGGTCAGATGCAGCTCGATCGTCCCGCCGAGTTTCGCTCCCGCGGCCTCGGCGGCCTGCAGGGCCAGCAGCGCGTAGGCGTAGGTCGCGAAGTCGCACTTGGAGACCGCGACGCCACGGCCGTACATCCAGCCGTCGACGATCTCGGCGCCGAAGGGGTCGTGCGTCCAGCCCTCGCCGGGCGGCACCACGTCGCCATGGGCGTTGAGCGCCACGATCGGACCGTCGCCGAACCGCTTGCGGACAACGAGGTTGGTGCAGGAGATCATGCCCGCTTCCCGCACCAGCTCCGTCGGTACCGGGTGGCGCTCGACGGCGAAGCCCAGCCCTTCCAGCAGCTCCGCGGCGCGCGCCGCATGCGCGTCGCAGTCCCCCGGTGGGTTGTCCGAGGGCACTTTGACCAGCTTTGCCAGGAAGGCCGTCTCGTCGTCGCGGTGGCTCGCGAGGAACTGTCGGATGGTGTGCTCGGCGTCGGCCATATGGCGTTTCCTGGTCAGGGCTGCAGCAGGCGGGCGGAGGCCGCGCGGTGGTCATGGATCAGGGCGGCGACGTCGAACCCGGGTATCTGGCCGTCCTCGACCACCCAGCGCCCGGCGACCATGACCCGGTCCGCGCGGCTGGCACCGCACAGGACCAGCGCCGCCAGCGGGTCGCCGGCGCCGGAGTAGCGCAGCTCGTCGAGCCGGAACAAGGCGAGATCGGCCTGCAGCCCGGGGGCGATCGCGCCGATGTCGCTGCGGCCGAGGCAGCCGGCCGAGCCGCGTGTCGCCCAGCGCAGGGCGTCATGGTGCGAGACATGATCGGCGCCGTGCATCAGCCGCTGGAGCAGGAAGGCGTGGCGCACGGTCTCGATCAGGTTCGAGCTGTCGTTGCTGGCCGAACCGTCGACGCCGAGGCCAACCGATGCGCCGGCCGCCTCGAGCTTGAGGGCCGGGCAGCACCCCGAGGCCAGGATCATGTTGGAAGTAGGGCAATGGCTCACGGCGACCTTGGCACGGCCGAGGCGCCCGATCTCGGCGTCGTCGAACCAGATGCCGTGTGCCAGCCAGGAGCGGTCGTTCAGCCAGCCGACCCGCTCGAGATAGTCGACCGGCCGGCAGCCGAAGCGCTCCAGACAGAACGCTTCCTCGTCCTGCGTCTCGCAAAGGTGGGTGTGCAGGCGCACGCCGTGACGCGCGGCGAGCGTCGCCGTGCTCTGCATCAGGCTCTCGGTTACGGAGAACGGCGAGCATGGGGCGAGGGCGATCTGCACCATCGCACCCGGATTCGGGTCATGGTAGCGGCCGATCAGCCGCTCGCTGTCGACGAGGATAGTCTCCTCGTCCTGCACGACCGACTGCGGCGGCAGCCCGCCCGCGTCCTTGCCCAGGCTCATGCTGCCGCGCGTGGCCACCAGGCGCATGCCCAGCGCCTGCGCTTCCTCGACCTCGATGTCGATCGCATGGTCGAGACCGGCGCGGAACACATAATGGTGGTCGCTGGTGGTGGTCGTGCCCGACAGCAGCAGCTCGGCCAGGGCCACCCGCACGGCGAGGCGCAGGCTGTCCGGCGTGAGCCCGGCCCAGATCGGGTAGAGCGCCACCAGCCAAGCGAACAGTGCCTTGTCGAGAGCAGGGGGGCAGGCGCGGGTCAGGGTCTGGTAGAAGTGGTGATGCGTGTTGATCAGGCCGGGCAGCAGCACGTGCGCGGACGCGTCGAACATGCACGGATCGGCGGCTAGCGGCTGCCGGCCGGACGGCACCAGCTCGACGATCCGCCCGCCGGCCACGACGATCCCGCCGCCGGCATCGCCGTCGGCTAGGATGGCCAGCGGATTGCGCAGCCAGAGCGGCCGGTCAGTGGGCATCGCGTGCGCCCGGGAAGTGGTGCAGGAAGTCGAGCAGCACGCGCATCGCCACGTCGGCGTCCCTGGTGGTGATCGATTCGGCCGGGTGGTGGCTGATGCCGCCCTTGCAGCGCACGAACAGCATGGCGATCGGGCACAGCGTGGCGAGGGCGAGAGCGTCGTGCCCGGCACCGCTGGGCAGGCGGTGCGGCGTGATCTCCGCCCTGGCCACCGCGGCTTCGAGCGAGCTCACGAGCGCCGGATCGCAGCTCGCGGCAGGCTCGTCGTAGAACTTCACGACCTTGACGCGGACGTGCCGGCGCGCGGCGAGATCGGCGAACCGGGAGACGAGGTCCTCGATCGCCTTGAACCGATCGGCATCGACCGGTGCCCGGACATCCAGCGTGAAAATGGCCTTGCCCGGGATGACGTTCGGGGCGCCAGGGACCGCCTCGATCGAGCCCACGGTCGCGACGAGCCCTTGAGCCGCGCCATCGACAGCTCGGCGCTCGACCGCCAGCACCATCTCCGCTGCCGCGGTCAGCGCATCCTCGCGCAAGCGCCATCGGCACCGTGCCGGCATGACCGGCATGGCCGGTGACCTCGATGCGGAACCGGCTGGCGCCGTTGATCGCGGTGACCACGCCGACCGGCAGCTTCAGCTGCTCGAGCACCGGACCCTGCTCGATATGCACCTCGACATAGCCCAGCACGGCGTCGCGCCGCCGGGCGATCGCGGGAATCGCCGCGGGGTCGCAGCCGAAGGCGCGCAGGGCAGCCTCGAGATGGGTGCCCTGCGCGTCGACCACATCCAGCGTCTGCGGGTCGAACGTGCCGGCGACCGCGCGCGAGCCGGTCAGCTTGCTCGGGAAGCGCACACCCTCCTCGTCGCCGAAGGCCAGCACCTCGATCGCAAAAGGCAGGCGCTCGCCGGCGCGATGCAGTGCCGCCACGGCCTCGATCGCGGCGATCACGCCGAGATTGCCGTCGTAGTGCCCGGCATCGCGCACCGTGTCGATGTGCGAGCCGAGCAGCAGCGCCGGCAGTCCCGGACGGTCGCCCTCGTAGCGGCCGGCCACGTTGCCCGCCGCATCGAGCTCGACCGACATCCCGGCTTCTTCCATCCAGCCGCGGACCACGCGCGTGGCCGCGGCATGGGCCGGAGTGAGGAACAGGCGAGTGAGCTTGCCGGGCTCGCTGCTGCAGCGTGCCAGCTCATGCAGATGCGCCATCACGTTGGCGCCGAGGGCGGTGCTCACGGCAGCATGTCCTTCAGCCGCAGGAACGCGATCCGCTCGACCTGAGCGAGGGCGGTCTCGAGCTCCGTGTCACGGTCGTTGCTGATGCGTTGCTGGAACGACGCCAGAATATCCGCCTTGCTCAGGCCCTTGACGGCAATGATGAACGGGAAGCCGAACTTGGCCGTGTAGGCGTCGTTGAGGCCGGTGAACGTGGCCCGCTCCTCGTCGGTGAGCTGGTTCAGCCCGGCCGATGCCTGCTCGTGGGTCGATTCCGCGGTGAGGCGGCCCGCCTGGGCGAGCTTGCCCGCGAGGTCGGGGTGCGCCCGGATGAGGGCGAGCTTGCGCTCCGGTGCTGCCGGCGCCAGGGCGGCGCACAAGGCGCGATGTACACCGGCGGCGGTGTCGGCATCCGTGGGCAGCCCGGCATCCCACGCCGCTTCGGCGATCCAAGGCGAGTGCTCGAACACGGGCCCGATCGTCGCGGCGAAGGTTGCCCGATCCATCGAAGTCGGCCGTAGGGTCACGGCGTGCCTCCGTGGTGCTCGTGCCAGTGCCGGGCGATATCGACGCGCCGGCAGACCCAGACCTGTTCGTGACCCTGCACATAGTCCAGGAACCGGGCAAGGGCGGCGGCGCGGCCTGGACGCCCGACCAGGCGGCAATGCAAGCCGACCGACAGCATCTTCGCGGAACCACGGCGGCCTTCCTCATACAGCACGTCAAAACTGTCCTTCAGGTAGTTGAAGAACTGGTCGCCGGCGTTGAAGCCCTGCGGCGTGCCGAATCGCATGTCGTTGCTATCGAGGGTATAGGGGACGATCAGCTGGCGTTGCCCGTCGACATTCGTCCAATATGGCAGATCATCGGCATAACTATCTGCGCAATAAAGGAAACCACCTTCTTCAGCGACGAGTCGAAGTGTGTTCGGGCTGACCCGGCCGGTGTACCAGCCGAGCGGCCGCTCGCCGGTCACCTCGCGATGGATGCGGATAGCATCGGCCATCTGCCGGCGCTCGGCGTCGATCCCCATATATTGGTAATCGATCCACCGCAGACCGTGGCTGGCAATTTCCCACTCGGCCTCGGCCATGGCGGCGGCGGCCTCGCGATGGCGTTCGAGCGCCATCGCCACGGCATAGACGGTCACCGGCAGGTTTCGCTCGGTGAACATGCGCCACAGGCGCCAAAAGCCGGCCCGACTGCCGTATTCGTAGACCAACTCCATGTTCATGTTGCGCACGCCCAGCAGCGGCTGCGCGCCGACCGTCTCGGACAAAAATGCTTCCGACGCGGCATCGCCATGCAGGATGCAGTTCTCGCCGCCCTCTTCGTAGTTGAGGACGAACTGAACCGCGATCCGCGCGCCCCCGGGCCAGCGCGGATCGGGCGGGGTGCGGCCGTAGCCGACCAGGTCGCGCGGGTAACTCTGCTCGGTCACGCGGATGCTCCTCCCACGACGCCGAGTTCGATCCTAGCAGCGGATCGATTGGCATGCCTTCACCGTTCGTTTGAAGCTGCTTTCAACGGACTCATGCGGCAGGCCGTTCGGCCAGATAGAGGAACCGCGACATCCGGCGACTGGCCGCAAGTTCCGCCGTCGTCGCGAGGAACAGCTGCCGCTGCTCGAACCACGCCGCGCCCTCTTCCAGGGTCAGCTCGCCGGCATGCCGAGCCCTGACGTCATGCCACCTTGCCGCGATTTCCGCCGTCGCGGCCGAGCGGTCCTCGACCTTCCTGAGTATCAGACCCGCGGTGGCGATGGCTGCTTCGTTCACCCCCGGTGGCACGAAGAGGTAGAAGCCCAGACTGGCTCGGATGTCGATCTCGGGCTTGCTCACGGGGCCGGTCACGACCAGGGCATCCGTGAACAGGAGCCGTCCACCCGGGCGCAGCAGCCGCGCCCATTCCGTCAGCGTGCCATGGCGATCTGGCAGATGATTGATCGCATCGACCGATAGGACTGCGTCGAAGGTGCCGTCGGGAAAGGGAAGGCCGCCGCCGCAATTGAGCGCCTGAAACGTTGCGCGATCCGCTAGGCCGAGCGCCGAAGCCACGGACTGGGCATGCGCAATGCCAGCGGCCTCGATATCGAGTCCGCACACGACACAGCCAGTGCGCTCGGCCAGCGCCAAAGACGGGCCACCGGAGCCGCAACAGATGTCCAACACCCGCTTACCTGGACCGAGCCCGAGCAGGTCGGCGATCTCGACCTGCTCCGCTGCCGACCGCCAGCCGGTCTGACCGAGATCCTCGCCGTAGATCTCGCGCCGCATGGCAGCGGCCAGCGGAGTGCCGAAGCGGCGGTAGTGCGAGCCATAGAAATCGAACGCTTCTGCCGGCATGGACCAGTCACTCGCTCCGTGCAGGAGCGAACTGCTCCATCGCGCCTGCATAACGCTTCGGCAGCGGCGGCGCATAGCCGAGCACCTTGCTGGTGCCGAGACCCAGGCCCACCACAGCCTCGACCAGCTTGACCGCGGCGGCGACGCCATCGATCACCGGCAGGCCGAACTCGGCGGCCAGCGCAGCGTTGAGATCGGCCATGCCGGCGCAGCCCAACACGATCGCCTCGCAGCGATCCTCGACCACGGCGCGGGCGATCTCCTCCTTCAGCCGGGCCACCGCCCCGGAAGCGGGATCCTCCAGCGCCAGGACCGGCACCTCGGCGGTCCGCACGCGCCGGCAGCGATGCTGGAAGCCGTACTTGTGGACCAGATGCTCCAATGCCGGCGCTGAGCGGCCGAGCGTCGAGACGATGCTGAAGCTGCCGGCGATCAGCGTCGCCACGTGCATGGCGGCCTCGGCGATCCCGATCACCGGCCCGCGCGCGACACATCGTGCCGCATCCACGCCGGTGTCATCGAAGCAGGCGACGACATAGCCGTCATAGCCGGTGGCCTCGCCCTTGCGCACCTCGTCGACCAGGCCCGGCACCGCGAACGCCTCGTCGTAATAGCCCTCGATGCTGGCCGGCCCCATCGGTGGCGAGACGGCGCTCACCTCGGTGCCGGGGCTCGCTACCATCCGCGCCGCGTGACCGATCTTCTCGGTCATCGAGAGCGTGGTGTTGGGGTTGACGACCAAGATGCGCATGAGGGGTCACTCCGGGCTTCGGCCGAACGCATCGTCGTTGCCGGCGGCGAAACCTGCAATCATCCTGCTGACGGCTGCCCACGAGGACCAAAGCATGGATTTCGATTTCACCCGCATCTCGGCCGCCGAGCGCTACAAGCTGCTGGTCAGTTTCGTCGGCCCGCGCCCGATCGCCCTGGTGACCTCGCAGAGCCCCGAGGGCATCGGCAACGCGGCGCCGGTCAGCTTCTTCAACGTGTTTGCGCAGACACCGCCGCTCCTGCTCCTCGGGCTCCAGCACCGGCCGGGCGAGGAGCGCAAGGACACCACGCGCAACATCCTGGAAACCCGCGAGTTCGTGGTCAACCTGGTCGATGCGGCGATCGCACGGCGCATGGTCGACTGCGCGGTCGAGTTCCCGTCCGAGATCGATGAGACGCAGATCGTCGGCTTCACTACGCAACCGAGCGTCATGATCCGGCCAGGGTGGATAACCGAGGCGCCGGTGGCGTTCGAATGCCGTCTCGAGCGCACCGTCGACTATCCGGGCCGTTGCATCGTGTTCGGCGAGGTCGTCCATATGCACGTCCGTGACGACTGCATCGACCCTGCCACCATGCGCGTACGGCCGGATCAGTATCGACCGGTCGCGCGCATGCACGGCGACTGGTACGTCACCGCCGAAGACTGGTACGAACTGCGCAAGCAGAGCTACGAGGAGTGGCAGGCGGCGCAGCCGACCTGACCGATCAACACGGCAACGTCACTTGCGCCGGGCCATGCCCGCGGCGCATTTCCGGGCGAGATCACGAGGAGCGCAGCATGATCAAGTTCTACTACCATCCGTCGCCCAACCCGGCCAAGGTCGCCCTATTTCTGGAGGAGGCCGGACTGCCGTACGAGCTGATGCCGGTCGATACCCGGAAGGGCGAGCAGCATGAGCCGGCGTTCCTGGCGATCAACCCGAACGGCAAGACGCCAGCCATCGTCGACGGCGACGCCACCGTGTTCGACAGCAACGCCATCCTCGTCTACCTCGCTGAAAAAACCGGCAAGTTCCTGCCCGCGAACACGCCGGCCCTGCGCGGCGAGTTCCTCTCGTGGCTGATGTTCGTCGCCACCGGCATCGGCCCCTATTCCGGTCAGGCGGTGCATTTCACGCACTTCGCGCCCGAGCCCAAGGCCTACGCGGTCAACCGCTACCGCCACGAGGCGGAGCGCCACTGGGGGATCCTCGACGCTCACCTCGCCGGGAGGCGCTTCATGGTGGGCGACACCTACACGATCGTCGATATGGCGGTCTGGGGCTGGGCTACCCGCATCCCGTTCATCCTGGGCGAAGCCGCCTGGGCCAAGCTGCCGAACCTGAAGCGGCTCGTGGACGAGATCAGCGCCCGGCCCGCGGCCGAGCGCGCCACCGCACTGAAGGACCGTCACACCTACAAGACCGAGATGGACGACGAGGCGCGGCGGCACATGTTTCCGCAGAATGCCGCGCTGGCAACCGCCTAGGCCTTGTTGCGCTATCTCAGCGCGCCACCACCGGCGACACCAGCTTAAGATGCAGCGACAGCCGGAGCCGCAGCTTGGCGGCGCCAACGGCCGTCGTGGTGTCGTAGCGGATGACTTGGCGTGAGCGCAGCGGCCCAGCGATCCATGAACACGCGTTCCTGGATCGCGCCGTTGACCAGCGCCTGACCCATCTCGGCCGCGACCAGGAACGAATTCAGGTGCTGCTCGGGCTGAGCAACCACCGCATCGATCAGGGGCAACGGCAGACGCAATGGGTAGCTCTTTGGCAGTGGGAGGCCATCGAACGTGGCATGGTTGCCCAGCACTGGACAGCCATAGGCGAAGGCTTCGATGACCTTGGTTTTCACCCCTCCGGCCGCGAATGCGGGGGTCACCAGGACGGACGCGGCGGTGTAGACATCGCGCAGGTCGGCGACGAAACCGGCATAGGTGACGTTCTTGCAGACAGGGTAGGTGCGCTGCAGTCGCCCGACGATGACGAGCTCCGCCGGCGGCGCCAGGCGCTGCCACATGCTGACGAGATGGTCGATGCTCAGCCAGTTCTGTGGAATTTGGTCGGTGCCGATGAAGATGAACCGGAGTTTCGGCGCGCCAGTCCAGCGCGGCGCGGGCGGCAATTTCGGCGCGGGCGGCAAGATCACCGCGACGTCGGCTCGCCTACGGCCATGGCGATCCACCAGCCGACTGTAGATTCCGGCATCCGTCGGCGAGTTGAACACCACAAGATCGGCCTCGGCGGCCGACTTCAGCTCGAGGGCCCGCAGGGTTCTGGTCTCGAAGGCCAGGATCCATCGCGCGAGGAAGCCCTGCTGCAGCAGCGGCAGCAGGCGTGACGGCAGGTAGCGCTCCAGGAAGCCGAAGGTCAAACCAACGCCGGCCCGCCGCAGGGACGGCCAGCGGCGCGACATCAAATCGTCCATGTCGACGACGATCGGCGCAGCCGGAAAGGCACGCCGCAACGTGGCCAGGAAGGGTACGCCACGGATGCCGTCGAGGTAGACGATATCGGGCGCCGGCTCCGTGCGGGCCGCGAGGAGGGGGGCGAGCTGCCAGTGCGGCAGGTAAATCAGGCATTGCAGGGGAAGCGCCTGCCGTGCCCGCAATCCCTGCCACAGCTCCGGAAGCATCCGCCACAGCTGCGACCGCAGCTTCGGGTCTAAAACGTGGCGCAACTGAACATGCTCGACGTCGAAGCGCGCCTCCATGGCAACACGGATGGAGCCGATCAGCTGACCGCGCCCGGTCGACGCGCTGGCAGTCTGATCGCGCGTCCAGATCGCCATGACTCGTAGCCGCGTTGGCGTCGCGTCTCCCGTTCTCTCGGGCGTGTTCATGGCTGGCGGGTTACCGTCCATCGGCATCGTCGACACGGAATGAGTTGCAGGCGCGACCGGCGCATCACCGTAGTGTTCATCGCAGGCGAGATCGCCAAAGTCCCTGCGGCGCGCTTTGCCCATCCTATCAGCGGGCGACCTGCGAACTGTCCGCGGATGGGATGGCTCGCCCGTGCAACTAGCAATCTTGCGATCGCATGTCCAACGCCGCGACCTTGCGCAACTGGCGGTGGTGTCGCGAGACGGTCTTGTGTCACCGGGTCACACGCACCCGTAAATCGTGCCGCAGGCCTCACTGCGGGCAGGACACCGGCATCCGGTGCGGGGTTCTACGCCCGGATTTCCTGCTTTCTGGTGGTATCGGCTCCGCGTCGCGTTCGGCTTGTCATGCGCGGCCGGGCTGGTGTAGCTCTCACCTGCCCGCGGCCGTGCGCCTCGTTGGGCAGGAGCGCGGTCCAGAATGTCGTCGAGAACTGCGGATTTCGTGGTCGCTGGGTTTCCACGGTGTGGCACGACCTGGCTGTACGAGGTGTTGCGTCTGCACCCGGCCATTTTCCTGCCCGTGCGCAAGGAGATCAACTTTTTCAACCGTGCATACGAGAAGGGCGTCGAGTGGTATACGACCTACTTTGCCGATGCCCGGCCGGAGCAGCTGGCGGGCGATATCAGCCCGGTCTACGCTGAGTATCCGGAAGTCGCGGGCCGGATCCTCGCCACATTGCCGGACGCGAAGATCATCCTCATCGTCCGCAGCCATGTCCCGCGGCTACGCTCGAGCTACTGGCAGCTGAAGCGCGACGGTCGCAGCAATGACGACCTGGTCGACTATCTGGAGGGCCGGAGCGAGAGCTCGCCCTATCTCGAGCTGCAACGCTACGCACCCCTCGTTGCGAGCTACCTCGAGCTGTTTGATCGCAAGAATATCCTAATCCTGGTCTATGAGGATCTGCGCACGGATCCGAAGGGAATCATCGACCGGATCGTCGAATTCCTCGGGCTGGCGCCGGGTGCGTATCCCGAGGCGATGACGGCGAAGATCACCGAGCAGGTCAACCCGACCTTCACGCCCCGCTGGCCGGCCCTCTACCTGGTGGCGATGCGGGTGAATCAGACGCTGCGCCGGACCCATATCCGCCTGCTCGATCGCCCGCTCGCCCTGGGCAAGCGCGCCTTCTTTGCCCTGAGTGGCCGACGTCGCCGCGAGGAGATCGGCAAGATGCCGGGCGAGGACCGTCTGCGCGCGTTCTTCGCGGAAGACGTGGCGGCGCTCGAACGGCTGCTCGACCGGCCGTTGCGCGAAATCTGGCAGTGAGCGCCACGGCGCTGCCGCCCATGCAGTTCATCGTCGATCTGCCCACCTAATTCGTCACCTGACTGGAGGACAACGCGGCATGGTATCGGCGCCACGGCCCGGCGACGGCGGCATCGCCGCCCTGTCACGCTTCGCGACAGCCGGCTCCATGCCGACGTGGCTCGCGCCGTTGCTGCTCCTGGTGGGCAGCGCGGCCCTCTACAGCATCAATCTCGACCGGATGCCGCTCGCCGATGAGATGCATCACGTGCTCGCCGCCCAGAGCATGATGGTCTCGGGCCAGCCACGCATCGCCGAGGGCGTCTACGAGCGCGGGCTGCTCTACACTTGGCTCGTAGCGCAGAGCTTCAAGTTGTTCGGCGTGAGCCTCGCCACGGCGCGGCTGCCCTCGCTGCTATGCATCGCCGCGCTGGTGCCGCTGTTGTTCGTATGGCTGCGGCGCGAAGCCGGGCCGTTGGCCGCGTGGCTGGGCGCCGGACTGTTCATGGTATCGCCCTTCGCGGTCGAGGTGGCGCAGTTTGCACGCTTCTACGCACCGCAGACCCTGGCTTTGTTCGTGGCCGCCATCCTGATCTACGAGGCGCTGCGTCATCCCGCTCGCATCGGTCGCGCCGCCATTTTCCTGGCTGCGATGCTGCCATTCCTGGGCCTGGCCACCTACCTGCAACCCACCACGCTGCTCGGGGTCGCGGGGATCGGCCTCTGGGCCGTGGTCGCGATCGTTTTGCCGCTGCTCACCGATCCGGGAACATCCCGGACACGCAAGCTGCAGATCTTGGCTGCGCTGGTGGTGCTGCCGGTGCTGGCGTTCCTTGCGCTGTGGCTCGTGGGGCTGCCCCAAAGGCTCTGGAGTATTTACCGTTCGGTTCCGCTCTTCAACGAAGCCTCGCAGGAAGAGTTCTGGTTCTACCATCTGCGCTACATGATCTTCTACCCGACATTGTGGACGCTGACCGGGATTATCGGGCTGGCGGCGGTTGCCTACTTTCCTCGGCCCGGCTGGTTCCTGCTGGTGACCTTTGCGATATCCTTCGTGCTCACGTCGTTCGGCGGGCCGAAGGGCATGCGCTACCTCGCCTATGCCCAGCCCTACCTATTCGGCTTGTGGGGTCTCGGCCTCGCCGCCGTGGCTTGTCCGCTCGCCGGCTTCATGGTCGGTCTGCGCCGTCAATTGGCGGCTGGCATGACCGCGATCGGCGGCGGCCGCGAGCGACTGGCCGGGATCGTCGTCGCGGTGGCGCTGCTGTCCCTCCTTGCCTTCAATCCGTTCCTGCTGCGCACGGCGACGCTGGTCGCCGAGGTGCAGATGCCGGGCGAAAAGCCGACTGCGGAGTGGCGTATCGCGCAACCGGCGCTGCAGCCCTGGGTGGATAGGGCCGCGATTGTCGTGACCACCGAGGAGCTGAGCACGCTGTTCTTCCTCGGGCACTATGACGTGCGCTTCAGCCCTTCCAAGCTGGGGGAGCAGGCGCCGGACAATCGCGATGAGTTCAGTCGGGACTTCAGGACGGGCCGGCCGATCATCGGCACCAATGCTTCCATGAAGCTGATCCTGGACTGTTTCGCTTCAGGCGTCGTGTTCGGTCCGATCGTCGACTGGGGCAAGCCGCACCTGATCAACCCTGAGCTGACCGAAATCATCCAGGCCGCGGCGACGCCCATCGCGCTGCCGCCGGGCAGCCATATGTTCGCCTATGGCTGGGAGCGGGAGCACGCCCTGCGCGACGGGAACGACTGCGCCGCCATCCGTGCCGTGCTCCCGAAGCGGCCGACGAGCCAGCCCTGAGGCTGCAGATCCGTAACGTTGTCGGAGCAGAGATGCGCGTCCATGTCGTCGATCCGGCCTTGTTCACCGTGCCCTACGACACCCGTTTCTGCCGGGCGCTGGCGGAGGCGGGTGCCGAGGTGACGCTCATCGGCCGTGGCCTGCGTTCCTACGAGGAGGTCGATGAGCAGGGGTTCGCGTTCCGCCCGCTCTTCTATCGGCGCTCCGAGAATGCGGTCGACACATGGCGGACCTCGGCGCCGCGCAAGATCCTGAAGGGCCTCGAACACCTGTCCGGCATGCGCGCGCTCGAGCGCCTGGCGGCACAAGAGCGGCCCGATATCCTGCACCTGCAATGGTTCGTGCTGCCGGTCGTCGATCGCTACTTCCTCCGGCGTATCGGCAGACAGGCCGGGCTGGTCCTGACCGTGCACGACTCGCAATCCTTCCACGGTTCCAAGAACAGCTCCTGGCTGCAGCTGCTGGGCGATCGCGAGGCGCGGCTGCTGTTCGATCACTACGTGGTGCACACGGAGCAGACCCGGGACACGCTGCGCGAGTTGGGAATCGCGGACAGCCGCATCAGCACCATACCGCATCCGCCGTTGCCGCTGGCGGAGCCGGGCTCGCGAGCGCAGCCGGCAGCGGCGGGACCCGTGCGCGTGCTCTTCTTCGGCTCGATCAAGCACTACAAAGGTATCGACGTCCTCGTTGATGCCGGCCTGTCGCTCGCGGCCGCTGGCGTCGATTTTGTGGTCGACGTGGTCGGCCGGCCATTCGAGCCGGTCGACGAGCTTCAGGCGAAAATCGCGGCCGCCGGCATGGAGAGCCAGTTCCGCTTCGACCTGCGCTACATCCCGGACGAGGCGCTCGCGGACTACCTGCAGGCTGCGGATCTGGTCGTCTTCCCCTACCGGAAGATCGACGCGAGCGGGGCGCTGGCCTTGGCGATCGAAGCCGAGAAACCGATCATCGCCAGTGAGATCGGCGTCTTCGCGGAGGCACCTGCGCGGCAGCACCTGCGCCTCGTGACACCCGAGGACGCCGGCGAACTCGCGCGGGCGTTGAAGGAGCTGATCGAGAGCCCGGCAGCGCGCGAGACGCTCCGGCAGCAGACCAGACAGCTCAAGGCAGGCATGCACACTTGGCCCGAGTTCGCAGAGAAATGTCTCGCGGTCTATAGGCGCCTGATCGACGGGTCTGCCGCCAGTCGACGGCGTTAGACGCCGGCGTCGGCCGGTCCACTCCAGAGCTGACGGTTGCGCCGGCGCGCCTGGCTATCCTCCGGGACCTGCAGCGGGGTCCTGGCTCTGACCGGAGCCGGGGAACAGTTCGCGCAGCCCGCTCAATGGAATCCGAAGCCGGGCGGTCGGCCGCGTGGCCTCGCGGCCGACCTCGTCGAGCAATCGTTGCAGCGTGAGCAACTGCAACAGATTCTCCGTGGCATCGACGCTGCCCGGGCTCTCGCCGATGACTGCCCGGTACTCCGCCAGGAAGGCCGCGCGCGTCAGATCGCGCCAGGCCATGGCCGGCGTCAGCAGCTGCTCGAACGCCACCGGGTCGCTCTCGGCGAAACGGAACACGCTGGCCCAGGCCGCCTCGTCGAACGACCGCAGCATGCCGGCGAGGTCGGCGACCGGTGATCCCTTGGCGCGACGTTCGGCAAATGAGCACGATGCCACGCCCCCGAAATCGACGATCATGAGGTCGCCATGGGCGACCAAGACCTGACCCAGACGATAGTCGCCATGCGTACGCAACTTGACGTTACCGGACGATGGGGCAGGGGTCACGGCCAGCGTCGCCTCGATCTCCGCACGTATCGCCAGCACGCCGTCAATTTCCAAGGCGAGGGCCTCGGGCGCCGACGGCCTGAGCTGTTCCAGCAGCGCGAATGCATCGGTCGCGACCGACCGGGTGGTCGACCACCAGCCGTCCAAATCAGTAGCCGTGACCGGCTCGACGGCAAAGGCCGGATCGTCGGTCGGCGTGGCCAGGGCCATGTGCAGCTCGGCGGTGCGTCGGCCGAGCAGGCGCGCCACCACCAGATATTGCTCGTGCAGCACCTCCGGCGGCGGACGGCTGGCTTCTGGCGTATGTCGCAGCTCCTCGAGCACGCGATCGAGATGATCCAGCGTCAAATGCCAGCCGTCACCCTGGTTGGGGACGAAGGCGAAGGCCGCGGCCAGCGCCGTTGGCGTTCCGTCCGCGGCGACCTGCTCGATCGAGCCCAGCAGCCGCGGAGCGTGCGCGAATCCCGCGACATCGGTCAGGAAGCGCCCGACCTCGAGCTCGGGATGGAGCCCCGGCTGCAGCCGGCGGAACATCTTGAGCATCACCCGCTCGTCAACCAGCACCGAGCTGTTGCTCAGCTCGGCCCCGAGGCGGCGGACAGGCGACTCATCGGCCACCTCCAGCTCGGCCTTGTGCTCGCCGGCGAGGCAGCGCAGCAGCAACTCATCGGTCCCCGATTCACGCTCCTCGTGCATCAGCTGCAGCAGCGTGCGGGCGAAGCCGTCGGCACGGGTCGCATCATACAGTGCCCCGACGTTGGCGCCGCGGCGGGCCTTGGCCAGCGTGTAGGGCAGGAGGGGCGCGCTTGGGGTCAGGTTCTCCTCGCCCCACGCGACCGCGAACGGCAGAAACCAGCAACTCTCTGGACAGCCGGTCGAGACGACCTCCAGCTGGGCGACGAGGTAGTTTGCGCCGCGACCGCGCAGCTCGCCGGCGCGTCCGAGCCTGACCGATTCGATCGGCTGATCCCGGGGCGCGAACCAGCTTTGCTTGGGTAGGTATTCGGGGAGCACCAGGCGGGCGATCTCGCGTCCGCCACAACTCTCGCTGATCACACGCCAGTTGTCGTTCAGCACAATGGTGATCAGGTCGGGCAGGGGCTCGGTCGGAGGCTGATGCCAGCTACTCAGCTGGGCCACTTCGGCCAGCACCAGCCAGTAAAAGCCGTAACCCGGGAGAGTCAGTCGGTAGGCCGGATCGCTGATCGGGGGGAAATCGGTGCGGCCGAGCAGCTCGACCGGGACCCGGTCGCGGTAGCCGGCGAGATCGAGGTCGCAGGCCTGCGCGTTGCGCGACAGATTGTAGACGCACAGGATCGTCTCACCCTCGAATTCGCGCAGATAAGCCAGTATCTTGCGATTGCGCGGATAGAGGAATGTCTGGGAACCACGGCCGAATGTCTTGCGGCCCTGGCGCACCGCGATCAGGCGCTTCATCCAGTTGAGCAGTGAGCCTGGGCTCTGCTGCTGCGCCTCTACGTTGACCGCCTGGTAGCCGAAGATCGGATCCTGGACCGGCGGCGCGTAGAGCGCCTGCGGGTTGGCGCGGGAGAAGCCGCCATTGCGGTCGGACGACCACTGCATCGGCGTGCGGACGCCGTCCCGGTCGCCGAGATAGATGTTGTCGCCCATCCCGATCTCGTCGCCGTAATAGATCACCGGCGTGCCGGGCATCGACATCAGCATCGCGTTCATCAGCTCGATGCGGCGCCGGTCGTTGTCGAGCAGCGGTGCCAGGCGGCGCCGGATGCCGACATTGATGCGCATCCGCCGGTCGGCGGCATAGGTATTCCACAGATATTCGCGCTCGTTCTGTGTCACCATCTCGAGCGTGAGCTCGTCATGGTTGCGCAGGAAAATCGCCCACTGGCAGCCGTCCGGGATCTCCGGCGTCTGGCGCATGATGTCGGTGATCGCGTGCCGATCCTCCTGGGCGATTGCCATGTACATGCGCGGCATCAGCGGGAAGTGAAATGCCATGTGGCATTCGTCGCCGTCGCCGAAATAGGGGTAGGTGTCCTCGGGCCACTGATTCGCCTCGGCCAGGAGCATGCGGTCGGGAAAATGCGCATCCATCTCGGCCCGGATTCGCTTCAGGACGGCATGGGTCTCGGGCAGGTTCTCGCAGTTGGTACCCTCGCGCTCGACCAGATAGGGAATCGCGTCCAGGCGCAGCCCATCGATACCCATCTCCAGCCAGTAGTGCAGAGCTCCCAGCACCTCCTTCATGACCCGCGGGTTGTCGAAATTCAGATCGGGCTGGTGACTGTAGAAACGATGCCAGAAATACGCGCCAGCCTCGTGATCCCAGCTCCAGTTTGACTTCTCGGTATCGGTAAAAATGATTCTGGTGCCATCGTATTTCTTGTCTGTATCGCTCCAGACATAATAGTCGCGCCAGATCGAGCCCGGCTTGGCACGGCGCGCGCGCTTGAACCACGGGTGCTGGTCCGAAGTGTGGTTGATCACCAGCTCGGTGATCACCCGCAGTCCACGCCGGTGTGCCTCTTGGACCAGCCGACGTACGTCCTTCAGCACCCCATAGGCCGGATTGACGGCGCGATAGTCAGCGATGTCGTAACCGTCGTCGCGCAGCGGCGAGGGGTAGAACGGCAACAGCCAGATCGCCGACGCGCCCAGTTCCTGGATATAGTCGAGCTTCTCGATGAGGCCGACAAAATCGCCGATGCCGTCGCCACTGGCATCGAAGAACGCTTTGATGTGGGTCTGATACACCACCGCGTCCTTGTACCAGTGCGCTCCACCGCCGGGCATTTGGTCGACCGGGGCCGTGCGGTCGTCAGTCTGGTCGTTGGCCGTCCTAGGCTGCAAATCCATGGATCTAAGGATTCCCCGCAGGCTGGTTCGCAGTGAATGCTCTACTAGCATCAGGCCGCATGGCGAGCCAACGTCAACGATGGCGTTGGATCCGCGGGCTGTCTCTATGCGAAGGCTTGGCTTGGCGGTATCGTCCTTGCTTGGCGGCTCCGGCCCGCACCGATGCGGTCGGATGACAGGACGAGGATGCACGGCATGCGATGGCTCGCGACGCTCGCTCTGCTAGCTCTGCTCACCGGCTGTGGCGTTGTGGCGCTGCCGTTTCGGGTGACTGGCGACGTGCTCGACGTGGTGCCGGTTCTCGGTCCCATCGCCGCGGCACCGTTCAATGCCGCCGCAGACGTCATCGACTGACCGTGCCGGTGGTGCCCGCTGCCGGACTCGAACCGGCACGCCCTTGCGGACTCAAGATTTTAAGTCTTGTGCGTCTACCAATTCCGCCAAGCGGGCCTGAGCCATCGATCGACCAGACTGCCGAAACGGTCAAGCGCAGACTCAAATCTGATTTGCCATAACGTATCTTATCCAATAAGGCGATGCCGCGCCATCACGGTGGTGCCTCGCCCGCCAGTGCCGTCAGGCAGCGGCGGCGCCACGCCTGGATGTCGTTGGCGCGCACGGAGTCGAGCAGCTGACCATGCCGCTCCTTGCGTTCCGCCAGCGGCATGGTCAGCGCGCGGTCGATGGCTGCCGCGACGCCCTCGACGTCGTACGGGTTGACGATCAACGCTCCCTCCAGGCACGAGGCCGCCCCGGCGAAGCGCGACAGCACGAGCACGCCGGGATCGTCCGCATCCTGCGCCACGACATATTCCTCCGCGACCAGGTTGAGACCGTCTCGCAGCGGCGTCACCAGGCCAACCTTGGCAGCGCGATAGTAGCCAGCGAGCGTCCGTCGCGAGTGGGTGCGGTTCATGTAGCGCAGCGGGATCCAGTCGGCCTCGCCGTAGCGACCGACCACGTGGCCGACCAGCCGCTCGATCGAGCGGCGCATATCGCGATACTCGGGCAGATCCTCGCGACTCGGTGCGGAGATCTGCATGCACACCACCTTGCGCAGATGCTGCGGATACTCGCTCAGCAGCATCTGGAACCCACGCAACCGCTCGACGATGCCCTTGCTGTAGTCGAGCCGGTCGACGCCGATGATCAAGGACCGATCGCCCAGCGTCCCATGCAGGGTCTCGGACTGGCGCTTGGCCTCGGCCGAGACCGTCAGGCGCTCGACCTCCTTGACGTCGATGCCGATCGGCACCGCTTGCGCGAGGATCTCCCGCTCGCCGATCCGGAGCCGATGACCGTCCAGCAGTTCGGCGCCCAGCTCACGCTGCGCATAGTCGAGGAAATGATCGCGATCGTTCGGCGTCTGGAACGCCACCACGTCGTACGCGCACAAATCCTCGCCGAGCTCACGGTGCCACGGCATGGTCATGAACAGCTGGCTCGGCGGGAACGGGATGTGCAGGAAGAAGCCCAGTCGGCCGACAAAGCCCAGCCGGCGCAGCTCGTGGCCCAGCGGGATGAGATGGAAGTCCTGAACCCAGACGCGATCGTCGGGCTGCTGCAGCAGCATCAGGTGCTCGGCGAAGCGCTGGTTGACCTCACGATAGATCCGGTACCATTCGTGCTCGAACGAGGTCAGGTCGATCCGGTAGTGGAACAGCGGCCACAGCGTCCGGTTGGCCATCCCCTCGTAAAAGCCCGCGAACTCTCCCTCGGTAAGATCGAGCAGGGCGTAGGTGCTCCTGCCCTTCTCGATCTGCACCATCGACCGGTCCGCGGGGTCGACCACGGTCTTGCCGCTCCAGCCGAACCACACGCCGCCTTTGTCGCGCAGTGCTGCCAGCACTCCCACGGCGAGCCCGCCCGCCGACTGCCGGCCGGTCGGCGGGGTTACCCGGTTCGAGACGATGATGAGCCGCCCGTCTGGCATCAGGCGGACAGCTGCGTGAGCGACGCATGCAGCCAAGACTGCAATGCACCGACATCGGCCAGACGATGCCGGGCGTCCGTCTCTCCCGCAGCCTCACCGACCCGCACGCTCACGCCGTCGCGCGCATTGACCATTCGAAATCCGGCTTCGTCGGTCACGTCGTCGCCGACGAAAACCGGCCGCCGCCCTGCGAACTCGGCCAAGCCCAGAAGATCGCCGATCGCACGGCCCTTATCCCGCCCGGCGGGAAGCAGCTCCACCACCATTTTACCCCGCTGTAGCCGCAAAGCCCCGGCACTCTCCGCCGCCAGCCGTTCCGCCAGCCGCTCGGCAGACAGCGTCGCCTCGGGTGCGAGGCGATAATGCAATGCGAGGCTCAACCGCTTGTCCTCCACCAGGGTTCCAGGATGCCTTGCGGCAAACGCCGCCAGTGCAGCCCGCGCCGGTATCAGCAGCGGGTCACCCGCGACATCCTCCAGTGTCGCCGCTTGGCGCGGTCGCAGCTCCAGGCCATGCAGCCCGGCGACGGTCAGCCGCAACGGCGCCAGCATCCGATCGATGTCGGCGACGCCGCGTCCGCTGACGATGGCCAGCGCACCACCCAACCGCTCCTGTAGCTGGGCCAGCAGGGCCAGCAGCGCTTCGTCCGCGCGTGCCTCGGCCGGCGTCGGCGCAATGCCGACCAAGGTGCCGTCATAGTCCAGGAACAACGCCGCGTGCTCCAGATCGAGCGCCGGAGGATCATCCGGCATCGACTTGCTCATGTCCGTCACCTACCCACATGCGAGAGCGATCCGATCAGCCGGAGGAAGAGCCGCCATGTCCCCACCAGGTTGCGTCGTCCTCGACCAGCGCGGCATCGTGCGCTTGACCGGCCCGGATGCGCGCAGCCTGCTGCAGGGCCTGATCAGCAACGATGTCAATTCGCTGACACCCAGCCGAGCCGTCTATGCCGCCCTGCTGACGCCGCAGGGCAAGTACCTGTTTGACTTTCTTCTCTACCAGAGATCAGACGAAATCCTGCTCGACACCGAGACCGCGCGGGCTGCGGCGCTGATCCAACGCCTCTCCATGTACCGGCTGCGGGCGCAGGTGGCGATTGAAAATGCCGGTGACACGCTCGCGATCTTGGCCGTGTTCGGAGAACAGGCCGTCGAACGCCTCGGTTTTGCGGCCGAGGCGGGTATGGCCCGGACTGAAGGCAACGCCCTGCTCGCCGTAGACCCACGTCTCGCCGAGCTCGGCGTGCGCGTGGTGCTGCCGGCAGGCGATGTCGACGCGTTCATCGCCGCGCACGGACTGGCCCCTGCCCCGTTCGCGGCCTACGACCGGCACCGGCTGGCGCTGGGTGTGCCCGATGGCACGCGCGACCTGATCGTCGACAAGTCGCTGCTGCTGGAGAGCGGCTTCGAGGAGCTGAACGGCGTCAGCTTCACCAAGGGCTGCTTCGTCGGCCAGGAGCTGACCGCGCGGACCAAGCATCGTGCGCTGGTGAAGAAGCGGCTGATGCCGGTACGCGTCACGGGCGCGCTGCCGGAGCCGGGCACTCCCGTCACCCGCGACGGCCGGGACGCGGGCGACCTGCGCTCCGGTGTGGGCGACATGGCGCTGGCGTTGCTGCGCCTGGAACAATTGGCAACTACCCATACCGCATCTCTGACGGCGGGCGAGGCACAGCTCGAGCCAGCCCCGCCAGCTTGGCTGCGCCTTCAGCCTGGGTAGGCGATGCGCTCCAGCCATCGGAATGGCGAGACCGCGCGGTCGGCCGTGACGGCGGCAAGCTGCGGCGCGACGCGCGCAGCGCCGCGCCGGCCGAATTCCTCACGCACCCAACGCTCGAGCCACAAGGCGCCCTGCGCCTGACGCCTTGCCGTCCGCGTGGACTCGATGGCCGCGGCGTGCGCCGCGATCTGCCCGAGCACGGCGTCGACCCCCTGCCCGCTCGCGGCGGACACCAACAGGATCGGCGTCTTCCAGCCTGCGGTGCCGACCGAGCCCAAACCGAGCGCCCCTTCCAGGTCGCGCTGCGCCCGCTCGGCGACCGGTCCCATGTCGGCCTTGGTCACCAGCGCGATGTCGGGAATCTCGACGATGCCGGCCTTGATGAACTGCAGGCTGTCGCCGGAACCGGGCTGGGCCGCGAACACCACCGTGTCGGCGAGGTCGGTGACCTCGGTCTCGGACTGGCCGACGCCCACGGTCTCGATCAGCACCACGTCGTAGACCGCGCGCATCAGCACCATCGCGGCGGCGCACAGGTCTGCCAGTCCGCCCAGCCGGTCGCGCGCCGCCATCGAGCGCACGAACACGCCCTGGTCGCCTGGGTCGACGTCGATCCGGGTGCGGTCGCCGAGCAGCGCGCCGCGGGTCCGCCGCGACGATGGGTCGACCGCGATCACGCCGACAGTGCGGCCGGCGGTGCGCCACGCGCGCACCAATGCAGAGACCAGTGTCGACTTGCCGACTCCCGGCGGCCCGGTCAGCCCGATCACCTGGGCGCGCGGCGCGGCCCAGGCGGCATCGAGCAGCGCCAGCGTGCTTGCAGCCTGCGGAGCCGTCTCGATCAGCGCCAAGGCGCGGGCGAGCGCGGCCTTGCCGCCCTGGCGCAGCTGCGTCAGCTCGTCGCTCAAGACGCGTGCTTGGCTCGCAGAGCCGCCTGCGCCGCGGCCAGCCGCGCGATCGGCACGCGGTACGGCGAGCAGGACACATAGTCGAGCCCGGCCCGCTCGCAGAAATCCACCGACGCCGGATCGCCGCCATGCTCGCCGCAGATGCCGAGCTTGATGTCCGGCCGCGCCGCACGGCCGCGCTCGACCGCGAGCTCGACCAGCTCGCCGACGCCCTGCTGGTCGAGGGTCTGGAACGGATCGCCGGCGAAGATGTCGGCACGCAGATAGCTCTCCAGGAACTTGCCGGAATCGTCGCGCGACAAGCCCAGCGTCATCTGCGTGAGGTCGTTGGTGCCGAAGCTGAAGAACGCGGCGTGCTCCGCGATCTCCCCTGCCCTGAGCGCCGCGCGCGGGAGCTCGATCATGGTGCCGACCAGATAGTCGAGCGTGCCGCCATGCTCCTTGCCGACCTCGACCGCCACGGCGTCGATCCGCTCCTTGATCAGCTGCAACTCTCGCGCCGCCAGCACCAGGGGAATCATCACCTCGGGCACCACCGTGCTGCCGCTCGCGGCCTGGACGGCGAACGCCGCCTCGAAGATCGCGCGCGCCTGCATCTCGTAGATCTCGGGGAACAGGATGCCGAGCCGGCAGCCGCGCAGGCCCAGCATCGGGTTGGACTCCTTGAGATCCGCGAGACGCCGGCGCACCATCTTCAGCTCGACCCCGGCGGCCTTGGCCACGGTCTCCAGGTCCGCCTCGTCGTGCGGCAGGAACTCGTGCAGCGGGGGATCGAGCAGACGGATGGTGACCGGCAGCCCGGCCATGATCTCGAACAGCTCGACGAAGTCGGCGCGCTGCATCGGCAGGATCTTCGCCAGCGCCTTCTTCCGGCCCTCCACATCGTTGGCCAGGATCATCTCCTGCATGGCGACGATCCGGTCGGGCTGGAAGAACATGTGCTCCGTGCGGCACAGGCCGATGCCCTCGGCGCCGAACTTGAGCGCGGCGCGTGCGTCGAGCGGCGTCTCGGCGTTGGTGCGCACCTTCAAGCGACGATGCGAATCGGCCCACTCCATCAGCGTCGCAAAATCGTCGGAGAGCTTGGGGTCGACGGTCGGAACCTTGCCCAGCATGACCGTGCCGGCGGCGCCGTCGATGGTGATCTCGTCGCCCTCGGCGACGCGCACGCCCTTCACGGTGAAGGCCTTCTCGGCATAGGAGATGATCACGTCGCCGACGCCGCAGACGCAGGCCTTGCCCATGCCGCGCGCAACCACGGCGGCATGACTGGTCATGCCCCCGCGCGAGGTCAGGATGCCCCTTGCCGCGTGCATGCCGTGAATGTCGTCGGGCGAGGTCTCGGTCCGCACCAGGATCACCGCCTCGCCGGCGGCGGCCATCTTCTCGGCATGATCGGCGCTGAACACGACCTTGCCGGATACCGCACCCGGCGAGGCCGGGAGGCCCTTGGCGATGATCTTGCGCTCGGCCTTGGGGTCGAGCGTCGGATGCAGCAGCTGGTCGAGCGAAGCCGGATCGACGCGCAGGATCGCCTCCTCGCGCGTGATCAGCCCATCCGCCGCCATGTCGACGGCGATCTTCAGCGCCGCCGGCGCCGTGCGCTTGCCCGAGCGGGTCTGCAGGATGAACAGCTTGTCGCGCTGGATGGTGAACTCGATGTCCTGCATGTCGCGGTAGTGCCGCTCCAGCCGATCGAACACGGCCGACAGCTCCGCGAACGACTGCGGCAGCGCCTCTTCCATCGGCTGGCCGTCCGAGCCGCTGCCGGCGGCCATGCCGCGGGTCAGCGGCTGCGGCGTGCGGATACCGGCCACCACGTCCTCACCCTGGGCGTTGATCAGGAACTCGCCGTAGAAGGCGCTCTCGCCGGTCGACGGGTTGCGGGTGAACGCGACGCCGGTGGCGCAGTCGGCACCCATGTTGCCGAACACCATCGCCTGGACGGTCACAGCCGTGCCCATCTCGCTCGCGATGCTGTTGAGCCGGCGATAGGTGACGGCGCGCGGCGTCATCCACGAGCCGAACACGGCGCCGATCGCGCCCCAGAGCTGCTCCTGCGGATCTTGCGGGAACGGCTTGCCGGTGGCCTTGGCGACGATCTGCTTGTAGGTCGCGGCGAGCTCGGCGAGCGTCACGGCGTCGAGGTCGGTATCGAATCGGCAGCCCTGAGCCTGCTTGGCGTCCTCGAGCGCCTCCTCGAACTGGTAGTGGTCCACCTCCAGCACGACGTCCGCGTACATCTGGATGAAGCGGCGATAGCTGTCCCAGGCAAAACGGGCGTCGCCGCTGGCGGCCGCCAGGCCCTCGACGGTGCGGTCGTTGAGACCGAGGTTGAGGACCGTGTCCATCATCCCCGGCATCGACACCGGCGCCCCGGAGCGGACCGAGACCAGCAAGGGCCGCTCCGGATCGCCGAAGCGGACGCCGAGCTCCTGCTCGATCGCTCTCAGCGCCTGCGCCACGTCCTCCTTCAGCTCGGCCGGATACGTCTTGCCGTGCGCGTAGAAGCAGGCGCAGACCTCGGTCGAGATGGTGAAGCCCGGCGGCACTGGCAGGCCGAGATTGCTCATCTCGGCGAGATTCGCCCCCTTGCCGCCGAGCAGCGCCTTCATCGCCGCCGTGCCATCGGCCCGCCCGCCGCCGAAACCGTAGACCCACTGCGTCATGGTCGTCATCCTCCGGCAACTGTCGCCTGGCTCAACTCTCGGGGCGACCGGCGTCCTCGATCAGCGCGAAGTCGGCCACCCGCTGCAGGCTCGCCCGAATTCGCGCGAGCAGCAGCAAACGATTGACCCGTAAATCCGGTTCCGAAACATTGACCATGACGGCATCGAAGAAACGGTCGACCGGTGCCCGCAAGCCGGCCAATGCCGCCATCGCGCCGGCATAGTCCTCGGCCTCGAGCGCCACATCGATCACGCCCTGGGCACGTTCGAGTGCCGCGTACAGATCTTCCTCGGCAGGATCGAGCAACGCACCCACCACCGGATGGCCATCGTAGCGACGGCCGTCTTTCTTCTCTTCGATCCCGACGATGCTGCTGGCGCGTCGATAGGCGGTGACCAGATTGCGGCCGTCCTCGCTATCGAGAAACGCTTGCAGCGCTTCGGCCCGCGCGATCAGCCGGACGAGATCGTCCTCGGCGCCGACCGCGAATGCAGCCGCCACGACGTCGTGACGCACGCCTCGATCGCGAAGGTGCCCCTTGAGGCGGTCGGCTAAAAACGCCGTCAACTCCTGGCCCAAACCTTCGGCTGCCACATCCCGGAACCGCTCGCCGTAGCCAGCCAATGACGCCGCGAAGGCCTGCCGCAGGCCCAGGCGCAGTCGATTGTCCAGAATCAGGCGAATGATCCCGAGCCCGGCTCGGCGCAGCGCGAACGGGTCCTTGGAGCCGGTCGGCCGAATGCCGGCGGCGAAAAAGCCCGTCAGCGTGTCGAGCTTGTCGGCCAAGGCGACCACGACGCTGTCGGGCGCGCGTCGGGCAGGTATCGTCGGGGCCTTTGGGTGCGTAGTGGTCGCGGATCGCCGCCGCCACCGCCGCCGGCTCGCCCTGCACCCGGGCGTAGTGGCCGCCCATGATGCCCTGCAGCTCGGGGAACTCGCCGACCATGCCGGTGACCAGATCGGCCTTGGCCAACAGCGCTGCCCGCTCGGACATGGCTCGGTCGGCGCTCGGCACATAGGGCACGAGCGCACCGGCCAGGGCCACCAGCCGCTCGACGCGCTGCCCCTGGGTGCCCAGCTCGGCATGGAAGACCATCCGCTCCATGCGCGGGCAGCCGGCTCTCGAGCGACGCCTTGCGGTCCTGGTCCCAGAAGAAGCGCGCATCCCACAGGCGGGCGCGCAGCACGCGCTCGTTGCCGGCGACGATCGCGGCACCGCCGTCGCTCGCCGCCATGTTGGCGACCACGACGAACCGTGGCGCCAGCGCGCCATCGGCCGTGCGCATCGTCAGGTATTTCTGGTTCGCCCGCATGGTGCCGACCAGGGCCTCAGCGGGCAGCGCCATGAACTCTTCGTCGATCGAGCCCATCAGCGGCACCGGCCACTCGACGAGGCCCTTGATCTCGTCGAGCAGCGCCGGGATCGTCGGCGAGCACATGGCCCTCGCCCCTCGCCATCTCTTCTGCTGCTTGCGCGATCATCGCCCGGCGCTCGGCGCCGTCGAGGATCACCTTGGCCTCGCGCAGCTGGACGACGTAGTCGGCGAAGTCGCGCACCGTGAACGGCGCCGGCGCCAGGAAGCGGTGCCCACGCGTCGCGTCCCCGCTGCTGATCCCCGCGACCTGCGAACGGTACGACCTTGCCGTCGAACAGGCACAGGATCGAGTGCAACGGGCGAACCCAGCGGAAGTCCGCACTTCCCGAGCGCATCGACTTTGGCCATGGGAGCCGCTGGATCGCCTGGGGCACTAAGTCTGCCAAGGGCTCGATCAGCGGTCGGCCGTGCTCGCGGATGATCGCGAACAGAACCTTGGCCTTCTTGTCCTCGCGCTCCTCCAGCGTGTGCTCGACATCGGCAAGCCCGCGTAGGAACCCTGCCCTCGCCTGCTCCGGCGCGTCGACGCGCGGACCTTTGCGCTCGACCACCCGGTCGGCCTGCTGCAACGGCAATCCGGTCACCACCACCGTCAGTCGGCGCGGCGTCGCGTAGCTGCGGATAGGTCGATCGAAGGCGACGCCGGCCTCGGTCAGCAAGTCGCCCAGGACCTTGCGCCAAATCCTCCCGGGCCCGATCCTGCATCCGGGCCGGGATCTCCTCGGAGAGCAGCTCCAGCAGCAGTTCAGCCATGCGGGACCGCTTCGCGCGTCTTGATCCACGCCTCGGCGCAACCTTTCGCCAATGCTCGCACGCGGCCGATGTAGGCCGCCCGCTCGGTCACGCTGATCACACCCCGCGCATCCAGCAGGTTGAACAGATGGCTCGCCTTCAGGCACTGGTCGTAGGCGGGCAGCGCCAGCCCGCGACCGAGGATCAGCTCACAATGCTTCTCGGCATCAGCGAAGTGCCGGAACAGCAGTTCGGTGTCGGCGACCTCGAAGTTGAACGCCGAATATTCCCTCTCAGCCTGCAGGAAGACCTGTCCGTACGTGACGCCCTGGCCGTTGAAATCCAGGTCATAGACGTTCTCGACGCCCTGCACGTACATGGCGAGCCGCTCGAGCCCGTAGGTCAGCTCGCCCGAGACCGGGCGGCAGTCGAAGCCGCCGACCTGCTGGAAATAGGTGAACTGCGACACCTCCATCCCGTCGCACCAGACCTCCCAGCCGAGGCCCCAGGCGCCCAGCGTCGGGCTCTCCCAGTCGTCCTCGACGAAGCGCAGGTCGTGCAGCCCGGGATCGATGCCCAGCGCGTACAGGCTCCGCAGGTACAGCTCCTGCAGGTCCGGCGGCGACGGCTTCATGATCACCTGGAACTGGTAGTAGTGCTGCAGCCGGTTCGGGTTCAGCCCGTAGCGGCCGTCGGTCGGCCGGCGCGAGGGCTGCACGTAGGCGGCGTTCCACGGCTCGGGGCCGAGCGCACGCAGGGTCGTCGCCGGGTGGAAGGTCCCTGCCCCCACCTCGATGTCGTAGGGCTGCAGGATCACGCAGCCCTGGTCCGCCCAATAGCGCTGCAGGCGCAGGATCAGGTCCTGGAAGCTGGGCGGGCGGTCATTGGGCAAAAGCGTGGCAGTTCGGTAGCCGATGTTGCGGCGCAACTTCTAGCGACGCTGGCACCCCGGTCAAGGCGAGCGGCGGCTTTCAACTAGGGCGGAAGCGGCATTCCTCGCGACTGCGGCAGATCGTGCCGTTGGGCACGAACAGGCCGCAGCGCACGCATTCGACCAGATCGGTGGCCTTGACCGATGATGCCGATGCCGATGCCGGCGCCGCCGGCCGCTGATTGGCGGCAGCCAGACGCTCCTGGACCTGCTGCAGCATGCGGTAGCCACGCCAGGCGACCACCACCACCAGCACGGTCAACAGGATCTTGCTGAAGCTCATCGTGAACATCGTCGCTTCCGAACTGCGGCTACAGGCCGAACCGCTGCCAGTGGGCGCGTGCCTCGAGCACCGCGAGCGTCTCCTCCAGCATATGTGCAGGCTCCGCCTGCAAACGCAACCGGCGCCGCAGCCAGCCGCGCGCCGGGTTGGCCAGCGCCAGCTTCGCGTTCTCGCCGTAGCGGGCGCGGATCGTGGCCCTGGCCTCGCCAAGGCCGTCGATCAGCCCCTGCTTCAGGGCCGCGTCGCCGGTCCAGACGCGACCATCGAACAGCTCGGCATCCCCACCCTTGAGCCGCTCTCCACGCCGGCTGCGTACCTGCTCGATGAAACGCGCCAGGATGTCGCCCTGGATGCCGCGCAGCAGGTCGAGATCGTCCGCGCCGCTCGGGCCGGAACGGGTCGAGCAGCGCCTTGCGGGCGCCGGTCGTGTGAACGCGCCGCTCGATGCCCAACCGGGCGATCGCCTCCTGGAAGCCGAAGCCGGCCGTAACCACGCCGATCGAGCCCACGATCGAGGAGGGATCGGCGAAGATCTCGTCGGCGGCACAGGCGAGCCAATAGCCGCCGGACGCCGCCACATCCTCGACGAACGCCAGCACCGGCAGCCCCTTCTCGGCCGCCAGCGCCCGGATCCGGCCCGCGATCAGCGCCGACTGGACCGGTGAGCCGCCGGGACTGTTGATCAAGAGGGCCACGGCCGGCGCCCGCTTGCGCGCGAAGGCCGCATCCAGCGCACCCTCCAGGCCTGCCAAGCTGAGGCCACGCCCGCCGAGCCCGGCGCTACCGATCACGCCGGAAAGACGGATCGCCGGAACGATGACGGGTCGTGGCTTGCGGCGCAGAAAGTCGGGCAGAGGAATTGAAAACATATATATCCCAGGTACTTAGTCGAATGCTACAGTGATAGCGCCGCGCCGTCGCGCAGGATCGCCTCGGCGGCCGGGGTGAACCGGCCGTCCGCCTCGTGCAGCACGAGGCCGCGAGCCACGCGAACCCGGCCGCGCGACGTCTTCCTGGCCGCGACGATGATCCGCTTCGCCGATGCCGCAGCCGCGTCCGGCCACAGCGGGAAGACGATGGCGTCGCCCGCGCGGCCGGCGAGGGCCGAGAGGATCACATCCAGCTGATCCGCGCGATGAATCAAGGTCAGCCACCCGAGTGGCCGCAGCCGGGCGAGGCAGGCGTGAAGCCAGGTGGCCAGATCGATCTCCGCCAAGTGTGCAGCACGGCCGGTGGGAGTCCGCGGCGGCGTCGCGCTACCATTCGGATGGTAGGGCGGGTTGGTCATCACGTGGTCGAACGGTCGGTCGACCAATGCGGCTGGAGGCGCCGTCAGGTCACCTTCCACCAGCTGCGGCCGAATGGCGCTGCCGTTGGCGGCGAAGTTCCGCCGGGCGATCGCCAGCAGCTCCGCGTCGCGCTCCAGGCCAACGACCATGCAGCCCGGGACGCGCGCAGCGAGACAAAGGGCGGCGGCACCCGTGCCGGTGCCGACGTCGAGCACGGTCTCCGCGGGTTCGGCCGCGACGGCGGCGGCAAGCAGCACCGGATCGATCGCGATGCGATAGCCGCGCCGTGGCTGGCTGAACCGCAGACGTCCGCCAAGAAGCCGGTCGTCGCTCAACTCCGGCTCAGCGAGGCTGGTCATCGAGCCGCGCCTCGGCTGCGTTGGCCAGCACCCACATGGCGCGCTCGCGATCCTCGTCCAGTACCAGCAACCGCCGCGGGAACGCGCCGATGCCACCTTCCACACTGCTGATGTGGCTGTCGAGAAGCAGGCAGTCGATCCCGTCCGCCGCCAACATCGCCTGCGCCCAGGAGAGGTGGACGAGATCGTTGCTGCGCACCACTTCCACCAAGGCGAGTCACCATTAGCTGTATCGCGTCGCCCCGGGGGCGTGGGTTTGCCATCGCCGGGGGTGCGTGTTAGCTACGCCATAACGCAAGACGAACCCGGGCGGTATCGCTCGTGTTGGGGAGAGATCCGCTTGACTGCCCTGCCCGCCCTGGACCTTGCCGCGGAATCCGCCGCCGAGAAGCTCGAGGGGGTGCGCGTGCTCGTCGCCGACGAGCTGCAGGAGGTCAACAAGATCATCCTCGACAAGATGCAGAGCGAGGTCAGCCTGATCCCCGAGCTGGCACGGCACATCATCGCCGCCGGTGGCAAGCGGGTCCGCCCGATCCTGACCCTGCTGTCGGCCAGGCTCTGCGGCTACCAGGGCACGCGACAGCTCGGCCTCGCCGCCTGCGTCGAGTTCATCCACACCGCGACCCTGCTGCATGACGATGTGGTGGACGGGAGCGACCTGCGTCGCGGCGCCTCGACCGCCAATGCAGTCTGGGGCAACAAGGCGCCGGTGCTCGTCGGCGACTTCCTGTTCAGCCGCGCCTTCCAGCTCATGGTGGCCGACGGCAATCTGCGCGTGCTGGCGATCCTCTCCAACGCCTCCGCGGTGATCGCCGAAGGCGAAGTCCAGCAACTGATCACCGCCAACGACACCTCGAGCACCGAACAGGCCTATCTGGAGGTGATCTCCGCCAAGACCGGCGCGCTGTTCAGGGCCGCGTGCCAGATCGGCGCCGTGATCGGCGAGCGGCCCGCCGCCGAGGAGACGGCGCTGGCGACCTACGGCGACAATCTCGGCATCGCCTTTCAGGTGATCGACGACGCGCTGGACTACAGCGCGCGCCAGGCGGAACTCGGTAAGAGCGTCGGCGACGATTTCCGCGAGGGCAAGATCACCCTGCCCGTCCTGCTGGCATTCGCGCGCGGCACCGACACCGAGCGCGCGTTCTGGCGTCGCGCGCTCGAGGACCTCGAGCAGCAGCCCGGCGACCTGGAGCATGCCCAGCAGCTGATCGCACGGCACGGCGCGATCGAGGATACGGTGGCGCGCGCCGAGGAATACGTCCACCGGGCGCGGATGAGCCTCGCGGCGTTCCCCTATTCACGCGCCAAGCAGGCCATGCTCGATCTGCTCGATTTCTGCACCGCCCGCGCCTACTGACCGCCGCCCCGCTGCGACCTGCCTGCCGGCACGCTCGTTGCCTGTCCGCGCGGAGGTGGCCGTGGATCAGGGCGCAGCGCGCTTGCACATCATGCGCCGATCGTCATCGGCAGCGGCCCACGCAGCTGCTCGCCACCCACTGGTGCAGGGGCTTGCCTCGCCTGCCCCACCCCACTATACGAACGGCCACGTGATCGGAGTGTAGCTCAGTTTGGTAGAGCACAGCGTTCGGGACGCTGGGGTCGCAGGTTCAAATCCTGCCACTCCGACCAAACTCTCCGGTGTGGCCAGTCGGCCGTCGGCATGACGCTCGAACTCCTCTATTTCGCCAACCCGATGTGCTCCTGGTGCTGGGGCTTTGCGCCGGTCATCGCGCAGCTGGCGGAGCGTCTGCCCGTGACCCTCGCCATGGGCGCTCTCGGCCGGGGCGACGCGCCGATGCGGCCAGAGGACAAGGCCGCCATCCGCGAGCACTGGGACCATGTGCATGCGCTGACCGGCCAGCCTTTCGACCATGGTTTCTTCGCTCGGGAGGCCTTCGTTTACGACACGGAGCCGGCCTGCCGGGCCGTGACGGTGGTCAGGCGGCAGCGACCCGAGATCGCCCTGCGCTATCTCACCGGCCTGCAGCGCGCGTTCTACGCCGAGGGTCGCGACATCACACGGCCGGACGAGCTGCAGCGCGTCGCGGCCGGCCTTGGGGTCGACCCGCAGCATTTCGCCGCCGACCTCGCGGCGACCCAGGTAAGGGCCGCCATGATCGAGGAATTCGGTCAGACGGCCGGGCTCGGTGTCACGGGCTATCCGACGCTGCTGGCGCTGGATGCCGGTCGCGTCCGGGTGCTGAGCCTGGGTTGCCGCCCGCTGGCCGAGATCGAAGCCGCCATGGCGCTGCTGCCGGAGCCGTCAATCCCGGCTTAACCCGACTGGTCCAAGGTGCTCGCTGGCACGTCGGATCCGGCCGGTGACATGTCTGCTGTGGGCTCCCTTCTGCGTGTCGCGCGCCGGATGGCGATCTGGCTCGGGACGACGCGTGCCATGGTGCCGTTGGCGGCGCTCGTCGGCGTCGCTCTCGTGCTCAGCGGGGTTGCGGTCTATCTCGGTGGCATCCGTCAGGACGCGCAGCAGCGACAGACTGAGGCGCGCATCGTGCTGCAGAGCATCCGGGCGCTCGACCGCACCCTCTCGACCGCGACCCGCGATTATGGCTGGTGGGACGATGCTGTCCGCGCGCTGGTGACTCGATCCCGACCCGGCCTGGGCGGACGCCAATGTCGGACCGTACATCAAGAGCACCTACGGCTACGAGGTCAGTGTCGTGCTCGACGGTGCCGGCAGGGCGACCTATGGCCAGATCAACGGCCAGCCGCGTGCCGCCGAGGCTGCGGCTGCGTTGCACGATGGGCTCGACTCCCTGGTGACGGTGGCACGGCAGCATGCCGGCGACACCGAGCCTTACGCCGGGTTTGCCGTGCTGGGCGGGTCGGGCGGGCTGTTCGCGGCCGCCGCGAGCCCGATCGTCCCGCAGGTCGGCTCGTCCCTCGACCGCGGCAGTGGGCAGCCGAGTGTCCTGGTATTTGCTAAGCGGCTCGATGGTGCGTTCCTGAACGGCCTGGGCGCGGATTTCGGCCTGTCGGGGCTGTCCATCGTCGACGCGCCGCCGGCCGGCGGTCGCGCTGCGGTCCGTCTGCCGACACCCGCGGGCGAGCGGTCCTGGTGGATCGCCTGGCAGCCGCAGCGGCCCGGCCATGGGCAGCTCGGCTGGCTCCTTCCCGCCCTTCTGGGCTCGCTGCTGTTTTGCGGCTTTACCATCGTGGTCGTCCGCAACAGCGATCGCGCGAGCCGCGCGATCCGTGCGAGCGAGGCGCGCTTTCGCGACATCGCCGAAGCGGCATCCGACTGGATCTGGGAGACCGACCACGAACTGCGATTGACCTACGTATCCGATCATTGCGCCCGGGAGACCGGGCTCGATCCCGATGATATCATCGGCCGCCACATCCACGATCTCCTCCTGCCGCACGCCGACCTCGGGTCGAGCAACGAGAGCATCGCCGCTCTGGCTGCCGAGGGGCCATTTCGCGACGCGCTCTATCGGCTGCCTTCGGCCGGCGGGGGCGCGCGCATGCTCCGCGTCGCCGGCAAGCCCGTGCTCGACGGGGGCGCGCTCTCCGGTTTTCGTGGCACCGCGACGGACATCACGGCCGAGCTGACCGCGCACGATCAGGTGCGGTTCCTTGCGCACCACGACGCCCTGACCGGTCTGCCCAATCGGCTGCTGCTCAAAAGCCGGTTGCAGGAAACGGTGGCGCGCTGTCTGCGCCAGCCCGCCGTCGCCGCCGTCCTGTGCCTCGATCTCGACGGTTTCAAGGAAGTGAACGACAGCCTGGGCCACGGTTCCGGCGACCTGCTGCTGACGATCTGCGCGGATCGCCTGCGTGCCTGCGTGCGGTCGGGGGATACGGTTGCGCGGCAAGGCGGCGACGAGTTCACGATCCTCCAGGCCGCGCTGGCGCGGCCCTCGGATGCCGAGCAGCTCTGCCGCCGTATCCTGCACGCCCTCAGTCAGCCATTCGATCTCGACGGTCATCGCGTCTTGGTGACGGTCAGCATCGGCGTGGCCCTGCTGCCGGCCGACGGGGTGGATGATACGCGGCTGCTGCAGCATGCCGACATCGCCCTCTATCGCGCCAAGAGCGGCGGGCGGAACCGGTTCTGCTTTTTCGAGGCCGGCATGGACCAGCAATTGCGCGACCGGCGCCGGCTGGAGGGCGAGCTCGGCTCCGCTCTGGCCGGCGGCCAGCTGGAGCTGCACTATCAGCCGCAGATCGACATCGGCACCGGCGATGTGGTGGGGGTCGAGGCGCTGCTGCGCTGGCGCCATCCGCAGCGCGGGCTGCTCCACCCGCCGGAATTCATGCCGCTCGCCGAGGAGACGGGCATGATCGTGCCGCTCGGCGACTGGGTGTTGCGCACCGCCTGCCGGGATGCGACGCGCTGGCCGGGGCTGCGGATGGCGGTGAACCTCTCGGCGGCCGAGCTTCGCCAGCACGATCTCGCGCAGCGGGTCGCCGACGCGCTCGCCGCCGCCGATCTGCCGGCCCCCCGCCTCGAGCTCGAGGTCACCGAGGGCCTTCTGCGGCATGACCGGCCGGAGACCTTCATCACCCTGAACCAGCTCAAGGCGCTCGGCGTGCGCATTGCACTGGGAGATTTCGGTGCGGTCAGCTCCAGCCTGAGCTCGCTGCGCCGGTTCCCGTTCGACCGGATGAAGATCGACAAGTCCTACATGCTCGAGCCCGGCGGGCACGCAGCCACGGCAGCGATCGTCGGCGCCATCCTGCAGCTCGGCCGCAGCCTCGGCATCCCCGCCTGCGCCGAGGGCGTCGAGACCGCCGAGCAGCTGGCACGGCTCGGTGAGGAGGGCTGCCAGGAGGCGCAGGGGTTCCTGCTCGGTCGACCGGGCTCGGCGGCCGAGATCGACCGAATGCTGGCACGGCGACGCAGCCGCGCGGCCCCGCAGCCCATCAAGACGCGTCGCCGCGTGCGTGACGCGGCGGCGGTGGATTAAGCTTCGCCCGGCGGTGCAGCCTGCGCCAGCGCCTCAAAGGCATCGCCGAGCAGCGTATGGGATCTGGCTTCCTCCTCCATGGCGCCCAGGTCACGGTAGAACGCCGCTGCCTCCTGGTTCCACGCCTTGGAAGACCACCACAGAAAGGTCCGACCCTCGGCCTTGGCCTGCGCTGCCAACGCAGCCATCAGCGCCCGCCCGACGCCATGCCCGCGGGCGCCGGCCCGGACGTAAAGATCATACAGATAGAATCCTCGCTCGCCGACCTCGGTCGACCAGGTCGGATGGTAGAGGGCGTAACCCACCGGCCCACCGTCGAGCTCGGCGAGCAGCACCGCGAACTCTGGGCGCAGGCCGAAGCCGTCACGGGCCACCGCTTCGGGCGTGACGTGACCGGTCGGCTCCTGCTGGTGAGCGTTCAGCTCGTCGATCAGCGCGGCGACCAGGGCCGCATCGGCCGCCACGGCGCGACGCACGCGCAGCCGCCCGGTCGCTGGCGGCGGCCGGCTCACGCCGGCTGCGTCGCAAGCACGGTGAAGCCGGGTCCCGTGCGCGAGTCGACGGTGGCAGGTGCCAGCGTGCAGTACAGCGAAGTGCCCGGCACCAGCAGCGGCGCGAGCACGCTCGTGAAGCCGGTCGGCAGCGTCATGCGGTTCAGCGTATCCGAGGGTGTCACCGGCCCGCCCCGGTCCGACAGGGCGACAGCGCTCCAGACCGGCTGGCCGTCATCGGTGCTGCGGTTGAGCCGCACGAACACGCCGGGCAGCAGCGGCTCCTCCGGCCGCGCGAACGTCGCGGCGGCGGAGCCGATCTCGATGCCGTTGCGATACACGTAGCAGCGGCGGTCGGCGATGCTCACCAGCAGGCTGAGTGGACCGGAGGGCGACCGCTCGGGCTCCCAGACGTAGCTGCCCGAGTTGGTCGCGGCCTCGGTCGTCGGCAGGATCAGCCCCGGGTGCACGATATCCTGCGGTGCCGAGTGGGCATCGGCGATGACCACCGTGGTCCCGACCTTCGTGACCCCGAACAGCAGTTGCGCGAAGTCCAGCGGCAGGTGCACGCAGCCGTGGCTGCTGGGATAGCCCGGCACGCCGCCCGCGTGCAGGGCCACCCCGTCCCAGGTCAGTCGCTCCGTGAACGGCATCGAGGCTTCGTCGTAGGTGCTCGAGTGATGCACCCGCGCCTTCTGCAGGATGGTGAAGACACCCGTGGGCGTCGGATGACCCTCCCGCCCCGAGCTCACGGTGGTGATCCCGACCTCGATCCCGTTGCGATAGACCCGGGCCAGCTGCTCGGTGAGGCTGACGAGGACGAGCACCGGGCCGTCCGGCGCAATCTCGGGCTGCCACGCGAATTGGCCGGGCCGCAACGAGGCGGCCGATGGCAGGATCGGCACCTGGGCCGATACGCGCCCTGCCCCCGCCGCCAGCAATGCTGCGGACAGCACCGCACGCCGCGAAACGGCCGTCATCAGGTTAGACCGGCAGCGTGTAGCTGGTCTTGACGATGGTATAGAACTCGGCCGCGTAGCGCCCCTGCTCGCGCGGGCCGTAGGAGCTGCCCTTCCGCCCGCCGAACGGGACATGGTAGTCGACGCCGGCGGTGGGCAGGTTGACCATCACCATGCCGGCCTCGCTGTGCTGCTTGAAATGGTGCGCGTGCTTGAGCGAGGTCGTGCAGATGCCGGCCGACAGGCCGAACTCGGTGTCGTTCGCGACTGCCAGGGCCTCGTCGTAGCCCGCGACCGGGATCACCGTCGCCACCGGCCCGAAGATCTCCTCGCGGTTGACCCGCATCGTGTTGTCGGTCTCGGTGAACAGGGCCGGCTGAAGGTAGAAGCCCGGCGTCTCGCGATTGAGCCGCTCGCCGCCCCAGGCGAGCTTGGCACCCTCGCCGCGCCCGATCTCGACATAGCGCATGTCCTGGTCGAGCTGCTTCTGGTCGACCACCGGCCCGATCTGCGTGCCGGACTTCAGGGCATCGTCGACGACCAGGCCCTTCAGCTCCTCGGTGAGCGCGGTCACGAACCGGTCGTGGATGCCCTTGGCGACGATCAGGCGCGAGCTCGCCGTGCAGCGCTGCCCGGTCGAGTAGTAGGCCCCCTGGACCGCGCAGGTGACGGCGGTCTTGAGGTCGGAATCGTCGAGCACGACCAGCGGGTTCTTGCCGCCCATCTCGAGCTGGAACTTCTTCATCCCGGCAAAGCACTTCGCACCGATGGCGCGGCCGGTGTCCACCGAGCCCGTGAAGCTGATGGCGGCCACGTCCGGCGAGCCGATCAGCGCCTCGCCGACCACCGAGCCGCGGCCCATCACCAGGTTGAAGACGCCGTTCGGCAGGCCGGACCGGCTGATGATCTCGGCCAGCGCCCAGACCGAACCCGGCACCAGATCGGCCGGCTTGATCACCACGCAGTTGCCATAGGCCAGGGCCGGCGCGATCTTCCAGGCCGGGATCGCGATCGGGAAGTTCCAGGGCGTGATCAGCCCGACGACGCCCAAGGGCTCGCGGGTGACCTCGATCGAGATCCCGGGCCGGATCGAGGGCACCAGATCGCCGCCGGCCATCGCCTGCTGGGCGAAGTACTTGAAGATCTGCCCGGCGCGCCCGGCCTCGCCGATCCCCTCGGGCAGCGTCTTGCCCTCTTCCTGGGACAGCAGCCGGCCGAGCTCGTCCTTGCGCGCCAGGATCTCGCTGCCGATCTTGTCCAGCGCGTCCGCCCGCTGCTGCGGCGTGCTCACCCGCCAGCCGGGGAACGCGGCCTTGGCGGCAGCCACGGCCTGCAGCACCTGCGCCTCGTCGGCCTGCGCGTATTCGCCGACGAGATCGTCGGTATTGGACGGGTTGATGTTGCGGCTGACGTTCACGCCCTCGTGCCACGCGCCGTCGATCAGGTTCTGGTGCAGCATCGGTCCGCCCGTTCCATCCAGCAAAGGTCCTGGGCGCGGAACATAGCGAAGGCTGCCGTGGCGGCAAGGTTGCAGCGCCCATGCGGGCCGGCTGGCGCTTGCCTCCGCCGCGACGCCGGCTTATGGCAGCCGCAGGTCGGGCGGGCGTGGAGCGGTCATGAGGCAGGGTGGCGGAACGATGCGGCGGGCGGCGTTTGCCGTCGCGATGCTCGCTGCGGCAAGCGGCGTGGCGCGCGCCCAGGACGAAGCGACCGAACGCCGGCAGGCCTTCGTCCTGGCCGACGTCAACGGCGACGGCTGCCTGCAGCTGGCCGAGATCGCGCGCGAGATGGCCTGGCGCTTCGCGGCCCTCGACACCGATCACGACCAGCAGCTGTCGCGCGACGAGCTGGTCATCGCCGACGACGCGCAGTTCGTCCGCATCGACCGCGACGGCGACGGCAAGCTCAGCTTCCTCGAGGTGATGGAGCTGAAGCAGGCGGATCTCGCCAAGGCCGACCGCACCGGCCGCGGCTGCGTGCTGGTCGATGAGGTCACCGCCTTCGATGGAGCCGGCCGATGAGCGCGGCGCGGCGGATCTGCGCCCTCGTGGCCCTGCTCGGTGCCTTGACCGGCTGCCAGCAGGGCGGCGACGAAGGCTACGGCGTGACCTCCGGCAATGGCGAGATCTCGCCGGTGGCCGGCGCTCTCGGCGGTGCGGGCCTGGGTGCCCTGGCCGGCCGGCTGATCGCGGGCAAGCACGACAATAGCGAGGCCATGCTCGGCGGTGCCTTGATCGGCGGGCTCGGCGGCCTGATCGGCAGCCAGGCCTACGACGCGCACAAGAAGCAGGAGGCCCAGCAGCAGTCGGAGCAGCAGGCCTGGGCGCAGAACCAGGCGGCGCAGCAGGCGGCCGCCGCCCAGCAGGCCGAGAGCCAGAAGCCTCTACGAGCAGTGGGGCCAGGCGCAGGGCTATGCCGGGCCGGTCAACAGCCATGCCGACGTGACCACGGCGCAGCGCATGCTGACGGTGCTCGGGCTCTACACCGGCCCGGTCGACGGCGGTGAATGGCCCGGCGACCTCGGTCGCGGTAGCCCAGTTCCAGAAATCGCGCGGCTTGCCGACCACCGGCAACGTCACCCCGTCACTGCTCCAGATGATGAAGGTCGCGATCTGAGGCGTTGGGAGACGACGATGGTGATCGGTAAGACGTGGCGCATCTTGGTGCAGGCGCTGCTGCTGACCTCGGCGCAGGCGGCGCTGGCCCAGTCCGGCAGCCCCGCCGACCAGGTGGCGGACGCGGTGCGCGACCGCGGCCTCGCCTGCAAGGACGTCATCTCGGCCGAGCGCGACGCGGCGGCGAGCCGGCCCGACGAGGCGGTCTGGATCCTGACCTGCAGCGACGGGCGCTACCGCGTCCGCTTCAAGGGCGATACCGGCCCGCAGGTCGAGAAGCTCAAGTAGAAACCAAAAACGGGAGGCCACCACCATGAGCGACGGCACCAGCGAATACCTCGTCATCGACCGCCCGTTCGGGAACCTGATCGGCGGCAACATGCGGCTGCGCAAGCTGTGGACCGGCTCGGCCTGGGCCGAGGGCCCGGTCTGGTTCCGCGACGGCGACTTCCTCCTGTTCAGCGACATCCCGAACAACCGCATCATGCGCTTCGTGCCCGACCATAGCGGCCTCGACGGCACGGTCAGCGTCTGGCGCCAGCCCTGCAACAACACCAACGGCCACACGCGCGACCTGCAGGGCCGGCTGATCTCCTGCGAGCATGGCGGCAGGCGGGTCTCGCGCACCGAGCTCGACGGCACCATCACCGTGCTGGCCGACCGCTGGAACGGCAAGCGGCTCAACTCGCCCAACGACGCCGTGGTCAAGTCGGACGGCACGATCTGGTTCACCGACCCCTCCTACGGCATCATGAGCGACCTCGAGGGCTGGAAGGGCGAGCTCGAATACGGCGCCTGCCACGTGTTCTGCCTCGACCCCGCCACCGGCGAGCTGCGCGTCGTCGCCGACGACTTCGTCAAGCCCAACGGCATCGCCTTCTCGCCCGACGAGAAGATCCTCTACATCGCCGACACCGGCGCGTCGCACGACCCGGACGGCCCGCGCCACATCCGCGCCTTCGACGTCACCGACAAGGGCAAGCTCAAGAAGAGCCGCGTCTTCGCCACCTGCGATGCCGGCCTGTTCGACGGCTTCCGCCTCGACACCGCCGGCCGCGTCTGGTCCTCCGCCGGCGACGGCGTCCACTGCTTCGCCACCAACGGCGACCTGATCGGCAAGATCCTGGTCCCCGAGGTGGTCAGCAACGTCTGCTTCGGCGGGCTGAAGAAGAACCGGCTGTACATCTGCGGCACGACCAGCCTGTACGCGGTGCTGACGCACGTGAACGGGGCGCAGGTGCCGTAGGGTAGCAGCCGACGATCGCCCACCGGCGATGACGCGCACCTCTGGGGCGGTTGAAAACTTATCATAAATGACTAGTATGGGTGCCGAGGAGATCGGCATGCGGCAGACCGCGCGGCTCATCGAGGGCATCATCGCCGTTGGCCGCGAGCGCGGTCAGCGGGCGGTGGATATCGCCGCGCGCGCCGGGATCACGCCGGCCAACCTGAGCCGGATCCGCCGGTCGGGCGTTTTCAACGCCGACACCCTGGAGCGGCTGCTGGCGGCAGCGGGCGCCTCGCTGGAGGTTCGGCCGGACCACAATTCGCAAGGTCCAGGCTCGCCCGGGCCGACCCTGACGATGGTCGCGGCCAAGCTCAACGCCGGGCGCCGCGAGGAGGTATCGCCCGCCGAGCTGCAGCGGCTGCTGACTCGCTTCCGTCCGTCGGCCGCCTCGGAGCGCGCCTTCTCGCATCTGGTGGGCGTGATCGAGGAGCTGCCGCTGGAGCAGGTCCACGACCTGGTCCGCGCGGGCGACGCCACCCTGCCCTCGCTGCGGCGCATCGCCGAGCATGTCGCTGGCGAGGGTCCGACCGTCGCGTGGCTGCATGACCAGCCCGCCGGCTGAGCCGTCGTGGCAGCCGCTGCTGGAGGTGGCACTGGCGGCGCTGGCGACGCTCGATCGGGACGTCCGCTGGTCATGGGGCGGCGGCACGGCCCTGGCACTGCGGCTCGAGCACCGGATCTCGCTCGACATCGACATCTTCCTGCCCGACGCCACGGCGCTCCGTAGCCTCTCGCCGCAACGCAATCCAGCGGTGCGCGCCTTGACCGACCGCTGGCAGGAGCCGGGCCATTACCTGAAGCTGGAGTTCGCGCAGGGCGAGGTCGACTTCATTGCCGCACCCCTGCTGACCGATCCCGGCTTCCTGGCCTGGCCCTACCGGGGTCGCGACCTGCCCCTGGAGACCGTGGCCGAGGTGCTGGCCAAGAAGCTGCACTGGCGTGGCTCGCGCATCCTGGCGCGTGACTTGTTCGACCTGATCGCTGCGTGGCGGCTCGACCCAGCGAGCTTTGCCCAGGCCGTCGCCGCCGCACCCGACGGCGCGCTACGGGTCGCAGACCAGCTCCGCCGCCGCCTGCCCCGCCTCAAGCGCGAGCTGCCACTCGCGGTGCGGGTGCTGCCGGCCGGCGAGCCGCTGCTCGGTGCGGACCTCCTGGAGCTGGCCGCCGCCCTCGAACCTGCAGCGCCCTCGCCGAGCGGCCCCTGACCGAGCCCGGAGCCGCCGACGGCGTGCACTGCTTCGCCACCAACGGCGACCTGATCGGCAAGATCCTGGTCCCGAGGTGGTCAGCAACGTCTGCTTCGGCGGGCTGAAGAAGAACCGGCTGTATATTTGCGGCACCACCAGCCTGTACGCGGTGCTGACGCATGTGAACGGGGCGCAGGTACCGTAGCTGCCCAGGCTGGCCGGTCATTGACAGCAGTGCCGGCATTGCCATAGCCTGCACACTCCAGCGTTTGAGGCCTCAAGCATGCCGACATTGACCGTGCGCCGGGTGGATGCATCGATCGCGCGGCAACTGCGGATCCGCGCGGCCGAGCAGGACGTCTCGGCCGAGGAGTTGCATCGCCGTATCCTTGCCGACGCTCCGGGGGAACGGAAGAGCGATAGCCGATCTGGTGCGCAGCCTGCGCCGGATCGGCGAGCTGGGTCTCGATCTCGATGTCCCGGCACCCGAGGGTGCCGAGCGCGAGCCGCCGCGGCTCTGAGGTGTACGTTCTCGACACTTGCGTCGCGTATTTTTTGATGAAGGACGCGGACACGGCGACCCTGCGCTGGCCCGAGGGGCGCAGGCTGGTCGAGCTGTATCTCACCGCGACCGTGGTCTACGAGATTGCCCGTGGCATCGAACGCCTGCCGAGCGGCCGCAAGCGCACGGCGCTCGAGGCCGTGTTCGAGAACGATTTCCTGCCGCTGTTCGCCGGGCGCATCCTCCCGCTCGACGCCGAGGCCGCCCGCGTCTGGGCGCGCCTCGCCGGCGCCGGCGAGCGCCGCGGCCACCTGCCGCCGACGCTCGACTGCCAGATCGCCGCCGTCGCCATCCGCCATGGTATGGCCGTGGTCACGATCGACCGGCAGGGCTTCGCGCCCCTCGGCTGTGAGCTGCTGGACCCGAGGGCGTTATACGCGGCGCCTGCGACCTGATCGGCAAGATCCTGGTGCCCAAGGTGGCAAGCAACGTCTGCTTCGGCGGGTTGAAGAAGAACCGGCTCTACTCCTGCGGCACGACCAGCCTGTACGCGGTGCTGACGCACGTGAACGGGGCGCAGGTACCGTAGCGGAGTTCGGCGTCGCCGCAGGCGGCAGTCGCGCTGCCCCGGCCGTTTCAGTCGGCAAAGGCCGGATATCTGCTGGTACGCGCACTGGAGCCTTGTTTGCGGAAGCTCGCGGCCGGATGCTGGGCCGGCCTGTGCGACCGCCGTCCCAACGGTCTGGCGAGGTCGGTCGGATGGGACGCGCTCGGCCCCGATGCCGTTTCCCAGCCGTGCACACGGCGAAGCGGAACGCCTCCGAGATGTCGTAAAAATCAGGACCGCCGCAGTCGATCAGGTCCGCACTTTATGCGGTGCTGACGCATGCGAAGGGGGCGCAGGTGCTACAGTCGCCTGATATCAAAACCGGCGCCGCCGGACCCCGGTGCTTTGGTCACGCGGAATGCCCGGCGGCCTACGGCAGCTTACTGGTGCTTGCGAGCGCTGAGCGATTTTTGGGCGTGGCTTTCTGCGGCCACGAACCCCCTGGCCGCTGCGTCCCGCCTGGCTTTCACGGTTTCCTGGTTGTTGAGCTGCCAAGCCGAGCGGGCGTACGCCTCGCCGCTCGATGAAGCCCGCCGCTTCAATAGAAAAGATTCTTCGATGTGGGCAGGGTCGGGTCCGCCAATACCGACAATGTCACCTTTGTTGTTGACGCCATAGATGCTCGTCCATGCCGGCAATCTGTTGGTGATATCGCCAAGATTGAGGCGGACGTTGGCTGCAGGTACGATATAGCTGTTACTATCGTAGGTGTCGGTAATGACGATCAGCCCACGATCATTCCAGAGAAGATAGTTGCTGATCGTTGGATATTCAGTCGTGCCCTCCACAAATTGCGTGTGAAAGGTTCGCCCCCGCCAGAATCCGATGCGTTCGGTGGCGCCATAGTCGAACGAATAGCCGAGCACGTCGCTGCGGCTGTTGATCGCCAAGCCCCAGGATTGCGTCTCGGTCGACTGCGGATCGAGAATGATTTCGTTCGCAGGCGCGCGAAAGCGAAAGGCGCGATCTGCGTTATCGTCTATTGAATAAGTAATGCCTGCTACGACGCCATTGCTGTTGACAGCAAGAGAAGACGCATAGGGATCGAAAACCAAATCGGTGACGGCACCGTTCGGTCGACGGAGATACTGAAGAGTACCAGCCGCCGAACTGAATTGATCAAGGCGATGCCGGAGTTGGAACCGCCTGCGCCCTGCTCGACGTCTCACCGTCTCTTCGCGGCAGACGCTGCACACTGCGCCCAGCGAAACAGCGCCGCCTGAGTGAGCCCATTTCGCGGATCCGTGCTGACGTAGCCGCTGACGACACCATGGTCGTTGGCGCTCGTAGCCACGCCTGGGCTCAGCACCGCGATCTTGTGGCCGATGCGCTTTGCAACGGATGGCACACATCCGCCTGATGTGCAGCGATAGGCGTTACCATAGACACTGCCATCGTTGCTGATCGCGACAGGATTGAAGAAGGCGTAGCCCGCGGGAAGTTCGGAGTCGAGTGAGACGTAGGTATAGCGGTAATCCGGCGTAGCCTGGGAGGCGGTGACTCCGGCTAGAAACAGAGAACCGCCCGCTAGAGATGCTAGAAAAAATCTTGATGATCTCATGACCGTCTCCTTGGGTAGGATATTCGTTACGAGACAGAGCATTTTTGATCGGCCATTGATATATTTGCCGTAGCTGACGTCTTTAACGCAGGCACCTTTCGCCGCTTCTCATCGCTGCAACCGCGGGGGTAGTCTGAGGATCGGATGTCTGAAGATTTCGCACATTCGCCGTAATGCGAGGACAAATCGGATCGGCTCCATTTGCTTATACCGACCGTCACCGCACCATGAACGATCCTTCATGTCTCCGCGTCAGCCGTTCATATGACGAGAGAAAAAATCCATGGGACGGGATTGGGTCCGCTGCAGGGATCGGCGCCGACGGTAGCGCTTCAGAATGCGCAGGACGAAACCGACGCGTTCGCCTATAGTCCATATGGGAAACGTTTATTGCGGCGATTTTGAGCAACAGCAATAAACCTGAAAGCGAAAAGGAAGCCATATGCCTTCCCTCCCGGAACTGCTCTCGCTCATCGATCTGCTCTACGAGGGTGCGCTCGACGCGACCCGGTGGCAGGCCGCGATCACGTCGATCTGCCGGGCATTCAGTGGCGACTCGGTACTTTTGTCCCTGACGTGTCCAGAATTACGGACTAGAGACCGTGGAATACGAGGTCGACAGATCAAGCTTTCCAACGAGATAAATATTCTGCCCTCATCGCCGAACCCGACATGTCCGCAACCTGGGCCGTGATCAATGGCTGTTTATCCTCGGGAGCGGCGACCGCTTCCATCGTTGCCCATGGTGCGCCGAACTTTAAGCGCACGCGGTTCTATGACGAATGGCTGCGGCCACAGCCGATCGCCGACTTCGTCCTCGCACCATTGGCCCCTGGTCCGGCCCGGATCGGCGGCGTGTTCGTCGGCCGTCCCCAATCGGCCAGCACCTATGGCCAGGACGACATCGACGCGATGCGACTGCTGCAGCCGCATCTGAATCGGGCCTGCCAGATCCGTGAGCGCCTCGCGCAATCCGAGGTCAGCGCGCGCGATGCGTTGAGCAGCGCTCGATCGGGTCGATCACGGCGTCGCGCTACTCGATGCGCAGGCCAAGGTACTCTACGCCAACCCCATTGCCGCGGCATCTCTTCGGCGACGGCGATGGCCTGAAGCGCAACGCGATCGATTCTGGGTTGCAACAGTGCTGATGACAGCTCAGCGCTGCGACGGCTCGTTGGCGAGGTATCTACTGGCGGTCCGGGCTGCGCGGGCGGGACGCTCGCAGTACGCCGTCGTTCGGGCCGCCGGCCGCTCTCGGTGATGGTCGCGCCACTGCGCGGCGAGCGCGCTCTGCCGCCGCCGGCCAGTGCCATGCATGTTCGTCCGCGACCCCGAGGCGGACGCTGCGAGCCCTGGCCCCGATCTTCGTCAGCTCTACGGGCTGACCGCAGCCGAGGCGCGCGTCGCGGAGGCCGTACCCAGAGTGCAAGCGCCTTGCGGATGTCGGCGCTCAAACTCGGTGTCAGCCTGTCCACCGTGCGCACCCTCCTGCAGCGCGCATTCGACAAGACCGACACTCGTCGCCAGGCCGATCTGGCCAGGCTGATGCTGGCGCATAGGGTGCCTGAACAGCGAAATGGCCAAGTGCAGGAGCCGCGCAACGGGTGTTCAACTCAGACGAGCCTAGGGACTATGATATCGGTGGATGCGCAGGAACACATCGACGCGATCATGGTCTGCGGTGGTGCCCCCGCTCCACCTGCGCGTAGTGGCCGTGATCGGAGCCAAGCCGTCAATCTTCGGCGCTAGGCTATGTGAGGATAGGACCACGATCCTTGACGTCGATCAACCATTGCGCGATAACCTGACGAGCCCCCTGCTCCAGGAGCCCGCCCGTGCCCGACGCCCCCTCGCCCGCCCAGCAAGCCGCCTCCCGCGCCAACGGCGCCCGCTCCCGCGGCCCCGCCACCGCCGCCGGCAAGGCCCGCGCCGCCCGCAACGGCACCCGCCACGGCCTGCGCGGCGGCGCTTTTTGTCTGATGCCCGGCGAGGACGCGGAGGAGCTGGACCTGCTGCGCCAGGCCGTCGCCTGCGACTGGCATCCGCGCGACGCCTACGAGCGCCACTGGGCCGCCGAGCTGGTCGCCGCCATGTGGCGCCAGCAGCGCCTGCGCCAGCTGGAGTTCGCGGCCCTGGAGGCGGCCAGCCAGGAACACCCGCCCACCGAGGCCAGCCTGAAACGCCTGCTCACCTTCGCCCGCTACGGTGCCCGGATCGACAAGGAACTCGCCCAGGCGCTCCGCGCCCTGCGCGTCCTCAAGGCCCGCCCCGCCGCCAGCCTCGCCGAGCCGGCCGGCGACAACGCCGTTCCGCCATGCGCACGCGCGAACCCGAGCGCCGCGCGCCGGAGTGCCACCTACCGCCGGTGACGCGCACGTGCGAACCCAAGCCTGCGGAACCGGACCCCGGGCGCCCCGCCGCCGCTGCCGCGAGCACGTCCGAACCCGCCGCGACGTCGCTGCGTACCGTCCGGCACGCCATCGCCGCGGCAGCCCTGCCCCACCCTTGAACCGCCACGAGCGCCGCCGGCGCGAGGCCCTCGCCCGGCGGGCCGCGGCCTGACGGTCACGCCGATCCCGCCTCTCGCGAAAGCCATCGATCGCCGCTAGAACGGCGCCATGATCTCGGTCGACACCATCATCGTCGGCGGCGGCCCCGCCGGCTCCAGCTGCGCCTGGCGCCTCAAGCGGCACGGCGTCGAGTGCCTGATCCTCGACCGCGCCGAGTTCCCGCGGCTCAAGCTGTGCGCCGGCTGGGTCACGCCGCAGGTGCTGCATGACCTCGCGATCGAGCCCGGCGAGTATCCCGTCGGGCCTGCTGACCTTCGATTCGCTGCGCTTCGGCTTTCGACGCCTCGGCTACTCGGTCCGCACCACCCAGCACTCGATCCGCCGCATCGAGTTCGACGCCTGGCTGCTGCGCCGGTCCGGTGCCCCGGTCGAGACCCACAATGTCCGCCAGATCCGCCACGAGAACGGCTGGTACGTCCTGGACGACACGTATCGCTGCCGGCGGCTGGTCGGCGCCGGCGGGACGCGCTGCCCGGTCTACCGCTCGCTGTTCCGGGAAATCGCTCCCCGCAAGGAGGGCAAGCAGGCGGCCGTGCTCGAGGAGGAGTTCGCCCATGACTGGCAGGACGGCACCTGCCGGCTGTGGTTCTTCGAGCATGGTCTGCCGGGCTACAGCTGGTACGTGCCCAAGGCCGGCGGCCATCTCAATGTCGGCGTCGGCGGCATCGCGGCCAAGCTCAAGGCCAAGGGCGACGCGATCCGGCCGCACTGGCAGGCGCTGCAGGCGAAGCTCGCCAAGCGTGCCCTGGTCCCCGACCGGACCTGGGACGCGGGGGGCTACACCTACTACCTGCGCGCCCGGCGCGATGTCGCCCGCCACGGCGACGCCTACCTCGCCGGCGACGCTGCCGGCCTCGCCACCACCGACCTGGCGGAAGGCATCGGCCCGGCGGTGCAGTCGGGCCTCGCCGTGGCCCAGGCGATCGCCACCGGCACGGACCCCTCCTTCACCCATATCGGCCGCAAGTCGCTGCCGCCGATGCTCGCGGACCATGGCGGGCTCGCGGGCCTGCTCGCGCGTCGCATGGGCTGGGCCTGAGCGCGGCCGAGCCCGTCAACCGGCCGGAAGGTGGAAGAACCGGCGGATTCGGTCGAGCAGCGCACCGTCCGGTGCGGTCGCAGCGCCGACGCTGGCGGCGACGCTGCGGTCGATCAGGGCCTGGCCGCGCCGCGCCGAGGCCTCGAACGCGCGCAGCAGCTCGGGCTTCTCGGCCAGCAACGGGGCAACCTCCGCATGGCACAGCTCGAACACGGTGCAGGCGGTCAGGGCCGTGACCGTCGCCGCATGCGGCGCGCCGGTCAGCATGCCGATCTCGCCGATATAGTCGCCGGCGCCGATCCGCCCGACGATCGCGTGCGCGTCCATGACGGTGCGGGAGACCTCGAGCACGCCGGCCGCGACGATGAACAGGGATGCCTCGGCGTCGCCCTGGGCAAACAGGACCTGCCCAGGCTCCAGCAGGTGCCGGATCAGATGCTCGGCCAGGTGCAGGCGCGTGTCTTGCGGCAGGTCGTCGAACAGCGGTATGGCCAGCAGATCCCGCCGATGCGGTGCGACTCCGCCCCCCGAGGTTTCCGCTGCCACGGTGGCATCGCCAGGCCCGAACTCGGCCGCCCGGAACTGCCGCAACACCTGCCGCAGCAGGTCGCTCTTGGCGGATCCGAGCAGGTCGCTGTGCGCCACCGAGAAGGCGACATGGTAGTGATGCGAGCGCCTGCCGAGCCGCGTGAGCGCGACGAACGGCGCGGGCATGGGTAGAATCTGCGGGCAGAGCAGGACCGCCCGATGGATCAGCTCGATCACCGCATCGGGCGCCACCGCCGCATCGCACGGGACCGAGACGGAATCGGTCCGCCGCGGCGACGGCACGCTGCGATTGATGATCCGCGACTTGGCCACGAGACTGTTCGGGATCGTGGCGATGTCGTTGCCGCCGGTCCTGATCTGCACCGAGCGCCAGTTGATCTGCACCACCTCGCCCTCGACCGGCCCGTCGAGGCAGACCAGATCGCCGATCGCGTAGGGCCGCTCGATGCCGACGGCGATCCCGGCGAACACGTCGGCCAGGGTGTTCTGCAGCGCCAGGCCCAGCACGATGGCGATGACGCCGGAGGTCGCGACGAGGCCGCCCACCGGCAGGCCGAACACCACGCTGACGATGGTGAGCAGGACCGCGAGATAGACCAGGGCCGCGAGCAGATCGGAGAACAGGCGGCCCTCGCGCGAGAAGCTCTTGGTGCGCGGCGTGGCCTGGACCAGCTCGACCAGCAGGCGCGCGGCGAGCAGCCACCAGCCCGACAGGACGACCTGCTGCCAGAGCCTGGTCGTCGAAACGGTGGCGAGGTGCGGCGCCAGTGGCGAGCCCGCGAGATCGAGGACTGCGGCGGTCAGCACCGCAAACAGCCCGGCCCCGGCCAGGAGGCGGATCCAGCCCGGATGCACGGGTGTGAGCCACCAGTTGAGCAGCGAGAGCCCGATGAGGAGGCTGGCGATGAGGTAGCTGCTCGTCATGGGCGGTCCAGGCTGGCGGCGAGCGGCTGGGAGCGGGCAGCGCGCCGGACCGACGTATGGGGCAGCCCGGCGGCCACGGCTAGCTCCTCCAGCGCGGCGCTGCCGGACACGACTGCGGGCAACGATCCGCCAGCCTCGCCTGTGGCCGCTGGGGGCTTGACCGCTCGGCCGCGGGTTGGTCTAGCGAAGCCACCCGCCGGAGCCGACCCATGCCCGCCCTTGCCGCCTTCGTCCGCCAGGTGGACGCACTGATCCGGTTCATCGGGCGCAGCGCGGCATGGCTGGTCCTGGCGACGGTGCTGATCTGCGCCGGCGTCGCCCTCTCGCGCTACCTGCTGGGCTACGGCCGGATCTGGCTGCAGGAGCTCTACGTCGTCTGCTTCGCCGCCTGTTTCCTGTTGGCCGCACCCTATGCCTACGCCACCGATGGCCACATCCGGATCGAGATCCTGCGCCAGCACTGGTCGGCGCGGACCCGCGCATGGATCGAGATCGCCGGCTGCGTGCTGTGCCTGATCCCGTGGCTGCTGCTGCTGCTCTGGTCCACGCTGCCGTTCGTGCGCCTGTCATGGCGCGTGCTCGAGCCGTCGGCCCAGCCCGGCGGGCTGCCGGGGCTGTATCTGGTCAAGTCGCTGCTGCCGGTGTTCGCCCTGTTGATGCTGCTGCAGGCGCTGGCCGTGATCGGGCGCAAGCTGCTGTTCCTCGCCGGGCGTGACGATCTCCTGCCCCCGGCCGCGGGCGCCGCCGGGTGATCGACGCCACCGGCGAGCTGCTGGCGGTCGGCCTGTTCCTGGCCTTGTGCGCCACCTTGATGCTGGGTTTCCCGGTCGCGTTCACGCTGGCCGGCGTCTCCCTGCTGTTCGCCTGGCTCGGCCACCTGCTGGGCCACTTCGACTTCGTGTTCTTCCTCAGCCTGGCGCCCCGCTACTTCGGCGTCATGCTCAACGAGACGCTGGTGGCGGTGCCGCTGTTCATCTTCATGGGCATGGTGCTGGAGCGCTCGAGGATCGCCGAGGAGCTCCTCGGCACGCTGGGGGTGCTGTTCGGCCGCCGGCCGGGCGGCCTGGGCTACGCGGTGGTCATCGTCGGCGCCATCCTCGCGGCCTCGACCGGCGTGGTCGGGGCCGTGGTGATCACCATGAGCCTGATCAGCCTCCCGACCATGCTGCGCGCCGGCTACGACCCGCGGCTCGCCACCGGCGTGATCGGCGCCTCGGCGACCCTGGCGCAGCTGATCCCGCCCTCGACGGTGCTGATCTTCATCGCCGACATCCTGCAGGGCGTGAACCAGACCGCGCAGCTCCGGCTCGGCAACCTGGCCCCGGCGCCGGTCTCGGTCGGCGACCTGTTCGCCGGCGCGTTCCTGCCCGGCCTGCTGCTGGTGAGCCTGTTCCTGCTCTGGATGGCCTGGACCGCATGGCGCCAGCCCGGGCGCTGCCCGCCCTTGGTGCTGCCCGAGGCCGAGCGGCGCGCGGTGCTGCGGCAGGTCCCGATCGCCCTGCTGGCGCCGGCCCTGCTCATCGTCAGCGTGCTGGGCTCGATCCTGGCCGGCATCGCCACCGCCACCGAATCGGCCTCGTTGGGTGCCGTCGGCGCCCTGCTGTTCACCGTCGCCCGGGGCCGGTTCAGCTTCGGCCTGCTGCGCGAGGCGTGCCTGCGCACCGCGCTCACCACCGCGATGATCTTCGTCATCCTGCTCGGCGCCTCGGTCTTCTCGCTGGTGTTTCGCGGCCTCGGCGGCGAGGCCCTGGTCGAGGACGCGCTGCGCGCCATGCCGGGCGGGGCCACCGGGGCCATGGCCGTGTGCATGGCGGTGATGTTCGTGCTGGGCTTCTTCCTGGACACGTTCGAGATCATCTTCATCATGCTGCCGATCTTCGGGCCGCCCTTGATCCTGCTGGGATGCGATCCACTCTGGCTGGGCGTGATGATCGGCTTGAACCTGCAGACCAGCTTCCTCACCCCGCCGTTCGGTGCCACGTTGTTCTACCTGCGCAGCGCCGCCCCGCCCGAGATCACCACCACCGACATCTGGGCGGGCTCGATCACCCCGACCGCGCTGCAGCTCGCCGCGCTGTTGCTGGTATGGCTGTTCCCGGCGCTGGCGACCTGGTTGCCCCGCGTCATCTTCGGCTAGCCGGGTTGCCCCCCGGCGGCAGTCCGCTATGCAGGAACCCATGCCGGCACGGTTTGCCGGGAGAGCGAACGCCCTATGCCAGCGACCGCCGAACTGAGTCTTGCCGCCACCGAGGCGGGCGACCATGGCACGAGCCATGTCCGGCCCGGCTTCTGGGCGCTCACGCTGGGCTCGGTCGGCGTCGTCTACGGCGACATCGGCACCAGCCCGCTCTATGCCCTGCGCGAGGCGCTGCTCCATTGCCAGGAGGGCGGGGTCAGCCGCGAGGAGGTGCTGGGCGTCACCTCGCTGCTGCTCTGGGCGCTGATCTTCATCGTCACCGGCAAATACGTGCTGTTCCTGTTGCGCGCCGACAATCGTGGCGAGGGCGGGACGCTGTCGCTGATGGCGCTGGCGCAGAGTGCCCTGGGCCGGGCCACCGGGCCGGTGTTCCTGCTGGGCGTCGCCGGTGCCGCCCTGTTCTACGGCGACGCGCTGATCACGCCCGCGATCTCGGTGCTCTCCGCGGTCGAGGGGCTGAAGCTGGTGACCCCGGTGTTCGAGCCCTACGTGGTGCCGATCACCGTGGCCATCCTGCTCGGCCTGTTCGCGGTGCAGCGGCAGGGCACCGGCAGGGTCGCGGCCTGGTTCGGCCCGATCACCGCCTTCTGGTTCCTGGTCATGGCGGGCCTGGGCCTGGTCCACATCAGCGACGATCTGGGCGTGCTCGCCGCGTTCAGCCCGCACCATGCGTTCTACTTCCTCGCCGGCCATGGCGGCGTCGGCTTCGTCGTGCTCGGCAGCGTGTTTCTCGCGGTCACCGGCACCGAGGCGCTCTACGCCGACATGGGCCATTTCGGCCGCGCCCCGATCCAGACCGCCTGGATCGGCTTCGTCTTCCCGGCGCTGGCGCTCAACTACCTGGGTCAGGGTGCCTTCGTGCTCAAGCATCCGGAGGCGCTGGCCAACCCGTTCTTCCTCCTGGCACCGGACTGGGCCCTGCTGCCGCTGGTGCTGCTCGCCACCATGGCCACGGTGATCGCGAGCCAGGCGGTGATCACCGGCGCCTTCTCGGTCACCCAGCAGGCGATCCAGCTCGGCCTGCTGCCGCGCATGGAGATCCAGTACACCTCCCACACCCATGCCGGGCAGATCTACCTGCCGGACGTGAACCGGCTGCTGCTGCTGGGCATCCTGGTGCTGGTGTTCATGTTCCAGACCTCGAGTGCGCTGGCCTCGGCCTACGGCATCGCCGTCACCGGCAGCATGGCGGTGGACTCGGCGCTGGCGTTCATCGTGATCTGGAAAGCCTGGCGCTGGCCGATGGCGCTGGCGATCGCGTTCATCACCCCGTTCCTGATCGTCGACGGGACCTTCCTGCTGGCCAACCTGGTCAAGATCCTGGACGGCGGCTACGTGCCGCTGCTGATCGCCGGCGCGATCATGCTCGCCATGTGGACCTGGGTGCGCGGCCTGCGCGTGATCTACCACAAGACCCATACCGGCATGCCGCTGCTCGACCTGATCCGGCTCTTGGAGAACAAGCCGCCGACCCGTGTCCCCAACACCGCGATGTTCCTGTGCAGCGACCCCGACGTCGTGCCCACCGCCCTGCTGCACAACCTCAAGCACAACATGGTGCTGCACGAGAGCAACGTGGTCATGAACGTGCGCACCGCCCCCATCCCCCGCGTCGACGATTCCGAACGGGTCCAGATCGAGCGCCTGTCCGACGATTTCAGCCGGGTGATCCTGACCTTCGGCTACATGGAGAGCCCGGACATCCCCAAGGCGCTGGTGCTCGCCAAGCGTCAGGGCCTCAAGTTCGACATCATGCGCACCTCGTTCTTCGTCGGCCGCCGCACCATCAAGCCCGCCGCCAAGTCGGCCATGCCGCTCTGGCAGGACAATCTGTTCCTCTCCCTCGCCCGCCACGCCACCAACGCCAGCGACTTTTTCAAGATTCCGGCCGGCCGGGTGGTGGAACTCGGCACGCAGGTCACGATCTGAGGCTTGGTCCCGCCGGTCTGGAACCGAGCGGCGCGCGACCATTCCTCGAAGGAGATGCTTGCCGATGTGCGGGCGCGTGCGGCTGTCGACCGACCATTCCGAGATCCGGCTCCAGCTGGATCTTGCCGACTTCGCCCCGGCGCCGAACTGGCGCCCGTCCTGGAACGTCGCACCGACCCAGGACATGTACGTCGTCACCCACTCGCCCGGGGACGAGCGCGAGCCCGCCGGCCGCGTGCCGCGCATCATGCGCTGGGGCCTGATCCCCGCCTGGGCCAAGGAGGAAAAGCAGCGCTTCGCCACCTTCAACGCCCGGTCCGAGACCGTGGCCACCGCCGCGACCTTCCGCGGCGCCTGGCGCGCCGGCCGCCGCTGCCTCGTCGTCACCGACGGCTTCTACGAATGGCGCAAGAGCGACAAGCAGCCCTTCCTGATCAGCCGCAGCTCGGGCGAGCTCACGATCCTGGCCGGCCTGTGGGAGACCTGGCGCTCGCCGGCCGGCGAGACCATCCGCTCCTGCACCGTGCTGACCACGACCCCCAACGACGCCATGGCCCGGCTGCACGACCGGATGCCGGTGATCCTGGCGCGCGAGGATTGGCCGGTGTGGCTGGGGGAGGCGCCGGCGAACGGCGATCAGGTCGCGGCGTTGCTCGGGCCGTGCCCGTCGGAGGCGTTGACGCTCGTGCCGGTCGACCGGAGGGTTGGGAATGTGAGGAACAACGATGCAGGGCTGGGCGAGCCCGTCAGACTGCCAGATCGGGGGGGCGCACACGACTGACCTTTTACCCGCCATTAACAGCTTCGTGTTCCCACCATCGCAGAACACGCTTTCGTTTCAATGGCTTATAGACAAAAAACTGACCATGATAGCGATTGATCCGAATTTGGTCAGGATGGTGTCAGGAAAAGGGTTTGCAGCCATCGCTGGAATGTCGTTGCGTCCATCTGAAACACCTAGCCATAAGCAGACATAAGCGCCTGAATATCAGTGAACGCTTATATATGCGTCTTCCACAGCGGTATGGCCCTAAGTTGGTTTCACACGGCCGCACTCATTCAGATTGCACAGTTGGGAGGCCGCATATACGTTCCTGGCAGGGGTTATCAGGGAACGCTAGATGTCAAAAAATTCTGAAATTTCCACCAAGGTATTGGCCGCAACAAATCCTAAGCCTTACATTATCAAGCCAAGTGAGGGCAAACGATAGGTATCTGCTTGCAACCTCCATACCTGCTGCATCCTGCACATTGGGACTTGCTGACAACCTAAGCGTAACTGGCGAGCAGCTTGATGGCAACTACGTACTATACGGTGTCGGCCCTGAAGGCATTGAACCAAAGTTCCAAATACTTAATTGTGGATTAGAAGTTAACGACATCGAAACTTCAAAGCTCACCTCCAACGACAATGATATAAGCAAAGTCCGTATAATATATCGAGATGGCGATGGACTTGTACTGGCAACCTCGCTTCCCGTTTCACTCTATCAAGCAACACTCTTCGCCTCCGGTGTTCTACAGCGAAAACTGATCTGTCAGTGGAACTCCAACGTTGATGGGACAGGCACATCAAACTATACGAAGGCAACATTTCCGTGCGTCAATGATATTCCACCGGGTGCGTTCTATCATTTCGAGGTCCGCATGTCCACCACGACCATAACGAACTCACTCATTGCTGGATTTGCGGGTATTGACTTTCCTAAGTGACACTGGATGCAGGAGACATGTGGCAACCAACGAAAATCATGGGACAGATACCATCCTCGGATATGGCATCTTAGGTGAACATCGAACCTAGTGGTGAAATTCCGACATTCAAGTCCCTTGGTGACGGCCAGCATCCCCGCGTGTCAGTGGCTTGACGCGGCTCTGACGCGCGATCGGCGAAGGGAATTGTTCGTATGATTTTTACCACTAGGATGGAATTGGATAGATAGGTATGTCGGTAGCGATGAACGAAATAAAGCCAGACAGAAAATTTATGTTTGGGATAATTGCACGGCAAATTTTCGATGCAAAGTTAGATTTCACTGCGCTGGACAAAGATATTCCAGAATTGCGCGATGCATATGAGGGTACCCCTCCTGGCACTGTCTACCATTACACACCTTTTGCCGGCCTAAAAGGAATTGTAGGCACACACAATATGTGGTGTTCGAGCGTACTATCCATGAATGACGCATTGGAATTCCATCATGCCTATCGTCTCTTTAAATGGGCAATCCCAAAAGTACGTAAGCGCCTGAACAGGCACGTTGGATTGAAAAATTTAGCGGATAAATTTAGACGGGATATAACAATTAATTCCATTCGCGCGCCGATATTTTCACATTATATTACATGCTTCACTGACAAACGTGACTGTCCATCACAATGGGAACGGTATGCCAACACCGGCGATGGTGCATCTATAGGATTTGAAGGCAATTATTTCAGACAGCTAGCGCACCACCTCAATACTCGTCTATCCAATCAACCAGATAGCGACGGAGAATACTTCCAGTTTCGTTTCGTAAGGGTCATTTACAACGTTGACCTCTCCTCTTATATAGTCATACAGACATGCAGGCATTTGGGTGATTTTATTGCAGCAAATGACATAACAGAACGAAGACCGCAACTCTTCTCCCGCTTATATATCTTTGCCCACGCTATTTTACAAACACTGGCTATTGTACTTAAGGACATAACGTGGCATCAAGAGCAAGAATGGCGGCTGGCATGTCACTATGACAACCACCGTGACGTCACACCAAGTACAATCCTGTCTAGGAATGGACAATATGGACCAACACGCTACTTTAACGTAAAGTTAGATACGCTTGGAGCACCCGTGGCATCACCTATCAAGGAAATTATGTTTGGACCGGGCGATATTGTCAAAGGGCCATGCGTATCCACCGAATTAAGATATAATTATTCTGACCTGCTACATAATACCGCACTTTTATACAGTACAAACTGTGCGCTAAAATAGGGAACACGAGGCGGCCTTTCCCAAGCGAAACGGCTTCACGGCCACCTTATTCTGATCTGCCTGCTGGCAATGTCTGTTGGTCAAATCAGAACAATCTGTGTCTGGTCTTAGCCGGCACGTATCTACTAATGAATACGCAAGTCTTTCAATATACTTTGTAACGCTAGGAGAGAGTTACTGATGGAGATTAATTCCACTTTCAAGTCGGCCATTGCGCCAACCACGCCCTCCGACCTCGCCGCCATTGATGCCGGACGTCGCATGCCGTGGCCCTCACCCGATCCCGCTGCCCAGCACCTCGCCCCGCCGACCCCGCCGGTCCGACGCGGCCGGCCGAAAACTTCCCCCGCCCACCACTGGGGTGACACCTGCCCCAGGCTCCGGCAAGCTGCCACAAACTCACGAATGCTCCGTTAACCGCCGGTTGGATAATATTCCTCGCCATGCTATCATCGCCCGCAGCCACCCCACCTGCCGGACACCAGCCATGACCGAGCCTACCGCCCTCCCCGCCCCCAAGAAGCGCGGCCCCAACACGCCCGAGGGCAAGGCCCGCTCCGCCATGAACGCCGTCAAGCACGGCCTGCGCGCCCGTGAGTTCTGCCTCCTGCCCGAGGAGGACCCCGAGGAATGGCGCCAGCACGTTCTGGACCTTAAGGCCGGCTACCAGCCGGTCGACGCCACCGAGGAGAAGCTGGTCACCGCGATCGCCGTGGCGATGTGGAAGGAGATCCGCGCCGACCGCTTCGAGGCCGAGGTGCTCACCGACATCCCGCCGCGCATGCCAGGACCGCAGTCACGGCTCCGACCTGCAGGTGCCCGACCACGCCGCGTCGCTCACCACCGCCATCCGCTACGCTTCCGCCGCCGGCACGGCGACCCGCCGCGCCCAGCGCGCCTTCCTCGAGCACCGCAAGGCCAAGCAGCAGGGCCTCATCCTGACGGCGCCCACGCGCACGCGCGAACCCGAGCGAGGAAAAGACACAAACGAATTCACCGATCTCCGGGCAACGCCCGACTGGACCCGATCCCTCGCACCCCGCCAACGACGCGGCACAACCGGCAGGCTATCCGGCGCCCCTGACCAATTGCGCCGCGTCGCGTGCACGCCCGAACCCGAGCGGCGTGAAAATAGCACGAACGAATTCGGCCACCAGCATGAACGAACCGGCGTGCCCACTTCGCGCAGGCAGGTTTCCGAACGAACCCGAGCGCCACGAGATCGGTCATGCTGTGCCCATGCCTCTCGGCCGGACCGTAGCCGCCCGGCGCGGTCGCCCTGCCCGCCTGCGCCCGTACCGCGCGGCATTGCGCCGCTTGGCCGGCGGGCGGCGTGATCGGGGCTTGGGCGCGGTTGCGCATGGCTGCTATGTCTTGCCGGCACGCAACGAGCAGGCAGGCCCGGCGGGTGGGCCCAAGAATGGCTGGGAGGACGGTGCGTTGGATGCGGCACTGCGACTGAGCGCCTGGATCGACCGGCTCAACACCGCGATCGGCAGGTCCGCCTACTGGCTGATTCTCGTGGCCGTGGTGATCTCGGCCGGCAACGCGATCATCAGGAAGGCGTTCGACATCAGCTCCAACGCCTGGCTCGAGGCGCAGTGGCAGCTGTTCAGTGCCGTGTTCATGCTGTGCGCCGCCTACACGCTGCTCAAGAACGAGCATATCCGGATCGACATCGTGAACAGCCGCCTGCCCAAGGAGGTGCGCGACTGGATCGACCTGCTGGGCCACTTCCTGTTCCTGATGCCGTTCGTGCTCTTGATGCTGATCGACGGCATCCCGTTCGCGATCACCTCCTATCTGCAGGACGAGCAGTCGGGCAATGCCGGCGGGCTGCCGCAATGGCCGGCCAAGATCCTGGTCCCGCTCGGCTTCTTCCTGCTGTTCCTGCAGGGCATCTCGGAGATCATCAAGCGCATCGCGGTGATGCGGGGCGAGATCGTGGACCCGCACGGCGAGGAGGCGGTCCACACCGAGGAGGTGATGGCGCGCGAGATGGGCGGCATGCCGCAGGACCGGGGGGTCTGAGGCGATGACCGCGTTCTTCATCCACAACATGGCGCCGATCATGTTCGGCTGCCTCGTGCTGCTGCTGCTGCTGGGCTACCCGGTGGCGTTCGCGCTGGCCGCCAATGGCCTGGCCTTCGCGTTCATCGGCATCGAGCTCGGCCTGTTCCCGCCCAACTTCCTCCAGGCCATGCCCGAGCGGGTCTATGGCGTGATGACCAACGACACGTTGCTGGCGATCCCGTTCTTCACCTTCATGGGGCTGGTGCTGGAACGATCGGGGATGGCCGAGGACCTGCTGGACACGATCGGCCAGCTGTTCGGCCCGATCCGCGGCGGGCTCGCCTATGCCGTGATCTTCGTCGGCGCGCTGCTGGCGGCGACCACCGGCGTCGTCGCGGCCTCGGTGATCTCGATGGGCCTGATCTCGCTGCCGATCATGCTGCGCTACGGCTATGACCGCCGGCTCGCCACCGGCGTGATCGCGGCCTCGGGCACCCTGGCCCAGATCATCCCGCCGTCGCTGGTGCTGATCGTCATGGCCGACCAGCTCGGCCGCTCGGTCGGCGACATGTACGAGGGCGCGATCATCCCGGGCCTGGTGCTGACCGGGCTCTATGTCGGCTACGTCGTGCTGGTCACCATCTTCTTCCCCAAGGCGGCGCCGGCCCTGCCGTTGGAGGCCCGCAGCATCCGCGAGGACGACGGCAGCTCCGGCGTGGCCTCGCTGCTGGTCGTGTTCGCGCTGTCGGTCGCGGTCGCCTTCGCCGCCAACCGGCTGTTCGGCTACGAGCTGGTGGTCGCGGTGTCGTGCGCGGTGCTGTTCGCGCTGCTGTGCGCCGTCGCCAGCCACTATCTGCGCCTGCGCCTGCTCTCCAAGCTCGCCGAGCGCGTGATCTTCGTGCTGATCCCGCCGCTGGCGCTGATCTTCCTGGTCCTGGGCACGATCTTCTTGGGCATCGCCACGCCGACCGAGGGCGGTGCCATGGGCGCCTCGGGTGCGCTGGTCCTGGCCCTGATCAAGCGCCGGCTCAATCTCGACCTCATGAAGCAGGCGATGGATTCGACCGCCAAGCTGTCGGCCTTCGTCATCTTCATCCTGATCGGTGCCCGCGTGTTCTCGCTGACCTTCTACGGGGTCGACGGCCACAAATGGGTCGAGGAGCTGCTGGTGGGGCTGCCCGGCGGGACGGTCGGCTTCCTGATCGTCGTCAACCTGCTGGTGTTCTTCCTCGCCTTCTTCCTCGATTTCTTCGAGCTCGCCTTCATCATCGTGCCGCTGCTCGGGCCGGCGGCGGAGAAGCTGGGCATCGATCTGATCTGGTTCGGGATCATCCTGGGCGTGAACATGCAGACCTCGTTCATGCACCCGCCATTCGGGTTCGCCCTGTTCTACCTGCGCTCGGTCGCGGCCAAGGTGCCCTATCTCGACAAGCTGACCGGGCAACGGATGGAGCCGGTCACCACCGGCCAGATCTACTGGGGCTCGGTGCCGTTCGTGTGCATCCAGGTGATCATGATCGGTCTCGTCATCGCGTTCCCGGGCATGGTCATGCACTACAAGGGTGTCGGGCACCGGCGTCGACCCGGCCTCGATCCACAATCTCGACCTGCCGCAGATGGAGAGCATGCCGCCGCTCGATTTCGGCACCCCGGGTGGCGGTCTCCCCGGCCTCGAACCGCCGGGCGACGCCCCCGCACCCCTGCCCGGACTCGAGCCTCCGCCGGCAGCCCTGCCGGGCCTGGAGCCGCCAGCGGGGCCGCCGCCCGGCCTCGAGCCGCCGCAACCGCCGGCCAACAACTGAGCCACGACCGGGACAGTCCCGTGGCCACGAGGAGAGAGCGATGCGTGTGTCGATTGGCGTTGGCTGGATGGTCGCGGCATCGCTCGTGGCGCTGCCCGTCGCGGCGCAGGAGCCCGGAACGGTCAAACCCAGCCTGGTCCTGACGCAGCTCGTCGCGGGCATGCCGACCGGCGACCAGCAGCAGGTGCGCGTCCTGACCGCGACCTTCCAGCCTGGTGACCGGACCCCGTTTCATACCCATCGCTGGCCGGTCACGGTCTACGTCCTGGAAGGGGCCTTCACGCTCGAGATGGACGGGCACGACCCGGTGACGCTCCGCGCGGGCGAGGCGATGGTGGAACCGCCGAGCGTGAAGATGACCGGGTTCAACCGCAGCCCGACGGAGCAGCTGAAGGCACTGATCTTCTATGTCAGCGACCCCGACGCACCATTCCTGGACCCCGTCCACCAGTAGATCGTCGGCCGGAGGGGCGGCTCGGCGCCGACCTGCCGAGCCGCCCGACCTGGTCCGCTCAGGCCTTGGCGCGCAGGCGGATCGAGTAGCTGTCGAACGTGTACTCGGCCACCTGCCACCACAGATACTGCTCGGCGCGGAACGCCATCACGTGGTCGAGCACCTTCTTGAAGTCGGCATTGCTGGCCGCGGTCTCGGCATAGACCTCCTGCGCCGCGTTGAACGAAGCCTCCAGGATCTCGGCCGAGAATGGCCGCAGCTGCGCGCCCGCCGCCACCAGCTTCTTCAGGGCCGCCGGGTTGAGCGCGTCGTAGCGCGCCTGCATGATGGTGTTGGCCTGGTGCGCCGCATTGACCGCGATCGCCTGGTAGGTCTTGGGCAGCTCGTTCCACTTGGCCTTGTTGAAGAACAGGTTCAGCTCCGGCCCGCCCTCCCAATAGCCGGGATAGTAATAATAGGGGGCGACCTTGTAGAAGCCCAGCTTCTCGTCGTCATAGGGGCCGACCCATTCCGCGGCGTCGATGGTGCCCTTCTCCAGCGCGGGATAGATGTCGCCGCCGGCGATCTGCTGCGGCACCACGCCCAGCTTGGCCAGCACCTTGCCGGCGAAGCCGCCGATGCGGAACTTCAGCCCCTGCATGTCCTGCGGGGTCTTGATCTCCTTGCGGAACCAGCCGCCCATCTGGCAGCCGGTATTGCCGCACGGCAGCATGTAGATGTTGAACCTGGCATAGAACTCGTTCATCAGCTCGGTGCCGCCGGCCTCGTACAGCCAGGCCTGCATCTGGCGGCTGTTCAGGCTCCACGGCACCGCGGTGCCGAAGGCGAAGGTCGGATCCTTGCCGACGAAGTAATAGGACGCGGTGTGGCACATCTCGACCGTGCCGTTGGTCACCGCATCCGCCGCCTGCAGCCCCGGCACCAGCTCGCCGCTGGCGAACACCTGGATCTGCCAGCGATTGTCGGTCATCTCCGCCACCGCCTTGGCGAACACCTCGGCCGCCCCGTAGATCGTGTCCAGCGACTTCGGGAAGCTCGAGGTCAGCCGCCACTTCAGCTCGGGCATCGATTGGGCGATGCGCGGGCTTGGGGAAGCTCGACGCCGCGGCAATCCCGGCCGTCGCCGCCGCGGCCGTCCCGGCCAGCACGTTCCGTCTCTTGGTCATTTCGTTCAGCCTCGCCTGTGTTCGACCGTTCGCGCATTGCTTCCATGAGCATGATGCATGGCCGCGGAGACTAGCCACGGCAATCGCCCCGGGCAATCACCCATCCTCCGCCCCCAGCGCCCGCGCCACCCGTTCCAGCAACTGCGATCCGGCTCGATTCCGGCAGCGCTGCTGTAGTTCAGGACGTCGGCCCCGATCGTCCGCGCCAGCCCGCCAAAGCGCTCCGGGTGGCGCTCGACGAACGGCACCAAGATTGCCAGGGCTTCGGCCGCCGCCCGCGCAGCGTCCTCGTGTTGGTCCAAGGCCGCGAAGACATCCGACAGGACGCTGACACTCGTCGCGAGGTCGGGGAGGAAGGCGTCGGGCCGCGCCGCCGCGAGCTGCCTTCGGATCTCGACCGCCTCCTGGCTCGCCGCCAGCGCCTCCTCCCGCCGCCCAAGATCGGAGAGGCGGATGCCAAGATTGTTCAGGCTGCTGGCGAGGTCGGGGAGGAAGGCGTCGGGCCGCGCCGCCGCGAGCTGCCGGTAGGATCTCGACCGCCTCCTGGCTCGCCGCCAGCGCCTCCTCCCGCCGCCCCAGATTGGAGAGGCTACGCCCAGATTGTTCAGGCTGCTGGCGAGGTCGGGGAGGAAGGCGTCGGGCCGCGCCGCCGCCAGCTGCCGGAAGATCTCGACCGCCTCCTGGCTCGCCGCCAGCGCCTCCTCCCGCCGCCCCAGATCGGAGAGGCTCCGCCAAGATTGTTCAGGCTGCGTGGCGAGGTCGGGGAGGAAGGCGTCGGGCCGCGCCGCCGCGAGCTGCCTGTGGATCTCGACCGCCTCCTGGCTCGCCGCCAGCGCCTCCTCCCGCCGCCCCAGATTGGAGAGGCTGGACGCCGAGATTGTTCAGGCTGCGGGCGAGGTCGGGGAGGAAGGCGTCGGGCCGCGCCGCCGCGAGCTGCCGGTAGATCTCGACCGCCTCCTGGCTCGCCGCCAGCGCCTCCTCCCGCCGCCCCAGATTGGAGAGGCGGACGCCGAGATTGTTCAGGCTGCTGGCGAGGTCGGGGAGGAAGGCTTCGGGCCGCGCTGCCGCGAGCTGCCGGTCGGATCTCGACCGCCTCCTGGCTCGCCGCCAGCGCCTCCTCCCGCCGCCCCACATTGGAGAGGCGGGTGCCGAGCGTGCCGACCCGCGCGGCGAGATGGTTTCGGGCAGTCTCGGGCATTCGGGCGCTGTACTCGCGCATCTCTGCTCGACAGACACGAAGAGCGCACGCGCAAGGACTGCCCGACGCTCAGCCAGGCGGAGTGAAAGATCCATCAGTGACAGGGACTGGAGCGGCAGGTGTGTGTCGATGGCGGCAAGCGAGTCCTCGTTCAGAGCGTCGAGCTGCTCGTGCAACCGATGTACGAGGCTGCCCGGAGTGTCGACCATCGCGCCGACCAGCTCGGCGGCGGAGGCGGAGGCATGACTGGCGATGACCACGTCGAGCATCGCCTCGGCGCGGCCGACCGCCTTCGCGCCATGCTCGGGCGATCGTCGCGCGTTGCAGGACGGTAAGCAGATCACGTCGATGCCGCGGGCGCTGCTCTTCGGGCTGCTCGCTCGATCCAGGCGATGCAGGCGGCCACGAGGTCGGCGTCGCCGACGCCGTCGGCGGCGACATGGTGCTCCCCGATCAGGTCGGGCTCGATCGGGCCGATGCCGTCGCCAAGCGCCGTAGAGCTGCCGAGCGCGCGCACCACCGGGTCGACAACGGCTACGCGGGCCCGGCCTGCCTCGCCAAAGAAGGCGTCTGCCATCAGCAGCAGTTCGGCGGCCGCCCGAGCGAATCGCACGCCCTGGACCAGCGTGACCTGACCGATGCCGCGGGCGAGGTCGCGGACGCGGTCATCGTCGACCTTTCCAGCAGCTTCTGCCAATGCGCCCGCTCCAGACCAAGGAGGCGGTCGAGCAGCTCGGTCGATGCCGATTGCAGTCCAGCGGCGGGTGCGGCGGAGGTGAGCCAGAGCAGGGCCTCGATCTGGACGGCGAGCGGGCGTTCATAGTCGTCATTGGTGTCCAGGCGCCGCAGGCGCTCGGGCGCGGTCGGCCCGGGGCGGCACGTAGCCTTGCGCCGCGAGCACGGGCGCGAAGGCGCCGCGGCAGCCTCGAACAGGTCGAGACGCTGACGGGCCGTGCCAAGAGCCGAAGCGGTAGACCTCAGGGCAGTCCAGCTGGCCGCCGGGCAGGCGCACCAGCCGCTCCAAGTCGGGCTGCTCCTTGACCAGACGTTCCCACCATTCGCCGGCGCTGCGGGCGAGGAGGACGAGGCGGACCGGGCGGGCATGGCATCGCCGGTGCGCTCGCCGAGGCGGCGCGCGAGGCGGAGCAGCTCGTCCTGGCGGCCTTCGGCATAGTCGAGGACGAGGAGCAAACCGGCGATCGTCGCCGTAGTCGACGAGCTGCTCCAGCGCCTGCCAGCGCTGCCTGAGCTCGGCGTCGCCACATCGTGCGGCCGGTCGAGGAAGCCGGCGGTCCAGCCGTGCTGGTCGCGCAGCTGGGCGGCAACGTGGATCATGAGGCGCGTCTTGCCCAGTCCGCCCGGCCCATGGATCAGCCGGCCGGCGGTAGGGCGCGGGCCGGCGGTGCACCAGTCCAGCAGCTCGGCCGCCATGCCGGTGACGTCGGCGTAGGGGACGACGGCGTACTTGGCCTGCAGCAACTCGGACGGGCTGATCTCGCGCAGGTCGCGCGGCAGATCCTTCTGCTTGGGGTCGATCAGGCGGTGGCCGTGCTGGCGGAAGTAGATCTCGTGCAGCGGCACGCGGGTCGGGATCGGCGTGCCGGTCAGACCTTGAGCGATGGTGGCAGGATACGGTCGTGGTCGTGCGAGGTCGTCGATGTGGTGGATGTTGAACGGCGTCAGGAATGTCCTGGAAGCGCAGTCCGAAGGGCCGGACATTGACCAGCTTGCTCTGCGTCCTGCGCGCCTACGCGCCTCGGCATAGCACGTAGTCGGAGATCATGGCCCCGGCCGTCCAGATCACGACTACCACGCGCGCCTGCTCAAGTGCAGCTTGTCGATCTGCGTCGCGTAGGAAGCGCGGCTCTCCAACGCATGGTCCCACCACACCGAGCCAGCGCCGTACTGGGCCTCGATGGCGGCGGCAAGCTCGCGCGTCAGCTCGCGATGCTTCGATGAATAGCTGATGAATATCTCGTGCACCGGCGCTTCCGCTCCGAGCATTGCCCGTGGGATTATGCACGCGACCGTAACATCTGTTGGCGGCGGTGGATACCGGAAGGCGACCAGCCGGCTACGGCGCCTGTGGCCGGCGAGGTTGGCTGGGCATGGGCACGGCGGATCGGCCGGCGTTCAGGTCGGCCATGATCGGCATCGCGCTGCCTGCGGCGAGCTGGCGGGTCAGGCGGGCGATCGGGGAGACTGGCAGCCGGGCGGCATCCGCTTTCAGGGCCAGCGCCTTCCTGGCGGCAGCCATCGTGGCGGCGGCACCGTCTGCGGCCACCTCGGCAGCCGCCACGGTGCGGGCTGCCTGCTCGGCCAGGACCGCGCGGCGCAGGGCGGCGGTCTGGCGGGAGACCAGGGCGTCGAGCGGGTCGTAGGGGCGCGGCGGTGCCGGTGGTGCGGCGGGCGGCGCCGGGGGTGGCTCGACCGTGGGCGTGGGCGGAGCCGCGGCGCTGCGTTTGGCGCTGGCGACGATGCGTCTGGCCACGGTGTGCGCCGGGTCGCGGCCCTGGGTGTTCTCGCGCAGGACGAAGAACGCGGCACCCATGTCCCAGTCGTCGAGCGCGTTCTCGATCGCGATCCGGGCGAGCTTGACCAGCCGGGCGGTCTGCTCGGCCTCGGGCTGCTCGGCCATGGCGCGCCAGCTCTCGACCAGAGCGGCAAAGCCCCTGCGCGCGAGCAGGCCCTCGATCGCGGGCTCGTCGCTGTGCTCGGCGCGGGCGACCTCGGCCACGCTCATGCCGGCGGCGAGGCGCTGCGAGACACGGATGGCGCGGCGGTCCTGGCAGGGGTTGCCCTTGCGCCAGCGCAGGCCGACCAGGGCGTGGCGCGAGAACGGATCGCCGGGCTCCATGGCGCGCAGCGGGCGCGGAGCAGGCCGGCTGGCGGATGACGTTGAAGTGACCATATTCCTATGATAAGGAGTACTGAAAAGAAAAGCAAGTCAATCCTTGCCTACTCCGGCTCGCCGGGGAAACAGACCGCACCTTCGGGCAGCACGATCCCCGGCAGCATGCGCGACGTCCAGATATGCACGGCGGCCCGCAGGTCGGGCGGCTCGTCGAGCGAGCCGCCCTTGATGCTGACCTCGGGTGCCTCGTCCTCGTGCCACAGGCGCGAGCCGCAGGCCGGGCAGAAGGCGCAGCGCAGGGTGTGGCCGCTGTCGGTGGGCCGGGACCAGAAGCGGGGCGTGCCGGCGGTCAGGCGCAGGGCGGCGCGCGGGGCGATCACCGAGATGCCGAACGCGGAGGCCGACTGGCGGCGGCATTCGCGGCAGTGGCAGACATAGAGGGCGACCGGCTCGGCCGACAGCTGGTAGCGGACGGCGCCGCACTGGCAGCCGCCCTCGCGGATGATGGTCCGATCGCTTTCCTGCATGATGCATTTCCTGCGTCAGGTCGCCATAGTCGCACCGACACAATGGCGGAGCGTTGGGCGTGGTTGCTGCCGAGCCCGATCAGTATCAGGAAATACGCGAGGCGGTACGCGCCCTGTGCGCGCGGTTTCCTGGCGAATACTTCCGGCAGGTCGACCGGGACGGCGCCTACCCCGAGGCATTCGTCGCGGCGCTCACCGAGGCCGGCTGGCTGGCGGCGCTGATCCCGCAGGACCATGGCGGCGCGGGGCTCGGCCTCGCCGAGGCGTCGGTGATCATGGAGGAGATCAACCGGTCGGGCGGCAATGCGGGCGCCTGCCACGGCCAGATGTACAATATGGGCACGCTGCTGCGGCACGGCTCGGCGGCGCAGAAGGCGGAATATCTGCCGCGGATCGCGCGCGGCGAGCTGCGGCTGCAGGCGATGGCGGTGACCGAGCCCGAGGCCGGCAGCGACACGACCCGGATCGCGACCAGGGCGGTGCGGCGCGGCGACCGCTATGTGGTCGACGGGCAGAAGGTCTGGATCTCGCGGGTCCGGCACTCGGACCTGATGATCCTGCTCGCGCGCACCACGCCGCTGGCCGAGGTGGTGCGCAAGTCCGAGGGGCTGTCCGTGTTCCTGGTCGATCTGCGCGCGGCGGTGGGCCACGGGCTGACGGTGCGGCCGATCGAGAACATGGTGAGCCACGACACCAACGAGCTGTTCTTCGATGGCCTGGAGATCCCGGCGGAGAACCTGATCGGCGCGGAGGGCCAGGGCTTTCGCTACATCCTGGACGGGCTGAACGCGGAGCGGGCGCTGATCGCGGCGGAATGCGTCGGCGACGGCTACTGGTTCGTCGACAAGGTGACGCGATATGCCGGCGAGCGGGTGGTGTTCGGGCGGCCGATCGGGCGCAACCAGGGGGTGCAGTTCCCGATCGCGCGTGCGTACGTCAATGTCGAGGCGGCGAGCCTGATGCGCTTCGAGGCCTGCCGGCGGTTCGATGCCGGCCTGCCGTGCGGGGCGCAGGCCAACATGGCGAAGCTGCTGGCGGCCGATGCGTCGTGGGAGGCGGCCAATGCCTGCCTGCAATTCCATGGCGGCTACGGGTTCGCGGTCGACTACGACATCGAGCGCAAGTTCCGCGAGACCCGGCTCTATCAGGTGGCGCCACTCTCGACCAACCTGATCCTGGCCCACGTGGCCGAACATGTGCTGGGGATGCCGCGCTCGTTCTGAGCCGAGGCCGCCTGCCAGAGCTCCACCGGCTGGGGCAGGTCGCCCCGCGGCCGGGTGCGAGGATCACACCGCGCCACCGGCGTCGTACCCTAGGATGACCAAAGTGAGCCCGCCATCCGGCTCGCGCAGCCTCCGCCGACAGCCGGAAACCGTCCGCGCGGCACCAAATTCCTCATTACGCGCAAGACCTTCGTCGTCTTTCCCGCGGCGAATTGACACGCGTAGCGCGCCTGCAACGGCCGGGAACTGTTCGTCTCGAGGCACTTGTGCAACTCGTAGGGGAAGTTATAGCTATCGATGCAAGGGTGTGGAGATGCCGCACCCTGAACCCAGACAAGCAGTATCGGATCCATCAACATGGCTCTTCGTAGTAATAACCGTGCGCGCGCGCTCGCAGTGGCTTGCGCCGCGTTGGGTTTCATCGCCGCTAGCGGCGCTGTGCAAGCACAGAACGTGTCCTGGACGGTGACTTCGGTCATCCCGGCAGCCCCCATCAACTTCTGCAAGGCCGTGGTCAGCAAGACTGCTCGCGATGCAGTACGGATCTGCCTAAGTAAAGTTGCGATCAACTTGCCGTTCGAAGACTTCGCGGTGACGGCTATTCCCGTCTGCAAGTCGAAGTACAAGGCCGTATCGATCAACGGAACCGGTTACGTCTACTCGGTTTCGCTGGCGCGCATCCTCACTCCCACCTGCCCATAAAAAATCACCAGCGTGCGCCGGCTCGCCTTGGTGGCAGTCGTCGCGCGCTTGGCGCCCTCCCCCACCATGGCGGCGGGGGAGGGTCGCTGCGGCGGGCTCAGCCCTTGCTGGCGGCGCGGGCGCGGATCATGAAGCTGTCGTAAGTATACTCGGCGACCTGCCACCACAGATACTGGTCGCCCCGAAAAGCGGCGAAGCTGTCGTAGATCTTCTTGAAGTCCGGATTATTGGCCGATGTCTCGGCATAGACCTCGTTGGCGGCGGCGAAGCAGGCGGTCAGGATCTCCGGCGAGAACGGCCGCAGCTGGGCGCCGGCGGCGACCAGCTTCTTCAGCGCCGGCGGGTTGAGCGCGTCGTACTTGGCCTGGGTCACCACGGTCGCCTCGTCGCCGGCGGCCTTCAGGATCGCCTTGTAGTTCTCCGGCAGCGCGTCGTACTTGGCCTTGTTGACGAAGGCGGTCAGCGCCGGGCCGCCTTCCCAGAAACCGGGATAATAATAGTAGGGTGCGACCTTGTAGAAGCCGAGCTTCTCGTCGTCATAGGGGCCGACCCACTCGGCGGCGTCGATCGTGCCCTTCTCCAGCGCCGGGTAGATGTCGCCGCCGGCGATCTGCTGCGGCACCACGCCGATCTTCTGCAGCACGGTCCCGGCGAAGCCGCCGACGCGGAACTTGAGGCCGCTCATGTCGGCGACGGTTTTCACCTCCTTGCGGAACCAGCCGCCCATCTGCGCGCCGGTGTTGCCGGCGGTGATCGCATGAACACTATACTTGGTGAAGAACTCGTTCAGCATGTCCATGCCGCCGCCGGCCGTCAGCCAGGCATTCTGGCCGCGATAGTTCATGCCGAACGGGATTGCCGAGGCCAGGGCGAAGGTCGGGTCCTTGCCGAAGAAATAATACGACACCGTGTGGCACATCTCGACCGTGTCGTTGCTGACCGCGTCCAGCGCCTGCAGGCCGGGGACGATCTCGCCGGCGGCGAAGACCTGGATCTGAAACTTGCCGCCGGTCATCGCCGCGACCGCCTTCGACATCACCTCGGCGGCACCGTAGATCGTGTCCAGCGACTTCGGGAAGCTCGAGGTCAGGCGCCACTTGATCTCGGGCATCTCCTGCGCGATCGCGGGCTTGGGAAAGCTCGACGCGGCCACGGCCGCGGCACCCGCCGTCGCCGCCGCGGCCTTGCCGATGAACTTGCGCCGATCCGACATGAATTCTGCCTCCTGGGTTGAGCCGAGTTGGTCGTGGCCGGCCGGTCGCCGGCACATCAATCGGCCCCGAACTTAGCGGCAGGGGTCGGGGACGCAACCCATCGCGGCCGGCATTTCACGTCGATCGGATGGAAAGATGCGAGGCCCGGGCAGAAATTGCGGGGCGAGAGCCCGGGTCATGCCGCCGGGTAGCGGCGATCCGGTCCCGGGATCCGGCCGGCATTGCCGAGCTCGATGACGTAGCCGAAGTCCGCCTCCGTATCGAGATAGTAGTGCTCGTCCTGGTCGAAGCGGCCACTCTGGGTGACCGGATAGCCTTTGCGCGCATAGTCCGCGACGGCCTTGGCGCAGTCGGCATGATAGAGCTTGATGTGGTGCAGCCCCTCGCCCTTGCGCTCCAGATGCTCGTCGTAGATGCAGTAGCCGGAGACCGGCTGCAGCAATTCGAGCTGCATCCCATCGCGCCAGGCCAGTGCCAGCAGCGCCTTGTGGGTCGCGGGCTTGCCCCGGTAGACGAAGTCGTCGACCTTGGACGCGTCGAACTCGTAGACGTCCCACGGGCCGATGCCGCAGACCTCCCAATGGCGCCGCATCGCGGTCTCGATGTCGCGCACGATGTACGCGATCTGGATGATGCCGCCCTCGATCATGGCCCAGCCTCCCGGTGGTTGTCGCAGCCTGCCCGACAGGGCCAAGGCCTATGAGGCCGGGCGCGCAGGCGGCTGCGGGTTGTTGGCGGGATTGGTATCGTATTTCCACAGCCGCGTAATCACGTCGCCGCCGACCAATGGCTGCAGCTCGGTCTCCAGCGCGTCGGCCTGCGCTTTCGGGTAGACCTGCTCACCCTCGATGTAGAGCGTGAACGACTTCAGGTACTTGGCCTTCTTGACCGGGTCCTCGATCGTGGCCTTCGTCCAGTCGTAGAGCGGATAGTCCGCGACCCCTTCCCGCTCGGCCTCGGCGCAGTAGCCGGCGAACGCGTCGTACTGGCAGACCGCCTTCGCGCTGTGTCGGCGCAGGATGGCCGTCAGCGCTGCGAGCGCCGGATCATCGGACCGGCTGCGAAGGGTCCTGGCGTGTTCGTCACTGACATCGATCCGCAACTGATACTGCCACTGCTCGCTCATGCTTGCCTCCAGGAAGATCGCACGCTCGACATGGTGATCGGCCATGCTGACATAGGCGGTCCCGCACGCGCGCCCAGGGAGGCGGCCGCATAACCTGCCGACAGGCGCCGGTGCGATGTCCAGCGCAAGACTGCTCTGCCCGAGAGGCGAACTGATCTGGATCAATGCGCTGCGGTCATTAGTGACGATTGTCTCGTCGGACGAAGCGCTTCGCGCAGTGGGTATGCCGATGGATCAGGAGCGCATGCCGGGCTACGTCCTTGCCGTTCGGGGCGCGGTCGTGGACGTACGCTTCGATGGCGGGCGGCTACCCCCGATCAACACCGCGCTGATCGTCGAATGGGATCGGCCCGAGCCCCTCGTGCTGGAGGTTCACAGCCAGCTGGACCTCACCACCCTGCGCGCGGTGGCACTGCAGGCGACCGCCGGTCTGTCCCGCGGGGTCCAGGTCCGCTCGACCGGCGGGCCAGTGTCGGTGCCGGTGGGCGAGGCCGTGCTGGGCCGTCTGCTCGACGTGGTGGGCACCGTCCGCGACCTCGGGCCCGCGCTGCCGGAGAACACACCCCGCCGCAGCATCCACGCTCGCCCGCCACTGCTCAAGACGCAGAGCGGCGCCACGAAGGTCTTCGACACGGGAATCAAGGTGATCGACCTCCTGACGCCAATGGCGCAGGGCGGCAAGGCCGCGATGTTCGGCGGTGCCGGCGTGGGCAAGACGGTGCTGGTGATGGAGCTGATCCGCGCCATGGTCGAGAACTACCAGGGCATCTCGGTCTTCGCGGGCATCGGCGAGCGTTCACGCGAGGGGCATGAGCTGCTGACCGAGATCAAGGCATCGGGCGTGCTGGCGCGCACGGTCCTGGTCTACGGCCAGATGAACGAGCCGCCGGGCGCGCGCTGGCGGGCGCCGCTGACCGCTCTCACCATCTCGGAGTACTTCCGCGACCAGAAGCACCAGAACGTGCTGCTGCTGATGGACAATGTGTTCCGTTTCGTCCAGGCGGGTGCCGAGGTGTCGAGCCTGCTCGGCCGCCTGCCGTCGCGCGTGGGCTACCAGCCGACATTGGCCACCGAGGTGGCCCAGCTGGAGGAGCGCATCGCTTCGGTCGCGGGTGCCGCCGTGACGTCGATCCAGGCCGTCTATGTTCCAGCCGACGACTTCACCGATCCGGCGGTGACGACGATCTCGAGCCACATGGACTGCGTCATCGTGCTGTCGCGGAAGCCTGGCCGCGGAGGGGTTCTACCCTGCGATCGAGCCGCTCGCCTCATCCTCGATGCTGCTCGACCCGCTGGTGGTGGGCGAGGCGCACTACCGCATCGCCGAACAAGCGCGCGAGGTGCTGGCGCGGTTCAAGGACCTGCAGGACATCATCTCTCTGCTCGGTGTCGAGGAGCTCGGCGTTGCCGACAAGCTGGTCGTGAAACGCGCCCGGCGGCTGCAGCGGTTCTTGAGCCAGCCTTTCATGGTGACGGAAGCCTTCACCGGCACCCCGGGCGTCAGCGTCAGTCTCGCCGATACGCTGGCCGGCGTCCGCGCCATCCTCGATGGCGAGACCGACGACTGGGCCGAGGGCTCGCTGTACATGGTGGGCACGCTCGAGGACGCCCGGGCCAAGGAGGCCGCTTCCGCCAAGTCGGAGCGCGCGGCATGAACCCGCCTGCCCGTCTGACCTTGAGGATCGTCACCCCGCTTTCGGTCGTCGTCGACGAGGCGGTGGCCAGCGTGCGCGCCGAAGATGCGAGCGGCGGCTTCGGTGTCATGGCCGGGCATGCGGACTTCCTGACCCGGCTCACGATCTCGGTCGTCAGCTGGAAGGGCGGCGACGGCACCCAGCGCTATTGCGCCGTGCGCGGCGGCGTTCTGACCGTGAATGGCGGCAAGACCGTGGCGATCGCTACGCGCGAGGCCGTGACGGGCGATGATCTGGCGACGCTGGACCAGACCGTGCTCGCCCGCTTCCGCTCCGACATCGACCAAGAGCGTACCGAGCATGTCGAATCGACGCGCCTGCAGCTGAGCGCGGTGCGGCGGCTGGTCGGTCGCCTCAGTCAGCACCGGGGGGCCGGGGCCTTCGAATGACCGAACCGGACGACAGGGATCCGCTCGTCGAACAGGCGAGGCTGCGTGCGCGATCGCCACGCGCGCTGGCTGCGCGAAGGCGACATGTCCGTGGCGCGGCGCCTGGCGCAGATCGGTGTGCTCGGCTGGATCATCGTCACGCCGATGCTGGCGGGCGACCTTCCTGGGCCGCTGGCTGGATGGACGGTTCGCGACGGGCGTGTTCTGGACCGCGCCACTGCTGATGCTGGGGCTCGTTCTCGGCGGCTGGTTCGCCTGGAAATGGATGAACACGACGTGACCACGCTCGCCGCCGGCGGCCTCACCGCGCCGTTTGTCCTCGCGGCCTGCTTCGCGGCGGGCGTTGTGCTCGGGCTCGTCTACTTCCTGATGCTGCGGCATACCGCGGTGCTGGTGCTGGGCGGCGGACGGACGAGCCTGCTCCTCGTCCTGACCTTCGGACGCATGGCGTTGCTGGTGGGCGGACTCTACTGGGCATCCAGGTTCGGGGCCTTGGCGCTGCTCGCAGCGGCCGCCGGCGTGCTCATCGGCCGGCAGTGGGTGGTGCGAGCGCACGCAGAGGACGGGACATGAATTCACCGCTCAACTCGGTCCCCCTCTTCTTTCTCGGTCCCGTTCCGATCACCTCCGCGGTGATCATGACGTGGGCCATCATGGCCGTGCTGTCGCTGGCCGGGTTCCTGCTCACCCGCCGCCTGTCGCCCACACCTTCCTCCGCGCAGGCGATGGCGGAACTGCTGGTCGAAACGGTGGACGGCCAGATCAGGGACACGACCGGGGCCGCCCCCGCTCCCTACCGCACCTTCGTCGGCACCTTGTTCCTGTTCATCCTGGTCGCCAACTGGTCGGCGCTGATCCCCGGCGTCGAGCCGCCGACCGCGCAGCTCGAGACCGACGCCGCCCTGGCCGCGCTGGTCTTCCTGTCGGTGATCTGGTTCGGCGTGCGGGCGAGCGGGGTGGGCGGCTACCTGAAATCCTTCGCCGCGCCGAACCCGGTGATGATCCCGCTCAACATGCTGGAGAGCGTCACCCGCACCTTCTCGATGTTCGTGCGCCTGTTCGGCAACGTGATGAGCGGCGTGTTCGTGGTCGGGATCGTCGTCTCGCTGGCAGGGCTGTTCGTGCCGATCCCGCTGATGGCGCTCGACCTGCTGACTGGCGCGGTGCAGGCGTACATTTTCGCGGTGCTCGCGATGGTCTTCATCGCCGCCGCCGTCGAGAAGGGTCCGACGGCACCTGCCGACCCCGGACCTGGTTGATCGAAAGGGACAGACCGTTGGATTATCTGCGTCTCGCAAGCATCGTCTGCGCCGCCTTCGCGGTCGCCTTCGGCGCGCTCGGCCCGGCGCTCGCCGAAGGCCGGGCGGTCGCCGCCGCGATGGACGCGATCGCCCGCCAGCCCGAGGCGGCCAACACCATCTCGCGCACCCTGTTCGTCGGGCTGGCGATGATCGAGACCACCGCCATCTACTGCCTGGTGATCGCGCTCCTGCTGCTGTTCGCCAATCCGCTGCTGGCGTGAGGCGATGACCCTCGACTGGTGGACGCTGGGCATCCAGGCCGTCAACGTCCTCGTTCTGGTCTGGCTTCTCCGGCGGTTCTTCTGGCGCCCGGTCGCGGATGCGATCGCACGGCGACGTGCGGAGGCGACGGCGATGCTGGCCGACGCGAAGGCGAAACAGGCCGAGGCGAAACGTGCGCTGGCCGAGGTCGAGACGACGCGCGCCGGCTTTGCCGCCGAGCGCGATGCCATCCTCGCTGCGGCGCAAGTCGCCGCCACGGAGGCCCGTGCTGCCGCCCTCGATGCGGCGAAGGCCGAAGCGGAAGCGCTGCGCGAGGCCGCCAAGGCGGAAATCGCGCGCGCCGCCGACGCAGCCGCCAAGGCCCGCGCCGACCAGGTCGCGGCTCTGGCCGTCGACATGGCGGCGCGGCTGGCCGCGCGTCTCGATGGTCCCGCCGTGCGCCAGGCATTCCTCGGTTGGCTCGTCGGCGAGATCCAGAAGATGCCGGAGAACGCACGCCAAGCGGTCGAGGACTCCGACGGCGGAGCGCTCGAGCTGGTCAGCGCCGCCGCGCTCGACCAGGGCGAGCAGGCGCAGGTCGGCGGCGCGGTGGCCAAGGCCTTCGGCGGATCCCCCGCGATCACCTTCGCCACCGACCCGACCCTGATCGCCGGATACGAGCTGCGCGGGCCGCACTTCTCGCTGCGCAACAGCTGGCGGGCCGATCTCGACCGCATTCGCGAGGGCCTGCGCGATGGCGGCTGACCCGAAAGCCTGGCTCGACCGGACACGGGCCCGGCTCGCGGAACTCGATCTCGGCCCGACCTCGGAGCAGATCGGCCGGGTCGAGGAGATCGGCGACGGGGTCGCGATGATCTCCGGTCTGCCCGACGTGCGGCTGGACGAGCTGCTGCGGCTCGACAAGGGTCAGTTCGGTTTCGCCCAGGTGCTGGACGCCGACCGCATCGGCTGTGTCCTGCTCGATGCCGCGACCAGCGTCGAGGTCGGGGATGCGGTCCGCCGTACCGGCGATGTGGTGCGCACGCCCGTGGGCGAGGCGCTGCTCGGGCGCGTGGTCGACCCGCTCGGTCGCCCGCTCGACGGCAAGGGGCCGATCGCGGCCAGTGCTACCCTGCCGATCGAGCGCCCGGCGCCCTCGATCATCGAGCGTGATCTGGTGACCGAGCCGGTGCAGACCGGGCTGGTGGTCGTCGACGCGCTGTTCGCCCTCGGGCGCGGCCAGCGCGAGCTGATCGTCGGCGACCATTCCACCGGCAAGACCACGCTCGCCGTCGACACGATCATCAACCAGAAGGGCAGCGATATCGTCTGCGTCTACATTGCCGTCGGACAGAAGACCTCGAGCGTCCGCCGTGCCATCGACGCGATCCAGGAGCAGGCCGCACCCGAACGCTGCATCGTCGTGGTGGCGGGGTCGGCCAGCTCCCCGGGGCTGCGATGGATCGCCCCCTTTGCCGGCTTCACCATGGCCGAGTACTTCCGCGACCAGGGCCGCCACGCGCTGGTGGTGATCGACGATCTGTCCAAGCACGCCGCGACGCACCGCGAGATCGCGCTGCTCACTCGCCAGTCGCCGGGGCGCGAGGCCTATCCGGGCGACGTGTTCTACGTCCATGCGCGGCTCCTGGAGCGGGCGGCGAAGCTGTCGCAGGCCAAGGGCGGCGGCACGCTGACGGCACTGCCGATCGCGGAGACGGACGCCGGCAATCTCAGTGCCTACATCCCCACCAACCTGATCTCGATCACCGACGGCCAGATCGTGCTCGATGCCAAGCTGTTTCACGAGGGACAGAAACCGGCGGTGGATGTGGGCATCAGCGTCAGCCGGGTCGGCGGCAAGACCCAGGCGCCGGTGCTGCGCGACGCCGCAAGCTCCTTGCGGCTCGACTACGCCCAGTTCCTCGAGATCGAGATGTTCACCCGGTTCGGCGGCATGCCCGACAAGCGTGTGCGCCAGCAATTGGCACGCGGCGGCCGCATCCGGGCGATGCTGAAGCAGCGGCAGCATGCGCCGATGCGACTGGCCGACGAGGTGGCACTGGTGCTGGCGGTGCAGTCCGGCCTCCTCGACCCGCTGCCGCTCGAGGCGGTGGCGACGTTCCGCTCGGGCCTCGCGCAGGCACTGGACCAGCAGGTTCCGGCCCTGGTCGACACGATCGCAGGGGGGGCGGCACTCGACGATGCCCAGCGGGCCGCGCTGATGACGGCCCTGCAGGGCTACGCGCAGACCGTGATCGCCCAGGGTGCGGCCGCCGCGGAGGTCTCGACCGCCAAGGCGGCCGGATGACCGAGCGCCTGGCCGACGTCTCGGCCCGCATCGAGGGCGTCCGCCAGCTGGACGCGGTGGTGAACGCGATGACCGGGATCGCCGCTGCCCGCGCACGGCAGGCGCGCGAACAGCTGGCCGCCGTCGACGGCTACGCTGCCACCATCGCCGCCGCCATGGGCCGGGTGGCGGGTGCGACGGGGGCGGAGGCCCCGGGCGGTGACGCCGCGGCACCGCCCGGGGCACTGGTGGTGTTCTGCGCCGAGCAGGGCTTTGCCGGTGCGTTCAGCGAGCGCGTCCTCGATGCCGTCGACGGCTGGAGCGACGGCGCGCTGCTGTTCCTGGTCGGGACCCGCGGCCAGGCGATCGCCGCGGCGCGGGGCATCACGCCGACCTGGAGCGCTGCGATGCCGTCCCATTCCCCCGGCGTCCCCAAGCTCGCCGACCGCATCGTGCAGGCGCTCTATCGCCGGGTCGACACGGGCGAGGTCGACCGGATCGAGGCGGCGTTCAGCGTCTGGGACCATGGCCGGGTCACGGTCGAGCGCCGGCTGCTGCTGCCGGTCGACCTTGCCGCCCTGCCGCCGGCGGGCGGCGAGGCGCCGCTGCTGAACCTGCCGCCTGCTGCCCTGCTCGAGGCGCTCACCACCGATTACCTGCACGCGCTGATCTGCAACGCGGCGCTGCACGCCTTCGCCGCCGAGAACGAGGCGCGGATGGCCGCCATGTCCGCCGCGAGGCGGCAGATCGAGCGCGAGCTGGCGGCGCTGCAGGCCACCGAACGGCGCGTCCGGCAGGAGGCGATCACCGCCGAGATCATTGAACTTGCCACCGGCGAGCGCGCGAGCCGCGCCGGCGGGCGCTGACCGTGGGCAGCAGCTCGCCAGCCTAAGCCGCCCTGCCCTCCTCGACCGCGTGGCACGCCACCAGCCGCCCATGCAGGCTCTGCAGCTGCGGCACCTCCTCGCGGCAGCGGGCGTTGGCCAGCGTGCAGCGCGGGTGGAAGACGCAGCCCGGTGGGGGGCGCAGGGGGGACGGGAGCTCGCCGACCAGCTTGGTGCGGGTGCCGCGGCGGGCGGGGTCGGCGACCGGCGAGGCGGCGAGGAGCGCCTTGGTGTAGGGGTGTTGGGGGCTCTCGAAGATCGCGTCGCGCGTGCCCTGCTCGACCGCGCGACCGAGATACATGACCATGACGTCGTTGGCGAAATGGTGCACGACCGAGAGGTTGTGGGAGACGAACAGATAGGCGAGCTGGAACTCGTCCTGCAGCTCGACCAGCAGGTTGAGCACCTGCGCCTGGATCGAGAGATCGAGCGCCGAGACCGGCTCGTCCAGCACGACGATCTTCGGCCGCAGCATGACGGCGCGGGCGATCGCGATGCGCTGGCGCTGGCCGCCGCTGAACATGTGCGGATAGCGCTGCGCCTGCTCGGGGCGCAGGCCGACGCGGCGCATGATCTGGCTCACCGCCTCGGTCCGCTCCGCGGCCGGCGTGTCGGTATTGATGATCACCGGCTCCTGCAGGATGTCGGTGATCTTCTGGCGCGGGTTGAGCGAGCCATAGGGGTTCTGGAACACGATCTGCACGGTGCGGCGCAGGCGGCGCGTGGTCTCGGCGTCGGCACCGATCGGATCGGTGCCGTCGAGCTCGAGCCTGCCGGCCGACGGGCGCTCGATCAGGGTGACGAGGCGTGCCAGCGTGCTCTTGCCGCAGCCGGATTCGCCGACGACGGCCAGCGTGCGGCCGCGGTCGAGCGTGAAGCTGACGCCGCGCAGCGCCTGGACTTCGGCCGCCGCTTTGAACAGCCCGCCGCCGACGCTGTAGCGCTGCTGCAGCCCTTCGGCGGTGACGACGCGCTCGCCCGTTACTGCCTGCTGGGAGGCGGTCATGCCGCCATCCCCGCCCGGCCGGGATGCCCGTCGGGGATGCCGCCGGTCAGCGGGTAGTGGCAGCGGACCCGGCCGCGCGGGCCGTCGTGGAAGGTCGGCTGGACACGACGGCAATGGTCGGTCGCGAGCTCGCAGCGCGGGTTGAACAGGCACCCCGTGGGGCGGTCGAGCACGCCCGGCACCACGCCCGGGATGGTCGGCAGCAGGCGCGCTCGGGAGCGTTCCGGGAGGGCCGACAGCAGGGCCGCGGTGTAGGGGTGCATGGCGTCGGCGAACAGCCCCGTGACCGGCTGGGCCTCGACCTGCTGGCCGGCATACTGCACCACCACGCGGTCGACGGTTTCCGCGACCACGCCCATGTCGTGGGTGATCAGGATCAGCGCCATGCCGCGCTCGCGCTGCAGGTCGAGCAGGAGGTCGAGGATCTGGGCCTGGATGGTGACGTCGAGCGCTGTCGTCGGCTCGTCGGCGATCAGGAGCTTGGGGTTGCAGGCGATCGCCATGGCGATCATCACCCGCTGGCTCATGCCGCCGGAGAGCTGGTGCGGAAACGCGCCGAGCCGATCCTGCGGCGACGGGATGCCGACCAGGTCGAGCAGATCCAGGGCGCGCTTGCGGGCGGCCTTGCGATCCATGCCCTCGTGGAAGCGCAGCGCCTCGGTGAGCTGGAACTCGACCGTGAAGCAGGGGTTCAAGGAGCTCATCGGCTCCTGGAAGATCATCGCCATGTCCTTGCCGACCAGCCGGCGCCGCTGGCGCGCGCTGATCTGCAGCAGCGGCTCGCCCTGGAAGGCCAGCCGGTCGGCGGTGATCTTGGCGCTCCACGGCAACAGGCCCATCACCGCCAGCATGGCGACGCTCTTGCCCGACCCGCTTTCGCCGACGATGCCCGCGACCTCGCCGGGCTCGATGGTGAGGTCGACGCCGTCGACCGCCTTGAGCGGGCCGAGGGCGGTGCCGAACTCGACCGAGAGGTTCTTGATCTCGAGCAGGGGTGCGGCCATGACGCTCAGCTCCGCTTGAGCTTGGGGTCGAGCGCGTCGCGCAGGCCGTCGCCGGCGAGGTTGAAGGCCAGCACGGTGATCAGGATGGCGAGGCCCGGGAAGGTGACCACCCACCAGGCGCGCAGCACGAACTCGCGCGCGTCGGCCAGCATCGAGCCCCATTCCGGGGTCGGCGGCTGGGCGCCGAGGCCGAGGAAGCCCAGGGCCGCGGCGTCGAGGATCGCGTTGGAGAAGCCCAGCGTCGCCTGCACGATCAACGGCGCCCAGCAATTGGGCAGCACGGTCTTGAACATCAGCCGCATGGTGCCGGCGCCGCTGACCCGGCTGGCGGTGACATACTCCTTGGACAGCTCGGTGATCACCGAGGCGCGGGTCAGGCGGGTGAATTGCGGCAGGTAGGTGACCGCGACCGAGATCATCGCGTTGACGAGGCCGGGTCCCAAAATCGCCACGATCACGATCGCCAGCAGCAGGCTGGGCAGCGCCAGGATGATGTCCATCATGCGCATGATCATGGTCTCGACCCAGCCGCGGGCGAAGCCGGCGATCAGGCCCAAGAGGACGCCGATGCTGAGCGAGAGCGTGATGACGATGGCGCCGATCAGCAGCGAGAAGCGCGCGCCGTAGAGGATGCGCGAATAGATGTCGCGGCCGACGGCGTCCGTGCCCAGCGGATAGCTCCACGAGCCGCCATCGGACCAGGCCGGCGGCTGCAGGAACGCCTCGCGGTTCTGCACGGTCGGGTCGTGCGGGGCGATGACCCCGGCCAGGAGTGCCGCCAGGATCACCAGCCCGATCACGGCGAGGCCGGCGACGGCACCCTTGTTCTCGCTGAAATAATGCCAGAACTCGGCCAGCTGCGACGGCGGCAGGCTGACCGGGAGCGGATCCTCGATGGCGGCGGCGCGGTCGGCCATGGTCAGCTCCCGTGCCGGATACGCGGGTTGATCAGCCCGTACAGCAGGTCGACGCCCAGATTGACCAGCATGACGATGCTGGCGATCAGCACGATGCCGCCCTGCACCGACGGGTAGTCGCGGCGCGAGATCGAATCGACCAGCCACTTGCCGACCCCGGGCCAGGCGAAGATGGTCTCGGTGAGGATGGCGCCGCCGAACAGCGAGCCGATCAAGAGCCCGATCACGGTGACCACCGGGATCAGCGCGTTGCGCAGCGCGTGCAGGCCGATCACCCGCGTAGGCGGCAGGCCCTTGGCGCGGGCGGTGCGGACATAGTCCTCGCCCAGCACCTCGAGCATGGCGGAGCGGGTCTGGCGCGCGATCACGGCCAAGGGCACCGTGCCCAGCACGATCGACGGCAGGATCAGGTGCGACACGGCCGACCAGAAGGCGCCCTTCTCGTCGCTGAGCAGGCTGTCGATCAGCATGAAGCCGGTGCGCGGCTCGACGTAATACTGCATCGACATCTGCCCGGACACCGGCGTCCATTGCAGGATGCCGGAGAACAGGATGATCAGCAGCAGGCCCCACCAGAAGATCGGCATCGAGAAGCCGGTGAGCGAGATGCCCATCAGGGTGTGGTCGAACATCGAGCCGCGCTTGACCGCGGCGATGATCCCGGCCGGCAGGCCGACCAGCAGCGCCAGCAGCATGGCGACCGTCGACAGCTCGACCGTGGCCGGGAAGCGGGTGAAGAACTCCTTGAGCACCGGCTCGCGCGTGTTGATCGAGGTGCCGAAATCGCCGCGCACCAGCCCGCCCAGGAACTGGCCGTATTGCACGATGGCGGGGCGGTCGAAGCCGTACTGGGCCATCAGCGCGGCATGGCGCTCATCGGTCATGCCGCGCTCGCCGACCATCATCAGGATCGGATCGCCCGGGATCAGCCGGATCAGGATGAACGCGATGAAGGCGACGCCCAGGAAGGTCGGGATCAGGACGATGAGCCGGGCACCCAGGAACCGGAGCACGTCAGGACCGCCCGCGCCGCGCCGGACGGACGACATCGACCGTGCCGAACCCCATCGTCACCATGAATCGGTTCCTCCGGAGCGCTTGTTCTCATTCTAACTCGGATGATGAAACGAGCGCCGCCGGAGGATGTCCACACCTATTTGCCGCGCTGCGACGTTGCCGCCCCGGCACATGCCGGGCCCCGGCGAGGGCGCTCGCCGGGGCCTGGACGCGTCAGCCGGTATGGTGGCGCTGGTCCTCGGCCTGCGTCATGGCGGCGTCATCGCCTGTTTCGCCGAGGCCGCTTGCGGTCGTCGGGTTGACCGGCAACCACAGATCCTCGCCTCCAGCCACCGGGTCGGCGGCGAAGCTGGCGTCCGGCAACGGGTCCGAGGGCGCCTGCCCGGCGATCGCCAAGGGCTCATCGCCCGATGGTCCGGCAGCAGGATCGGAGTCCGGGCTGCCGTCGTCGCCATTGTCCGCCACCATCGTGCTCCAAGGCTCGGCCAGCGGCTGCGCCTCCCCCCCGGCCGGCAGATAGTCCGCCAGCCAGTCGCCTGCCGCTCCCTGGGCCATGACGCGCGCGACCGGATGAGCCATGAAATCGTCGATCCCGCGCACACCGTGACCGAGGTCGATACCGACGAAATTGTCGGCATGCTGGGCGTAGTCGTGGACCGTCGCCACCGTCAGATCGCCGTGAGTCAGGACCAGGTCGTCGCCCTGCATGACCGCCGAGAGCTGGTCCGGATCGGCGCCGATCAGGCGCAGCGTGTTATGTCCTTCGTGATCGAACACCTGGTCGCCGGCCTCATGCAGGCCGAGGACAAACGTGTCGTCACCGGCGCCACCATAGAGCATGTCGGCGCCGTCGCCGCCGTCGAGCCAGTCGTCACCCGCGCCACCCCAGATCTGGTCCTCGCCACCGCCGCCGAAGATCTGGTTGTCGCCGTCATTGCCGACGATGATGCTGTCGCGACCGTCGCCGACCACGTCGTGATCGTAATGGCCCTCCAGGCGGATGTTCTCGATGTCGGGGTCAATCTGCTGGCGGAACGCCGCGAAGCCGTGCGGGAAGGTGGCGAGATCGGGCCGGCCCAGAACGAAGGTAGCCTCGCCGTGGGTGTTTGGCAGTGCCTGCGCCAGACTCCGACCATAGCCTTCCGCCACGACCAGCGTATCGTTGCCGCCACCATCCGAGCCGAGCCCGAGCTCGGTCACCGCGTCGCGAATATCCGCTAGGACCAGGATATCCCGACCCGTCCCGCCTTCCAGCACGTCGGTCCCGGTGCCGCCGTCGAGCTGGTCGTTGCCGCCACCGCCCAAGAGATGATCGTCGCCCGACCCGCCGGCGAGAATGTCGTCGCCGAGCCCGCCATCGAGCCGATCGTCGCCACTGCCGCCCTCCAGCACATCGTTGCCCGTGCCGCCCAGCAGCACGTCATTGCCGGAGCCGCCCTCCAGATGGTCGTCACCGCCGGCGCCGTCCAGATAGTCGTCGCCGCCGCCACCGATGACGTGCTCGTTGCCGTCGCTGCCGATGAAGGTGTCGTCGGCATCGGTGAGAACCACCGTGCGATCGGTGCCGTCGCCCTGCACATAGCGGCCGATCGGGCCGACAACCTCGTCCTGGGCCCCGGACTCCGATCCCGAGTCGTGGATCGCGAACGACGGCAGCTCGAAGCCCGTGTGGGCCATGACGAGATCGACCGGCGCGACCGTTGGCGAAATTGCGGCGGCGGGAAGCGTCGTCCCGCCGCTGGACCCGGCTACGGCCTGATGTGGCGCCGTGACGTATGCCGTCTCACCCGTCAGGCGAGTGAGCGTGCTGGCATCGATCAGGTTGGCCGGGCCGTGTGAGCTCAGAGCCAGCGTCGGGACGGTCGCCGCGGGCAACGCGATTGCGGCGGCCGCCTCCACGCCCGCGGCATCGTGGTGCGGCAGCGTCTCGGGCTCGCTCGCGGCGCCTGCTGCAGGGTGAAGCTCGGCTGCATCAGCGGAACTCAGCCCATGGACCAGCAGCAGCCCCAAAAAGCTCGCCGCGAACGGGGTCGCCAGCTCACGCGCCTCCGGGACGCGCCGCCGTCGCCTCGGCGGTACACCGAACGGCAGGCGGCCCCCGTCGGCCGCTGCCTCAAGATTCCCCTGCAAGCTCATGCTAGCCGCTCCCTAGCGCCCGTTGGTTCAGGTACAGGATGAGCGAGACTTCGGAGATGGGACCCCGGTCGTGAGCTTCATGCTTTTGATGAACACGACCTTATATGCACAACTTCTGATTTTCAAAGAAATTCAACTAACCATGTTGATGCTAACGTATCGGTTGATGGCAACGATAGCCAGCGCGCGCGATGCGTCGTCTTAGGATGCAGTTCTAAAATATTGTAAACAATGTATTTTTCAGTTTGGGCGGCGGCGAAGAGCCTCAAGCAGCTCGTCGATGCCGACGACACCGAGCAGCTGGTGCGACGGGTCGACGACCAGCACCGGCCAGCCGCTGTTGCGCACCGCCTCGATCGCCTGGCGCATCGGCGCCTCGGGCGACGCCACCAGCAGCCAGTCGCAGGGCATTTGGCCATCGATGAACGGCTCGCAGTCGCGGACCGGGCGCAGCCCGAGGCCCGCGCCGTCCACCTTGGCCACGGCACCCGCGGCGTCCAGCTCTGCCGTGAGCCGGATGCGCGAATCCAGCGCCGTCCAGGCGCCATCCCGCTTCATGCCCGCCACCGGCCGCATCAGGCTGCCGAGCTTGAGCACGTTGAGCGGGTTCACGTTGGCGACGAAGTTGCGCACGTAGTCGGTCGCCGGGTTGGTCACGATCGATTCCGGCGAGCCGGCCTGGATGATCCGGCCGCCCTCCATGATCGCCACCGTGTTGCCGATCTTCAGCGCCTCGTCGAGGTCGTGGCTGACGAAGATGATCGTCTTGTCGAGCCGCTCCTGCAGCTCCAGCAGATCGTCCTGCAGCTTGTCGCGAATCAGCGGGTCCAGCGCCGAGAACGGCTCGTCCATCAGGAGGATGTCGGCGTCGGTGGCGAAGGCGCGCGCGAGGCCCACCCGCTGCTGCATGCCGCCGGACAGCTCGTGCGCGAACTTGCCGGCCCATTTCTCCAGATGGACCAGGGCCAGCTTCTCCTCGACGATCCGGTCGCGCTCGGACTTGGGCACGCCACGCAGCTCGAGCCCGAAAGCCACGTTCTCGGACACGGTGCGCCACGGCAGCAGCGCGAACTGCTGGAACACCATGGCGATGCGCCGCATCCGCAGATGGCGCAGCATGCGGGCGTCGCAGGTCGCGACGTCCACCGACCTGCCGTCCTCCTCGACCTGCACCGAGCCGCGCACGACGCTGTTCAGCCGGTTGACGGCGCGCAGCAGGGTCGACTTGCCGGAGCCGGACAGGCCCATCAGCACGCAGATCTCTCCGCGCTCGACCGTGAGGCTGCAGCCGGCGACGCCCAGCACCTGACCGGTCTCGGCCAGGATCTCCTCGCGGCTCAGGCCCCGGTCGAGCAGCGGCAGGGCGGTCTGCGGGCGCTCGCCGAAGACGATGTCGACCTTATCGAAGGTGACGGCAGGCATGGCTCAACCCTCCCCGGCCGCGCCCGGCCGACGGCACAGGCGGTCGAGCAGGATCGCCACCAGCACGATGGCGAGCCCGGCCTCGAAGCCGCGCGCGATATTGACGGTGTTGAGCGCCCGGACCACCGGCTTGCCGAGTCCGTCGGCGCCGACCAGCGCCGCGATCACCACCATCGAGAGCGCCAGCATGATGCACTGGGTCAGCCCGGCCATGATGGTCGGCATCGCATAGGGCAGCTCGACCTTCCACAGCAGTTGCGAGCGGCTGGCGCCGAAGCTGAGGCCTGCCTCGATCAGCGGCTGCGGCACCCTGCTGACGCCCAGATAGGTCAATCGGATCGGCGCCGGCACGGCGAAGATGACGGTCGAGATCAGGCCCGGCACCACGCCCAGCCCGAACAGGATCAGCGTCGGGATCAGGTAGACGAAGGTCGGGATGGTCTGCATCAGGTCGAGCATCGGCCGCAGCACGGTGTAGAAGCGCGGATGGTGCGCCGCCAGGATGCCCACCGGGATGCCGATCAGCATGCACATGGCGGTGGCGGAGACGACCAACGCCAGGGTCTCCATCGTCTCCTGCCAGTAGCCCAGGTTGATGATCAGCAGCAGCGAGAGCACCACCAACGCCACCAGCCCCCAGGAACGATGCAGCAGCCAGGCGAGGCCCGCGACCAGAGCGATCAGCAGCAAGGGGTGGATGGCGATCAGACCGGCCGTCAGACCGTCGATCAGGCCACCCAGCGCCCAGGAGATGAAGTCGAAGAAGCCCGCGGCGTGCGCGTTGAGGAGGTCGACCAGGGATTTGATCCAGCTTCCCAGCGGGATCTTGTAGGCCGTCAGCCAGTCCATCGCATCCTCCCGCCCGCGCCGCGGGCCTCGATCCTAGTCCCAGCCTCAGAGGCCCAGATGCGCCTTGGCCGCCGCCAACCCATCGCCGCCGTCGAAGGTCGTCACCCCGGCCAGCCAGCCATCGAGCGCTGCCGGATTGGCCTTCAACCAGGTCGTGGCCGCGTCCTCCGGGTCACTGCCGTCGTCGAGGATGCCGCCCATCACCTGGCTCTCCATCGGCAGCGTGAAGGTCAGGTTCTGCAGGAACTTGGCCACGTTCGGGCATTCCTGCAGGAAACCCTTGCGGACGTTGGTGTAGACGGTGGCACCGCCGAAGTTCGGGCCGAAGATGGCATCGCCGCCCGTGAGGTAGGTGAGCTGGAAGTTCGTGTTCATCGGGTGCGGCTCCCAGCCCAGGAACACGATGGCCTTGTTGTTCCGCGACGCCCGCTGCACCTCGGCGAGCATGCCCTGCTCGGAGCTCTCGACGACCTCGAAGCCGGCGAGCCCGAAGGCATCTTCGTCGATCATCTTCTGGATCAGGCGGTTGCCGTCATTGCCGGGCTCGATGCCGTAGATCTTGCCGCCCAGCTGGTCCTTGAACTTGGCGATGTCGGCGTAGTCCTTGAGGCCCTCGTCGGCGAGGTATTTGGGCACCGCCAGCGTGTATTTGGCGCCTTCCAGGTTCGCCCGCACCGTCTCGACGCTGCCGTCGGCGGCGAACGGCGCGATGTCCGCTTCCTGGGTCGGCATCCAGTTGCCGAGGAACACGTCGATGTCGCCGTTCTTGAGGCTCTGGTAGGTGACCGGCACCGACAGGATGTCGATCCGCGGCGTGTAGCCCAGACCTTCGAGCACGACGTTGGCCAGGGCGGTGGTGGCCGTGATGTCGGTCCAGCCGACATCCGAGAAGCGCACCGTCTTGCAGCTTTCCGGTTCCGCCGCAGCGGCCGCGGTCGCGACCACGAGGGCACTTGCCAGCCCGATGAGGGTTTTCTTGATCATTGCTGGATCCTTCTCATGCCATTGCGGCTTGGTTGCCGTGGGTCGTCTCGCGCTGCGGATGACGCCGATCCGGCGTCTCCCAGACCGGGGCGGCCTCCGCCGCCAGCGGCGGCCGGCCCAGAATCAGGTCGGCGGCCTTCTCCGCGATCATGATCGTCGGCGCGTTGAGATTGCCCGAGACGATGCTGGGCATGATCGAGGCGTCGACCACGCGCAATCCCGCCAGCCCGCGCACGCGGCACTGTGGGTCGACCACGGCCATCGCGTCCACGCCCATCTTGCAGGTGCAGGACGGGTGGTAGGCGCTGTCGGCCTTGCGGCGGATGAAGGCGTCGATCGACGCGTCGTCGACGATGCCCGCACCGGGGGCCAGCTCCCGGCCGCGATAGCGGTCGAAGGCCGGCTGCGCGAAGATCTCCCGGGTCAGCCGGACGCAGGCGCGCATCTCGGCGCGGTCGCGTGCCTCGGCCAGGTAGTTCGGCTGCAGCAGCGGATGCTGGCGCGGGTCGGCCGAGCGCAGCCGCAGCCACCCCGTGCTCGCCGGCCGCATCGGCCCGACATGGCTCTGGAAGGCGTGCATCTTGCCCTTCGAGCGGCCGTGATCCTCGACCAGCGCTGGGAGGAAATGAAACTGGATGTCGGGATGGCGCACGCCGGGCTCGGAGCGGATGAAGCCGCCGGCCTCGAGATGCGAGCTCGCCGCCGGACCGTCGTGGCGCAGGAACCAGCGCAGGCCGATCTTGACCATGTTGTGCGGCCGGAGCGCGTTCAGCAGCGTGATCGGCTCCAGGCACTCGACCTGGAAGTAGCATTCCAGGTGGTCCTGCAGGTTCTGACCCACCCCAGGCAGGTCGTGCACGGCACGCACACCCGCCGCCGCCAGCTCATCGGCCGGGCCGATCCCGGACAGCATCAGGAGCTGCGGCGAGTTGATCGCACCGCCGGCCAGGATCACCTCGCGCGCGGCCAGCGCCTGCTTGACGACGCCGCCCTCGACATATTCGACGCCCACGGCACGCCCCCGCTCCAACAGGACGCGGGTCGCAAGGCAGCCGGTGAACACGAACAGGTTCCGCCGGCGCCGCACCGGGCGCAGGTAGGCCTGCGCCGTGCTCCAGCGGCGGCCGTGATGGATGGTCATGTCCATCCGCCCCATGCCTTCCTGCCGGTAGCCGTTCATGTCGTCGGTCGGCGGGTAGCCGGCCTCGTCGCCGGCAGCGATCCAGGCGTCGAACAGGGGATTGGCGGTGGTCCCGCGCGTGACGTGCAGCGGGCCGCTGTCGCCGCGGTAGGCATCGCCGCCGCCGGAGAAGGTTTCCGCCCGCTTGAAGTAAGGCAGGACCTCGGCGTAGGACCAGCCGGCGGCGCCCTCCTCGACCCACCGGTCGTAGTCGAGCGCGTGGCCGCGGATATAGACCATGGCGTTGAGCGAGGACGAGCCGCCGAGCACGCGGCCGCGCGGCCAGTAGAGCTTGCGCTGGTCCAGATGAGGCTGCGGCTCGGTGGTGTAGTACCAGTTCAGCCGGTCGTTCATCAGGTTGTAGGTGAGGGCGGCCGGCATGTGGATCTGCCAGCCGCGATCGGCCGGCCCGGCCTCGAGCAGGAGGACGCGCAGGCTCGGGTCGGCGCTCAGCCGGTTGGCCAGCACGCAGCCCGCCGAGCCGCCGCCGACGATGACATAGTCGAACTCGGGCCAGGCCGGCATCCGCTATGCCTCGAGCTGCCGGTGGAGATAGTCCCTGGCCAGCGCCCGCGCGCTGTTGGGGCCGAGATCGCGGTGGTTCAGCGCGAAGCTGAGCCACAGCCCGTCGATCATCGCCGCCAGCCCCAGCGTCACCGTGGCCGCGCGCGTGTCGCCGACCAGCCGCCGCAGATCATGCCGCAGGTTGCTCTTGAGCCGCTGGGCGTAGATCCGCTGCAGGCGCATCAGGCCCGCATCATGCGGTGCCTGGCCCCAGAAGGCGAGCCAGGTCACGATCACCTGCGGCTGGAATTGGCGGTCGGTGAAGCTCGCATCGACGATCGCCTCGATCCGTGCCTTCGGGCCTTCGGCGGCGCGTAGCCCGGCCACCACGTAGCCGCGCAGCTCGACCAGCAGCGAGCGCATGGTCGCCGCCAGCAGCGCTGCCTTGCCGCCGAAATAATGATGGATGATCCCGGGCGAGACGCCGGCGGCATGGCTGATCGTGGCGACGGTGGTGTCGGCGAAGCCGTGCGCGTGCAGCGAGGCGATCGTCGCCTCGATCAGCTGGCGCTTGCGGATCGGCTCCATGCCGAGCTTCGGCATCCGTTCGTCCCCTACCCTCGCCATTCGACTGTGCGGTTTTTTCATTGAACGAGCAATCAAGAAAGCGCATCGAGCGCGCAATCAAGATCGGGAGCCCGACAGGCAGCCGGAACCATGGCCGCTGTTCATCGCGGGCGGGCTAGCGCCGTCGGGCTCGGGCGAGCCGATCAGCGATGGACTGGTGGTCCACGGCAGCCACGATCAGCTCGCGAGCTGCGTCCGCTCGGCCGCGACGCGACCACGCAGATCGTCGATCAGGCCGGAAAGCCGGCCGCCGCTGCGCTCGATCACCGTGGCGAAATCGTTGCGGTAGGTGATCAGCAAGCTGACCCCCTCGACCTGGATGTCGAGCACGCGCCAGCCGCCATCGATCGCCGTCAGCCGCCAATCGAGGCGGATCGGCGTGGCGCCGCCCTCGATATAGCTCTCGACGGTCACGTCCTCGCCCGTGGGCTTCGCGTCGGCCACGCGCAGTCGCCGATCCGCATATTCGTTGAAGCGCCGGCCATAGCCGGTGAGGACGTAGGCCTTGAACAGCGTCGCGAACTCGGCCTGCTCGACGCCCGTCGCCGTCTTCCAATAACGGCCGAGCGCGATGCGGGCGATGCGATCGAGATCGAAGCCCTCGATCACCAGCGCATCGACCCGCTGCAGCCGCTGCTCGGTGCTTGCCGACCGATCGGCCAGCACGGCCATGATCCGTGCCGCGAGGCCGGCGACGAAGCTGTCGGGCGCAACCCGGATCACGTCCGCCAGGGCAGATCTGTCGGCCAGGAATGCCATCGCCGCTATCCCCACGGCCAAAATGCCCGCGCCGTTCAGCACGGCTCGACGGCTCCTGCCCACCAGCATCGCCCCTTCCCTCCAGACCGCCCGCGGCGATCGTGGGCATCTTGATCTGGATGGCAGCGTGCAGTGAAGGACGGGTTAAGGCCGTGCGACCCGATACAATCCGGTGACTATTCGGACGGATCGGTCAATGAAGCACAACGATGTGATGCCGCGGGATCAGCGTGGGTATCGCCATCGCGCGCCCGACCGATCAGATATGGCGCCGTCAACAGAGTCAGGCTCCACGCGATGCACGTCACGAACCACCAGCAGGCTTCCGCGGCCATCATGGCCGGGGTCCTAGCCATGGCGGCGCTTACGGTCTCACCCCGGGCCTACGCCGCGGAGCATGTCATGCATCTGGTGACCGAGGGCGAGCATGGCCGGTTCGAGTTCGAGCCGCCGCTCCTGCTCGTCGCGCCCGGCGACAGCGTCCGATTCGTGCCGGACGACCACATGCACGGCGTCAAGTCGGTGGCCGGTATGATCCCGGACGGCGTTGCGCCCTGGCGCGGGCGAATGGGCGACGAGCTGGTGGTGACGCTGAATCAACCGGGCGTCTACGGCGTCAAATGCCCGGCCGGCTACAAGGTCGGCATGGTCGGGCTCATCGTGGTCGGCGACCACCCGCCGAACTGGAATCTGGCCCGGGCGGTGCGCCACCCGCCGGAGCCGAGCCAAGCCTTCGATGGCCTATTCGATGCGGCCGCGTGCGAGCTGGCGCACCACTCCGGCTGCGCCTTCTAGCCCCAGAAGCGGCCGCTGGCACCGATTGCCACCGTCAGCAGCCCGAGCACGAGGTTGATGCCGACCACCTTGCGGATCGTGGCGAGCTGACGGCCGGCCTCGTCCGTGTCGCCGTCGCCGACAGCCTTCTGAAAGCGCCGCCATGGCGCGAAATAGAGGTGGAAGAACAACAGGAACATGATCCAGCCGGTGAGCTGCATGACGTGCACATGCATGCCGGCCCCGGCGAAGCCGCCTAAGCCGAGCAACCCGGCATAGCCCGTGATCAAGAGCACGGCGATGCAGCCCAGGACCCAGGGGAAGAACCGGCCGAGCACCCGCCGCCACAAGGCCAGCCGGTCGGCTGCCGCCAGCTCGGCCACGCTGGGGCGGAGCAGGACATGGGCGAAGAACATGCCCCCGACCCAGATCACGGCGGCGAGCGCGTGCAAGGCCACGCTGAGACTCATTTAGATTCAACTCCTGAAACGGGTGCGGCGGCCTCAGTTGGCCATGATCACCGGCAGATCGGATTCCGCCAGAATGTGGCTGGTGGCGCCGCCGAAGATCATCTGCCGCAACCGGCTCTGGGTGTAGGCACCCTTGACGATCAGGTCGGCGCCGGCAGCTTGGGCCTCGCGCAAAATCACCTCGCCGACGACCTTGTCGCCCAGCGGCACCTCGCGCCACTCGACCGAGAGGCCGTGCCGCTGCAGGTTGTGCGCGAGCTCCGCGGCGCTCGGGCCGGGCACGGTGCCGCGCTGCACCTGCACCACGGTGATCTGCTTCGCCTGGGTCAGCAGCGGCATCGCGAACGCCACCGTGCGCGCGGTCTCGGTGCTGCAGTTCCAGGCGATCAGAACATGGTCGCCGATGACCTGCGGCATGGCCGGCGGGGCGATCAGCAACGGCCGGCCCGACTCGAACAGCGCCGTCTCGAGGGCGGCCATGCTCGGCGCCACCGAATCCTTGAGTGGACGTCCCAGCACCAGAAGATCGAACACCCGCCCGAGGCTGCCGATCGCCGCATGCCCGCTGGTAGCCTCGACCCGCCAGTCGGCGCTCACGCCGCTGCCGGCCGGCAGACCACTTGCCCGCGGCAGCCCGTGCCGGGCCATGAATGCCTCGAACGTCTCCCGCGCCCGCTCCGCGCGCTCACGCGCCTCGCGCTCGAATCCGGCGACCAGGTCGGGCGCCGCGGCGACGAAGCCGTCGGCGCCCGCGGCGATGATGTCGGGCTGTCCGGGCCGCATGTGCAGCCCCTCGATGTAGCTGCCGAAGCGCTGCGCCAGCAACAGCGCGCAATGCAGCGCCGAGTCGAGAACCGGGCTGATCTCGAGATTGACGAGGATGGTTCGCATGTTCCCCTCCGCGCTCAAGGGTCAGACGCCTAAGACATGGCTCTACGCTGTCGACCGGCAGCGAGACCAGCGATTTCCGCCGGCAGCGGCCGAGTAGCCCTGGCTAGTCGCGCGGCGCGGCTTCCTCACAGGGGAGTGCCGCCAACTTCTGATAGAGCTGGGGTCGGCGCTCGGCCTCGCGGCTTCCGGGGCCGGCCGTCGCCGCCAGCGGCATGTTTGCGACGGCGAGTTCGCTATCGGCAACCGCCAGGAGCTCGCCGCGGGTGCCGAGCAACCGGCTGCGTGGCGCATCCGACCCGCCGCCGCCATTGGCGTAGGCCACGGCACAGCTATTCTCGAAGGCCCGGGTCGACAGCACCGCGTCGCCGACGATCGACGCCTCGGCGCCGTGCGAGCCCAGTACGAGCAGGATGTTGGCGCCAGCCAGAGTCAGGGCCTGCGCCGGCTCCGGCGCCTCGATGTCGGCGCCGATGAGCACGCCCAGCTTGGCGTCGGCGAAGGGCACCACGGTCAGCCATTGCCCGCGCGCAAGCGGACTTGGATCGCCACCCGACCTGAAGTGAGAGCGGCGATAGTTTGCGAGGGCACAGCCGAGATGATCCACAAACAGCGCCGAATCGTGCTGGCGGCCAGTGCAGGCCTCCAGATAGCCGCATAGGATGGCGATCCGCTCCACGCGCGCAATGGCGGCCAGATCCCTGAGCGCCGCGTCATCCGACAGCAAAGCCCGCTCGGAGACGCTGGCCGCATCCCCAACCGGCCCGGTCAGGAACGCCTGCGGCAGAACCAGCAATCCGGCGCCGGCGCTGCTGGCCCGGTGCGCCAGCCGCGAGATTGTCGCCAGGTTGCCCGTGCTGTCGCCTGCGCGGGAAGAAACGTGCGCCACTGCGACGCGCAACTGCATGATGATTCCCGTCGATTCGGCGCTGGGCACGCCGCCAGAAGCTGTACGCAATGTCATGTTCACGCAAAACGCCCGCCATATTGGTAATCTATATGTAGGCAGCAGGACGTCGCGTCGTCACCGCGGCGCCAATGATGAACAAGATGGAGCACGTGATGCGGATCGTCGACCGAATTCCCAATCCAACTCAAGTCCTGCGCCTTGCGAAGGCCAGGAACCTTGCAGCCGTAGCGGCCATCTCCCTGCTCGCCGGCGGCACGGCAATCTCTTTCGCAACCGAGACCCCGGCGCCGGCCAATGCCGGCCTTGCCGCAGTGGCCCCTGCCAATAGCGGCTACGCCGATCTCGTGCAGGCCGTCAAGCCGGCGGTGGTCAATGTGCGCGTCGAGCGCACCGCCTCGGCCGACGAAGGTCAGGGTGATGGGCCCGGCCAGAACATGGACCCCGAGATGCGCCGCTTCTTCGAGCGCTTCTTCGGTGAGCAGGGCCAGGGGCCGATGCAGATGCCGCATCCCCCGCAGCGCGAGCGCGGCGAAGGCTCGGGCTTCATTGTCGACGCCAGCGGCATGATCGTCACCAATGCGCACGTCGCCGGTGGGGCCGACAAGATCACGGTCCTGCTCGACGACGGCACCGAACTGCCGGCCACGCTCAAGGGCATCGACCAGAAGACCGACCTAGCACTGCTGAAGGTCGAGGCCGGCAAGTCGCTGCCCTACGTCACGTTCGGCGACAGCAGCAAGGTGCGTGTCGGCGATGCGGTCGTGGCTGTCGGCAACCCGTTCGGCCTCGGCGGCACGGTCACCTCGGGCATCGTCTCGGCGACCGGCCGCGAGATTGGCAACGGCCCCTACGACGACTTCCTGCAGATCGACGCCTCGATCAATCGCGGCAATTCGGGCGGCCCGACCTTCAACTTGAAGGGCGAGGTGGTCGGCGTGAACTCGGCGATCTTCTCGCCGTCGGGCGGCAGCGTCGGCATCGGCTTCGCGATTTCGTCGAACCTGGCGAAGCAGGTGATCGCGGACCTCGAGGACGACGGCAAGGTCCAGCGCGGCTGGCTGGGTGTCCAGATCCAGGGCCTTGACGAGGACCTCGCGGCCAACCTGCAGCTGGACAAGGCGCGCGGCGCCCTGGTCAGCGAGGTGCAGCCGGACAGCCCGGCCGCGGCCGCAGGCGTCAAGCAGGGCGACGTCGTGATCGCCTTCGACGGCAAGCCGATCGAGCGGGTCGGGCAGCTCAGCCGGGCCGTGGCGGTGGTCACGCCGGGCAAGAAGGCCGAGCTCGACGTGTGGCGCGACGGCAAGGAGATGAAGCTCGAGGTGGCGATCGGCACGATGCCGACGCAGGACCAGGTCGCAAGCGCCGAGCCATCGAAGCCCACGTGCCGATCAGCCGAAGCTCGGGCTGGCGCTGGCCGCCCTGACGCCCCAGGAGCGCGAGCGGCTGGGCCTCGACAAGGACGTGCAGGGCGTGCTCGTGACCGAGATCGTGCCCGGTGGGCCGGCCGAGGCCAAGGGCATCCAGGCGGGTGACCTGATCCTGTCGATCGACCGCAAGCCGGTGCACGAGCCCAAGGATGTCGTGGCCGCGATCCGCCATGCGCACGAGACTGGGGCCAAGTCGGTCCTGCTCTACGTCTCGCGCGAAGGCAACGAGCGCTTCGAGGCGGTACCGCTCGCGACCTCCTGATCGCGGGTCTGGTCGGGCAGCCCGAGCCGGCGACGGTTCGGGCTGCCGTGACCGCTTGCGCCGGCCCTCGAGACGAACCAATTGTGAGGCGAGAAGGGCATGCTGCCGATGCACGTGCTGATCATCGAGGACGACCGCGAGGCCGCGGGCTACATGGCCAAGGGGCTGCAGGAGAGCGGTCACAACGTCGATGTCGTCCATGACGGCCGCGAAGGGCTGCTGATGGCGGCCGGCAGCGAGTTCGACGCATTGATCGTCGATCGGATGCTTCCCGGCCTCGACGGGCTGAGCGTCGTCAAGACCCTGCGCGCCACGGGCAACCAGACGCCGGTGCTGTTCGTCAGCGCGCTCGGCGACGTGGATGAGCGGGTCAAGGGCCTGCGCAGCGGCGGCGACGACTATCTCGGCAAGCCCTACGCCTTCTCCGAACTGCTGGCGCGGCTCGAGTCGATGGCCCGGCGGCGCGGCTCGGTGCCGCCCACCGGACCGGAAACCGTGCTCCGCTATCACGACCTCAGCCTCGACCTGCTGGCGCGCCGGGTCGCGCGCGCCGGCAAGCCGATCGATCTGCAGCCGCGCGAGTTCCGACTGCTCGAGGTGCTGATGCGGCATGCTGGGCAGGTGATGACCCGGACCATGTTGCTGGAGAAGGTCTGGGACTACCGCTTCGACCCGCAGACCAACGTCATCGACGTGCATATCAGCCGTCTGCGGCAGAAGGTCGACCGTGGCTACGAGCACGCCCTGATCCACACCATCCGCGGCGCCGGATACAGCCTGCGTGCTCCAGACAAGGCCGCTTAGATCCTCGACCTTCCGGCTGACGCTGGCCTATCTCGGCCTGTTCAGCCTGTCGGCCGCTCTGATCCTGGGCCTGGTCTATATCGCCAGCACCCGGTTCATGGAACGCCAGGCGCGCGAGACCATCGACGACGAGGTCGGGTGGCTGCGCGACCAGTATCTGGCGGCTGGCATCCCCGGATTGCGCCAGGCCGTATCGGAGCGCGCCGCGGCGGAGCCCAACCGCCGAGCAATCTTTCTCCTCGTCGATTCCCTGGGTCGCTTCCTCGCGGGCAATCTCGACGGCTGGCCGACGCTGAGCCCTGCCAGCGACGGCTTCGCCGAGTTCCAGGTGCAGGTCGTCGACGATGGCCGACGCCTGCCCAAGCCGCATCTCGCAAGCGCCAGAATCGTCACCTTCGACGATGGCGCCCGGCTGCTCGTGGGCCGCGACGTGCAGGACAACGTCCAGACGCTCCAGCTGATGCGTACCGCGATCCTGCTGGGCCTGGGCGTCATGCTGGTGCTCGGGCTGGTCGGCGGCCTGATCCTCAGCCGCTGGATGCTGAGCCGGCTCGAGCGGGTCAACCGTGCGACGGCCCGGATCATGGCCGGCGACCTCAGCCAGCGGATCGCGACCGAAGGCGATGGCAACGAGTTCGACGAACTGGCGCAGAACCTGAATCTGATGCTGGAACGGATCGAGCGTCTGCTGATCGGCCTGCGTCAGGTCACCGAGGACATCGCGCACGATCTGCGCACGCCCCTGACCCGCATGCGCTCGCGGATCGAGGTGGCGTTGATGGGCGCGCCCACCTCCGCCGACACGCGCGAGCTGCTGGAGCAGACGCTGCAGGACGCCGATCGGCTGATCGACACGTTCAACGCCCTGCTCGCGATCGCGCGGGCCGAGGCCGGGGCGCAGCACGGGGACTGGGAGCAGCTCGACCTGGCCGAGGTGGCCGGCGACGTGGCCGAGCTGTACGAGCCGCTGGCCGAGGAGCGCGGCATCACCCTGCGCCTCGAGGCTCAGCCCGGGGGGCTCGTGCAGGGTCACCGCCAGCTGGTCGCCCAGGCGATCGCCAACCTCGCCGACAATGCCGTCAAATACACGCCGCCCGGCGGCACCGTCACCATCACGACCGTGGCCCGGCCCGCTCCGTCCGTGACCATCACCGATACCGGCCCGGGCATCCCCGTCGACGATCGGGAACGCGCCAAGCAGCGGTTCGTCCGCCTCGACGCGCAGCGCTCGACCCCCGGCAGCGGACTGGGGCTGAGCCTCGCCGAGGCCGTGGCCAAGCTGCACGACGCGCGGCTGGAGCTGAGCGACCATGCGCCCGGCCTGCGCGTCACGCTGACTTTTCGACCCACGCACAAGGCGGACGCCACCGGGCCTCGGCGCGCGATCGCCGCCTGAGCCGGCCATGGCCGGGCGGCACCCGGATACCGGTAGCACCGGTTTGGCGGCGGATTTCGGTGTGCGTTAGTGCGCGCTTAACTCCCCGGCAAGTATAACGGCGATGTGCCACGGCGCCGACGACGCAGGCTCATTGACCGGAAGGGATCGGCCATGATCCGACCAGCAGAGCGATTCACCGTCAACATCCAGCCGACCGAGACGGCGCAGTTGGGGCGTGAGCCGGGCTGGAGACTGTCCATGCCGGTAATTCTCGCCGCCGCCGCCATCGTCGGGGCCGCCATCGGTGGCATGATCCCGGGTGGCGGACCGCTGTTCCGCTCGGAGCCGGCTGCCATCCAGACGGCGCTGGATACCGGCCTCGACCTTGCCGAGATCGAGCCCGCGGCCGGGCCGGCCGCTACCCCGACCCCGGTAGCCGACCAGGAGTTCCGGCTGATCACCCGCGCCCCCGACGGCGCCTTCTACGCCACCGCGGAACTGGATCGGGTGCCGGTCACCGTGCGGCTCGAGCCCGATCGACCTGACAGCCTGCTGGTGCCGGATGACGCCGCGCGGCTGGTGCCCGGCGGTGTCGCTGCGGCGTCCGTGCGCGTGTCGGAGCTGGCCCTGAACGGGCGCGTGGCCGGGCCGGTGGAGCTCGCCGTCGGCAAGGCCGATTTGCGGACCTCGGTGCTCGGCGCCGATTTCCTGCGAGATTTCGTTGTCGTCGAGGTCGATCGCGATCATGTGCGTCTCGTCGCCCGCTGAGGCGGTACTGACGGACCGTCATCGGCGGCGGCGCTTGCCTCCCGCTCGCACCGGGCGCATCTAGAAACGTGCAGCGGCCGGCACCGGCAGCATGGTCGCAGGCCCCATGGAGTGGCGATGAGCACCGCCGAGCAGCCGCGGCTGCATCGCTTCTACAGCACCGACCTGGCGCCCTGCCCCTATCTGCCGGAGCGACAGGAACGCCGGCTGGTGGCGCTGGTCGAGGGCGACGCCGGCAATGACCGGCTCGATCTGCTGACCGAGACCGGGTTTCGCCGCAGCCAGGGCTTCCTCTACAAGCCGGTCTGTCCCGGCTGCCAGGCCTGCGTGCCGGTGCGGATCGTGGTCGAGGCGTTTCGCCCGGGGCGCAGCTTTCGGCGCGTGCTCCAGCGCAGCAAGGACGTGAGCTGGAGCGAGCTGCCCGCGGCCACCACCGACGAGCAGTTCGCGCTGTTCCACCGCTATCTCCGCCATCGCCATCGTGACGGCGGCATGGTGCGCATGGACCGGGCCGCCTACCGGGAGATGGTCGAGATGGCCCCGGCCTCGACCCGCCTGATCGAGTTCCGCGATGGCGACGGCGCCCTGGTGGGCGTGAGTCTCACCGACCGCCTGCGCTCGGGCCTGTCCGGGGTCTACAAGTTCTTCGCGCCCGAGGCGGAGGCGCGCTCGCTCGGCACCTTCATCATCCTCTGGCATATCGAGCGGGCGCGTGCCCTGGGCCTGCCGTACGTCTATCTGGGCTACTGGATCCGCGAGAGCCGCAAGATGGCCTACAAGGCCCGCTTCGCGCCGCTCGAGCAGCTCGACGGGGCGCAATGGCGGCCGTTGCCGGTCGGGGCCAATGATGCCGGGGAGCCCGCCTGACACAGCCGTGGCCCGGCAATTTCCGGCTTTCCTCCCGACCGATCACCGCGCACAAAAGCTGCCGCAGCCTGACCGGCCATCGGCGGCAATTGCGACGGGGAGACGGCATATGAGCGAGACCTTCCGGGCCATCCTGCTCGAGCAGGCCGAAGGCGAGACGACCGCCCGGCTGGCGGATGTCCCGGTCACCCAGCTGCCGCAGGGCGACGTGCTGGTCGATGTCGCCTGGTCGACCCTCAACTACAAGGACGCGCTGGCGATCACCGGGGCCGGCAAGATCGTGCGGCAGTTCCCGTTTGTCCCCGGGATCGATCTGGCCGGCACGGTCAGAACCTCGGACAATGCCGCCTTCGCCCCGGGCGACGAGGTGATCCTCACCGGCTGGGGCGTGGGCGAACGTCACTGGGGCGGCCTGGCGGAGCAGGCCCGGGTCAAGGCAGACTGGCTGCTGCCACGGCCGGCGGGGCTGTCGCTCCGCCAGACGATGGCGATCGGCACTGCGGGCTTCACGGCGATGATGGCCGTGATGGCGCTGGAGGCGCAGGGGGTCACCCCCGATCGTGGCGAAATCGTCGTGACCGGCGCCGCCGGCGGCGTCGGCAGCATCGCGATCCCGTTGCTGGCCAGCCGCGGCTACCACGTCGTCGCCTCGACCGGCCGCGAGGAGCTGAAGGGCTATCTCACCGAGCTGGGGGCGGCGGCGGTCATCGGCCGGCACAGCTTCGCCGAAGGCTCCAAGGCCCCGCTCGATTCCGCGCGCTGGGCCGGCGCCATCGACAGCGTGGGTGGCGACACGCTCGTGAACCTGCTCAAGGGCATGCAGTATCACGGCGTCGTGGCCGCCTGCGGCCTCGCCGGCAGCGCCACGTTCAACGGCACCGTGTTCCCGTTCATCCTGCGCGGCGTCCAGCTCATCGGCATCAACTCGGTCACCCACCCCGCGGATCGCCGCCCCGCCGTCTGGGACCGGCTGGCCACGGACCTGCCCGCGGCGCTGCTGGAGCGCATGACGACGCAGATCGCGTTGGAGCAGGTCCCCGTCATTGCCCCGGACTTCCTGCGCGGCGCCGTGCGCGGCCGCGTCGTGGTCGACACCCGCGCCTGACGCGCGCGCCCGGCTCGGCGGCGGCTAGCGCATTGCGTGATGGGTGCGCTGTGCTATAAGCCTGCGCTCCGCGGGCGAAAGAACCCGGCATTGGGCCGGATCGGCAGCAATTTCCGGGTCGGCGTGGCCGCTGCGCCATCACGGGGTTCATCGCTGAACATGAATGTGCCCTGGCTATCCTCGGTCGACGGCCTGGCCCTGGAGCTTCCGGCCGGCGCGCCACGCGAGGCCACCGACAGCCCTCACTGTTTCGTCTTCCCCGTAGCTCGGGATCAGCACCGCCGGCTCGATGCCGGCGGGCGGCATTCGGTCGTGCCGACATGGTGGTCGGACCCGGAGATCCCAGCGTACGCGGACGAAACCGGACCATAGCCCGACATGCCCAAGGTCGACATCGACACCGCCTATATCGAGCAGCTGGCCGAGCTGCTGGCCCGTACCGGCCTGACCGAGATCGAGATCTGCCAGGCCGACACGCGCATTCGCGTGGCGAAGCAGGCGCCGGCGGCGGTCGAGTATGTCCAGCAGGCGCTTGCAGCGCCCGCAGCCGCCGCGCCGGCAATCGCCGCCGCGCCGCCAGCACCCGACGCCCAGCATCCGGGCGCCGTGTCCTCGCCGATGGTCGGCACCGTCTACCTGTTCCCCGAGCCCGGTGCTGCGCCGTTCGTGAAGGTCGGCGACCTGGTCAAGGAAGGCCAGACGCTGCTGATCATCGAGGCGATGAAGGTGATGAACTCGATCCGCGCGCCGCGCGCCGGCCGGGTGGCCCGGATCTTCGCGACCAACGCGGCGCCGGTCGAGTACGGCGAGCCGCTGCTGATCGTCGAGTAGCGCCGTGCGCGTCTTCAACAAGATCCTGATCGCAAATCGCGGCGAGATCGCGCTGCGCATCCTGCGCGCCTGCCAGGAGATGGGCATCGCCACCGTTGCCGTGCACTCCACGGCCGACGCCTCGGCGATGCACGTGCGGCTGGCCGACGAGAGCGTGTGCATCGGCCCGCCCAAGGCTGCCGACAGCTACCTGAATCCGGTAGCGCTGCTGGCCGCGGCCGAGATCACCGGCGCCGACGCGATCCATCCGGGCTACGGCTTCCTGTCGGAGAACGCCGACTTCGCGCAGATGGTGGAGGAGCACGGCTTCACCTTCATCGGCCCCACGCCCGAGCACATCCGGCTGATGGGCGACAAGATCGTCGCCAAGGCCACCGCCAAGGAGCTGGGCATCCCAACGGTGCCCGGCAGCGAGGGTGCCATCGGCACCGAGGCCGAGGCGATCGAGCTCGCCGAGGGGATCGGCTTCCCGGTGCTGATCAAGGCCGTGGCCGGCGGCGGCGGGCGCGGCATGACCGTCGTACGCGACCTCGACCAGCTCGCGCGAATCGGTGCGCATGGCGCGCAACGAGGCGCGCGCCGCCTTCGGCGACGACCGCGTCTATGTCGAGAAGTTCCTCGATCGCCCGCGCCACATCGAGATCCAGCTCATCGGCGACGGCAAGGGCCACGTCGTGCATCTCGGCGAGCGCGACTGCTCGCTGCAGCGCCGACACCAGAAGGTGGTCGAGGAAGCGCCCTCGCCGGTGATCGACGCCGCGACACGCGACCGTCTGGGTGCCGTGGTCGTGACCGCGATGCGCAAGCTCGGCTACCGCAGCCTGGGCACGGTGGAGTTCCTATACGAGAACGGCGAGTTCTTCTTCATCGAGATGAACACCCGCCTCCAGGTCGAGCACCCGGTGACCGAGCTGATCACCGGCATCGACCTGGTGCGCGAGCAGATCAAGATCGCCGCCGGCCACAAGCTGAGCTTCACGCAGAAGGACGTCATCTTCCAGGGCCACGCGATCGAGGTGCGGATCAACGCCGAGGACCCGCGTACGCTGCTGCCGACCCCCGGCAAGGTGGTGGCCTTTCACGCCCCGGGCGGCCCCGGCGTGCGGATGGATTCGGCGCTCTATGCCGGTTATACGGTGCCGCCCTACTACGACAGCCTGATTGCCAAGCTGATCGTCCACGACGTCGACCGCGCGACCTGCATCCGACGCCTCGAGCGCTGTCTGGGCGAGGTGGTGATCGACGGCATCCCATCCAGCGTGCCGCTGCTCGGCGCGATCTTCGCCACCGACGACGTGCGCCAGGGCGAGTTCGATACCGGCTGGCTCGGCCGCTTCCTGGCCGGCTGGAGCGAGTGAGCCGGTGATGGCGGGCACCGGTCGGCATCGGCCGTGCTCGTCCTGACCCCGGAGCTGCTGCTGGGCGCCTACGCCGCCGGTGTATTCCCGATGGCCGAGGACTTCCACAGCCGCAAGGTCGCCTGGATCGACCCGGAGCGCCGCGGCATCCTGCCGCTCGACGCGTTCCACGTCCCGCGCAGCCTGCACAAGGCGATCCGGCGCGGCCGGCACGAGATCCGCGTCGACACCGCGTTCGAGCGCACGATCCGTGCCTGCGCAGCACCGATGGCGTCGCGGCCGCAGACCTGGCTCAATGAGGAGCTGATCGGCCTCTATGTCGAGTTGCACCGGCGCGGCCATGCCCACAGCGTCGAAACCTGGCAGGGGGGCGAGCTGGTCGGCGGGCTCTACGGCCTCGCGCTCGGCGGCGCCTTCTTCGGCGAGAGCATGTTCTCGCGCGTCCCGGACGCCAGCAAGATCGCCCTGGTCGACCTCGTCGACCGGCTGCGCCGCGGCGGCTTCGTGCTGCTGGACACCCAGTTCGTCACCGACCACCTGCAGCGCTTCGGCGCGCTAGAGATCAGCCGCCGGAACTACCGGAGCCTGCTGCGCCGGGCGCTGGCCGTCGCTGCCGACTTCCCGCGCGACGCCTACCCGTCGGCCGGCGCCGCCCCGGGAGGGGCTGGGACCGGCGGTGCTACCGGCACCTCCGGCTCCGGCTCGACCGGATCGGTACAGTCGACCACCCAGACCTCGTAGACTGGGTGCTCGAGCGCGGACAGGCTCGGGCTCGACGCGAACATCCAGCCGCTGAACGCCTTTTTTGGCGCGCTGCCCGGATCGTCTACGTTGATCTCGAGGAAGGCGGCGCTTTCCGGGGGCTCGGTCGGCGGCGTCTCGAGGCAGGCGCGTACGGTGATCCGCAGCGTCCCGAAGGCCACCTCGGTGCCCACCGGCACATGCATGACGGTCGTCCGGGCGGTGATCTTGTCCAGCCCGCGCAGCACCGCCACCAGATTGGCGAGCACCGGCCCGTCCGCATGCGCCGGGCTTGCGGCCAGCGCCATGGCGAGCGTCAGTGAACAAGAGCGCCAGCCCTTGCTCACTGAGCCTCGCCGCTCTTCGTCTGACCACCGAAGATGTAGCGGCCGATCAGGTCCTCGAGGTTCACCGCCGACTGCGTCAGGGTGATCTCGTCGCCGTCCTTGAGCAAACGGTCGTCGCCGCCCGGCACCAGCGACAGGTACTTGCCTCCGAGCAACCCGCTGCTGACCACGGCAGCCGAGCTGTCGGACGGCAGCTCGATGCCGTTGCGCACGCTGAAGGTCACCTGGGCGCGGTAGGTCGCGGGATCGAGTTCCTGGCCGACCACCTTGCCGACCTTGATGCCGGAGATCCGCACGTCGCCGCCCGTGTCCAGCCCGTCGACCCGGTCGAACTTGGCGTGCAGATTGTAGCCGCCGGGGTCGCCGGCGTCCGAGCGGCCATAGGCCCAGGCCAAGAAGCCCAGCGCCACCGCCAGCACCGCAGCACCCAGCACCGTCTCGACAAGATTTCGGGGCATCGCCCTCGCCTTTCCCGCAGTCATGGCCGAGCTCAGCCGCCCTGCACCGGTTCGAGCCCGAGCAAGGTGCGCGCGAACGCGTCGGCCTCGAACGGGCGGAGATCGTCGATGGTCTCGCCGACGCCGATGGCGTGAATCGGCAAGCCGAAGCGCCGCGCCAGGGCGACCACGACCCCACCCTTGGCAGTACCGTCGAGCTTGGTCACGATCAGACCGGAGAGATCCACCATCGCCTTGAAGATCTCGACCTGACTGTGCGCGTTCTGGCCGGTCGTCGCATCCAGCACCAGCACCGTATCATGCGGCGCGTCGGGATCGACCTTCTTCAGCACGCGGATGATCTTGCGCAGCTCGTCCATCAGGACCTGCTTGTTCTGCAACCGCCCGGCCGTGTCGATCAGCAGCAGGTCGGCGCCCTGCGCCCGCGCCTGCTCCAGAGCATCGAAGGCAAGGCCGGCCGGGTCGGCACCCTCCTTGCCGCGGATCACGGGCACGCCGTTGCGCCGGCCCCAGACCTCGAGCTGCTCGACCGCGGCGGCGCGGAAGGTGTCGCAGGCGGCCAGCACCACCTTGAGCCCCGCCCCGACCGCCTGATTGGCGAGCTTGCCGATGGTCGTCGTCTTGCCGGTGCCATTGACGCCGCAGACCAGCACGACCTGCGGCCGGAACCGCGCGCGGTGCGGCAAGGCGTCTGCGACAGGCGTGAGTTCCTTGGCCACAGCGGTCGCCAACGCCTCGCGCACCTCGACGTCCGAGACCTCCTTGCCGAACCGGCCCTGTGCCACCGCCTGCACCAGGATGGCCGAGGTCTCGACGCCGAGGTCAGCGGAGATCAGCGCCTCCTCCAGCTGCTCGAGGGTAGCGGCATCCAGCCGACGCTTCGTGACGACGCTGGCGATCTGCTGGGTCAGGCTGCTGGACGAGCGCGACAACCCGGACTTGAGCCGGGCGAACCAACCTTGCTTCGGGGTCTCCGCCATCAGGCGGCCCGACCAACGAGCATGCCGTCCTCGACGGCCGCCACGGCGAGCTCGGCGATGGTGCCAGCCGGCAACGGGATGGTCCCGACAGGGAAGCGGATCGGCGCAAACTGGTCGGTCCGGCCGGACCCACCGCGCTCGATCAGCGCCCGGCGGCGCTGACCGAGCTGCCCCATCAAAAACACGTCCAGTGCCGCCGCGCCGCGGGCGCGCAGACGGGCCGCGCGCTCCTTGCGTGTCTCGCGAGCCACCTGCGGCATGCGCGCGGCCGGCGTGCCGGGCCGGGGCGAGAATGGAAACACATGCAGGAAGGTCAGCCCGGCCTCCGCCACCAGATCGAGCGTGCCCTGAAACATCGCCTCGTCCTCGGTCGGAAACCCTGCGAGCAGATCGGCGCCGAAGACGAGATCCGGCCGCAGCCGACGCAGACGCCGCGTGAGCTCGACGACGTCGGACCTGCCGTGCCGCCGTTTCATGCGCTTGAGGGTCAGATCGTGGCCGGCCTGCACGGAGAGGTGGAGATGGGGCATCAGCCGCGGCTCCTCGGCCACGAGCCGCGACAGATCGGCATCGATCGCGGCCGGGTCGAGCGACGACAGGCGGAGCCGTTGCAGCTCCGGCACCTCGGCCAGGAGGCTCGTCAACATGGCGCCGAGCGTGGGCTGGCCGGGCAGGTCCCGGCCGTAAGAGGTGAGATCGACCCCGGTGACGACGAACTCGACATACCCGCTCGCGGCCAGCGCGCGCGCCTGGGCGACGATCTCCGGCAACGCCACGCTGCGGCTCGGGCCGCGCCCGAACGGGATGATGCAGAACGTGCAGCGATGATCGCAGCCCTGCTGCACCTGGAGTATGGCCCGAGTGCGTCGCTCCAGGCCGGCCACGGAATGCGCCGGCGCGGCATTAACGGTCATAATGTCCCCGACCAGCAACCGCGGCGCCGCGCGTGACGCCGCAAGCCGCTGCCAGGTCTCGGGGTGCAGCTTCTCCGCGTTGCCGACGACATGGTCGACCTCAGCCATGGCGGCGTAGCTGCCGCTCGCGATCTGCGCGCTGCAGCCGGTGACGACGATGCGCGCCTGCGGCCGATCGCGCCGGACCCGGCGGATCGCCTGTCGGGCCTGGCGCTCCGCCTCCAGCGTCACCGCGCAGCTATGGACGATCACGGTGTCGGACAGCGCCGCTGCCATGGCATGGCGCTGGATCACCGCCGATTCGAAGGTGTTGAGCCGGCAGCCGAACGTGATGACCTCGATCCCGGCTTCAGCCTGCATCGTCGAGCAATTCGTCGCTCAGCGTGCCGGAGAACGATTTGGCGGTCGGGCCGATCATGGTCACCGCCCCCTCGCCCGCCCAGACGCACTCCAGCTCGCCGCCGTCCAGGAGCAGCCGCGCACGATCGCCCACCAGGCCGCGCCGGTGCGCTGCCACCATCGCGGCGCAGGCACCGCTGCCGCAGGCCAGGGTCAGTCCGGCGCCGCGCTCGAACACCCGCAGGCGCAGCAAGTCGGGTCCGATCAGCCGCGCGAACCCGATATTGGCGCGCTCGGGAAACATCGCATGGCGCTCGAGCCGCGCTCCCAGCGCGCCCACATCCAGACCGTCGAGCCTATCGACGAAAAAGACCGCATGCGGGTTGCCCATGTCGACCGCCACGGCGGACGGCAGGCCCGGCTCGCCGATCGGCACCGCCAAAGTATCGCACGGCTCCGCCAGCGGGATCTGGCGCCAGTCCAGGCCGGGCGCGCCCATCGCCACGGAGATCCGGCCATCCGGCAGCAGGTCCGCGAGGAGCCGGCGATCGCCGACCATGAGCACGAGCTGGCCGGTGGCGCCTTCGTCGAACAGCAACCGCGCGACGCAGCGCGTGGCATTCCCGCACGCCCCGGCCTCGCTGCCGTCGGCGTTGAAGAACCGTATACCGACATCGCCGTCGGCCGAGGGGCCGAGCAGCGCCAGCTGATCGAAGCCGACCCCCCGATGCCGGTCGCCGATCCGCCGGATCTGGGCGGCGCTCAGCTCGATCGGCACGCGCCGAGCGTCCAGCACGACGAAGTCGTTGCCGCAGCCGTGCATCTTATCGAACGCGATCGCCATGCGCGCGGAGATAGTCGGCCCTTGCTGGCGGCGCAACCTTCCCCGGCCGCTCGTGCACGGAGCAATCGGCTGTGGTGGCCGCCCATCGCTTGACTTTCCTGGCCTGCCGCCGCAAAAGCTGCCGGTCTTGCGGCCTAGCCGCCGATGCAGTTTTGCCGACCAGGAGATGGAGCGCGCCCGGCACCCCGGATTTGCGGTGGTGTAGTGCGCGCTATCAAGCGTTCATGTTCGAGAGCCTCACCACCCGACTGAGCAGCGTGTTCGACCGCCTGAAGCGGCGCGGCGCGTTGAGCGAGGCCGACGTCGCGGAGGCGATGCGGGAGATCCGCATCGCGCTGCTGGAGGCCGACGTCGCGCTGCCGGTGGTCAAGGATCTGGTCGCCAGCGTGCGCGACCGCGCCATCGGCCAGGAGGTGATCAAGAGCATCACCCCGGGCCAGATGGTCGTGAAGATCGTCCACGACGAGCTGGTGACGATTCTCGGCAGCACCTCCAGCGAGCTCAGCCTCGGCGCGCCGCCGGCGGTGATCCTGATGGCCGGCCTGCAGGGCTCGGGCAAGACCACGACCAGCGCCAAGCTCGGCCTGCGGCTGCGCAAGCGCGAGCGCAAGAAGGTGCTGCTGGCGTCGCTCGACACGCAGCGCCCGGCAGCGCAGATGCAGCTCGAGATCCTGGCCAGGCAGTGCGAGGTCGCGAGCCTGCCGATCGTGGCCGGCGAGCAGGCGCTGGCGATCACGCGCCGGGCCCTGGAGACGGCGCGCCGCGAGGGCATCGACGTCCTGATCCTGGACACCGCCGGCCGCCTCAGCATCGACGACGCGCTGATGACCGAGCTGGCCCAGGTGCGCGACCTCGCCAAGCCGCACGAGACCCTGCTGGTCGCCGACGCGCTGACCGGCCAGGACGCGGTCAACACCGCGCGCATTTTCCACGAGCGCATCGGCGTCACCGGCATCGTGCTGACCCGCATGGACGGCGACGCCCGCGGCGGTGCCGCGCTCAGCATGCGCCACGTCACCGGCCAGCCGATCAAGCTGGTCGGCATGGGCGAGAAGCTCGACGCGCTGGAGCCGTTCCACCCCGAGCGGGTGGCCGGGCGCATCCTCGACATGGGCGACGTCGTCTCGCTGGTCGAGCAGGCGGCCGAGATGGTCGACAAGGAGGACGCGGAGAAGCTGGCCCGCAAGATGGCCAAGGGCAGCTTCGACCTCGGCGACCTGCGCTCGCAGCTGCTGCAGATGCGCAAGATGGGCGGGATGAAGGGCATTCTCGGCAAGCTGCCGGGCGTGCAGAAAATGCAGAAGCAGCTCGACGAGGCCAACATCGACGAGAAGATGATCGGCCGGCAGTGCGCGATCATCGACTCGATGACCCCCAAGGAGCGGCGCAACGCCGACCTGCTCAACGCCTCGCGCAAGCGGCGGGTCGCCGCGGGCTCCGGCACCTCGGTCCAGGACGTCAATCGCCTGCTGAAGCAGCACAAGCAGATGCAGGACATGATGAAGCGGATGAAGAAGGCGGGCGGGATCCAGAATCTTTTCGGCCGGGGTGGCATGCCGCCCGGGTTCATGCCGCGCTGACCCGGCGCGGCTTCCAAGAACGGCAAGCGACGACCACAGGAGCTCGACAAGAGATGGCGGTAAGAATTCGTCTGGCGCGCGGTGGCGCCAAGAAGCGCCCCTACTATCGCATCGTGGCCGCCGACGCGCGCAGCCCGCGCGACGGCAAGTTCCTCGAGCGGCTGGGCAGCTACAACCCGCTGCTGGCGGCCGAGGACGCGAACCGGGTGACGATCAACGAGGAGCGCGTCCGCTACTGGCTGGGCCAGGGTGCCCAGGTCAGCGACCGCGTCGCCCGCTTCCTCGACAAGGCCGGCATCCTGCCGGGCGCCACCAAGCATCGCGGCACCGGCAAGCGGGCCGCCGAGATCGCGGCCAAGAAGGCCGAGGCCGAGAAGGCGGCCTGAGCAGGTAGGCGATGGCGGGCAGTGCGGGCAAGGCGATGGTCTGCGTGGCGCAGGTGGGCGCGGCCCACGGCGTGCGCGGCGCCTTCCGCGTGCGCTGCTTCACCGAGGCGCCGGAGAACGTCACCGCCTACGGCCCGCTGTGCGACGCCCAGGGCAACGAGCTGTTCGAGCTGCGCATCCTCGGCGCGGCCAAGGGCGGCCTGATCGCCAGCGTCGACGGGATCAAGGATCGCGATGCCGCCGAGGCCCTGCGCGGGGCACGGCTCTACGTGCCGCGGTCGCGCCTGCCGGCGCCCGACGAGGACGAGTTCTACCACGAGGATCTCGTGGGGCTCGCCGCGCGCGACGAGGGTGGCCAGACGGTCGGCAAGGTGACGGCGGTGCTCAATTTCGGCGCCGGCGACATCCTGGAGATCACGGCCGAGGGCGGCGAGACGAAGCTGGTGCCGTTCACCCGCGAGGCCGTGCCGGTGCTCGACTTCGCCGCCGGCTTCGTCCAGGTCGTGCCGCCGACCGAGCTGCCGACCGGGGAGGCCGCGGCGTGAGCGCACCCTGGACCGCCACCGTGGTGACGATCTTCCCCGAGATGTTCCCCGGGCCGCTCGGCACGTCGCTGGCCGGCAAGGCGCTGGAGCGCGAGCTGTGGCGCCTCGACGCGGTCGACCTGCGCGGCTTCACCGGCGACCGCCACAAGACGGTCGACGACACGCCGTTCGGCGGTGGCGCCGGCATGGTGATGCGTCCGGACATCGTGGCCCGGGCGGTGGACGAATTGGTGGCGCAGGGTGCGCCCGGCCCGTTGGTCTATCTCAGCCCGCGCGGCGAGCCGCTGCGTCAGGCGCGGGTGCGCGAGCTCGCGGCCGGTCCGGGCGTGGTGCTGCTGTGCGGCCGCTACGAGGGCGTCGATCATCGCGTGATCGAGGCGCGCGGCTTCCTCGAGGTGTCGCTCGGGGATTTTGTCTTGTCCGGTGGCGAGCTCGCCGCCATGACCCTGATCGACGCGTGCGTGCGGCTCCTGCCCGGGGTGATCGGCGCTGCCGAATCCCTGGCCGAGGAGAGCTTCGCGGACGGTCTGCTGGAATACCCCCACTACACCAGGCCGCAGGTGTGGGAGGGACGCGCGGTGCCCGATGTGCTGCTGTCGGGGCACCATGCCAGGATCAGTGCCTGGCGCCATGCGCAAGCGCAGGAGATCACGAAGTCCCGTCGGCCGGATCTACTCGGGACCTCTCGCTAACGTAAACAAGGCGGCCGGCGCGTGAGCGACGGCCCCGCAACGAGACGAGGATGCGATGAATCTGATACTTCAGCTCGAGCAGGAGCAGGTCGAGCGCCTGCGCGCCGACCGGCCGGTCCCCGAGTTCCGTCCCGGCGACACCGTGCGCGTCAACGTCAAGGTGATCGAGGGCACGCGCGAGCGCGTCCAGGCCTTCGAGGGCGTCTGCATCGCGCGCCGCAATCGCGGCCTCAACTCCTCGTTCACCGTCCGCAAGATCTCGTATGGCGAGGGTGTCGAGCGCGTGTTCCCGCTCTACAGCCCGCGTATCGACGGCATCGACGTGGTCCGCCGCGGTCGCGTCCGCCGCGCCAAGCTCTATTATCTGCGCGGCCGCACCGGCAAGTCGGCGCGCATCATGGAGCGTCGCGACGACCGCCCGGCCAAGGCAGCCGCAGCCAAGGCGGCCGCGGCCGCCGAGTAGGCCCGTCGAGCAGGAGGAGGACAGGACATGACCGGTGCCCGCACGCTGTTCCAGAAGATCTGGGACGCACATCTCGTCGACGAGCAGCCGGACGGGACCTGCCTCCTCTATATCGACCGCCACCTCGTCCATGAGGTCACCAGCCCGCAGGCCTTCGAGGGCCTGCGGCTGACCGGCCGCAAGGTGCGCCGGCCCGACGCCACCCTGGCCGTGCCCGACCACAACGTGCCCACCAGCGACCGCAGCAAGCCGATCGTCGACGAGATCTCGCGCCTGCAGGTCGACACGCTGACCGAGAACTGCCGCGAGTTCGGCGTCGAGCTGTTCGGCATGCGCGACGTCCGCCAGGGCATCGTGCACGTGATCGGCCCCGAGCAGGGCTTCACCCTGCCCGGCACGACCATCGTCTGCGGCGACAGCCACACCAGCACCCACGGCGCGTTCGGCGCCCTGGCCTTCGGCATCGGCACGTCGGAGGTCGAGCATGTGCTGGCGACCCAGACGCTGGTGCAGAAGAAGCCGAAGACCATGCGCATCAGCGTCGACGGCGAGCTGCCGGTCGGCTGCACCGCCAAGGACGTGATCCTCGCCATCATCGGCCAGATCGGCACCGCCGGCGGCACCGGCTACGTGGTCGAATATGCCGGCAGCGTCATTCGCGGCCTGTCGATGGAAGGCCGGATGACGATCTGCAACATGTCGATCGAGGCCGGCGCCCGCGCCGGGCTGATCGCCCCCGACGAGAAGACCATCGAGTATTTCAAGGGCCGGCCGATGGCGCCCAAGGGCAAGGCCTGGGAGCTGGCCGCCCAGTGGTGGCGCACCCTGCCCTCCGACGAAGGTGCGCTCTACGACACCGAGATCCGCCTCGACGCCGCCACCATCGAGCCGCAGGTGACCTGGGGCACCTCGCCCGAGGACGTGGTGCCGATCACCGGCGCCGTCCCCGACCCGAAGGCGGAGAAGAGCGACGACCGCCGCCGCGCCATGGAGCGCTCGCTCGAATATATGGGCCTGAAGCCCGGCACGCCGATGGAGCAGGTCAAGGTCGACACGGTGTTCATCGGCTCCTGCACCAACGGCCGGATCGAGGACCTGCGCGTCGTCGCCGGCCTGGTCCAGGGCAAGCACGTCTCGCCGACCGTGCGCGCCATGGTCGTCCCCGGCTCCGGCCTCGTGAAGCACCAGGCCGAGGCCGAGGGCCTGGACGAGATCTTCACCGCGGCCGGCTTCGAATGGCGCGAGCCCGGCTGCTCGATGTGCCTCGGCATGAACCCCGACCAGCTCAGGCCCGGCGAGCGGTGTGCGAGCACGAGCAACCGCAATTTCGAGGGCCGGCAGGGCAAGGGCGGCCGGACGCATCTGGTTAGCCCGGCCATGGCGGCCGCCGCGGCGCTGACTGGCCATCTGGCGGATGTGAGCAAGCTGAGCTGAGAGCTGGTGGTACCGCGCCTAACGATTGGTGCCCGGTACGTACGTCCGTTCTCGACTTAAAGCGAGCTCTACCGGAGTAGAAGTCACCTCCAGCGAACAAAAGGATGGCGGCCAGGACGTAGCGAGTGGCCCGCTCCGACATCCAGCGCCGGCCGATAGAGGCCCCAGCACAGCCCCCACTATGGCCCCGATCGCGCAGGCGGACGTGCCCTGGGCGATCTGCTGGCCGGCGAAAAGGGAGCCAGCGTGGTCGAGCGCCGAGTTCAACAGGATGAACGGGGCCGAGATGCCCGCTGCGCGCTTGGCTAAGGCCCAACCGAAGAGCACGAGTTGCGGCACCAGGAAGACGCCGCCCCCGACCCCTGTGACCCCGGAAAGGAACCCGGCCACCGCGCCCGCCAGCATTGCGCGCAGAAGGCGGACCGTCGCGGTGTCATTCGCCGCCTTGCAACGGAAAAGCATGAGCCCCGACGGCGCGATAAGCAGGATGCCGGTGGTCGTGAAGTAGATTGCCCGCTGAGGACCAGCAGGCCGCCAAGAAAAGCCGTCACCAGCGAAGGCAGCATGATCGGCAGCAGCAGGCGCCAGTCGATAACGCCGGACCGATGGAGCCGCCAAGTAGCATAGCCGGCGGCCACGATATTCAGCCGCAGGGAGGTCGGCCGCATCTCGTCGGCCGGGAAGCCCGCAAAAGCCATGACGGCAAGGAACGCCGTTCCTCCCGCCTGTCCCACTGTGGCGTAGAGGAGCGAGAAGCAAGCAATTAAGAGTGCGAGGAGAATGGCCTGATCCATACGTCATGGGTGCGGGCTGCGACCTTTAGTGTCGAACCCTCATGAGATCCAGCCGCCGAAGGTCAAGAATCCAGCCAACGCCGACCTCGGGACCGGTACGAAGCGTTAGATTTTGACCACTCGCAGCAACCCACAACGGGGTTGCTGTTTCGTCGGGCTTTGCCTCGCACACGGCTTTCGCGATATGTATGATTGAATACAGCGCCACTTCAGGCGGCCGTCCCCGCCATCTCGGCAAGCGAGCGACGCTCGAAACGCCGAGTAGATTCAATCGACTGGTTGACGCCCGCCAGATCCTTCCATACGTGCGGAAACATCGAAGGACCTGCCCGATGCTGAGCGACCTGAGCCTGCCGAACGTCGACGCCGACCTGTTCGACATCCCCGATCTTGCCCGCGTCGAGGATGGCGCCCGACCGATGCACCGTCCGCGCTTCCTTTTGCTCTATGGCTCGTTGCGCGAGAGGTCCTACAGCCGGCTCCTCGCGCTCGAGGCTGGCCGCCTGCTGGCCCGGATGGGCGGCGAGGTCCGGCTGTTCGACCCGCATGGACTGCCGCTGCCGGATGGCGCGAGCAAGGACCACCGCAAGGTTGCTGAGCTACGCGCACACTCCTTGTGGTCGGAGGGGCAGGTTTGGTGCAGCCCCGAGCGGCACGGTGCAGTCAGCGGCGTGCTCAAGAGCCAGATCGACTGGCTGCCGCTCGAGGAGGGCGGCGTGCGGCCGACTCAGGGGCGCACGTTGGCGGTAATGCAGGTCTCGGGCGGCTCGCAGTCGTTCAACGCCGTCAACGGCCTGCGCGTGCTCGGCCGCTGGATGCGGATGGTGACCATTCCCAACCAGTCCTCGGTGCCGAAGGCGTTCGAGCATTTCGACGAGGACGGGCGGATGAAGCCAGGGCCACTCTACGACCGCGTGGTCGACGTGATGGAGGAGCTGATGAAGTTCACGCTCCTGCTGCGCGGCCACACGGAGTATTTTGTCGACCGCTATAGCGAGCGCAAGGCGCAGCCAGTGGCGGTCCGTGCCGCAGTCGCCGCCAGCCTGCGTGACGCGCGGGATGCCTAGCATGCACCTCCTCGATCACCCGACACGCTTCCTATTCTTCACAGGCAAGGGCGGGGTCGGCAAGACCTCGGTCGCCTGCGCCGTCGCGATCACGTTGGCCGATGCCGGCCGCAAGGTGCTGCTGGTCAGCACCGACCCGGCGTCGAACCTCGATGAGATGCTGGCGGTCGAGCTGGCCGACACGCCGCGGCCGGTGCCGGGCGTGTCGGGCCTTCAGGCGATGAACATCGACCCAGAGACCGAGGCCGAGGCCTATCGCCAGCGAGTCCTGGCGCCGATGCGCGCGGCCAGCAGCGACGAGGAGCTGGCAACGGTCCGCGAGCAGCTCTCGGGCGCCTGCACCACCGAGATCGCTGCCTTCGATGCCTTTGCCGGGCTACTGGCAGAGGACGCCGCGGGGTTCGATCACGTCGTCTTCGACACCGCACCCACCGGCCACACGCTGCGCCTGCTGAGTCTGCCCAAAGCCTGGACCGGGTTTCTCGAGGGCAACGACCGGGGGGCGGCCTGTCTGGGACCGCATTCCGGGCTCAAGATGCGCGAGGACCGGTTCGCGGCGGCACTGGCGGCCTTGGCTGATTCGGCGCTGACCCGCATCGTCCTGGTGACGCGGGCGGAGCGTTCGGCCCTCCAGGAAGCCGCGCGCACGGCGGGCGAGCTACAGCCGCTCGGCCTAACCAACCAGTATCTCCTGGTCAATGCCGTGTTCAGGGCCAGTGACCGCTCCGACCCGCTGGCTCTGGCCTTCGAGGCGCAGGGTACTGCCGCCTTGGCGGACATGCCGCCGGTGCTGGCCCGCCTGCCGCGCGACGAGGTGGCCTTGCGCGCCGTCGACATGCTGGGGCCACGGACCCTGCGCCAGCTGCTGTCTGCTGCGCCTACGCCGCCTGCGGTACCGGGCGTACCAGCCCTGGCGCCCCATCTGCCCGGGCTTGCCAGCATCGTCGACGAGTTGGCCGCCGCCGGGCACGGCCTGATCATGGTCATGGGCAAAGGCGGCGTCGGCAAGACGACGATCGCCGCCGCCATCGCCCTAGGCCTGGTCGAGCGCGGCCACGCCGTGCACCTCAGCACCACCGACCCGGCGGCACACCTGGCCGGGGCGCTGGCCGGCGAGGTCGACGGGTTGCAGGTCGGCCGGATCGATCCCAAGGCCGAGACCGAGCGCTACATCGCCAAGATCATGGCCGGCAAGGGCAAGGGCCTCGACGAGGACGGCCGCCGGCTGCTGCTGGAGGATCTGCGCTCGCCGTGCACCGAGGAGGTGGCGGTGTTCCACGCCTTCTCGCGGATCGTGGCCGAGGCGCGCGGCAGCTTCGTCGTGCTGGACACCGCACCCACCGGCCACACGCTGCTGCTGATGGATGCCGCAGGTGCCTATCACAAGCAGATGCTGCGCGACCTCGACCCCGGCGTGGCCGGACGGATGTCGACGCCGCTGATGCGGCTGCAGGACCCGGACTGGACGCGCGTGGTGCTGGTGACGCTGGCCGAGACCACCCCGGTCTCCGAGGCCGCGGCGCTGCAGGCCGATCTGCGCCGGGCCCGGATCGAGCCGTTCGCCTGGGTCGTCAACCGCAGTCTCGCCACGGCGGGCGTTACCGATCCCGTGCTCGGGGCGCGGGCCAGGGCCGAGCTCGCGCAAATCGCTCGGGTGCAGGACGGGCTGGCGCGACGGCTGGCGATCGTGCCTTGGCTCGCCGTGCCACCGGTCGGCCGGATCGCACTGCACGACCTGATCGGCTTAACCGCTGCGGCTGCCTTGAAATTGTCCACCTTTCCAGGTGAGATTAACGGCTGCTAACGTATTCGAGGCAGCATTCCAGCTCCGCGACGCTGCCTGCCTCGACCTTGCCGCAGTCGAACGACGGCCCCGCGACCTGGGCCGCACCGGCTACCGCCACCACGCCCACCAGCATGGTGCCCAACAACACCTGCGCCGGCACAGGCGCCGTGCTCGCCGTGCATGCTACCACCCACCCGTGTTTGCCAAGCAGCAGCCCACCGGGCAAAAGACCAGCCACGAGACACCATTCTGGATTATATTCCTTAAAGATGCTACTCCTACGGTTCTACCCACGAGCCGGATCGTCCGCATCACCGAAGCCTCCCCCAATGCCGCCAACCCATAGTTCCAGGCCCGGTATGCCAGACCGGCACATCTGTCTGCAGTTCTGGCGACCACATCGTGCCTGCACACCCGATCCCAGGTGCCTGGCTGGCGGAGGGGACCGTATCCGCGTCCGAAACTGCACAAACGAATTCGCGCCTTGGCACGAACGAACCCAGCCACCTACCAACGGGGCGCACCGGACCGCGACCCCACGGGTGAGCCGGCAACCAGGAATTCCGCCGCTCCGAATCCTACATCGGCCGTGTCCAGCCTCTGCCGCGCGCACGTCTAATCCCGAGAGCCGCGAACGCGCGAACCGAAACCGCACAAACGAATTCGCACCGCGCACGAATGAACCCGGGCACACCGGACGCAGCAGTGAACCTGCGCAAACGAATTCGCCTGCGCACGTGCGAACCCAAGAGCCTTGAGACCCCAAATGGAGATTGCACCAACGAATTGCCGCCGTGCACGGGCGAACCCGAGACGGGTCGCGTCCATGGGCTCGCCGCATGCGCAGCTTGAGAGCCGTTTTTGCGCGTGGGATAGTCCCGAGGGCGCGCCGGGATTCGCCCACCCCGTCCGTATGGAATGTGACATTTGTCACGGTCAGGACTCTGTAGCATCACTAATGGGTCGGCGCCGGCCGATAGGGGCTGGCGCCAGGTTCACTGCGGTAGAAATTGCATGAAGAAACGTCTGCTCTCACTCCTCTCCGTCCTGACGATGGCCGCGACAGCGGCCACGACAGCGGCAACGGCGCTGGCCCAGGACGCCACCAAGCGCGGCCAGTATCTGGTCGCGATCATGGACTGCGGCGGGTGCCATACTGACGGCGCGCTGGCGGGCAAGCCTGACCCGGCGCTGCAGCTCGCGGGCTCCGGCATCGGCTTCGGCGCACCCGGTCTAGGGGTCTTCTACCCGCCCAACCTCACGCCCGACCCCGAGACCGGCCTCGGCCATTGGAGCGAGGCCGAGATCGCGAAGGCGATCCGCACCGGCGAGCGCCCGGACGGCCGCGAGCTGGCGCCGATGATGCCCTGGCGCTCCTACGCGGCGCTCACCGACGAGGACGCGCTGGCGGTCGCCGGCTATCTCAAGAGCCTGCCGCCCGTGCGCCATGCCGTGCCGCCGCCGGCGGGGCCGGACGAGAAAGCGCCGGCGCCGTATCTCGGCGTGGTGATGCCGGAGTAGCGCAGCGATGCGGGCTGCCGCCCATGCGTCGCGACAGTCGGCCTCCTTGCCTTGCGTGCGGCATGGGTCGACCTCACGCCCAGCTTCACCTCAGGGGGACCTCATGCGACACGCGATCGCGACGCGCCTGCTCCATCTGCTGCTGGCCAGCGCCGTGCTGATCCAGCTCGTGGACACGCAGGTGATGGGCGTGCCGCGGCCTGGCCGGACCCTCGACGGCCTGCAGAGCCGCGCCTTCGGCGTGCACGAGTATGTCGGGCTCACGGCGATGGGCATCGTGGCGCTGTTCTGGGTCTGGCTGACCCTGCGCCGGGTCGGTACCGATCCGGGCCGTCTGTTCCCCTGGTTCTCGCCACATCGGCGGGCCGAGCTCTGGGCGGATGTCCGGCTGCATCTGCGGCTGGCGCGCCGTCTGGCGCTGCCCGACCCGGAACACTCCGAATCGCTCGCGGCCGCGACGCATGGACTGGGCCTGCTGATCGTGCTGCTCATGGCGGCCACCGGCACGATCGGCTGGCTGACCTGGGATCAGGCGGCAGGCATGAGCGCCTTCACCCATACGGTGTTCGAGGCGCATGGCCTGCTGGCCAATCTGCTCTGGGCCTACGTGGTCGTGCACGTCGGCGCCTCGCTGCTGCACGAGGCTCTCGGCCATCGGCTGTTGGCGCGGATGAACCCCTCGCCCTGGTGACCGGAGGGTCGATCAAGCTGCTTGACCTCGCCGTCGCGAGGTGCGGCGCGGCGCCGGCGTCATCGTTCCGGGCCAGGGGAACGGGTCATGTCACGCCTGCGCGACGTTGACGTCGGGTGCCGGCCCGTGGCCCTGAGACCCGAGCGGCATCCGGCGCCGCCGCTGCAGCTCCTGGTCGGCGATCACGCCGAGCAGGATCACGCCGCCCATCACCGCGAAGTTCAGCGAGCTCGGAATGCCCAGCAGGTTGACCAGGTTCTGCAGCACCTGGAGCAGGATCGTGCCGAGAACCACGCCCAGGATCGAGCCCTCGCCGCCGCGCAGCGAGCAGCCGCCGAGCACGCAGGCGGCGATGGCGTACAGCTCGTAGAAATTGCCGTGCGAGGAGGGCGAGATCGAGCGCGTGTACATGGCGATGAACACCGCCGCCAAGGCGGTCAGGCCGCAGCAGATGACATAGGCCGCGATGACCACGCGCCCGGTGCGGATGCCGGAATAGCGTGCCGCCTCCTCGTTCTTGCCGACCGCGTACAGGTAGCGGCCATAGATCGACTGGTGCAGCGCCACGGCCAGCGCCAGCGCCACGACGACGAAGGCGACCATGCTGTGCGGGACGCCGAAGGTGCGCCCGGTCGCGAGCCACTCGAGCAGCGGGAACTTCTGTCCGAACGCGAAGCCCGCGGTGGCATCTGCCGTGTACCAGCGCGCGATGCCGCGATAGATCAGCAGGCCGCACAGGGTCACGACGAACGGCTGCAGCGGGATGCGGGTGATCAGCAGGCCGTGGACCGCGCCCATCGCCATGCCGATGCCGATCACCAGCGGCAGCGCCAGGCCCCACGGCATGCCGACATTGGCGATCAGGTCGACGAAGATCACGCCCAGGAGTGCGATGATCGAGCCGACCGACAACTCGATGCCGCCCGAGATGATGACGAACGCCTGCGCCAGGGAGAACAGCCCGAACAGCCCGATCAGGTTGGCGGTGTTGGAGATGTTGATCGGCGACAGGAAGCGCGGGTTGATGAGCGCCACCACCGCACCCACGACCAGGATCAGCAGCAGCAGGCCGAGCTCCTTCTTCAGCATGCGACCGCTTCCCCCTCGCCGCCCTTGCCGACCGCGAGCCGCAGCACGGCAAGCTCGCTGAACTCGCCTCGCGCCAGGAAGCCGGCAATGGCGCCCTCGTGCATCACGGCGATCCGGTCGCTCACGCCGAGTACCTCCTCCATGTCGCTGGAGATCATCAAGATGGCGACGCCGCCGTCGGCGAGCGCGCGCATCAGCTGGTAGATCTCGCTCTTGGCACCGACGTCGACGCCGCGGGTCGGCTCATCGAAGATCACCACCCGCGGCCGCATCGAGAGCCATTTTGCGAGCACGACCTTCTGCTGGTTGCCGCCCGAGAGGCTGCCGGCGGAGGTCTCGACCGACGGGGTTCTGATGCCCAGCCGATCCCGCTGCCGCAGGGCATTAGCGGTTTCGGCGCCACGGCGCACCAGCGGCCCACGCGCATAGCTGGCCAAGTCCGGCAGGGCGATGTTCTGGGTGATCGCGACGTCGAGCAGGAGACCCGAGCGCTTGCGATCCTCGGGGACCAGATAGATCCCGAGGTCGATCGCGTCGCGAGGACAGTCGATGGCAATGGGCGCGCCATCGAGACGGATCTCGCCGCCGAGGCGGCGGTCGATGCCGAACACCGCCCGGGCGAGCTCGCTGCGGCCGGCGCCGACCAGCCCGGCAAAACCCAGGATCTCGCCGCTGCGCAGCGACAGGCTCACCGGCCGGCCGGGATAGGCGGCGGTGCGCAGCCCCTGAAGCGCGAGCACGTCCGCCCCGGGCTCCCGCGCCGGCGGCAGATAAAGGGCCTTGAGGTCGCGGCCGATCATCAGACGGATCATCGCGGCGTGGCCGATCTCCGCCTTGGCGAGCTCGCCGACCATGCGACCGTCCCGCAGGACCACGACCCGGTCGGCGCAGCGCTCGACCTCGTTCAGCCGGTGCGAGATCAGCACGACGCTGACGCCACTCCGCTTGAGATCATCGATCACCCGCAGGAGACGGTCGGTCTCCGTGAGGGTGAGACTGGAGGTCGGCTCGTCCAGGATCAGCAGGCGCGCATCGAGCGAGAGGGCCTTGGCGATCTCGACCAGCTGCATCTGCGCCAGCGACAGCTCCGCCACGGGCGTGTCGGGCCCGAACTCGACGCCGAGGCGGTCCAGGATCGGCCGTACGAGCGTGCGCAATGCCGGCCGGTCGATGAGCTGCAAAGGCCCGCCATAGCGCGGCTCGCGGCCCAGGAACACATTGGCCGCCACGTCCAGATTGTCGAACAGGTTCAGTTCCTGATGGACGATGGCAATGCCGGCCGCAATCGCCTCGCTTACCGTGAGCCCGTCATGGTCGGCCCCGTCGACCCGGATCGTGCCGGCCGATGGCCGGGTGATACCGCCGAGGATCTTCACCAGGGTCGACTTGCCGGCGCCGTTCTCGCCGATCAGGCCCAGCACCTCGCCGCCGTGCAGCGCGAGGTCGACGCCGCCCAGTGCCACGACGCCGGGATAGGCCTTGGTGATTTGGTTGAGCTGGAGCAGCGCTTCTGGCATCGGTCCCGTCCGGGCCGCGTGGAGCCGGCGGCCCGGACGGGCTCGGCGTCAGCCCTTGATGCGAGCGGTGAGCTCGGCCTCGAACGCGTCGACATTGTCTTTGTCGATGATCTTGGTCGGCACGATGATCAGCTTGTTGGCCGGAATGCCCGACTTGTCACCCTCGAGATACTTGGCCATCAGCTTCATGCCCTGATAGCCCCACTCGTAGGGCTGCTGCACGACGGTACCGGCGATCGTGCCCTCGCGCACGCCGCCCAGCGTGATCGGATCCTCGTCGAACGCGATCACCTTGATGTCGCCCAGCCGTCCGGCCTCCTTCAGCACCTCGTAGATGCGCGGCGGGTTGTAGGAGTAGAATCCGACCATGCAGTTGATCTCGGGGTTCGCCGCCAGCGTGTCCTCGACGTTGCGCTTGGCACGGGTCTGGTCGATGTCGTCGCCGCGCACGTCGACCAGCTCGACCTTCGAGCCCTTGATCACCTCGCGCACGCCCTCGATCCGCTCGCGCGCGTTGTCGGCACCCGGCAGGCCGACGAAACCCATGCACTTGCCGCCATCCGGCATTGCCTTGAGCATGATCTCGCCCGCCTGCTTGCCGGCGTCGGTATTGGAGCTGCCGATATAGGCGATGCGGTTCGAATCCGGCGCATCGCTGTCGGTGGTGAACAGCGGCACCTGACGGCCGATCCGGTTCAGGGCTTCGGTCGAGGTCTTGGGATCGACCGCGCTGACCATGATCGCGTCCACCCCGGCCGCGACCAGATCATCCATCAGCCGCTGCTGCACCGCGGCCGCCGCCTGCTCCGGGTACTTGAACTGCAGATCGTAGTTGGGCAGCTCGCTCTGCGCCTTGCGCACGCCGGCTTCGGCCAGCTTCCAGAAGTCGGACGCGCCGTTGACGACGAAGACCAGCTCTTTCTTGTCCTGCGCGCCGGCATTGCCGGTCAGCAGAACGCCGGCAAGGAGCACGGCCGATAGCGGACCCAGATGTCTTTGCATGCTCGAAACTCCCGATCATTCTTTTCTTGCGGCGGCGCCTCGTGGGCGCGCGTCGATAGTCGCTAGCAGAGCGTTTGGGCCAAGACCAGCGCCAACCAGACGCGACGTCGCTTAGACCGCCGGCTGGCCGAGCGCGATGCCGTGGATCCCGCCGCCGCACTCCACGATCTCCAGCGCATCGACCGGCACGATCTCGCGCTCCGGCCAAGCAGCGGCCAGGATCTTGAACGCGACGGCATCGGAGGTGTCGCCGAAGCGTGGCGCGATCACGGCGCCGTTGGCAAGATGGCAGCTCAGATGCGACAGCATCAGCCGTCGTCCGTCGCGACGGAGACGAGCCTTGGGCTGCGGTACGGTCACCACTTCGAGCGCGCGGCCTTGGGCGTCTCTTGCCGCACGCAGCACATCGAGATTCTCCGCCAGCCCGGTAAAGTTGCCGTCCGCCTTGTCGTCCGTGGTCAGCGCCAGCACGACACCCGGCCGGGCGAAGCAGGCGACGTTCTCGACCTGCCCGCCGCTCTCGTCGTCGACGAGCCCGGACGGCAGCCAGATCACCGTCGTGCAACCGAGCCCGCGCATCAGAATGGCCTCTGCCTCCTCGCGGCCGAGCCCGGGATTCCGCTTGTGGTCGAGCACCGGCCCAATCGCCGCGAGGCACGTGCCCTCGCCGTCGACCTGCACCGCACCGCCCTCGAGCACGAGGCCGCCGTCAAAGCGGCGGGCACCGACATGCTCGAGGATCCGCTGCGCCATCTGGCGATCTTGCTGAAAATCTGGGTAGGCCTCACCCCAGCCGTTGAACTGCCATTGAACACCCGCAAGCTCGCCGGCCATACCGGTGAGCCAACTTGGTCCGGTGTCACGCACCCAGCCGTCGTCGTGCTCCATCGGCAGGACGGTGATCCCGGCGCCGCAATAGAGCGAGGCCATGGCGACCAATTCCGGCCGCGCGATCATCGTCACCGGCTCGAACCGCACGATCGCCTGGGCCACGTCGGCGCAGGCTCGCCGCACCGCCTCCAGACCCTCGCCCGAAAAGACTTCGCGGCACGGCCAGGCCATCCAGCTGCGGGTATGGGGCGCCCAGTCGGGCGGCATCGAGAAGCCGTCGTCGCGCGGTGTGCTCAACCGCCTCTCCCCGGGCAACCAACTCAGGATGAGCCTGCGCGAAACGCCGTCGCGATGCAACCGGCGAGCCCGACGCTGGCCGCGAGCCATGCCGTGACCTATCTTGCTCACCTGATCGACCGCACCTGCAGGAGACCGCCATGGCCGTCACCATCGCCGAACGACTGGCCGAACTCGGCATCGTGCTGCCGACCCCGGCCGCGGCCGTGGCCAACTACCTGCCGGCCCGCCGCAGCGGTGATCTGCTCGTGGTCTCAGGCCAGCTGCCCCTGGAATCTGGCGCCGTGCGCTTCAAGGGCAAGCTCGGTGCCGGCGTCAGCATCGAGGACGGCCAGGCGGCGGCGCGCCTGTGCGCGATCAACATCCTGGCCCAGCTCCAGGCAGTGTGCGGCGACCTCGACCGCGTCGTCGCCTGCATTCGCCTAGGCGGCTTCGTGGCCTGCACGCCAGAGTTCACCGATCACCCCAAGGTGGTCAATGGCGCCTCGGACCTGATCGTGGCAGTCCTGGGCGATGCCGGCCGGCACGCACGCGCGGCGGTCGGCGTAGCGAGCCTGCCGCTAGACGCCGCGGTCGAGGTCGAGGGCATGTTCGAGATTCGTTGAGCTGGTCACGCCGATGACCGGCAACGCCATCCAAATCCGGACCGTCACCCGTATCGCTGAGATCGATGCCTCCTCTTGGGACCGGCTGGTGCCGGCGGACAACCCGTTCCTGCGGCACGCCTTCCTGCACGCGCTGGAGGCCAGCGGATCGGTCAGCGAGCAGACCGGCTGGCAGCCGTTCCACCTCGTGGTCGAGGAAGCCGGCCGCATCACCGGGGCCGCACCGCTCTACGTCAAGAGCCACTCGTACGGGGAGTACGTGTTCGATCACGGGTGGGCCGACGGATATCGCCGCGCCGGTGGGAACTATTACCCCAAGCTGCAGGCGGCAGTGCCGTTCACCCCCGTCCCCGGGCCACGGCTGCTGGCCGAAAGCGATCGGGCCAAGGCAGCGCTGATCGCCGGAATGCAGACTGCGACGCGGCAGTTGCGTCTGTCCTCGCTGCACGTGACCTTCTGCACCCCGCTTGAGGCACAATCACTTGGCGATGCCGGCTTTTTGGTGCGGCGTGGCATCCAGTTCCACTGGCAGAACCAGAACTACGGCAGCTTCGACGCGTGGCTCGACTCGCTCAAGAGCTCCAAGCGCAAGATGGTCCGTAAGGAGCGCCAGCAGGTGGCCGCCGCCGGCGTCACCATCGAGGCGATCCACGGCGACGCCGTCGATGCTGCCCTGCTGGAGGAGTTCTTCCCCTTCTACCTCGCCACCGTCGACAAGCGCTGGGGCAACGCCTACCTGAGCCGCGATTTCTTCCGGCGCCTGGGCAGCGATCTCAAGGACAGCATCGTGCTGATGGTCGCGCGGCACGAAGGCAATATGGTCGGCGCCGCGTTGAACCTGCGCGGGACCGAAACGCTGTACGGTCGGCAATGGGGCTGCCTCGAGGAATTCAAGTTTCTCCATTTCGAGGCCTGCTACTATCAGGCGATCGAATTCGCGATCCGACATGGGATGCGCCGGGTCGAGGCTGGCGCCCAGGGAATCCATAAATTGCACCGCGGCTACGCCCCGGTCTGGACCCACAGCGCGCACCTGATCGCCGACCCGAGCTTCCGTGACGCCGTTGCCCGCTTCCTGGCGGGCGAGGCACGTGGCCAGGAAGCGGAGATGGCGGAGATGCAGACGATGCTGCCGCAACGACAGGGCTGCTGAGCAGCGGAAGGCACCATTGGCGCGCGAACACCTCTATCGCCTCGAAGTGCAGTGGACGGGCAACCGGGGCTCGGGCACCTCGGCTTACCGGGCCTATGGCCGCGAGCATGAGATTCGGGCCACGGGAAAGCCGCCCTTGCCGGGCTCGTCGGACCCTGCCTTTCGGGGCGACGCGTCGCGGTGGAACCCCGAGGAGCTGCTCGTGGCGGCGCTGTCGACGTGCCACATGCTATGGTACCTGCATCTGTGCGCGGAGGCGGGCGTTCTCGTGACCGGCTATATCGACCGGGCGACGGGAATCATGGTTGAGCCCGACGACGGCGCAGCGAAATTCGAGCGGGTAATCCTGCGGCCACTGGTGACGCTGATGCCAGGCGCCGACCGCGAGCGCGCCAGGACGCTGCATGAGCGCGCACATCGAGCGTGCTTCATCGCCAACTCGGTCAACTTCGCGGTCGAGCACGCGCCGGAATTCGTCACCGGCTGATCACGACCCGATACTCGGTTCTGCTAAGCACCACGCGAAGCTCACGCAAGCAACCGAACGGCGCTACAATGTATCCAGCGGAATTTTCAGGTAACGCTTACCGTCATCCTCCGGCGGGGGCATCCGCCCGGCACGCATGTTCACCTGCACCGACGGCAGGATCAACTTGGGCATGCCGAGAGTGCGATCACGGGCGGTGCGCATTGCCACAAACTCGTCCTCGGTGACACCCTCATGGACGTGCACGTTGTCGCGCCGCTCGGCACCGACCGTCGTCTCCCAGCGAAACTCGTCGCGGCCGGGCGCCTTATAGTCGTGGCACAGGAATAGGCGCGTATCGTCGGGCAGCTCGAACAGCCGGCGGATGGAGCGGTAGAGCTGGCGTGGATCACCGCCCGGGAAGTCGCAGCGGGCGGTGCCGTAGTCGGGCATGAACAGGGTATCGCCGACGAAGGCGGCGTCGCCGATCAGGTAGGTCATGCAGGCCGGCGTGTGTCCTGGGGTGTGCAACGCCGTGGCGTCGATGTTTCCCAAGGCGAAGCGCTCGCCGTCGGCGAAGAGATGATCGAACTGGCTGCCATCGCGCTCGAACTCCGTGCCGGCATTGAAGATCTTGCCGAACACGTCCTGAACCACGGTGATGCCCTGCCCGATGGCCAGCTGCCCGCCGAGCTGTTCCTTGATGTAGGGCGCCGCAGAAAGATGGTCTGCGTGGACATGCGTCTCCAGCACCCATTGCGTGCGCAGGCCGTGCTCGCGCACGAATGCAATGAGCCTGTCGGCCGAGTGCCGGTCGGTGCGTCCGGCGGTCGGCTCGTAGTCGAGCACCGAATCGATGACCGCACACATGCCGCTCGAAGGGTCGGCGGCGACGTAGCTGACCGTGTTGGTCGCCTCGTCGAAGAACGCGGTGATCTGAGGTTGCGGCATCGGTTCCCCTGTATGGAGACCCCCTACCCCACCGGCTCCAGCACCTGATCCTCGCCCTCGTCCAAGGTTTCGTCCGGCGCGGTCAGCAGCAGCGTGTCGCCGACGGGAACGATGTGGAAGGCAAGCTCGCCATCGGCCACCGTGACGTAGACCTTGCCGCCCTTGGCGAGCTTGCCAAACAGCAGCTCGTCGGCCAGCGGCCGCTTGATCCGGTCCTGGATCACCCGGGCCAGCGGCCGGGCGCCGTAGAGGGGATCGTAGCCTTTCTCGGCCAGCCAGGCAGCGGCCTCGTCGTCGAGCTCGATCGAGACCCGCTTGTCGGCCAGCTGTGCGCCCAGCTCCTTGACGAACTTGTCGACCACGCTGCGGATGATCTTCGGCGTGAGCCCGCGGAAGGTGATTACCGAGTCGAGGCGGTTGCGGAACTCCGGCGTGAACAGCCGCTTGATGGCCTCGGTATCCTCCCCCTCGCGCTGCAGGCTCTGGCCGAAGCCCATCACCGGCTTGCTCATGTCCGAGGCACCGGCATTGGTGGTCATGATCAGGATGATGTTGCGGAAATCGACCGTCTTGCCGTTGTTGTCGGTGAGCTTGCCGTAGTCCATCACCTGCAGCAGGATGTTGAAGACGTCGGGGTGCGCCTTCTCGATCTCGTCGAGCAGCAGGACGGCGTGGCGGTGCTGGTCGATCGCATCGGTCAACAGTCCGCCCTGGTCGAAGCCGACATAGCCCGGCGGTGCTCCGATCAGCCGCGAGACGGCGTGCCGTTCCATGTACTCCGACATGTCGAAGCGGATCAGCTCGATGCCCATGACCTTGGCCAGCTGCTTGGCGACTTCGGTCTTGCCCACCCCGGTCGGGCCCGCGAACAGGTAGCAGCCGATCGGCTTGACGGGATCGCGCAGGCCGGCGCGGCTGAGCTTGATTGCGGAAGCCAGGGCGCCGATCGCGTCGTCCTGGCCGAAGACGGCTCCCTTGATGTCGTCGCCCAGGGTCCGCAGCGCCTCCTTGTCGCGTGCGTTGACCGTCTTGATCGGCACGCGCGTCATCTTGGCGACGATCTCCTCGATGTCCTTGGCCTTGATCGTCTTTTTGCGCAGGTGGACCGGCCGCAGCATCTGGGCGGCGCCGACCTCGTCGATCACGTCGATCGCCTTGTCGGGCAGCTTGCGGTCGTGGATGTAGCGGACCGAGAGCTTGACCGCGGCGTCGAGCGCCGAGGCGGAGTAGCGTACGTGGTGGTGCGCCTCGAAGCTTGGCCGCAAGCCCTCGAGAATTTTGACCAATTCATCCTCGGTCGGCTCCGGAATGTCGATCTTCTGGAACCGGCGCACCAGCGCGCGGTCCTTTTCGAAGTAGTTCCGGAATTCCTTGTAGGTGGTCGAGCCGATGCAGCGCAGGTCACCGCTCGCCAGCGCCGGCTTGAGGATGTTGGAAGCATCGAGCGAGCCGCCGCTGGTGGCGCCGGCGCCGATCACGGTATGGATCTCGTCGATGAACAGGATCGCGTGCTTGTTCGCCTCGAGCTCGGTGAGCACCGCTTTCAGGCGCTCCTCGAAATCGCCGCGGTAGCGGGTTCCGGCGAGCAGGGCGCCGAGGTCGAGTGCGTAGATCACCGCGTCCTTAAGGACCTCGGGCACGTCGCCATTGATGATCCGCAGCGCCAGTCCCTCGGCGATCGCGGTCTTGCCGACGCCAGGATCACCGACGAAAAGCGGGTTGTTCTTCGAGCGGCGGCACAGGATCTGGATGGTGCGCTCGATCTCGTGTTCCCGACCGATCAGGACATCGATCCGCCCATCGCGGGCCTTCACGTTGAGGTTGGCGCAGTAGGCCGACAGGGCCTCCGTGGCCTCCTTCTTCTCCTGGCTCTCGTTGTCCTCGGCACCCCGCACGCGGCGCTCCTCGCTCATCCCGGGCTTCTTGGCGACACCGTGCGCGATATAGTTGACCGCGTCGAGACGGGTCATGTTCTGCTCTTGCAAGAAGAACACCGCGTGCGACTCGCGCTCGGAGAACAGGGCTACCAGCACATTGGCGCCAGTGACCTCCTGCCGGCCGGACGATTGCACATGGATCGCCGCGCGCTGGATGACCCGCTGGAAGCCGGCGGTCGGCTTGGCGTCGACCGTGCCCTCGACCGCGAGCCCGGACAGCTCGTGATCGAGGAAATCCATCAGGCTGGTCCGCAGGCGCTCGACCTCGACCGCGCAGGCTTTGAGCACAGCCAGCGCATCCTGATCCTCGGTCAGCGCCATGAGCAGATGCTCGAGGGTCGCGTACTCGTGCTGGCGGGCGTTGGCCAGGGCCAGTGCCCGACGCAGGGTCTTCTCAAGGGTCCGCGAGAGCATCGGCATCACCTGTGGTCCCTGGGGAAAGTCAGCAGTGCACTCTAGTCAGCCGGGCGACGCACGTCACTCCTTCTCCATCGTGCATTGCAATGGATGCTGGTGCTGGCGCGCAAACTCGACCACCTGCGCAACCTTGGTCTCGGCCACCTCGAAGGTGAAGACCCCGCAAATGCCGACGCCATTCTGGTGCACGTGGAGCATGATCCGGGTGGCATCCTCTCGGCTCTTGGCAAAGAACCGCTCCAGGACGTGGATCACGAACTCCATAGGCGTGTAGTCGTCGTTCAGCAGTAAGACCTTGTAGAGCGACGGCCGCTGCGTCTTAGCTCGGGTCTTGGTGGCGACGTCGCCTTTCGGCACATCGTTCCGCACCGTCGGTTTGTCACTCATGCCGAGTACGAGCCGCTCCAACGCCATCGGTGTTGAGCCAAAGATAGACCATTCGCTCCGGCGAACAATTGCCAATTCGCCGTTCCCCACCGCTGCGGGCCAATCGAGCGACGCCGCATCGATGATATTCGGATGAGCCTTCATCGGGGCTGCCGTCGGGCGACGTGCCGCCCGATCCAGGCCTGCCGGATCAGCCGTCGGATTCCGGCGTGCGCTGCACGGACTTGAGCCGCAACCGCTCCCGGCGCGGACCCGTACCGGCCGGCGCCTCGGCGGCCGCCGATTCCTCGCCGGCCGGCAACCGCACCCGAGCCGGCGCGTAGCCGGGCTGCTGCTCGCCCTCGTCGAAATCTTCAGGCGAATCCGAGCGCAAGGCGGCCAGCGGCACTTGCGGCAGCGGCTGCGCCGTCGCCAACCGCAGGGCGACCTCGCGTAGCCGATCCACGTCGATCGGCGCCTGCTGCCGGACCGGTGTCTCCGGCTGCATCTCTTCCGCCAGCCCCGCCTCCTCCGCATCGGTGATGGTCAGCCTGAGGATCGCCAACTGCTCGAAGAACTGCTCGCGCGCGGCGGGCGACAGCCGATCGGCCAGTCGCTCTTCGACCATCCGGTTGGCCTGGGCCAAGACGTTGCGCGCATGCGCCAGCTGACCCGAAGATTTGGTGTTGCCGGCCAGCATCTGCGCCAGCGCCTTGGTGCTGGGTTGGAGCATGGGCAACAGTTCCTGCGCCGACCCCGGTACGCGCCGCCCGCCGCCACCACCATTGTCGTGGGGTCGCCGACCGCCACCACCACCCTTGCCACGCTTTTTCGGACCATTGCGGCGAAATGGGAACATCGACTGATTCTTCATCCAGGAGCTAAGCCTCTTGCGACGCGAGCACGTCACCTACCGCTTGGCATGACGCCCATCAGGGGGGATGCCGCGAACAAGGGTCGAGGAACGAGACCGCATCTACGCCTCAGCTCGGGCCGAGATGCGACTGATTGGCTGCTGCCGCTCTACCGAGCGGGGATCGGCAGGCTGACGGTGCCGAGATCCTTCCGGATCTGTTCAGGAAAACGTGGCCACGGCGTGCGATCATTGCTCGTTCTGACAGCAGCAGTAGAGGCGGCCGCTGGAAAATCAAGCAAAAAAGCAGATTCGACCGAAACTTAGAGGCAACCCATAGCGTAGATAAGCTACCATTACGCGAGTAGACTCAACCGCTGCTCCTGCCATCACCGCCCAGCAACGATGAGCTCCCAGGGCCACGCAAGCTCAATCGTGTCGGGATCCAATAACCGCAAGCGACACCCTTCGCGTGCTGCGCACCGCCGGGCGAGATCGATGATCAAAACACCGACATCCCTGCTGGGAGTTAGGTCGGCGCGATGCAGCACGAGTTCAAGAGCGCGATGGTCGTCCATCCAAGTCTGCGCCGTCAGCCTGATCTGGTCACCATCGACGCCCTCCAGATACATGCGGCAGGCCCGACCGACACGCAGCCAGGCCGCCGGATTACCCCGTATCCGCGGCAGCGGTCGATCAGCGCCATCGCCGGTACGGACGAATCCGAGCGTTCGCAGCAAATATGCCAGGTCGATGGATCGGCCGCGGCGCGAAGGACGGTCAACTTCGAGATCCACCAGCTCCTGCGCGATGACCAGGGCATTCTCCAGCGCGCGGCCGGATTGCGAGATCTGGCGCAGATATTCAAGCGCCTCGGCGCTCAGGGGACCGGCGGCACCGCTCAGCGCCAGCTCGGCAAATCCCCGGATGGCATGGAGTGGTGTACGGCAGTCGTGCGCGAGCAGACGGCCGAGCTCGCGCCCGGTGATCGGGGGGTGGTCCGCGCCTGGACCGCCGTTGACGCTGACGGCTTCCGCCATGACTGTTGCACGCCCGCTTCCTTCGCCGATGGCCTACCCGTCGACGGCCGAGGCTCGGTTGCGCCTCCTGGCCAGGGCGGCCACACTATGGCGCAAACTGCGACACGCACCGTGGCCCCGCCATGCTTGGCAGTCGGTAAATGTTGGTCGACCAGCATCGAGAAGAGTCCATTGGCGCGCATCCGGATGCAGCAGCCGACACGGTGGTGTTGGCCTACCGCACGGGGCCTCTGCTCGCGGACTATTGTCGAGCTGGCACCGGGCTGACGCTTGCTGCCGTACCGCTGGTCGCGATGGCGCCGGTTTGGCCGATCGCGATTGGGCTCGTCGCCCTGATCGCGCTGTTCATGACCTTTTTGCTGCAGACCTGGCGCCGGCAGCACACGCGCGTCTCGATGGCGGCCGGCGCGATAACCCTGACCGACCACGCCGAGCGGCGTTTGGCCTGGAAGGAGCTCGACGCTCTACGCCTGCGCTGGTTCGGGTCGCGCCGTCAGGGGCGCGGGTGGCTGGAGTTGGAGTTGCACGGGGCGGGTCAGCGGCTGGTGCTGACCTCGGCGCTGGACGGATTCGAGGGCGTCGTCGCCGCGGCGGGCCATGCCGCCCGGGCCAACGGGGTAGCGCTCGATCCGGCGACCCAGGCCAATCTCACCGACGTTCTCGGGCGCGCCACCTGACCCTTTGCCCGCCCCTCAGATGTCCTGGCGATAGTTCGGCGCCTCGCGGGTGATCGCCACATCATGCACGTGGCCCTCGCGCCAGCCCGCCTGCGAGACCCGCAGGAAGCGGCAGCCGCGCTGCATCGCGCGCAGATCGGCATTTCCGGTGTAGCCCATGGCGGCGCGCAGGCCCCCGACGAGCTGGTGGACGATGCTGGCCATCGGCCCGCGATAGGGCACCCTGCCCTCGATACCCTCCGGCACCAGCTTGAGCGAGTCGCGTACCTCTTCTTGAAAGTAGCGATCCGCGGAGCCACGCGCCATGGCGCCCAACGAGCCCATGCCGCGGTAGGACTTGTAGGAGCGGCCCTGGTAGAGGAACACCTCGCCCGGCGCCTCCTCGCAACCGGCGAACATCGAGCCCAGCATCACGCAGTCGGCGCCGGCGGCGATCGCCTTGGCGAGGTCGCCCGAGGAGCGGATGCCGCCATCGGCGATGACCGGAATGCCCTTGGGCCGGCAGCGTTCCACCACGTTCAAGATCGCCGTCAGCTGCGGCACGCCGACACCGGCCACGATCCGCGTGGTGCAGATCGAGCCCGGCCCGATCCCGACCTTGATCGCATCGGCCCCCGCCTCGATCAAGGCCGAGGCGGCGTCGCCCGTGGCCACGTTGCCAGCCACGATCTGCGTCGCGTTGGACAGTCGGCGAATGGCGGCGACGCCGTCCAGCACACCCTTGGAATGCCCATGCGCGGTATCGACCACGATCAGGTCGGCGCCGGCCGCGACCAGCGCCTCGGCCCGCTCCAACCCGGCGGTGCCCGTGCCGGTGGCCGCGCCCACGCGGAGCCGCCCCTGTGTATCCTTGCAAGCGCTGGGGAACCGCTGCGACTTCTCGATGTCCTTGACCGTCACCAGACCGACGAGCCGATAGGAATCGTCGACCACCAGCAGCTTCTCGATCCGATGCTCGTGCAGCAACTCCATGGCCTCGGCCCTGCCGACGCCTTCGCGCACCGTGATCAGGCGCTCGGAGGTCATCAGCTCGCGCACCGGCCGCTCGCTGCGCGCCACGAACCGGACGTCGCGATTGGTGAGGATGCCGACCAGCCGCCCGCTCGGCCCCTCGACCACCGGCAGGCCGGAAATGCCATTGTGCAGCATCAGGTCGAGGGCCTGGTGCAGCGGCGTCTCGGGCCGGACGGTGAGCGGATTGACCACCATCCCGGCCTCGAACTTCTTCACCTGCAGCACCTGGCTCGCCTGCTCCTCGATGCCAAGATTCTTGTGCACGATGCCGAGGCCACCATGCTGCGCCATGGCGATCGCCATCGGCGCCTCGGTTACCGTGTCCATCGCTGCCGAGAGCAGCGGAATGCCGAGCTCGATGTCGCGGGTGAGTCGAGTGCGCACGTCGGCCTGCGCCGGTAGAATCTCCGAATAGCCCGGCTCGAGCAGGACATCGTCGAAGGTCAAGGCCTCGACCGTCGCCGGGCGCTGGTCGCTGGTCATCGTCACCTCGGCAAGCTGCTGTGCTGGCGGGGGTATAGCGCCAAGGTCGGCGCGGGGCAAAGGTTCGGGCCTCGATGGTGGCGCTGCCCCTGTATTCGCCGTTGTCGGACCTCCGGCCGAGTCGTAGGTTTCGTGCTCGGGGAACACGAACAGCTCTGGGAGGCTGACCATGAAGGAACCCGCACGGGCCAACACGCGTTCGCTCGCCTGCTTGTTGGCGGCCGGAACGGTCGTGCTTGGTGTTGGCGGCGCGTCTGCGGCGGACAAGCCGTTCGAAGGCGTCACCGTCAATATGCTCACCTTCACCGGCCCGCAGATCGCCGAGCCGCTGCAGCGCCGCGCGCCCGACTTCGAGAAGCTGACCGGCGCCACCGTCCATGTGATCACGGTTCCGTTCTCGGACCTGTACAACAAGCTGCTCACCGATTTCGCTACCGGCACCAACAGCTACGATGCCGCGGTGTTCGCGCCGCAGTGGATGGGCGACTTCATCGAGCCAGGCTACCTCGAGGTACTGACCCAGCGGGTCAAGGGCGATGCAGCCCTCAAATGGGATGACATCGCGCCCTTCTTTCGCGACTTCAGCGCCAGCTACAAAGGCGACATCTACACCATCCCGCTCGATGGCGACTTCCAGATGGCCTATTACCGAACCGATCTCCTCAAGGAGGCCGGCCTGGAGCCGCCCAAGACCTGGGACGACTATCTGGCCATCGCCGAGCACTTCAACGGCAAGGATCTGAACGGCGACGGCAAGGCCGACTACGGCTCGTGCATCGCCAAGAAGCGCAACGCGCAGAGCTACTGGTTCATCACCTCGGTCGCCGGCAATTTCATCCAGAGCCAGGGCACCGGCCAGGGTGCCTTCTTCGATGCGGAGACGATGAAGCCGCTGATCGACAATGATGGCTTCCGCAAGGCGCTCGACATCTACATCGAGACCACCAAGTACGGCCCGCCCGACGAGATCAACCTCGACGTCGGCGACACGCGCGGCCTGTTCACCAGCGGCCGTTGCGCCTTGACCTTGGACTGGGGCGATATCGGCACGCTGGCGATCGACCCCAAGACCTCGAAGGTGGCGGACAAGGTGGGCGCGGTGATCATCCCCGGCTCGAAGCAGGTGATCGACCGCGCCAGCGGCAAGCTGGTCGACTGCGACGCCACGACCTGCCCCTACGCGATCGATGGCGTGAATCACGCTCCGTTCGCCGCGTTCGGCGGCTGGTCGGGGGCTATCAACGCCGCGAAGGATCAGAAGACGAAGGATGCGGCCTACGCATTCCTCTCCTACATGGCGCAGCCCGAGCAGGCCAATGTCGACGTCACCATCGGTGCCACCGGCTTCAATCCGTACCGGACCTCGCAGTTCGCGAGCATGGACCAGTGGATCAAGGCCGGAATGAGCGAGGAGGCGGCCAAGGTCTATCTCGGCGCCATCCAGGACAGCCTCAACAGCCCGAACATGGTGCTCGACCTGCGCATCCCGCAGAATCAGCGCTACCAGCAGATCGTGCTCGACACCGCGATCCACCGTGCATTGGCCGGCGAGACGACCCCCGACGAGACGATCGCCGAGATCGTCACGGGCTGGGACGAGATCACCGAGGAGCTCGGCAAGGACGATCAGCAGGCCGCCTACAAGGCCACGCTCGGCGTGACGAAGTAGCCGGCCCAGTCGTGGCAGAGCCGGCCGTACCGGCCGGTCGCCAGCCGTTCGCCGGTCGAGGCGAGCGGCTGGCGCCGGCGGTGTTCATCCTGCCAGCGGTGCTGATCGTGCTGGCGATGTCGATCTTTCCGCTGATCGTCTCGCTCTATCTGTCCTTGTCGCGCTTCAAGCTCGCCAAGGGCGGCTTCACCGTCGACTTCATCGGTACGCTCAACTTCCAAAAGCTGCTGTTCGGCTCGCAGCAGTTCCATCTCCTCGGCAAGCTCGTCCCCTTCTCGCCGATCGCCTGGGTGTGCGTGGCGCTAGTGGTGCTCGCAGCCCTGTGGCCGGCCGTCGCGGGCCTGCGCCGCGGTGCCGGGATCGGGTTCGTGATCGGGCGTCTGGTCATGGCCACGGGCATGATCGCGGTGGCCCTACTGTTCGCCGCCACCGCCAGCCCCGGCGGCCAGCTCGGCTCGCTGGGCGTGACGCTCATCTACGTCATCGGCGGCGTCGCCGTGCAGTATCTGATCGGCCTTGGCCTCGCCTTCCTGTGCGCGCAGCGTCTGGCCGGGCGGCGCTTCTTCCGGGTCGTGTTCTTCATCCCGATGATGATCACGCCCGTGGGAATCGCCTACACCTTCCGCATGCTCACCGACACGACCAAGGGCCCGTTCGCCCCGTTCTGGCAGATGGCCGGCCTGGGCGACTTCGCTTGGGCCGCGACCTCCTGGGGCGCGCGGTGCGCCGTGATGATCGGCGACGCCTGGCAGTGGATCCCGTTCATGTTCATCGTGCTGCTGGCAGCACTGGAGGCGCAGCCGGTCGACGAGGTCGAGGCCGCCATGGTCGACGGTGCCAGCCGCTGGCAGGTATTCCGCTACCTGACCATCCCGGCGATCCTGCCGGTCAGCGTCACGCTCATCCTGATCAGGCTGATCGAGGCGTTCAAGATCGTCGATCTGCCCAACGTGCTGACCAATGGCGGCCCGGGCATCGCGTCGGAATCGCTCAGCCTGCACGCGTTCATGGCCTGGCGGGCGCTCGATCTCGGCGGCTCCGCCGCGGTCGCCTACATCCTGCTGTTCGTGGTCACCTTCTTCTGCATCACCTTTGCGAGCCTGACCCGCCGCCAGGGTGCCGTGGCATGAAGGCCGAGGTACGGATGCGGGCGATCGACGAGCCGACCCCGTTCTGGAAGGTCGTGTCCTACGTGTTGCTGGGCTTTTGGACCTTTGTCGTGCTGTTCCCGCTCTACTGGGTCGCGATCACCTCGTTCAAGCTGCCGATCGACGTCAATGACGGCCCATTCTACCTGCCCGGCTTCGACTTCCAGCCCTCACTGGACGCGTGGCAGTACCTCTTCGGCACGATGCTCGGCGACACGCTGCGCCCTTACCTCAACACGGTGATCGTAGCCCTCTGCAGTTCCGCCCTCGCCGTCGCCTTCGGCACCATGGCCGCTTACGCCCTGGTTCGCCTCACCTACCGGCCCCGGGTCGGCGCCATCCTATGCTTTGTCCTGTGCCTGATCCTGGCGATCGTGGCGGTGGCGGCGCTTGGCGTGCCGTGGGTCGTCGCCGTCTTGTGCGGCCTCGCGGTGTTCGCGCTATTGTTGCTCGGCTTCCGTCGCCGCTTCGCGAAATCCCTGGGCAATGACGACATCGCGTTCTGGATGGTCTCCCAGCGCATCCTGCCGCCGGTGGCGGTGGTGGTGCCGGTCTATGTCGTCTTCCAGCATCTGGGCCTGCTCGACACCCGTACCGCGCTCGTCATCACCTACGTCGCGGTCAATATCCCGATCGTCGTCTGGCTGATGCGCGACTTCCTCATGGGCATCCCGTTGGAGCTCGAGGAGTCCGCAATGATCGACGGCGCCTCGCGCTACCGGATCTTCTGGTCGATCGTCCTGCCGCTCTCGACACCGGGCCTCGCCGCGACCTTCATCCTGGTCCTGATCATGGCATGGAACGAGTACCTGCTGGCGCTCTTCCTCTCCAGCGCCAACTCCCAGACCCTCCCGTTGCTGATCGCGGCCCAGAACGCCACCCGCGGCCCGCAATGGTGGGCCATGTCGGTGCTGATCATCGTCATGATCGTGCCGGTGGTCTTGATGGCGATGGCGCTCGAACGGTTCATCAGCCGCGGCCTGCTGATCGGCGCGGTCAAGGGCTGACGTCGCGCCAGCCGAGCGCGGTGCCGAGCGCGGTGCCGCGCGCTGCACCGTCTATTGAACCAAGCCCGCTTTGAGGCGCGGGGTCAGCCAGTTGAGAAACGCGCGCAGCTTGACGGGGTGACCTTGCGCCGCTGACGGCCTCACGATCTGTCCGAGCGGTTTCGGCCCCCGGATCCGAACACGAGCCCATCCTGCGCGCAATGGCCGAGGCCTTGGCCGGGGTGGCCCACGCGGCGACCATCGCCCGCGACTGAGGCCGTGTCACCCCACCAGGCCGCTAGGGATGCCTACTCCGGCGGTATGCACTTGGCATGGCGATCGTGCGAGGGATGAAACCCATCACTCTTCAGTGCCGTGGTCAAGATCGCGGCAGTCACTCGAGGACGGCAACGCTGCGGCCGCGACGTCCGCGCTTCCCAATAGCCCCTGTCCATGCAATACTTAGACCAAGGCATGATGAGTTGCCCGATTTCAGGCTGAATATTAACAATACGTAACTCGAACGGCTGAGAAATACACGATGGCCTGTCATTGTCAGATAATCCCCGATGCGGTCCTGAAACGCTTCGCCAAGGATTCGAAGCTGTCGGCGGACGAGCGAAAAGATTTCGCCAATACCGCCATGGTCGATCTGCAGATGCGCAAGCTGCGCGTGCAGGCCGGCAAGCTGACCGCGGTCACCGCTTCATTGGGCTTCGCGGCCACCGTGACACCGGCATCGCCGGCGATCACCGTCGCCGACTGTCATCACGGCCAGAGCCTGCCCGGCTCCCTCGTGACCCATCCCGAGCAATCGGCCGACCTGACGATCAAGCGGGCCGCGGTCGAGACCAAGGCGGTGGCGGAATTTTACAAGACCGTGTTCGGCCGCAACTCCATCGACAATGCCGGCATGACGATGGCCTCGTCGGTCCACTACGGCCAGAACTACAACAACGCGTTCTGGAACGGCTCGCGGATGACCTATGGCGACGGCGACAACAACATCTTCGTCGACTTCACCAAGTCCACCGACGTCATCGCGCACGAGCTGACCCACGGCGTCACCCAATACAGCCTACAGTTATCCTACAGCAACCAGGCGGGCGGTCTGAACGAGAGCGTGTCGGACGTGTTCGGCTCGATGTTCCGCCAGTGGCGGGCGGGGCAGGACGTCAGGAAGGCCGACTGGCTGATCGGTAAGGAGATCATGGGGCCTGGGGCAACCGCGCGCGGCTTCACCTGCCTGCGCGACATGGCGAATCCCGCCGCCAAACATTGCCTGGCGCCGCAGCCGACAACCTTCGCGCAAATCAAGCCGGGCATGGACCCGCACGAGAGCAGCGGCATCCCGAATCTCGCCTTCTGCAAGGCGGCCCAGGCGATCGGCGGCAAAAGCTGGGAGAAGGCCGGGCAGATCTGGTACAAGGCGTTGACCGGCTTCCCGCCGCGCCCCAACCTGACGATGAAGGCATTTGCCAAGCGGACCCGCCAGCTGGCCAAGCAGATGTATCCTGGCGACGCTGCTGTGGCTCACGCCGTCGATGCCGGTTGGATCGCCGTGGGCCTGTAGCCGGGATGGGCGGGCGAGTGCAGACGAAATGGGCGAACTGACAATCGAGCGGCTGGGTGGGCTGGCCGGGTTCGGCGGTGCCAATCTGAAAAGCGAGGGCAAGGTCGCCATCGCCGACCTGCCGGCCGCCGATGTGGCGGCCGTGGAGCGGCTGTTCGCCCACGGCAGCAGGCCGGCGACGCGGGGCAGCGGCGACATGTTCCGGTACCGCATCTCCCGGCGCGAGGACGGGAAGCTTGATAGCATCGAAGTGCCCGAGGAACTGGTGCCCGAAGCGCTCAGGGCGAGTGTGCGAGACACGCTGAAGTAGCGGTACCGTACGAGCCGACGCGCCGGGAATGGCGCGGATGGGCAGGCGAAGCGGTTCACCGCGGCAGGCCTCGCCCTCCGCCCGGTCGCTGGGGTGCTGCGATAGCGGCACCGATCCGGCCGCGCCGCTTGACGGCTCCACCCTAGAAGGAGTTCAAGACGTCACGCCGCCGGTGGGGCCGGGCGGCCAAGCACGGGGCTGGTGATGACGGATCAGGGCAAGCGGCGGCTGCGTAGCCAGGACTGGTGGGACGACTACAAGGAGCCCGACATGACGGCGCTCTATCTGGAGCGCTATCTCAATTACGGGCTCACCCGCGACGAGCTGCAGTCGGGCCGGCCGATCATCGGCATCGCGCAGACTGGCTCTGATCTCGCCCCCTGCAACCGGCACCATCTCGAGCTCGCAAGCCGCGTGCGCGACGGCATCCGCGACATGGGCGGCATTCCGCTCGAGTTCCCGGTCCACCCGATCCAGGAGACCGGCAAGCGGCCGACCGCAATGCTGGATCGCAACCTGCAATATCTGTCGCTGGTCGAGGTGCTTTACGGCTACCCGCTCGACGGCGTGGTGCTGACCACCGGCTGCGACAAGACCACCCCGGCCCTGCTGATGGGTGCTGCCAGCGTCGACATCCCGGCCATCGTGCTCTCCGGCGGGCCGATGCTGAATGGCTACTACGGCGGCAAGCTCGCGGGCTCGGGCACCGTGGTCTGGCACGCTCGCCGGATGCTGGCCAATGGCGAGATCGACGTGGCCCAGTTCATGGACATGACCTGCGCCTCGGCCCCCAGCGTCGGCCACTGCAACACGATGGGCACGGCCTCGTCGATGAACACCATGGCCGAGGCCTTGGGCATGTCGCTCACTGGCTGTGCCGCCATTCCCGGCCCCTATCGCGAGCGCGGTCAGATGGCCTATGCCACCGGCCGCCGTGCGGTCGAGATGGTCTGGGAGGACCTGAAGCCGTCGAAGGTGCTGACCCGCAAGGCGTTCGAGAATGCGATCTTCGCCGCCGCCGCCGCCGGCGCCTCGACCAACTGCCCGCCGCATGTGATCGCGATCGCACGCCACATGGGGGTCGAGCTGGACATCAAGGACTGGGAAATGGGGCACGATATCCCGCTTCTGGTCAACATGCAGCCGGCCGGCGAGTATCTGGGCGAGGAGTTCCATCGCGCCGGTGGCGTGCCGGCGGTGATCAAGGAGCTGATCAAGGCCGGCCGCTTCCACACCGATGCGTTGACCGTGACCGGCAAGACGATGGGCGAGAACCACGAGAAGCTGCCGTTCGCCAACGACCGCAAGGTGATCCGCCCCTACGAGGACCCGCTCATGCCGGAGGCGGGCTTCGTGATCATCAGCGGCAACCTGTTCGATTCCGCGGTGATGAAGACCTCGGTGGTGACCGACGAATTCAAGCGCCGCTATCTCGAGCATCCGGACCATCCGGGTATGTTCGAGGGCCGGGCGATCGTGTTCGAGGGGCCGGAGGACTATCACCACCGGATCGACGACGATTCGCTCGACATCGACGAGGACTGTTTCCTGTTCATCCGCAATTGCGGCCCGGTCGGGTACCCCGGTGCTGCCGAGGTCGTAAACATGCGGCCGCCGACGAAGCTGATCGAGAAGGGCATCAAGGCGCTGCCGACGATCGGCGACGGCCGGCAGAGCGGCACCTCGGAGAGCCCGTCCATCCTCAACGCGTCGCCGGAAGCGGCGATCGGCGGCAACCTCGCCATCGTCAGGACCGGCGACACGGTGCGGCTCGACCTGCCCAACCGCCGGCTGGATCTCCTGATTCCGAGCGAGGAGATCGCGCAGCGCCAGGCCGAGGTGAAGCGGCATCCGGCCAAGATCCCACCGAGCCAGACGCCTTGGCAGGAGATCTACCGCAGCATGGTGGGCCAGCTCTCGACCGGCGCCTGCCTGGAGCCTGCCGTGCTCCACTTGAAGATCGTCGAGACCTATGGGACGCCGCGACGCAACCATTGAGGCGTGTCGCACAGCTCGCCGGCGCCTGCGTGGCGCTGGCTCTGCTGGCCGGCCAAGCTGCGGCGCAGGACGCGGCGGCCGAATGGCAGCGGCTGAGCGAGGCCGGCGTCGCGCAGGCCAACGCCGGCGATCTGGCCGAGGCAGAGCTGTCGTTTCGGGCGGCGAATGATCTCGCGGCGCACCTGCCCGATGGCGACCCACGCCAGGCGACCAGCGCCAACAATCTGGGCTTCGTCCTTTACGCGCAGGGCCGCACGCGCGAGGCGCTGCCCTACTATGCCGAAGCGTTGTCGCTGCGCGACGCCACGCTCGGCCCGACCCACCCGGTCACCGCCCAGAGCCTGAACAATCTCGCCGAGGCGCTGCGCACGGACGGACAGCGCGACGAGGCCGAGAAACTGCACCGGCGTGCGATCGAGATCCGCCGCACCAGGCTGTCGCCGAACCACCCCGACCTCGCCGAGAGTCTGAGCAATCTGGGCATTCTGTTGACCGACGAGCGCCGGTTCGACGAGGCGCAGGCCCTGTTCACCGAGGCGCTGGCGATTCGCATCGCGGCGTTCGGCGAGCAGCACTCGTCGGTGGCCGAGGTGAAGGGCAATCTGGGTGCTTTGGCCTTCGCGCGCGGCCAGTACGAGGAAGCGCTGCGGCTGCAGCGTGAGGCGCTCGCGATCGAGGAGGCAATCCACGGGCCGGGCGATCCTGCCGTCGCTTTCGCGCTCGGCAACCTTGCCCAGGTGCAGATGGCCGAAGGCAAGACGGCGGAGGCGGTGCCGGTGCTGGAGCGGGCGCTGGCGATCCGCATCGCCGCACTCGGCCCCGACCGGCTGGAGACGGCGCAGAGCCGGCAGGCTCTGGCACTGGCGCTGATGCAGACCGACCCTGGGCGTGCCCGCAGCCTGCTGGCCGACTGCCTCGCCACCCGCGAGCGGCTGCTCGGCGCGACCTCGCCGGAGCTGGTGGCCGTGCTGGCCGACCTTGCCGAGATCGAGCGCGGCCAGGGCGATTACGATGCCGCGCTGCCGCTGCTGCAGCGCGCCGTGACGATCCAGGAGACGAACTACGGCCCCGACGACGCCCGCCTCGCGATGAACCTCAACAATCTCGCCCTGCTCCAGACCGACCGCGGTGCCTGGAAAGAGGCCGATCAGCTGCTCGCCCGCACGGCCCGGATCGAGGCCCTGGCCCACGGCCCGGACAGTCCGGAACTGGTCCTGACGCTGGAAAACCACGCCGCCGTGCTCGACCAGCTCGACCGCGGCGAGGAAGCGGCCGCGGCACGGCACCGGGCCGCGGCGATCCGGCTCGCGACTTCCACCCCACCGAGCAGCGGCAGCAGCCAGCCGAGACCGTGAGACAGCCGTCGCGCGAGGTCGGCCCTGCTGTCCGCTGCGATCATCCGGTGCATCTGGTGCGACTGGCGGCTGCCGATCGCAACGCCATGTCCAACACTGACCCCATCAGCGAAAGTCCGCGCCCATGCCCCGCACCGCACCCGACCACGCACCCACGATCCTGCTCATCGGCGCGTCGCGCGGTCTCGGCCACGCCATGGCCGCCGAATTCCTGCACAGGGGCTGGAGCGTCGTCGGCACCGTCCGGGACGGGCATACGCGGACCAGGCTGCACGAGCTTGCCGACGCGTTTCCCGGTCGGGTCGAGATCGAGATCCTCGACATCTGCGCGCCGGATCAGCTCGCAGCACTCCGTAGCCGCCTGGCGGGTCGGGAATTCGACATGCTGTTCGTGAACGCCGGCACCACGAACAACGAGAAGGAGACGATCGCGGAGGTCACGACGGACGAGTTCTTCCGCGTCATGCTCACCAATGCGCTCAGCCCCATGCGCGTGATCGAGAGCCTGGAGCCCTACGCCTCTCCGACCGGTCTGGTCGGCGTCATGTCCTCCGGCCAGGGCAGCGTCGGCAACAACGAGACCGGCATGCGCGAGGTCTATCGCGGCAGCAAGGCCGCCCTCAACATGTTCATGCGCAGCTTCGCCGCCCGCCATGCCGGGACAGCTCGCCCGCTGGTGCTGATGGCCCCGGGCTGGGTGCGTACGGAGCTGGGCGGTCCGGATGCCCGGCTCAGCATCGAGGAAAGCGTGCCGAACCTCGTAAATGTCCTGCTCGCCAAGCAGGGGCGTCCCGGGTTGGAGTATCTGGACTATCTCGGCCGCACCGTGCCTTGGTAGTCTCAAAAGGGGCGGGTAGAGCGGTAGCGTCTGCTTCAGCGACTTGGCGAGCGCGGCGACCCGCCGACCCGATCACGGGCGCAGCAGCGCAGCCGTGAGCCCACCATAGCCGGTGATCGTCGGATGGCGCGTCTCCAGCACGTGCCTGTGCGTGACCGTGACCACCGCCACTGCGGCGCCGGCGGCCTCGGCGGCCTGGATACCGGCCGGGGCGTCCTCGAACACGAGGCAGTCCTCGATCCGCTGGCCCAGGCGGTCGGCCGCCAGCAGGAAGCAGTCGGGTGCCGGCTTGCCGCGCTCGACATCCTCGGCGGTCACCAGCACGGCTGGCACGGGTAGCCCGGCGGCGCCGAGCCGGCGCAGCGCCAGCCGGCGCGGCGAGGAGGTGACGATGGCCCAGCGGTCCGCCGGTAGGCCCGCGAGGAACGCCGCGGCACCCTCGATCGCCGCCACCCCGTCTACATCCTCGAGCTCGGCGAGCAGGATCGCCTCCGCCTCGGCCGCGGGATCGACCCCCGGCAGCGCCAGCCGGGTGATGGTCTCGATGCCGCGCACGCCGTGGATGGTCGGCATGAAGGACTCGACATCCAGGCCGTGCCGCTCCGCCCACGCGACCCAGACGCGCTCGGCCGCCGCGATCGAGTTGACGATCGTGCCGTCCATGTCGAACAGGAGGGCGCCGAAGCTGCGGCCGGACAAGGTGCTCTCGCTCATGACCGGGCCGGTACCGGAAAGACAGCAATGGTTCAACCCGGCAGCGTACAACACACCCCGTGCCACGTTCCCAACGCTGGCATGGCCGCTGATTTCCCAAGCATCATGAGGCAACCCAGACCTGCGCCTTCGCACAACTGGTTGCGCGATCGGCCGATGGACCTACGATTGGCGCGACATAGCGGGGAGTAATGCATGTCGGGCAGACGTGACGTCGTTCTCGGGCTGGCCGCCATCGCCGCGGCGCCGATCGCAATCGCCGCGCAGGCGGATGCGGCCCCGGTCGGCCAGGGGGATGCCCTGGCGGCGCTGCTGCCCTGGATCACGGCGGTGGCGGACGGGGACCGGGCGGCCGTCGAACGGCTGCTGGCGTCCGAGTTCCAGATCCTGCGCTCGGACGGGGTCGGCTACGACAAGCCGGGCTACCTGGCGGCTCTGCCGGCGCATCGGCAGATGCCGGAGGTGCGCGATGTCCAGGCCACCGGCGACGGCGGCTCGCTGGTGATCCGCTACACGATCACCGTCGATGGCACCGTGCAGGGCCGGACCATGCGCGGCACGGCACCGCGCCTCTCGACCATGCGGCGCGCCGGCGAGATCTGGCAGATGGTCGCCCACGCCAACTTCGCGCCGATCGGGTGACGCCGTGCGCTAGCTGTCGTTATTGAGGAAGTCGTTCTTGGTCAGGCGAGTGCTTGGCGGCTTTCCGCCAAGGGCTGAGTGCGGTCGGAGTCGGTTGTAGCTGTGGAGTCAGGGCCGCATGGCGGCCGCGCGTTCAGCCGAGTTGGCGAAGGGTTATTGGTGGGCTTACTCATCGACGAAAGTCTGGATGAAGCGATCGGCCTTTGCATTCTGAGAGGCCGCTCGAGGAGGGCCACCGGTCGAGAGCGGGCGGCCGAACCGGCGGATGAGGGCGAGTCCGGACAGGCGCTGGCGGCGGGATGCCAGGAACCCGGCCACGGCGGCTTCCACCAGTCGGCATGGGCTATGGTGCGGCCGCGACGCGCGGTCGGCGAGTCCGCACCACGCCTTACCGGGCATGCCCGTCCCGCTATTTGCCCACTATTGGTCATGATACGAACCGCAGCGGCAGCCTGGGCGACGCTCCAGTCTTTTGTCCGGGTGACCGCACAGGTCAGCAGACAGCCGCGAGCGGATCGGCCAACTCAAGTGCCTTGACAGAGCGGTGCGACGTGCGCTACCGACAAGCGCGTTAAGCGTCCATTATTCGATGATCAAAACCCAATATAACAAGAATGGAAAGTAAAATGCACATCAAGTCGATAGCGGTGTTTGCAGCGACCCTGGTACTTAGCTCATTTCAATCCATGGCGGCTCCAGATGTTCAACCCAAACCTCATGAGCCGCCAGTTTTACCGAATGCTGTAGACTTTTCAGTTCGTGCAATGGCGACTGTAGAAGGCGCCCCCAGCAGTGGGGCCATTAAATATTTGCACAACAGAACTCGCAGTACAAATATACAATCTCCACAAGCTATTGCTTTGGGATGGAATATCGTCCATGCAACAAATTGTCGAGTTGTCACTTCTGGTACAGTTCCGTATGTTTACGTATTTAGCGTCGAAGGGAGTATATTTTGGAGTTCAAATGTTGCAAATCAGACCGCCATGTTAGCTCAATGCGCGAAGGGTAATTACATCGGATTTTATGTTGTTGACAGCAGCAATGGTGCATGGAATCAACTTCATACTTGGAGCTTCCTGTAAAACTGTCAACGTATTATACTGGTCGAGCTTCGGAGATGGCCTTCGCTGATCTCTCCGTGATCGTCACGAGGCTGTTGGTCGCGCGTTTTCCCCGTTCTTGTATGCGGGCCTGTAGCCCTGTGGGCTGTTCGGTTCGAATGACATCCGATTTGATTGAGCGCGGCGTGATCGATTTTTGGTACATGGTCTACCAGGACCCCGGTATATCCGGCGTCCAATCCGCCGGTCCGTTCCAGGCGATCGCCCGGAACGGACCAAATCTCGGCGGCAGTCCAGCCCGATCTCAGCCCACTGCCAAGATACGACTTGCTATCTACTAGTATTGACCGTCACGGAATCGAATTGAAAGTGCCCTGACAGAAGACAAGCCGGGCCGGCAACGGCTGAAGTCGGGCAGCGGCCTCTCGCCGATCCGGTGTATTTCCCTCGGATTACCGCGGTACTCAGCCGCGGTGCTGGTTCGTGGCGCTCCATACGTCCGCATTTTTTTTACTCTGCCAGCCGAAGCACCGCTCGCGTCAGGACGCTGTCCGCCTGCCGCAATCCATCCAGGATTGTAAAGTGATTCGCGCGCACGATCGGCAAGAGCTCGCCGGGCAGATGCTCGCTCGCGCGACGGGCATGGTAGTCACGGCTGCTCGCCACCATCGCCGGCAGCTCGGTCGTGCCATAGGCGATTGCCAGCGGCTTCGTCACGCCCGGCAGACGCATGGGCGACAGGGTCGCGATCTCGGTCTCGCTCAGCCGGACCTGGTCGTTGACGTGTGGCGCGTCGCGTAGCGGTGCCAGCTCGAACACGCCCGAGATCGCGAGCCCCGCCGTCACCACGGGGTGGTCGAGCAGGAGAGCGGTCAGATGTCCGCCGGCCGACCAGCCGGTCAGGATCACCGGCCCCGCGATCCCGTATCCCGCCGCCTCCGCTGCCAGCCAGTCCAACGCGGTGCGTAGTTCGGCCGCAATCCGGGTCAGGCTCGCCTCGGGGGCGAGCGTGTAGCCCGGCAGGGCGGCCGACCAGCCACGCGCCAAAGCGCCTTCGGCGAGGCAGGCGAAGATCTCCTTGCTGCCGCGCTGCCAGTAGCCGCCGTGGATGTGGACCATGCATGGCGCTGCGGGATCGGCGCCCGAATACAGGTCCCATTTCGTCCGCTCGGCCGGGGCATAGGGCAGGTCGAGATGCTCCGGCCGCCGCGCGCGCAATGCGTACGAGGCAGCGGTCCATGCCTCACGCTTCGCCTGCGCCGCCTCGGCCCCGACATGCGCCACGTTGTTGAAGGCCAGATTGCGCGCCTCCAGCGACATCGTCATCCAGTCCATCGCGGCACCCCTCCGATCGTCACCGGCCCGCGCCCGACGCCCCTCACCCGGCCACGGCCTCCGCCTGCACCGCCTCGATCCTGAATGCTGCTGCCATCAGCGCCTTGGTGTAAGCCTGCCGTGGTGCGGCGAAGATCTGCTCGGTCGGCCCGCGCTCGACCACCACCCCGTCCTTCATCACCACGACCTCGTGGCTCATGGCGCGGATCACGCGCAGATCGTGGCTGATGAACAGATAGGCCAAGCCATAGCGTCGCTGCAGATCGCGCAGCAGGTCGACGATCTGCGCCTGGACGGACATGTCCAGCGCCGAGGTCGGCTCGTCCAGCACGACGAGGCGGGGCCGCAGGACCATGGCGCGGGCGATCGAGATGCGCTGGCGCTGGCCGCCGGAAAACTCGTGCGGGTAGCGATCCTGGTCGGCCGGGTCGAGCCCGACCTCCTGCAGGATGGCGGAGACCATGGCGCGGCGACCGGCAGCGCCGTCGCCGATCCGGTGCAGCTCCAGCCCCTCGGCCACGATCTGACCGACCGACAGTCGCGGGCTGAGGCTGCCGAACGGGTCCTGAAAGACGATCTGCATCTCGCGGCGCAGCGGGCGCAGCTCGCGCCAGGAGAGGCCCTGGAGCGCCTGGCCGGCAAAGTCGATGTCGCCCTGGCTCGGCACCAGACGCAGCATGGCCAAGCCTAGCGTGGTCTTGCCGGACCCGCTCTCGCCGACCACGCCCACGGTCTGGCCCGCGCGCACGGTGAGCGAAATGCCGTCGACGGCCTTGATGTGGCCGACCGTCCGCTTGAGCAGGCCGCGCTGGATCGGGAAATGAACCTTGAGGTCATCGGTCGCGATCACCACAGCGGCGCTCGGGTCTGCCGTCGGCGGGGCACCCCGTGGCTCCGCGGCCAGCAGGTGGCGGGTATAGGGATGGCGCGGACGATCGAAGATCTCGGCCACCGGCCCCTGCTCGACCAGTTCGCCCTTGGTCATCACCGCGACCCGCTCGGCGAAGCGGCGCACGATCGTCAGGTCGTGCGTGATCAGCAGGATCGCCATGCCAAGCCGGGCCTGCAGCTCCTTGAGCAGTTGCAGGATCTGGGCCTGGATGGTGACGTCCAGGGCCGTCGTGGGCTCGTCGGCGATCAGGATGTCGGGCTCGTTGGCCAGCGCCATGGCGATCATCACGCGCTGCCGCTGGCCGCCGGAGAGCTGGTGCGGGTAGGCGCCGAGCCGCGCCTCGGGGTCGGGGATCTGGACCAGCCGCAGCAGCTCGACGGTGCGCGCGCGCGCCGCCGCCCGCCCGAGGCCGCGATGCACGAACAGCACCTCGCTGACCTGCCGCTCGACCGTGTGCAGCGGGTTGAGCGAGGTCATCGGCTCCTGGAAGATCATGCCGATCCGCCGGCCGCGGATCGCGCGCATGAAGCGGTCGTCGCGGCCGATCAGCTCCTGGCCGTCGAAGCGGATGCTGCCGGAGGGGTGCGTCGCCACCGGATAGGGCAACAGCTGCAGGATCGACAGCGCGGTCACGGATTTGCCGGAGCCGCTCTCGCCGACGATGGCCAGCGTCTCGCCACGATCGAGCGTGAACGAGGCACCCTTCACGGCGGGCGCCCCGGCGCCGAAGCGCACGCCCAGATCCTCGATCTCGAGCAGCGCCATGGATTCCCTCAGCGGAATGTCTTGCGCGGGTCGAACGCGTCGCGGACGGCCTCGCCCGCGAAGACCAGCAAAGAGAGCATCACGGAAACGACCAGGAACCCGGAGATGCCGAGCCATGGCGCCTGGAGGTTGTTCTTGCCCTGGTTCAGCAGCTCGCCCAGGGACGGCGTGCCCGGCGGCAAGCCGAAGCCCAGGAAATCGAGCGAAGTCAGGGTCGCGATCGAGGCACTGAGCACGAACGGGATCAGGGTGAGCGACGAGACCATGGCGTTGGGCAGGATGTGGCGGAACATGATCTGGGCGTCGCCGACGCCCAGCGCCCGGGCCGCGCGCACGAAGTCGAGATTGCGCGCGCGCAGGAACTCGGTGCGCACGACGCCGACCAGGCCCATCCAGCTGAACAACAGCATCAAGATCAGCAACGTCCAGAAGCTGGGCACGACGAAGCTCGACATGATGATCAGGAGATAGAGGATCGGGAAGCCGCCCCAGATCTCCATGAAGCGCTGGAAGCTCAAGTCGACCCAGCCACCGAAATAGCCCTGGACGGCGCCAGCCGCGATGCCGACCGCCGAGCTGAGCAGGGTCAGCAAGAGGCCGAACAGGACCGAGATCCGCAGGCCGTAAATGATTCGGGCCAAGACGTCGCGGGCCTGGTCGTCGGTCCCCAGCCAGTTCTGGCGCGTCGGCGGGGACGGCGCCGGGCCGGGCAGGTCACGGACGACGGTGTCGTAGCTGTAGGGGATCGGCGGCCACACGATCCAGCCGCGCTCGTTGATCAGGCTCTGCACCTCGGGATCGTGATAGGCGGCCTCGGTCTCGAAGAAGCCGCCGAAGGTCGTCTCGGGGTAGGCGACGAGGACCGGGAAATAAAGCTGGCCATCGTAGCGGACCAGCAGCGGGCGATCGTTCGCGATCAGCTCGGCGAACAGCGAGATGCCGAAGAGGGCGAGAAACACCCAAAGCGACACGTAGCCCCGCCGGTTGGCTTTGAAGTTGGCCAGCCGGCGGGCGCCCAAAGGCGACAGGCGCTGGCCGAACCAATGCGATGCGACGGCCAGTGCCATGGATCAGGCCGTCCGCGCCTCGTAGTCGATCCGTGGATCGACCAGGGCCTGCGTGAGGTCGGCCACCAGCGTCATGACCAGCCCCAGAAGCGTGAACACGTAAAGCGTGCCGAACATCACCGGATAGTCGCGGTTGATCGCCGCCTCGAAGCCGAGCAGCCCCAGCCCGTCGAGCGAGAAGATGGTCTCGATCAGCAGTGAGCCCGTGAACAGCGTGCCGATGAACGCGGCCGGGAAGCCCGCGATTACCACCAGCATCGCATTGCGGAACACGTGACCATAAAGGACCTGCCGCTGGTTGAGGCCCTTGGCGCGGGCGGTCAGCACGTATTGTTTGTTGATCTCCTCGAGAAAGCTGTTCTTGGTCAGCATGGTCAGCGTGGCGAACGAACCGACCATCAGTGCCGTGATCGGCAGCACCATGTGCCACAAATAGTCCACCACCTTGGCATACCAGGGCAGCGACCAGAAATTGTCGGAAACCAGGCCACGCAGCGGGAACAACTGCCAGTAGCTGCCGCCGGCGAACAGCACGATCAGGAGCACGGCGAAGAGGAATGCGGGGATCGCGTAGCCGACGACGATCACGGTGCTGGTCCAGACGTCAAACGGCGTACCGTCCTGGACCGCCTTCCTGATGCCAAGCGGGATGCCGATCAGGTAGGTCAGCAGCGAGGTCCAGACACCGAGCGAGATCGACACCGGCATCTTGTCGGCCACCAGCCCCAGCACCGAGCGGCTGCGGAAATAGCTCTCGCCGAAGTCGAAGCGCAGATAGTTCCAGACCATGGTCGCGAAGCGCTGCCAGGCCGGCTTGTCGAAGCCGTACTGGCGCTCGAGGTCCTTGATGAATGCGGGGTCCAACCCCTGCGCGCCGCGATAGCGCCCGACATTGCCCTGCCCCGATTGCTGCGGCGCCGGCCCCGCCTCGTTGCCGCCGCCGCCGGTGAGCCGCGCCGTGGCGCCGACGCCGCGGCCGGACAGCTCGGAGATCACCTTCTGCACCGGCCCGCCCGGCGCCGCCTGGATCACCACGAAGTTGACGAGCAGGATGCCGAACAGCGTGGGCACCACGAGCAGCAGCCGGCGGATGACATAGGCGAGCATCGAGATCGCTCAGTTCGCGGTCGCGCCCAGGCTGCGACGTGCCTGGTCGATGTTCTGCGCGGCTGCCGGGTCGATCCACCAGGCGAACAGGTCGACGCCGTAGCGCGGCCAGATGGCCGGGTGCCGCAGCTTGTCCCAGAAGGCGATGCGGGTCACCCGGTTGTACCATTGCGGGATCACATAGTGATTCCAGAGCAGCACCCGATCCAAGGCCCGGCAGGCGGCGATCAACGCCTCCCGGTCGTGGGCGGTGATGATCTTGTCGATCAGCGCGTCGACCACCGGATCCTTGATCCCGATGGTGTTGCGGCTGCCCGGCTGATCGGCGGCGGCGCTGCCCCAGTAGTCGCGCTGCTCGTTGCCGGGCGACAGCGACTGGCCGAACGTGGCGACGATCATGTCGAAGTCGAAATTCTGCAGGCGAGACTCGTATTGGGCATCGTCGACGGCACGGACGGACACTGTGACGCCCAGGCGCTCGAGGCTCTTGGCGAATGGTCCGACGATGCGCTCGAACAGCCCGCCCGAATCGATCATGATTTCGAACGCCAACGGCGCGCCGGTCGCGGTGTTGACCAGCTTGCCGCCGCGGATCTCGTAGCCGGCGTCCTTCAACAGTCCCACGGCCGCGCGGAGATTGTCGCGGTTGTTGCCGGAACCGTCGGTCACCGGCAGCTTGAATTCCTGGTCGAACACCTCCTTCGGCAGCTGGTCTCGGAACGGCTCGAGCAGCGCCAGCTCGTCCGCCCCGGGCAGACCGTGTGCCGCCAGCTCCGAGTTGGAGAAGTAACTGTCGGTGCGTGTGTACTGTCCGTAGAACAGATTCTTGTTGGTCCACTCGAAATCGAACGCGTAGCCGAGCGCCTGCCGCACGCGTGGATCCGCGAACTTGGCCCGGCGGGTATTGAATACGAAGGCCTGCATCCCGTTGCCGCCTTCGGTCGGGATCTCGAGCTTGGTGATCAGCCCCTTGGCGAGCGCCGGCCCCTCGTAGCCGGTGGCCCAAAAACGCGAACTGGCCTCGACGCGCAGATCGCTCTGGCCGACCTTGAACGCCTCGAGGGCGACGTTCGGGTCGCGATAATACTCGTAGCGGAGCGTGTCGAAATTGTTGCGCCCCCGATTGACCGGGATGTCGGCGCCCCAATAGTCCGGCACGCGCTCGTAGGCGATGCTGCGGCCGGCATCCACGCTCTTGATCCGGTAGGGGCCGCTGCCGAGCGGTGGCTCCAGCGTGGTCCGGTCGAATTCGCGCCCTTCCCAGTAGTGCTTGGGCAGCACCGGCATCTGACCCAGGATCAGCGGCAGCTCCTGGTTGCTGGAGCCGTCGAACACGAACTTCACCCGGCGTTCGCCGTCGCGCACGGCCTTGACCACGTTGGCGTAGTAGGCCCGGTAGAACGGCTGCCCCTTCGCCTTCAGGATGTCGAAGCTGAAAATGACGTCGTCGACGGTCACCGGCTGGCCGTCGTGCCAGCGCGCCTGCGGCCGCAGCTCGAACGCGACCCACGAGCGATCCTCCGGCATGTCGATGCTCTCGGCCAGCAGGCCGTACTCGCTGAACGCCTCGTCGTTCGACTGGGTGGTGAGGGTCTCGAACACCATGCCCAGCCCGGCGGCGGGCGAGCCCTTGACGATATACGGATTGAGGCTGTCGAAGCTGCCGATCGCCGCCATCGCCAGACTACCGCCCTTGGGCGCATCCGGGTCGACATAGTCGAAATGGGTGAAGCCCGGCGGATAGTTGGGCTCGCCGTGCATCGCGACGCCATGGGCGGGCTGCGCCGAAACCGGCGTCGCCGTCGCCAAGGTCCACGCCAGAAGCCCGGCACCGATGCGCCACCCGCTCGTCCACATGCGCAAGATTCCCCGCCCTCCGGTCCACCGATCGTCGCCGGGTGGAACCTAGTGCCTCGGCGCCGTCCTGGGTAGCGCCGCCGGTCAACTCGCCGGCGGTGTGCCGAGCAGCGTGCACGCCGCCTCATGGACCCGCGCGTCGCCACTGGCCACCGCCTGCCCGGCAGAGCCCAGCACGAGCGCGCCGCCCTGCCAGTCGGTGATCCGACCACCAGCACCCTCGATCACCGGCACCAGAGCCATGAAGTCGTACGGCGCGAGGCTGGTCTCCACGATCAGATCGGCAAAGCCCAGCGCCAGCAGGCCGTAGGCATAGCAGTCGCCGCCGAACATGGGCAGCCGGACGCTAGCCTGGACCCGGGCGAAGCCTTCGGCCTCGGCACCGGCGCGAAACATTGCCGGGCTCGTCGTGAACAGGACTGCGTCCTCGATCCGCGGGCACGGCCGGACACGGATCGGGCGGCCATTCCACACCGACGGTGCGCCGTCGATGCCGACCCAGCGCTCGTGCAGGATGGACTGGTCGATCAGGCCGAGCACCGGCCGACCGCGACGCGCGAGAGCGATCAGCGTGCCGAACAGTGGCCGGCCGGTGATGAACGACTTGGTGCCGTCGATCGGGTCGAGCACCCAGACGAACTCGGCGTCGGGCCGCACGGTGCCGTGTTCCTCGCCGAGGATGCCATGCTCCGGGTAGGCCGCCTCGATCAGCTCGCGCATCCGCGCCTCGGCCTCGCGGTCGGCGATCGTCACGGGGCTGGCGTCGGCCTTGGTCTCGACGGACACGGGCGTCCGGAAGTACCGCCGCTGCACCTCGCCGGCGCAATCGGCCAGGCGGTGCGCCAGCGCCTCGTACTCGCCGTAGGGGGCGCCGGCCATCGCCGCGGCCCGCGGCTCAGCCGCCCGGCAGTGGTGCCGGGTCGTCGGACAGGGTGCGCAGGTAGGCGATCACGTCGGCGCGCTCGCCGTCTTTGCTGATACCGGCGAAGCTCATCTTGGTGCCGGGGGCGTAGGCCTTGGGGCTGGTCAGGAAATGGTTGAGGTGGTCATAGTCCCAGGATTGACCCTTCTTCTCGCTCAGTGCTGCCGAGTAGCTGAAGCCCTCATGCTCCGCGATCGGGCGATTGACCACGCCCCAGAGGTTCGGGCCGACCTTGTTGGGGCCGCCCTTGGTGAAGTCATGGCAGGCGGCGCATTTCTTGGCCGTCTTGGCTCCGTCATCGGCGTTGGCGGACGCGAGCAGGACGTCGATCGACTGCGCCTCGGCAGCCGGCGCGGCTTCGCCACCGCCGGCAGGCGCCGCGGCCTCGACCACGAAGACCGGCTCCTCGAGATGATGCGGGTGATACAGAATGCCCGCGAACACCGAGCTGGCGACACCGACGATGCCGGCCGTCAGCACGGCCGCGACCAGCTTGTTGCCTTCGAGAGAGCCTGCCATGCGGATACAAATCCTCGTCGCTTGCCACCCGGTGCGCGTCCGGGGCCGCTCTTGCACTGAGCGCCACGGATCGGTAGACCACGCCGCACGCTGGCGTCAAGGCGGCGAGCCTGTGGTGCGCCCGATCGTTGCGCGGGGGTGAATATGGTGTCGCGATCCACGCCGGAAGGCGATGACATATCGTCGCGTACCATCGTCCTGATCCCCGCCCGGCTGGGCTCGACCCGGCTGCCCGACAAGCCGCTGGCCTTGATCGCGGGCGAACCCATGATCGTCCATGTGTGGCGGCGGGCGACCGCCGCCAGGGTGGGGCCGGTAGTGGTGGCCTGCGCCGAGCCGGCGATCGCCGATGCGGTGCGGGCGGCCGGCGGCGAGGCGGTGCTGACCGACCCGGCGCTTCCATCCGGCACCGACCGCATCTTCGCCGCGCTGCAGTCGCTCGACCCGACGCGCCGGTTCGAGCGCGTGGTCAACCTGCAGGGCGATCTTCCTACGCTCGACCCGGCGGCCCTGCAGCACGTTCTCGAGCCGCTGGAAGCGCTCGGCACGGACATGGCGACCCTGGCCAACCCCACCACGGACGAGCACGATGTCACCGACCCGAACGTGGTCAAGGCGGTGATCGCGTTCGACCGTGATCGCCCCGAACTCGGCCGGGCGCTCTACTTCACGCGCGCGACGGCGCCCAGCGGCCCCGGCCCGGTCTGGCACCATATCGGCATCTACGCCTTCACGCGCGAAGCGCTCGAGCGCTTCGCGGCCCTGCCGCCGAGCCCGCTCGAGCTGCGCGAGCGGTTGGAGCAGCTGCGCGCGCTGGAGCATGGCATGAGCATCGGCGTGCGGCTGGTCGACGTGGTGCCGTTCGGCGTCGACACGCCGGGCGATCTCGAGAAGGCGCGGCGTATCCTGGAGAGCCGGGCGTGACCGCGGCCGACGCCGAGCGCACCGTCTCGTTCCAGGGCCGGCTCGGCGCCTACTCGCACATGGCCTGCCGGCAGGCGTTTCCGGAGCTGCTCGCCTTGCCGTGCCATTCGTTCGAGGATGCCTTCGCGGCAGTCCGCGACGGGCAGGCGCGCTTCGCCATGATCGCGGTCGACAACACGGTGGCCGGGCGGGTGGCGGACGTGCACCACCTGCTGCCGCGCGGCGGGCTGCATATCGTCGGCGAGCAGTTCTTGCGGGTGAACCACCAGCTGCTCGGTGTTCCGGGCGCCACGCTGGCGGGCATCCAGCTGGTCGAAAGCCACGTTCATGCGCTGGGCCAATGCCGCGACTTCCTGCGGCGGCACGGCCTGCGCATCCGGGTCGTCGCCGACACCGCCGGTGCGGCCGCCGACATTGCCGAGGCCGGTGACCCGACGCGGGCCGCCATCGCGTCGCGGCTTGCCGGGGAGATCTACGGCCTGGAGGTGCTCAGCTCGGACATCGAGGACGCCGACCACAACACCACCCGATTTCTGGTTCTCGCTCGCGACCCGTGTCACCAGGACCCGGACGGTGGCCAGGTGTTGACCACCTTCACGTTCCGCGTGCGCAACCGACCGGCCGCGCTCTACAAGGCGTTGGGCGGATTCGCCACCAACGGCGTCAACATGGTCAAGCTCGAGAGCTATGTCGACGGCACCTTCACCCAGGCCGAGTTCCTGGCCGACATCATGGGCCACCCGCAGCACGACAATGTCCGCCTCGCGTTCGAGGAGCTGCGCTTCTTCTCCCATCACGTCGAGATCCTGGGCGTCTATCCGGCAGACAAGTTCCGCGAGCGGATGGCCTAAGCCGCCGGAGCACGATGCCGAATCGGGTGCGCTGTTGCCATGAATTGGCAGCTTGCCCCTTCTCGCTACCGGAGGCCTACGATATCCTTCCCTCGACGGGAGAGATGAGCCGGCTACCCAAGACTTGAGGGTAGGTATCCGTTCGTAGTCGCTCAGCTGCCGCGAACGGTGGGTTGGAGGCGCGGTTGAACGTTGCGGCCTGGCTGGCGAGCCTTGGCCTCGAAACCTATAGCGAGGCCTTCGCCGCACATGGCGTAGACGGCGAGGTGCTGCCGCTGCTGTGTGCCGAGGATCTGCGCGACCTCGGCGTTGCGGCAGTCGGCCACCGCCGCAAGATGCTCGCTGCGCTGACGAGATTGCGGGAGAGCGAGGGACTGTGGCGGGCCGGCGGCCCGGTCACCGGCCTGCCGGCCGATGCGAGCGTTGTGGCGGTCGGGGAGCGGCGTCAGCTCACGGTAATGTTCGTCGACCTCCTAGGCTTCACCGAGCTCAGTGTGCGGCTCGACCCAGAAGAGCTGCGCGAGGTGCTGCGCGTCTATCAGCAGGCCGTTGCGGTCGAGGTTGCGCGGTTCGACGGCATCGTGTCCAGGTTCCTGGGCGACGGCGTGCTCGCCTATTTCGGCTTCCCGCGGGCGCACGAAGACGACCCCGAGCGAGCCGTCTGCGCCGGGCTCGCGGTCATCGACGCCGCCCAGCGCGTCCGGACGGCGGACGGCCTGCCGCTCCGGGTGCGCGTCGGTATCGCCACCGGTCTCGTCGTGGTCGGTGACCTGATCGGCAGCGGCCCGTCCTGCGAGCATGCGGCCGTCGGCGCGACGCCCAACCTCGCCGCTCGGCTTCAGGCCATGGCCGAGCCCGGCTCGGTGGTGATCTCGGACCGCACGCGCCAGCTGATCGGTGGCCTGTTCGACTGTGCCGACCTCGGCCGTCGGCCGGTCCAGGGCTTTCAGGAGCCGCTCCAGGCCTGGCGGGTGATTGGCCGTAGCCGCGCCGAGGGACGGTTCGAGGCGCGGCAGGTGGGCGCGCCGATGCCGTTGGTCGGGCGAGAGCGCGAACTCGCCCGGCTGCTCGCGCTCTGGCAAAGCGCGAAGGAAGGCGCCGGTCAGGTCGTGCTGTTGGCCGGCGAACCTGGGATCGGCAAGTCTCGGCTCGTGCGAGCACTGGTCGACAGGCTGCAATCGGAAGCGCACGCCAGCATCCATTGCCGCTGCTCGCCATTGCACGCGAGCAGCCCTCTCCATCCGGTCATCGAGCAGATGGAGCGGGCCGCAGGCTTTGCTCATGACGACACGGCCGACGGACGGCTCGACAAGTTGGAGCGGTTGATGGCCACCGCCTCGACCGATGTCTCGGCGGTGGCGCCGCTGATCGCCGCGCTCCTGTCGGTCCCGGCCGATCAGCGATACCCGGCACTGCGATTGGCGCCACAAATCCAGCGCGAGCAAACGCTGGCGGCGCTGCTCGGCCAGCTCGAAGGTCTCGCTCGCAGCCGGCCGATCCTGGTGGTGTTCGAGGACGCGCATTGGGCCGACCCAACTTCGCTCGAGCTGCTGGAGATGACGGTCGAGCGACTTCGGACGCTGCGGGTCATGATGATCGTCAGCACACGACCCGATTTGCACACGCCATGGATGGGTGCCGATCACACCACGTTGCTGATCCTCGACCGCCTCGACGCCGTGGAGGCGCGCGCCGTAGTGGAGCAAATGACCGAGACGTCGCCCCTGTCGTCCGAGACGATCGATGGAGTGGTCGCCAAGGCGGACGGGGTGCCGCTGTTCTTGGAGGAGCTGACCAAGGCGGTACTGGAGGCTGACTTGTGTGGGCAGGACGGAGGCCGTTCATGGTCGCCGACGATCCCTGCCTCCCTGCAAGACTCGCTGGTGGCGCGGCTCGACCGGTTGGCACCGGTCCGGGAGGTCGCGCAGACCGCTGCGTGCCTGGGTAGAGAGTTCGACCACGCTCTGCTCGCCGCAGTCTCGCCGCTTCCCGCGACCAAGCTCGCGGAGGCTCTCGACCTGCTGGTCGGCGCCGAGCTGCTGTTTCGCTCCGGCATCGGGAGCGATGCCAGATACAGCTTCAAGCACGCCCTCGTGCGCGACGTCTCCTATGCCACCCTGCTCAACAGCCGGCGGCAGCAGCTGCATGCCCGGATCGTGACCACGCTGGAAACGCGGTTCCCCGAGCGCGCCCGGGCGCAGCCGCAGATCCTGGCGCAGCATTGCGCCGAGGCCGGCCTGATCGTGGAAGCGATCGGGTACTGGCACCGCGCCGGGCTGTCGGCGGCCCGCCGTTCTGCGCTCAAGGAGGCGACAACCCATCTCCGGCTCGGGCTGGAGCTGATTCCGTCCCTGCCCGACACTCCAGAGCGCGCCGCACGGGAACTCGACCTCCTGGTGGCGCTTGGCGCCACGCTCCTGGCCGCCAAGGGCGAGGCCGCGCCGGAGATCGGCCAAGTCTATCAGCGCGCACGCGAGCTCTACCGGCGCACGGGCAACACGGATCTGGAACCGGCCGTGCTCTGGGGATTATGGCACTTCCACATGAACCGGGCCGAGCTGCCGCACGCCCGAGCGGTCGCTAGCGAGCATCTCCGCAGCGCGGAGCGCCGAGGCAGCGTCATTGGCAGGGCCATAGGACATCGGTGCTCACTGGTCGCGAACCTGTTCGCCGGTGAGCTGGTCTCCGTGCTCGATCATCTCGATCGGATCCGCGCGATCGCCCCACCGGCTCAAGGCTGTCCCGACGAGATCCTGATCGATCCGTGGATCACGGCCCGCAGCCTCGGCGCCTGCGCCTTGCTGTTGCGAGGCAACGCCAACGCCGCCCAAGCCAGCAGCCGCGACGCCCTGAGCGCCACGCGGCCGACGGGCCGGCCCTACATGCTGGCCGTGGTCCTGCACCACACCAACCTGTTCAATCAGCTCCAGGGCGACCGGCAGGCGGTCGAGGAGGGGACCGCCGAGCTGCTGGTGCTGGCCAAGGAACATGGGTTTGCGCACTGGCATGCCACGGCGACACTGCTGCAGGGCTGGGCCATGGCGCGTCGCGGTGCGCTGGTCGAGGGCCTTGAGATGATGCGGGTCGGGCTCGCCGCGAAGCGGGCGACCGGTTCGCAGCTGAAGATCCCCTACTATCAGGGCCTGATGGCCTGCCTGCTCGGCCGGACCGGCTGCGGCCTGGAGGCGCTCTCGCTGCTGGAGGATGCCTTCAAGCAGATCGCGGCGACCGGCGAGCGGTGGTTCGAGGCCGAGCTGCACCGGATCCGCGGCGAGGTCCTGCTCAGCATCGCCCCGGGCAATCTCGCTCGCGCCCTGACCTGCTTCGCGGCCGCCGCCGAGGTGGCGCGCAGCCAGCAGGCGGCGTGGTGGGAGGCGCGCATCGCGCGCTCGCTCGCCAGCGCAGCGCGCGCCGCCTGAGCGAAGCACCGCTCGATCCCTACTCTTCGAGGCTCATGAGAGCGGCGTTGCCGCCGGCTGCGGTGGTGTTGATGCTGACGACCTTCTCGACTACCAGCCGGTGCAGATCATAGCTGCCGTCGGGATGCTCCACGAGCAACGGGACGATTTTCTGGCCATGGTCGGCGAGTCGCCGGCGTAACGCGTCGGCGGCATCCGCTGACCCGGCAAACAGCAGCGCATCGAGATCCGCGAGCACCAGATCCGGCGCGAAGTCGATGTCCGGATGGCCGATCGTGCGCACGAGGCGTCGGCCGAGGTCGCTGTCGGGGACCACGATGCGATTGCCGGTGGCCCAGGCGGCGGCCAGCTGGTCCAGCTGTTGCTGCAGGGTGTCGCCAACGCAGCCAACGACGCCGCGTGGCTCGAACCACAGCCGGTTGTCCTCGCCCGTTGGCCCGGGCAGCTGGAGACGCACGTTCAACGGCGAGGCCGCCTGGTAGATCCGGATGCGGGTCTGCAGCCGGCTGCGCTGGGCCGTGCCGAACTCCTGCAGCTTGGGCAGCGCCGCCTGCAACGCCCGCAGCGCATCGAACGCCACCGGCACCGTGTCGCCATGCAGCTCGGGCGGCTTCTCGCTGCGCACCAAGCGATGGAGATAGAGTGGACCGCCCGCTTTGGGTCCGGTGCCGGACAGCCCGTGCCCGCCGAACGGCTGCACGCCGACCACCGCCCCCACGATGTTGCGGTTGACGTAGATGTTGCCCGCCCGGATCTCGCGCAGGTCCTCCTCGACCTTCTCGTCGATCCGCGTGTGGATGCCGTGGGTCAGGCCATAGCCGGTGGCGTTGATCTGCTCGATCACCTGCGGCAGCCCGGCCGCCGGGTAACGCAGCACGTGCAGCACCGGCCCGAACACCTCGCGGGTCAGCTCGGCGAGGCTGCCGATCTCCAGCATGGTCGGCGGCACGAAGGTGCCGGCCGGCGCCGTCCGCGACCTCGGTCTGGTGCGACCATTTCGCGATCTTCCGCATCCGCTCGACATGCGCCAGCAGGCCCGCCTGTGCCTCGCCGTCGATCACCGGGCCGATGTCGGTCGCGAGCCGCGCCGGATTGCCCACAGCCAGCTCATCCATCCCGCCCTTGAGCATGGCGATCGTCTTGTCGGCGATGTCGGCCTGCAAATAGAGCACCCGCAGCGCCGAGCAACGCTGGCCGGCACTGTCGAATGCCGAGGCCAGCACATCGGCGACGACCTGCTCGGTCAGCGCGGTACTGTCGACGATCAGCGCGTTCTGTCCGCCTGTCTCTGCGATCAGGACCGTGTCGCCGCCCTTGGCCGCCAGCGCGCGGTCGATCAGCTGGGCGACCTCGGTCGAGCCGGTGAACACGACGCCCTTTACACGCGGGTCAGCGACCAGCGCCGCGCCCACGGTTCCCTGCCCAGGCAACAGCTGCAGCACCTCGCCCGGCACGCCCGCTCGATGGAACAGTCGGACGGCATGCGCGGCGATCAGCGGCGTCTGCTCGGCTGGTTTCGCCAGCACTGGGTTGCCCGCCGCCAACGCCGCGCTGACCTCGCCGACGAAAATCGCGAGCGGAAAGTTCCAGGGCGCGATGCAGACGACCGGACCCAAGGCGCGGTGCGTGTCGTTCCTGAACTCGGCGCGGATCTGCGCCGCGTAATAGCGGCAGAAATCCACCGCCTCGCGCACCTCGGCGACGGCGTTGGGGATCGACTTGCCGGCCTCGCGGATCGCGAGCCCGATCAGCGCCGGCATCTCCTCCTCGAGCAGCGTCGGCCGTGCGCTCGAGGCAGCCGGCCCGGGTCGCAACCTCGGTCGCGGCCCAGCCCGATGCCGCGCCTGCCGCAATGCCGAGTGCCACATCGACATCCGTGGTATCCGCCTCGCGCACCGTACCGACGACATCGTCGCGGTCGGCCGGATTGCGGATCGGCAGGGCCTCGGCATCGTGCCGCTCGCCGCTGCCGAGGATCGGACAGGCGGCCCACTCGACGAGCGTGCTCGCCTCGAGCCCTTGCTGCAGCCAGCGCAGGTCGAGCTCGCTCGAAAGGTCGACGCCCTTGGAGTTGAGGCGAACCGCACCGTACAGCTCGCGCGGCAGCGGGATCGGCTCGTAGGGGCGCCCGCCCAGCCGTGCCGCCGCCTCGACCTGGTCCGCCACCAGCTCGTCGATCGAGACCGCGGGGTCGACCAGCCGGTTGACGAACGACGAGTTGGCGCCGTTCTCCAACAAGCGCCGGACCAGGTAGGCCAGCAGGGTCTCGTGCGTGCCGACCGGGGCATAGACGCGGCAGGCCCGATTCAGCTTCTCCGGCCCGACCACCTCGTCGTAGAGCGTCTCGCCCATGCCGTGCAGGCATTGGAACTCGTAGTCCTTGCCCCGGCCGAGCTCATGCACCGCCGCCAGCGAATAGGCGTTGTGGGTCGCGAACTGCGGGAAGATCGCATCCTGCGCCGCCAGCAGCTTCCTGGCACAGGCGAGGTAGGCGACGTCGGTGTAGACCTTGCGCGTGTAGACCGGGTAGCCGGCCTGCCCGTCGACCTGGGCGCGCTTGATCTCGCTGTCCCAGTATGCGCCCTTGACCAGGCGCACCATGAAGCGGTGCCGGCTGCGGCGGGCGAGGTCGATCAGCCAGTCGAGCACGAACGGGCAGCGCTTCTGATAGGCCTGGACGACGATGCCGATACCGTTCCACCCCGCGAGATCGGCATCGAACGCCAGGGCCTCGACCAGATCCAGCGACAGCTCCAGCCGGTCGGCCTCCTCGGCGTCGATGTTCAGTCCGATATTGTAGTGTCGTGCCAGGACGAGCAGGCTCTTCAGCCGAGGCAGGAGCTCTCCATGACGCGGTCGTGCTGCGCGCGGACATAGCGCGGATGCAGCGCCGACAGCTTCACCGAGATCCCGGGGCCGGCATAGACGCCGCGCCCCGCGCTTGCGGCGCCGATGGCGTGGATCGCCTGCTCGTAGGACCGCAAGTAGCCGGCCGCGTCGGCCGCGGTCATCGCCGCCTCGCCCAGCATGTCGTAGGAGAAGCGATAGCCGCGCGCCTCGCGCTGCACCGCGCTCTCCAGCGCCTCGTCGATGGTCTCGCCGGTGACGAACTGCTTGCCCAGCATCCGCATCGCGAAGTCGACGCCGGTGCGGATCACCGGCTCGCCACCCTTGGCGATCAGGCGCGTCAGCGCCGCCCCCAGGCTCTTCTCGCTGGCGGTGCCGACCAGCTTGCCGGTGATCACGAGGCCCCAGGTCGCGGCGTTGACGAACAGAGACGGGCTGCTGCCCAGATGCGCGCGCCAGTCGCCCTTGCCCAGCTTGTCGCGGATCAGCCGGTCGGCGGTGGTCTTGTCGGGAATCCGCAACAATGCCTCGGCCAGGCACATCAACGCGATGCCCTCCTGGCTGGAGAGCGAGAACTCCTGCATCAGCGCATCGACCCCCGACGCGCCGGAGCGCTGCGCGCGGACCTCGGTGACGAGCCGTCGCGCCAGGGCCTGCGCGGCCGACGTCTGCTCCGGTGTCATCCTGGCCTGCGCCAGCACCCGCTGCACGCAGGCCACCTCATCCTCGCGATACGCCGCCGTGATCGCGTCCCTGAGCGCCGACTGTGGGCGCGCGAGCGGGCCGAACGGGCTGGCGGTCATCTCGGTCTCCAAGGCCGGTAGGGGAGTGTCACGATCCTAACAGACATCGCCAAGCGACCGCAGGGGTCGTGCGACCGATGGGCGGCGCCACGCGTTGGCTCTATGCGTTGATGGATCCGGAAGGAGACGCATGACTTGCAAATCGACGTCCACGACGCGGCAGCCCAGCTGACGGAGCTGGTCGAGCGCGCCGCGCGGGGCGACGAGCTGGCGGGTTGGGATCAGCGAGGGTCGGTCACCGCGGTGCGATTCTGCGCTCGGGCGACCTTGCTTCCCGACGCGCGGCCCAGGGCCTGGCAAATCCCGGCCCCAGCGCGGACCACCCCGTCGAGTTCGACGCCGGACCGCACGCCCATCCCGTCCAGCATGAACAGCAGGTCCTCGGTCGCGAGATTGCCCGAGGCACCCTTGGCGTAGGGGCAACCGCCGAGCCCCGCGACCGAGCTGTCGACCACGCGCACGCCCAGCTCCAGGGCCGTCAGCACGTTCGCCAGCGCTTGGCCGTAGGTGTCGTGGGCATGGATCGCGAGCGCGCCGACCGGCAGGTCCGCCATGACTGCCTCGAGCATCGCCGCCGTCTTGCGCGGCGTGCCGACCCCGATCGTGTCGCCGAGCGAGATCTCGAAGCAGCCCATCGCCAGCAGGTCGCGCGCGACACCGGCAACAGCCGCAGGCGCGATCTCGCCCTCGTACGGGCAACCGACCACACACGACACGTAGCCGCGGACGCGCACGCCGCGCCGGACCGCCTGGGCGACCACCGGCCGGAACCGGTCCAGGCTCTCCGCGATCGAGCAGTTGATGTTCTTCTGCGAGAAGCTCTCCGACGCGGCGCCGAAGACCGCGATCTCGTCGGCACCGGCGGCCAGTGCCGCTTCCAGGCCCTTGAGATTGGGCACCAGCACCGGATAACGCACGCCCGGTCGTTTGCGCACTGCGCGCAGCACCTCGTCGCTGCCCGCCATCTGCGGCACCCACTTCGGCGAGACGAAAGAGCCTGCCTCGATCACCGGCAGGCCCGACCCGGCCAGCGCCTCGATCAGCGCCACCTTGGCCGCGACCGGCACCGGCACCGGCTCGTTCTGCAGCCCATCGCGCGGGCCGACCTCGACGATGGTGACCTCGGGCGGGACCGCGGCGAACAGCCCGGTCGCGGTCACACCGCGGCCTCCTCCGGCTGCAGGTCCAGCAGCACCGCACCCTCTTCGACCTGATCGCCCTCGCGCACGTGCACGGCGGTGACCACGCCGTCACGCGGGGCCTCGAAGCGGCTCTCCATCTTCATGGCCTCCAGCACCGCCAGCGCCTGGCCCTTCTTCACCCGGTCACCGACCGCCACCAGCAGCTTGGTCACCTTGCCCGGCATGGGTGCGGTGAACAGCCCGAGATCCTCCTCCTCGCCCCGCGCGGCGAAGCGGCCGTCCTCCAGCGTCAGCGCCCGGCGCCTGCCGTCCAGCGTGAGCGTCAGCGTGTGCCCGACGATGGCGGCCGGGAAGCTGCGCCGCCAGCCGTCGCTCTCGACCCAGACCCGGCCCTCGGCGACACCGCAGCGGGCCTGCAGCTCGCTGTCGCCGAGTTTCGCGGTGAACCGCTCGCCAGTGCCCTCGACGGTGACGATGTGCAGGATCTCGCCGTCGAGCAGCCGCACCAGCCCGTGCGGTGCCTGGTTCAGCCGCCACGCGTCGCGGCGATGCCACGGCGAGGTCCAATCGGTGCCGGTAACCGGCGCCGGACCCGGCCGGGCGAGGCTCAGGGCAACCGTCGCGAGCGCTGCGAGCAGCAGCGTCGGTGGATCCGCCGGCAGCTCCCCGGCCAGCGCCTCCGTGCCTTCGCGATCGAGCCAGCCGGTATCGATCCGCATCGCACGGAACGGCTCGCTGCCGGCCGCCGCGCGCAGGAAGGCGAGGTTGGTCGTGACGCCTTCCACCTGGGTCGCGTCCAGGGCCGCGGCCAGCCGCTCCAACGCGGCGATCCGATCGTCGCCATGCGCGATGATCTTCGCGATCATCGGGTCGTAGTACGGGGTCACCGCATCGCCCTGCTCGACCCCGGTATCGACCCGCACGCCTGCCAAACCCTCCGGCAGCTGCAGCGTCCGCAACCGCCCGATCGACGGCAGGAAGCCCTTGGCCGGGTCCTCGGCATAGAGCCGCGCCTCGAACGCGTGCCCCCGGCACAGGATCTCCTCCTGGCGCAGCGGCAGCTTCTCGCCGGCAGCGATGCGCAGCTGCCATTCGACCAGATCCAGGCCGGTGATCGCTTCCGTGACCGGGTGCTCGACCTGCAGCCGCGTGTTCATCTCGATGAAGTAGAAGCCGCCGGCCTGGTCGAGCAGAAACTCGACCGTGCCGGCGTTCTCGTAGCCCGCGGCCAGGGCGGCGCCGGTGGCGGCGCTGCCGATGGCGCGGCGCATCTCAGGCGAGAGCCCCGGTGCCGGCGCCTCCTCGATGATCTTCTGGTGCCGGCGCTGCAGCGTGCAGTCGCGCTCGAACAGGCTGACCGCGCCGCCATGCCGGTCCGCGAACACCTGCACCTCGACATGGCGCGGCCGGTCGATCAGCCGCTCCAGCAGCACCTTGTCGTCGCCGAACGACGCCTTGGCCTCGCGCCGGCAGGCGGCCAGCGCGTCGAGGAAATCCGCCGCCCGCTCGACCTTGCGCATGCCCTTGCCGCCACCGCCGGCGGTGGCCTTGATCAGCATCGGAAAGCCGATGCGCTCGGCCTCGGCCAGCAGATGCGCGTCGGCCTGATCGGCGCCGTGATAGCCCGGCACCAGCGGCACGCCGGCCGGCTCCAGCAGCGCCTTCGCGCTGTCCTTCCCACCCAGCCGCTCCATGGCCTCGGCCGGCGGCCCGACGAAGATCAGGCCCGCGTCGCGGACGGCGCGCACGAAGGCGGCACTCTCGGATAGGAATCCATAGCCCGGATGCACCGCCGTCGCCCCGGTCTGCCGGGCCGCCGCCAGCAGCTTCTCGACCACGAGGTAGCTCTCGGAAGCCGGCGCCGGCCCCAGCCGCACGGCCTCGTCGGCCAGCCGCACATGGCGCGCGTCGCGGTCGGCATCCGAATAGACCGCCACCGTCCGGATGCCGAGCCGCCGGCAGGTCTGGACGATGCGGCAGGCGATCTCGCCGCGATTGGCGATCAGCAGGCTGTCGAACACGGCCTAGCCCCCGATCCAGGCGGGTTTGCGCTTCTCCAGGAAGGCCCCGATCCCTTCCCTGCCCTCGGCCGAGGCGCGCCGCTCGGCGATGATCCCGACCGTGGCCTCGGCCCGGATGCTGCCGCCCTGCGGCATCATCTCGACCAGCCGGACCAGCTGCTTGGCACTGGCCAGCGCCTCCGGCCCGCCCTTCAGCAACTCAGCCACCATCGCCGCCACGCGCGCCTCGAGCTGGTCGGCCGGCACGACCTCGTGCACCAGCCCGATGCGCCGCGCCTCGGCGGCACCGAACCGCTCGGCGGTGAGGAACCATCGCCGCGCCTCACGCGGGCCGATCGCCCGCACCACGAACGGAGCGATCACCGCGGGCACGATCCCCAGGCGCACCTCGCTGGTGGCGAACTGAGCCGCCTCGGCCGCCACGGCGATGTCGCAGGCGGCGACCAGGCCGACACCACCGCCGATAGCCGCCCCCTGCACCATCGCCACCACCGGCTTCGGGCAGTCGTCGATCGTGCGCAGCATCAGCTCCAGCGCGCGGGCGTCGGCCCGGTTGCGCTCCTCGTCATAGCCGGCGGCGCGCTGCATCCAGTTGAGATCGGCCCCGGCCGAGAAGCTCTTGCCGGCTCCGGCCAGGACGACGGCACGGACACCATCGTCCTCGTAAAGAGCCTGGAAGGCATTCGCTAAGGCCGCGATCAGCGCCTCGTCGAACGCGTTGTGGAGCTGCGGCCGGTTGAGGGTGACGCGGGCAACCGGGCCGTCGCGGGTCACCAGAACAGGGGCGTCGCTCATCGCGCCCTCACATCCGAAACACGCCGAAGCGCGTCTCAGGGATCGGCGCGTTGAGCGCCGCCGACAGGCTCAGGCCCAGCACCATGCGCGTGTCGACGGGGTCGACGATCCCATCGTCCCACAGCCTGGCGCTGGCGTAGTAGGGATGGCCTTGCGTCTCGTACTGGGCGCGGATCGGGTCCTTGAACGCCGCCTCGTCCGCGGCCGACCAGGTGCCGCCCTTGGCCTCGACCGCATCGCGGCGCAGCGTCGCCAGCACCGAGGCCGCCTGCTCGCCGCCCATCACCGAGATCCGCGCGTTGGGCCACATCCACAGGAAGCGCGGGTCGAACGCCCGGCCGCACATGCCGTAATTGCCGGCGCCGAAGCTGCCGGCGACGATCATGGTGAGCTTCGGCACGGCGGCGTTGGCCACCGCATTGACCAGCTTCGCGCCATCCTTGGCGATGCCGCCATGCTCGTATTTGCGGCCGACCATGAAGCCGGTGATGTTCTGCAGGAAGATCAGCGGCACCCGCCGCTGGCAGCACAGCTCGATGAAGTGGGCACCCTTCAGCGCCGATTCCGAGAACAGGATGCCGTTGTTGGCGATGATGCCGACCGGATAGCCATAGAGCCGGGCGAAGCCGGTGATCAGCGTGGCGCCGTAGCGCGGCTTGAACTCCTCCAGCACCGAGCCATCGACGATCCGGGCGATGACCTCGCGCATCTCGAACGGCTGGCGCGTGTCGGCCGGGATCAGGCCGTACAGCTCGCGCGGGTCGTAGAGCGGCTCGCGCGGCTCGCGCACGTCGAGCTCGATCCGCTTTTCCTGGTTCAGGGCGGCCACGATCCGCCGCGCCAGCGACAGCGCGTGCGTGTCGTCCTCGGCCAGATGGTCGGCCACGCCCGAGATCCGGGTGTGCACGTCGCCGCCGCCCAGATCCTCGGCCGTGACCACCTCGCCGGTCGCGGCCTTCACCAGCGGCGGCCCGCCCAGGAAGATCGTCCCCTGCTGCTTGACGATGATCGCCTCGTCCGACATCGCCGGCACGTAGGCGCCGCCCGCCGTGCACGAGCCCATCACCACCGCGATCTGCGGGATGCCCTCGGCCGACATGGTGGCCTGATTGTAGAAGATGCGGCCGAAATCGTCCCGGTCGGGGAAGACCTCGTCCTGGTTCGGCAGGTTGGCGCCGCCGGAATCGACCAAGTAGATGCACGGCAGCCGGTTGATCCGCGCCACGTCTTGGGCGCGCAGATGCTTCTTCACCGTCAGCGGATAGTAGGTGCCGCCTTTCACGGTAGCATCGTTGACCACCACCACACATTCACGGCCCGAAACGCGCCCGATGCCGGTGATCATGCCCGCCGCCGGGACCTCGCCGCCATACATGCCGTGCGCCGCGAGCTGGCTCAGCTCCAGGAACGGCGCCCCGGGATCGAGCAGCCGCTCCAGCCGCTCGCGCGGCAGCAGCTTGCCGCGGGCGGTATGCTTGGCGCGGGCTGCGGCGTCGCCACCGAGGGCCGTACGCGCGACTTGCGCCCGCAGGTCGGCGACGACCTTCTCCATCTGCGCATGGTTCGCGCGAAAGGCATCACTGCGCGTGTTCAGGCGGCTCTGGAGAACGCTCATTGCTCGGCGGTGCCTCCCCTGATCTCTCCTACCGCTTTGCCGGTGCGCCGTCCAATGCTACATTCTTCCTTAGGAGCACGAGAGGAAGAATGGCGCTCAACATCAAGTCCGCGGAGACCGACCGCCTCGCGCGCGAGCTGGCGGCGTTGACCGGCGAAAGCATCACCGAGGCTGTGACACGGGCGCTGGAGCAGCGGCTGGATCAACAGCGACACGAGCGCGACGTGCTCGGCCGCGAACGTTTGAACGGCCTGTTGGCGGAGATTCGCCAACGCACGGCAAAGCTGCCGGTGCTCGATCCGCGCTCCGATGACGAGATCCTCGGTTACAACGAGTTCGGCACTTTCGACTGATGGTGATCGATACGTCGGCTCTGATCGCTTTCCTGCGCGACGAGGCCGAAGCCCTGTCCATTCAGGACGCCATGACCTTGGCCGGCCGGCGCTACATCTCGGCACTCACGCTGTTCGAGTGCCGCACGGTGCTCTGGTCGCGGTTCGGTGCCGAGATGGTGCGGGGCCTGCACGACCTGCTCGATGGCTGGGGGCCGGATATCCGCGCTTTCGACCCGGAGCAGGCCAGCCTCGCGTTCTCCGCCTATCGCCGGTTCGGCAAGGGGTCCGGCCACAAGGCACAACTCAATTTGTGCGACTGTGCGGCCTACGCGCTCGCCAAGTCCCTCGACCTGCCGCTGCTGTTCAAGGGCAACGACTTTGCCCACACCGACGTCCGCTCGGCGCTCGCCTGATCCTCAGCGCTGGTAGACGATGAACGAGGTCCGCCGCGCCAGCGTGTCGTAGAGCGCCCGTGCATCGGCGTTGAACTCCTGCGTGTGCCAGTAGACGCTGCTCGCCCCGGCCCCGTCGGCGGCGGCATACACCGCGTCGATCAATTGGCGGGCGACGCCATGACCGCGCGCCTCTGGCGCCACGAACAGGTCCTCCAGATAGCAATATGGTTGCACGCTCCACGAGGAGCGGTGGAACAGGTAGGTGGCGAAGCCCAGCAGCTCGCGCCCGCGCGCGGCCACCAGCGCGTGCGGCTGCTCGCCGGGATCGAGGAAGCGCAGCCAGCTGGTCTCGGTGACGGCCGGATCGAGCTGCTGGCGATAGAAGCGCAGATAGCCCTGCCACAGCGGATCCCACCTGCCACGCTCGTCGGGCCGCGGCGGCCGGATGACGAGATCGCCGGTCATCGAGCAAGTCCTCGCAAAGCTTCCCGCCTGCGCACGGTCACGCGAACTGGTGGAGCGCGCGCACTCTGCCGGTAAGGTAGGGATGCTGCTGCACCGCCGCGGTGAATCGCCGGTCTGCAGTCACCACGACCCCGGCGCGGCTCAATGCCAGCGCCAGGTAGACGCAATCGTAGACTGGATGACCAAGATCGGCGGCAAGCGACAAGGCTGCCGGGGCGAGTGCACGATCGGCCGCGTACTCGACCGGCACCGTGAGCAGATCAGCCAGCGCGGTCCGGGCCTCCACGGCTGTGAGGTCACGCCGCTGAACTCGAACCCAAAGCGCGTTGGCAGCCTCGATCGTCAACAGGTCCGGCGCCAGGAGGTGGCCTCTGCCGATGAGCCGCAATGCGATCACACTGTCGTCCTCGGGCGCGATCCACTTCAGGGCAGCACTGGCGTCGACGACAATCGTCTCGATCACGCCGCCCCGTCCCGCTCGTCGCGCATCTGGCGCACGATGTCGGCGCTGTCCGTCAACCGCCGTCCCCGATACGACGCGAGACGCTCCTCGAGCCTTGCCACCACTGTGGAAGGGTCGGCACAGGCTGCAGTCAAAATTTCCCGCACCTCGTGCTCCATGGAGCGACCTGCCGCGGCGGCACGCTCCCGCAGGCGGGCCGCCACCGTATCGTCGAGCTGTCGGATAGTTAGCTGGGCCATGCGCGAAGACTCCACTGATGGCGGAATATCATGCAAGCACTGCAGGCAACGCTTTCACCATCCCCCGGTCGCCAGCCACCGCTCGACCTGATCCAACCGGTCCGCGCCCCAGAATGGCTCGCCGTCGACGAAGAAGAACGGCGAGCCGAATACGCCGAGCTCGAGCGAGCGGTCGGTCTCCGCCTTGAGCCGCGCCTTGATCGCCGGGTCCTGCGTCGCCGCGATCAGCTCGGCGCCGGGCAACCCGAGGCTCTCGCCGATCTCGGCCACCTGCTCCGGCGTTGAGATGTCCCGGCCCTCGCCCCAGTGCGCGTGGTAGGTCGCCTGCGCGAAGCCCTTGGCCATGTCGGCGTCCTGCGCTGCCAGCCACCAGAAGGCACGGGACGCGGCCAGCGAGTTGACCGGCATGACCGGTGGCAGCACGAGCGGCACGTCGAGCAGCCGGGCACAGCGCGGCGCGTCATGCAGCATATACGGCCCCTTCAGCGGCAGGCTCATGTTGGGGCCGCCGCCGGTGAGCTTGAGCGCGGCGCCCAGCATGATCGGCCGCCACGTCACCTCGCGGTCATGGGCGGCGGCGATCGCATCGATCCGCAGGCTCGCGAGATAGCCATAAGGCGAGGCGAACTCGAAATAGAAATCCAAGGGCGCCGGCACGGTCGTCCTCTCCTGTCGTGCGAGCCGAGGGTCGTTCTGCACCGCGCAAAGCCGATTGTCATGGCCCATGGCGCCGCCTAGCGTCGCGTGACAGCGCAGCATGGGATGGCGAATGGCGACTGCTGGCGGCGACGCGATCGCTATCGAGGCGGTCAGCCGGGTGTATGGTGCCGACGGCCCCAACCAAGTCCGCGCCGTCGACGGGGTATGCCTGAACATCCGCGACAACGAGTTCTTCACCCTGCTGGGCCCCTCCGGCTGCGGCAAGACCACCCTGCTGCGGCATGATCGCCGGCTTCGATCACGCGTCGAGCGGGCGGATCCTGCTGGGCGGTCGCGATGTCGGCGCGCTGCCGCCGTTCAACCGGCCAGTCAACACCGTGTTCCAGAGCTACGCGCTGTTCCCGCATATGACGGTGTCACAGAACGTCGGCTTCGGCCTTGCGATGCAGGACCGGCCCAAGGCCGAGATCGCCGCCAGGGTCGCCGAGATGCTGCAGCTGGTGCGCATGGACGGAGCTCGCCAGCCGCACCACCGGCCAGCTTTCGGGCGGCCAGCAGCAGCGCGTGGCGCTGGCGCGGGCGCTGGCGCCGCATCCGCAGGTGTTGCTGCTCGACGAGCCGCTCTCCGCGCTCGACCTCAAGCTCAGGAAGGCGATGCAGATCGAGCTGAAGCGCCTGCAGCGCGACACCGGCATCACCTTCGTGTTCGTCACCCACGACCAGGAGGAGGCACTGACCATGTCGGACCGGATCGCGGTGATGAGCCGCGGCACCGTCCGCCAGGTCGGCAGCCCGCGCGAGATCTACGACCATCCGGCCGAGCGGTTCGTCGCCGACTTCATCGGCGAGGCCAACATGCTCACGGGCGAGCTGGTCCGGGTGGAAGGTGCCCGCGGCGTCGTCCGCCTGGGCGACGGCATCGAGCTGCCGGCCTCAGTGCCCGAAGGAGCGCCCCGGAGCGGTCTCGTGACCGTGGTCGTGCGGCCCGAGCACGCGGCGCTCGGCGGCGAGCAGAACGCTCACGGCCTGCCGGCGGTGGTGGAGAACGCCGTCTATCGTCGGCACCGATACCCAGTATCATCTGCGGCTCGCCGACGGCGCGCCCTTCGTCGTGCGCCGCCAGAACACCAGCGCCGACATTGTGTCCTACGCGGTGGGATCGCCCGTGCAGGTGTTGCTCGGCGAGCACGCGCTGCAGGTGCTGCGCGATTGACCGCGGCCCCGCCCGCGGCGCGCGGCCGCTGGCTGCTGCTGGCGCCGGCCGCTCCTGGTCCTGACCCTGGGTGCGGTCGGCCCGCTCGCGATCGTGGTGATCTACTCTTTCCTGACCCCGGGCGACTATGCCGGGGTTAAGTGGATCTTCTCGGGCAAGGCCTGGGTCAACCTGTTCCTGCAGCAGGACATCTTCGACAACACTTGGAAGTGGGCCGACGCCCACCTCTCGATCTTCTGGCGCACGCTGTTGCTGTCGATCGGCACGACGCTGGCAACCCTCGTCCTGGGCTTCCCCACCGCTTGGTTCATCGCCACGCGGCCCAAGCGCAGCCGCAGCTTCTGGCTGTTCCTGGTCACGATCCCGTTCTGGTGCAACTTGCTGGTGCGCACCTTTGCGATCATGCAGCTGATCCGCAACGAGGGTGTCGATCAACAACATCCTGCGTGGGCTCGGCCTGATCGAGCAGCCGATCCAAATGCTCTACACCGACTTCGCCGTCGGCCTCGGCATGGCCTATGTCTACCTGCCGCTGATGGTGCTGCCGCTCTACGCCAGCATCGAGAAGCTCGATTTCCGCCTGATCGAGGCCGCCTACGACCTCTATGCCGACCAGCGCCGCGCCCTCTTTCGGGTCGTCCTGCCGCTGGTCCGCCCTGGCCTGGTGGCGGGCTCGATCCTGGTGTTCATTCCTGCGCTGGGCGCCTACGTCGTCCCGCGCATGCTGGGCGGCGGCAATCGGATGATGATCGGCAACCTGATCGACCTGCAATTCGGCCAGGGCCGCAACTGGCCCCTGGGCGCGGCCCTGGCCCTGTTCTTGATGTTGATCGTGCTCGTGGCGCTGCTCCTCTACGTGCGTCAGGTCGGCAAGGGCGACGCGCGCCATGGTTGAGCGGGCCTTCTCCGTCCGCCGCATGCCGGGCTTCACGCCCATGGCGATCCTCGTCTTCATCATGCTTTATGCCCCGATCGCGATCCTCGCCGCCTACTCCTTCAATGCTGGGACCTCGCTGGCGATCTGGGAGGGGTTCTCCCTGCGCTGGTACGCCTCGGCCTGGCAGAATACCGAGGTACAGGTGGCGACCTTCCGCTCGCTCGGCATCGCCACCGCGGCCGGCGATCGTCTCCTCCATCCTGGCCACCATGGCAGCGATCGCCACCACGCGCACGGCACCCTTCCGCGGCCAGACCGCGGTGCTGGCCATGATCAACCTGCCGCTGATGGCGCCCGAGATCGTCACCGCCATCGCACTGCTTGATCTGCTTCGCCCTGGTCAAGATCGCCACCGGCTACGCCGGCCTCGGCTACATCGTCCTCGCTCACACCGCGTTCTGCGTGCCCTTCGCCTTCCTGCCGATCCGTGGCCGGCTCGAGGACATGGACCAGTCGCTGGAGACGGCGGCGGCCGACCTCTACGCCACCCCCTGGCGGGCCTTCCGCTGGGTCACCCTGCCCCTGCTCTGGCCGGGCATCCTCGCCGGCTTCATGCTGGCGTTCGTCACCTCGCTCGACGACGTGGTGATCACCAACCTGATCGCCGGCCCGGGCCAGGAGACGCTGCCGATCTACATGCTGGGCCAGCTGCGCCGCTCGACCACGCCCGAGATCAACGCGGTCTCGACCGCGCTGCTGGCCCTGTCGGTCCTGCTCGTGTCCCTGTCGTTCCTGCTCAGCCGAGAGAAAGAATGAGCCTCATGCGCCTGTCCCTCGCCGCCGCCGCGGCCACGCTCGCCCTCGTCGCCGCACCGATCGCGTCGCACGCGGCGGGTGAGCTAAACATCTTCAACTGGGGCGACTACACCAGCCCGGAGATGATCGAAAAATTCGAGAAGCTGTACGACATCAAGGTCACGATCACCGACTACGACAGCAACGACACGGCACTGGCCAAGATCAAGGCCGGTGGGCACGGCTTCGACATCGTGGTGCCGACCTCGACCGTGTTCGCGATCTGGGTCAAGGACGGACTGCTCTTGGAAAGCCGGCCCGACCAGATGGAGAATTTCAAAAACATGGACCCGCGCTGGGTCGAGGTGCCCTACGATCCAGGCCGCCACTACTCGGTGCCGTGGCAGATCGGGACAACCGGCGTGGTGGTGAACACCAAGGTCTACAAGGGCGACCCCAATACCTGGGCGATCGTCTTCGACCCGCCGCCGGAGCTCGTAGGCAAGCTCAACGTCGTCCCCGAGATGAACGACATCGTCAACAGTGCTGTCATGTATGTCGGCGGCGAGCCCTGCACCGACGACAAGGCCGTGCTGAGGAAGGCGCGTGACGTGCTGATGGCGGCCAAGCCCAAATGGCTGTCGATGAACTACGCCAGCCCCGACGCCTACGCCAAGGGCGACATCGCCGGCGGCGCCAACTGGAACGGCTATACCTTCCGCGCCCGGCTGCTTGAACCCGGACATCAGGTACGCCTTCCCCAAGGAGGGCTTCCCGATCTGGATGGATAATGCCGCCATTCTCAAGGACGCGAAGAACGTCGACAACGCGAAACTGTTCCTCAACTTCATCATGGACCCGGAGAACGCGGCCATGCTCTCGGCCTTCGCGCGTTACTCGAACGGGATCATGGGCAGCGAGCGGTACATGCCGACCGACATGCAGGGCGCACCCGAGCTGACCCTGCCGGAAGGCAACAAAGGCGTCTTCCTCCACACCTGCCCACCCGAGGTCAACGAAATTATGACCAAGATCTGGACCGAGGTGCAGAAGTAGAAGAACCTGAATCCGCGGAGAACCAAGTCATGCGCCATCCCATCCTGCTTGCAGCCGCCCTGGCCCTGCTGCCGCCTGGCGGGGCAGCACACGCCGCGGGCGAGCTCAACATCTACAATTGGGGAAACTACACCAGCCCCGAGTTGATCAAGAAATTCGAGCAGACCTACGATGTCAAGGTGACGCTGACGGACTTCGACTCCAACGACACGGCCCTGGCCAAGGTCAAGGCGGGCGCGCACGGGTTCGACATCGTCGTACCCTCAGCCAACTTCATGCAGGTCTGGATCGAGGGCGGTCTACTGCTGGAGTCCCGCCCCGATCAGATGGAGAACTTCAAGCACGTGGCGCAACGCTGGGTCGACGTCGCCTACGATCCCGGCCGGCACTACAGCGTGCCCTGGCAATGGGGCGTGACGGGCGTCGCCGTCGACAGCGCGGTCTACGCAGGCAACATCGACACCTGGGGCATCATCTTCGACCCGCCCGAGGCGCTCACGGGCAAAATCAACGTCGTCCCCGAGATGAACGATGTCGTCAACAATGCCATCATGTATGTCGGCGGCGAGCCGTGCACCGATGACAAGGCCGTGCTCAAGAAGGCGCGCGATGTCCTGATGGCGGCGAAGCCCAAGTGGCTGTCCATGGACTATTCGACGGTGGATCCCATGATCAAAGGCGACTTCCCGGCCGGCGCGGACTGGAACGGGGCCGTCTTGCGTATCCGGCTCAAGCGCCCGTCGGTTCATTTCGGCTTCCCGAAGGAGGGATTCCCGATCTTCATGGACAATGCCGCCATCCTCGCGGACGCGAAGAACGTCGAGAACGCTAAGCTGTTCCTCAACTTCATCATGGACCCGGAGAACGCGGCGATGATCTCGGCGTTCGCCCGCTACGCCAACGGGATCGAGGGCAGCGAGCAGTTCATGCCGGCCGACATGCAGGGTGCTCCCGAGCTCACCCTGCCCGAGGGCAGCAAAGGGATCTTCCTCCTGGCCTGCCCGCCCGAGGTCAACGAGATGATTACCCGGATCTGGACCGACCTGCAGAAGTGACCGTCGACCTCATGGTCACCAACGCCCGCGTCCCGACGATGAACGCAGACAAGCCACGCGCCGAGGCTTAGGTCATGTCCCTGCGCGGCCCGCACCCGCATCCGTCGGCGCGGCGGGTGCCAGCGTCCTGCCCGGGTTCATCGAATCGCACATGCACGTCGTCCTGGGCGGCGCCGGCCTCGCCAGCCCGTAACTGGACGGCGGGCATGGGCTCGACCGCCTCACCGCCGTGGTGCGGCTATCGTACCGCGAGCACGAACGACGGAGAATCCGCCATGACCCTCCTGAACCAGCCGCTCGGCGGCAACGACATGCCTCGCTTCGGGGGACCCGGCACGATGATGCGGCTGCCGGCCTGGCCCACGGCCGAGGGATTGGACGCCTGTTTCGTCGGCGTGCCCATGGACATCGGCACCTCCAACCGCAGCGGCACCCGCTTCGGCCCACGCCAGATCCGCGCCGAATCGGCGCTGATCCGGCCCTACAACATGGCGACCCGCGCCGCCCCGTTCGACAGTCTCCAGGTCGCCGACATTGGCGACGTCGCGACCAACCCCTACGACCTGAAGCAGTCGGTGGTGATCATCCAGGCCGCCTACGAGAGCATCATCCGCCATGGCTGCCGGCCGCTGACGCTGGGTGGCGACCACACGCTCACCCTGCCGATCCTGCGCGCCATGGCCAAGCGCTACGGCCCGGTCGGCATGATCCACGTCGACGCCCACGCCGACATCAACGACACCATGTTCGGCGAGCGGATCGCCCACGGCACGCCGTTCCGTCGTGCGGTCGAGGAGGGCCTGCTCGACTGCGCGCGGGTGGCCCAGATCGGCCTGCGTGGCACCGGCTACGCCGCCGACGATTTCGACTGGCCACGCCAGCAGGGCTTCCGCGTCGTGCCGGTCGAGCAGTGCTGGCACCAGTCGCTGACGCCGCTGATGGCCGAGGTCCGCGCCCAGATGGGTGCTGGCCCGGTCTACCTGACCTACGACATCGACAGCCTCGACCCCGCCTTCGCGCCGGGCACCGGCACACCCGAGATCGGCGGCCTCAGCGTGATCCAGGGGCTTGAGATCGTGCGCGGTTGCCAGGGACTGGACCTGGTCGGCTGCGACCTGGTCGAGGTCTCGCCACCCTACGACCCGCAAGGCACCACGGCGCTGGTCGGCGCCAACCTGCTGTTCGAGATGCTGTGCGTCCTGCCCGGCGTCGTTGCCCGCTGAGCCCAAAATAATGTTCGTCGGCATGTCGAAACGCCTGTCGCCCGTTCGTCGTTAGGGCGAGGGCGCCATTTCGGCGGCCAGTCAGTGGAGACAGAACGATGCGCGTAATGGTCCTGGTCAAGGCCACGGCCGACAGCGAGGCCGGCAGGATGCCGACGACCGAGCTGCTCGAGGCCATGGGGAAGTTCAACGAGGAGCTGGTCAGCGCCGGCGTGATGCTTGCCGGAGACGGACTGAAGCCGTCGTCGCAAGGCAAGCGGGTCGCGTTCGACGGCCCCGGCCGCACCGTCATCGACGGCCCCTTCGCGGAGACCCGTGAGCTGGTCGCCGGGTACTGGCTGTGGGAGGTCAAGGATATGGCCGAGGCGGTCGAATGGGTCAGACGCTGCCCGAATCCGATGTTCGGCCCCAGCGAGATCGAGATCCGGCCGCTCTACGACATCGCCGATTTCAGCGAGGCGCTGACGCCGGAAGTCGCCGAACTGCACGCCCGGACCCGCGAGAATCTGGCCGGCCGCTGAGTCCCGCCCGCCGCGCCAGCCGATGAGCGACACAGCCGCGACCGACGCGCATCATGCGGTCGAGACGGTCTGGCGGATCGAGCGGACCAGGCTCATCGCCGGCCTGGCCCGTCTCGTGCGGGACCTGGATCGGGCCGAGGAGCTGGCGCAGGACGCTCTTGTGACCGCCCTGCGCGAATGGCCGCGGAGTGGGATCCCGGCGAATCCCGGTGCCTGGCTGATGGTGGCGGCCAAGCGCCGTGCGATCGACGGGTTCCGCCGCGGCCGGCTGCTGGCGGACAAGCACGCCCTGATCGCCCGGGAGCTGGAGGATCGAGGTGCCGTGGGCGTCGAGGAGATCGAGGCGGCGTTGGACGACGAGGTCGGCGACGAGCGGCTGGGCCTCATCTTCACCGCCTGTCATCCGGTGCTCTCGACCGAGGCGCGCGTCGCCTTGACGTTGCGGCTCATCGGCGGGCTGTCCACGCAGGAGATCGCCCGCGCCTTCCTCACCACTGAAACGACCATCGCCCAGCGCATCGTCCGGGCCAAGCGCAGGCTTGCTGCGGCCCGCCTACCCTTCGAGGTGCCGCGAGGCGCGGAGCGGGCGGGCCGCCTCGCCACGGTGTTGGAGGTCGTCTACCTGATCTTCAACGAAGGCTATGCCGCCACGGTCGGCGAGGACCTGGTCCGCCCCTCCCTGTGCGCCGAGGCCCAGCGTCTCGGCCGCATCCTCGTCGGCCTGGCACCCGACGAGCCCGAGGTTTTCGGACTCCTGGCGCTGATGGAGCTTCAGGCCTCGCGTCTCGCCGCGCGAACCGCGCCTGACGGTTCGCTGGTGCCGCTGCCCGAGCAGAACCGGGCCAGCTGGGACCAGCTCCTGATCCGCCGCGGACTCGCCGCCCTCGCGCGCGCCGAGGCGTTGGGTGGAGCCGAAGGGCCTCATGCGTTGCAGGCGGCGCTGGCCGCCTGCCATGCGCGGGCGCGCAAGGCTGATGACACGGACTGGCCGCGAATCGCCGCGCTGTACGACCGCCTGGGACAGGTCCTGCCGTCGCCGATCGTGGAACTGAACCGAGCCGTGGCTCACAGCATGGCTTTCGGCCCGGACGTCGGCCTGACGCTGCTCGACCCGATCGCGCAGGCGCCGGCATTGCGCGACTACGCGCCTTTGCCGGCGGCCAGGGGCGATTTTCTCTTCCGGGCAGGCCGGCGGGACGAGGCGAAGATTCAGTTCGAGCGCGCGGCCGGCCTGACCCGCAACTCGCGCGAGAGGGCCTTCCTGCTGCGACGGGCGGCGTCCTGCGATAGTTGACAGCCGACGGACCGCAGCTCCTCGCCACCCGGAGATGGGGAGCCGACCGGCTGGCGCAGCGCTAAGGCCTGGAGTAGGCATGCGGCGCGCCAACGGAGGCTCTCATGTTCACGCACCCGGAGTATGACGGCCACGAGGCCGTGCTCCATGCCCATGACCCGGCGACCGGGCTCAAGGCGATCATCGCGGTGCATAGCACCCGGCTCGGCCCTGCCTTCGGTGGCTGCCGCATGTACCCGTATGCCGATCCGGCGCAGGCGCTGACGGACGCGCTGCGCCTCTCGCGCGGGATGACCTACAAGGCCGCGATCTGCGAGCTGCCCTATGGCGGCGGGAAGTCCGTGGTGCTGGCCGACCCCGGCCACGACAAGACGCCGGCGCTCCTGCGCGCCATGGGCCGGGTCATCGAGGGCCAGGGCGGTCGCTACATCACCGCCGACGATGTCGGCACGACCTTGGCCGATCTTGCCGTCATGCGCGAGGTCACGCGCCACACCGCGGGCGCCACGCCGGCAGCGCAGGAGCCGCTGGCGGTCACCGCCTATGGTGTCCTGATGGCGATCGAGGCCGCGATCCGGCACTACTATCAGCGCCCCGACCTCGAGGGGCTGCGTTTCGCCGTGCAGGGCCTGGGCAATGTCGGCTTTCCATTGTGCGAGCATTTGCGTGCGCGCGGTGCCGAGCTGGTGGTCAGCGACGTCGACCCGGCGCGAACCGCCAGGGCCGCGCGCGAGCTGCAGGCCGAGGTGGTCGGGCCGGAGGCGATCTACGGGCAGACGGTCGACGTGTTCGCCCCCTGCGCGCTCGGCGCCGTGCTGAACGACCGGACCATCCCGCATTTGCGGGCGCGCCTGGTGTGCGGCGGGGCCAACAACCAGCTGGCCGAGCCGCAGCACGACACGATGCTGAACGCGCGCGGCATCGCCTATGTGCCGGACTATCTGGCCAATGCCGGTGGCGTGATCGACTTCCATCAGGAGGCCATCGACGATCGGCCCGCCGCGGTGCTGGCCTCGGTCGAGCGCATCCGCGACATCACGGCGGCCGTGCTGGCGCGCGCCGCCGCGACCGGCGAGACACCGCTGCAGGTGGCCGACCGGATCGTGCGCGACCGCATCCGCATCCCAGCTTAGGAGCACGACATGGCGACCTGCGGCGAGGTTCTGGTCCGGCTGCTCGAGGCCTACGGCGTCGACATCGTGTTCGGCATACCTGGGGTGCACACGGTGGAGCTCTATCGCGGCCTGCCCGCGACCCGCATCCGCCACGTCACCCCCCGCCACGAGCAGGGCGCCGGCTTCATGGCCGACGGCTATGCCAGGGTGACCGGCCGACCAGGCGTGTGCTTCATCATCACCGGACCCGGGCATGACCAACATCCTGACCGCCATGGGCCAGGCCTACGCGGAATCGCTGCCGATGCTGGTGATCTCCAGCGTCAACAGCACCGAGACAGCTGGGCATGGGTCAGGGCCGGCTGCACGAGCTGCCCTCGCAGCGCAACGTGGTCGCAGGCGTCGCCGCCTTCAGCCATACCATCCTCCACCCTAGCCAGCTGCCCGAGGTGCTGGCGCGCGCGTTCGCGCTGTTCGCCAGCGCGCGCCCACGGCCGGTGCACATCGAGATCCCGATCGACGTGATCACGGCCAACGCCGACGATCTGCCGCTCACGGCCCGGTCGTTGCCCGGCCCGCCCGGCCCCGCCCAAGACGCCATCGCTCGCGCGGCGACGCTGCTCGCGCACGCCGAGCGTCCGCTGATCGTGCTCGGCGGCGGCGCCGTCGGCGCGGCGTCAGAGGCCCTGGTGTTGGCCGACCGGCTCGATGCACCGGTGATCAGCACGGTCAACGCGAAAGGGATCGTGCCGCCGGGCCACCCGCTGCACGCCGGCGAGAACATGGCCGCGCCGCCGCTGCGCGAAGCGCTGCGCGAGGCCGACACGGTGCTGGCCATCGGCACCGAGTTCGGCGAGACGGAGATGTACCCTGGACCACGCCCGCTCCGCTTCGACGGCCAGCTGATCCGCATCGACCTCGATCCCGAGCAACTGGTCCGCCTCTATCCGGCGACGCTCCCGATCGTCGCCGACGCACGTCTCGCCGTGGTGGCGCTGCTGGAGCAGTTGGGCCCGACCAGCGGGCGCGACGGCGCGGGGCGCGCAGCCGATCTGCGCGAGCGGACCGCCGCGACTTGGGGCCCGGAGATGGCGACCTACCAGCGGCTGTTGGACGTGCTCGAGGCGGCCCTGCCCAATGCGGTGATCGTCGGCGACCAGACCCAGCCGGTCTATTTCGGCAACCAGTTCTATCGACCGGCCGGTCACCGCGCCTGGTTCAACTCGAGCACGGGCTACGGCACGCTGGGCTACGGCCTGCCGGCCGCGATCGGCGCTTGGCTCGCGGCACCGGAGCGGACGGTGGTGGCGCTGGTCGGTGACGGCGGGTTGCAGTTCAGCCTGCCGGAGCTCGCATCCGCCGTCGAGGTCAGGGCACCGCTCGTGGTGCTGGTCTGGAACAACCAGGGCTACGGCGAGATCAAGTCGTATATGGCCGACAAGGGCATTCCCGAGATCGGCGTCGACATCTACACCCCCGACCTTGTCGCCATCGCCCGCGGCTACGGCTGCCACGCCGACCGCGCCACCGGTCCCCACCACCTGCGCGAGCTCCTGCTGGCCGCGCGCGGCCGGGACCTGCCTACCCTGGTCGAAGTCCGCGAGGGTGACTGCTTCTGATCGCCCGCCGGCTTGCCAAAGACATGATCGCGGCGTACCAAGTTGATATGTTATAACATTTGCCAACGCGGTCATATGGACGTCGTCGATCTTCACCCGAGTTCCGCCCATGCCAGCCCGCCGGGGCGCTCTACGGTGCTGGGCTATGCCGCCGCGCAGCGTCTCGGGCTCGTGCTGATGGCGCTCGCCGGACTCTGGCTCGCCATCGCGGCGGTCCTCGGCTGGCTCGGCTGAATCCATGGACACCGCGATACGGGTTGCGGACCTGACGGTCGGCTACGACCGCCATCCCGCCATCCACCACCTTTCGGGCGCATTCGCGCCCGGCCGGCTGCACGCGATTGTCGGCCCCAACGGCGCCGGCAAGAGCACCCTGCTCAAATCGATCATGGGCCTGCTGCCGACCGATGGCGGGCGGATCGATCTGGGCGGATTGCGCCACGACGAGATCGCCTATCTGCCGCAGCAGGCGGAACTCGACACCAGCTTCCCGATCTCGGTGCGCGACGTCGTGCTGCTGGGCGATTGGCGGCGCTCCGGCGGCTTCGGGCGGGTGGATCGCTCGGCACGGCTGGCGGCCGACGCTGCCCTGGCCGAGGTCGGCCTGGCAGGCTTCGGCCGGCGGCCGATCGGCAGCCTGTCGACCGGCCAGCTGCAGCGGGTGCTGTTCGCGCGGATCATCGTGCAGGACTGCCGCACGATCCTGCTCGACGAGCCGTTCGCCGGGATCGACGCGCCGACCACGACCGATCTGCTGGCGCTGGTCGAGCGCTGGCACGGCGAGGGCCGCACGGTCATCGCCGTGCTGCACGATCTGGCTCTGGTCCGGGCCTGCTTCGACGAGACGCTGCTGCTGGCGCGCTCGGCGATCGGCTGGGGGCCGACCGGACAGGTGCTCACCCCCGACAACCTGATGCGCGCCTGGGGCATGCCGCAGGGCTGGGACGAGCGCGCGGCGCCCTGCCGGGTCGCGATCCCGGCATGACCGCCTACGGCCTGCTGATCGCGCCGTTCGCGGATTACGGCTTCATGCGGCGTGCCCTGGTCGGCTGTCTGGCGCTCGCCATGGGCTGCGGCCCGATCGGCATTCTGCTGCTGCTGCGGCGCATGAGCCTGATGGGCGACGCGCTATCGCACGCCGTGCTGCCCGGTGCTGCCGCCGGCTTCGTCGTCGCCGGCCTGTCGCTGGGGGCAATGAGTATCGGCGGCTTCGTCGCCGGGCTCGCGGTGGCGCTGCTTGCCGGCCTAGTCACCCGGATCACGCCGCTGCGCGAGGACGCGGCGTTCGCCGCCTTCTACCTGACCTCGCTGGCGCTGGGAGTGTTGCTGATCTCGCTGCACGGCAGCAATGTCGACCTGCTGCACGTGTTGTTCGGCTCGGTGCTGGCGGTCGACGACCCCGCCCTGGTCCTGGTCGGCGGCATCACCAGCGTCACGCTCCTGGGCCTCGCGCTGATCTATCGGCCGCTGGTCGCCGAGTGCTTCGATCCTGGCTTCCTGCGCGCGCAGGGCGCCGGCGGCGGCCGTTACCATCTGCTGTTCCTGGTCCTGGTCGTGCTCAACTTGGTGGCGTCGTTCCAGGCCCTGGGCACGCTGATGGCCGTGGGCCTGATGATGGTGCCCGCCGCCGGCGCCCGGTTCTGGGGCGGGGAGGTCTGGACCCTGGCGCTGATCAGCACCGGCATCGCCTTCGCCTCGGGCTTTCTCGGCCTGCTGGCCTCGTTCCACCTGGGCCTGCCGTCTGGCCCGGCCATCGTGCTGACCGCGAGCGCGATCTACCTGGTCTCGGTCCTGATCGGCCCCCATGGCGGCGTGCTGTCGCGCGCCTACCGCCCCCGCCATCTCGAAGCATGATCCCCGAGCCCGGAGCCTTCGCCATGCGCCGTCGCGCCGCGCTGCTGGCCACCGCCCTCGCCGGCAGCCTGCTTGCCCTGCCCGCCCTGGCTGCGGGCGAGATTCCCGTCGTGACCTCGATCTCGATCCTGAGCGACATGGTCAGGAACGTCGGCGGCGTGCATGTGGCGGTCACCGAGCTGATCGGCCCCGATGCCGACGTGCATGCGTTCGAGCCCAGCCCAGCCGACGCCAAGGCGCTGGCCGGCGCACAACTCGTCCTAGTCAACGGGCTGGGTCTCGAGGGCTGGCTCGACCGCCTGATCGCTGCCTCCGGCTACCGGGGGCCGGTGGTGGTCGCCAGCCAGGGCGTGGTGCCGCGCGAGATGGACGAGGACGGCAAGACGCTCACCGATCCGCACGCGTGGCAGGACCTCGCCAATGGCGAGCTCTACGTCGAGAGCATCGCACGCGGGCTGGCGGCAGCCGATCCGGCGCACGCCGCGGACTACGCAGCCAATGCCCAGTCCTATCTGCGCGAGATCGCCGCTGCGGACGGCTGGGTGCGCGCCGAGCTGGCCAAGGTGCCGGCCGCCCAGCGCAAGGTGGTCAGCTCGCACGACGCCTTCGGCTATTTCGGCGCCGCCTACGGGATCGAGTTCGCGGCCGCGCAGGGGATATCCGAGGACGCCGAGCCGTCTGCCGCCGACCTCAGGCAGACGATCGACCAGATCCGCGCCGAGCACATCAAGGTCCTGTTTCTCGAGAACGCGCTGAGCCCGCGCCTGATCCAGCAGATCGCACGCGAGACCGGCGCCGCGGTAGGCGGAACACTCTATGCGGACGCGTTGTCGCCGCCCGGCGGCCCGGCGGACACCTACCTGAACATGTTCCACCACAACGTGCCGCTGCTGCGCGACGCCATGCTTGCCAGCGGCGGGCAAGGCTGAAGCGCGCGCGGCGAATGGCCGACTGTTCACTGGCCACTACCCGGTGACGGTAGTATCCCGTCCCGACTTGGGTCGTGACGCAGCATCGGGCAGGTGGCGATGAGTGGCAAGATCGCGCGCAGGCAGCTTCTGACTGGTACCGCGGTTGGCAGTGTCGGCATGGCTGCCGTGGCTGCCACCCGGCCTGCAGCGGCGTTCTCCACCGAATACATCGCGCCCGGCAGTTCTCTGGGCTTGGCCTACTCCAATCGTTGCGGCTCCGACTCTGAGCACGCGGCCATCCGGGCGGGGCTCTATGCCCTGCTCGCCGGCCAGTCGGCGGCACCGGGCGCGACCGTCAGCGCTTCGCAGGTCTGCCCGATCTGCGGCTGTCCGGTCTATGCGAGCCGGCAAGTCGACTAGAGCGGCGAACGGGAACTTTACTGGGAGTGAGCCCCGCGCTGACGCCGCCCACCGTCCCGTATTGAGCCGCGAGCGAATGCTGCGGAGTACGGGCTCGCTTCGCATCCATGGTTACGACAGTAGATAGGCGTTAGGATATGGCGAGTTTCCACATCGATATCGGATCCGATCGCGATTTGGGCGCCGGCCGACTGACGGGCGCAATGATCCTGTCGGTCATTCTTTGCTTTGCCGGCTCGATCGCGCATGCGGAGGAAGCCGAGGCCACCACTTCGGACAGCGCGACCTTCGGCGCGTGGGAACTGTATTGCGGCGACGACGCGGCCAACAGTCTGCGCCGCTGCCACATCGCGCAAGGCGACATCCTGGTCGTCGGAATCCGCAGCCTCAATGGAACGGAAGTGGCCGCCGTCGAAGTGAGCGGGGACCCGCCGATGCTCGGCAAACCGGTGACCTACCAGGTCGATGCCGAGCCCGCTTTGTCCTGGCTGCCCGACGGCGACAATGAAGGCGAGAGCGCCACGATCATCGAGCAGATGCTGCATGGCCAACAGATCGAGGCTCGCTACCTCTCATTCGAGGGCAATCCGCTCGACTTCAATCCTGATCAAGCCGGTCGGACAGCGCACGCGACACTCGCCGGCTTTGCCCAGGCACACGCCGAGATGTTGAAACGGCTTGCTGCCTACCGGGGCGGCTGAACAGTTTCGACAGGGCCGAAAAATCCTGCCCTAATGCTGCAGGATCTGGCTCAAGAACAGCTTGGTCCGGTCGGACTTCGGGTGGGCGAAGAACTCCTCCGGCTTGTCCATCTCGACGACCTCGCCGCGGTCCATGAACACGACGAAGTCGGCCACCGACTTGGCGAAGCCCATCTCGTGCGTCACGCACATCATGGTCATGCCCTCGTTGGCGAGCTCGATCATCGTGTCCAGCACTTCCTTGACCATCTCCGGGTCGAGCGCCGAGGTCGGCTCGTCGAACAGCATGATCTTCGGCTTCATGCACAAGGCACGCGCGATCGCCACCCGCTGCTGCTGCCCGCCGGACAGCTGGCCGGGATATTTCTTGGCCTGCTCCGGGATCTTCACCCGTTGCAGATAGTGCATGGCCGTCTCCTCGGCCTCCTTCTTCGGCACGCCGCGGACCCAGATCGGGGCCAGGGTCAGGTTGTCGAGGATGGTCAGGTGCGGGAACAGGTTGAAGTGCTGGAACACCATGCCGACCTCGCGGCGGATGGTGTCGATGTTCTTGACGTCGTGGGTGAGCTCGATGCCATCGACGACGATGTGCCCTTTCTGATGCTCCTCCAGCCGGTTGATGCAGCGGATCATCGTCGACTTGCCCGAACCCGACGGGCCGCAGACGACCACCTTCTGGCCCTTCATGACCTCGAGGTTGACGTTCCGCAGCACGTGGAACTCACCGTACCATTTGTTGACGTCACGCAGGACGATGCTGGGTGCGTCGTTGCTTGTAGTAGCCATGCCGATCCGATCCCGATCCGATGCGTGTATGCTGTCGTCGCCTAGTGCGTCGTGGCCTTCTTCAGCCGCTGCTCCAGCCCCTGACTGTAGCGCGACATCGCAAAGCAGAAGATCCAGAACCCGAAGGCGCAAAAGACGTAGCTTTCGACGTCATGGCCCAGCCACTCCTGCCCGGTGGTGATGAGTTGCCCGATCCCCAGCAGGTCGTAGAGGCCCATGATGAACACCAGGGTGGTGTCCTTGAACAGCGAGATGAACGAGTTGACGATGCCGGGGATCACCAGCCGCAGGGCCTGTGGCAGGATGATCAGGCGCATGCTCTGCCAGTAGGTCAGCCCCATGGCGTCGGCGGCCTCGTACTGCCCCTTGGGGATCGCCTGCAGGCCGCCGCGGATCACTTCGGCCATGTAGGCACCGGAGAACACGGACACGCCGATCAGGGCGCGCATGATCTTGTCGATCGTCCATCCGGGCGGGAAGAACAGCGGCAACATCACCGAGGCCATGAACAGCACGGTGACCAGCGGCACGCCACGCACCAGCTCGATGAACGAGACGCACAGCGCCTTGACCGCCGGCATGGTCGAGCGCCGGCCCAGCGCCAGCACGATGCCGATCGGGAACGAGGCGACGATGCCGACGATGGAGATCAGCAGCGTGAGGAACAGGCCGCCCCAGAGCGGCGTCTCGACCACCGGATAGACGATCCAACCACCCTCGAACAGCATCGAGGCGATGATCGGGTAGATGATGGCAAAGCAGATGCCGTAGAGCGCCTTGCGCGGCATCTTCGGCAGCAGCAGGGGCACGCAGCCTGCCAGCAGCAGGAAGACGCCCAGGAAGATGCGCCAGTATTGCTCGACCGGGTAGAGGCCGAACATGTACTGATGGAACCGGTTGGGGATGATGCCCCAGCAGGCGCCATCGGCTGGGCACTGGTCGCGATTTGTGGCCGTCCAGTCGGCATTCAGCACCGCCCAGCGAAACAAGGGCGGCACGACGGCGACAAGCACCAGGATGACCAGCAGTGTCAGGATGATGTCGAACGGCGTCGCGAAGAGGTTGCGCCGCATCCAGCCGATCGGGCCCGAGCGCTCGGTGATCGGGGGCGCCACGCTCAGAGTTTCGGTTGCCATGACCTAGCGCTCCACCAGCGCGATGCGCGTGTTGTACCAGTTCATGAAGGTGGAAGTGATCAGGCTGAGCGTCAGGTAGACGCCCATCGTGATCGCCACGACCTCGACCGCCTGCCCGGTCTGGTTGTTGATGGTGCCGGCGATGTTGAAGAAATCGGGATAGCCGATCGCCACCGCGAGCGAGCTGTTCTTGGTCAGGTTCAGGTACTGGTTGGTCTGCGGCGGGATGATCACGCGCAGCGCCTGCGGGACGACGATGAAGCGCAGGATCCTGCCCCGCGACAGGCCCAGCGATTCCGCCGCCTCCCATTGGCCCTTGCTCACCGCGAGAATGCCGGAGCGGACGATCTCGGCGATGAAGGAGCCCGTGTAGATCGAAAGACCCAGCACCAGTGCCACGAACTCGGGCTGGACGTGCAAGCCGCCTTCGGGTCGAAAGCGACCCATGATCGGAAAGTCGAGCCCCAGAGGCTGCCCGGCGACGAAGTAGCTGACCGGGATCAGCGCCAACAGGCCGAGGATGATCGGCATCGTGTGGACCGGCTGGCCGGTCAGCTCGCGCTTCTTCGCCGCCCAGCGCAGCACGAACGGAATTGCCAGCAGCGCCAGGAGCCAGATGATCGAGACCACATCCAAAGCCAGGCTGGGGTAAAGGCCTCGGCAGATACAGGCCGCCCGTATTCAGCAGCACCGAGTTGAGCAGCACCGCGCTGTCCCGGGCCTGTGGCAGCAGATGCAGCAGGATCGCGTAGATCAGCAGCAGCTGAAGCAGGAGCGGGATGTTGCGGACGGTCTCGATGTAGATCGTGGCCAGCGTCGAGACGAGCCAGTTGTGCGACAGGCGAGCGATACCCATCGTGAAACCGATGATGGTGGCGAGGAAGATGCCGACGACCGCTACGAGGATTGTGTTCAGGAACCCGACGACGAAGGCCCAGCCGAACGTGTTGGACGAACTGTAGGAGATCAGGGTCTGGCCGATGTCGAACCCGGATGCCCGGTCGAGGAAAGCAAAACCGCCGGCGACGCCGAGCTTGGCCAGATTGGCCATCGTGTTGCTGACCAGGACATAGCCGCCGAGAATGACCAGCGACACCACCAGCAACTGATAAAAAATCGCCCGGATGCGGGGATCGCGGTAGAACGCGACCTTCGGCACGTCAGTCGTCTGCAGCTCGGCTCGCATCGGTCGGTCGACCCCCAGTCCGGTCCTTCCGGACATTCATTCTTGGCGGCGAACGGGGGGCAGACGGCATCGCTGCCGCCTGCCCGGCCGCTCAGCGGAACGGCGGATTATACATCAGGCCGCCGTCTTTCCAAAGCGCGTTCAGACCGCGCTCGATCTTCAGCGGCGTGTTGGTGCCGACATTGCGCTCGAAGCTCTCGCCGTAATTGCCGACCTGCTTGATGATCTGCACCGCAAAGTCGTTGGGCATCCCGAGCTCTTTGCCCTTCTCCTCGATCACGCCGAGGAAGCGCTGGATGTCGGGATTATTCGTCTCGCCCTTGACCTGGTCGACATTGGCGGAGGTGAGGCCGAACTCCTCGGCCTGGATCATCGCGAACAGGGTCCACCGCACGACGTCGGCCCACTCGTCGTCGCCCTGGCGCACGGCTGGACCCAGCGGCTCCTTGGAGATCACCTCGGGCAGGATCACGTGCTCGTCGGCGTTGGCCATCTTGACGCGGGTCGCGTACAGGCCCGACTGGTCGGTGGTCAGCACGTCGCAGCGGCCGGCCTCGTAGGCCTTGTTCACCTCGTCGTTGTTCTCGTACACGACGGGGTTATACTTCATGTTGTTGGCGCGGAAGTAGTCGGTGAGGTTCAGCTCGGTCGTGGTGCCGGCCTGCACGCACACCGAGGCGCCGTCCAGCTCGAGCGCGCTGTTCACCCCCAGCGATTTCTTCGCCATGAAGCCCTGGCCGTCATAATAGTTCACGCCGGCGAAGTTGAGCCCCAGGGCGCTCTCGCGCGAGCTGGTCCATGTCGTGTTGCGCGACAGGACGTCGATCTCGCCCGACTGCAGCGCGGTAAAGCGCTCCTTGGCGTTGAGCGGGGTGTACTTGACCTTGGTCGCGTCGCCCAACAGTGCCGCAGCGACGGCGCGGCACAGGTCGATATCCAGCCCGGACCAGTTATTGCTGGAATCGACGGTGGCGAAACCCGGCAGGCCCGAGGAGTTCACGCCGCACTGGACGAAGCCCTTGGACTTGACGCCGTCGAGCGTCGCGCCGGCCTGGGCGTCGCTCGCCGCGACCGCGCAGGCGGCAGCCGTACCGGCCATGAGCAGAGCCGAAAGTCGCATATCTGACCCTCCGTCAGTAATCTTCTTTGCGTTCGCGGGCTCGGTTGGCGGACGCCGGTGCCGACGCCCCCCGAGCGATGACCGGACTGTGACACGCCATTCTGCGGCTGCCAATCGCTAAACGGGCCGCTGGAACGTCAATCCCGCCCAGGATTTGCGCACTTCGCCGCACGTGCTATGCGAACGGGCACGGTGCTCAAAACAAGGACAGACCGCATGGACGACGCCACCCTGGTCACCGTTGCGGGCCGGGATCCCGAGCGCCAGCACGGCGTGGTCAACCCCGCCGTCTACCACGCCTCGACGATCATCTTCCCCACCGTCGCGGCCCTGGAGGCCTCGCGCCCGCACCACGGCGTGACCTACGGCCGCTATGGCACGCCCACCACTTACGCGCTGGAGGAGGCGGTGGCGCGGCTCGAGGGCGGCCATCGCACGATCGCCGTCGGCTCCGGCAAGACCGCGATCACCGCGACCCTGCTGGCCCTGCTGCGCAGCGGCGATCACCTGCTGGTCGCCGACACCGTCTACGCCCCGACCCGGCATTTCTGCACCGGCACGCTCAGCCGGTTCGGCATCGAGACCACGTATTACGAGCCCTCGCTCGGTGCCGGCATCGCCGCGCTGATTCGTCCCGAGACCCGGATCGTGTTCACCGAGGCGCCGGGCTCGCTGACCTTCGAGATGCAGGACATCCCGGCGATCGCCGAGGCGGCCCACGCGCGCGGCTGCCTCGTGGTCACGGACAATACCTGGGCCTCGCCGCTGTACTGCAAGCCGTTCACGCTGGGTGCGGACATCTCGATCCAGGCCGCGACCAAGTATATCGGCGGCCACTCCGACTTGATGATGGGCACGATCACCTCGACCGAGGCCGTCCACGACCGCCTGCGCCGCGGCGTCGCCGAGCTGACCACGGCCGCGGCGCCCGACGACTGCTTCCTGGCGCTGCGGGGCATTCGCACGCTCACCGCGCGCCTGGAGCGCCACCAGCGCAGCGCCATGATCCTGGCCGAATGGCTGCAGGCCCGACCGGAAGTGCTGGAGGTGCGCTACCCTGCCCTGCCCGACGATCCCGGCCACGCACTGTGGAAGCGGGATTTCCTAGGTGCATCAGGCCTTTTCGGCATTATCCTCAAACCATGCTCGAAGGCTGCCATGGTCGCCATGCTCGACCATCTCGAGCTGTTCGGCATGGGCTGGAGTTGGGGCGGCTACGAGAGCCTGCTGATTCCGATCCACCCCGAGACCTGCCGGACGGCCACTCCCTGGGCCAGCGAAGGCGTGCCGTTGCGGATCCATGTCGGGCTCGAGGATCCGGGCGATCTGATCAAGGACCTGGAGGCCGGCTTCGCGCGCCTGCGCGCAGCCTGACTGCAGCGGGCCGACTCGGCGATGACCACATCCACGAGCATCTCGGAGATCGGCGCCTGGGTGACCGGGGCCGGGCTGGCCGGCCTGTCCGAGAGCCTGCTGCTGGAGCAATTCTGCCAGCGCATGCGGGCGGCCGGCATCCCGCTCGCGCGCGCCTCGGCCATGGTCGACACCTTGCATCCGGTGTTCGAAGGGCGCGCCTTCCGGTGGCGGAGCGATCATTCGGAGGACAGACCGCTCGTCGAATATGGTCGCACGACCGTGTCCAGCGAAGCTGCGGCTCAATGGCAACGGAGCCCATTCTACCGTCTCGACCAGACCGGTGAGGCGATGTTGCGTCGCCGCCTCGCCCGCGGCGACCCGCCCGACTTCCCCATCGTCGAGGAACTGCGCGACAGCGGCTACACCGACTACCTGGCGATGATCCAGCGCTTCGACGAAGAGGGCGTCGTCGGCGGCATGGACTGCATCTATTCTTCCTGGGTCACGGACGCGCCCGACGGCTTCACCGACCCTCAGGTCGACGCGATCCAGCACCTCGTGCCGTCGCTGGCGCTGGCCCTGAAATGCCGCTCCCTCGCCCGGATCGCCGCAACCCTGGTCGAGACTTATCTTGGCCGGGACGCGGGACGGCGGGTGCTGGGCGGCCGCATCATGCGTGGTGTCGCGGAGCAGATCGGTGCCGTGCTGTGGTACTCCGATCTGCGCGGCTTCACGCGGATCAGCGACAGTTCGTCGCCCGACCAGATCATCCCGCTGCTCAACGACTATGCCGAGGCGATCATCTCCTCGATCCACGAGGCCGGCGGCGACGTGCTCAAGCTGATCGGCGATGGTGTGCTCGCGATCTTCGCCGCCGCCGAACCCGCCACCGCCTGCGGCTGCGCGCTGACGGCCGAGGCGCATGCCCGCGCGCGGGTCGCCGCCGTGAACGAGCGCCGCGACGGCAGCGGGCCTGGCGGTGACCGAAGCCTATCTCGGACTCCACATCGGCGAAGTCTTCTATGGCAATATCGGCAGCGAGGACCGGCTCGACTTCACCGTGGTCGGCCCCGCCGTGAACGAGGTCAGCCGGATCGCCTCCATGTGCCGTTCGGTCGACCGCGACGTGCTGCTATCCTCGGCCTTCGCCGCCGCGGCGACGGCGGAGGATCGCGCCCGCCTGGTCTCGGTCGGCCGCTATGCGCTGCGCGGTGTGGGGCAGCCGCAGGAACTCTACACGTTGGAGTTCGGCGCACGGGCTTGAGCTTCGTCGGCAACTTCCCGCACGGCGCCGATCAGAAACTCGCGATTGCCGGCTGGTCCGAGCAGTGGGCTGGCGACGATCCCTTCCACCACCCAGCCGGGCAGCCCTTCGAGCCAGGCGCGAATATCGGCGCAAACCGCATCGTGCAATGCCGGATCGCGCACGACGCCACCCTTGCCGACGAGCCCCTTGCCCACCTCGAACTGCGGCTTGATCAGCGCGACGAGGCGCGCCTGCGGCCGCGTCAGCGCCAGCGCGGCCGGCAGCACCAGCTTCAGCGAGATGAAGCTCGCATCGCACACGACGAGATCGATCGGCTCCCCAATCTGGGCTGCCGTGAGGTGGCGCGCATTCGTCCGTTCCAGCACCACGACGCGCGGGTCGGCCCGTAGGCGCGCGTCGAGCTGCCCGTAGCCGACGTCGACCGCATGCACCCGAGCGGCACCCCGGCGCAGCAGCACGTCGGTGAACCCGCCGGTCGATGCGCCGACGTCGAGACAGACGAGCCCGGCTGGATCGAACCCGAACGCATCGAGCCCCGCGATCAGCTTGTGCGCGCCACGCGACACATGATCGTCGGGGACGCGCACGTCGACCTCGAGGTCGGCCGCCACGGGCGTCCCCGGCTTGTCCAGCCGCTCCTCGCCCTTGAACACGCGACCGGCGAGGATCAGTGCCTGCGCCCTGGTGCGGGTGTCGGCCAGACCCTTGGTGACCAGCAGCTGGTCGAGGCGGACCTTGCGCGGCCTCTCCGAGATTTTCACAGCTCGAGCCCGAACGTCCGCCCGAATCCCAGCCGGCCTGCCGGCGTGATCGCGACCGCGCGGCTGTCACGGGTGGCCGTGATCCAGCCGAGTTCCAGCGAGCGCGCGCACAATGCCGCCCCGAGCCGCCCCGCGAGATGCGGCCGGCGCTCGCTCCAGTCGACGCAGGTCCGGCACAGCGGCCGCCTGCCGACGGTGGAGCCCAAGGTCGATCCCGAATGCATCGGCGAGAAAGCGGACACCTTCGGCGGTGAGCGCCGCGGCGCCGTCGCGCGCGTCCGGAATGACGACGTGGCCCCGATCGCACAGGCTCGCGGCGAGCCCGACGCCGAGCCTGCCCGCGAGATGATCGTAGCAGCGGCGCGCCACCCGCAGCGCCTCGTCGCGCGGCCCGGTAGGCCGATGTCGCTTTGGACCCACCGCCACGAGCGCGGACAACGCCTCCAGCGCGTGCGCCACCTCGGGCGAGGCCAGTCGGTGATAGCGATGCCGCCCCTGCCGCGCGACCACCACCAGCTCCGCCTCGGCCAGCTTGCCCAGATGACCGCTGGTCGTCTGAGCGCTCACGCCGGCATGCCAGGCAAGCTCGCCCGCGGTGAGCGCCCGCCCATCCAGGAGCGCCAGGAGGATGTTCGCCCGCGCCGGATCGCCGATCAACGCGGCGGCCTGCGCCAGGGTATTGGCTGAAACCACGGTGCTCATGCCCGGTATCGTAGAGCGCGAGGCCCCTCCGGTCAGCCCACAACGCTACGGCCACGGCCGTAGCGTTCGATCGCGATGAAGCGGGTTCCCCGTGCAAGTCTCCGCCTCGGCAACGAAGCATCGGGAGACGGCGATGAGGCAGCAGGCAGGGTCCATCCACCCAGCGACGGCGCAACGCCGCAGCTTCGGATGGCGGCGGGTGATCGACTGGTGGCGAGCCGCGCTCATGCGTCGGCGGCAGCGAAGGGCACTGGCCGATCTGGACGACGCGCTTCTGATGGATATCGGAATCACGCGCGACCAGGTGCTTAGGGAAATTCACCGGCCGTTCTGGCGCTGACTGCGTGGAGCCGCGTGCGCAGGCGCGCGGCGATGCGACGGGCGATCGGTCAGTACGACGGGTCTCAACTGTGGCGCAAATGCAAGCGACAGCCATCACATCCTAAGGTAGAGTAGGAACGTTATTTTCAGTACGAGGATTGAACCCATGTTGCGTTCTGCATCGATCATTTGTCTTACGTCCGGTTTGCTGGCTTCGGTGTTGCTGGGCAACGCGAGCCCCGTGGGGGCCGTCGAGCTCAAGGCCGCTGCCCCCGCGATCTCCCTTGGGCACGCGCCGGTAGGTGACCTCACCTCGCTTCCAGCGGCCAAGCCTTGGCGGCTGGGCGACCCCGTACGGCCGGAGCCGGCGTTGCGTGCGCAGGTTGCCGGCCTAGCGGCGCGGGGAGTTCCACTGGACCAGCGCGCGCTCGTGGCACCGAGTGGGCCGTCCCTGCTGCAACCGCTGCTGGTCAAGGCGGGCCAGGGCTTCACCGGTACGCTTCCGCCGGCAACGGTCGGGGCCGTCGGGCGCGGCTATTTCATCCAGGCAGTGAACGCGTACGACTTCGCCACCGGCGGCAGCGGAGCCCAGATCGTCATCTATGACAAGGCCGGGCGACGGCTCGCCGGGCCGATCTCGCTCAACTCGCTCTGGCCGAACCCGAGCGATTCCTGCGCAAGTGGCGGAGGAGAAGGAATCGTTGTCTACGACGCCGCCGCCGACCGCTTCATCATCAGCCAGGCCGCGGCGGCTTCGACGGCTTTCTCTGTGTCTATGTCGCCAAGACCAGCAACCCGGCCCAGGGCGGCTTTTACGCCTATCAGTTTCAGACCTCGTGGTTCCCCGGGAACACCAAGATCGCGGTCTGGCGGAATATGTACGTCGTCACCGGCAACGAATTCCAGCCGACCGTCTACGCACTCGAGCGCGCGGCCATGTTGAAGGGGCGCTTGGCGCGCATCCAGGCGTTCTCGGTCGACTCCCCGTTCGATCCGCTGTCCCACCCCCTGACGCCGGCGACCATCACCGGCACGACGCTGCCGCCGGCTGGTGCGCTGCCCATCGTGGCCCGCCACCGCGATACGGAGATCGGCGGCGGCGTGGCGCCGAGCGGCAAGGACCTGATCGAACTCTGGCAGGTGGCCGTCGACTTCGACAATCCGTCCCGCTCATCCTTGCAGGCACTCCCGTCCGTCCCCGTGGCCGATTTCGATTCCGACCTCTGCGGCACCAACAGCTCCGCCTGCATCCGCCAGAAGGGCACGGCCCAACGCCTGAATGCCGAGCCCCAGGCGATCATGTGGCCGTTGCAGTACCGTAAGCTGCCCACGCGGGAGGTCCTGGTGGGCACGCTGACGACCAACGTCTCGGCTGGGGATCTCGCGGGCATCTACTGGTTCGAGCTGCAACGCACGACTGGCGGCTGGTCGGCGCGTCAGTCGGCCGCCTACGCGCCAGGCAAGAGCCTGAACCGCTGGATGGGCTCGATCGGGATCGACCGGCAGGGCAATCTGGCCATCGGCTACTCGGGCTCGTCCGGTACCGAGTTCCCCTCGATCCGTGTCACCGGCAGGTTGAAGGACGACCCGCTGGGTTCGCTGCGGCAGGAGCTGGTCCAGAAGACGAGCGCGGCGGCCCAACTCGACAGCGGGTCGTGGGGCGACCACGCTGCGATGACCGTCGATCCGGTCGACGACTGCACCTTCTGGTTCACGACGGAATATATCGGTCCGGACAATTACTGGCGGACGCAGTTCGCCACTTATCGATTTCCCAGTTGCCGGTAGCTGCCATCATCCATAGTGCCTCTCCACGTGCGACCGGGCGACCGCCGGCCAGAGATGACGCCAGGCGCAGCCAGCCTGCATCTCGGTCGGCGACCACTGGGCATAAGCCAGGTCGTACAGCCACTGCTCGCGCTCATACAGTGTCGGCCGCTCGATCATCGTCACATCGTGGTCGCTCACCGGCCAAGCGAGATTGGCCGGGTCGAGGGTGATGCACGGCACGCCCTCGATGAGGGCGTCGATGGTGGCGCTCGAGGAGTAGGCGAGCAGCACCCAGCAATCCTGGAGCATGGCCTGGATCGTCTGCTTGGGCGGATGGTCGAGGACGATGCCGTCCAACTGCGCGAAGCGCTCCGCGAACTCGCGCATCATGGCTTCGGGCGTGACGGGATGCGGCCGGACCACGATCGGGCGCGGGGTGACCTGGCGGGCACTTACGATGGTGCGATGCATCCAGTCGAAGATGTCCGCGCCGCGGAGCGAGGTATCGCCCGGGTTCTGCCCGACGATGAGGACGTGACGTCCTGACTGCCGGTATGGATTGAGCCGAAGGTGAAGCTCACGAGACAGCCGCTCCCATCGGTCCGGCGGGCTGTCCACATTGTTGAAATCGGCATCATCCTGGAGAAAGCCGTTCAGGCCGACGCGATAGTAGCCGTAATCGTCGGAATATCGATTCCGGCCCATCCGCAGCAGCTTGCGCGCGTAGGCGGCGACCACCGAGCGACGGTAGACTTGGCGACCCAAGGGCGGCGTCTCGATGAAGACGAAATCTCCCTCGTGCTCGGCGAAGATGTCCTGGCGAATGCTTTGCGTTCGGGCCCGCTTGGCGGACGGGCGGCCACCCAGCACCACGGCAACGTCACAAGGCTCGTAGCCCGGTGCACCGATCAGGCTCGCATCCTCGCCCTCGGCGACGAGACCCTGGTAGAAGAGACGCAAGATGTGACGCTTGCGGCGAGCCTCGACCCCCTCGCCGGCACTGAGGAGAAAGACATTTATCCTCAACTCACACCTCGCCATGACCAGGTGCGCGACCGACCGCAGGCACGCCAGCCGCACCTGATCGCATCGTTACCGCGCTCGGGGATCGAACAAGACCGCTGAACAGCGTGAGATAGGTCTCGACGGCGGCATCCACGCTGAACTGCCACGCCCGCGCTCGCAATTGCGATGCGGGCGTCGGCGTATCCAGCATGTGCGTGATCGCGTCCGCCATCCGCGCATGATCGCCTACCGGAACCAGTGGTCCGAACCAGCCGCCGCGCAAGATCTCGCGCGGCCCGGTCGGGCAGTCCGTGCTGACCACCGGGCAGCCGCAGGCCATCGCCTGGATCAGCACGCCGGGCAGGCCCTCATAGTCGGAGGCGAGGACGAAGACGGCCGCCCGCGCCATGTAGGCGTAGGGGTTCGGCTTGAAGCCGGGAAACGACACGTCCTCGGCAATGCCGAGCTCACGGGCCAACGCTGCCAGCTCCTGCTCGTGCCGCGTCCCGGCCGCCGACGGCTTGCTGTCGCGCTCCTTGGCCTTGCCGAGGATCACCAGCCGCGCCGGGCGGTGCGCGCGCACGAGCGCGAAGGCCCGCAGCAGGGTCGCAAACCCCTTGCGGCCCTCGATCCTGCCGACGCCCAGCACCACGGGCGGCTCGCCCGGCGCCAACCAGGGATGGTCCGGCGGCTCGCGCGCGGCGGTATCGATCCGTTCGTCAACCACGGGATTGTGGATCGCCTGGATCCGCTCGCGCGGCAGGCTGGCGAACCGGGCGAGGTCATCGGCGAGGTCGCGTCCCACGGTCACGATTCGGTCCGCGCGCGGGTAATACCGGTTCATGAGCGCCGCCACGACCCGATGCCGCGCATGCGGTTGCTCGGTCGCGAAATGCTCGGTCGGCGAGGTCCGCTCGGTCAGCACCAGCCGGGTCGGCCCGGCCGCGCGCGCACACGCCCAGACCGCGCACAGGTTCGGCCGGAACTTGGCCGAGACGAGCATGTCCGGCCGGTCGCGGCGCAGGTAGGCGACGAGGCTGGGCAGCCGCGGCAGCATGCGGCCGAGACGCTTCTGCCGCGCGAGCAGCACCGGCCGCGCGAGTACCCCGAGGCCGCCCGGGTCGGCCCGCAGGATCGCAAGACGCGCCAACCAGCCCGGCCGCGCATCGAGCACGACCACGCGCGCGCCCGCCGGCAGCTCGCCCTCGAGCGGTCCCGTCCGCCTCCCGAGAACCACGTCGACCGCGTGTCCGTGCTTCACAAACCCATCGGCAAGGGTGAGCATCGTCCGCTCGACACCCCCACCGCTGAGATCATCCAAGAGGATCGCGATGCGCATGACCTTGTGGCCACCCTTGTCAATTCTTGCGCGCAACGGACAGATATAACACCGCAACACGATGTGATAGCTTGCGGTTCCGCGCAGATTGCCACGCTGAGGTGCGTGACGGGCGGAACTTGAGCTTGTTGATGGTAGCGTTCTTGATCGCGTCACGGTCCGGCGGCAAGCTGGAGTATTCGACTAGCAGCCACAGCAGCGCGAGCGATTCAACTCGGCTGCTTGACCGCGCACTCCGGCAGCCGCACAGGCTTGTCGAACTTGGCCAACGTCGCCGGGCTGGCACAGGCGGGAAAGCCCGCCTTGCGCATGGCTTCCGTGAAACGCGCGTCGAGGTTGCCGACGGACGGGTCGCTGATCTGCCGCTCGATCGAGGTCTCGGGATCGAGGGCGAGTGCCTTGGTGACCGCCACCTTCGCTTCGTCGAGGTGACCCGCCATGGCGAGGCTGCTCGCCTCCAGGACGTAGTCGGCAGCGGCACGGCTTTCCTCGGGCAGCCGGGCCAGCACCCGCACCACATCGTCGTAGCGGCCGACCGCGAAATAGGCGTAGCCGAGATAGGCGCCAGCCGCCCAGCGCGGGTAGTTGGGGTTCAGCCGGATGGCACGGTCGGCGGCGGCCGCACCCGCCTCCGGCTTGCCGAAGGACATGGCCCAGCCCGAGTAGAAGACGAGGATGTCGGCAGCGCTGGGGTTGAGCTCCAGCGCCTTGCCGTACTCGACCTCCGCCTGCGCCAGATCGCCGACGCTGCCCAGCGCCTCGCCATACGCCGCATGGGCGTAGGCGTCGGTCGGGTCGAGCTCGACCGCCTTCCTGCCCGCAACCACGGCCGCCTGCAGGAACGACCTGGGATCGTCGGCCCAGCGTGAGCTCATGAGATTGGCGTGGACCATGGAGGTCCAGGCGCGCGCCAGCTGCGGATCCTTGGCCACCGCCTGCTGCAGCAGCTCCAGCCCCTGCTGGGCGCCTTCCGGCGTGAACCGCCGCAGCGCCTCCCTGGCGAGCAGCAGGGTTTCGTAGGCGCCGAGATCCTCGGGCCGCTTGCGCTTCACCTGCGCCCGATCGGCGTCGGCCAGGGCGCCGTACGGGCCAAGGTGGCTGGTGACCTGCCCCGCGATCTCGGTCTGCACCGCGAAGATGTCCGTGGCCGGACGGTCCCAACTGTTCGACCAGACATGGGCGCCGGATCCGGCGTCGATCAGCTGTGCCGTGACCCGAAGCTGCTCGCCCTGGCGTTGGACGCTGCCCTCCAGCACGTAGCGCACATCAAGCGCCCGGCCGACCTCGCGGACATCCACCGCCTTGCCCTGATAGACCGCGGTCGAATTGCGCGCGATCACGTCGACGTCGCGCAACCGCGCGAGATCGGTGATGATCTCCTCGGTGATGCCGCCGGCGAGGCGGCCGGTGGCCTCGTCCCCGCCCAGATTGTCGAACGGCAGGACGGCGATCGAAGGCTTAGCCAGGGCAGTGTCGACCGGCCAGAACCACCAGAAGCCGCCGAGGAGGAGCAGCAGGAACAGCGCGACCGCCGCCGGCAGACCCCAGCGCTGAGCTCGTGCGGCGGGCGTGGAAACCGGCACGACGGGCGCCACCCCGTCGAGCCGCACGCGATAAGCCCGCACCGGCCGGGCCATGTTCTTCACCTGCTGCTCGCCGGTGAACTCCAGCGGCATCCCGAGCCGGCCCTGGAGATGATCGTAGGCGGTGCCGGAGACCAGCACCCCGCCCGGCTCGCACAGCTGCTCCAGCCGGGCCGCGATGTTGACGCCGTCGCCGATGAGGTCGTCGCCATCGACCACCACGTCGCCCAGATTGACGCCGATCCGGAACACGATCCGCCGGTCCGCCGCCACCTTCGCCTGCAGCTCGCCGACCACCTTCTGGATCGCGACCGCGCACGCCACCGCATCGACCACCGAGGCGAACTCGACGATCGCGCCATCGCCCATCAGCTTGACGATCCGCCCCTTATGCTCGGCCAGCAGCGGATCGATCGCGGTCTCGCGCAAGCCCTTGATCGCCGCCAGCGTGCCGGCCTCGTCCGCCTCGACCAGCCGCGAGTAGCCGACAATGTCCGCGGCCAGGATCGCCACCAGCCGGCGCTCGGCACGGGGTGCTGCCACGGCCTCCACCGGCACCACCTCGGCCGCGAGCAGGTAGCCCCGCTTGGGCACCGTCCTCACCACCTGCTGCGCGTCGTCGCCCAGCGCCTTCCTGATGTCGCGCACGCACTGGGTAATCAATTCGTCGCCGACCACCACGTCCGGCCAGACCGCGGCCATGATCGCGTCGCGGTCCAAGAGCCGCCCGGCGTTCTCCACCAGCAGCCGCAGCAGCGCCATCGATTTCGGCCGCAAGGCGATCTCGGCCCCGCTGTCGGCCAGCAGCGCGCCGCGGGACGCGTCCAGGGTGAAGCCCCCAAAGCGCCAGGCGATCGGCGGATTTCGCTCCGCGTTCATCGATCATTCCTCCCCGCGCCGCGGTGCCAACGCTCAATATCGGCCAATTCAATCAGACTTTCACAATTCTTTCACTGGGCTTTCAGGTCGCAGCGGGCCGGATGGCGTATCCTCTACGCCGGGTCTCTACTTGGTCGATACCGAGTTACTATTGCGCGATCCGATTGAAGCTTCCACATGCAATGCTCTAGGTAAAAAGCGATGTCGGAACTTGCCGCGCCGCATCGGCGGACTGATCGGAAAGTCCATGCCGACGGCACCATTGTCAAAGGCATCTATTTTACCAGCCTTCTGTTTGGCCTCGACGAGCTGGTCGCATTATGGGCGGGACGCGCCGGCGTTCTCGATCGCAGACCGTTCCCTGTGTTCGAGTTCTCCTCGAATAACACCTATCTCGATTTAGACGGCGACGGCTGCGCCGACGATGCCGGGGTGGCAGCCGGCGCTGCGATCGACCCGGTGGACTTCCTGCCCGCGCTCCCGGCGGAGCGGAGGGACTGCGCGTCACGCTCGTGGCCCCAGCCGCGCGGTGCGTCGCGAGGCCCGTTCGCAGTACTAGCTGCGATTGAGACCGGTTTTGCGGAACTCACGATGAACACTTCATCCGGGAGGATATACGATGATCCGCTTCTCAACATCGGCCAGAACCGCGCTGGCATTCGGCGCACTTGCGCTGACCTTGGGCGGCCTCGTGGCCTCTCCAGCCCGAGCGACTGGCGAGCGCGACAGCCTGTTCATCGGCGATGGCACCGACAACCGAGTCGAGGTCTTCGATGCGATCACCGGCACGTTCCGCCGCTCCTTGAAGCCGGCCGGGCTGCTCGGGCCTCGGGGCATCGCGACCAGGTCGGGCAGGCTGTTCCTGGTCAACCAGAATGTGGGCACAGACTTCACCGGCGAGGTTATCCGCTTCAATGCCGCCACGGCCAGTCCGGTCACCAAGCTGGTCCCGGCCGATACGGCCCATGCCCCCTTCGCGCCGCGCGGCATGATCCTTTCGAACAACCATCTGTTCGTCGCCAACGTCCTCGATCCCGGTAGGGAGGATCTGGCCGGCGGGGTCCTGAAATACACGGCGGGCGGCAAGTTCGTGCGCAGGCTGCAGTCCGGGTCCGCCAAGTTCCATCCCTTCGGCGTCGTGATCGGCCCGGACGGTCTGCTCTACGTCTCCAGCCGCCCAAACGTGCTGGAGACCGACGAGCTTGGCGGGCAGGTGCTACAGTTCGATCCGACGACCGGGGCGTTCATCAAGACATTCATTGCCAGCAGCGGAGGCGACAATCAACTCAACCGACCGGAAGGTCTGGTCTTCGGTCCGGACGGCAGACTGTACGTCATCAGTATCCGCGGCAGCGAGCAGGATTCCGATAAGATCCTGATCTTCGACGGCCCCGGCAGCGCGCACCCTGGCCGCCGCGTCGGCAAGATCGATCTCGACCAGGTGGGCGAAGCGCGCGCCACCGCGCGGGCCTTGCTGTTCGGGCCGGGCGGGGACCTGTTCGTCCCGATCAGCAACGTCGAGGCAGGAGATGATGTCACCGACGAGGGAGCCATCCGCCGCTACCGGATCGGCTGCCAGCAGACCGCCACGCGCAGATGCTTCACCTATTTCGTCCGTCCGGGCGGCAAGCTCGGCCAGGGCTGGTACCTGACGTTCGGCAAGACGCGGCCCGGCACCCTGGCCTACGACGGCTAGGGTCTGAGCTTCGCCAGCCATTGAGCGGTCGGCCTCGCGCCCTTCACGGCACGAGGTCGACCACCTCGACGCCCAATCGCTCCGCCAGCCGCTCGCCGATGATCCGCCGATGGCAATGCTCGGCGTGCCGCTCGAAGCACAGCAGGCACAGCGGCCGTCCTGCCTCCACCAGCCGCGCCAGCTCGTCCAGCTCCAGCCGCGCCGGCTCGGTCGCGAGGTGTGCCTCGAAGATTCGCCGCATGTCGGCGTGGCGCCCACTGCGCGCCGCCTGCCTGCCGTCCGGCGGGGTGCCGAGGCCGCGCAGATGCAGGTAATCGATGCCGACCGTGGCGACGCCGGCCGCCAGCTGGCGCTTGGAGAAGCCGGGCCGGCGCGAGGCGGCGACGGCGCGGACGTCGACCAGCAGCGCCACGCCGGCCGCCGCCAGCATCCCCTGCACCGCGTCCGTGGTGCTCTCCTGGTAGCCGATGGTGAACACCGTCGGCATGGCGGCAGGGCTCAGGCGGCGCCGGCGTGCCGCGCCTTGCCGGGATGGCCGGCGTTCAGCGCCTTCATCACCGCGGCCACGATGCCGCTCTTCGCCAGGCCGACCTCCTCGTACTGCCCGGCCGGCGTGCCGTGCTCGATGAAGCGGTCCGGCAGCACCAGGCTGCGCAGGCGCAGCTTGCCGGTGTCCAGGAACCCTTCGTCCAGCAGATGCTGCTGCACCTGGCTGCCGAAGCCGCCGATCGAGCCCTCCTCCAGCGTCAGCACCAGCTCGTGCTCGCGCGCGAGCCGGCCGATCAGCTCGACGTCGAGCGGCTTCGCGAACCGCGCGTCGGCGACGGTGGTCGAGATGCCGCGCGCCGCCAGCTCGTCGGCCGCCTTGAGCGCCTCCTGCAGCCGGGCGCCGAACGACAGCAGCGCCACGCGCGTCCCCTCGCGCACCACGCGGCCCTTGCCGATCTCCAGCGGCTCGGCGCGCTCCGGCAGGTCCATGCCGATGCCCTCGCCGCGCGGGTAGCGGAACGCGATCGGGCCCGCATCGTGGGCCGCGGCCGTCGCCACCATGCGCATCAGCTCGAGCTCGTCGGAGGCCGCCATGATCACGAAGCCCGGCAGGCAGCCGAGATAGGCGACATCGAACGAGCCGGCATGGGTGGCGCCGTCGGCACCCACGAGCCCGGCGCGGTCGATCGCGAACCGGACCGGCAGGCCCTGGATCGCGACGTCGTGCACCACCTGGTCGTAGGCGCGCTGCAGGAAGGTCGAGTAGATCGCGCAGAACGGGCGGTAGCCCTCGGTCGCCAGGCCGGCGGCGAAGGTCACCGCATGCTGCTCGGCGATCGCGACGTCGAAGCAGCGCTCCGGATGCACCTTCTGGAACAGGTCGAGCCCGGTGCCGGCCGGCATCGCCGCGGTGATCGCGACGATCCTCGGATCGGCCGTGGCCTCCGCCACCAGCGCCTTCGCGAACACCGAGGTGTAGGACGGCGCGTTCGACTTCGCCTTCTGCTGCGTGCCGGTGATCACGTCGAACCGGTTGACGCCGTGATACTTGTCGGTCGACCGCTCGGCCGGCGCGTAGCCCTTGCCTTTTTGCGTCACCACGTGGATCAGCACCGGCCCCAGCTGCGGCGGCGTCGCGGACGTTCTCCAGCACCGGGATCAGATGGTCGAGATTGTGGCCGTCGAGCGGGCCGATATAGTAGAAGCCCAGCTCCTCGAACAGCGTGCCGCCGGTGGCGAGGCCGCGCGCGAAACCTTCTGCGCGCCCGGCCACGGTCTGCAGGCCTTTCGGGAAATACTCGGTCAGCTGCTTCGCGACATGGCGAAAGCCGCGATAGGTCTGCGACGAGACCAGCTTGGACAGGCTGGCGCTCAGGGCACCCACCGGCGGGGCGATCGACATGTCGTTGTCGTTGAGGATCACCACCAGCCGCGCGCGCTGCGCGCCGGTATTGTTCATCGCCTCATAGGCCATGCCGGCGCTCATCGCCCCGTCGCCGATCACCGCGATCACGTTGCGGTCGTCGCCCTCGAGCCTGGCCGCGGTGGCCATGCCGAGCCCGGCCGAGATCGAGGTCGAGCTGTGCGCGGCGCCGAACGGGTCGTAATCGCTCTCCGCGCGCCGCGTGAAGCCCGACAGCCCGCCCGGCTGGCGCAGCGTGCGGATGCGCTCGCGGCGGCCGGTGATGATCTTGTGCGGGTAGCATTGATGGCCGACGTCCCAGATCAGCCGGTCGTGTGGCGTGTCGAACACATGGTGCAGCGCCACGGTCAGCTCGACCACGCCCAGCCCGGCGCCGAGATGCCCGCCCGTCACCGAGACCGCGTCGATCGTCTCCTGGCGCAGCTCCGCCGCGAGCTGCTTCAATTGCGCCCGGTCGAGGCGGCGCAGGTCCGCTGGCGCAAGGATCTGGTCGAGGAGCGGCGTCGCCAGCATCGTTTTCGAGAACTCTCCGGCCCGGAGCTATGATTGGCGCTCGATCACGAATGCGAGCACTTGTCCCAAGACCTTGCTGCGTGCACCGAAGATGTCAAGGCGGGCGGACGCGCGTGCGCGCAGCTCGGCCAGCTTCGCCAGCGCCCCAGCCTCGCCCAGGAGGCCGACGAACGTGGCCTTGCCGACATCCTGGTCGCGCCCGGCATCCTTGCCGGTGACGGCACTGTCGCCCAGCCGGTCCAGGAGATCGTCCTTGATCTGGAACGCGAGCCCGAGGTCGCGCGCATAGTCCGCCAGCGCCGCCCGCTCCGCATTCCGGCGCGCCGCCCGAGAATCGCCCCGGCATCGCAGGCGAACCCGATCAGCGCCCCGGTCTTGAGCCCCTGCAGCAGCGTGATCTCGTCCAGCGTCAGGCGCTGCCGCTCGGCCTGCAGGTCGATCATCTGCCCGCCGCACATGCCCCCTGCCCCGGCCGCCCGCGCGAGGCCCAGGACCAGCTCGCAGCGCAGCGCCGGGTCGACCCCGTAGTCGCCGCGCGCCAGCACCTCGAACGCCAAAGGCTGCAGCGCGTCGCCGGCCAGGATCGCCGTCGCCTCGTCGAAGGCGCGATGGCAGGACGGCCGGCCACGGCGCAGCGCCGCGTCGTCCATCGACGGCAGGTCGTCGTGGATCAAGGAGTAGGCGTGGATCAGCTCGACCGCGGCGCCGACCCGGGTCGCGGCCCCGGGCGCGACCCCGAACAGATCGGCGCTGGCGCGGACCAGCATCGGCCGCAACCGCTTGCCGCCGCCCAGCACGGCATAGCGCATCGCCTCGTGCAGCCGCGCCTGCGGCCCCGTCGCCGCCGGCAGCAGCCGGTCGAGCTCGGCCTCGATCGCGTCCGTCACCGCCGCCATCAGGTCGCGCAGCGCGCCGCTCACGACTCCTCGAACGGCTGCAGCTTGGCGTTGCCCTCGCGGTCCAGCGTCAGCTTCTCGACCCGCAGCTGCACCTGGCGCAATTTGTCGGCGCAATGCTGGCGCAGCGCCGTGCCGCGCTCATAGGCCTGGATCGAGCTTTCCAGGTCGAGCTGGCCGCGCTCGAGCTTCTGCACGATGCCCTCCAGCTCGGCCAGCGCCGCCTCGAAGCTCATCTGCGCCAGCGGGGCCGCGGCGTCGCTCTCCGGGCCGATGAAAGGCTCCGCCATCAGGATGGGCTCTCCGTCAGCACCTGCAGGTGCGCCACGACGCTGCGCGCCAGTGCGGCCGGGTCATAGCCGCCCTCCAGCACGGAGACAACACGCCCCTCGGCATGGCGGTCGGCGATGCCGCACAGCTCGCGCGTCACCCAGGCGAAATCGTCCTCGACCAGCGCCATGCTCGCCAGCGGGTCGTCCATGTGCGCGTCGAAGCCGGCCGAGATGAAGACCAGCTGCGGCCGCCAATGGTCGATCGCCGGCAGCACGTCGCGCTCGACCACGCGCCGCCACGCCTCGCTGCCGGTGCCCGGCGGCAGCGGCCGGTTCAGGATGTTGCCCTTGATGCCGCGCTCGCTGAGGTGGCCCGTGCCCGGATAGAGCGGCGACTGGTGCGTCGAGACATAGAGCGTGTCCGGGTCGTCCCAGAAGATCGCCTGCGTGCCGTTGCCGTGATGCACGTCGAAATCGAAGATCGCGAGCCTGGACAGCCCGTGCACCGCGCGCGCCTGCAGTGCTCCCACCGCCACGTTGTTGAACACGCAGAACCCCATCGCCTCCATCGCCTCGGCATGATGCCCGGGCGGCCGCATCGCGCAGAATGCGTGCCTGACCTCCCCCGCCATCACCGCGTCGACCGCGGCGCAGGCCGCCCCCGCCGCCCGCAGCGCCGCCTCGCCCGAGAACGGATTCAGCACGGTATCGGCATCGACCCGCGCATACCCCTCCTTCGGCACCGCCCCCAGCATCCGGCTGGTGTAGCGTGCCGGATGCACCCGCTGCACCTGCTCCAGCGTCGCCTCCGGCGCCTCGCGCCGCTCCAGCCCGGCGATCGCCGTCACGTCCACCGCCTTCAGGATCGCCTGCAGCCGCACCGGCGACTCCGGATGCCCCGGCCCGGCATCGTGCCGCAGCGCCACCGGATGGGTATAGAACAGCACGCTCACGGCCGACGCCTCCCGGACTTGCAGCGGCGATTGGTCGGGGCGTTATCGGCTGGGCGCAGTTGGGTGGCAAGAGCATGGGCAGCCGCACGCTCTCGGTCCTCATCGCCCGGCCTTGGCTATTTACCATGTCGCAACGGCAGGACATCATGGCCACCCGCCCCACCTCCCTTACGAGATCAGTCTATCCGGACTCGAGCGGCCCGCGCGTGCGCCGCCTGAAGGCGCTGCGCCGAACCTGACCGCCGATCACGGCGTTCGAAGTCCTCGCCGCCGACCTTTCGAGGTCCAGCCGACGGCGATTGCGACACCACTGAAGCTGCTTTCAGGGCTCCGCTATCTCAGCCCAGCGCAGTTCGGGATGATCGCCACGCCCGAGGAGACGGGACCGGCAGAAATCGAGCCTGAAGCGACTGCTCGCGAGCCTGCCGAAGCTGTATGAGCGAGCAGGGCAACGCCGCGCTCGTTTGGAGGATCTCGTCCATGGGAACGCTGACAAATGTATTGATGAAATCGTAAACGCTGCAGTTATCCTATATACGCCACGTAGATTGGCATGGTCTCCCTAAGCTCACGTCGACCTAATTCCTCCATTTGTCCAAAGAAGCTTTGAAAGTGCCGACGGTACCGTCCACCGACATTTACCGGTGCCGGGTCGTTAATTAACAGTTGGCCGCCGTCCATACCCGTAACAACGCGTATATGAGGCGCGGGCGCAGCGCTTGCTACCCAGAGTGGGCCATGGTCAACAAGAATCTGCTGAATTCTATCAGGCGTGTAGCACATTGGCTCCTCAGCGGAAAAGCCGTTCTGCTTAAGTATGTATCGGTCATTGGGGTCGAGCCCATTTTTGAGGCTAATCGTATAATTGAGGCCACCCGGGTTTGCGGCAATGCGTGTCGGATCGAAAGAAGCGTGATGCTTCCAACTTAGTATCATGGATATACTGGCAGCCCAGCAGCCCATGATCGTCGTCTGCGGCACAAGCGGCACCTCATAAATCGGCATCATTTAACTCCAAACAGTGATGGTCCGGCTACGCTGCCTTGTCGGCCTGACCCGTAGAACCAGTTACGCTGCGGCCGCAGCGTAACGCCAAGACGGAAGCTCGTCGATCCACGTGATGTTGTGGTCGTCGATGCCTCTGAGCACATCGGCGGGCCGGTCGTGCGGACTGATGCCGTTGAGCTTGGCGCTTTCGATCACCCTATAGGTATTGCGGGCCGATTTTCCGGCCCTTGAAGTCGACGAAGAATGAATAGGACTATATACATCTGTGATCCATCTTTCGGTCGAGCATTGCCGCCAACTCATGATCATCGCGGCTCATGCTCTTGGCTTTCAGTGGCCCGACATCTGCCGCCTCAGCCTGCTCGTCCGAGCTGGACCCAGCCCGACTACCCGACTGGCCCGGCGCGGGTGCCTCTGTCAGCCAATACCCATGGCCGGAGATCAGCCGAAACTTCCCCCGCGCTCGCCATAGCTTCATGCTGATCGCATTACCGGCTCCTTGCGGCCGAGCACGATCCCTTTCTTTACGAACTCATCATGAATATCCTCACGCGACAATGGATGCCCGATCTCATTCTACATGCCGGATGCAACCATTCTAACAATTCAGCTGGGAGCTTCGATGCGCGAGGCATTTTGCGCCTCTCGTGGCACTGTTGCCGCTTTGTAGTCGGTGAGAGGTGTTGCGGAATCTTTCACCAGTTCCGGCGTCGCTTCCTACTGTGTATCCACTGGCATCAGATGCTCCTACGGCGTGCCCGGAAACATGACGTAGGCCTGCGATGGGTCGGGTCCATGCTGTGCGGGTACATGCTGAACATCTCGGCGCGGCCGCGCCGACCATCATGACGTGCGGCCCGGTCTGATGGCTCTTGCCCGTCGCATGGGGATCGTAATTGCTCTGGTCCCGACGTCGCCCGCCATCATGCAGATGAAACCGGTCTTGTCGGGTGGCGCCGTCTGGCCGCCGACCGACTTGCGCAATTCCATGGCGTTCGCGTCCGCGCACACTGCGCATACCATCGCCGCTCATCAATCGAGTGAATGTTGCGAACGCCGATGTGCTGAAAACCGCTGACGGCGAGCATGGAACCGTCGGCGCGCTTCTCGCTTGCATATAGGTATATTCTCCTATAAGATAGCGTTATGCCTTCCGCCTTCACCGCCAAACTCGGCCCCACCACCGCCTCCCTGATGGGCGCGGTGCTGGTCGGCCGGCGTCGGCCGCGCAACACCTACGCCAAGCGCGATCAGCTGCGCATCTCGCAGCGGCTGGCGCACGGCCTGACGCCAGCACAGGTCGCCCGCGCCGAAGGCACCGAGGAATCGGCCGTCACCGCCCTGCTGGCGCGGGACGGCTTCAAGGCGCTGGTCGCGTCCCACGCGGCCCAGCTCGCCGAGCCGGCCGAGCAGCACACCGCCCGGCTGGTCAGACTCGCTCGCCAGACCCTGGAGAACGCGCTCACCCTCGACTGGGACGTGGGCGCCGCCCTGTTCGTGCTCGAGGAGCACGCGCGCCAGCGCGACCCCGCCCTGACGCTCGCCAACGGCGTCATCGCCGCCAGCCGCCGCGCCGCGCGCTCCAGCACCGCCGGGCCGCCGCCGACGCCGCCTCCCGATACTCCCGCAGCAACGGCGCCCCCGCGACCCTACGATCCCCTCACCGGCCTGATGCAGCGCGGCGCCGCCAGGCTGCGCCGCGCCGTGCTCGAGGAGCAGGGCGCCCACCTCGCCGTCACCGCGGGACCGGCAGGCGCAGCCGCACCCGTCACGACCCTGGTCGAACTCGGCGCGCAAGGCACTGGCTCTGAAGTCGTCCGCCAACTCCGCGGCGTCGCCCACGACCGCCACCGCCCTCACCCGCCGCCTCGCCTGCGGCACGGCCTCGATCGCCCTGCCCCACGAGTTTCGCCCAGCCCGCCGCCCGGTAGTCGCGCAGCCCCGTCGCCCACGCCCACCGTGAGCGGGGCGCCGGCTCCGCCGCGTCGCTACCCGCCCACCCCCTCCCATCCGCCCGGCTCGGCCGTCCGCCGCATCTGGAGCGCGGCCGCTTGACCGGCTAGTGCCTGACGCTGACCAGCACCTCGCGCTCGCCGGTGTCGAGGTCGACGGTGAGCACGTTGCCGACACCCGGGACGTAGAACTTGTTTTCGAACAGCCCCGGCTCGAGCGGGGTGGACTCCAGCGTCTTCAGCGCGTTGTGGAACGTGCCGAAGGGCACGCTCACGCTCTGGCCGAGGCTCACCACCTGGGCAACGTCCTCGGCGTCGGCGAGCTCGAACTCCTGCCGGTAGCCTTTGCCTGGCTTGGGTGCCGCCAGCATGATGATCCCCGGCTTGGCGTCATTGACGCCCGTGACGAACGAGCCGTCGGTGGCGACGGAAACGCCGTTCGCGAACTCCGCCGTGGCCTCGCCGAAATACCAGACGTTGCCCTGCCGATCCTGGGCGTAGTAGTCGAGCGTGTCCTCCGCGACCTTGCCCGCGACGACATTGGTGTCGCGGACCACCCGGCAGGTGACGCCGGCAATCTTGACCGTCTGGCGCAGCACGGAGACGGTGATCACGGAGTCCGGCGCGCGATAGGTGAACACCGTCCCCGGCGGCAGCGGGAAATAGCGGTTGGTGATGTTGGGGCTGAAATTCGCGGGCTCGATCGGTGGGTCGTAGGGCGCCTGCCCCACGAGCCCGCACACCCGCGCCCGTGCCCGCTTCTGCTCCTGGCAGTCGTCGGGCCCCGCTTTGAGGTCGGCGGCGGCGTGCTTGATGCATCGCTCGCGACCCCTTGGGCTGGCGACGTTGGCGCAGGCCCCGAGCGCCAGCAGGTAGTCGGCCACCGTCTGCTTGGCGCAGGACCTGGCGACCGCCGCCGTAGTCTGGTCGCACGCGCCGGCACCGGCGGGCAGGGTCAGGCTCGATTCGTCCGCGGTCTGGGCCAGGGCGACCGCGCCCCAGAAGCCAGCCGCCGTCACCCCGAGCACCACCGCTCGTGCCGCGATCGGCCAGCGTCGCGCCAAGTCGTGCTTCGTCGTCATCTTCGCTCGTCCCTCGTTCCGGCGGACTCTGGATTGCGCTGCCGCCAACGGGCGGTAGGATGCGATCTTCGCGCACGGTCACCATCCGCTGGATGGCGGATAGGCGGGCGGCCCGGCCTCGGCCAAGGTGGGCGGCGGGGCCATCGGGCATCTGCCGGATGGCGCGCCCGCATGGCGGAGGACGGGATGGTCGACTGGTTGCTGGGGCGCCGACGCTGGCAGCTGATCGCGGTCGGGGTGCTGCTCCTTCTGGTCATGCTGGCCGGCGAGGCGTTCACCAGCGACGAGCCGCTCTGGTCGGCCGACATGCTGTTCGATCTGGCCGGCCTTCTCATCGAGGTCGGCACCACGGTCGTCTGCACGCTGATCGTGCTGCGGCTGGTGGCGCAGGAGGAGGAGAGCCGCGCGCTCCGGGCGGACATGGCGCTGGTGCGCGCCGAGAGCCTGCAATGGCGCGAGGAGATGGCCGACGAGCTGCGCGAGCTGGGCCTGGCGATCCGCCGGCAGTTCGCGGCTTGGCGGCTGACCGCGGCGGAGCACGAGGTCGGGCTGCTGCTGCTCAAGGGCTTCAGCCACAAGGAGATCGCCCGGCTGCGCAACACCAGCGAGGCCACGATCCGCCAGCAGGCGACCTCGATCTACCAGAAGTCGAATCTCGGCGGTCGGGCCGCCCTGTCCGCGTTCTTCCTCGAGGATCTGCTCGCTGACCCGGGACGGCCGGCCGCGATCGCGCGCCCCCTCGGCGTCCGCTCGGCTTGACAAAACGCCGCGGCTGGGGCGCTGTCGCGCGGCCTGAGGGAGGCTGGAATCGGGGACGCGATGGCGGCGGAGCTGGAAGCGCGGGCAATCGCGCCCAATGTCGGCGACTACACGAACATCATCCGGCTTGAGGCCATCCAGATGGCGTTCGGCGCCGTGCAGGCGCTGACGGACATCGACCTCGCGATCGGCCGCAACGAGATCGTGGGCCTGATCGGCGACAACGGCGCCGGCAAGTCGACGCTGATCAAGGTGATGACCGGCGTGGTGCGGCCGACCAGCGGTGCGATCTGGTTTCGCGACCAGCCGGTCGACCTCGACGGCTATTCGGTGCGGCGCGGCCACGAGCTCGGCATCGAGACGGTCTACCAGGAGAAGTCGCTGGGCGAGAAGCAGCCGCTGTGGCGCAACTTCTTCGTCGGCCGCCAGATCACCAATCGCTGGGGCTTCATCAACGTCGCCGAGCAGCGGCGGATCGCGAACCACATCCTGAAGGACGAGATCGGCTTTCGCGGCGTCGGCATCGATGCCGACAGCCCGGTGGCGCAGCTCTCCGGCGGCGAGCGCCAGGGTGTCGCGATCGGCCGGGCGATGTACTTCCAAAAAGACCTGATCGTGCTCGACGAGCCGACCGCCGCCCTGGCGATCAAGGAGGTGCAGAAGGTCCTGGACTTCGTGCAGGGCATCAAGGCCAGCGGCCGCGCCTGCGTCTATATCGAGCACAATCTGGCGCACGTGCTGGAGGTCGCCGACCGGCTGATCGTGCTCGATCGGGGCCGGATCGTGGCCGAGATCCCGCGCGGCCAGATGACCCTGGTCGACCTCACCAGCTACCTCGTGGCGCTGCAGGACCGCAAGGAGGCCGCCCGTGCCTGACCGGCGCCGGAGCGGCGGCCTGCTCGCGATCGAGGGCGTCCCGGTCGCGATCGTGCTGCTGGCGATCATCGGCGTGTTCATGATCACGGCGCCCAACAGCTTCCAGAGCCCGCGGATCTATCTGTCGTTCCTGGCCACCGTGCCGCCGCCGCTGATCGTCGGGCTGGGTCTGACCCTGGTCATCGCCGCCGGCGAGATCGACCTCTCGTTTCCGTCGGTGATCAAGATGTCCGGCGTCGTGTTCGCGATGCTGTGCAAGTTCGTGGCCTTCCCGCTCGACCCGCAGGCCGCCGGTGGTCTCGCGCCGGATCTGCTGATCTGGCTGTTCGCGTTCCTGGCGATCCTGGTCGGTGCTGCGATCGGTTTCTTCAACGGCGTGCTGGTCGCGATCATCGGCATCCCGTCGATCATCGCCACGCTGTGCTCGCTGTTCATCTTCGAGGGCCTGTCGCTGATCATCGGCAACGGCCTGCAGTTCAGCATCCGCGGCATCGACTCCTACTCGCTGCTGCACGTGCTGTCGGGGCGCTGGTTCGGCATGCCGGCGCAGGCGGTGTGGGGCCTGGTCGTCGCCGTCGTGATGTGGCTGCTGCTCAACCGTCACCGCTTCGGCGAGCACCTGCTGTTCATCGGCGACAATCAGGAAGTGGCGCGGGTGCTGGGCGTCAACGTCCGGCGCGAGAAGCTCAAGCTGTTCACGCTCATGGGTGCCCTGGCCGGCTTCGCCAGCATCCTGGTCACCCTGGAGAACCGCAATTTCTACACGACCCAGGGCACCAGCTACCTGCTGATCGTCATGGCCGCCGTGTTCATCGGCGGGACCTCGATCTCCGGCGGCAAGGGCAGCGTCGTCGGCACGCTGTTCGGCTGCTACATCGTCGGCTGCATGGAGGCCGGCGTCGTCGCGAGCGGCCTCAGCGGTTTCTGGACCCGGCTGGTGGTGGGCCTCGTGTTCCTGACGGCGGTGATCTTCCATCTGGCCATGGAACGGCCGGGCATGTTCCAAGGCCTGGTCGGCCTGCGCACGGGCGGCAGGCTGGCGCGACCACGATCGATACCCGACCCGGCGATCGCCGCCGGGTCGCAATCAGGGAGAGAATCATGAAGATGCGGACTTTGCTCGCCACGGCCGGTGCCGCGGCGCTGCTGTGCGGACGCTGGCGCCCAGGCGCAGGAGAAGCTCGGCCAGGGCCTGACCATGTACTTCCAGATGGGCGGCCAGCCCGGCGACGGCGCCACGCTGCCGCGCCAGAACGGTGCCGCGGCCGCCGCCGCCGCGTTCGGCGTCGACCTCAAGGAGCAGTTCTCCGCCTGGGCCGGCGAGACCATGCTCAACCAGTTCCGCGAGGCCATGGCGGCGAGCCCCGACTGCATCGAGATCATGGGCCATCCCGGGGCCGACGCCTGGGCGCCGCTGGTCAAGGAGGCCGAGGAGCAGGGCATCACGGTCACCAACGGCAACGCCTCGATCGACCCGCTGTTCGCCGAGTACCAGACCAAGGGCTTCGGCTATATCGGCGTCGAGCTGTTCGAGGGCGGCTACATGACCGGCAAGGCCATGGTCGAGAAGGGCGAGCTCAAGGCCGGCGACAAGGCCGTGGTCTACGGCCACTTCGCCTCCGGCCGCCGCGCGTCGGACGACGGCGTGGTCAAGGCGCTGAAGGATGCCGGCCTCGAGGTCGACGAGCTGGTGATCAGCGCCGAGGTCGACGCCGACTACTCGCAGGCCGTGCCGGTGATCACCGCCTATCTCGATTCCCACCCCGACGTGAAGGCGATCGGCACCCAGCATGGCGGCGTCACCGGCTCCTACGCGCAGGCGCTGAAGGCCGCCGGCAAGAAGCCCGGCGAGATCGTGGCCGGCGGCATCGACCTCACCCCCGCCACGATCGACGGGCTGAAGGACGGCTACGTCACCGTGACGCTGGATCAGCAGCTCTACCTGCAGGGCTTCCTGCCGGTGGTGCAGTGCGTGCTGACCCGCAAGTACGGCATCTCCGGCATGCGCCTGAACACCGCCGGCGGCGTGATCACGCCGGAGACGATCGACGCGCTGGTGCCGCTGATCGAGCAGGGCATCCGCTGAACCAAGCTGCGGGACCGGGCTGCGGCCCGGTCCCGGTCAGCGAGCGGAGCCTAGCCTTTGCGGTCAGATCGATTGGCGATCCCTGACAGCGGAGTCGTAGCCAACCCGGCCGCGAGATAATCAGAGAAGGCGCGTACCTTTGGCGATGGGTGCCGGCCGCCCGGATAGACCGCGTGCACCTCGATCGGATCGAGCTGGTAGTCGGCCAGTAGGGATACCAACTCGCCGGACTCGAGCCCGGCCCGGCACATCCATTGTGAGGCGAGCGCGATGCCGAGCCCGGCCACCACGCAGGCGATCACGCCCTCGGCCGAGTTCACCTGCACCCTGCCCGCCACCTCGACGGACGTCGCGGTGCCGGAGCGCAGGAAGCTCCAGCCGCCCCGACCTGAAAGCCCCGGCCCGACGATGCAATCATGCTGGGCAAGGTCGCCCAACGAGGCGGGAATGCCATGCTCGCGCAGATAGGCGGGCGCGGCCACGACCAGACGCGGGGCGGTGGCGAGCAGGCGAGCGCCAAAACCGGAATCGGCGAGCCGGCCCAGCCGCAACGCCATGTCGACCCCTTCCGCCACGAGGTCGTCGGTCCGATCGGAAATCAGCAACTCGATCCGCAGCCGCGGGTGCCGTGCCAGGAAGTCGGGCAGGCGCGGCACGACCTCGCCGATTCCGAAGGCGCCGGGCATCGCGACGCGCAACAGCCCCTGAAGGCTGTCGACCCCACGCGCCGCTTCCTGAGCGTCATCGAGATCCGCGAGGATCTGCCGCGACCGGTCGAGGAACACGGCGCCCGCATCGGTGAGCGTCACCCTGCGGGTCGTGCGCAGCAGAAGCCGGGTGCCCAGTCGCGCTTCGAGGCTCGCGACCATCCGCGACACCGACGGTTGCGAGAGACCCAGCTCGCGGGCAACGCGCGAGAAGCTGCCGGTCTCACCGGCGCGCACGAACGCAGTCAGCTCCAGAATACGATCACTCATACGCTCTGCGTATAAATCACATGCACCATCCTCGGCTACCGTGCATCACCGCTCGAGGTCATTTTCCGTCCAGGCCACCGGACAGTTCGCCGGCGGCGCAGAACGGAGAAACCCGATGACCCTCCAGGACCGTCTCGATGCCTTCAAAGCCGACTTCGAGGCCGGGAAACCGCCCTACAACGTGGCGCCGGCCGTGATCGAGACCATGCACCGGGCGACCGCCGAGTTGGTCGCGAGCGGGCAGGCGGAGCGCGCCAAGCGCGCTGGCGATGCGGCGCCCACCTTCGTCCTCAATGATCCCGAGGGAAACCCGGTCAGCTCGCCGGACCTGCTCGCACGGGGCCCCCTGGTGGTGACCTTCTATCGCGGTGTCTGGTGCCCCTATTGCAACATGGAGCTCGCGGCGATCCAGGCCGTCTTGCCGGAACTCGTGGCACGCGGCGCCAATGTGGTCGCGATCTCGCCCCAGACTCAATCGAACAGCCGCAAGTCCACGCGGGAAAATGGCCTGACCTTTCCGATCCTCAGCGATCTTATGGGCGAGGTGAGCAATGCGTTCGGGCTCAGGTTCGCGCTGCCCGACTATCTGATCGAGCTATACGAGGGCTTCAAGAACGACCTGCCCACCTTCAATGCCGATCCGGCCTGGACCCTGCCGATGCCCGCCCGCTTCGTGATCGGCACCGACGGTGTCATCGCCTACGCCGAGGTGAACCCGGACTACACCAGGCGTCCCGATCCGTCGGAACTGCTGCCTGTGCTCGACCGCCTCGCAGCGCGTCGCGCCGCTTGACCAAGCGGCCAGCGCCTGGGGCGTGCCGTGCGTTCCCGAGCCGTCCGTGCGCTTGAATGGGATCACCAATCGTTGGCTAAGCGTGGCAGCGCGGCGGCAAAGCCGGCGACGACCGTCCGCAGGCGCGCTTCGATCGCTGCCGGGTCGGAGGGGGCAAGGCTCGATCGGTTATTGCCGAAACCGGCATGGCGCGTACGATACTGCGTATTATCGCGGATAAACCTTAAGCGCCCAGAGGTATCCGCGGGCAGCAGATGTGTGTCGGTGAAGAGGGGCGCTGCTTGGCAATCGGGGAGCGGAATGGCCGAGGATCCGGCTAGGCCAGCAAGTGGCAGGCGGAGTCAGCGCACCGCCGATGCGGCGGGGTTCGATCCTCGACGTCTCGACCGCACGGTCATCTCCATGCCGCTGCTCGACCGGCTCACGGTGCGTGGCGGGCGCACAGCACAACATCAGGTGATCATCGATCTCAACCTCGATTTTCCAGGCGGGCGAGTCCAGGCCCACGATCGGGTCATCGGCCTCCTGGAACAGCTGAGGATCCGCCACCCGACCGAAGTTCGGATTGATGCGCTCAAGGGTAAATACAGCCAGCAATACGTGTTCTGCAGCCTGAGCGGGCAGCGCATCAAGGCGTTGGTCGAAGGCGACAGAGCGGCCGGAACGCACCGTGCGATCTACAAGATCTGGCCGGATTTCGAGGTCCAGGCGCTGACGAACCGGACCATCGCCACGATCAAGGCAGATGCGGCGCGCAACGCGTTCGGGGCTCTCGGTGAGGGAATCGTGTGGGCGGTGATCGACACCGGCATCGATCGGCTGCATCCGCATTTCGTCAAACACCAGAACCTCGATTGCGGTCTGATGCACCGCGATTTCAGCCAGGCCTACGAGACCGGGGAGGAGCAGAAATCGTCAGACGCTGCTCTCGTCGACCTTGCGGGCCATGGCACCCATGTGGCCGGCATCATTGCCGGTGAGGTCGAGGCCACGCCGGATTTTCCCATTGTCGCCAGCGTCATTCGCCGTGACGAGGGCGGCGCGATCGTGCCCGAAGAGCTGCGGGAGATTCCCCGCATAACTGGGATGGCACCGAGATGCCGGCTGTTGAGCCTGAAGGCACTGGACGTCAAGGAGAAGGGATCGGCCGCAGGGCAGACGAGCAGCCTCATCGCGGCGCTGGAGTATATCCAGGAACTCAATGGCTATGGGCGCAGGATACGGGTGCACGGGGTCAATCTGAGTGTCGGCTATGGCTTCGATCCGGACTGGTTCGCCTGCGGCCAGAGCCCGCTTTGTGTCGAGGTGGACCGGCTGGTCCGCTCGGGAGTGGTTGTGGTCGTCGCCGCTGGTAATACCGGCTATGGTTGGGTAAAGACCAAGTTCCGCGACGTTGTCGCTGCCGGCATGGATCTTTCGATCAACGACCCAGGCAATGCAGAACTGGCGATCACCGTGGGATCAACTCACCGTGACATGCCGCACACCTATGGCGTCTCCTTCTTCTCTTCAAAAGGTCCGACCGGCGATGGTCGGATGAAGCCAGATCTCGTCGCACCCGGCGAGAAGATTCTCTCCGCGGCATCGGGCGGGACAGGCACCGAACAACCGCCGGAGGCCCGCTACCGCGAGGAGAGCGGCACGAGCATGGCGGCGCCGCACGTTTCTGGCGCGATCGCCGCCTTCCTCTCGATCCGTTCGGAGTTCAATGGCCAAGCCGAGGCGGTGAAGCGGATCTTCCTCGCTGCCGCGACCGATCTGGGCCGGGTGCCGTATTTTCAGGGTCGTGGCGTAGTCGATTTGATGCGCGCCATCCAGTCGGTGTGACGCCCGCTCGTATGGGGAGAACGCGATGTCGAATGTTCTGGCGGGGTTCCCTTATTGGGAGATCGAGTTTACCCGCGACGGCGATGCACATCCACCGCAACGCCCGGCGGTCATTGCCGCAGAGCTTGCCCAGTTGCCGCGGCCGACCGACCTGTTCGTCCTTTCCCATGGCTGGAACAATGATCTGGCGGATGCACGCGCTCTGTATCTCCGGCTCGCGACCGAAGTTCAGGCGCTCACCGGCGGTCCCGAGCATGACGGCCGCCGCCTCGCCATCCTGGGCGTGTTCTGGCCCTCCAAGAAGTTCACCGACGAGGATCTGATTCCCGGTGGCGGCGTCGCAGGCGCCGGAGACATCGAAGCGGAGCGGATCGAGGCCCAGCTAGACCGCTTGCAGGATTCCGGCGACGACGCACAGGCCAAGGCTCTGGCATCCGCAAAATCGGAGATCGCGAATCTCGAGACCGATCCCGCAGCACGACAGCGCTTCCTCGCACAAGTGCGTCTGGCGGTGGGCCAGCCGGGCACGCCCGACCAGGATGCCGCCGAGCGCTTCTTCACGCTCGATGCCGAGCAGATATTCGGTCAGCTCGAGGCGCCGTTGCTGGAAATGGGCGGGGAGGACGCCGGCGGTGTTGCCGGTGGCATGATTCCGGGGAGCGGTGCTGGCGACGAGACGGGCACCGCCAGCGGATTGGACGACTTCTTTGGTGGCATTAAGAGCGCCGCAAGCCGGCTCTTGAACCTTGCTACCTACTATCAGATGAAGGCGCGCGCGGGAGCGGTCGGGGGCAAGGGCGTCGCCGGTTTGCTGCGGGAAGTCCGAGCGGCGCGCCCGGATCTGCGCATTCACTTGGCGGGGCATAGTTTCGGCGCCCGGTTGGTGACCGCCGCAGCGCTGGCGGCGGGCGCGGAAGTCCGCCCTGCCAGCCTAACCCTGCTGCAGGGAGCCTTTTCGCACAATGGCTTCTCCGGCGGCTTCGATCACGAGGGCAAACAGCTTCAAGGCCATTTTCGCCAAGTGATCAGCGAACACATGATCAACGGCAACGTCATCATCACCCATACCCAGAACGACACCGCGGTCGGGCTCGCCTATGCGCTGGCATCGCGCATATCGGGTGATGCAACCGCCGGCGTGGGTGACGCGGAGGACGTGTTCGGCGGGATGGGCCGAAACGGTGCGCGACATACCGACGAGAGCGTGTTCGGCTCAATGCTCGCAGCAGACGGAAAATACAGCTTCGAACCAGGTCGCATCCATAATCTGCAAAGTGACGCGTTCATCGCCGACCATTCGGACATTACCAAGCCGGCAGTCGCAAATGCTCTGCTGAGCGCGATCGGCTGGCCCCGCTGATCGCATCCGGGGGCGCACACCCGCGCAATTCTCGAACTCGAGCCAGGTGCTCGAGACGGGCTGGATCTGCTCCACGGAAGCATACTAATCGAGGTGCAACCGCCAGCTCTTGGTCGACCAAGCGCATCTTCGCCATGGCGGACCAAGGAGTTCGAACCGCGCCATGACCAGCTTCATCCACCTCGACGACGCCGACCGCGCCGACTTCGAGCGCGACGGGTACCTGTTCAAGCGCGGCATGTTCACCGCCGACGAGGTGGCGCTGTGCAACCGGGTCATCGCGACCGACCCCGCGATCCAAGGCAGCCGGCTCAAGGTCGCCAACTCGGCCGGCGGCTCGACCGAGCTCGCCTTGTGGAATCACCCGGGTGACGACGTCTTCGGCATGATCGCGCGCTGCGGGCGTGTCGCGGGCGGGGCCGAGGCGCTGCTCGGCGGCGAGGCCTATCATTATCACAGCAAGCTCACCATGAAGCGCCCGGGCGGCGGGGGTCGCTGGGAGTGGCATCAGGATTACGGCTACTGGTACCAGAACGGCTGCCTGTGGCCGGACATGCTCTCGGTCGCTGTGGCGCTCGAGCCCACGACCCAGGAGAACGGCTGCATGCAGGTGCTGCGAGGCAGCCACAAGCTCGGTCGGATCGAGCATGGCCGCGTCGCCGGCCAGACCGGAGCGGACGCAGAGCGCGTCGAGCAGGCGCTGAAGCAGCTGGAGCTGGTCTACTGCGAGATGGCGCCCGGCGACGCGCTGTTCTTCCATGCCAACACGCTGCACTGCTCGGCCGCCAACAATTCCGACAGGAGCCGCAACCTGCTGCTTTGCTGCTACAACAAGGCCAGCAACAACCCGTACAAGGCCCATCACCACCCAGGTTACACCAAGCTCGCGAAAGTCGCGGACGAGGCCGTGCTCGCGGCTGGCGACCGGGTCGCCGAGGCTCAGGGTCGCTGGTTTCTCCAGGAAGGCAAGGACGAGACCACGGAGGCGCACAAGGCCGGCTAGCCAGCGCGGCGTCGTTAATCGCAGATCAACCCGGCCCGGCGAAACTGGGCCGCATGGACACGATAATCGGCCTGACGGGGTGCGCGCTGCTGCTCGCGGTGCCCATAGGGTATGTGGTGGCGCAGACCATGCTGCTACGCCGGTGGGCCGGCGCCTGGCGCTTGGCAGCCGCTCTGACATTGCCCCTCTGGGCAGCCTGGGCGACAAGTTTCGTCTACGACGTCAACCTCGATCCGACCTCGCACAACCTGTTTCCCTTCGAGATCCTGATCGGGGCCGTGGCGTCGCTCATCTATCTGGGTGGCCTGAGCGTGATCCGTCGTGTCGCCAAGTTCGTGCGACCCTAGCGGCGGCACGACATGGCTCACACCACGTTGCGCCTGCTCACCCGTCAGCTGGCGAGCTTCTCAACTAGTCCGGGTCAGGGTCCTCGTCAGGCCGCGAGCTGCGCCAGCTCGCCCATGAGCTTCTTGGCCACCTTCAGCCGCTCGATCGGGCTGCCGGTCTCGCGCAGCAGCACGACCTTGTGGTCCGGGCGGACCTTCATCTGGCCTCTGCTGTCGGCGATCAGTCGCACCAGCCGCTCGGGCCGCGCGAACTTGTTCTCGTGGAAGGCCAGCACGATGCCCTTCGGCCCGGCGTCGAGCTTCGCGACATTGGCCTTGCGGCAGAGCTGCTTGATCGCGACCAGCTGCAGCAACTGCTCGGTCTCCGGCGGCAGCTTGCCGAAGCGGTCGATCAGCTCGGCGGCGAACGCCTCCAGCTCCTCGGGTGTCGTGAGACCGGCGAGGCGGCGGTACATGGCGAGGCGCAGGTCGACGTCGCCGATGAAGCTCTCGGGCATCAGGGCCGCCGCGTCGATCGTGATCTGCGGCGTCCATTCGCCGGGCGCCTCCTCGGCCGCACCGCCAGCCTGCCGCGCGCGCAGCTCGGCCACGGCCTCCTCGAGCATGTGATTGTAGAGCTCGAAGCCGACCTCGCGGATCTGGCCGGACTGCTCGTCGCCGAGAAGGTTGCCGGCGCCGCGGATGTCGAGATCGTGGCTCGCCAGCTGGAAGCCGGCGCCCAGGCCTTCGAGCGACTGGATCACGCTCAGGCGCCGCTCGGCGGTCTCGGCCAGCATCTTGCTCGCCGGCACGGTGAAGTAGGCGTAGCCGCTGACCTTGGAGCGGCCGACGCGGCCGCGCAGCTGATAGAGCTGGGCGAGGCCGAACATGTCGGCGCGGTGCACGATCAGCGTGTTGGCGGTCGGGATATCGAGCCCGCTCTCGATGATGTTGGTGGCGATCAGCATGTCGAGCTTGCGGTCGTAGAACTCGCCCATCACCCGGTCGAGATCGGCCGCCGGCATCTGGCCGTTGGCGATCGCGAGCTTGAGCTCAGGGACCAGCTTCTCCAGGTCCTGCTTGAGCTTGGCCTGGTCGGCGACCCGCGGGCAGACGTAGAAGCACTGTCCGCCGCGATAGTACTCGCGCATGATCGCCTCGCGCAGCACCACCGGGTCGGACGGCATGATGAAGGTCCGCACGGTCAGCCGGTCGACCGGCGGCGTCGCGATGATCGAGAGATCCTTCATGCCGCCCAGCGCCATGTGCAGCGTGCGCGGGATCGGGGTCGCGGTCATCGTCAGCACATGGACCTCGGCCCGCAACTGCTTGAGCTTCTCCTTGTGGGCGACGCCGAAATGCTGTTCCTCGTCGACGATGACGAGGCCCAGATTCTTGAGCTGGACACCCTTGCCCAGCAGGGCGTGGGTGCCGATGACGATGTCGATCTGGCCGTCGGCGAGACCCTTTTTGACCTCGGTTGCCTCCTTCGCGGTGACGAAGCGCGACAGCTGCGCCACGCGGATCGGCAGGCCCTCGAAGCGGGTGGCGAACAGGCGGAAATGCTGCCGCACCAGCAGCGTGGTCGGCGCCAGCAGCGCCACCTGCTTGCCGGCCATCGCGGCCACGAAAGCAGCGCGCAAGGCGACCTCGGTCTTGCCGAAGCCGACATCGCCGCAGATCAGCCGGTCCATGGGCCGGCCACTGGCCATGTCCTCGAGCACGGCCGCGATCGCGGAGAGCTGGTCCTCGGTCTCCTCGTAGGGGAAGCGGGCCGCGAACTCCTCGTAGACCCCGTGCGGCAGGTCGAGGGCGGTGCCCTTGCGCAGCAGCCGCTCCGCCGCGATCTTGATCAGCTCGCCGGCCAGCTCGCGGATGCGCTCCTTGACCTTGGCCTTGCGCGTCTGCCAGCCGACGCCGCCCAGGCGGTCGAGCACCACCTCCTGATCGGCGTGGCCGTAGCGCGAGAGCACGTCCAGGTTCTCGACCGGCACGAACAGCTTGTCGCCGCCGTGGTAGAGCAGCTTCAGGCAGTCGTGCGGCGCGCCGCCGATCTCCAGCGTGACGAGGCCGTCGAACCGGCCGATGCCGTGCTCGGCATGGACGACGGGATCGCCCTCGCCCAGCGCCGAGATGTCCTGGATGAACTTGTCGGCGGCACGGCGCGAGCGCTTGGCGACGGCGGTCAGGCGGTCCCCGAGCAGATCGTGCTCGCCCAGGATATGGATGCCGGCTGCGGTGAAGCCGCGCTCCAGCGGCAGGACGGCGATCGCGGCGACCGCGACCTGCGCCACGTCGGCCCAGCGCTCGACCTTCGTCAGCGTGTCGAAGCCGTGGTCGGCCAGGACCTGCTTCAGCCGCTCGAGCGTGCCCTCGCTGTAGGCCGCGAGCAATGGCCGCTCGCCCGCGGCCACCAGCTCCTTCAGGTGCGCCACGATGGTGTCGAACAGATTGACCGAGCGGTTGGCGCGCTCGGCCGCGAAGTCGTGCGCCGGCCGGCCGCCCAGATCCTTGACCTTGGCGATGCCCGCAGGCGGCACGGGCGGCGGGCCGAAGGTCGAGAACTGCAGCCGCTGATGCGGCGCCAAGGCCCGCTCGACCCCACCCTCGTCGAGATAGAGCAGCTCCGGCGGCAGCGCCCGATAGGGCGCCGTGCCGAAGCTGGTGCCGGCCAGCGGCGGCTGCAGGCGCGCCTCGAAATGCTCGCCGATCAGTGCCGCGCGAGCCTTGACCGCGTCCAGTGCCAGATGGTCGAGGCCGATCTCGCACTCGGCGTCCAGATAGTCGGTCAACGGCACGAGGTCGGGATGGAACAGCGGCAGCCAGTGCTCCATGCCGGGGAAGGCGCGCCCGGCCTCGACCGACTCCAGCAGCGGATCGCCGGTCACCGCCCCGAACTGGCGCAGATAGCCGGTCTTGAAGCGCTCGATCGCCGCCGCATCGAGCAGCACCTCGCTGACCGGCATCAGCTCGAGCCTGTCGACCTTGGCCAGCGAGCGCTGGGTCAGCGGGTCGAACGAGCGGATCGATTCCAGGGTCGAGCCGAAGAAGTCGAGCCGCACGGGCTGCTCCAGCCCGCTCGGGAAGATGTCGACCAGGCCGCCGCGGACGGCATAGTCGCCGGCCTCCACCACGGCACTGGTACGATGGTAGCCGTTGCGCTCGAGATAGCTCGAGCAGCCCGTCGCGGTCGACGCGGGCACCGGCACGCGCACGGAAATGGGTGGCGCGCACGACCTCCGGCGGCGGGACCTTCTGCACCAGCGCGTTGGCCGTGGTCAGGATCAGCCGCGGCTTGCGGCCAGGGCCAGCCGCCAGCCGCACCAGGGCGCGCAGGCGCTCGGCCATGATCGCGGCGTTGGGCGAGATCCGATCATAGGGCAGGCAGTCCCAGGCCGGGATGCCGATGATCTCGACCTCGGGCGCGAAGAAGCGGACCATACCGGCCACGAAGCCGATGCGCGGCCCGTCGCGGACGATGTGCAGGATGCCGGACGCGTGGCCGCGGCGCAGGCGCGACGCGAGATACATCGCCTCCAGGCCTTCAGGCGCGTGCGCCAGCAATGTGGCGCCCTGCGGCTTGGCCCGCGGCGTAGGCTCCGCGACGGCGAGGTCGCCAGCTTCGCTACGCAATGCGCTCACGCGCCGGGCTCGAAACGGCGCAGCAGGGCGAATACATCGTTGTCGTGTCGCGGTGGGACAGGCTCCCTGGCATAGACCCAGCCCAGCAAGTCCTGGTCGGATTCGGCGAGCAATGCCTCGTAGCGGTCCAACTGCCCGGCATCCAACCGGTCCAGATGGGTGTCGGCGAACTGGCCGAACAAGAGATCGCTCTCCTTCACACCGCGATAGCGGCTACGGTGCGCGAGCCGCTTGCGGCGGATCTCCTCTGCCTCGCTCAAGGACCGAACTCCACTGCTGCCATGACGCAAACTGCTGCCCAGACGCGCGATCTACCGCAAAGCGGCCCGACGGCCAAGCGGCCGCCGGGCATGGCCGGCTCGCTGCGCCCGTCGGTGCTCGATCCGCTGTTCGCCGGCCTGCGTGGCCTGCCCGGCGTCGGGCCGGCAATCGGCGCCGCTCTCGCCCGGCTGCTGCACCGCCCCGAGCCGATCAGCCTCGACCTCTTGAGCCACCTGCCCACCGCAGTGATCGACCCAACGCCGCGCCGCGACCTGACACTTGCGGACCACGGTCAGATGGTGACGCTGCTGGCCGAGATCGAGAGCCACCGGCCCGGGCCGCCGCATGGCCGGGCACCCTACCGGATCATGGCGCAGGCAGCCGGGGCACCGTTGGAGCTCGCCTTCTTTCGCGCCCGCGGCGACTACCTCGCGGCGCGGTTTCCGGTCGGCGGCAGCGTGCTTGTCCATGGCCAGCTCGGCCGGTTCGGCGAGCGCTGGCAGATGACCCATCCCGAGCTGCTGGGCGCGAGCGGCACGAGCGACGGCATGCTGCCGATCTACCCATTGGTGCAGGGCATGCAGCAGGGCCGGCTGCGGGCGATCGCGCGCGCGGCGCTCGACCGCCTCCCGGCGCTGCCCGAGTGGCTGCCGGACAATCTCCTGGTGGAGCGTGGCTGGCCCGGCTGGGCAGCGGCGCTACGGGCCATTCACCAGCCGGCCACGGCCGCTTCGTTGGATGCCGGCGCACCGGCGTGCCAGCGCCTCGCGTTCGACGAGCTGCTGGCGAGCCAGCTGGCGCTCAGGCTGACCCGGACCGCGCGGGAGCGGCAGTCCGGCCGCGCGCTGTGCGGCGACGGGCAGCTGGTCGCCCAATTCCTGGCCTCGCTGCCGTTCCCCTGCACGCCCTGCCAGCGGGCGGCGATCGCCGAGGTCGGCCAGGAGCTGGCCGCTGCCGGCCCGATGCTTCGCCTGCTGCAGGGTGATGTCGGCAGTGGGAAGACCGTGGTGGCACTGGCCGCGATGTTGCAGGCGGTCGCAGCAGGCGCCCAGGCGGTGCTGATGGCGCCGACCGAGGTGCTGGCCCGGCAGCATGCGGCGACGTTCGGCCGATTGCTGGCGCCGCTTGGCCAGGAGGCCGTGCTGCTCACCGGCAAGGACCCGGCCGGTCAGCGGCGCGCCGCCAGGGAGCGGCTGGCCAGCGGTGCCGCCCGTCTCGCCGTCGGCACCCACGCGCTGTTCCAGGACGGCGTCGAGTTCGCCGATCTCGGCCTCGTGGTGATCGACGAGCAGCACCGGTTCGGCGTCGGCCAGCGGCTCGATCTCGTGGTCAAGGGTCCGGCGGTCGATGTGCTGCTGATGACGGCGACCCCGATCCCGCGCAGCCTGGTGCTCGCCGCCTACGGCGATATCGCCACCTCGCGGCTGCTGACCAAGCCGCCGGGGCGCGCGCCGATCGTCACCCGCGCCATCCCCAACGAGCGCATCGACGAGGTCGTCGAGGCAGCCGCACGGGCGCTCGCGCGCGGAGAGCGGATCTACTGGGTCTGTCCGGTGATCGAGGAGACCGAAGGCGACACGCCGATGGCGGCTGTCGAGCGGCACCGGCAGCTGGCCGAGCGATTCGGCACGCAGGTCGGGCTCGTGCATGGCCGGCTCGCCAGCCGCGACAAGGAGACGGCGATCGCGGCATTCGCGAGCGGGCGGACGCCGCTGCTGGTCGCCACGACGGTGATCGAGGTCGGTGTCGACGTGCCGGAGGCCGGCATCATCGTGGTCGAGCATGCCGAGCGTTTCGGCCTCGCCCAGCTGCACCAGCTGCGCGGCCGGGTCGGACGTGGCAGTCGGCCGGCAGCCTGCCTGTTGCTGTACCAGCCGCCGCTCGGGCCTGCGGCGCGTGCGCGCCTCGCGCTGCTGCGCGCGACCGAGGACGGCTTTGCGATCGCCGAGGAAGACTTGCGCCTGCGTGGCCCGGGCGAGGTGTTGGGGCTCCGCCAGAGCGGCGCGCCGGGCTTCCGGTTCGCCGATCTCGGGCGCCATCAGGACCTGCTCGCCCTTGCCCGGGCCGAGGCCGAGCGCTTGCTGCCGGCGATGCCGAACCTTGCCGGTGAGCGCGCCGCGGCGCTACGCGTCCTGCTGCACGTGTTCGAGCGCCATGACGCCGTGCGCCTCCTGGCCGCCGGTTGACCCGGCCGGGGTGACGGGCGGCGATCGTTCGGGCGGCATGACGATCCCGCCCGAGATCACCAGCTTCATGCCGTCCTCGACGCTCATCTCCAGCCGCACCGCCTGCTCGCGCGGCACGAACATCAAGAATCCATAGGCCGGAATCGGCGTCGTCGGCACGAACACGCTGACCAGTTCGCCGTCATGGCAGCGGGCGATGTCTGCCGTGGGCTCGCCGGTGACAAATGCGATCGACCAGATTCCAACGCGCGGATATTCGATCAGGACGACCTCGCGGAAAGTCCGCGAGGTCTGCGACAGCACGGTTTCGAACAGTTGCTTCAAGGTGCTGTAGATGCCGCGCACGATCGGCGTGCGGTCGAGCAGTCTCTCGCCGGTGCTCATGACGGTGCGGCCCACCAGTCCGGCGGCGAGCCAGCCGATCATGATCAGCAGGCCGAGGATCACGACGAGGCCGATGCCCGGCAAGCCGAACGGCAGATAGGTCTCGGGATTGTAGGCGGCGGGAATGAACGGGGTTACCGTCTGGTCGACGTAGTTGAGCACCTGCCAGACGATGAACAAGGTGATCGTGATCGGCGCCGACACGACGATGCCGGCGAGCAGATAGTTGCGGAGCCGCTGGGTCAGCGTGACCACCCCCGGCACGAGATGCTCAGGGCGACCCGCGCCAACCCGGTCTGATCGATCCGCCACCATGCTTGGTCATACCCTTGCGCTGCGCTGCGGCACCATAGCGGGCTGCGGCCCGGCGGCAACCGGCAGCCCCGCATGGGCGGCACCGGATGGCGCGCGCGACCGCGCCTGACCCGACGCGAATTAGCTAAAATTGTAGAGAGTTTTTATTCAATATCTCGAAGAACTCATGACAATATACAAATGTTGACACCCCCTTAGCGCCGAGTATTGGTACGGTCGTTGGAGCAATACTTTGGGCCGGGCAGGTTGGCTGAAGCCGCGGCGCCGGGGAACGAGTGGGGCCAGGCGGAGCCACTCGGAGGCGGACGGAGAGGAAGAAATGACCATCATCACCAATACGACCTTGCTGATCCGGCGAATCGCCGAGGTGCGCCGGCGTCGTGAGGCCGTAGTCGACCGGCAGGAGCGTCTGCGCGGCAGTCTGCCGCAGTGGGCCCTGGCCCCGCTCCAGCTCGTCGGGATGACGGCGTCGGAGATCCAGGGGCTGATGAGCGAGCTGTCAGCGGCTGAGAAGCAGTCGGGGCTGGAGGATGTGGAGCGCGAGCTCGATCAGCTCGACCAGCAGATCGAGGAGCTGGAGAACCTGCTGCTCACCACGCCCTCGCACACGCTCGATGGCATCCAGGCCGTGCTCGACATGGCGGTGACAAGGTTCCGCGCGCAGACCGTCACCGACCCGAACGACGTCTTCTACGACTACGGGGACGCGCGGATCCTGACCTTCCTCGATCGTGCCACCGAGGATCTGCGCAGCCTGATGTCCGAAGATCACCGCCAGGCTGGCTGAACGCAGCGCGGCCGGGCGTCAGCCGGCCGCCGTTCCGCTCACCGCAGGCCCGGTGGCGGCCTCCTCGCGGAGCCGCTCACGGGCCGCCAGCGACAGCTGGATGTGCAGCTCCTTCAGCTGCCGGTCGCCAACCCTGCCCGGCGCGCCCAGCAGCAGCTCCTCCGCCCGCTGCGAGAGCGGAAACGCCGTGACCTCGCGCAGGTTCGGCGTATCCGCCAGCAGCATGACGATCCGGTCGACGCCAGGCGCTATGCCGCCGTGTGGCGGCGCGCCGTACTGCAGCGCCCGGAACATGCCGCCGAACTTCTCCTCGAGCACGTCGGGGCCGTAGCCGGCAAGCTCAAACGCCTTGGCCATGATGTCCGGCCGATGGTTCCGAATCGCGCCCGAGCTCAGCTCGATCCCGTTGCAGACGATGTCGTATTGGTAGGCCAGGATCGTCAGCGGATCCTGGTGCAGCAGCGCGTCCATCCCACCCTGCGGCATCGAAAACGGATTGTGCGAGAAGGTGACGGACTTCGTATCGTCGTCCCACTCGTACATCGGAAAGTCGACAATCCAGCAGAATCGGTAGCAATCCTTGGCGATCAGGCCCAGCTCCTCGCCGACGCGGGTGCGGACCAGGCCCGCGAGCTTGGCTGCCCCCTCGGCTCGGTCGCAAACAAAGAACACGGCATCGCCGGTTGCCAGGCCCGCCGCCGAGCGCAACAACTCCAACCGGTCCCCGTCCAGGAACTTGGCGATCGGGCCCTTTGCCTCGCCATCGCCCAACGTGACCCAGCCGAGCCCCGGCGCGCCCTGGCTTTGCGCGAATGCCACCATCTGGTCGAAAAAGCTGCGCGGCCGGCCGACGGCACCTGGTGCGGGGATCGCGCGGACCACCGCGCCGTTCTCGATCGCACCCGCGAACACCTTGAAGCCAGAGCCGCGAAAGGCGTCGGTGACGTCGGCGATCTCGATCGGGTTGCGTAGATCCGGCTTGTCGGTGCCGTACTTGAGCAGCGCCTCACGGTACGCGAGACGCGGGAACGGCGTCGGCGTCACTTCCCAACTCGTGAACTCGCTGAACAGCCCGTGCATGACCGGCTCGACCGCGGCGAACACGTCCTCCTGGGTGACGAAGCTCATCTCGATGTCGAGCTGGTAGAATTCGCCGGGGCTACGGTCGGCGCGCGCGTCCTCGTCGCGAAAGCAGGGCGCGATCTGGAAGTAGCGATCGAAGCCGGAGATCATGTAGAGCTGCTTGTACTGCTGCGGCGCCTGCGGCAGCGCGTAGAAGCGGCCGGGATGCAGCCTGGAGGGGACGAGAAAGTCGCGGGCACCCTCCGGCGACGAGGCGGTCAGGATCGGTGTCTGATATTCGATGAAGTCCTGCGCGATCATCCTGCGGCGGATGCTCGCGATGATCTGCGAGCGCAGCACGATGTTCTTGTGCATCTTCTCGCGGCGCAGATCGAGAAAGCGGTACTTGAGCCGGGTCTCCTCGGGATAGTCGCGGTCGCTGTTGACCTGCAGCGGCAACGGCTCGGCCGCCGAGTTCGAGCTCGAACGACTCGACGACCAGCTCGACCTCGCCAGTCGGCAGGGTCGGGTTGATGGTCTCGGCACTGCGCGCCACCACCCGCCCGGTCACCGTGATCACGCTCTCGACGCGCACGGCCTCGGCGGCGGCGAACGGCGGCGTATCGGGCTGGCAGACCAGCTGCACGATCCCGGCATGGTCGCGCAGGTCGATGAAGAGTAGCTGGCCGTGGTCCCGCTTTCGGTGTACCCAGCCACTGAGGCGCACCTCGGCATCGACGTGGTTCTGGCGCAGATCGCCGCAGCGGTGCGTACGATAGGGATGCATGCTGATTTCCGTCGCTGACCAACGCCTCGCGGCCGGCGGTGCCGGTCGAGACGGCGGGCAAAGGGCACGACAGCTCTTGCGGAGTCAAGCGAGGTGACAGCCCGGAGATGACGCCCCCATCATGTCGCTGATCACCGACAACGAGGCGCTTGCCGCCTTCTGCGCCCGCATGCGCAGCGAGCGCTTCGTCGCGATCGACACCGAGTTCATGCGCGACCGCACCTACTTTCCCAAGCTCTGCCTGGTGCAGGTCGCGGGCGAGGATGAGGCGGTCGCGATCGATCCGCTGGCGCCTGGGCTCGACCTTGGGCCGTTGCTGGCGCTGATGGCCGACGAGCGCGTGCTCAAGGTGATGCATGCCGCCCGCCAGGATCTCGAGATCTTCCATCATCTCGGCCAGCTGCCGCGGCCCTTCTTCGATTCGCAGATCGCGGCCATGGTATGCGGCTTCGGCGAGGAGGTCGCCTACGACACGCTGGTGTCCAAGCTCGCCGGCACCCACGTCGACAAGAGCTCGCGCTTCACCGACTGGGCGCGCCGGCCCCTGTCCGACGCGCAGATCCACTACGCGCTGGGCGACGTCACGCACCTGCGCGTGATCTACCAGCGCCTCGCCGAGCGGATCGAGAAGGGCGGGCGGATGAGCTGGGTCGCCGAGGAGTTCGCGGCCCTGCTCGACCCCAAGCTCTACATGCAGCCGCCCGAGGACGCCTGGCGGCGGTTGAAGCTGCGCTCGCGCGACGGCCGCTTCATCGCCATCGTGCAGGCTCTTGCGGCGTGGCGCGAACGCGAGGCGCAGCGCCGCGACCTGCCCCGCGCCCGCATCATCCGCGACGATCTGCTGCTCGAGGTGGCGGCGAACCGGCCGCAGACCGTCGAGGAACTCCGGGCGCTGGAGCGGGTCAATCTCGACAAGGAAAGCACGGCCGGCGTCGCCGCGGCGATCCGCGGGGCCATGGCCCTGCCCAAGGACCAGCTGCCCCGGCTGCCCGATGTGATCGTGCTGCCGCGCGGCATCGGACCGACGGTCGACCTGCTGCGCGTGCTGCTGAAGTACAAATGCGAGGAAGCCGACGTGGCGCAGCGGCTGATCGCCAACACCGGCGACCTCGAGGCGATAGCGACGGACGACGCCGCCGAGGTGCCGGCGCTGCACGGGTGGCGCCGCGCCATTTTCGGCGAGGACGCGCTGGCGCTGAAGTCCGGGCGCCTGGCGCTGGCGGTGCGCGACCGCAAGCCCGTCGTGATCCGGCTGCCCGAGCCGTCATGACCGCGGTGCTGGTGGTCGGCCGCGGCTTCATCGGCCGCGCCGTCGCCGCAGCACTGCCCATCGGCGCGGCGCGGCTGGTCGGCCACGATGCGATCGCCGACCCGGACCTGCTGCGCGGCGTCGCGACGGTGCTGTTCGCCGGCCGCAATCCAGCCTTGGGCGGCGACGCTTGGCGCATCGAGGACGACCCCGAGCTCGCCCTGGCGCATCGCGCGGCACCGGCGCATGTCAGCTTCGTCAGCCTCGGCACGCGCAAGGTCTACGCGCCGTCCGGCAACCCGCTAAGCGAGACCGATCGGATCGGCCCGATCGATGTGTATGGAAGCCACAAGCTCGCGCTCGAGCATGCGTTGGCCGCCGTGCTGGGCCGCCGGCTGACCCGTCTGCGCCTCGCCAACATCTTCGGCTACGAGCGCATGGCGGGGCGTGCGACCTTTTTCGGGCAGATGCTGCAGGGCCTTGCGCGCCGCGAGGAGATCCGCTTCGACATGAGCCCGTTCGTGCGCCGCGACTTTCTGCCGATCGACCTTTGCGCGACCTGGCTTGCCGAGGTCGTACGGCGGCCGCCGGGTGGCATCATCAATCTCGGCTCGGGCGTCGCGCTGCCGACGGGCCGCTTGGCCCTGTGGCTGATCGAGGGCTATGGACGCGGCCGGCTCACCATCGAGAGCCCCGACGAACGCGATTCGTTCGTGCTCGACACCCGCAATCTCAAGGCGCTACTCGGCGGTGCCGGGTGCGGCCAGGACCAGCTGCGCGAGCATTGCATGGCGCTCGGCCGCCGGTTGCGCGCTGATCTGACCGGCCGCTGACATGCCGGAACAGATTTGGCGTCGGCAGGGTTTGGCACGCACCAGAGCTCGAGAAGGCGGCAACATATCGTGACCCTGGAAGATTCATCGGCGGTGTTGTCGCGCTCGGGCGTGTGCTGGCGCCGGGCCCGCGCCGAGCAGGTGGCGCCGCTGATCGACGGTGCTGCCTACTTTGCGGCCCTGGCCCAAGCCCTCGAAGGCGCTCGGCATAGCGTGTTCCTGCTGGGCTGGGACCTGAACGCGGATCTCGTGCTTGATCCCGCGACCGGCCCGGAGACCCTGGTCGCTCGTCTGAGCCGGCTGACGGAGCGCCGGCCGGAGCTCACGGTGCGGCTGCTGGTCTGGGACTGGATCTTCTTCTACAGCCTCGACCGCCAGATGCTGCCACAATGGCGCTTCGAGAACGGTGGGCAGGTGCGCTTCCAGCTCGACGGCCACCATCCGGCCGGTGGCTGCCTGCACGAGAAGCTGGTGGTGATCGACGGCAGCCTCGCTTTCGTCGGCGGCATCGACCTGACCGCGGGGCGTTGGGATACGCCGGCGCATCCGGCGCGCGAGCCGCGCCGCGCGGTTACGGCCAACGAGGACCGGCCACCATTCCACGACCTGATGCTGATGGTGCAGGGTCCGGTGGCGCTGGACCTGGAGGAGCTGGCCCGCGAGCGGTGGCGCGTCGCCACCGGCGAGGCGGTGCCGCCGACGGAATCCGGACCAGACGCGGGTGCGCCGTGGCCGTCGGGCTTGGAGCCCTGGCTGAGCGACGTCGCGGTGGGCATCGCCCGCACCCGGCCGGATTCGATCGACTGGAAGCCGGCGCGGGAGATCGAGCGGCTCTACCTCGAGGCGGTGGGGGCGGCCGAGGACACGATCTACATCGAGAACCAGTATCTCACGGCCGAGACGGTCGCGAACCGTATCGCCGCCCGCATGGCCGAGCGACCGGCGCTCGAGACCGTGATCGTCACGCCGGCCAAATGCGAGGGCCTGCTCGAGACCGCCGTGATGGATGTCGGCCGGGCCCGGTTCACGCGGCGGGTCCGGCGCGCAGCGCGCAAGCGCGTGCGCATCGTCTATCCCGAGATTTCCGACGGCGATGACCGGCCGGTGCCGATCAACGTCCACGCCAAGCTGCTGATCGTCGACGACCGGCTGCTGTGCGTCGGATCGGCCAACCTCGCCAACCGCTCCTTCGGCCTGGACACCGAGATCTGCCTCGCCATCGAAGCCGCACCTGACGACGACACCGTTCGGGCGTTCATCCGGCGCCTGCGCGACACGCTGTTGGCCGAGCATCTGGAAACCTCACCCGAGGCCGTCCAGTCCGCCGTCGCGGCCGCAGGTGGGCGGGTCATCCCCGTGCTGGACCAGTTGGGCGGCCGCCTCCGGCCGCTGCGCCTCCGCCTCCCGACATGGCTGCGCCTCGTGGCGGCACCCGCCCGGTTGGCCGACCTTGACGAGCCGCTCACGCCCGCCCGCGTGGCCGAGCATCTGGGAACGCCGCGGCAGCGTCGGGCGTGGCAGGCCAACCTGCTGCAGGTCGGCGCGCTGCTGGCTCTGATGGTCGGCTTCGGGATCCTGGCGCACAGCGACTTGCTGGGCGTCCACGAACATATCGAGGCTGTGTTCGCGCTCGCGGATCGTCATGCGGCAAGCCCGCTCGGCGCCCTGATCGTCGTGGCCACCTTCGTCCTCTGCAGCCTCGTCCTGGTACCGGTGACCCTCCTGATCGCGGCCACGGCGGCAACGCTCGGGCCGCTGGCGGGCTTCAGCTACGCGCTGCTCGGCTCGGTCGCGGCCGCGGGTGTCACGTTCCTGATTGGGCGCCTGCTCGGTCGCGAGCGCGTGAGAAGGCTGGCAGGGCGACGCGTCGCCGCCGTCAACCGACGGCTCGGCCAGCATGGAATCATCGCGGTGGCGCTGCTGCGGCTGGTGCCCTTGGCGCCGTTCACGGTGGTCAACATCGTCGCCGGCGTCTCGGAAGTCCGGCTGTTCGACTTCATGATCGGCAGCGGCATCGGCCTCGCGCCCGGCATCGCGGTCACCACGTTGTTCGGCTCGCAACTGGGTGCCTGGCTGCGTGCCCCGGATACCCTCGGCCTGGTGATCCTGCTGGGCAGCCTCGCACTGCTGCTCGCCGCCGGCTTCACCCTGCGCCGTTGGGGCCGATCCAGGACGCCGGCCTGACCGGTGCGGATCGTCTCCTACAACATCCATGGGTGCGTCGGCACCGATGGTCGCCGCGACCCCGCGCGGATCGCGGCCGTGCTCGAGGCCCTGGCGCCCGACGTGGCGGCGCTGCAGGAGGTCGATTCGCGGGCCAGCCGCGGCGGCGTGGACCAGGCGATGATCCTGGCCCGCCGGCTTGGCATGCAGCTGGTGGAGGGGCCGCTCTTGCGCGAGCACAGCGGGCATTATGGCAATGCCATCCTGAGCCGCTGGCCGATCCGGCACGCCGGAGACGGGCTCTATCGCCGGCAGGGTCGTGAAATACGTGGCTGGCTGGCGGTCGATGCCATCGACCCGAGCGGAATGTCGTGGCGGGTGGTGACCACCCACCTCGATCTCGGCGGCGCCGTCCGCTCGGCCCAGATGCGCGAACTGGCGGCGCAGCTCGCACCCGTGCGGATGCCGCTGGTGCTGGCCGGCGACCTCAACGAATGGCGGCCTTGGCGGCGTCGCCTGGGCGGCATAGGCGAGGCGGCGAGCCTCTTGCCGCCCCGCGCCAGCTTTCCCGGCCGGCGTCCGATTTTGGCGCTCGATCGACTGGCCGTGCGCGCCGCATCCGTCACTGCCGGCCCGATCGTGGACGCATCGGCCGAGGCGAAGCGTGCCTCCGACCACTTGCCGCTGTGGGCCGAGCTTACGCCAGATACGTGATCGCCTGCCCGATCAGCAGGCCGCAGAGTGCCGCTGCCGCAGCCGCGCCCACCGTCTCGACTACCGAGCGCGGAATGCGACGCTCAGCATGCGTCGGCGCAGTCCGTCAAGCGAACCGCGCGATCAAGCGGGAACGTAGGTCAATCTTATCACGTTCTCGCCGACCAGATCGCTGGCCACAAGGCGAAGCGCCGGCCGGGGACCGGCGAAGAACGGCGTGCCGTGACCCAGCACGACGGGGTGGAGGTAGAGCCGATATTCATCAATAAGGCCGAGGTCGGTCAGGCTTCGCGCCAGATCTGGCCCGGAAACGGCGATCTCCCCAGCGTGCCGAGCTTTCAAGCCTCTTATCGCCGCCTCGAGGTCATCCTCGACCAGCGTTGCGTTGGGGCCGATGGACTTTGACGAGCGCGACACAACCCACTTCGGTTGGCCCCGCCACGCTGCCGCGAACTCGAGTTGCTCCGCGTCCCACTCGGGATGATCCTGGTCCCAATAACGCATGATCTCGTACATGCGGCGACCGTACACACTGCCCGTCAGGTCGCGGACATGGTCGATCCAGTGACGGAAGAGTGTGGGGCTTGGCGCGAACGCCATGTGGTCGACGTAGCCGTCCAAGGACTGGTTCATTCCAAAGACCAGCTTCGCCATGCTACAAATATCTCCACCCGAGGATCTTCAGAATAGCGTGCGTCGACGTCGCGAGACTGCTGAGCCGGCCGCCGCTCATCACTCAGCGCAGCCGCTGTGCCGCGAAGCGCCGCGTCGGCGCCACCAGCTGGTCCTGCGCCGCGACCAGCTCGAGCTCGCGCGAGCCGGACCGGTGCGTTGCATCAACCAGGGCGTACATGGCCGAGACCGCGTGCTCGAGCGTGGCGTCGAGCCGCCCAGTCGCCAGCCAGTGGCCGAGGAACAGCGCGGTGAAGGCATCACCGGTGCCGTTCAACGTGACCGGCAGTCTGGGGGTCCAGCAGAGCCAACTCGCCTCGGCACTGTCGGCCAGGATGCCCAGCTGGTCGGTCCCGCCGACGTCGAGGCTGGTCGCGACGACGATGCGCGGGCCGGTGGCCCGGACCGTGGCCGCTGCCGCCATTGCGTCCGCCACGCTGCCGATCTCGGTGCCTGCGAGCCAAGCCAGCTCGAACTGGTTTGGCGTGACGATGTCGGCCGCCGGCACGGCATGGTCCCTGAAGAACTCCGGGAGCCCCGGCCGGACGAAGAAGCCCCTGCCCTCGTCGCCCATGACCGGATCGCAGGCATAGACCATGTCGGGCCGGGCCGCGCGAACGCGGGCCACGGTGCGCAACACCGCCTCGCCCAGACTGGGATCGCCCAGATATCCAGACAGCACCGCGCGGACGTGCGGGATGGCTCCACGCTCGGCGATTCCCTCGATGATCTCCTCGACCCAATCCAGGGCCACCAATCGGCCGCGCCAGGCGCCGTAGCCGGTGTGGTTGCTGAACAGCACGGTGTTGACCGGCCAGACCTCGAAGCCCAGCCGCTGCAACGGGAACACCGCGGCGCTGTTGCCGACATGGCCGTAGGCAACGGCCGACTGGATCGAGAGGATGCCGTCCTGCATCCCGCCTTCAAAGCGTGCCGGACGCACCGATGCAAGGGCCTGCTGCCTGCAGGCTCGACAGCAGGCGTTCTCGGGGCCATCTGCAGAGCGTCACGGAGTCCAGGAGCCGTCATGAGCTTAGCGCCCGCCGACCTGCGCCAGAACTACGATCGCGACGTGCTGCTCGAGGCGCAGGCCCTGCCCGACCCGATCATGCAGTTCGAGCGCTGGTTCGGCGACGCGCTCGGGGGCGAGATCTACGAGCCCAACGCCATGGCGGTGGCCACGGTGGGCGCGGACGGCCAGCCATCGCTGCGCATGGTCCTGCTCAAGGACTTCGACGCGGAGGGCTTCGTGTTCTACACCAATCTGGAGAGTCGGAAGGCGCAGGAGCTCGCCGCCTGCCCCCGGGCGGCTCTGCTGTTCTGGTGGGACCGCCTGCACCGCCAGGTGCGGATCGAAGGCTCCGTGACGCAGGTCGCCGACGCCGAGGCCGACGCCTACTTCGCGAGCCGCCCGCACGGCAGCCGGATCGGCGCGATTGCCTCGCCACAGAGCCGGGTGATCGACGGCCGCGACGCGCTGGAGGCACGGGTCGCGGACCTTGAGGCCGCATACCCGGGCGAGGTGCCGCGGCCGTCGAGCTGGGGCGGCTTGCGTGTCCACCCGACGGCGTTCGAGTTCTGGCAGGGGCGCCCGAGCCGGTTGCACGACCGGTTGCGTTACAACCGTTCCGGGGAAGCATGGCGGATCGAGCGCCTGGCGCCGTGATGTGCTAAATGGGTCGCGTGAGTAGCGAGGGCGAACCATGATCGAGCGCAAGACCGTCTTCATCACCGGCGCCAGCCGCGGCATCGGCCATGCCACAGCGACCTACTTCGTCAACCGCGGTTGGCGGGCGATCACCTGCTCGCGCGACGAGGTGCCGCCGGAGTGCCCGCGCGACGAGCGCCATGAGCACATCACGGTCGATCTCGAGCTGACGCACGAGCTGCCGGGGACCGTTCAGCGGCTGCACAACATCCTGGGTGGCCAGCAGCTGCACGCGCTGGTCAACAATGCCGGCTATTCGCCCAAGGGTGAAGGCGGCAGCCGGCTTGGCTGCATCGACAGCGACATGTCGGTCTGGATGCAGACCTTCGCGATCAATTTCTTCGCGCCCGTCTATTTCAGCCGCGCCTGTGCGCCGCTGCTGGCCGAGAGCGGCGGCTCGATCGTCAACATCACCTCGATCGCCGGCCACCGCGTCCACCCCTTTGCCGGCAGCGCCTACAGCACCTCGAAGGCGGCGCTGACCGGCTTGACCCGCGAGCTCGCCGCCGACCTCGCCCACCTTGGCATCCGCGCCAACGCCGTCTGTCCGGGCGAGATCAACACCGCGATCCTCTCGCCGGGAACCGAGGACATCGTCGAGCGCATCCCGCTCAAGCGCCTGGGCTCGCCCGCCGAGGTCGCGGCCGCGATCTTCTATCTGTGCAGCGAGGAGGCGTCCTACATCACCGGCGCCGAGATCCCGGTGAATGGCGGCCAGGACGTGTATTGAGTGGTCGACAGCCGCCAACGACGCTTGGTCGTCGGTCACGCCGGCCCGGCCCCATCGCTGCAACGGCATGCCGGCCGAGAAGGAACATCCCAGATGACGCCGCTCGACTATCCAACGAGCCCCAACTTGGGCGGGCTCTAGGAGTACACCTGTTCCTTGTATTTCACGGGCACCCGCACGGCCGCCCGCGGCAGGCGCGACGAGGTCTCGTTTCAGCTCACGCGTTAGCCTTCCGGCTCGAACCGCAAGATCAATCAAATGTGCAAAAGGTCATTGCCAGACCGATCTGCCCCCTATTTGCTAAGGTGGTCGTTTCGCAACGAGCAATTGGACTCGGCACCTGCTCCCGACAGTAATCGTAGCAGGCCCGAGTGGCTGGTCAGCAAGATCACAACAGGGGCGCCATCATGTCATATCTGTACTCACAAACCCGCCGGCCGCGCATGGGTCGGGCGAAATTGTCCGCCGGCAGCCTGACCTACGTCGTCGCAACGACGATCCTCGCGGCCGCACCGCTACAGGCCGTCGCGCAGGTTGGGGCGGGCGCGGTCGCCACGGCGCCCGGCATCGGCAATGGCAGCGACATCAATTATGGGAACGCGCACCCAATGCCGTTGCCGCAGTCGAGCCTGTCACCACCCGCGCTGCTCGAGGCTCTGCTCGGCAACCAAGCCGCCAAGGTCGTCACGGGGCCCGCGACCGTCTCGCCCGGCAAAATGGGCGACGGCCAATTGAGCGCCGTGCAGCTCATGACAGCCAGATCCAACGCTGGCTCCGACGGTGTCGAGAGCCAGGCGTTCGGTACATCAAACCATGTCTTCACAACATCTCGTGTCAATGTTAAGAATAATCAAACTTCGAAATTCTATCCATACTCGGCCGCCGGTAAGCTATTTTTCAATATCGGCGCGGACACGTATGTATGCTCGGCGTCCTTGATCAAGCGCGGCATCGTCGTGACCGCCGCACATTGCGTGGCTGAGTTCGGATCCAAGCAATATTACACCAACTGGCGATTCGTGCCCGCCTATAACAAAGGCTCCGCCCCCTTCGGCGTCTGGAAGGTGTCGCGTGCGCGGGTGTTGACTTCGTATTTCAATGGCAGCGATTCCTGCGCTGAGAGCGGCGTCGTCTGCGCCAACGACGTCGGCGTGCTGACGCTTAAGCCGCAAGGTGGTCAATATCCCGGTCCGCACACAGGCTACTTGGGCTACGGGATCAACAGCTACAGCTATAACTCCTCGGGCCAGGTCCTGATCAGCCAGCTCGGCTATCCCGTGGCGCTCGACGGCGGCGCGCTGATGGAGCGGACCGATTCCCAGGGCTTGAGGACGCGTAGTTTTTCCAACAATACGATCATCGGTTCGCTGCAGACCGGCGGCTCGAGCGGGGGGCCATGGGTGGTTAACCTCGGCATCCCACCATCGCTCAACGGCACCGGCGCCGGCACCGCCGCCATCCACAACGTGGTGGTCGGCGTCACCAGCTGGGGCTACACCAGCACGCTGAGCAAGGAGCAGGGCGCATCGCCCTTCACCAGCGCCAACGTCCCTGTCCTCGTGTCCGCGGCCTGCTCGGCCACTCCGGCGGCTTGCTCGTGACGATCGAAGGAGCTGCGCTCGCCTGACCCGAGCGCGGCCGGCCCTCGCGCGGGCCGGACCACCAAGCAGGCTGACGATCTCAGGCCGCTTGAGTTGGCCCGCCGGATGGGCCTGTACCAGCTCGTTGCCAACCGCCACGTCGCCGACGACGATCGGCAGATGCGGGTAAGTGTAGCTGATGCGCGTGAGCCGGCCCGGATCGTCGGTAGGTGGCCCGACCATCCTGTTGTCCGCCGCGGGCGAAGCAGGCTCGGTCGGGTGGCGGGGTGGGCATCGGGAACCTTTCAATCGGCATCGGTTCTGGGGTGTCGGGGAGCGACGGCGATCGGGCAAAACCAAGCCCGGCCGTCGCGGATGACCGGAATCGGCTCGGCCTACAAATTCGCCATGAACGTGAATTCTCGCACAAAACTAAGTTCATACCTACGCTACCAATATCGAGTGCACCGCGCACCGATCTGCGTGCCTGAAAGTACGCATCTTTATTGATCCATATCCTCTCTTGCAGGAGAAACGCTGTGTCGGAAGTCGCTTGTCCTTTTGGAGCAAGCTCGGATCCCGCTTCAGGCGGTATCGGAAGCAACCGTTTGTCTTCACGGATGGGAAGGTCGAACCGTCCACGCGGCAAAGCCGGCCTCCTCGCGGCCCTGCTGTCGACCGTGTTCGCGACGGCGGTCCACGCCGAGGACAAGGTCATCGTCAACTCGGTCAGGGCGGATTCCGCCCGCGCCGTCGATTTTGGGCGCCTGCGCGAGTATTCCAACCCGCTGCCGGCGCCCAGCACCGCCAAGGCAATGGCGGAACCTGCCGAGTCGACGCGCGCGGCCGGAGCCAAGTCCGGCAGCGCGGCCGAAGCCCAGGGGGTCGGCTCCCGCGCGTTCGGCAGTTTCGGGATTCCCTACACCTCGACACGCGTCGTGGCCGGCTCCTCCAATTCCACCAGCTCCAACAGCAACTACCTCGCGACGACCTATCCCTATCGCACCGTGGGCAAGCTCACGTTCTCGGCCGGCTATTGTTCCGCAAGCCTGATTCGCCGCAGCGTCATCGTCACCGCGGCGCATTGCATCCAGAATTTCGGCTCGGGCTCCGCGATCTTCTCGAACTTCCAGTTTACACCAGCCCAGTACTCGCCCGGAAGCACCGCATTGCTGCGGGCGCCATACGGCACGTGGAGCTGGGCGAGCCTGGTGCGCCCGGCGACCTGGGCGAGCGGCACCGATATCGGCTCGGGGGCGGCACGCGACAACGATCTCGCGGTGATCGCGCTCAACAAGAACGGGCGGAACCAGTTCATCGGCGACATCGTCGGCTATCTCGGCTATGGCTGGAACAACTACTCGTTCATTTCCTCCTCGAAGACCGGCAATCTTTCGGTCGCCGCCACCTCCACCCTCGGTTATCCGGCGCTGATGGACGCCGGCGGGCGGATGCAGCGCGCCGACGGGCCGACCTACCTCACCACGGTGGGCGGCGCCGGCCAGCTCTGGCAGGGCAACAACTTCACGGGCGGCTCGAGCGGCGGTCCATGGGTCGTCAATTTCCGCGCCGCGAACGCAACCCTCTCGGGCGGCGCGGTGCTGGGCACCGCGCCCAATATGGCGGTCGTCGGTGTGACCTCGTGGGGCACGTCCGACCCGAATGCGCCGAAGGACAACTACTCCTCGCAGTTCCGCCAGAACTCGCGCTATCCGGCGGCCTCCTACGGCAGCTACGGAGCCGGCAATATCGGCTCCCTGCTCAACACGCTCTGCAGCTCCGTCGCCAGTGGCGGGCAGACCTTCGCGCAGCTCGGCTATTGCAGCTAGCGACCTCGCCAGAATTGGTACGTCCTGGACAACAATAGAAGACGGCCCGGATGCCGGCGGCATCCGGGCCGTTTCGCTCACGCCACGGCTACTCCTCGCGCGCGACACCGAACAGTTGCAGCAGCATCTGGAACAGGTTGATGAAGCTCAGATAGAGCGACAGCGCCCCGAACACGGCGAGCTTGGTGTTGGCCTCGACGCCGGCATTCTCGGCGTAGGTCTCCTTGATCGTCTGCGTGTCGTAGGCGGCGAGGCCGGTGAACACGACCACGCCGATCACCGAGATCGCGAACTGCAAGGCGCTCGATCCGACGAACAGATTGACCAGGCTGGCGATCACGATGCCGATCAGGCCCATGAACAGGAACGAGCCCATCTTGGTCAGGTCGGCCTTGGTGGTGTAGCCATAGAGGCTGGCGGCACCGAACATGCCCGCGGTGATGAAGAACACGCGCGCGATGCTGGCCCCGGTGAATACCAGGAAGATCGCGGCCATCGACAGGCCCATCACCGCGCAGAATGCCCAGAAGGTCATCTGCGCCGTACTGGTCGACATGGTCTGGATCTTGAACGAGAAGAAGAAGACGAATGCCAACGGCGCCAGCATCACGACCCATTTCAGCGGCGAGCCGAAGATCGGCACGTACAGCGCCGGCGTCGTCCCCACGACGTAGGCGACGATACCGGTCACGACCAGCCCGAGCATCATGTAGTTGTAGACCTGCAGCATGTGCTGCCGCAGGCCTTCGTCGAACTCGGCCTGACTGGCCCAGCCGGCCGTCGTGCCGCGATTCAGGAAAGTGTCAGCCATCTATTGCTCCCTCGGGTGTACGATGCGATTCGAAGTCCGGCCACGGCTGCGGCGCCGCCGCGCGCGCGATGGCCAGGAGATCGCGCTCCGGCAGGTTGCCATTGAGCGCGTAGGCGATCGGTCCGACCTGCCAGAACACGGTGGTCAGCCCGTGCGGGCGCGCGACCTCGGGCGCCGCGACGGCAAAGCTGCCGGCCTCGGCCGCGAACAGGCTGACCAGCTGGCCGGTGCCGCCGCGATAGAGCACCACCAGGGCGTCCCCGCCGTTCCAGGGCACGAGCTCGGATCCGGCCACGGCCAGTCCGCCACCGAGCGTCGGCAGCGGCACCCGCTCCCCGGTCAGCCGCGCCGGCAAGGACATGGTGCCCGGCTCGGGTCGATGGCCGGTCGCGAGCCTCGGCTGCATCGCGCTCCAGGCCGCCGCCGCCTTCTCGGCGAACGCCGGCACCGGATGCGCCGCCGCGACCTGGTCCACGAACAGCCCCAGCTCCGCGTGCGCCCACCAGCCGGCGCCAATCAGCACCGCCGCCGCGAGACCGCGCCGGATGCGCGACCCGATCGAGCGGCGGCCCAGCCGGCGTTGCAGCTCGCGTGCCAAGCCGACCGTCGCCGGTGCGGCGGGCCAGTCGTCCGCGGCCAGAAACAGCCGGACCTCGTCGCGCTGCCCGAGCGCCGCCATCACCTCGGCCGCGGCCTCGGGGTGGTCTTGTAGCCAGCGCTCGACCTCGATCCGACCGCCAGTATCGAGCTGGTCGTCGAGATAGGCCTGGAGATCCGCGTCGCCGATCGTTGCCGTCATCGCCTACTTCACCACCCGCAGCGGCGGACGCTCGCTCGCGCCGGCGCCGCCCTGATCCGTCGCCAGTCGCAGCGCCGCGCGCGCCCGGCCCAGCCTCGACATCACCGTGCCCAGCGGCAGAGCCAGGATTTCGGCCACGTCCTTGTAGGAGAGGCCCTCCAGCGCCACGAGCACCAGCACCTCGCGCTGTTCCTCCGGCAGATCCATCAGCGCCGCCATGGTTTGGCTTAGTTGGACCCGGTCGAGCTGCGGTGCCGGCGTCGCCGCCGGCATGCCCAGCACCAGTTCGCGCGCGGTCGCCATCTCCACCTGCTGCCGGCGGCGCCGCGAAACATGCGCGTTGTGCAGGATCGCGAGCAGCCACGGCCGCAGGTCGTGACCAGGGCGCCAACTATGCGCAGCCGCTATGGCGCGGACCAGGCAGTCCTGAACCAGGTCCTCGGCCTGATCGGCGCTACGAGTCAGCACCAGCGCGTAGCGGCGCAACACCCCAAGGTGCGGCTCGACGGCAAGCGAAATGGGTCCGTTTGAACTCATGGCACGTTTACGCGCGGCGCAGCCTGATAATCCCGGGGCATCGCAAACATTCTCAAGGACCGGCAGCTGACACGGGAGATGGGGCACCCGGCAGCGCCCAAAACTGCAAGCTCCTGCGCGGAAAATGGCTCGTCGCGCGCAGGCTGGCGTGGCTGAACCGCGAGCGCCGCCTCGCCAAGAACCGATGCTCTTGGCGGCATCGTACCGGGATTTTCGCTCGATCTCCGCTGCTCTGTTCCGTTGCGGCCAATCAGCCTGCGTCAGGCCGGTGCAAGTCCGATGTCGCCTGCGCCGTTCAGAGTCGCTTCGTTCCGGTCGATCCGATCTGCGGAGGTGAATGGTGCAGGCGCCGGATCAGCGGATCGAACCAGAAGCGGTGCAGCCATGGACCGATCAGGCTGTGCAGCAGTGCAAGCGCCGTCAGGGCAAGACCCGGGGCGATGACGAATCGCCCACGCCGGACACCGTGCAAGACCGTGGCGGCAACCTGGTCGGCGCTCATCCGGCCGCCGGCCGCAGCGAGCCGCTTCAGGATCGGGGGCCGCGCGCGCAGCTCCGCGCGAAGACCCGGGGTGTCGGTATCGGGCGGGTAGGCCACGGTCACGGCGATGCCGTCGGGTGCCAGCTCGCTGCGCAACGCTTCGGCCAGACCGCGCACGGCGAACTTGGCTGGCGCGTAGGAGGTGTAACCGTAGAGGCCGAGCAGCGCCGCGCCGGAAGCTAACAGGACGATGTGGCCTCCCCCCGAGGTCGCATGGCTGGCAGGGCGAAACGGATGAGATGCAAGGCACCCATATAGTTGACGTCCATGCTGCGCCGGAAAGCGGCCAGCGGCTGGCATGGGGGCCAGTAGTCGGATGAGCGCTTCGCGAATGCATCGAGGTTTGGCAAGCCGTTCGCTCGCCATGCGATTTTAGAGATCGTTCGGACGCTGACTACCGGGCCATTGCCGGCGGCGGGCTGTGAAATAACTCCAGCCGCTTAGGGATCGCCGGCAAGGTGGCACCGCTGCGGATCGAATGGACCACGTCGACCGCGCGCAGGACCTCGTGCGGATCGTATGGCTTGTCGATCAAGCCGAGCGCCGTGTCCCTCGCCCCTCGCGCACGGTCGCCCTGGGCGGTTAGGAAAATGCATGATGTTCCGAGTTCTCTGGTCAGCGCGCGCGCCACCTCGATCCCATCGCCATCACCCGCGATATTGATATCTACGAACGCAAGCTCGGGGTGGTATTTCCGAGCCAAGTGTAGAGCCTCATCTGCCGAGGCGGCTGGTCCTAATGCGTGATGGCCGGCAACGGCAAGCACCAGCTTGAGAGTCCAGCCAATCAGGAATTCGTCCTCCACGATCAGAATCACCATGCTGAGGACCTCCTGTCAGGCGCGTGAACGACGGCGGCCCCAAATGGTTGCAATGCATTATAGATGGCTGGTCGGGTCCCACCATCGGCGCGCCGCAGGCAGGGCACGACGACCGCCCGGACGGCACTGCGACCGCTTCCCCACCCGGCGTCGTCCTAGAGCCCACACCGCCCTCCCGGACTTATGCGAAGGTGCGATGTTCGCCTCACAGCCACCGATGCTGCTACGGCTCTACCCTATCGCCGCCTTGCACGGTCAAATCGCCGGGTGAGGGTTTCGGATCCTCACCAGCCTCGCGGACGCGCTCGCTGATCGGGTTCTCATCGGGGCCGGTCGGTAGTTGCTCGGCTTTGGGTACAGCGTTTTCGACCGAACGGCGCAACGCCTCATCGGTGGGTTTGCCGGCAACTTCGGCTGGCTTTTGGACATTTTGCATCGTGGCCTCCTTGGCAGTGTCCGCGATCTCTAAAGCGGCAGGAGCGGGCGCCGTTCCGTGCCCGCCGGCCGATTGCAGAGAAATGTGCCAGGACTGAGGTGATCCGCATCAACTGCGCCCCCGGCCTGCCGCTCTGGGGAGACGGTCATGACCCGCATGGCTGCTGGCCGGCTATACGGGCCAGCGCAGGCTCTGGACGCGGGCGTCAATTATTTCTTCGCGGAGGCCGGCACCCTCAGCGGGCAACGTAAGATGAGCCGAACAATAGCACCCATGACGTGCTCCGCGCCATCGAGCATGCGCCAAGCCTCACGACAATCAGCAGAATCGCGAGGTCATCCTGTGATCTACCCTGCTCCCCCGGCGAGAAGGGCCAACGTCCGTTGATCTGCACGGCCTGCGCAATACTGATCCAGAGCCTGCCGGAACACACCCTGGTCGTCTTCAGTTGTCAGCGAGAACAGGGTCATGGAGGAGCAGAACTTGACTTCGTCGGGCGAGCCGAAAATGGCCTGTAGAGAGCGTCCTTCGACCGACAGCACCGTTTGCGTGGCGAGGATCAGGCGCGGTCCGAGCAGCGGATGCATACGGTAGGCGCGCGCCTCTGCGAGCGAGCCGATGCCATAGAACTCCGCCATCGCCGAATGACCCAGGCCGCGCAGCTGCGGGAAGACGAACCACATCCAATGGCTGCGTTTGCGCCCTGATTTCAGCTCGACCACGGCCGAGGCGAACACCGGGTCTTGGGCGGTCACGAACCGCTCGAGGTCGAAGGGGTCGGCGTCGGGCATGTCAGCTGGCCGCCGTACGGGATCGCCGTCGGGGGGATCTGGGCTTTGGGCCCTGATCGGTGAGCTCGATCCAGACCGGTGCATGATCGCTCGCCTTCGGCCAGCCCCGCACCTCGCGATCGACCCTGGCTTCGGACAGCCGTTCGGCCAGCGCGGGACTCAGCAACAGATGGTCGAGGCGCAGGCCAGCGTCTCGGCCCCAAGCATTCCGAAAATAGTCCCAGAAGGTGTAGATGCGCTCCTCCGGGTGCAGGGTGCGCAGCGCATCGGTCCAGCCTCGCGCCACCAAGTCATGAAATCCGGCGCGCACCTCCGGACGGAACAGCGCGTCGTCGAGCCAGCGTTCCGGCCGATAGACATCGAGCTCCGTCGGGATGACATTGAAGTCGCCGGCGAGGACGACCGGTGCCCCGGTGGCCAGCAGCTCGGTCGCATGCCTGGTCAGCCGCTCGAGCCAACGCAGCTTGTAGTCGAATTTCGGGCCCGGTGCCGGGTTGCCGTTGGGCAGGTAGATGCAGCCGATCAGCACACCGTTCACCGCCGCCTCGATGTAGCGGCTGTGCGTGTCGTCGCTGTCGCCCGGCAGGCCACGCCGGGTCTCGATCGGATCGGCGCCGCGGGCGAGAATGGCGACGCCGTTCCAGCTCTTCTGGCCGTGCCAGACCGCCTCATAGCCCGCCGCCTGAATAGCCGCGCACGGGAACTTCTCCTGCGGTGCCTTGAGCTCCTGCAGGCAGACGGCATCTGGCTCGGCCTCGGCGAGCCAGCGCAGCAGCACGGGCAGGCGGCCGTTGACGCCATTGACGTTGAAGGTGGCGATCTTCATGCGCGGCCCCTGAGGTACGTCCCGCATTCCCGGTGGGGCTCCGGTCCGGGATATGGTCTCACCGGCTTAGCCAAGGTCGGCGCGACGCTCGCCGGTGGCCAATGTTCTTTGGTTGGGGAGTGCCATCAACTCAATCGCCGTTACGCCGGTGGTGCCGGCTTGGTCGACTTGCCCGGCTGCGGTCCCATTCGCCAGCGCTGGTGCTCGACCGTGAACACCTGGGCGTAGAGATTGGCGGTCCATTGGCGACCCTCCTGGGTGAGCGCCAGGTAGCGCAGGCCATCGCCGATATAGGGCTCGACCTGTTCCCAAAAGAACCGCGGATAGTTCTCGCAGAGATCCGCGGGCGACGTGTAGCCGAATTTTTGTGCCGCGCCGATCTCGTGAAACTCGTAGAACAAGGCGTTCTGCTTCCTGAGGTAGTGCGGATCGGCCAACTGGCCGATGAGGTCGGCAGCGCGGACCAAACCGCCTTCGCTTCCGCTTTCCTGGTATTTCGCCTCGCTCGGGATGGGAAAGCGCGTCATCTCGATCGCGTCCGCGATCCGGTCGGGGTCGATGCCGCCGATGATTTCAGCCCGTTCGTGGATGAAGACCTTGCTGCGGTCGACATGGTGGGGCGTGAGCCAGGCGTCAGAAGCACCGCGCGGCAGGGCAACGGTCTCGCCCCCGGCGTTGATCACCGCCTCGGTCGCCGTGTCGCCGCGGCAGGCGCCGCGCACGTAGCCGACATCGTGGCAGAGCAGCGCCACCGTCATGTGCAACCAATCCTCCGCGGTGACCCGGCCGGCGAGTTCGCGGCCGCGGAGGATCTCGGTGCCCAGGAGGGTCACCATCACGGTGTGCTCGACGTCGTGATAGAGCGCGTCGCTCAGCGAGGTGCGCTCAAGCGCCAGGCGGACCGCGGTCGCAATCGCGAGCTGGTGCTTCGGGTCGCCGGGGCCGAACACGTAGCGAAACTGGGCGCAGAGACGATTGGTGACCGCCTCGATGATCAGGGTCGTGGTGTTGAGCATGCCCCACCTCCTGTGTTCGGCCACAGAGACTCAGACAAGAGGGCCGGCGCTGTCGGCAAGGATTGGTGCAGCCCCGCACCGCCATCCGGTAAAATCGCGCAGACAGGTGCGTCGAAGGACAGGACGTAAGCTGGGACATTGCGATGAATGGCGCGCCCGGAAGGACTCGAACCTCCAGCCTTCTGATCCGTAGTCAGATGCTCTATCCATTGAGCTACGGGCGCGTGATGGGCAGCGTGTAGCGCCGCAAAGTCCAGCTGGCAAGGCCCTCAGCCCGCGCCGACCAGCTCCTTCAGCTTCTGCGCCATCTCCTCCGCGGTGATGTCGTGGCCGAAATGGGTCAGGTACTCGCCATTGCGGTCCATCAGGAACGTGAAGGTCGAGTGATCGACCAGGTAGCTGCCGTCGGCAGCCGTGGTCGCGGCCTTGCTGGCATAGACCCGGTAAGCGCGCACCGCCTGGTCGATCTCGGCCTCGCTGCCGGTGAGCCCGATCAGGCGCGGATGGAACCCGGCCACATAATCCTTCATCACCGCCACCGTGTCGCGCGCCGGGTCGATGGTGATGAAGATCGGCACGATCTGATCCTGCAGCTCAGGCGGCAGCTCGTCGAGCGCCTGGGCGATCGTCTGCAGGCCGAGCGGGCAGATGTCGGGGCAGAAGGTGTAGCCAAAATAAATCAGCATGAACCGGCCGCGATAGTCCTGGTCGGTGACGGCCTTGCCGTTCTGGTCGGTGAGCCTGAACGGGCCACCGATCGGAACCGCACCCTGCTGCGCGGAACCGGTCGGACCGGGGACCAGGAAGCGTGCGCCCATCACGCCGGCGGCCACCAGCGCGATCAGGGCCAGGACGGCGGCCAGCCAACGTGACATCGATTTCTCCTGCTGTTCAGCTTCGTCTCGGCCGCAACGCCTGCCAGTCGTCCTCGCCCAGCATCTCCATCAGGAAGCTGAACTGGCCGGCGCCCTTGAGCCACTCGCCGCCGTCGATGGCGACCACCTCGCCATTGATATAGGCGCTGCCGTCCGCCAGCAGATAGGCCACAAGATCGGCAAGTTCGCGATGCTCCCCTGCCCGGCCCTGCGGGTTCCTGGTCTCGAACGCCCGCGCGAGGTCGGGGCGCGGCACCAGACGGTCCCAGGCGCCCTCGGTCGGAAACGGGCCGGGTGCGATGGCGTTGAGCCGCACGCCGCGGCCGCCCCACTCGACCGCGAGCGAGCGGGTCATCGCGAGCACGCCGGCCTTGGCCACGGCCGAGGGCAGCACGTAGGCCGAGCCGGTCCAGGCATAGCTGGTGACGATGCTGAGCACGGTGCCGCGCCGACCTTCCGCCAGCCAGCGCCGGCCCACCGCCAGCGTGCAGTTCAGCGAGCCCTTGAGCACGATGCCGACCACCGCGTCGACCGCGCGCGGCGACAGCTCCTCGCTCTTTGCCAGGAAATTGCCGGCGGCGTTGTTGACCAGCGCCGTGAGCGGGGCCTCGGCCTCGGCTCCGGCGACGACCGCATCCACGGCATCCGGGTCGCGAATGTCGCAGGCGAAGGTGTGGACGGCCCCGCCGGTCGCGGACCGATGCTCGGCGGCGGTGGCCTCCAGCACCTCCCCGCGCCGGCCGCAAATGCTGAGCCGCGCCCCCAGCTCCAGGCAGCGTCGGCCCATGCTCTTGCCGAGCCCGGTGCCGCCGCCGGTGATCAGGATGTGCTGGCCCGCGAGCAGGTCGTCCTTGAACATCAGGCTGGCTCCAGCTGCGCGGCGGCACGGCGGCAGCCGCCGCGCCAGCCGCCGGGGCGACCAAGCCGTGCCGCCAGGAAGTCGACGAAGGCGCGCAGCTTGGCCGACGGATGACGCTGGGGCGGGAACACGGCGTGGATCGGGATCTCCGGCGCCTCCCAGTCGGCCAGCAACTGGACCAGGGTCCCGCTCTCCAGATCGTCGCCGATGATGAAATCGGGCAGGTAGACGATGCCGAGCCCGGCGCGGGCGGCAGCCCGCAGCGCGTCGCCATTGTTGGCCTGCAGGTTGCCGTGGACCCGCACCGTGGCCCGTTCGGCGCCGCGGGCGAAGCTCCAGTCGTCGGGCTGACGGCGGTAGCTGTAGCGCAGGCAGTTATGGCGCGCGAGCTCGGCCGGGGTCGCCGGCGTGCCGGCGCGGGCGAGGTAGGCCGGGCTGGCGACGCACACGAAGCGGGCGCCGGCCAGACGTCGGGCGACCAGGCTGCTGTCGGCGAGACCACCGATCCGGACCGCGAGATCGAAGCCCTCGTCGAGCAGGTCGACGACGCGATCGTCCAGGATCAGGTCGACCTCGAGCGCCGGATGGCTGGCCAGGAACTCCGGCAGCAGCGGGCACCAGGTGCAGGAAGCCGAACGTCATCGGCGCGCTGACCTTGAGCCGGCCGCGCGGCTCAACGCCGTGCTGGCTCGCGGTGAGGTCGGCTTCCTCGACCTCCTGCAACACGCGCGCGCACCAGTCGCGATAGACCGCGCCGACCTCGGTCACGGCCAGCCGGCGCGTGGTGCGGTTGAGCAGGCGGACGCCCAGCCGTTCCTCGAGCGCCGCGACGTGCTTGCTGACCGCCGATTTGGACAAGCCCAGCTGCTGCGCCGCGCTCGAGAAGCTGCCCTGCTCGGCGACCCGCACGAACACCGTCATGCCCTGCAGCCGATCCAACCGGTACTCCTCCGAGCCGCATGCACCACGCGCCGCAGTTAGATGGCGACGCGTCGCCCGGTCAACGGCGATGGCGTGCGCGGCTACTCGGCCGCCACCTCGAAGGCCGCCGCAGAAGCCCTTGTTGTCAGCCCGACCGTCTTCCAGGCCTGGACGAGCTTGGCCGCGACCGCAGCGCCGTAGAGCTGCTTCGCCCGATCGACCGAGATCTGCGCGAAGGCGGCGAAGCTCACGTTGGCCGGATAGCTGCTTTTGAGCGCCGCAGACCAGACATGCCCGGGGATGTCGTAAGCATTGCCGCCGACCGCCTTCGCGAACAGGACGAAGGCGCGGTTCGGGATACCGCTGTTGTAGTGCACGCCGCCCCAATCATGGTTCGCGTCGTCAGGCAGGTTCCTGAAGGCTGACATGTGCGCTGGCTGCGGGTCCTTGCCCAGGAACGGGTCGTTGTAGGCGGTCCCGGGGTTGGCCATGTCACGCAGTGCCCGGCCCCGGATGCCGCGGGCGAGCAGCCCCTTGCCGACCAGCCAGTCGGCCTGCGCCGCCGTCTGGCGCTTCAGGTATTGCACCGTCAACACCCCGAACACATCCGATAGCGACTCGTTCAAGGCGCCGCTCTGCTTGTGGTAGGCGAGCCGGTTGCCGGTCACGCCATGCTGGCGCTCGTGGCCGACGATCTCGATGCAGCAGGTGAACGGGTTGAAGAAGAAGCCGTCGCCATCGCCGAACACCATCTGGGTGCCGTTCCAGAACGCGTTGTTATACTGCGAGCCGAAATGAACCGTCCCAGGCACCGCGAGCGTTTGATTGATTGCAAACTTGAAGAAATTGATGGTGGCGGCTTGGCCGGCCACCGCTTCCTTCACGCGCTTATCGGCCGGCAGCGGCGCCGGCGGGCCTCGCCAGACGAGCACGCCGGGAAGAAACTGACTGTTGTTCGCATTGTAGATGCCCCGCGGCAGCAGCGGCGCACGCCGCTGCGCGTCGAGCTGGCCTTCGCCTCCGGGCAGGAACGCCCGGTCCTGTAGGAGCTGGCGCTGCGCCTGCGACCGCTGCACCGCATTGCCATGCTTCGCGATCTTTTCCAACACGTAGGGAGGTAAGAACGACGGCGACGCTTCGGCAGCGAACACGTCCGTACCTAGGGTCGTAATCAACGCCGTCAGTGCGGCCGCCAACAGTATTTTCGACCTGATCATGTTTCCACCAGATGTATGAGTAGACACCAGCTGTGCTTTCCGCCCGGGATGGTGCGCTGCACCACCATCGACGTTCCGTGCCGATGTTCAATCCATGCAAGCGAACGCGCACGCTGTGATTATTCGCACCGTCGGCTGGCACGATTTCCACGCGTCGGCGGAGCGGAATATCAACCGCCCTCGTAGCCCAGCAAGGTGGTCATCGGCACGTCGAGCCGGGCGCGCCCTTTCAGGCCCATCAGCTCGATCAGGAAGACCGCGCCCGCGACCTCCGCTCCGACCTTGCGCACCAGCTCGACCGCAGCCTGGGCCGTGCCACCGGTGGCCAGCAGGTCGTCGATCAGCACGACACGGCTGCCCGGCGGGATCAGCCCCTGCGCCACCTGCAGCGTGTCACTGCCATATTCCAGGTCGTAGGCGTGGCTCACCACGGCACCCGGCAGCTTGCCGACCTTGCGCACCATCGTGAAGCCGATGCCGAGCTTGTAGGCGACCGGCCCGGCGAAGATGAAGCCACGCGATTCGATGGCGGCCAGCACGTCCGGGCGGTAGGCTCTCACGGCGTCCGCGACGCGGTCGACCGTCTCGCGCCACGCCTCGGCATGCGCCAGCAGCGTCGAGATGTCGTAGAACAGGATGCCGGGCTTCGGGAAGTCCGGGATCTGCCGGATATGGGCCTTGAGATCCATGCACACTCCCCTCGCGCCGACCATGCCGCCGCACCGTGATGGCACGGCCGCGCCCGCGCGCCAACCCGCCCGGCGCCGCGCCTTGCTGCTGGCCGCGGTGCTGGCCCTGGCTGCCCTAGTCCTTGCCGCGCGCGAACGCATTCGCCCCGGACGAGGTGACGATCGAGACCGGTCAGTCGGCGCACGTGTTCACGATCGAACTCGCAGCCACGCCCGGCGAGCGCGAGCGCGGTCTGATGTACCGCCAGAGCATGCCCGTGAATCACGGCATGCTGTTCGATTTCCAGACCGAGCAGCCGGTCGCGTTCTGGATGAAGAACACGCCGCTGTCGTTGGACATGCTGTTCATCGACGGCCAGGGCACCGTGGTCCAGGTCTCTGCCGACGCCACACCTTTATCGGAGACGCCCATCTTCTGCCGCAACCCGATCCGCGCCGTGCTGGAGCTGAATGCCGGGACCGCGGCCAGGCTGGGGATCGCGCCCGGGGCCAGGGTCCGCCACCCGATATTTGGCGACACGGGCTGAGCGCGATCGCGGTTCGCGCGGCACCCTGCTTGTCAACCCGGGCGGACGGGCGCTAGATCGCCCGGGACGGCCGTCGGGCCGCGGCCCGCGCCCCGGCAGCGAGGAGCCCCATCGATGCTGAAGTTCTTGGGCGAGCGGCTGCAGAGCGTGCCGACGCGGGCCTATGCGGCAGGCGAGACCGTGATCGAGGCCGGCACGATCACCGGCAGGCTGTTCTTTCTATGCAGCGGCGAGCTCAGCGTCGCGCGCGATGGCGTCACCATCACCCGGATCCGCGAGCCCGGCGCCGTGCTCGGCGAGATGTCGCTGCTACTGGGCGGCCCGCACACGGCCGACGTGCTGGCAACGGCGCCCAGCGTCTGCCACGTGGTCGAGAGGGCGGGCGAGCTGCTGCTCGCCAGCCCCGAGATGACTGCCTACGTGGCCTCCGTCCTGGCGCACCGGCTGGATGCTGTCACCCGATACCTGGTCGATATCAAGGCGCAGCTGACCGACGCGGGCGGGCATCTCGGCATGATCGACGAGGTGCTCGAGACGGTGATGACGCGCCACCCGCGCGCGCTGCGAGCCAGAAGCGCCTATTGAGGCTCGGGCCGCATGCAGACCTCCGCGCTGCCCGCCGCCGACAGCCAGGACAAGGTCATCGCCGTGAGGTCGAGTTCGATGAACGCGGGCAGCTCGCCAAGCTGACGGCCGGGATTGACTACCCAGGCGGTGCCGACCCGGTCGACCCACGAACCGCCACGGCGGAACGGCCCGTCATGCACGTGCCCGCTGATGACCAGATCGGGCTGAAAGCGCTCGATCAGCTCGTTGAGGAAGTCGTCGCCGTCATGCTTGCGGCCGGTCCAGCTGACCATGCTGCGGTTCGGCGGCACGTGGTGGATCCAGATCCAGGGGCCGACGGCGGGCCGGGCCGCTTGCGCCAGGAAGGCCTCCAGGGCGTCGCGTACCACCGGGCCGTCCCACCACGGACAGATGGTGATCCGGCCGAACGGCAGGTCGACATGCTCACCGTCGACATGGCCGCCGTCGCTGCGTACATCGCGCAGCCACCCGACCACGCTCTCGTCAGCGGCGCCGCGCTCATCCGCGTCGTGGTTGCCGCTGCAGACGACGAGGCGGGTCGTGGCACTCAGGCGAGCCAGGTATTTGGTGACCACGACGATCTGCGTGTCCAGATCGGCATGCCCGGCGAGGTCCAGGAGATCGCCCGCCACGATCACGAGATCGTAGTCGCCCGCCACCCGCATCAACCAGTCATACTGGCGCAGGCTGTAATGCAGATCGGCGACGATCAAGGCTTTCATGAGCCGGTTGTTCCGGCGCATGCCTCCCCCGCATGCGGACGCGCAACAAGGCCCCGGACGCGCCATCTGTCAACGGCCGGCTGATCCGGGCGCGGTTTCTCTTTGTGCCGAACCGCGCTATCTCGCTCCCAGACCGCCCGTTCAGACCTCAAGCAGATGGAACGAGAGCCCGATGGCCGAGACGATCAGGGACCTGCTCGCCCCGCACGCCGCCGACCTGCCGGCGATCCTGGCGCCGGACCGTGCGCCGCTGAGCCACGGCGCTCTGCGGCAACTGGTCGACGCCACTCTGGCCACGCTGGCCCGGCTCGGCATCGGCCGCAACGAGCGGGTCGCCATCGTACTGCCGAACGGGCCGGAGATGGCGACGGCCTTCATCGCCCTGGCTTGCGGCTGCACCACGGCACCCTTGAACCCGGCTTACCGTGAAGAAGAGTTCGACTTCTACCTCACGGATCTGCGGGCGAAGGCGCTCGTGGTGTTGGACGGCGACGAGACCTCGGCGGTCGCCGTCGCGCGTCGCCAGGATGTCAGCATCCTGCGCCTGCATGCGCCCGGTGACCGGCCGGCTGGTTGGTTCGAGCTGCGGCCCGAGGCGGACGGCGCCGATGCGATCGACGGCGCGCCGCAGCCGGCACTTGAGGACGACGTCGCGCTGGTGTTGCACACGTCTGGCACGACTTCGCGGCCGAAGATCGTTCCGCTGCTGCAGCGCAACCTCGCCGCTTCGGCGCGCCACATCCGGACCACCCTGGCGTTGACCCCTGACGACCGCTGCCTCAACGTCATGCCCCTGTTTCACATCCACGGCCTGATCGCCGCGGTCACTTCCTCGCTCTCGGCCGGAGCCTCGATCTACTGCACGCCGGGCTTCAATGCCTTGCGCTTCTTCCACTGGCTCGAGGATGCAGCGCCCACTTGGTACACGGCCGTGCCGACCATGCACCAAGCGATCCTGCCACGCGCGCAGCGCAACCCCGAAGTGCTGGCCAAGTCCCGGCTGCGCTTGATCCGGTCGTCCTCGGCTTCGCTGCCGCCACAGGTGATGCTGGCGCTGGAGGAGACCTTCGGCGCGCCCGTGATCGAGAGCTACGGCATGACCGAGGCCACCCATCAGATGACCTCGAATCCGCTGCCCCCGGCCGCCAGGAAGCCGGGCTCGGTCGGTATCGCGGCCGGGCCGCTGGTGCGCATCTGCGACGATGCTGGGGTCTTTCTCGACGCCGGAGCCGAGGGCGAGGTCGTGATCTCCGGCCCCAATGTGACGCCCGGCTACGAGGCCAATCCCGACGCCAACCTCAAGAACTTCTTCGAGGCCGACGGGCGGCGCTGGTTCCGCACCGGCGATCAGGGGATCATGGACGCCGAGGGCTATCTGCGGATCACCGGGCGGCTCAAGGAGATCATCAACCGCGGCGGCGAGAAGGTGAGCCCGCTCGAGGTCGACGAGGTGCTGATGGACCACCCGGCGATCGCCCAGGTGGTCACCTTCGCCATGCCGCACGCGAAGCTCGGTGAGGAGGTCGCCTGTGCGGTCGTGCTGCGCGAGGGCATGGTCGCGGTCGAGCAGGAGATCCGCACCTTCGCCTCGGGCCGGCTCGCCGATTTCAAGGTGCCGCGCCGCGTGGTGATCCTGGCCGAGATCCCCAAGGGCGCCACCGGCAAGCTGCAGCGGATCGGGCTCGCCCAGAAGCTTGGCCTGGGCGAATGAAGGTCTGCATCTATGGTGCCGGCGCCATCGGCGGGCTCCTGGGCGCCCGTCTTGCCAAGGCGGGTGCCGACGTCTCCCTGATCGCGCGCGGGCCGCATCTGGCTGCGATGCGCGAGCACGGCCTGACCCTGCGCTCGGCAGGGGAGGAGTTCACGGTCCGGCCTGCCGTATCCGATGATCCGGCCACCCTCGGCGTCCAGGATCACGTCATCGTCACGCTGAAGGCGCATCAGGTGCCGGGCGTGGTGCCGGCGATGCAGCCCTTGCTCGGCCCGGAGACGGCCGTGGTCATGGGCGTGAACGGGGTGCCATGGTGGTACTTCCACGGGCTCGGCGGGCCGTATGAGGGCCGCCGCATCCCGAGCGTCGACCCCGGCGACGTGCAGTGGGACGGGATCGGGCCGGAGCGGGTGATCGGCTGCATCGTCTACCCGGCGGCCGAGGTGGTCGAGCCTGGCGTGGTCGAGTTGGTCGAGGGCGACCGGTTCACGCTGGGCGAGCCATCGGGCGCCAGGACACCGCGCGTCGAGGCATTGTCCCAGGCGCTGATCGCCGCAGGCTTCAAGGCGCCGATCCGACCCAAGGTGCGCGACGAAATCTGGATCAAGCTCTGGGGCAACCTGTCGTTCAACCCGATCAGTGCCCTGACCCACGCCACCCTCGACGCGATCTGCGCCGACCCCGGCACGCGCGCCCTGGCGCGCGCGATGATGGTCGAGGCGCAGACCATCGCCGAGAAGCTGAACGTGCGCTTTCCGATCCCGGTCGACCAGCGCATCGACGGCGCCGCCGCGGTGGGCGCGCACAAGACCTCGATGCTCCAGGACCTGGAGCGTGGCCGGCCGATGGAAATCGATGCGTTGGTGACGGCGGTCGCCGATATGGGGCGGTTGGTCGAGGTGCCGACGCCCGCGATCGATGCGGTCCTGGCGCTGGTTCGGTTACGTGCACGTGTGGCGGGCTGTTACGCCTGACGCGGAGCCGGGCGCCGCTGGCCGTCAGGCCGCAGCGACCGACGGGATCTCGACGTCGACCTCGATCGGCTGGCTTGGCGCCGCCTGGCCGAGGGATCGGGTCAGTGCGATGCCCAGGGTCGGCGCGCGCTGCCGCACGGCCGTAGCGGCGAGGCGGGCGGCCCGGCCGACCGTGGCGCCGACATCGTTCTGATAGAGCCACAACGAGTTCTGCTGGATCCGGCAGCTGGGCTCGCCGCCCATGCGGCCGAACGGCCGGTAGCCGGTGCCGAGGCCGATGCCGAACACGTTGGGCAGGACCGCGCCACCCATCAGCCGCAGACGGCCCTCATGGTCGACCGAGGCGCCGCTGGCGTCGGCCTCGAGGGTCACCTCGTTCCCCAAAGCGTCGGTGAGGGGCACGGTGCGACTCAGATAGCCAAAGGTCGTCACGACGAGGTCCGCCTGGCTCAGCATACGGATCAGGTCTGGATCGCTCAGATCCGCGTCGTCCAATGCGCTGCACGTCACGCGCCGCTCCGGGACCGTGCCCGGCTTGGCAAATATGCGGCGCCACAGCTCGCGACCATCGCCGCGCAGGCCCGACAGCCGGTTGACCCGCTGCGTCTCCGGGCAGATGTCGTCCTCGGTGAACGCGTAACCGTCGACCATCCCTGCCTCGCGGGTCGGATAGAAAACTCGCGGATCGGTCCGATGCAGAATGCGAATGGCGCCGGGCGCCAGTTGGTCGCCCATGTTTCTCCAACAGGCGCCAGGCGACCGAGAACGCGCTGTGCGACGAGCCCAGGATAACGACCGAGCGCATGGTGCCGATCCGGTCGATCACCTGCTGCAGACCTGGCTCGGTGAGCAGTTCGTCGCTGCCATGTAGCCGGCCGGCCCGCACGTGCTGCCGCAGGTCGAGCGCCCGGCAGAACCAGCTATCGGTCACCTGCCGGCCACCCAGCGCCAGAATGGCGCTGCAGCCGACCAGATCGTCGGCCGGGTGGCTGCGCCCCAGGCCGACCGCGACGCGGCCATTGGCGAGCAGCCGAACGCGCCTGGCCCGCGTCCCCGCGAGGAAGCGGCTGGCCGGGAAGCGCGCGATCAGCCGTTCCAGATGGTAGCCCTGCCGCTGCAGGAATGCGCCGACCAGCGGCAACGGCGGCAGCCGGTCGAAATACTCGTACAATCTCTGCGTCGTGTCCTCGCGTCGCAGGTCGGCGAACAAGTCGAAAAACGGGGCATGGTCAAAGCACTCCAGATAGGATCGGCCCATCGAGTCGGAGTTGATCGCGTAGCGATACAGCGACCCGCCGATGCTTGGCCCCTGATCCACGATCGCGACGCCGGCCTCGAGCCAGTCGGTCAGGCTCCCCTGCTGCGCGGCGTGGATGAGTGGTCCTGTGCCACCAGGGCCGGCTCCGACGATCACCGTTTCATACATTCCTGCCCCACACCGCCAGCCCGCAACCACGCCACTGCATGGTCGCTCGAACACCAACAGGATTATTACTATCGCCAATGTGGAAATGGTCGAGACGATCCGCCGAAGACAAGACGTCCGGTTATACTCTGCACTCAACCAACAATGTTGCCTAGAAAGCAAGTTCTATGCCCACGAATATTGCATATACAAATAATATACTTGTACCACGGCCATCTAACTTGCCGCAATCCGCCCGCCACCGCAGTGCAGCAGAGTTGTCTATCTACGTCAAGTTGTACCGTTGCCGGAATTGTGGCTACTGCGCCGCACTGTGGGCGCTTTTCACGCGAGATAGCGCTGCGACCGGGCCGCGGTCGCAACTGGCGTCGCGTCCAGAGCCAGAAACCCGCTGAGAGGGAGGGTGCAACGTCGCACGTCGACACGGAGCGACGAGCCGCTATCCGTGCGCCACGAAATCCGGGCAGTATGGCTCCCAACGGCGAGCTGTTTGGTCTGCCAGGTGGACCCATGCCCGTCCTCCTCACTCTCCGAGCTCCCGGACCCGGCGCCGATCACCGGCACCTGATCACCGGGGCCGACCACTTGGTCGTCGATCGTCAGCCTGAGGAAGCCCGTGTCGACCGTGCTGCTGTAACGATTGGGGCGGCGCTGAACATCACCACCACCGATGCCGTCCCGCCCGTACGGAGCGAAGAGGTTCGGTTCACGTCCGGCATGTTGGTAAAGGTCAGCGAAGTACTACAGCTGTACGCGATGCCGTCCACGCCGTCGAACTTGCCGACGGAGCCGGAGCGGTTCGCCCCCACCGTGGCGGAGTGTCGAGCGACAGTGCCGTGAGCGCCGCGGCAATGGCGAGCCGCATGGCTGGCAAGGTGCTGCAATAATAACCGTAGCAAGGCCCATGTCTTCTGTAGTACTAATTGGTGGAGGTAGCAATTACAACCATTTTCGGACCGAGCGAGAACGAACGGACATCGCTGTCTGCTTTCCAGCAGAGCACGTCTTGCTTGGAGTGTGTACGGACCAGTCTCCGCGCATACTCGAGCATCTGCACGAATGGGCCGAGGTGGCGCACTGCGCGCGATCGGCTCTGGTTGGCACCCGGTCCCATGGCGCGAGTTTTGGAGGATGAACATGAAGTGCGTCGGCACAGCATGACGAGCCGCCATTGATCAGACACGGCCGGTGGGCACTCATGGTACCGACGGGTTTAGGGACTATCCTTCATGAATGGATGGCATTAGTCTCAAACTCGGATAATCGGGAGGAGCAAACGTGGCGGATGCACGCGCTGCGAAAGCGGGCCGGATCGCGGTATTCTTGATGGCGCTCGTTGCGAGCATTCCGGCCCTGGCCGAAGACGCGCCGGATGAAATGGCCGGGTCAGAGCTCGACACTTTGGTGGCTCCCATTGCATTGTTTCCGGATCCGCTTCTCGCGGCAGTCTTGCAAGCGAGCGTCGTCCCGCTCGACGTCATCAAGGCGTCGCGGTTTCTCGACGAGTATGCCAAGGATTCAACGGTGACCCCGGATGCCGACTGGGATCCGGCGGTGCTAGGGTTGCTTGCCTTTCCGACCGTCCTCCAGGGCATGAACGAGCACCTCGACTGGGTCCAATCGATGGGCGACGCCGTCGAGCAGCGCCTGCCCGACGTTCAGGACTCGATCCAGCAGGTGCGTTCCGAGTTCTATGCCGGTGGCGTGCTCAAGAGCGACGACAAGCAAACGGTCGAGGTCGACAGTGAAATAATTCGGATCTCACCGACCGACCCAAACCAGATCTATGTGCCGGACTATGATCCGCAGACGTTGATCGCCGCGGTCGAGGCCAATCACGCCGCCGCAAGCAGTGCCGGCCCCAGTACCGAGTCCGGCCCGCCGCCCACACCGGCGGCAGAGCCGGGCCCGACGCCAACTGAGGCAGTGGCGCCACCCGAGCCGGCCTCTGCCGCCGAGGTGCCGGCGGAGGAGACCAGCACGGCCGCGGCTCCGGCCGAGCCTGCTGCGCCGCCGCCCGCAGCCGAATCTGCGCCGGCCGCCGTCGCGCCGGCGACCTATGCCGCGCCGATTACCTATGCGGCGCCGGTCGCGTATCCGGCAGCCACCACGTCGAGCTCGCTCTGGCCCGCCCTCGGCGGGTTCGCGGGCGGTGCGCTGGTCGGCGGGATCCTGGGCTACGCCATCGGCGACGACAACGATGACAACGACCACGATCATTATGACGGCTGGCACAGCGACCTGAACGGGGACGACCTGGAGGACGTCGTCGATCGCATCGACGATGATCGCGACGACGCGCGGCGCGACCGCCAGGACTACGCCACGAGTTCGCGCGAGGATCGGCAGGAATTCAAGAACCAGGATCGCGAGGATCGCCAGCAGGCGCAGACGGACGCCGCCGCCAAGCGGCAGGACCAGAAAAAGCAACGCGACGACGTGCGTCGCGCGCACACCGAGAGCGCGCAGGCGCAGCTAAAGTCCCGTGCGCAAACGCCACGCGGCGACGGGGCCGCGGCCAAACGCAAGACACCCTCCCCGACGGCGATCCAGGCCGTGCCCACGCAGCGAGCGAAGAACGCTCAACGCCCAACGCCCCAGTTCAGTCAGGCGGGCAAGGCGGTGCCAGCGAGCGCCGCGCGCGCGCCAGCGCGGCAGTCCGGAGCCGCGGCCACTCACCGGACCCCGGCACGGGCCGGGGATGGACGCCCAGCGGGGAACCGGAATTCTGCTCTGTCCGGAATCGAGCGTGGCTCGACGGTCAAGCGGCAGGAGGTGCGCGGAGCGCAGAGCCGCCAAGCTGCGGCACGGCCGGCGAAGCCGGAGCGACACGCATCCACGAGCCGGGCGGAGCGGCCAAAGGCGGCAAAGGCGCGATCTGCTCCCCACCAAGCCAGCAAGCATGCCAGTCGGCCAGCCAGCAGCAAGGGGCACGCCCTGGGCGGCGGTGGCGGTGGCGGTGCCAAGAAGCAAGCCGCGCGCGGCAAGCAGAGCCGCAATCGATGAGGTCCAGAACATGAGCGGGGCGAACGCGATGCAGATCTTGGGCAAGCTTGGATTAACCGCGGCAGCCATGTTGCTGGGCGTCACTGCGGCATGGGCGCAGGATGCACAGCGTTTGTTTGCGACTCCCGAGGAGGCGGTCGCGGCGCTCGTCCAGGCAGTGCAGGACCATGATCGGCCGGGTATCGCCGCGATCGTCGGGCCCGACTTCGCGGAGCTGATTGCGGGTCAGGGAGTGGAGGCCAATGCCGCCGACCGGGAGCGGTTTCTCGCAGCGGCGCAGCGCGCCACCGTGTTGCGGCCGGATGGCGACGACCGGCGCATCCTCGAGGTCGGTCTGGCTTCCTGGCCGTTGCCGGCGCCGCTCGTCCACGAAACCGGCGGCTGGCGCTTCGACGGGGAGGCCGGCGTCGAGGCCGTGAAGGATCGTGTCGTCGGCCGCAACGAGCTCGAGGCGATCCGGGTTCTCAACGCCTATGTGGACGCGCAGGTCGCCTACGCCGCCGAGGATCGCGACGGCGACGCGGTGCTCGAATACGCACAGCGGCTCGGCAGCACGCCCGGTCAGCATGACGGCCTGTACTGGCCAGTCGTCGGTACCGAAGAAGCGAGCCCGTTCGGCCCGTTCCTCGCAGCAGCCGGCGTGAACCTGGACAGTCGTGACCCGGCCACGCCCTATTACGGCTATCTGTACCGGATCATGACCCGCCAGGGGGCCAATGCTCCGGGTGGGGCATACGACTATATCATCAACGGCAACATGATCGCCGGTTTCGCGATGGTGGCGTGGCCCGCCATCTACGGCGAGAGCGGAGTCATGACGTTCATGGTCAACCAGTCGGGCGTCGTCGTCGAGCACGACATGGGACCGCGTACCGACGAGATCGGCCCACAGATGCTGACTTACAACCCGACCGCCGAATGGCTCCCGGCCGAAGACTGAAAAGGCCCGAGGCCGTCTTTAGACGGCCTCGCCAAGCTATGCCCACCCGGTCGCGTGGCGGGTCAGTGCATTAAGGTCTCGTCGGTGGCACTCCAAGTGCAGCGCTCGGCGACCACCGGCGCGATGCCAGCGTGGCCTGCCCCGTTGGCCAGCAGGCCGCCGACGCGCTCATCGCCCGCATAGCCCAGATGCGCGGCCAGCGGGTTGGCGACATCGCCCAGGCCCAGGACCGAGTTGACCCCTACCACGTTGATCGTGACGTTGGTGACGCTCGGGCACAGGCGCGATTCGACGTATTTGTCGGCGAACTTGTCCGGGATCGGGTAGCTCATCAAGTCGTTCGGGTCGGAAAAGGCGATCAAATCGGTCTTGGCGAAGAACCGCCCGGGTTTGGCCGGGCTGGGGCCACAATACTCGGCAATCTGGCCGGTCACCTGCTGGCCTTCGCGCCCGGCCTCGAGCAGCGGCAGCTGGTTCGAAAGCATGAATACCTGGATGTCGCGATTGCGGAAATCGTCGGCGATGCCTTGAAGCCTCGGATCGGTGCCGACCGGCAGGTTGGTCAGCCGCTGCAAGGCGTCGATGACCGCGCGGCTACCCAGGCTATGACTGACGATGACGAAATCGTCGACGGCCACCCGGCTGCCGACGCCCGGCATGTCGGCGCCACAATACTGCCCTTCCGTCAGCTCCGGCAGCTCGCTCCAGCTGCGCGAGACCACCCAGCAGATCGACTGGGTGACCGAGACCAGGATCGGCTCGCGCTTCTGGCCGGCATAGGCCAGCGGATCCGGGGCCACGTCGTTCACGAAGGTCCGCATCGCCTGGTTCAGCGACGCGCGGCGTAGGACATAGTCCTGCTCTTTGTCGAAGGCCAGGAGGTCCTTGTCGGGCTGGGTGATGGGTGACCAGGTCAGCTCGTAGAACAGAAGATCGCGCTTGTGCTGCTCATCGGTCAGCCGCGTGATGTTGATCTCGCCCAGGTTCTGGTTCGGGAAACTCGGGCTGGAAATCACGATCCGCTTCGGCCGTGGTGCCCGGATGTCGAGCCCCAGGGCCTTGGCCAGAGTCTGGCGCAGCGTCGTGCCATCGCCCGGTACATGGGTGCCGATACCGTGCACGTACAGCACCTTGACCTCCGGCCGCGAACCCACCGTGTCACCGTACGGCGGCAGCTTGTCCTGCGCCGCCAGATAGGGTGCGATGCCCGGGAACGACCGCCCCTCCACCTCGCAGTTGCGGGTGTCCTTGGTTTCCTCGCCGTTGCCCTTGAGCACCGCCTCGGTCACCCCGCGACCGAAGCTCTCGCAGCCCGCCAGGAGCAGCAGCGTCATCAACGCGACCATCGGCGTCGACCGGGCGCCGCGCAACGGTCTCCCACCTCCGGCCACGCGCGATGGCAGCGAATATTCCTCGCCCGTTTCAGTCGGCATTACAGCCAAGTCGAGGCCGGGTGCAGTCATCCGATAGGCCCTTCAGCAGTTTGTCCCCAGGAACGAACGCGTATCACGACCACTACTTGTCCGGCTCGATCTTTGTGATCTTCGAGCCCTGGATACCTAGTCCGGCCATCAGGCCCTTCTGGTCGAAGAAGAAGGCGTAGATGTCGTCCTTGGCCGTGGTGGTGCTGAACGAGGCGGAAGCACCCTGGTCGAGGATGGTCAGCGTCGGCCCGACTCCGACCTCCCAGCCGTCACTGCCGTCGAGATAGCCCAGTGCCGCGTCGTTCATGAAGAACAGTGCATAGCCGAAGGACTGCATGCCGGCCTGGAGCCCGTAGGAGACGGCCAGGCTGCGGTAGTAGCCGACCGTGCTCCCCTCCTTGAGCAGGGCGCCGTCGCCGAACTGGCCGCCGATCAGCAGCCCGCCCTTGACGATGTCGGGGAATACCAGGATGCCCTTGGCGGTCGGGGCCAGCATCTTCGCGATCGTGTTGTTGGCGTAGAGACTCGCCAGCGCCAGCGCGACCTTGGCGTCGATCTGATCGGCCGACGCGGCATCGGCGCGATCGGGCGCCGCGAGCAGGGGCGTCAGGGCGGCCACGATTGCGACCAGACGTCGCCGCGAGATCGGCTCCGCCATCCGCATGCGCTGGTATCGACCGGCGGCGCTCAAAACCGGATTGCCCCACCCACCATCGGCCCGCTCATGGTCACATCCCACTCGAAGCCTCCGTTCTGATAGTCCCAATAGCTGCCGCCGGCTGATCTTCAGCGCACGCCGCACCGGGCGCCATTGCCGCCATGAGCAGCAGATTGGTCTTGAAGCTGTTCATGTCGTTCTCTGTCTGGCGAGCCCATCACGAACGCAGGGTAGGTCGGCGCAGCTCACAGGCGGCTCCCCGGATCGGCGCGATGACGTAGGCAGTGCAAGGCAGCCAAGTCGACGATAGCCCATCCGGCGAGGCGGCACATCCTCGCGTACCGCACCGTAAATGGCCGGACGGGCACGATTCCGGGTCACAGCAGCAGCATCTTCGCGACCTTGAGCAGCTCCTTGAACGGGAGCTGGGTCGCCCCGACGGCAATCAGCGGCACCACAGCCGCGATTCCCAGCGGCAGCAGGCTCGCCTTCGTCACCGGCAAGGTCCCGAGCTTGCGGACGGCGGCGTAGGTCTTGGCCGGGTCGCCGCCCGCCGGATCCGTCTCGCCGCCCGAGGCAGCTGGGGCGGCGATGTTGCGCCCCAGCACCTGCCGCTCGCTGGCGCGCTCGCTGCGGGTGGCCGCAGCGCTGCAGGCGAGCAGCGTCGCCCGCTTGAGCCTGCTCAACGGCTTCCTGAAGGCCGCCAGCGGCAAGGCGAACAGCCCCACGACCACGCACAGCCACACCCCCATGACGGAGGGGAATGCCGCATCCGCGATCTGGCCGTGCAGCATCGCCTGCAGCGTTTCGGCCGCGACTACGGTGGTCAAGGCGAACACGAAGGCGGCGAAGGCGTTCGGATAGGCGCCGATGAAGCCGAGCCCGCCATAGCCGTCGGGATGGGTCGCGACGAGGCGCAGCTCGAGCCCGGCGAGGTCGTGCAGCAGAAGCCCCCACACCAGGTGCCGCCACAACCAGCGCAGCAGCAGGAACCAGAACAGCGGCAAGCTGACGACCGCAACCCACCAGCCCGCCAGGGTGAAGTGCGGCAGCCCTTCCGGTCCAGGTTGCGCGAGCCATGCCGACGGATCGCCACCCAGCTTCAGCTCGGCGGCCGCGAGCGTGATCAGCGCCGATGCAACCAGGATGACCAGCTCGGCGAGGCGCGAATCCCGCCGCCGCAATGATCGCAGCACCGCCCTCGCCGCCGCGGGCCTCGCCCTCGGCGCCAGCAGCGGGGCTTCGAGCAGCTGCTGCTGGATGATGCGCAGGCGCTTCTCGACCATGCCCTCGCTGAGCACGAGCACGCCGACCGCGACCAGAAATCTGGCCCAAGCGCCGAGGTCGAGCAGGAACGGTCGGCTGGCCGGTGGTCCACCCCAGGCATGGCCGGCGAGCACGGCCAGGAGCAACGGCACACCCCAGGCCAGCGCCACCGCGATCAGCGCGCGGCGGCCGGCATTCAGCGCATCGGCGCGTAGCAGACCGAGCCGCTCCTGGAGCTCGTAGAACGGGCCGCCATGCGCGATCAGGAAGTCCGTACCAGCCGGCGTCGATTCGCTGGCCGTGGCGTCCGGCTGAATCACGGCCACATCCTCACTTCGGAAACAGGAACTGCAGCTGAACACGGAGCGACCAGTCGGGGCCGTAGCGTGGACTCTCGACATTGTAGAAGGTCTGCGCACCGGCATTCATCGCCTGGCCGCCGATCTTGAAGATCTTGCCGAAACCGCCACCGACCGGCACCGTCCAGGTGTCGTCGCTCTTCGCCTCCCAGTTCGCGGTAATGATCGGCGAGGAGACCAGATACCAGCCGCCTGGTAAATTGTAGTTCACGAACGGCTGGATCAGGGTCTGGTTCACGTCCTGCCGGTCGCTGTCGCCGGCGAAGGACCAGAGCTGGCGCACCAGCGTGCCCACGACCCAGTTGCCGGGCATGGTCAGCGCCACCGCAGCCGGCCCGGCGCTCCACTTCTCGCTGCCAATGCTGTCGTCGGTGGCGGTAGGTGCCGACAGCGACGGCCCGATGCCCCAGATCACCGGGCCGGAGTCGACGGGCGATAAATAGAAGGTCTGGTTGATGTCGCCGAGGCCGAAGCTGCCGTCGCTGCCCTGCGGGTCGTTGGCGATGTCGCTCAGACCCGGGGCCAGGTCCGGGACATAGATCACCGGCACGATGGTCCGGCTGATGATGTTCCAATCGCCGGCAGTGATCGGCACCACCGGCTGGATGTTGAGCACGGTGGCCGTGTCGCCGTGCGGCCCGACTCCGAAGAAGGTGTTGTTCTGCAACGGCAGGCTGATCATTGCCGGAACCGGGTTCTGCGCCGCCTTGGCGAGGGCGTTGTCGTCCTGGGCGAGAGCCGTCGTGCATGGCTAAACCGGCCGCACGGCCAAGAACATCGCGAGAAGCGGCAGCAATGCACGAGCTCGATTTCGGGCTTTTGCCTTCCCCATATTTACAGTCCCGCTCATTGCTCCTCTGACCTCCTGTGCATGCGCTGGACCGCGAGCGTCGCAGCGGTCAGAACTGCTCCGAGCGCCATTCAAGTGGCGGATCAAGCAGCTGCTGGAAGCAGGTTCTTCAAGCATGTCCGCTGATCGACCATGACCGCGTCAGTGCTGCCTCCGCCCTAGTAGAGCCACGCGCTCTTACGGTGAGGGGAACACCTCGCGCCAGTCATTCTTCATCGACACCACCGTCCAGCCCGCGGCCGGCGCCGCGTCCAGTGCCTTATCCAGCCGGCCGACATGGCTGTCGCGGTCGTAGGCGTATTCGCGCTGGGCGTCGTCGTGGTGCACGATCAGGCCGAAACGTCGGCCGGGCGCGCCTATGGTGGTCCATTGCAGCATTTGCAGGTCGCCGTCGGAGTTGCCGAAGGCGGCGATCGGGCGGCGGCCGATGAAACGGTGGATGCCTGACGGCTTGCCCTCCTTATCGTCGATGAACTCGATCTCGGGCAGCTTGGTCAGCACCGGCTTGCCGTCTTGCATCGCAAAGCCGCTCTTGATCGAGGAGCCAACGACCTGCTCGGGCGGAATGCCGTACGTGCTCTCGGTCCAGGGCCGCATGAAGTCGACCCCGCCACCCGAGACGATGAAGGTCTTGAATCCGTTAGCCCGCAGATACTCCAGCAGCTCGACCATCGGCTGATAGATGAGCCGGGTGTAGGGCCGCTGGAAGCGCGGATGCTGGGCAGTCGCCAGCCAGTCCGTGACGTCGGCGGCAAACTGCTCGACTGTCATGCCGGCGTGGGTTGCCATGATCAGGGTCACGATGCCCTTCTCGCCCGCGTCGGCGAGTGTCGCCTTGTCGCCCTCGAGCGCCGCCTTGAACGGCTGTTGGCTCTTCCATTCGGGATGCTGCGGCGCCAGGTCCTTCACCCGGTCGAAGGCGAAGACTCCCTGGACATACATCGGCTGCTCGATCCAGAGCGTGCCGTCATTGTCGAATACCGCGATGCGCTCGGCGACGGGCACGAAGTCGGCGGTGCCGGGCGTCGTCACGTCGGCGACGAAATCGAGGATCGCCGCCTTGGCCGGCCCCTCGTTCCAGGAGGGCAGGCTGTCCTGGGCGGCGGCGGGAAGCGCCGCGGTCAGGGTCGCCAGGGCAAGCGCGAACATCCGGGTGAGCATGGTGCCTCCGATCGGTGCAGGGATGGAGCAGGGATTGAGAGGTGGCAGGGCGGCGCGGGCACGGGCGGTCGCGGCGCCGCGGCGCGCCGCCGGCAGTGCTGCCGCAAGGGCGCGCCAAGCCCCGGCCGCGTCACCCGCCGTGCCGCCGCCATAGCGCGCCGCCCCAAGTGCCGTTAGGGCCGCCTGGACCAGCGGGTGCAGGCGCGGATCGGCGCCGGCCAGCCGGCCGGCCCAGACATCGAGAGCCGGGCGCAGACCCGCATGGTCGCGCCGCGCCACGGCGCGGCGCAGCAGCGCGTAGGCGTGCGCCTCGGAGGCCAGCCGCTGCGCGCGCCGCGCCCGCAGCCAGCGGGTCAGCGGCGGCAGCGCGCGGCGCAGCAGCCAGGCCAGGAGCGCCAGCGCGAGCAGGCCGGCCAGCGCGGCGAGGGCGATCGCGCGCCAGTCCCGCGGCTCGGCGCTGCGCGCGGGCGGGCCGTCCACCGCGATCGCGACCCCGTCCACCCGCGCGGTCTCGACCTGGCCGGTCGAGAGATTGAACCAATCGATCGCCACCGGCGGCAGCTCGCCGCCGCCGCCGTGCTCGGCGACCAGCGTGACGCGCTCGGTCCGGCTGCCGCCGACCACGCCGCGCGCATCGGTCTCCGCCACCGCCGGCTCGTCGGGATAGGCGGCCACACCCGTCACCGACACGGCCCGCAGCAGGCCCGGCAGGAACATCGGCGACACCCCGGCCACGGTGGCGGTGACGGTGCGTGTCACGCTGTCGCCGGGCTTCATCGCCCCCGGCTGACCCTCGATGGACTGCTTCAGCTCCAGCGACCGGGCGGCGATGAACGGATCGAGGCCTTCGGCACCCTCGGGCACCACCGCGTTCAGGGTGACCGGGTCGGTGCGCAGCTTGGCCGTCACTGGCTGGCTTGTCTCCGGGTCGGCGTAGGTGACCAGCACCTCCTGCGCCGGCAGCGTGACCTTGCCGGGCACCATGGGTGCGATGCGGTAGTTGCGCGTCACGCCCGACCAGGTGGCATCGCCCACCCGCTTGCTGGTCGGGCCGGTCGAGCGCTCGGGCAGGCGGATCAGCAGGTTGGGTGCTTCGAAGCTCGGCCAGACGGGGGGGCTGGGCAGGAACGTCGGTACCAGCACCGTCAGCCGCAGGCCGACCGGCTGGCCCGGGATGGTCTCGGTCTTGTCGAGCTCCACGTCGAGCACCGGGCCATTCGGTAGGCCCGGCTGCGCGGCGACCGGATGGCCCATGACCAGTGCGACAGCCATCGCGAGCGCGGCCCTCACGGCTGCGCTTCCGGCGTCGTGCGCTTGGCCGCCTCGATGGCGAAGCGCTGCTTGAGAAAGTCGCCGGTGCGCGTGTCCACGGTGTTCATCCACTGCTGGGTGGTCATGAGCCCGGCGCCATCCTCCTGCGGCGTCTCCATCTGCGTGTCGGCCCCGCGCTCGTCCTCGTTGTCGAACACGATCTCGTCGGCACCCTCGCCGGTGTCCTCGCCCGTGTCGGACTGCTCGCGCGCGCGCTCGACAAAGTCCACGATCTCGCGCGCGACCTCGAGGTTCGCCTGGGCGTTCGGGTAGTCCGGATCGCGCCGCAGCGCCGTCTCGAACGAGCGCACGCCATCGCGGTAGGAGCGTGACTTGATGTGCGCCATGCCCTGGATGAACGCGGCCTGGGCCGTCTCGGCCCGATCCAGCACCTCGGCCGCCTGTTCGTACTGGCCGTCGCGGTAGAGCGCGTAGCCCCGCCAAAGCGGGTCGGTGAACAGCTCGCCGGCACGCGCATAGTCCTTGCGCTGATAGGCGAGCCGTCCCTGCTGGTCGGGGGTGAGGAACCAGTCGATGATGCCGTCGGCGCGCGCGGGCTGCGGCACCTGCAGGGCGAGCACGAACGCGACCGCCGCCCAGCGCATCGTCCAGCCGCGGCGGAACCAGAGCAGCGTCAGCAGCGCCGCAGGCCACGCGAGCCAATGGCCACGGTCGAGCCAGGGCTGGGCGGTGTTCTCCAGCATGGCCTGGCGATAGGCGGCGGCAAGGGTGCGGTCGATGCGCCGGACGTCGCCATCGTCGGGGGTGACCGGGACGACCTGGGCCTTGGCGAGGAGGTCGAGGCCGCGATCGCGACCGCCTTCGGGGAGCATGGCTAGCACCGCCACCGCCGTAGCCGTGGCTCCATCCAATGCCGCCGCATCGGCCGGATCGAGCCCGTCGGCCACGAACAGCACGCCGCCGGGCGCATGTTCCTGCGCCAGCAGTTCGGCGGCGAGGTCCAACGCGTCGGCGGCGCGCTCGCCCGACTCGGGCATCACCTCCGGCGTGAGGCCCTCGAGGTACGGCGCCATCACGGACGGGTCCTCGGTCATCGGCACGACCCGATGGGCGCTGCCGGCATAGGCGACCAGGGCCGTGCGGGCACCCGCCCGCAGCGCGAGCAGGTCGCGGATCTTCTGCTTCCCGCGCTCGAGCCGCGAGGGCGCCACGTCGCGCTCCTCCATCGAGGGCGTCACCTTCAGGACGACGACCACGGGTGCCGACTGGGCCACGAACGGGTCGGGCACGCGCGACCAGGTGGGGCCGGCGGCTCCCAGCGCCAGCAGGGACAGCGTCACCGCCACGCCGTCGATCGGCCAAAGCCGGCGACGTTCGGAGCGTCCGACCGTAAGCGCCGCGCGCAGGTGGGGTGCGATGCCTTCCGTCACCACACCACGTGAGGTCCGGTTGCGGCGCACAGCCCACCACAGCACCACGACCACCGGCAGCAACAACAGCCACCACGGCCGGATGAAGTGGAAGGCGTCGAGGATCACGTTGAGCTCGCTCACGCCGCCATTCTCCGCCGTGAGCTCGCGCCGAGGTGCAGCGCCGTGACCGTGCCGATGCCGATCAGGGCGGCCAGTGTCAGCGGGATATGGGCCAGCGAGTGGCGCGGCCGCCAGGACAGGGTCTCGACCTCGCGCGGGGCGAGCTCGTCGATGCGCGCATAGACCTGCTTCAGCGCCGCCTCGTCGCCGGCGAAGAAGGTCTGGCCGCCCGTTCGTGCCGCGACGTCCTTGAGCGTGGCCAGATCCACCCGTTCCTCGCCGATCGCCTCGGGATCGCCGACGGCGACGGTAAAGATTTCCACGCCCTTATCGTGCGCGATCTCGGCGGCGTTCACCGGGCTCATGCGGCTGGCGGTGTCGGTGCCGTCGGAGAGCAGGATCAGCAGGCGCTGGTCGATGTCGCTGGCCTCGAAGGTACGAATCGCGAGGCCGATTGCGTCGCCAAGTGCCGTGTGCGGGCCGGCCATGCCGACCTCGGTGCGATCGAGCAGGTCGACGATGGTGCCGAGATCCTCGGTCAGCGGAGCCTGGACATAGGCCTTGGAGCCGAAAACGATCAGGGCCATGCGGTCGCCATCGCGGCCCCGGACGAAGGTCCGCACCACGTCGCGGACCGCTGCCAGCCGCTGCTTGCGGGCGCCGTCGGGTGTCTTGAAATCCCTAGTGTCCATCGAGCCCGAGATGTCGATGGCGAGCACCACGTCCCGGGCGGAACGGCTGATCTCGACCGGCTTGCCGATACGCTCGGGCTGGGCCAGTGCCAGGACGATCAGGCACCAGGCGGCAATGGCGGCGCCCATCTGCAGCCGACTGCGGGACAGCACGACGGCTCCGGGGCCTGGCTCGGCTCTGGCCGTCGCAACAATCCGCCGGAAGAACGGGAAGCGCAGCGCGGGGACCTGCTCGCGATGCGGCGGCACGAACCACCATACCAGCAGCGGCAGGGGCAGGAGGAGAAGGGCCCAGGGCAGCGCAAGGGAAAGCATCAGGCCGCCTCGACCCGGTGACGGCGCACCCAGCGTGCCGCGAGCGCACCGAGCCCCGGCGCCGAGGCGCGCGGACGGTACGGCGCATCGACCAGTGCGGTCCCAGGGCCGTCGACGAAACCACCGCCGCCCGAGCGATCAAGAAACTGCAGCCACTGCGTGCCGTGCAGGCTCGCCACGCGCTCGCGCGGCCAGGCGGCGAGCGCCACCCTGCGCAGGATCGTCGCGATGGCGGCAGGATCATCGCCTGCCGCGGCGAGTTCGACCAGAGCGGCGCGGCGATAGGCGTTGGCGCGCCAGCGAACGACCGCGCGCCACGCCAGCCAAGCGAGCAGCAGCGCCAGTAGCAGGGCCAGCACCGTCCAGCCAGGCGTCTGCGGCATCAGCGAGACCGGCGCAGGCTCGGACGGCTCCGCCAGTCGATTGAGCAGGTCGATCAGGTTGGTGGTCTGCGGCGCGGCTTCGTCGCTCGTCATCGGGGCGCCAATCCCATAAGCCGGCGCATCTGCGGCAGCGTCTCCTCCGCGGCAGTCAGCGGCAGCACCGGCACGCCCAGCGTGCGCTGCCAGTCGAGAATCGCCGCGAGCCGCCCCCGCGTCAGATCGCGCAGGCGGTGTCGGGTGTGGCTGTCGCCGGCGTCGATCTCGGCCTGCAGCTGGCCATCGGAGACGACTAGCCGCAGGCCTTCCGGCAACTCCTCGGCAAGCGGGTCCGAAACGAGCACCAACACGAGGTCGTTGCGGCGCGCGAGACCGGAGATCAGTTGCCGGGTCTCGTCGTCCACCACGTCGAAGTCGCTCAGGACGATGATCAGATGATTGCGCGCGGCGATCCTGACCGCCGCGCGCAGGACCTGATTCAGGGCCATCGGCCGCACCGTCGGCGAGTCGGCCCGCAGCAAGCCGTTGGCGTCGGCAAGCGCGGTCAGGAAGCGGTCCAGCGCCTTGCGGGTGCGCTGCGGGCGGATCTCGGCCAGCTGCACATCGCCGAACACGATGCCGCCGACGCGGTCGCCCTGGTCGAGGATGCGAAAGGCGGCGAGTGCCGCGGCCTCGGCCGCCGTGACGGACTTCATGTTCAGCCGCGAGCCGAAGAACATCGACATGCGCTGGTCGACGATGATCAGGGCCGGCCGGTCCCGCTCCTCCGTCATCACGCGCACATGCGGCTCGCCGGTACGTGCCGTCACCTTCCAGTCGATTGCGCGCACATCGTCGCCGGGCAGGTAGCCGCGCAGCTCCTCGAAATTCAACCCGCGGCCGCGCAGGCGCGACGCATGCCTGCCGTTGAGGACGGAGCGCGCCGGCTGGCGCGGCAGGAAGGTGAGCTCGCGGGCCTGGCCCTCGAGGGAACGCAGATGTGCCAGCGTGACGCCGACGCGCAGATCAAGGGTGCTCTGCGACGTCGCAGCGGGCAATGTCCCGGTTCTGGCCCGTGCCGGAAGGTCGAGCATGGCGGTCTCAGGGCAGTGCCACGAGCTTGATGATCTCGCCGACGACCTGGTCCGGTGTCACGCCCTCGCCCTGTGCCTCGTAGCTGAGCCCCAGCCGATGGCGCATCACATCGGGCGCGATCGCTCGCACGTCCTCGGGGTCGACATAGTCGCGGCCGGCGAGCCAGGCGTGCGCGCGGCCGCAGCGGTCGAGCGCCAGGCTGGCGCGCGGGCTCGCACCGATCTCGATCCAGCGCTTGAGATCCGGGCCGAACTCGGCCGGCACGCGGGTCGCATTGACCAGATCGGCCATGTAGCGGTCCATCGCCTCCGAGACGTGGATGGCACCGATCTCGCGCCGCGCGGCGAACACCGCCTCCTGCGGGACCGCGGCGCGCGGCTTCTTCGCTCCATCCGTGGCCGCGGCGTTGGCGGCGATCTCCTCGCCACGCACCAGCCGGATCACCTCGACCTCGTCCGCGACCGGCGGGTAGGTGATGTTGACGTGCATCAGGAAGCGGTCCATCTGCGCCTCGGGCAGCGGGTAGGTGCCCTCCTGCTCGATCGGGTTCTGGGTCGCCATGACCATGAACAGGGGCGGCAGCGCGTGGGTCTTGCCGGCGACGGTGACCTGACGCTCCTCCATCGCCTCCAGCAGCGCCGCCTGGACCTTGGCCGGGGCGCGGTTGATCTCGTCCGCCAGCACGACGTTGGCGAAGATCGGCCCGGGCTCGAAGCGGAATTCGGCGGCACCCTCGGCCTTGTGGTAGATTTCCGTTCCGGTCACGTCGGAAGGCAAGAGATCGGGTGTGAACTGGATGCGGCTGAAGTCGCACTCCAGGTTCTTCGCCAGTGCCTTGATGGCGCGGGTCTTGGCGAGGCCGGGCAGGCCCTCGACCAGTAGATTGCCGTTGGCCAGCAGCCCGATCAACAGCCGCTCGATTACTTCGCGCTGGCCGATGATCGCCTCGCCCATGCGCTGTCGCAGGGCCACGATGGCGTCCTTAGGCGAGATGGCCACGTCCGGGGATTCGTCCGCTCCGCCCGAAGCTTCTCCAAGCTGCAATGCCGCTCTCCCCGTCGGGTTCAATCGCTCTGCGGCGATGAGGTGGCCCGCTGCACATCTACGACGGGGCCGCCGATCGGCGGCCCCGAATGCAGACGCGTCCTACTGGCCGCCCCCGGCGTTCTTGAACGATTCGTTCAATTGCTCCTGGATCTGGTCGATCGAGAAGCTCGCCGGCCGCTGTGCGGGCGGGTAGTCCTTGAAGGTGGCGAGGAACTTGGCGATGTATTCTTGACCCGCCACCAGCAAGTAGGCGTGTGCAAGCTCCCAATCCCAGTACGTGTTCGACGTGATGTCGGCCCGCTCGTAGGGATCGGAACGCAGGTCGAACATCTTGGGCAGACGGAGCCTCGTGAACGGCTCGGCCCAGATCTGCAGTGTGCCGGTCTCGCGCTGCTCGGCGAACACCAGCTTCCAATTCTCGTAGCGCAGCCCGACGATCTCGCCGTCGTCGTTGAGATAGAAGAACTCCTTGCGCGCGCTCTCGTCGGCACTGCCCGTCAGGTAGGGTAGCTGGTTGTAGCCGTCGAGATGGTTCTTGTACTGCTTGCCGTCGATCGTAGTGCCCGCGAGCAGGCGGTCCTTGATGTCGGGGTCGCCTGCAGCGGCCAGCAGCGTCGGGAACCAGTCGAGCCCCGAGACAATGCCGTTCGCCACGGAGCCCGGCTTGATGTGGCCGGGCCAGCGAATCATCGCAGGCACGCGGTAGGCCCCTTCCCAATTGGTGTTCTTCTCGCTGCGGAACGGCGTGGTGCCGGCATCCGGCCACGAGTTCTGATGGGGGCCGTTGTCGGTGGTGTAGACGACGATGGTGTTGTCGGCGACGCCCATGTCGTCCAGCGACTTGAGCACCTGGCCGATCAGCGCGTCGTGCTCGACCATTCCGTCGGCATATTCGGTCGGTGCCGTCAGGCCGGGCGGGCTGCGATGCTCGTCGCGCACATGGGTGCGAAAGTGCATGCGGGTGGTGTTGAACCAGGTGAAGAACGGTGTTTTGGCCTCCACCTTGCGCTTCATGAAATCGATCGCGGCGGCGGCGGTCTCATCGTCGACTGTCTCCATCCGCTTCTTGGTCAGCGGTCCAGTGTCCTGGACGTTGCCGTCAGCCGACGACTTGATCACCCCACGCGGCCCGTACTTCTCGCGGAAGGCCGGGTCCTGCGGGTAGTTGCGGTCCTCCGGCTCCTCCTCGGCGTTGAGATGGTAGAGATTGCCGAAGAACTCGTCGAAGCCATGGGCGGTCGGCAGAAACTCGTCCTTGTCGCCGAGATGGTTCTTGCCGAACTGGCCGGTGGCGTAGCCCCGGTCCTTCAGCGCCGATGCGAGGGTCACGTCCGAGGCCTGCAGCCCGACATCCGCGCCCGGCAGGCCGACCTTCGAGAGTCCGGTCCTGAGCGTCGACTGGCCGGTGAGGAAGGTGGACCGGCCCGCCGTGCAGCTCTGCTCGGCATAGTAGTCGGTGAACTTCATGCCCTCGGTCGCGATCCGGTCGATGTTCGGCGTCCGGTAGCCCATGAGGCCGAAGCTGTAGGTCGACAGGTTCGTCTGGCCGATATCGTCGCCGAAGATCACTAGGATGTTGGGCGGCTGCGCGTCCTGCGCGACGCTTGGCGGTGCCGCGGCGAGCGCTGCGGCGGCCAAGGTGATGACAGCGATGACGGATGATCTCATGGTTGGCCCTCCTGCTGGTCGAGTTGCGACGATGGCATTCTTGTTCGATGGTAGCCTTGCCCGTTGCCGAAGCTAGGTGCGGTGGCCGCGACGTGGAGAAAAGTTTACGGAAACGGGGGCATGGAGCCTACTGGAATTCGGCCCGCCAGTATTGCGATGGCGGATAGTCGTTTCCAAGGGGACGTACCGGCCGCGTGTGCTGCGGCGCCAGCGGCTTGAGCAGGTCGAGGGCGAACACGGCGATCAGTTCGGGCTCCGGCACGCAGTCCGCAAGGCCTGCCGCCGTGACGGCGGCAACGAAGTCAATGATGGCGGACTTCGTGGACCCCTGCCCCCCGACCGCAGAACGGCCGCACGCACGTTGCTGCCGTGCATGCAGATCAGCGTGCCCACGATCGCGACTGGTGCTCGGCTCATGGGCCCGCTCCCCCGAAAAATTGGGCCAACCCGCGCAGGAGCCCCTCGTGCGACCTAAGCTATTGGCGGTATGTCCAACGAAGCAATCGCCGCTCGCTCCCCCCGGACCGTAAGGATTCGGGGGGAGCCGCCACCCCTTACGCTAGTTGGAAGACCCGCCAGGATTCGCCATCTGCTGCATCGCGCCGTCGATCGCCTTCTTCAGGCTCAGCGTATCGGCGCCCTGTCGCGGCGGGAAATCCTGCAAGCTCTTCAGATGAGCCTGGAGAAATGGGCCGGCCGCCGTGGGCGCCCACATCTTTTCTGCAAAGAACTTGCGTCCGGCATAGCCCCATTCGTGCGACTGTGGGTCCATCTTTTCCATCGGGTCCATCAGCAGGTTGAACAGGTAGGGCACGCTCGGATAGTACTTCTCGTCCCACCAGCTGCCTTCCGGCTTGACGCCGATGTGCATCTTCCAACCATCGACACGGATCGCCATGAGATCTGTCTCGTCGTAATAAAAATACTCGCGGCGTGCGGATTTTTCGGTCTTGCCGGTCCAGTAGTCGAGATTGTTGTAGCCGTCGAGGTGAACCTTGTAGGTCATGTCGCCCATCTTATCGCCGGCCAGCATCTGCTCCTTGAGATCGGGGAGCCCGGCCGCCGCCGCCAACGTCACGTAGAGATCCTCATGCGACTGGATGCCGTTCGCTTCCCGGCCGGCCGGGATATGGCCAGGCCAGCTGATCAGCAACGGCACGCGGACGCCGCCCTCCCAGGTCGTGCCCTTCTCGCCTCGGTAAGGCGCGTACCCGCCATCGGGCCACATCATCAGCTCGTTGCCGTTGTCCGTGGAGTAGAGGATGATGGTATTGTCGGCGAGGCCCAGGTCCTTGACCTTCTGCAGCAGCTTGCCGACCTGCTCGTCGTGCTCGATCATCTTCGCACGGTAGACGTCCTGCTCGGCGCGCCCCTCGTCCACGGCCATCTGGACGTACTTCTGCTGCGGATGCGACCAGATGTGGGTGGCCGTGGTGTTGAACCAGATGAAGAACGGCTTGCTGTCCTTGCCCTTGCGGTCGAGATAATCCAGCGTCTTGTCGAGCACCTCGCCGTCAAACGTCTCCATGCGCTTGCGGGTCAGCATCCCGGTATTCTCGATCTTCTGCTTGCCGACCCGGCCGAACTTCGGATCGACCGTCGCATCGTCCACGTCCGTCGCCCATGCGTGCAGCACGCCGCGGGGGCCGACCGCCTTGGTGTAATCCGGGTTCTTCTGGCCCGGATAGTCGAGCTGCTCCGGCTCCTCCTCGGCATTGAGGTGGTAGAGGTTGCCGAACCACTCGTCGAAACCGTGCACCGTCGGCAGGAACTCGTTGCGGTCGCCGAGATGGTTCTTGCCGAACTGGGCGGTGTTGTAGCCGACGGATTTCAGGACCTCCGCCAGCGTCGGATCCTCTTTTTGGATCCCGCGCTTCGAACCCGGGATGCCGATCGTCGTCATGCCGGTGCGCACCGGCAGCTGGCCGGTGATGAAGGCGGCACGCCCCGCGGTGCAGCTCGGTTGGCCGTAATGGTCGGTGAACAGGATTCCATTCTTCGCGATGCTGTCGATGTTCGGCGTCCGGCCCATCATGCCGTGGGTATAGGCGCCGACGTTCCAGGTGCCGATATCGTCGCCCCAGATCACCAGGATGTTGGGCTTCTTGGCGTCCTGTGCGCGGCTGACCGGTGCAGCGGCGAGCGTGGCCGCTATCACGGCTACGGCGATCGCAAACGCATTTCTCATTCGATAGCCTCCTCGGTTTCGTGCGATCAGATCTTGCATGAAATCGAGCCCGCCGCTTACCATTTCCCGCCAAGAACCTTGACGGGCAGACGCGATTGACGATGGGACGAAGCGCTACCACCCAGGCTCGCGGTATGGGTCCGCTGCCGCGGCTCGTCATCGAAGAGCAGGGCGAGCGTGCCCTCGCGGCCCTCTTGCGGCGGCAGGAGCTTCCGGCCACGATCGTCGACGAGCCGGACGCACGCCTGCCGCTCATCGACATGATCGAGCTGTTCGACGGCGCAGCCCGCGTGTCCGGCGATCCGTTTATCGGGCTGCGCATCGGCAGCCTGATGCACAACGACGACTACGGGGCGTACCTTCGCTTCGCAGCCGCCGCGCGAACGCTTGGCGGCGGAATTGACCGCGCGATCCGAGGTCTTCGTTACTATCAGACCGGAGGATCCCTGCGCCTCGAGTTGCGTGGCGACGTGGCGCGCTTCAGCTATCGGCAGCACGTGGCTTCAGCCGAGCTCGCGCGCCAGCACGCCGACCATGTGATGCCGGCCGTCATCGGCTTCGTTCGTGGCTTCCTTGGCGGTGGCTGGCAGCCCGCGGGCTACGGGGTCCCCTATGCCAGGCATGGTGATGCAGCTAAATTGGAGGCCTTGCTCGAGGGGCCGGTCGCCTTCGATCGGGATGGCGTCGGCGTCGTGTTCGATCGCTCGCTGCTGGGCGCGCGAACCACGCCCTGGCCGCCCCCTGGCGCGCCCACGCGGGGCGAGCTCCGCGACCTCGTCCGCGGCCCGCCGCCCCACAGTCTTCGCGCCGCCGTGGCCCACATCGTGGCGCTTCGGCTGCACAACGCCCAGGCCGACCTGGACGGCGCCGCGGCGAGATTGCGTCTTCGTCCGCGCACGTTGCAGCGGCAGCTCGCGGTCGAGCGGACCTCGTATCGCGCGATCCTTGATCAGGTGCGGTTCGAGCTCGCCTGCCGGCTTCTGGCGGAGACCAACACCGCGGTCGGCGAGATCGCGTACCGTCTGTGCTACGCCGAGCATGCCCACTTCGACCGCGCCTTTCGCCGCATGGCGGGCTGCAATCCCAGCCAATTCCGTCGAGCGGAACAGCTCGTGCCAGTCGGCGGAAGCACCGACGCGTCGCGGGCGACATAGATCGCTATCGATATTGCGGGTAGACTCCTCCTGGCGAGGCCATATCCTTACACAAAACGTGTGGGACGAACTGCGGGCCGAGGATTATTGATGGGTCGTTCGGGATCTTGCCGTCGAGATCCGAACGCGGTTCAGCAACGGTCGGCTCGACATTGCTGACGCGCGTGGTCGGCGCAACGAAATGGAGCAAATGGATGCGATCATTGCCAGCGAGGTTCACTCTGGCGGTGCCAATTCTGGCGGCGCTGGGTGCGGCACCCGCCGCGGCGTCGGCCGTCGGTGAATGGGTGACCGAGGGCGACAAGGCCCGGGTCGCGATCGCGCCCTGTTCCGGCGACGCCGCCAAGCTGTGCGGCACCGTCACCTGGTCCTACCGGCCCGCCGATCAGCCGACCGGCGAGCTGGTCGACATCCACAACGCCGACCCGGCCCTGCGCTCGCGCCCGATCGTCGGCCTGCCGCTGCTGCAGGGCTTCAAATCCGCGGGCACCGACGCCTGGGACGGCGGCACAATCTATGATCCCGAGGGCGGCAAGGTCTACAAATCGAAGATGAAGCTGGACGGCCCCGACACGCTCAAGGTCGACGGCTGCATCCTGTTCGTCTGCCAGACGCAGACCTGGAACCGCTACAAGGGGTAGTTCGCGACGGCTTGGCCGAAGATGGCTTCGAGCTGCCCATGCCCTCCGGAAACTAGACTAGGCCAATCGCAGGCATGCGCGAGCAGGTTGGTCGCGCCTGCTTCCTCACCCTACTGCCCTGCCGGCGCCCGGAAGTTCCCCAGCTCCGGTGCCGGATGGGCATCCTTTGCGTGCGTCGGGGGCCACGTTACTATCCCCCGGCGCTACGGATATGAACTCTACCGATGACCGCCCGGATGGGCTGCTCAGCTGGTCAGCTTGAACAGCTCGCGCCCGATCAGCATCCGCCGGATCTCGCTGGTCCCGGCGCCGATCTCGTACAGCTTCGCGTCGCGCAGCAGCCGGCCGGTCGGGTAGTCGTTGATGTAGCCGTTGCCGCCCAGGGACTGGATCGCCTCCAGCGCCATCCAGGTCGCCTTCTCGGCCGCGAACATCAGGCAGCCGGCGGCGTCCTGGCGGGTGAGCTGGCCGCGGTCGGCGGCCTTGCCGCAGATATAGACGTAGGCGCGGCTGGCGTTCATCGTCGTGTACATGTCGGCGAGCTTGCCCTGCATCAGCTGGAACTCGCCGATCGGCTGGCCGAACTGCTTGCGCTCGTGGAGATAGGGCAGCACCACGTCCATGCAGGCCTGCATGATGCCGAGCGGGCCGCCGGCCAGCACCAGCCGCTCGTAGTCGAGCCCGGCCATCAGCACCCGCACGCCGCCGCCGACCTGGCCCAGCACGTTCTCGGCCGGCACCTCGCAGTCCTGGAACACCAGCTCGCACGTGTCCGAGCCGCGCATGCCGAGCTTGTCCAGCTTCTGCGCCGTGGTGAAGCCCGCCATCCCCTTCTCGATGACGAAGGCGGTGATACCCTTGGGGCCGGCGTCGGGGTCGGTCTTGGCGTAGACCACCAGCGTCTCGGCCTCCGGCCCGTTGGTGATCCACATCTTGCTGCCGTTGAGCACGAACCGGTCGCCCTTGCGTTCGGCCCGGGTGCGCATCGAGACCACGTCCGAGCCGGAGCCGGGCTCGCTCATGGCGAGCGCGCCGACATGCTCGCCGGAGACCAGCTTGGGCAGGTAGCGCTCCTTCTGCTGCTTGGTGCCGTGCAGGCGGAGCTGGTTGACGCACAGGTTCGAGTGGGCGCCGTAGGACAACCCCACGCTGGCCGAGGCGCGGCTGATCTCCTCGACGGCGACCGTGTGCTCGAGATAGCCGAGCCCGCTGCCGCCATACTCCTCCTCGACCGTCATGCCGAGCAGGCCCAGCTCGCCGAGCTTGGGCCACAAATGGCGCGGGAACTGGTTGCTGCGGTCGATCTCCTCGGCCAGCGGGGCGATCTCGCGCGCGGCGAAGCCCGCCACCGTGTCGCGGATCATCTCCGCCTGCTCGCCAAGGTCGAAGCCGACGGAGGGGCATGTGAACTGTGCCATGGCCGTTCCCTGATCGCTTGCGCCGCTCAGCGCTCGCTTAGGCGTGGTGGCCCTGCTTGTCGAGGCCACCCACCCGGCGGTGGAGTGCCCTCGCGAGGCGTATGCGGCAATCCGACACAGTGCAGGGCCCACTCCGAGCCCGCTGCGCAGCAATTGGGCAGATGGCGGGCCGGCTGGATTGGGCATCAGGGCAGGCTGCCGTGCGAATGAGCACAGCCGGCCTGTTCCACATGCAGCATATAAGTCCCTGGAATCGCTGAGCCTGCCTCACCAACTCCGGGAGTACGGACGCATGCGGGCGATTGTGGCCTTTTGTGCACTGCACCATGAACGTTCCGGACCTATATCGAATGTCAGTGCGTGTCATGACGCAGCATTCGCGGCGACCGGCTTGGTGAAGGCGGCGGCGCTGGACGATATCCGCTGCTCGCGTGGCGGTAATGTCTATCGCTCTCCGCTGTTGATCGAGCCGCGGTCGCAGGTGCGGTGTCCCCTTCATTGGATGGAGCTGTCATGAGCACTTTGGCTGCCGAGATCATGGCTGGTGATGGCCTCGATGGCGCCATCAGTCGACGCGATCGCACAGTACCGCCGATTACCGCGGTCGACCGTTATCGTTACTTGCTGCTGCTGCGCTTCTTCCTGATCAACCTGACCGGCTTCGGGTTGCTGTTCGCCGCCTGGATGCAGGGTTGGATCGCGCAGATCCTCGCCGCCGACGACACCCATATCTGCAAGCTGATCTTCTCCCTGTTCCTGGTCGGGCTGGTCTGGTCGGGGCAGAAGGTGTGGCTGCTGTCGCGCGAGCTCAATGCGCTGCAGAGCGGCCCCGGCGGCGCGCCCACGAAGGTGGCGGACTTCATGACCGCCATCGCCGGCCGCGGCGGCCATACCCGCTCGGCGCTGGCCGCCACGCTCCGGCTCAAGCTCGCGCACCGGATCGCACCGATCCGCCAGATCGCCAGCATGCTGGTGCTGCTGGGCCTGATCGGCACCATCATCGGCTTCGTCATCGCGCTCTCGGGCGTCAACCAGGACGCGGTGACCGATCCTGGGGCGATCGGCCCCATGGTCGCGACGCTGCTGCACGGCATGGCCATGGCCCTGTTCAAGACCCTGGTCGGCTCGGTCCTGAACCTGTGGCTGATGGTCGACTACCGCCTGCTCGAGGGTGGGGCGGTCCATGTCATCGCCCACGCGATCGAGGAGGGCGAGCGCCATGCAGCTGCTTGACGGCGACGACGGCGACGACGCGGACATCGTCTTTCGCGACCTGATCATGCTGATGCTGGCCGGCTTCGTCACCGTGGCCGTGCTGATGCTGGCGCACATCAACCCCAAGGCCGCGGCGGCCAACGCGAAGGAGACCGCCCCGCCGGGCAACGTCATGGTCGAGGCCAACTGGCCGCCGGACATGGACAGCGACGTCGACCTCTGGGTCCAGGCCCCGGGCGACGTGCCGGTCGGCTACTCGAACAAGGGCGGGGCGGTGTTCAACCTGCTGCGCGACGATCTCGGCCAGCAGCTCGACGTCTCCGGCCTCAACTACGAGAGCAGCTTCTCGCGCGGCATCATCCCCGGCGAGTACACGGTCAACCTGCATCTCTACCGCAACCGGGCGCGGGCGGTAGCGGTGCCGGTCACCGTCGTGGTCAGCACCAAGCCGGACGCGGCCGCTCCCACGCGCCAGGTGCTGATGACCCGCCTGACCCTGGAGCGCGAGGGCGAGGAGCGGACCGTGTTCCGCTTCAAGCTCACCGAGGCCGGCACGGTGGTGCCCGGCAGCGTCAACAGCCTGCCACGACCCCTGCGCTCGGGAGTGAAGTCATGACCGACCTGCCCTTTCTGTTCGCGCTGGCCGTGCTGGTCGCGGCCGCGCTGGCCTCGATCGCGATCTGGGCGCCGCGCGGCCTCGCCGTGAAGACCACGGCGGTCGCCTGCACCGCGCTGTTCATGCCGGTCGGCTATGCCGGCTTCAGCGACCTGCTCAGCCGCCCGAAGCCGGTCGCACTGGAATGGTGGCTGGACAAGGCCGACGAGGCGACGGTCCTCGGCAGCCAGATGCAGGAAGGCCAGGGCCTCTATCTCTGGCTGCAGGTCGCGGGCGAGCGCGAGCCGCGCGCCTACCGCCTGCCCTGGGACCAGCGCACCGCGCAGGAGCTGCAGTCGGCGCTGGAAGAGGCGCAGCGCAACGGCACCCAGGCCAAGATGCGCCTGCCGTTCGAACCGACGCTCGACCGCCGCGAGTCCAAGTTCTACGCCCCGCCGCAGCCGGCTCTGCCGCCCAAGGACCAGACCCAGCCGCCGGCGCAGGTCTACCAGCAGCCGGGACAGAACGCCTGAGCCGCATCGCCCGGGCGATGCCGCCTGCCTTAGAGATTTGTGGGCAGGCGGAACTCCGGGAGACGGGCATGCGACCCGCGATGCTGGCGGCACTGGCGACGATCCTGGGCGGTGCGGCCGCCTGCGCCGGTGGGCAACCAGCGGCCGACGATGCGGTGGCGATCCAGGGCTGCCCGGTCGCGGGCATCGAGGCCGGCTGCGTCATGGTCGTGGCGCCGGATGGCCGCACCTGGGACATCACCACCGCCGACCCCCTGCCCGCGCTCGCCGGCCGGCCGGTCCGCCTCACCGGGACGCCCAGCGGCGAGCCGAGCATCTGCATGCAGGGGACGCGGCTGACGGGCATCGCGTGGTCCTACACCGCCGGCACCTGCTGACGGTCGTCGTCTTCGGGCTGAGTCGTCGAGGGACCCATGCCGGCACTCAGATCCCGCGGGGCCGGCCGCGGCCTGCTCGGCGCGCAGCCGCCGCAGGCGCGCCTCGGCCCAGATCGCGAGGGCACGATTGCCTGCCGCGAGGTCAGCGTCGCTGGGCGAGCCGTCAGGTGCGCCGGGTTCGTTCGATAGCAATTCCTCGGGCTGGAACGGCTCGGCAGAGACCGCCGAGGTGGCGTCGTCGTTGGCTGCGATCGGGCGGGCGCTCGGGTTCATTCTGCGACGTGCGCTCGGGTTCGCCCGTGCAATCCGCGAGCGGCGTCGCGGCGCAGCAGCCGCAGCTCCTTGAGGCAGCGGGACAGCTCCCTGCCCTGCTGGGCCTGGTAGCCGCGGACGGCGTTGAAGCGCTTGAGGTCGAAGGTGGTGAGCGGGTCGGCGACCTCCCACTCGAAGCCAGCCTGGGGCGGGCGGAGCTTGGGGGCGGCGTCGAACAGGGCGACCTCGATCCGCTCGGCGCGCTCGCTCTTCCAGAACGCGATCGCCATGCGCTTGACGAGCCGGGCCTCGATCTCGCTCTCGGGTTCGATTTCGGCGATCAGGCGGGCCGTCAGCTCCTCCAGCTCGGAGGGGGCCTCGTCCTCGAGCACGAAATGCTGCAGGGCGGCGAGGCCGTGCTTGAGGGCGTTGCGGGAGCTGCGGGCCTTGCCTTCGGCGGTGACCGGGCCGCGCGAGCGGGCGCCGTTGCGGCGGGCGGCTTCGATCTGGGCGGGGCTGCGGGGGCGTGGGGCGGTGGCGGGCATGGCGGGCGTCCGACGAGCAGTGAAGGGTCGGAATTAATGCTATCACAAATAGGACCGAACGCCTAGGTAACTTCCAATTAGCCGAAGCCACTACTGCCGGTGGATGGGTCGAGCTTGCCGTCGCTGTGTCAATGACATATAAGTGTTGACGATGGGTGCGCAGCTTCGCTTCGAATGGGACGAGACGAAAGCCGCGGCGAATCTCGACGAAGCACCGGGTGAGCTTCTCCTTTGCGACGCGGGTGTTCCTCGATCCGGACCGACTGGAGCTCGACGCCACGCGGGCGGAAGACGCCGAAAGCAGGTTCAAGGTGATCGGGATGATCGCGGGCAGGCTGCACGTGGTGGTGGCAACGAAGCGCGGCGCGGCCCATCGGATCATCTCCGCCCGACGCGCCAACCGAACGGAGGATCGAGCCTATGGCAGTCGTTAGCTTTACCCTCGACCCGCTCGACCCGCCCACGGGTCCGGAGGAATCCGCCCGGGCGCTGAACGACGCGGCGATCACCGAGGCGGCCCGCACCGATCCCGACAACCCGCCCCTGAACGTCAACGAGCTGAAGCGTATTGCAGTCGCCCGGAGGGTGAAGGCCATCCGGACCGGACTCGGCCTGTCGCAGGAGACGTTCGCGGGACGCTACGGCATCCCGGTCGCCACGCTGCGTCAGTGGGAGATGGCGCGCCGCCTGCCCGACCGCGCGTCCCTCTCCTACTTGCGCGTGATCGCATCGATGCCGGTTCAGGTCGCGGCGGCACTGACAGCGGCTTGAGCCGTACAACCGCAGCTCGAAGCGGGGATTCGGTGAAAGTGGTTACCGGCTCGTTAATCGCACCTGGTACGGAAGACGTGGCGGCCCCCTTACCAGAAGAGCAAGCGTATTGTTAATAACCAATACCACATTAACCGATAGGAAAAAAATGACTGACCTCGTTTTTGATCTCGACAAGTCGTACGAGGATAACATTGAGGCTTTCAGACGGCATGTGACAGCGCTAGATCCGGCGATGGCTGAAATCCTCTTCAAGCATCTCGGCAACCTAATTGCCGGCGAGGATCCCGGAAGCCGGCCTAACCGAACTGTTTTCAACCGTGCCGTGCTGGCAGACCTCGAAGCTTCCACCGACGGCGAAGCGTCATGACGCGCTACTATCTCGGCGAACTGAGCATCGAGGGCTTTCGGGGCATCAACAACGCGGGTGACCCGCTCAGAATCAAGCTCGCACCGAACGCCGTAAATTCCATCTGTGCTCCGAATGGCGTTGGCAAGACTTCCGTATTCGAGGCGATTCACTATGCCATATTCGGAGAGGTGCCACGGCTGGCTGGGCTCCAAGCAGCCGAGCACCCCGAAACATATATCAATAATCGCTTCCATCCCGGTGGCGCCTCGATCGCGATGACGTTCGCCGCTGACGACGGCACGCCAGACATACAAATTACTGTTCAACGCAGCGCGGCAGGCATCCGCACCGTCGGTTCCATGACCAGCCATGCTGATCCTGAGGGTTTTCTGCGATCCCTTCGAGAAGATTTCGTTCTTGTCGATTATCGGAAATTCGGGCGCTTCATCGACGACACCGCTCTCGTTCGCGGGCGATCCTTCGCGTCACTCGTCGGCCTCAGCCGCTATTCGACGCTGAGGCGAGCGCTCGAGGGTGCCAAACACACGCAATCGCTCAACGCCGACTTCGAGATAAGAGTTGTCGAGACCGAAATTCGGACGGGCGAGCGAGAGCTTTCCGAGCAGGCCAACCTGGCCCTAGTTGCCTACACCGATGTTACCAGCCAAACCGCAGCAGACCTTGCGGACATTCCGGCCTTGTGTGCTGCCGTAACCGAGGCGCTTCGGGGCATCGATCTCCTGAAGGTGAGCCTCGGAACGACGGGTATCATGTCGGCCGACCTGGATGCGCTCTATGCAGTAGTCGAAGCTGCCGAAGGCGGGCCGTTGCGGCAACAACATGCGGCGCACTTCGCGCAGGTCACGAATCTCAAAGAGCTGGCACCCGGTCCCGATGAGGCAGCAGAACGTACCGGCCTCCTCAGCACAGCCGCCGAACGCGATGAGGCGCTACTCAAGGCCGGCTCATCTTTGCTTCGCGAACTCTATCAATCGGCATCTGCTGTAGTTTCTGATGGGACCTGGAGCGACCCTTTCCTGTGCCCAGTCTGCGATACCAAGACGGAGCACCGGCTCGACACTCATATTGCAGCCAAGCTCACGGAATACAGCGAAGCCGACGAACTCAACGCGCAACTGGGAGCATCCGTTGCCGGTGCGGCCTCGGTGGCCCGACTCGGCAGACTGGAGGCTTTCGCGCCCCTTTCTGTGACGGCGGCGGCGCGTCGCCATTCGACCATCACTGCCGCCACAGCCAAAGGCACGCTAGCGATCACCGGTCTGCAGGAAGCCTTCGCCGCCCTTGACGATCATGAAGCGAAGCGGATATCATTACTCGATCAGGCCGAGCAGGCACTGGCGGCTGTCGAAAAGCAGTTACCACCGTCACTCGTCGCAGTCACGAGAGTGCTCGATGGTGCGAAGCGTTTTCGCGATGCAATTGGATATCATAGCACCACGACCACCACACTTACCTATAGTCGTCGCCGAACTCCAGGTGCGGCAAGGATGGCGCAACTTCGTTGCAAAGGTGGCCGACGCCTTTGCCGGCGCGGAGACAGCCCTTGCCGCTAGGCGCATCACCGACATCGAGAGCGAGTATCAAGATTTCTTCAAAGATCTCGTCAGGGGCGGGCCAAACGTACAGCCAACCCTGACCAGAGCGCAGGATACCGAGCAAGTCGAGCTGTTACTTGCCGATTTTCATGGTCTGACGGGCGTGAGCGCGCGGGCTCTCCTTTCCGAGAGCTATCGCAATGCTGTTGCCGCATCGATCTTTCTTGCGGCGGCCCGCACGCATAAGGGCGTGCCACGCTTCATGGTTCTCGACGACATCACGTCGAGCTTCGATGCGGGCCATCAGTTCAGCCTTATGGAGGGAATTCGCTGCAAACTGCAGCAACCCACAAATCCGGACGGGCTGCAGTTCGTCATTCTCAGTCATGATGTCACACTCGAAAAATATTTCGATACGCTTAACAACACCTCAGATTGGCGACATCAGAAACTCCAAGGTATGCCTCCCGTTGGTCGGATCATGATTAGTGCTCAGAAATCCGACCGCCTCAAGGCCGACGCGCTCGTTCACCTCAATGCCGGTCAGACTGATATTGGAGCGCCGCTCGTGAGGCAGTACCTCGAATACAAACTTGGTCAGATTATCTCCCGCCTCCAGATTCCAGTGCCGCCTGACTACGCGACACGGGGCGACCGTCGCACCCTCTCCACCTATCTGACAGCGATCATCGGAGCGGTTCAGCTCTACCAGAAAGCCGGTATCTGCGTACTTAGCACACAGCAGATAACCGATCTTGGCATACGCCACGGCAAGGCAATCATGCTCAATTTCGTGAGTCACTATGAGACCAGCGCCGGTACACCGTTCAACGCATATGTGCTGATTGGCGTGCTGCAGAGCGTCGACGATCTGGCCAACTGCTTCACCTATCAGGACACTACGCAGACGCCGCCCGCGACCAAGTTCTATCAACGGCTTGACCGGCAGTAGTTAACTGCCCACAGTTTTCGAACGCACGTTGAGCGTGAGAGCCCATTATTGACGGAAGCTGACTTTCGAGCGCGCTAGATCGGGTTCAGCCTCGCAGATGATACGGGGGAACGGCAGGCGGGTCCATTGCAACCGTTACGCCGTCCGCTCCTCAGCCCCGGAGCGGGCGTCGCCTTCGTTTCGGGCGTGCACGAATTGTCTTCCCTGTCGCGCATGTCCGACGGATCAGAGCATGCGCGGCATCAGCGCTCAGGTCGAGGACGGGCTTAAGGAGCGGTTGGAGCGGTTGGAGCGGCTGGCGCAGGTGGGAGCCGAGGGAGGCCTTGCGGCCTTCCTCGGCGTCGCCTAGGTCGTCTGCCCTCGGCCAGCCGCTCAGTCGTCGTGCTTATCCTTGTCCTTGGTCTGGTCGTAGATGTAGCCGCCGGCGGCACCGGCCGCCGCACCCGCCGCGGCGTTGCCGAGGACGCTGCCCGGCCCCAGGGCGCCAAGGCCGGCACCGCCGGCGGCACCGATCGCGGCGCCCTTGCCGACATTGCTGTCGCAGCCGGTGATCGCGGTGGCGGTGGCGAGCAGTGCCGCCGCCAGCCATGCGCGTGTGGTCGGCATCCGAATCCCTCCCGGGAGAAGCCCGTGTGGAGAGACAACGGCCGGGGGCAGCGGTAGCTCCTTGGAAGAGCCCTCACCCCAGCCCTCTCCCGCCGTGGGCGGGAGAGGGGGTAAGAGGCGGTGGTGACAATGGCTACGTGCGCGCGAGGTCGCCGGATGGCTCAGGCCGTCCGCTCCTCCGCCAGCCCCAGCTCGGCCGCGGTCTCCGCGCGCAGCACGAACTTCTGCACCTTGCCGGTGACCGTGGTCGGGAAGCCGTCGACGAAGCGGACGTAGCGCGGGACCTTGTAGTGGGCGATGCGGCCGTCGCAGAAGGCGCGGATCTCGGCCTCGGTGGCGGTGGTGCCGTCCTTGAGCACGATGGCGGCGCACAGCTCCTCGCCGAACTTCTGGTCCGGCACGCCGAAGCACTGCACGTCCTTGATCGCGGGGTGGGCGTAGAGGAATTCCTCGACCTCGCGCGGGTAGATGTTCTCGCCGCCGCGGATCACCATGTCCTTGATCCGGCCGACGATGTTGCAGTAGCCCGCGTCGTCGATGACCGCGAGGTCGCCGGTGTGCATCCAGCGGGCGGGGTCGATCGCCTCGGCGGTGCGTACGGGGTCGTCCCAGTAGCCGCGCATGACGGAGTAGCCGCGGGTGCACAGCTCGCCGGGGGTGCCGCGCGGGACGATGCGGCCGTGCTCGTCGACCAGCTTGACCTCGAGATGCGGATGGATGCGGCCGACGGTGGAGACGCGCCGGTCGAGCGGGTCGGCGATGCCGCTCTGGAAGCTGACCGGGCTGGTCTCGGTCATGCCGTAGGCGATGGTGACCTCGCCCATGTGCATCTCGGCGACGACGCGGCGCATGACCTCGATCGGGCACGGCGAGCCGGCCATGATGCCGGTGCGCAGGGAGGACAGGTCGAAGGACGGAAACTCGGGGTGGCCGAGCTCGGCGATGAACATGGTGGGGACGCCGTAGAGCGCGGTGCAGCGCTCCTCGTGCACGGTCTGCAGGACCGCCAGCGGGTCGAAGCCGCCGCCGGGATAGACCATCGCACTGCCGTGGGTGATGCAGGCGAGGTTGCCCAGCACCATGCCGAAGCAGTGGTAGAGGGGGACCGGGATGCAGACCTTGTCCTCCGGCCCGAGCTTCTGCGCCTCGCCGATGAAGAAGCCGTTGTTGAGGATGTTGTGGTGGCTGAGGGTGGCGCCCTTCGGCGCGCCGGTGGTGCCGCTGGTGAACTGGATGTTGATCGGGTCGTCGAACTGGAGCCGGCCCGCGAGCTCGGCCAGGCGGGCGCGCTGGACCGGGGTGCCCAGGGCCGCGACCTCGGCGAACGGGATGCAGCCCTGGGCGTGGCCGCCGATCTGGATCACCGTCTCGAGCAGCGGCAGGCGGCCGCCGGGGCCATGACCGAGCTCGGCCAGCATCGCCAGATAGTCGCTGGACTTGAAGCTGGTGGCGGTGACCAGGGCGCGGCAGCCGACCTTGTTCAGCGCATATTCCAGCTCGTGGGTGCGGTAGGCCGGGTTGATGTTGACCAGGATCAGGCCGGCCTTGGCGGTGGCGAGCTGCGTGACCACCCATTGCGCGTTGTTGGGCGACCAGATGCCGATGCGGTCGCCGGGATCCAGGCCCAGCGCCAGCAGGCCCGCGGCGAAGGCATCGACCTCGGCCTGCAGCTCGGCCCAGGTCCAGCGCAGGCCCTGCTCGCGCACGATGAGCGCATCGCGGTGCGGCCAGGTCGCGGCGGCGCGGTCGAAATGGACGCCGATGGTCTCGCCGAGCAGCGGGACGTTCGAGCTCCCGTGCACGTAGCTGAGCCCGGTCATCATCGAGGCCTCCCCTTTTGGGGCGAGCCTACTCCAGCGGGCGGCAGCGGGCAACGCGAGTGGTTGGCTCGGGCCGACTTCCGTCGCCGGCACGGGGCAATGGTTCAGAAGCGGCGGTGGCGGGTGACCCGGTCGACATCCCAGCGGCTCAGCCCGAGATCGTGCAGGCCACGCTCCGACATGCCGTCGAGCTCGCGGATCGAGCGGCGGAGCGCGAGCTCGACGCCGATCGCGCGGTCGAGCCAGGCGACGACCGCGGCGGCCCGCCGATGGAGGGCCTGGCAGGCGCATGTCCGGCCGAGGCGCAGACCGCCAAGCGGCAGCGCCGACTTCACTTCCCCCATGGTCGACATGATCGAGATCCTCAATGGCAACGGCGTCGCGCCACGCGGCGCACGTGTCTGGTGATCACGGGTGTAGCGCTCGGCCGTGGCGGCGAACGTGGTAGACGGCGTGGAAATGCACGTGGAATCGCGCCCGGCCGAGGCGGGCGACGCACCCGCGTGCCGACGAGCCGGCGGCGAGGCTACCGCCAGAAGTAGGGATCGAGCACGCGCACTTCCGGGATCAAGGCAGTTACTTACTTTCTCGACTGCCTCGATTAGTTCAGACCGCCCGGTCTCTCAGGCGAGCTTCGCAACCCCGGCTGCCGCCGGGCCCCGGGCTGATTCGAGACCAGCGGGAAAATTGCCTTGGCGTGCGAATCGGGGCATAGCGTCCTGGCTCCTGGTTGCGGCGGCGAGCCCCGCCAACGCGGCCACCAAGCTCCGTTGACCGTCGTTCCCGGGTGTAGCGGCCCGACGTGGAGGCGAGCGTGGCAGACGGCGTCGAAATACCCGTGGAATCCGCGCCGCCCGGCCGAGCCTCGACCAAGCCCGTGGTCGAGGTGCGGATGCTCGGGCCGCTGACGATCCGCCGGAACGGTGTCGCGCTCGATCTGCCGACGTCACGCAAGGTGCGCGGTCTGTTCGCGTATCTGGCGGTGGCTCCACACGCGGTGCCACGGAGCCAGCTGTGCGAGCTGCTGTGGGATGTCCCCAACGATCCGCGGGGCGAACTGCGCTGGTGTCTCAGCAAGATCAGGGCGCTCATCGACGAGCCCGACCGGCGCCGGGTCGACACGCAGGCGGACACGGTGCGGCTCGACCTGGCGGGCTGCTTCGTCGATGCCCTCGAGATCGCCCGGATCACACCGGAGATCGCAACGATCCCCGCGGATCGGCTACGGGAAGCCGCGGCGCTGCTCGCCGGCGACTTTCTCGACGGCCTCGAGATCGACCGCAGCCCGGCCTTCGCCAGCTGGCTCGCGGCGCAGCGGCGGCGGTTCCGCGGCACGCACACGGCGCTGCTGGAGCGCCTCGTCGCAAGCGTCCCTGACGAGGAGGCGCTCGGCCATCTGGAGAAGTGGCTGGAGCTGGCGCCGTTTGACGGGCGGGTGCACGAGCTCCTGTTGCAGGCGCTTGCGCGACATGGCCGGATTCGCGAGGGCGAGGAACATCTGGCGGCGACTGCCCGCCGCTTCGAAGCCGAATCGCTCGACAGCGGCCCGGTCCGCGACGCGTGGCGTTCAGCCAGAGCGCAAAGGAACAGTCCGCCAAGCGCCGCGGCCGTTGCTCACCCCGAAGTGGCGGCAGCAGCTGTCGGACCCGACCAAGCCATCACCACGTCCCCTCGCCGCGCCTCGATCGCGGTGATGCCGTTCATCGACCGCTCGATCGGAGCGGGTGCGCGGGGCGGTGCCGGCGACGCGCTGGCGCACGACGTGATCACCCGTCTGGCCAAGCTGCGGATCCTGTTCGTCATCGCCCAGGGCTCCGTGTTCGCCCTGGACGAACGGCAGGTCGGCCCGCACGAGGCCGGCCGGATGCTGGACGTCGACTACGTCGTCAGCGGCGCGGTGCAGCGACAAGGCGACCGACTGACGGTGATGGTGGAGCTGGCCGAGACCCGGACCGCGCATGTCGTCTGGTCCGAAACCTTCAGCCACAAGCTGGACGACACGTTCCTGGTCCTCGACGAGATCGGCAACCGGATCGTCGCGTCCATCGCCAGCGAGATCGAGACCAGCGAGCGCAACCGCGCCGTCCTGCGACCGCCGAACTCGCTGGACGCTTGGGGCGCGCATCATCGCGGCCTGTGGCACATGTACCGCTTCACCCGCCCCGACAACGAGTTGGCCCGGCATTTCTTCGAGCAGGCGGTGCGCCTCGACCCGACCTTCGCGCGCGCCCATGCCGGCCTCTCGTTCACGCATTTCCAGAACGCCTTCCAGGGTTGGGCGCCGCGCGGACCGGAAATCGACCAGGCGTTCGCCGCCGCCGGGCAAAGCCTGATGGTCGACGACCGCGATCCCGCCGCTCACTGGGCCATGGGCCGGGCGCTGTGGCTGCGCGGCCGGCACGACCAGGCTTTGGGCGAGCTGGCGCAGGCGGTCGAGCTGAGCCCGAACTTCGCCCTGGGCCACTATACGCTGGCCTTCGTCCACTCGCTGGCGGGCGATCCGCACGCCGCCATCGCGTCCGCCGACCATTCGCGCCACCTGAGCCCGTTCGACCCGATGCTGTTCGGTATGCTCGGCTCACGCGCCATGGCGCTGGCCCGCCTCGGTCGGTTGGAGGAAGCCGCGGACTGGGGCGTCAAGGCGGCGGCGCGCCCCAACGCGCACGCGCACATCCTGGCGATCGCCGCCTGCTCGCTGGCGCTGGCCGGCCGGCTGGACGAGGCGCATGCCCATCTCGCCGCCATCCGCAAGACGCTGCCGCGCTACGGCATTGACGATTTCCTGGCCGCGATGCAGTTCGCGCCCGACGGCGAGGGGCTGTTCCGCGAGGCTGCGCAGCGCATCGGGATGCAATAGTTCCACCGATGGGCCGGTCCGTCCCGAGGGCTAGAGCGTGCCCGGTGTAACCGAACACACTCTAGCCTTCCTGTTGCCTATCGGCCTCTGGCCTACTTGAGGCGAGCGTCTCCGCTCAGCGCGAACACGCTCTAGAGCAAAAACAGGCTCGCCAGCCCGAGAAAGGCGAAGAACCCGACCACATCCGTGATCGCGGTCAGGAACACGCTCGACGCCACCGCCGGATCCTGGCCGAGCCGATCCAGCAGCAACGGCACCATCGAGCCGACCGCGGCGGCGACGATCAGATTGATCAGCAGCGCGCTGCCGAACACGGCGGCGAGCACCGGCTCCCGGAACCAGAGGAAGGACAAGGCGGCGCCGGCGACGAGGAAGGTGATCCCGTTCACCACCCCCACCGCAAGCTCCTTGCGCAGCACGCGCCAGGCCATGCCGCGGGTGATCTCGCCCGCGGCCAGCGAGCGGACGGTGACGGTGAGCGCCTGCGTGCCGGCATTGCCGCCCATGCCGGCGACCATCGGCATCAGGGCTGCGAGCGAGACCAGCTGGGCGATGGTGCCCTCGAACTGGGTGATCGTGAACACGCCCATCAGCGCCGTGAACAGGTTGACGCCCAGCCACGGCAGGCGCTTGAGGCTGGTCTGCAGGACCGGGACGAAGGTGTCGTCGGCGGAAACACCGCCGAGCTTGAGGATGTCGTCCTCGGCCTCCTCCTCGATCACGTCGACCACGTCGTCGATGGTGATCACACCGAGCAGGCGGCCGTCCTGGTCGACCACCGGGGCCGAAACCAGCGCGTAGCGGTGGAAGGCGCGCGCGACCTCCTCCTGGTCGGCCGCGGCCGGGAAGGTGCGCAGCTCCTTGTACCTGAGCGCGGTCATGGCGACCGAGCGCTCACTGCGCAGCAGCCGGCTGAGCGGCACGTCGGCCACGACCTTGAAGCGCGGGTCGACCAGGAAGATGTCGTAGAAATCCTCCGGCAGATCGCGATGCGCGCGCAGGTAGTCGACGGTCTGGCCCGCGTTCCAGTGCTCGGGGACCGCCACCGCCTCGCGCTGCATGAGGCGGCCGGCGCTGTATTCCGGGTAGGCCAGCGCCTGCTCGATCGCCGCCCGCTCCAAGAGCGGTACGGATTCCAGGATCGCCTTCTGCTCGGCCGCGTCGAGCTCGGCCAGGATCTCCACGGCATCGTCGGTCTCGAGCTGGCCCAGCGCCTCGCCGGTCGCCTGCGGCCCGAGCGCCTCGATCACCTGGTCGCGCACGAACTCGTCGAGATAGGCCAGCGTGTCCGGATCCAAGCCGGTACCCAGGGCCAGCACCAGCTCGGCACGCTCCCAACCGTTCAGGCGCTCGAGCAGGCCGGCCAGATCGGCCGCGTGGAGCGGCTCGCCTAGGGCGGCAGCGAGCACCGGGTTGCCGTTGGCGAGCGCGTCCCTGACCTCGGCGATCAGGGCGTCGGTGAGTTCCAGCGGCCCGGTGGCGGGTTCGGTCGTCGGCATCGGCGGGTCTCGCAGCTGGGAACGATCGGCGCCGCCGCCGATGAGCGCGCCCACTGACCCGGAACTAGCAGGACCGGTCGACCCAGGACAACCGTGCTGATCCGTGAGCGTCGGCGAGTTGCGCGTCGAATGCATGGGCCCGAACCAGCGTTTGCAGCCGACCGGCGCCCGGCCTCGACCTCCACATTACAGCGGGGACACATTAATCACTTTACAGGTGAAAAGTTTTTTGTTTAGGAAGCTTTCAGGTTGTAGAATCAAAAGGTCCCGGATCGACACCGGGTTGGGGACCGGCACACATGGGGGATCGGCAAATGCTCTCAACATCACGGCGCACCTTCCTTGGCACCGCCGGCGCGATTCTCGGTGCGGTCGGTGCAACCACGGCCGGTATCCTGCTTGATCCAGCAGACGCCTATGCGGCGGCGATCCCCAGCCGCTCAGGTCGGCCTGGCCGAGCGGCGCCGCCTTTGACGACGCCAGCCCCACGACCTTCGAGCAGTTCCGTGGCCGAAAGATCGACCTTCGTACGGGTTTTTGGAAATTTGATACGTGGGCCGGGATGAGGAAACTGGACGGGCTCAAGAACAAGCTCTACCCGCTTGGGACTTCAGGCAAAGAAGTTCTTGCCATGTGTTACTATCCGTTCCCAACCGAGCAGTCGCCGAAGACCGGCGGCATGGCGGTCTGGCAGATGGCGGCGCGGGGTGACTTTGACGAACATCATCGGGTCATTGCCGGGGCCATTGCCAATTATCAGGGTCCGTTTCTGTTCCGTATCGGCCATGAGTGGAATGGGGCCGCCTATCCGTGGGGCGGTGTATACGACGTGGCCGTCGCTCCCTACTACATCGCCTACTTCCGCCGTATCGTCGACATCCTACGGGCCGCCCATCCGACCTGCCAGATCGACTGGTGCTGCCTGAAGCGGAATGGGGCGCCGTTCGCGATCCAGTCCTTCTACCCGGGGGGCGACTGGGTCGTTTCATCGGCCACGACCGGTATGATCGTTATCCGACCTTCAAGACCCAATTGGATTGGGACAAGCGCTACATGGAAATGGAACCCGAATACGGCAGCCCGGTCGGCATCGGCGCTTGGCTTGCCTACGCCAAATCGGAGGGCAAGAAGCTCAGCATCGCGGAGTCGGCGACGGCAAACCCGTCGGAGGGCGGCAGCGGCGACAATCCATTCTTCATCGAGAAGATGCTGAAATTCTTCAAGGCCGATGCGGCCGACATTGGATATGAGTGCTACTTCAATCGGCGAACGGGCCTTGGTGGCCATCATCTCAGTGACAATCCACTTTCTGGCGCCATGTACAAGCAATTGATGGCTTCCGGCGGCGTTTGAACCTGTCGCCGCTATCATTCTGCGGCCAGTCAACCAAGCGTGACGGGCTGAGCACGCAAGTCCTAGAGACGGCGATTGATGGCAGCAGATCGGTCGACACCGTTGGCAGCGGAGTGGTCGATCTGGCGTCGCAGGCAACCGGCCCACCGAGCGGGTCGGTCGGGAATGGCGACGCTGCGCACGGCTACGACGCTGGCAATCAGCGTCATCTGTTACGGCCGCAGCCGCCCGCTTGGCTCCGGACGTGGAGACCACGACCAAAAGTTGCGCCTGCCTTAGCCTACATCTTCGCGATCCGCTTGCTCACCCGCGGCTCGCAAACGCTTGATCCAACTAAAGACATTCTCAGAAGGGCTGGAGGGTGTGGGAGATAACTCGGGACCGGTGCGAACCGGTTGCGCGTCGCTCCCCACTTCTCGCAACGAAGGATCTCATCCCTACGGACCACAACTCCTCTGGTGGCAGGCAGCCCGGCCTGCGAGACGGCGAAGCTGCGAGACCGGCACAATCATCTAAGTTCCGCCTTTGTTCGCCAGCGCAAACTGTTTTGGGCCGACCATCCAACTGGTTGGCTAGCTGGTTCGCAGCGACGCGACTTCGGCATCGCGGCCGCTAATCGATGCCCGTCCTCCGCATTCGATGTCCATATACGTGCCTGCACCCCAACTCGCGCCGACAGCAAAAAGACCTTCGGCGGAGTCCGCCGATAAGCAATGGCGCGCACGTGATGTTGCTCACCCGCAGTGACAACTCGACTTTTCGCCTCCAAGATTTTATGAAATGATTCGTGCTGTCGCCTTAAGTGAATTGGGATAGGAATTTGGTGATTCGAAACTGGCTCGCTGTCCTCTGCGGTGTCATTCTGCTTGCTGCGGCCACGGCTCCTCGAGGCATGGCCGCCCCTGTCGGCCGCCCGGATATCATCGTCATTCTCGCGGACGATGTCGGTGCATCGGTCATCGGTCCCGAGAAAGGATCGGCATTCCGACGCCTGCCATCGACAGCATCGCGGCGCGCAGGATCACCTTCACCCAAGGCTATGCCACACCCTGTGTGTCCCTGCGCGCGTCGAGCTGCTTACGGGCCGATATTCACAACGCTATGGCATCTATGCCAACGACCCCGTCTCCCGACCGCGGCCTTGACCATGGCCGAGCGCCTCCACAGCCTGGCTATCGGACAGCGGTGGTGGGCAAATGGCACCTGGGAATGAACCCGCTCGATCATGGCTTCGATCGCTTCTACGGCTTTCTCAAGAGTGCGCCACCCTATCTCGGCACGGACCCGGCTAACCCATTGATGCGGAACCGCAACGTAGCCTACCCGAACAAGGGCTACGTTACCGATATCATAGCGACCGAGGCAATGAGCATTCTCAAGCTCGGCGGCGCGGCGCCACGTTTCCTCTATCTGTCGTTCTCGGCGCCGCACGAGCCCTTGCTGGCGACGCCAGAACTGCTCGCGGCCGTCCCGTCATCGATCCCAGCGAACCAAAAGTTATGGGCTGCGGTCATGATCGGTCTCGACCGCGCGATCAAGCGGGTACTCAACGTCGCCAAACCAGGAACACTGGTCATCTTCATGGGCGACAACGGTACCGCGCCGGGAACCAACCTTCCGCTGCGCGGGGGAAAGCAGACCATCTATGAGGGCGGGGTCCGCGTTCCTTTCATGTTGATGCAGCCGGGCACGGTGGCAGCCGGGCAGGTGCGATCGGACCCGGTCTCCTTAGTCGACATCCTGCCGACCGTGCTGGCGGCGGCCAAGTCGACGCCGACGGCCGACCTGGACGGCTACAACCTGCTCGGCGACATTCCCGCCGATCGTTCCATTGTCTTCAGCGACGTCACAAACCATGGCGACGCCATCCGTCAAGGACCTTGGAAGTTTTATCAAGATTACAACGGCCAGTCTCGCCAGCTCTACGATCTCATTGCCGATCGCGGTGAGACCAACAATCTGGCTGCAACGGAATTCGAAGTCGCGGATCGGCTGGCCACGACTTTGCAGGCGATCAAGGCGTCGTGGTAGCTGAGACATTGGACTACGGCCGCGGCTAGTTTGGTACGATCTCCGCCGCGGCCATTTGCGCCCGCCACACAGACTTTCGACGCGCCTACCGCATAGTCGAGAGCGAGGTTCTACGCGTACGGCCGGTGGCACTGTGCGCCCGACACGCACGCGCCGGGCGTGTCGCAAATGGCGAAAGCTAACGTGCAATTGAACTCAAGCGTGGGTTGATGCGCAACGAGGGCGATCAACCAGCACCAATTCGTCTCCTCATGAGCGAAAAAAATTCTGCTATAGGTTGGAATATCCTCGCCGCCTGTACGTCCACAATGCGAGAGCTGCAACGCTAGCCGAAAGCGTCGCAGCGCGGCGCACGACGCATAATCAAGCTGTTGGGGGAACAAAGGATGACACTTGCTGTTTCACGCCGTGCCTTCGTGGGTGGGGCGGTCGCCGCGATCGGCCTGCGGCCCACCGGCGCTCAGGCCGCGCCATTCCCCAGCCGCTCGCTGCTGCCATGGGCCAGTGGCTGCGCCACGGACGAGCTCCTCCCGACGGCGTTCGAGCAATATCGCGGCCGCCCGGTCGATGTGCGGACCCTGTTCTGGCAGCGCGCCTCCTGGGCAGGCATGGAGAAACTCGACGGGCTCAGGAACAAGCTCTACCCGCGTGGCAGCTTGAACAAGGAGGCCACCCTGATCACCTACTACCTGTTCCCTGACCAGGAATCTCCAAAGACGGGCGGCGCAGTAATCTGGCAGAACGCCGTAAGCGGAATGTATGACGAGCATCATCGCAAGATTGCAGCCGCGATCGCCCTGCGCCAGGGCCCGTTCATCTTTCGCCTCGGCCACGAATGGAATGGTACCTCGTTCTCGTGGGGCGTCATCGATCCCGTGCAGGCCGATTTTTATAAAAATTATTTCTGTCGTACCGTCGACATTATCCGCGAAGAGATGCTCAAACAGGGCCAAGTCTGCCTAATCGACTGGTGCTGTCTGAAGCGCGGCCAAGCGAAGGTCAGCATCGATTACTTCTACCCGGGCGATGATTACGTCGATTTCATCGGCCACGATCGCTATGATCGCTTTCCGAGCTTCAAGACCCAGGCGGATTGGGACAAGCGTTACAACGAGACCCGATACGGCGGACCCGTGGGGATGGGGCAATGGCTGCTGTACGCCAAGTCGAAAGGCAAGAAGCTCTCCTTTCCGGAGTGGGGGACGTCCAGCGTGACAGCCGGCGGCCTCGGCGACAACCCGTTCTTCATCGAGAAGATGCTGAACTTCTTCAGCGCCAATGCCGCGGATATCGGCTTTGAATGTTACTTCAATCGCAGAGCGGGCCAAGGTGGTCACAATCTGAGCGACAACCCGCTGTCCGGCGCCAAGTACCTGCAACTGATGAGCACTGGCGGGGTCTAACGACCCAGCCCTGCGCTAAACACCCTAAATTTCCGCAAACCGGCTGAGAGGCGCCGGTGGTCGCGCGATCAGGGCATCGTACGGCCCCGGCCACCACCGTCGCCGGAGGGGATCCCACCTGACCGCCATCATCCGCACGGTCGGCCGCAATTCGCTCTATCGCGGGTAAAGCTGTTGGGGCACGGTGTGGCCCTACCTGAAGCCATGCCTACAGGAGCCGGCTGCCTCTCTTTCGAGCCTCGCACGCTTTTGCGGTAACTGGATTCTTATCCCAATTCGCAAGAATGCCGGGACGTCCGCGCAGCCGGTGCTGGCGGCGCACGATGGGGTGACACGGCGGGTTATGGCGCAACTGTTCCAGGTCAGCGGCTCGGAGAGCCGGCACTAGGCCGGCGCAGGGAGACCAGGGAAGTCTCCGGGTATGGTCAAAACGTCCCCCTCGGGCAATCGCGCCCCCACGCCGGATGGTCGCTGGCAACTGCACCGCGATCGAGATCCAAGGCGCCGGCCTGTCCTGCGTCCCCTTTTCGCCGGCGCCACTCGGCGGAGGCGAGCCGGCATTCGTTAGGCCAGAGACACCGCCCTACAACGCGGCCGAGCGCCGCTCAGAATAGCAGCGCTCGGGTGGTTATCTAACGCTTCATGGGGAAAAGGTAATGAATTGAACAGGTCCCGGGTGCTGTAGGCGGCCATTCATGACGAGGAACGCCGCCCGATGAGTACCATTCCAATTCGGATAGGCCGTTACGGCATCACCGTCACCTACTGTCGTCTGCGGTATGGCTTTGGTATGATAGCTGGTGCCGGCAACGTCGGCGATCAACATGATATCCTGGTATCGGCTATTCAGGCCCTGCACGATGTAGATATCCTGCTTGCCGTCGAGATTGACATCACCGGCGGCGACATGGCGGCCTTCGCTCAAGGGATAGCTGAAACTCGGGGCAGGAAACGCGCCATTCTGATTCAGCCAGATCGTGAAGCGCTTCTGCTCGACGATCATCAAATCGAAACGACCGTCGCCATTCACATCCCAAACCTTGATGTGCCTGGGGCGTAAATTTCGATAGGCCGTCGTGGCGGAGATATCCTGGAAGTTGATAGCGCCTCCGATTGCGCTGACATTCCGATACGTAAGGATTCCGAACGGGCCCGTGCTGCAGAAATATGCCTCACCATCGCCATCGCCGTCCGTGTCCCCCGCATCGACACAACCGGAACTGCTTTCACGGCGAATAGGCGTATTGATCGAACTCGACGAATCTACCGCCAACATTCGTGAACAGCCAATTCGGCGTGGGGAAGATCGACGGGGCTTCGTTCGCCACGAGGATATCGGGCCGCCCATCCCTGTTGAAATCGCCGTACCTGGGCACCCGTCCGCGACCATGGACGTCGGCAATGCCCCACTGCTTTGCGACGGTCCGCGCATCCTTGGACGACGCGAGACTGTTCACCTCGCTATACAGTCCATCGGGCTGCTGCAGGAACAGCTCGTTCGGGAACTCCTTGGTGCAATTACCCTCGCAAGCGCCGTGGACGCAGTAGAGATCGGGCCGGCCATCCTGATTCAGATCGCGGGCGAAGCAACCGTGCCGGTCGCCGCGGTCCGGAAGCGCCTGAACGCGCACGAATCCCGCGCCGGACTTTCTCAGGATCGGCCAATCGAACCGCTGGTGACCGTTCAGAACAATGTCCGCCTGACCATCGCCATTGAGGTCGGCGACGATGCTCTCGCTCTGAGTGTTGCGCAGAGGATAATTCAAGCCGACCGATTTGGCGACGTCGCGCGCCACCGGGTCGTCGGCTCTGCCCGATGACGCCCCGCCTATCGTCGCGATCACGACCGCGATGACCAGGCCCAAGCGGTGCCGCAACCGTGGCGCGTACCTCCCCTTAACGACGAGCGGTCGCCCGACCGCCTCGGAAAGCCGCGAAAGACACAAATCAACTGAGTAAGCCTGCACGGCCGTACCCTCCACCACGCGCTACAGTATTAATTTGTCGGTCGTCTTCCACCACGAAATCGCGGGGAGCGCAATCAGAAATGCCCACCCCAGGGCTTCGAGGCGGCCGAGTGTTCCATTAGAGCAAACCGCCGCCGACGATGGGGTTCGAGCCTCCAACTCCTGAGAAAGTTGAGCGCTGACAAGCGCGACGACGAACGATTTTTCTTCCGAGGTGTGCGCTCGCGCGGTTCGGACGGTTCTGGACCACGAACGGGAGCGCCGGTCTCGTTGCGCGGCGCTCATCTCGATCGCAGCGCCGTCGACCCGGTTCCCCCAGGAAGCCGGTGCCACAGGCATCGGCGAGGATCGCGTTCATCGGCGATCGACGCGGAGCATTGGGAGTCACGCCGATCTGCCTTGCCGACCTTGGCCGGCGGTCCCCGAAGGGCCTGGATCGGTGCCGCTGGCATCGACGATGCTGCCGGTCACGCCATCGTTCTATCACGGCCATGCCGCCAGGCGGGCGCTCCGTCGCGGCTGCCGGCACGGAGGAAGGCACGATTCGCGCCGCGTCGGCGGAGATCGCGCGCGTGGTCGCGGCGATTTTCCAAGTCTATCCTGCGCGCCGGCCGATCCGCCTTCCTGGTTGATCTGCTTCCTGGTCGATTTGACCAGCAGCGGCAAGCCATCGCCGACGGCCTGGTCGATGCACGCCTCGAGCACCAGTGGGTGGGCTGAGCAGATCGACGGGATTCCGCTGGCTTTGCCGGCGCGGTTGGCGGCCAGGATCTCGCGCAGCGAGCTCATCGTGCGACCGCCACGAAGCCGTAGAGTTCGGCCATGGTCGAGTTGCCCGCCATTGGCCTTTCTGTCTGACTGCCATCGCCCCCGTCGCTTTGGCCAGCAGCAACTCGAGCCGCCCGTGTCTCGGGGTGGTGATGGAAGCTTGGAGCCGCAAGATCGTCGGCTGGTCGATGACCAACCACCTGCGCCGAGTTGATGCTGGATACGCCCGAGGCGGCGATTGTTCAACGCCCGCGGCGCCGTGTGATCCATTGCGGCGATCGGGTCATTGAAGACACGTCGCGAGGCTCCGGCGGGCGTTGCCAGCCGCGTGCGCCCATCGAATATGCGACGTGGATGCGGGAGAAGCCTGCAACGCTATGGCCCCCAACACCCCGCCATTCGCTGAATCGAGGTAGCTGCAGAGCGCCAACAAGCATCTGTTAATACGCCATAAGTTGCGGTCGACCCGCTGGCGCGAAGCCCGGACGGATCAGGCGTGTCTCCACCAGGTGGAATAAGGCCCCGATGTGGCTCGTCGATGATGTTACGAGCGCAATGCGACCTCACCGCTGTGCGCGACCACAACTGGCGAAAGCCGCCACGGCCCGGAGACTCAAGGATGCTCGAAAACCCGGCCAGCACGGTCCTGAGCATTTGGTGCAATACGACCGCGCGGTTCGCGTTTTCGCCATCAGGTAGAATGTTTCCGTTTGGTTATCGCGTAATCTGATATCATCAAAGCCCTCCTCCCGCGTCGCAATGCCACAAGCGACGCGCACCATCTCTCCTGGAGAAAATCTACAATGCTCAACACCTCACGCCGCACGTTCCTCGGCACCGCCGGCGCGACTCTCGGTGCGATGGGTGCTACCACGGCCGGCATCCTGCTCGATCCGGCAGACGCCTATGCTGCGGCGATACCCAACCGTTCGGGTCTGGCGTGGCGGAGCGGCTGCGCGACGGACGATATCAACCCAGCCGGCTTCGAGCGCTTCCGCGGGCGCCCGGTCGATCTGCGCACGGCCTTCTGGAGGCGGGCAACCTGGGCCGGCATGGAGAAGCTGGACGGATTGACGGGCAAGCTGAAGCCGTTCGGCTCTGGTCCTCGGGAAACCACGCTGATCACCTACTACCTGTTCCCCGATCAGGAAAACCCGAAAAAGGGCGGCCGAGGGGTCTGGCAGGCAGCGGCGAAGGGTCAGTTCGACGTCCATCATAAGAAGATCGCAGCGGCACTTGCGCGCTACCAGGGTCCCTACATTTTCCGTATCGGCCACGAGTGGAACGGCGATGAATTCTCGTGGGGCGTGACCGACCCATCGCTCGCCCCGTATTATAAGGACTACTTCAAGCGCACCGCGGATATCTTGCGCAGAGCCAACCCCGGTAGCCTTGTCGACTGGTGCTGCCTGAAGCGAGGTTCGGCCCGTGTCAGTATCCAGAACTTCTACCCGGGCGGCAGCTGGGTCGATTTCATCGGCCACGACCGCTACGATCGTTACCCGACCTTCCGGAACGAGCAAGATTGGACTTCCAAGTACAACGAGACCCTCTATGGCGGTCCCGTCGGCCTGGGCGCATGGGTGAAATACGCGAAGTCGGAAGGCAAGAAGCTCAGCATCGCAGAGTGGGCGGTCGCCAAGCCGAGCCAGGGCGGCAGCGCCGACAACCCGTTCTATATCTCGAAAATGCTGAAGTTCTTCCGCGCTAACGCCCGTGACATGGGCTTTGAATGCTACTTCAACCGCGAGGCGGGCCAAGGCGGCCACCGTCTCGAGGACAATCCGAAGGCAGGCGCCATGTACAAACAATTGATGCGTACGGGCGGCGTCTGAAGTTCCGATCGCAGCCATGTAGACCCCGCCGGCACCGCGTGCAGCTGGCGGCAGTTTCCCCGACAGCCGAGGCGCTGCCGGCCCTCAGTCGGCCGCGCCTCCGGCAACCCCGTCACTCGGGCTCGGGGGCCTCGTTCATCTGGTCATGCGTCCGCCCGGATCCTGCCCCGGGCGGATGCAGCCGCACTCATGCGGACGATAGCGCGCGGCTGGTGTTGCTGGCGCTCGACGATGTGCGCGCGCTCGGTTGGGCCGATGGCGAGGGCGCTGGTAGCCGCATTCAAGGAGCCAGCCCGTCCCGCACGCCAGAAGAATGACGCTGGCCGATCGCTGGACCGCCCAAACCTCAGGAGACACTCGCGGACGAGGCAAGCGGCAGTCCGATCCCGGACGGGTCCACCCCATGCGTCGGGAGTTTTGCCCCGGCAGCATCGAAGAACCTCGCCAGCCGCGCGTGTTCGGTTTGGGTCACCTGATGAAATCCCGGCCGATCGCCGCCGGAGAGGAAGGAGCGGAACTCGGCCACGGCGGCGCCCGCCTCTGCCGGATGGATTCCGGCAGCCGCGAAGTTCGCTTCGAGCGCGGCCGGCTCCAGCGTTAGGTATCCGTTCGAACGGTCGATTTCCGCGGCGCGGCCGTCCGGCACGCGGATCAAGATAATGCGCGTCGCCGAAGGCAGAGGGTCGGGACCCGCCAGAGTGGCGCCGGAAGCGACTCCGGACAACATGCTCGCCGGGCGTCCCGACAGCAGGACGCTGATGTAGAACGGCGCGCCGCTGCCGGCCTCGTGCAACTCGAGATGCAGCACCCTGCCGACCAGATTGGCGGCACCGGTCAGCTCCACCTGCCCGGATGGAAGCGTCTCGCGGTAGCGCGCGGCAAACCGGTTGCCTTTCCCCGGCTCGATCTGCAGCGACCCGCGGATCAACTGTTCATGAAAGTATGGCGACCAGGCGTGGCTGTATGCGACGTAGTCGCCGCAGAGATAGTGGATCGCCGCTCCCCCGGCCCGCGCGAGCGTGCCCCGTTGCCCGTCGATGCCCGACCGCCGCTTCAGGTCCACGGGATCGGCCGCAAAGACCCTGCACACCTCGTCCAGGAAGGCATCGAGCATACAGGCCACCAGCCACGATGCCGGTCGCTCCGTGCCGAGGAGGCGTGCCCAATCGTCATACACCCGCGCGCTGCGCGGCTTCGCCCGGCCCTGCATCCATTTGTGGCTGCGCTCGAGGTCGAACTCGGTGCGGGGATTGATTTCCCTGAACCGGGCGCAAAGCTCTTTGCGGCTGCTACAGCCCAAGAGCTCCTGGGTTACCCGCAGCTTCGCGGGCAATTCATGCGCCATCCTCGCCCCACCTACCCAGCCGCCCGGACAATGGCTACGCATACTGGAACTACCAGCTAGTTCCAGGAAATTCCGCATATCGTCGGTTGTAGGGTCGCGCGGCTCTCCTCCAAGCTACGCAGCTGGATCAGTTAGTGGGCGAACGCCGAACGCGGTGGGTTCCACGTGGCTGCCTAAGGCTAAAGAGTGAAATGAGTCGATCGCACCATGGCGATGGCCGCTACTCCAAGGGGACCGCCGTCGAGCCCCTGTACGGCGGCGATCCGAGAATTCTCACTTCCCGACTGTGCGGTCGTCGGTCGGATTCAGGTCAGGGGGAAAGGCGATGTGGATAGCAAGGTGGCCGCGCTCGGCTGCGGGGTTGGCGGTCGTGGGTCTGGCGCTGGCCCTGCAGGCGCCGACAGCTCACGCTACGGCCATTCCGATTACGGTGGGCCGGACGGTGCCGGCGGAGCTGAACCCGCCGTTCACCAATGGCACCGGCGGTGTGTTACTCTCGGAGTTTTACACGGTGATAATTTGCGCTTCACCATGAGCAATAATAGAGCCGTTAAGCAAATACATCATATGGCAATTCGAAACTTGACGTGATAAATTTCGAACTGATGCCTCAGGAATTAGACGATCACGATAACTCTAGCTTGCTCGACTGACCTGCCGCCGAACCATGGCTAGCGTTCGCCGCCGTCGTGGAATCTCTTGAAGTCGTGAATAGTCAACCTTCAGCTGGAGATCGAAATGATGACATACGAGCGCGTTGGGACGGTTCTCCGTCCGTGGCTGGGGCTCGCGGCAGGTGCATTCATGCTGCTGCCCCTTGCGGCCGGCCCGGCGCGGGCCACCCCACTCTACAACACGACCCGCGTGCTGAAGCAGCAAGGCAACGCCTGCGTGGGCGCGACGGGCTGCAAAGTGATCGCTTCCGAGCCGCGCCGGATCAAGGCCGGTCGGGGCGACCAGATCTCTGCCCGCTGTCCCGACACCCGGCCCTACCTGGTGAATTGGGATGCAAGCTATCACGAGCATATTGGCCTGCGGCAGGTGAAGCGGCGGCAGAGCAGCGTGAGCGTGGCGGCGACCAATCATGCCGACGCACCCGGGCAAGTCACGCTCTTCATCGGCTGCGCCAAGCGCCGGCCGACGGCGACGCTCGAGATCCAGTCACTGGGCGCCCTGCCCACGAAGGCGCTGCCCTCCCGCCCGCGCTGACCCTGCCCTAACCAAGGAGAGACAGATGACTTGCCGCAACAGGCAGAATCTCTTGATGCTTCTGGTCGCCGCGACCGGGCTTTCGATCATGTCGATGGCGACGGCGAGGGCCGGCGGATGCGACGACCCGAGCGATCCGGGTCCCCACCCGCGGCAGATCCCCAAGTGCGTGGAGTTGAAGTTGGGCCCGTACGGCTTCGAGAAGTTCCAACACACGCGCTGGAACGCATCCTGTCCAGAGCCGAACGCGCTGTTTCTGGGGAATGCCGCTGGCTATCCCGGCGACGAGGGCTTCGAAGTCGACAATAACTGTTTCACCGTGTGGGAAGATACACCATCATATGACAACCAGTTTGAAGCTTTCGTGATCAACTGGTGCGACAAGCCGGAAACCGTCAACTTGAGCCTCGGCTGCATGCCGGACAACTAGGACGAAACATCAACGCGCCAACGCGCGGCGGACCGGGCATTCCGGCAGGGGCGCTCGACGCCCAGAGCTGAATCGAATTCTGCGAAGCCAACGCCTGCCAAATCGCCACCCGCTTCGACAACGGCTGGGATCCCGGAACCGCCTTCCGTTCGACCGCGCCAAACTCCGCCGGAAATTCCTCGGCATCGCAATCTGGAGTTGGCTTGGCGTCTCGCGTCGGTCGGCGGCCTGTCGCCGCGCACCGGCGGCGTGCGCTCGTCGCCATCTTAACTCGCCAATGTAGGCGGCCCCGCTGCCGAGGACCACGAACGCCGCCCGGAGCTGGCAGTTGCGCTAGCCCCACGACAATCAGTCAGCGCCGTCGCGATCGATCCGAGCCGAGTGGCGTTCAGGTCGCGTTCATCTGCCGGTTGCTAGTCGCAGGTTCGATTGGTCGCCGACCGGTGACCGGGGACAGCAAAGGTTGTGCGAGCCGCATGACCTACGTCCGAATCGATGGAGTCTCTGATGCCTCATGCTCGTCACCTGCGCGCCTCGCTGCTCGCCCTGCCCGTCGCGGCGCTGTTTCTGACACCGGCGCTCGCGGCCACACCTGCCGTGGTGAAAGTCGAGCTCAACAACACGGGCAAGGTCGAGACCCTGAAGCTCGACCGCGCGACCGTGCCGGCGGGTAAGGTGCGCTTCGAGGTCTCCAATGCCTCGTTCGACAACTCGCACGAGATGATCGTCGTCAAGACCGACCTCACACCCGACAAGTTCCCGACCAACAAGGACGGCAGCAAGGTAAACGAAGATAAATTCACGGGTGCCGAAGAGGTCGAGGGCATTAAAGCCGGTGGCAAGGGCACCCTCGACATGGACCTGACGCAAGGCCATTACGTGCTGTTCTGCAATATCAAGAACCATTTCAAGGGCGGCATGTATGCAGAACTGACGGTCACCCCCTAAACCGACCCAGCGCCCTCACACCAGAAAGCAAGGAACAGCCATGTTCAATGCCCGCTACCTGATCCTGGCCTCGGCCGGGATGCTGCTCCTCGGTGGTCTGGCGCTCGCCGATACTGGCGGCCCGCAGGCCACCGGCAGCGTCGCCTATCGCCAGCACTCGATGAGCGCCATGGCGGAGCACATGGCGGCGCTCAAGGTAGTGCTCACCGAGGAGCCCGGCCTGCTGGGTGAGGTCGGGGCGCATGCAGCGGCCATCGCCGCCACCTCGAACTTCATTCCGACCATGTTCCCGAACGACGGCAACGTGGTCGACAGCTCTGCGCTGCCGAGCGTTTGGGACAAACCTGACGACTTCGCAGCGGCCGCCAAGCACAATCAGGAACTGGCGCAGAAGCTTGGCGAGACGGCGAGCGGCGGCGATCCCAAGGCGACCCTTGCGGCGTTCGCCGCCTTGGGCCGGCAGGGTTGCGGCAGTTGCCACGAGAGCTTCCGCAAGGCGGCGAGCTGAGGACCGGCGCGATGCGTGCGGCGATGATGGCACTGTTGCTGCTGATCACATGCATCGCGTCGTCCGCTCCCCGCGCGGCCGGGTCCGATCCCGGGCCGGCCGCGCGGGGAGCGGTGCTGGCCGAGATCGGCGGCTGCGGCAACTGCCATACCGCCAAGGGCGGCGATCCGCTGGCCGGCGGCGATCCGCTGGTGACGCCCTTCGGCACCTTCCGTGCCCCGAACATCACACCGGATCCCCAGGCGGGTATCGGAAAATGGTCGCTCGGCGACCTCGCGCAGGCATTGCTCCTGGGCGTATCGCCGGACGGCAGTCCCTACTACCCGGCCCTGCCCTACACGTCCTACACCAATATGAGCATGGCGGACCTTGTCGACCTCAAGGCCTATCTCGACACCGTGCCACCTTCGGGCCAGCCGTCGCGGCCGCACGAGCTGGCGTTCCCTTTCGATCAGCGCTGGGCCCTGCATCTGTGGCAGTGGGCCTTCTTCCAGCCGGCGCGGCTGGTGCCGGATCCTGCCAGGGACGCAGCCTGGAACCGCGGCGCCTATCTGGTCGAGGGTCCGGGCCACTGCCAGGAGTGCCACACACCGCGTAACTTTGCCGGCGCGCTCGACCGGACACGTGCTTTCGCCGGCGGCCCCGCGCCCAGCGGGGCCGCCGGCAAGATCCCGAACATCAGCGGCGATCCGGATGTCGGCCTCGGGAAGTGGAGTACCGGCGACTTCACCACCCTGCTCACTCTCGGCATGACGCCAAAGGGTGACTTCGTGGGCGGTGAGATGGCGAAGATCGTCAACAACGGCACCAGCAAGCTGCCGGACGCCGACGTTGCCGCGATGGTCGCCTACCTCAAGAGCCTGCCGCCGACCCGTTGAATCTCGCGGCTGATCCGCGCAGATCCTGGGCGCGATTCTGCGGCCGCGAACAAATCAGCTGACCTTGGCGATCAGCCTATCGGCGCGTTCCAGGGGCCGGCTCACGGCACCGGGCAAATTCTAGGTCTGCGATGGTGCAGCCTCCAAGAAGAGCGCGACACCAGGCCGAGCTGACCACATCGGTTACTCCGGACACTGACGGCAGGCCGTGGCGACAAGTTCGTCAACGTACCGCCAGACCGAACAGGTCTCTTGGCCGCTGAGGTCAGGGACCGCCATCGTCCGATGGATGCACGAGAACTTCGGCGGCAGCATGTGCATGGCAACTCCCGGGCGGGAGTGACCGCCGCGGTAGCGCCCGACGAGCCTCCAATGGGCTCGCCGGACAGCCACTCGGGCCAGAGTGGCCCGGTCTCGGCCTCTGTCGGAGCGTTACAATATCAACTGAGGTCTTGGCAAATCAATTGGAAGCACCAAGAAAACATACAAGTCATCTTCCAGTTGTTGGCTATCACGCACTGTTTTCTTCTAGATTGATATAGGCAAAAATAAGCGATCTTATATTGCAAGGCGCGATATCTCGTGCTTTCACTACGATACGCCTGAAGTAGCAGCTGGACTTCGGACGATGACATGCAGTTTCAATTACCAGTAGGGATTTGATTGCCTTCCTCAGCCCGTAAAGGCATGAGGCGATCTATTTTAAGGAGAGCAATCATGAGCACCAACATAATCATCCCGCCCTGCTGCTTGCCTCGGCGATCACGGCCAGTGTTGCATGGGCCGCCGATCCGACATTCATCGACATCGCAGGTCAGGTCGGCCTTGCCGCGACCCTCCCATCCCAAGGCGACCAGCCGGCCTTTATCTACCAGGGCAAACTCGCGCTGGTGCCGTCACGTCATGGCGGAACGTGGCCCGTCATGATCAACGAGGGCGGCTCCTTTAGACAGGTGGCGTCGATCCTGCCCGACAAGGAGGACGGGCACGGCTGCACCGCCGTCGACGTGACCAGCCCCGATATGACCAGGTTGGACGGTCTGGTCGACCTGATCTGCACCAAGGGCGCCTGTCAGGGCACCTGCTCACGTCCGTACCCGAAGGAGCTTTGGGTGCAGCAGCCGACAGGCGGCTTCGTCAATCTCGCCGCGTCGACCCCGATGGCCCAGCCGCGCGCGCGGGGCCGTGACACGGCTGCGCTGACCCTGCCCAACGGCGTGATCGTCACGTTCGCCAACGAGCGCTCACCAAACTACCCCGCCGAGTCGATCGACCGGGCCTATCTGGTGAGCAACGGCAAATTCAACGAGCTGCCCTTGCTGGCTGCGACAGGCAGCAATCGCGCGGGAACGGCGGGGTTCTGCGCCGGCATCATGCCGCGCGGAGACGCGATGCCCGACCTGCTGTTCTGCGACGATCCCCGCGTCAACGCCTATCGATGGGACGGCTCAAACTACCGGCTGACCCAGGCCTACGGCAACTTCTTCGCGCGCGATCTGCTCGTGGCCGACGTCGACGGTGGCGGCCCGGACATCGTGACGGTCACCGCCAACCGTCTCAGCGTGCGACGGAACGGCACGAGCGTGGTCAACATCGCGACGCTCCAGCGCGGCTTCGCGCTGGCCCGAGGCGACGTGAACTGCGACGGCAAGCCCGACATCCTGGTGGTGCAGAACAGCGAGGCCGGTAATAACCACCTCATGCTGCTCAACAACGGCAACGGGCTCAGCTACCGCCAAGCGAGCGGTTTCTTCCCCCACCCGTCGACCGGCAGCGGCGATTCGGCAACGTATGTGCCCAATTGGAACGGACAAGGCCGCGCAGCCTTCCTGATCAGCCATGGCCACTTCACCAGCGGTCCGGTCTATTTCGTCGAGGCGCGCTGCAACTAGCCTGCGCCGAGTTCGGTTATCATGGCCAACTGGCGCATCGAGCGAGCGACCGTCATCGACTGAACCCCGGCGACAACATCCGGTGAAGCCGGCCGCGGGCGCCTCAGCCGACCGGGGCAGCCTCGCGCGCCGCGCCTAGCGCATGGACACACGCGACCGCGCTCATGTTGACGATGCCGCGGCTGGTGACCGAGCTGTTGACGATGTGCGCGGGCTTGGTCGGGCCGATCAGGATCGGGCCGATGGTGATGGCGCCCGTCACCGCCTTCAGCACGTTGTAGGCGGCGCTGGCAGCGTCCAGGCTCGGCATCACCAGCAGGTTGGCCATGCCGGTGAGCGTGGAGCCGGGCAAGCAGCCGGTCGCGCACGGCCGGCGCCAACGCGCTGTCGGCCTGCATCTCGCCGTCGACCTCGAGGTCGGGGGCGATGCGGCGCAGGATCGCCAGCGCCTCGCGCATCTTCGCTGAGGATGGCGTGTCGCGGCTGCCGAAATTGCTGTGGCTGACCAATGCGACCTTGGGGGCGATGCCGAAGCCGCGCACGATCTGGCTGGCCTTGATCGCCGTCTCCGCGATCAGCGCCGCACTCGGATCGTAGCTGACGCTGGTGTCGGCGATGAACAGGGCCCCGGCGTCCAGCACCAGCGCGTGCACGGTCGAGGCCTCCTGCATCTCGGGCTCGAGCCCCAGCACGGCGGTGATCTCGCGCAGATGGGTCTCGAGCTGGCCGACCGGGCCGGCCAGCATCGCGTCGGCCTCGCCGCGCGCCAGCATCACGGCCGCGATCACTGTCCGGCGATTGCGCAACGTGTCGCGCGCGGTCTGCGGTGAGACGCCCTTGCGGCCAACCCGGTCGAGGTAGAACGCGACATAGTCATTGTAGCGCGGATCGCTGGCGGGGTTGATCAACTCGTAGTGCTGGCCCGCGCGCAAGGCCAGGCCCAGGCGCTCGGCCCGGGCGTCGATCACCTCGGGCCGGCCGATCAGGATCGGCTTGGCCAGGCCCTCGTCGACCACCACCTGTGCCGCGCGCAGCACGCGCTCTTCCTCGCCGTCAGCGTAGACCAGCCGCTGCGGGTTGCCGCGCGCGGCCTCGAAGATCGGCTTCATCATCAGGCCGGACTTGATCACCCGCTGCCCGAGACGCTGGCGATAGGCGGCGAGGTCCGGCAGCGGGCGCGAGGCCACGCCCGTGTCCATGGCAGCCTTGGCGACAGCGGCTGGCAGCTCGACGATCAGGCGGGTGTCGAACGGCTTGGGGATCAGGTATTCCGGGCCGAAGCGCAGCTCGTCGACGCCGTAGGCGACAGCGACCGATTCCGGCGGCGGGACGCGGGCGAGCCCGGCCAGCGCGTCGACACAGGCGATCTTCATCGCCTCGTTGATCGTGGTGGCGCCGACGTCCAACGCGCCCCGGAAGATGAACGGGAAGCACAGGACGTTGTTGACCTGGTTCGGGTAGTCGGAGCGACCGGTGGCGATGATGCAGTCCGGACGGACTTCCTTGGCGAGCTCGGGCAGGATCTCCGGGTTGGGGTTGGCCAGGGCCATGATCAGCGGCCGCTCGGCCATCTTCTTGACCATCTCCGGCTTGAGCACGCCGGCGGCCGACAGGCCCAGGAAGATGTCCGCACCCTCGATCGCTTCGGCCAGCGTGCGCAGGCTGGTCGGCTGCGCATAGCGCGACTTCCACGGATCCATCAACGTGGTGCGGCCCTCGTAGACCACGCCCTCGATGTCGGTGACCAGGATGTTCTGGGGCGACATGCCCAGGCTCACCAGCAGATCTAGGCAGGCCAACGCCGCAGCGCCGGCACCGCTGGCCACGAGCCGCACGGTACCGATCGGCTTGCCGACGAGATGCAACCCGTTGCGGATCGCGGCGGCGACGATGATCGCGGTGCCGTGCTGGTCGTCGTGGAAGACCGGGATCTTCATCCGTTCGCGCAACTTGCGCTCGACAATGAAGCACTCGGGCGCCTTGATGTCCTCGAGATTGATGGCGCCGAAAGTGGGCTCAAGAGCGGCCACTACTTCGACCAGCTTGTCGGGGTCGAGCTCGTCGATCTCGATGTCGAACGAATCGATGCCGGCGAACTTCTTGAACAGGACCGCCTTGCCTTCCATCACCGGCTTGGATGCGAGCGCGCCGATCGCACCCAGGCCCAGCACGGCGGTGCCGTTGGTGACCACCGCGACCAGATTGGCGCGTGCGGTCATCTCGGCCGCCATGTTCGGATCGCTGACGATCAGCTCGCAGGCGGCGGCGACGCCGGGCGAGTAGGCCAGGGAGAGGTCGCGCTGGGTCGCCAGGGGCTTGGTGGCGACCACCGCCAGTTTGCCGGGCACCGGCAGCCGATGATATTCGAGCGCCTCTTCGCGCAGCCTGTCCGACATCGGCTGTCTCTCCCCGAGCTTCTTGCGCGCCGCTACGGCACCCAGCGTTGGTAGGTCAGGGGTGCGTACGACGCAACGGCGCAGCCGTAGCTGCGCTCAATTAGCCGATGTCGCCCCGCAAGCACGCGCATAGATGCCGGCGACCGCGGCGACATGCGCACGAATCAAGGCCTGCGGTTCTGCGGCGAGCCGGCCGGTGCGGATCGCGTCGTGCTGGCGCGGCAGATACTGGCCAAGCAGCGGCAGCGGCGGCGGGCGCCGCGTCAGATTGTCCAGCAGCCGCTCGACGGCGGCGGCGACCACCGGGACCGGCCAGTAGTAGCGCGCCCGGTCGCTGAGGCTGAACGCGCGGGCGAACCGCTGCTCGTCCGCGGTGCCCGGATAGTGGCCCTGCCAGTGGCTCGGGTCGGCCAGCATCGCAGCCTCCAGGGTCGCACGCAGCTGCGAGCGGTCGTCGGCCGGGATCCATTCGTTTTCGATCGCGGCCAGCGCGAACAGCGCCTCGCGCAGTGCGAAGGTCAGGCCAGGCCCGACCTTGAGGATGGCGAAATGCAGCGCCACCAGTGCCTTCAGCGCCGCCTCGGTCTGGTAGTCGGTCGAGTGCGCCTCGAAAACGAGACCTCCCGTTCCGTCGATCCAGGCCGCGAGGTCGCGCGCGCGGTCGGGCGCGAAGTCCACCACCTGTGAGCTGCCGAACTCGACCCCCGGCTGCACCACCACCGCCACCACCCGTGGCCAGACGTGATCGAGACCGGCAGCGGCAAAGGCCGCGCGGTGCAGCTCGATCGTCGCCGCGAGATCCTGGGTGCGGGTCGGCTCCAACTGTTCGATCGTCTCGTGCGCACCGCCCGGCACGGGCACCTCGGTGCCGACGACGTAGACCGGCACGCCGGGAGAGACGTCCTCGGCGGCTCGGCACAGGCGGGTGGCCCGGTCGGCGATCAGCTCCGCGGGCAGCGGGTCGGGGTCGCCGGCGCAGGCCATGCTGGCGTCGAGATGGAGCTTGCCGAAGCCCGCCGCGGCGTAGCTGCGCACCAGCGTCTCAGCCTTGGCCATCGCGTTATCGGCGAGCTCGTGACGCCACGGGTTGGGGCCGAGATGGTCGCCGCCCAAGATCAGCCGCTTCTCGGGCAGGCCGCGCGCGGCGGCGAGGCCGGCGACGAATGAGCGGAAGTCGGTGGCACGCATGCCGGTGTAGCCGCCTTCCTGGTTGACCTGGTTGCAGGTCGATTCGACCAGTAGCGGCAAGCCATCGCCGACGGCCTGGTCGATGCACGCCTCGAGCACCAGTGGGTGGGCGGAGCAGATCGACGGGATTCCGCTGGCCTTGCCGGCTCGGTTGGCGGCCAGGATCTCGCGCAGCGGGCTCATCTTGCGACCGCCACGAAGGCGTCGAGTTCGGCCATGGTCGAGTTGCCCGCCATTGGCCCCTTCTGACCGACTGCCATCGCACCCGCCGCATTGGCCAGCAGCAACGCGCGCTCCACCGGCACCCCCAGCGCCATCGCGGCGACGAAGGTGCCGCCGAAGCAATCCCCTGCCCCGGTCGGGTCGACCTCCTCAGCGGGGAAGGCCGGCGTCGCGATCCGTCGCTCGGCATCGAAGTAGATGCTGCCCTGGCTGCCCTTCTTCAGCAGCACCATGCGACGCCCGGCAGCCAGCAGCCCGCGTGCCGCCTCATCCTCCGCTTGCCCCGGGCAGAGATGCGCGAGGTCGGCGTCGCTGGGCAGCAATAGGTCAGTTACGGCAAGGACTGCGGCGATGGTCTCGGCGACATCCGGCAGCGTCAGCAGCTCCTTGCGAATGTTCGGATCGAAGGAGATCTGGGCGCCGGCGGCCCTGGCGAGCTCGACGCCACGCCGGACGGCGGTGCAGATGCCGGCGCTGAACAGCGAGGTGCCCATGACGTGGAAATAGCGGCAGCCCGCGAACAGGCCGGGCTCGAGCTGGCCGGCGTCCAGCGCGGCCGAGGCCGAGTTCGCAATGTTGTAGACAAAGTCGCGGCCGCCGTCGGCGCGGTAGGTGACGAAGGCGCTGCCGGTGGTGGTACCGGGGACACGCCGGATCGCGCGGACGTCGACCCCGCTGCCGCGCAGCCGCTCGAGGTTGAGCGTGCCGAAATCGTCCGGACCGATGCAGCCGATCATGGCGGTGCTGGCGCCGACGCGGGCGGACTGATCCGCGAAGATGGCCGGCGCACCGCTTGGGTACGGGCCGGCGAACAGGCCCGGCTGCAAGAAGGTCTGGCCGATCTCGGTCGCCATGATCTCGACCAGAATCTCGCCGATCGTCACCACCTGCGGCATCGATCTTCCATCCACATGCTACCCATCGGCAAGCAATTGCCTGTTGCCTGAGCATTAGCTCACGAGTAGCGTGCCGCGAAAGAGTTCATGATCAGGTTAGGAGGCGTAGCGTTTGTCGAGGCAGGATCGCAAGCTCGATCTGGCCGCAAGGGCGGCGTGGCTCTACTATGTCGCCAGCAACACGCAGGACGAGATCGCCCAGAAGCTGAACGTCTCGCGGCAGGCAGCACAGCGTCTGGTATCGCTGGCTGTATCAGAGAAGCTGATCAAGTTCCGCCTCGAGCACCAGATCGCCGCATGCATGACGCTCGGCGAGCAGCTGCGGACGCGGTTCGACCTGGGCTATTGCTCGGTGCAGCCATCGGACTCCGCGACCGAGCACCCGAGTGTCGGGATCGCGATCGCCGCGGCCGAGCACCTGGCCACCTATCTCGCTGAGAAAACACCGCTCGTGATCGCGTTCTCGACCGGACGGATGCTCCGCGCCGTGGCCGACGAGCTGCCGGTCATGTCCTGTCCCCAGCACAAGCTGACCTCGCTGGTCGGCACCATCTCACGTGACGGCCAGGCGAGCTCCTACGAGGTGGTCCGCCGCTTTGCCGAGAAGACCGGCGCCCAGTGCTTTCCGATCCCGACCCCAGTAATTGCCAGCAGCGTCGAGGAGCGCAAGTTGCTGCAGAGCCAGCGATCGTTCGCGGTGGTACGCGAGTTGGCCGGACAGGCAGTCGCCGCCTTTGTCGGCATCGGCAATATTGGTTGGCAGGCACCGATGCATCGTGATCACTTCCTCACCGACCAGGAGATCGCGGGGCTGGTCGCGAAGGGAGCCGTCGGGGAGATCGCCGGTTGGGCCTTCGACCGCGCCGGGCGTTTCGTTGACAGCGCGATCAACGACCGCAACGCGGCCCTGCCCTTGGACGAGCTGAAGCAGGCGCGGATCATCGGTGTCAGCGGCAGCCCGGATCGGGTCGAGGCAATACGGGCCGCCTTGCACGGCGGGCTGTTAGGGGGTCTGATCACCGATGAGCGGACGGCGATCGCGGTGCTGGGATCGTGAAAAGAGGCTTGACAGCCCACCGCGCGAACTCGGATAGTCGCTCACAACCTGAGCAATCGCTCAAACACAGGGGAGGCCAACCAACCATGTCGAGACTCGGATTCGTTGCGGCGCTCACCGGCGCCCTGCTCGGCGCCAGCGCGCTGGCGCAGGCGGCGGAGATCACCATCGCCACGGTGAACAACGCCGACATGATCAACATGCAGAAGCTGGCGCCGAAGTGGGAAGCCGCCACCGGCAACAAGATCAACTGGGTGGTGCTCGAGGAGAACGTGCTCCGGCAGCGCGTCACCACCGACATCGCCACCAAGGGCGGCCAGTTCGACATCATCACCATCGGCTCCTACGAGGCGCCGATCTGGGGCAAGCAGGGCTGGCTGACGCAGCTCAACGATCTCGGCGACGACTATGGCTACGACGATCTGATCCCGTCGGTGGTGAGCGGTCTGTCGTATGACGGCAAGCTCTACGCGGTTCCATTCTATGCCGAGAGCTCGTTTACCTTCTACCGCAAGGATCTCTTCGAGGCGGCCGGCATCACGATGCCCGACAAGCCGACCTACGACCAGATCGCCGAGTACGCCGCCAAGCTCACCGACAAGTCGAAGGAGCAGTACGGCTTCTGCCAGCGCGGCAAGCCGGGCTGGGGCGAGAACATGGCCTTTGTCGGCCCGATGGTGAACGCCTTCGGTGGCCGGTGGTTCGACATGGAATGGAAGCCGCAGCTGACCAGCGAGCCGTGGAAGGCCGCGGTCAGCTACTACGTCAAGAACATGAACGAATACGGTCCGCCCGGCGCCACCAGCAACGGTCACAACGAGAACCGCGCGCTGTTCGCCACCGGCCATTGCGCGATGTGGGTCGATGCGACCTCGGCCGCCGGCTACATCTTCAATCCGAAGGAGAGCCAGGTCGCCGACAAGACCTGGTTCGCGCCGGCGCCGATCGAAGTGACCAGCAACGGCTCCGGCTGGTTCTGGGCCTGGGCGCTGGGCATCCCCAGCACCTCGCAGAAGGTCGACACCGCCAAATCGTTCGTGAAGTGGGCGACGTCCAAGGAGTACATCACCCTCGTCGGCGACGAGATCGGCTGGGTCGCCGCACCTCCGGGCACGCGCAAGTCGACCTACGACAACCCGAAGTACCAGGCAGCCGCCCCGTTCGCGAAGGTGGTCTACGACGCGGTCGCCAGCGCCGACATCACCAACCCGACCAAGGACCCGGTGCCCTATATCGGCATCCAGTATGTGGCGATCCCCGAGTTCCAGGGCATCGGCACGACGGTCGGGCAGCAGGTCGCGGCGGCTCTCGCCGGTCAAGTGACCGTCGACGAGGCCCTGGCGACGGCCCAGAAGGCCGCCGAGCGGACGATGAAGCAGGCCGGCTACCCCAAGTAAGCTGAGCTTCGAGTCCGGTGGGCCTTCGGGCCCACCGGGCGCCTCATCCACCACAGCCGCGAGCAACCGAGATGGCGAGCAGCACCACCGCCACACCCGCAGCCGTCGCCGCAGCGGGCGGCACGAGCCGAAACGTGAACACGACGCCGTTGGTCGCACCCTCGGTGGTCCTCCTGTTCTTGTGGATGATCGTGCCGCTGGCGATGACCTTGTGGTTCTCGTTCCAGTACTACAATCTGCTGGATCCCAGCGTCGGTGGCTTCGCCGGATTCGACAACTACACCTACCTGCTGACCGACCCGTCCTTGTGGACGGCGATGGCCAACACGCTCTATCTCGTCTTCTGGGTGCTGCTGATCACGGTCGGCCTGGGCACGCTGCTGGCCGTGTTGTTCGATCAGGACTTCTACGGCCGTGGGGTCGCCCGCCTGTTCGCGATCGCGCCGTTCTTCGTCATGCCGACGGTGAGCGCGCTGATCTGGAAGAACATGCTGATGCACCCGGTGAACGGGCTGTTCGCCTACTATGCCAAGTTGCTGGGCTTCCAGCCGATCGACTTCTTCGGCACCTTGCCGCTGACCTCGGTGATCATCATCGTCGCCTGGCAGTGGCTGCCGTTCGCGCTGCTGATCCTGCTCACCGCCATCCAGTCGCTCGACAGCGAACAGAAGGAAGCGGCGCGCATGGACGGCGCCGGGCCGTTCTCGATGTTCTTCTTCATCATCCTGCCGCATCTCGGCCGCGCGATCAGTGTCGTCATCATGATCGAGACGATCTTCCTGCTGGCTGTGTTCGCCGAGATCTACGTCACGACCTCGGGCGGCCCCGGGCTGGCCTCGACCAACCTCGCCTTCCTCATCTATCTGAAAGCGCTGCGCGAGTTCGACGTCGGTGGCGCCTCGGCGGGCGGGATGATCGCGGTGGTCTTGGCCAACATCGTGGCAGTCTTTCTGGTCCGCTCCATCGCCAAGAACATCGCAGATTGAGGGCCGGGCCATGCACCCCAAGACCCGCGAGAAGCTGATCCTCACCGCCGTCGGCTGGATCGTAGCGTTCCTGATCTTCTTCCCGATCTTCTGGATGGTCCTGACCAGCTTCAAGACCGAGATCGACGCGGTCGCGACACCGCCGAAACTGTTCTTTGCTCCGACGCTGGAGAATTATACCGTTGTCCGTGAACGGGCGGATTATTTCCACTTCGCCTTGAACAGTGTCATCATCTCGGTCGGTGCCACTCTGATCGCGACCTTGATCGCAGTTCCGGCCGCTTACGCCATGGCCTTCTTCCCGGGCAAGAGGACCAAGGATCTGCTGTTGTGGATGCTGTCGACCAAGATGATGCCGGCGGTCGGCGTGTTGATCCCGATCTATATTCTGGCCAAGGATTACGGCGCGCTCGACACGCGCTGGGGCCTGATCCTGGTCTACACGCTGATGAACCTGCCGATCGTCGTCTGGATGCTCTACACCTTCTTCAAGGAGGTGCCGAAGGACATCCTGGAGGCGGGCCGCATGGACGGCGCCAAGCCCAAGCAGGAGGTCTGGATGCTGCTCCTGCCGCTGTCCCTGCCCGGCATCGCCTCGACGGCCCTGCTCTCGATCATCCTGTGCTGGAACGAGGCATTCTGGAGCCTCAACCTGACCAGCTCGCAGGCGGCACCGCTCACCGCGTTCATCGCGTCGTTCTCGGCACCTGAGGGCCTGTTCTGGGCCAAGCTCTCGGCTGCCTCGACGATCGCGATCGCCCCCATCCTCGTCTTCGGCTGGATGAGCCAGCGCCAGCTCGTGCGCGGCCTCACCTTCGGCGCCGTCAAGTAATCGGGAGGACCCAGTCATGGCCACCGTCACCCTCAAGGGTATCCAGAAGAGCTACGGCGACGTGCAGATCATCAAGGGCGTCGACCTGCAGGTCGACGACCGCGAGTTCGTCGTCTTCGTCGGCCCCTCCGGCTGCGGCAAGTCGACCTTGCTGCGGATGATCGCCGGGCTCGAGGAGATCACCGCGGGTGAGCTGATGATCGACGGCCAGCGCGTCAACGACGTGCCGCCGTCCGATCGCGGGCTCGCCATGGTGTTCCAGTCCTACGCGCTCTACCCGCACATGTCCGTCGGCGACAATATGGGCTTCTCGCTCCGGCTGGCCGGGGTGCCCAAGGAGGAGCGGAGCAGAAAGGTCGGCGAGGCGGCACGGGTTCTGCACCTCGACCAGCTGCTCGACCGCAAGCCCAAGGATCTCTCGGGCGGCCAGCGGCAGCGCGTGGCGATCGGGCGCGCGATCGTCAGGAATCCGCGCGTGTTCCTGTTCGACGAGCCGCTGTCCAACCTCGATGCCGCCCTGCGCGTGCAGATGCGGATCGAGCTTGCCCGACTCCATGATGAGCTGAAGGCGACGATGATCTACGTCACCCACGATCAGGTCGAGGCCATGACCATGGCCGACAAGATCGTCGTGCTGCAGGGCGGGATCGTCGAGCAGGCGGGCTCGCCGCTCGAGCTCTACCACCATCCGCGCAACATCTTCGTGGCGGGCTTCATCGGCAGCCCGAAGATGAATTTCCTGCCGGGCAAGGTGACGGCGGTCGACAACGCCAGCGCCACGGTCCAGCTGACGGGCGGCTCGAGCATCGCCGTCCCGTGCCAGCCCGGCGGACTTCAGCCCGGCGCCAACGTCACGGTCGGCGTCCGGCCCGAGCATCTGCGGCCGGCCGAGTCCGGTGAGATCGCCGGCGAGGCGATGGTGGTCGAGCGGCTCGGCGGCGAGACCTTCATCTACACCCAGATCGGCGCCAGCGAGATGCTGGTCATCCAGGCCGACGGCGAGATCCCCACCCGGGTGCACGAGAAGATCATGGTCAAGCTCGATCCGCTCACCTGTCATCTGTTCGACTCCGCCGGCCTTGCCGTCGGCCGCGCCGAACGCCATCCGCTGGCCGATGTCCGGCGGACCAGCGGCCGCAAGGCGAGCTGACGGCGCACCTGGAATCTCGAATCGCGGGAATGGCGGATATGGTTGCGTTATCTGCGACGAGCCTGCCGGGGCTACCCGAGCGGGTACAGCGGCCGGGCTACGATCGCCGTGCCGTTCGCGCCGGGATCGCTCATTTCAGCGTCGGCAATTTCCACCGCGCGCACCAGGCGGTCTATGTCGACCGCTGCCTCGCTTTGCCCGGGCAGGATGGCTGGGGCATCGTCGGCGTCGGACTGATCGACAATCCCGCCGAGCGGGCCAAGGCCCAGGGCATGGCAGCACAAGGCGGCCTCTACACGCTGAGCGTGTTCCCACCCCAAGGCGACCCTTCGAGCAGCGTCATCGGGTCCATCGTCGAATACCTGTTCGCACCCGCGAATCCTGCGGCCGTGCTGGCGCGGCTGCGCGATCCCGCGATCCGCATCGTCTCGCTGACGGTCACCGAGGGCGGCTACAATCTCGACGAGAAGACGGGCCAGTTCCGGCTCGATTCCCCGGATGTCGTGCACGACCTCGCTCATCCCGAGGCGCCCCGGACCGTGTTCGGCTTCATCGTCGCGGCGCTGGCCCAGCGACGGGCGGACGGCCAGCCGGCGTTCACGGTACTTTCCTGCGACAACCTCCAGCACAATGGCGCCGTCGTCCGGCGGGCGGTGCTGGCGTTCGCGCAGGCGCGCGACCCGGAGCTCGCCGCGTGGATCGCGGCCAACGCCACCTTCCCCAGCTGCATGGTCGACCGCATCACGCCGGCGGTCGGTCCGGCCGACGTGGTGCGGCTGAACGAGCTCACCGGCATCGACGACCGGCTGCCGATCTTCGCCGAAGACTTCATTCAGTGGGTGGTGGAGGACAAGTTCTGCACCGGCCGCCCGGCGCTGGAGCAGGTCGGGGTGCAGATCACCGACAATGTCGACGGCTACGAGCAAGTCAAACTGCGCATGCTGAACGCGTCGCACAGCATGCTGTCCTTCCCCGGGCTGCTGGCCGGTTACCGGCTGGTCCACGAGGCGATGGCGGACCCACATATTCTGGGGCTGGTGCGCAATTTTCTGAATCTCGATGTGATCCCGCTGCTCAAGGCACCACCCGACATGTCGCTCGGCGACTATCGCGATGCGCTGCTGACGCGCTTCGCCAACCCGGCGGTCAACGACCAGCTCTTGCGCATTACCTCCGACGGCGCCTCGAAGATCCCGGTCTTCCTGGGCGACACCATCCGGGCCTGCCTGAAGACCGGGGGCGACCACCGGCGGCTCGCGGTCCTGATCGCGGCGTTTGTCCGCTATCTCGGCGGGGTCGACGACCGTGGCGTCGCGTTCACGCCGCTGGAGCCGCAGCTGACCGCGGCGGACCACGCCCTGGTGGCGGACGCCGACCCGGCGGCGGCCTTGCGGATCAGCGCATTCAAGGGTCTGGAGCTGGACCGGTCGCCCGCGTTCGCTGCGACGTTCGTGCGCTACCGGGCATTGCTCGCCGAGCAAGGGAACGCTGGCTACGATCGAGCAAACCGAGGGGAGCTAGGCATGTACCTCGAGAAATACGATTTAAAGGGCCGCGTCGCGGTGGTCACCGGCGGGGGCCAGGGCATCGGCTTCGCCTGTGCGCAGGCACTGGGCGAGGCCGGGGCCACGGTCGTGGTCGCAGAGATGATGCCGGATCGCGTCGAGAGCGCGACGGCCGAGCTGAAGAAATTGGGACTGAAAGCCGTCGGCATGACGCTCGACGTCACCAAGTCGGCGCAGGTCGACGAGGTCGCGGCCAGGGTCGAGAAGGAGCTCGGGCCAGCCGCCATTCTGGTCAACAATGCCGGCGTCGCGCAGAGCGACGTGCGCGCCGAGGACACCAGCGACGAGCACTGGCGCTTCCACATGGACGTCAATGTCGATGGCCTGTTCTGGTGCTGCCGCGCCTTCGGCAAGCAGATGCTGGCGGCCGGTCGCGGCTCGATCGTCAATATCGGCTCGATGTCCGGGTTCATCGTCAACAAGCCGCAACCGCAGGCGTTCTACAACGCGTCCAAGGCCGCCGTGCACCATCTGACCCGGTCGCTCGCCTGCGAATGGGGCCAGCGCGGCGTGCGGGTGAACGCCGTGGCGCCGACCTATATCGAGACGCCGCTGACCAAGTTCGGCATCGAGGAGAGCCCGGACATGTACCGGACCTGGCTCGAGATGACGCCGATGGGTAGGGTCGGCCAGCCGGAAGAGATCGCCTCGACCGTACTGTTCCTGGCCTCCGACGCCTCCAGCCTGCTCACCGGCAGCATCGTGCTGGCCGATGGCGGCTACACCTGCTGGTGAGATGAACATGAAGCTCGAGGGCAAGGTCGCGATCGTGACCGGCGGCGCGCGCGGCATCGGCGCCGCTATTTGCCGCCGCTATGCCGACGAAGGCGCGCGGGTGGTCGTGGCCGATCTCTTGGAGGCCGAGGCGATCTCGCTCGCCGACGAGATCGGGCGTGAGGCGTTCGGCATTCGGCTTGATGTGACCAAGCAGAGTTCGATCGACGCGGCGGTGGCCGAGGTTGTGGCGCGGGCCGGCGGCATCGACATCCTGGTCAACAATGCCGGCATCTTCGACATGGCGCCGATCCTGGAGATCACCGAGGCCAGCTGGGACAAGCAGTTCGCGGTCAACACCAAAGGTCTGCTGTTCATGCTCCAGGCGGCGGCCCGCCGCATGGTCGAGCAGGGCCGCGGCGGCAAGATCGTCAATTTCGCGAGCCAGGCCGGCCGCCGTGGCGAGGATCTGGTCGCGGTCTACTGCGCGTCGAAGGCCGCGGTGATCAGCCTGACCCAAAGCGCCGGTCTCGACCTGATCAAGTACAAGATCAACGTCAACGGTATCGCGCCCGGCGTCATCGACACGCCGATGTGGGACCATGTCGACGCCCAATTCGCGAAATACCAGAACCTGCCCCTGGGCGAAAAGAAGCGCCAGGTGGGGTTGGCCGTGCCTCACGGGCGGATGGGTACGCCCGAGGACATGGTGGGTGCCGCCGTGTTCCTGGCGTCGGCCGATGCCGACTACATCGTGGCGCAGACGCTCAACGTCGACGGCGGCAACTGGATGAGCTGAGCGTAGGACCGCGCGCCGCACCTCATGGTGCCAATCCGCGCCACGCTCACGCCAGAGAAGTGCGATTCCGCACAGCCATGGTGGTCGCGCTGCGGTATGGTAAGGCTTCCGGCAAACTGATGCCGTGAGCCTCCGGCGGACTGGCGAGACGATGCGCGGCTTAGTGGTTGCACTCGTTCCGGCACTGTTGGCCTTCCATACCGGCACGGCCGCGGGCATTCCGCCCCAGATGATCGTGTTCAATGGCATCTGCGATGCCTCGGCGGGGGTGGCCCTCGACGAGAGCCGCATCGTCGTGGGCGATGACGAGCAGCCCTGGCTCTCGGTCTACCGCCTCGACGGTGGTGAGCCCGATGCCACGATCCCGCTCCAGCAGGCAGCTCCTGACGGCGATGGGGACGCGCCGGAGGCTGATCTGGAAGGTGCGACGGTGCTGGACGGGCGCATCGTCTGGATCTCCTCGAACTGACGCAACAAGAACGGCAAGGTCCGCCCGGAGCGGTTCCAGCTGTTCGCGTCGCACCGTCTTGCCGGTAGGAATGGTCGGAGGAACTCTCCCCTTCTTTTTCCGGCATGCAAAAGGCGGTCGCCGCGACGCACGATGCGAGCTACGCGCCGCTGCGGGCAGCGATTGGCGATCTGGACCACAAGGACGAGGACCTCGCTCCGAAGAAGCATGGCTTCAATGTCGAGGGCCTCACCGTCACCGAGGATGGCCGGTATCTGCTGGTTGGCCTTCGCAATCCGCACCCGGGCGGAAATGCCGTTCTGTTCCGCCTCGACAATGCAGAAGATCTTCTGGATGGCACGGCCGACCGGGCGGTGCTCGGTCCGATCGTCAAACTGGATCTCGGCAAACGCGGAATTCGCGACATCGCTTGGTCGCCGGCGCTCAACGCCTATCTCGTTGCCGCCGGCCAGACGGACGACGAGGATCGCGGCCCGGGCTTTGCGCTGTTTACCTGGGACGGATCCGCCGATCCGAAGGAGATCGAGGGCTTCCGCGCAGTGCTGGATGCCCATCCCGCCTTCCATCCCGAGGCTGTCGTCCCATTGCTCGAGCGCTCGGGCAGCAAGCTCGAGCCTTCGCGCGGGTTCCTCGTCGTCAGCGACGATGGCACCAAGCCCCTGCCGGGCGACATCACCTGCAAGGAAGCGCCCGCCGAACGAAAATCATTCCGCGCCGTCTCATGAGTATTACTGAGCCGTTCACTTACAGTGATCGTAATTCATCTTGGGAGATCGCAATGAGCCTCAATCGTTACGGTGTCTTGCGCGGTCGGGTGCTCGACGCCAAGCGCGAGGACGGTACCGACACGCCGCACTACCAGGTCCGGGTGACCGCGGCCGGGACCGACTATCGGCTTGCCGTCAACGTGAAATCGCAGATCAGCCCCTCGGAGCTTTTGTTCATCGTCGTCGAGGACTTCCGGCACCCACTGACGCAAAAGCTGCCGGCACTGGCCGATGGCTTCACTGACCTGCCGAAGCAGCCGGACACGGCCGCGCTAGATTTCATTCGCGGCAACCTCTTCAACCGTCTTGATATGCGGCTTCTGCCGCCCAGCCTGCCGGGCACCGACAACGATCTCAGCGACCGGCTGGCGCACTACGGGGAGCGGGCAGCAGGCGAGCCCGATGCTGGCAGTACGCGTTTGGCGAACGCTGGGGGCCCGAGCGGGGGAAGCCGGACAAGATCTTCGATTTCGAGCCGGGCAACGGCATCCACGACATCCACATGAACCAGGGTAACGATCCAGGCCACCAACGCGACGACGGCGTCTGGCAGGATGGCGGCCTGATCCTGCGGTTTCCCTCCACCGACCAGTGGGTCGCGATCTTTCTCGCTTTCCAATCGCAGGCTTGGCACACGGACGACGTGACTGGTCATACGCTGCCGGGACCAATTCCCGGCCCGGGCCGGCGCCGCATCCGAGCGAGCCCGATTTCCGGGTCCGGATCGTCGCGGCCCTCGTCAACCCGGTCGGGCCGGGACCCGAAGCCGAGACCGTCACCCTGCTCAACGCCACGCCTGAGACGATCGATCTCGCGGGCTGGCAGGTGATCGACCGGGCCGAGCAAAAGCAGGCGCTTGCGGGCACGATACCGGCCGGGGCGGCGCACGTGGTGGCGGTCGCCCCGCCGCTGGCGCTGGGCAACAAGGGCGGTATGATCACGCTGGTCGACGCAGGACGGCCTCAAGGTCGACGGTGTCGCCTATACCAAAGACGCCGCCTCTGCGGAGGGCTGGACGGTCGTATTTTGACATTCGGCAACTTGTTCATTTTATGGACGGCGAAGGATATCAGCATGTCAGCGGAATTTCAGGTCGTCGGACGCAATGCGTCCGCTCCATTCACCCTCAAGCTGCATCGCGGCGACGGCATGTCCTTGATCGCGATGAACTGGCGGAATGGACCGCCGCCCGACGACTTCGTCGGTTTTGGCATCCAGCATCGCGCGCCCGATAGCGACCGCTTCTTCGATCTCAAGAACCGTATCGGCTTTCCCGACAAGAATGGCGACGTCAATCCGACCAAGCTGTCGACGATGCTGTCGCCGATCCAGAAGTTCCGCTGGGTGCACTTCCCACGCAACGCCGAACTCGCCGGCGAGTTTGTCTACCGCGTGACGCCCGTGTTCATGAACGGCAACAACGAGCTCATGGGATCGCACAGGAGGCGCATCGAGCTTCGCCGGGAGACCTACCCGGCCAGCTCAACGTCACCTACACCCGCGGCTTCGTTCGTCGCAAGCCTTCGTCGACCGCTACCAGACCGCCGGCCCGATCTCGACCCTGCTGCCGGCCTCGGCCGACGCGGGCCTGACGTTCGTCCCGACCCACCCGAACGCGGACGAGGCACTGGCCTGGATGGGCTTCGAGGCACGCGACGCCATCCTGGAGGTGCTGGATCAAGCGATTGCCGATGGCCCGAGGTTCGGGTCGTCGCCTATAATCTCAGCGAGTCGAATCGTGGTTTCACGTCTGGAACGGCTCGCCGCGACTGAAGATCCTCATCGACGACGACGGCGATCATGGCGAGGCGGGGTCGGGCGAGGAACAGGCGCGAGACTCGCCTGGTCGCATCGGCCGGCCGAGCCAACGTCCGGCGCCAACACATGGGCAAGCTGCAGCACAACAAGGTCATCGATCGTCGACGGCCCGACCGTGAAATGCGCCGTCTGCGGCTCGACCAATTTCAGCTGGCGCGGCTTCTTCGTTCAGGCCAACAATGCGGTAATCGTCCAAGGTGCCAGTGCCATCGCACCATTCAAGGTGGCGTTCGATGCGTATTGGACGAGCGACGTTGTCGGCGACTTCGGAAACACTGCGGCAGCGACATGGACCGATCTCGGATTTGGCGGGCATTGACGCCAAAATCACCTTCTCACCACACTCCACCACCAACGCGTTGCTGGCGACCATCGCGGACGACATCGAGAATCGCACCGCGTCGTGCCTGTTCTACTCACTGGCCTTCCTCTTCCAGACCCCAGGGCCAATCCTCGATTCGATCAAGGCCGTAACGGCACGCGACGACGATGTTCGTCTACGGCATCTCGGACAAGAAGGTAGGCGGGCTGGAGCTGCAGAAACCCGACGGCAATCTGCGCCGGTCAGGGCCGCGGCGCTGAGCAAGGATGTGCCGCCGCCATTCTCCGAGGAGCCGGTCGGTGGGGGCGGCACGCGCATGCACCACAAGTTCGTGGTGATCGACTTCGACAAGCCGTCCGCACGGGTCTACTTCGGCTCCTACAACTTCTCCAACCCTGCCGACCGCAAGAACGGCGAGAACCTGCTGATCGTCCGTGACCGCAGGATCGCCGTCTCCTATGTCGTCGAGGCGTTGCGCATCTTCGATCACTACCATTTTCGCGTGGCGCAGCAGGAGGCGAAGAGCGCCAGGCGCAAGCTTCTGCTCAAGCGGCCCCCACGTTCGCCCGGGGAAGCGACATGGTTCGCAGAAGACTATGCCGTTCAACTCAAAATCCGCGATCGTGAACTCTTTGCGTGAACCACCAGCCGCCAGCTCCGCCGCTCAAAGCGTCGGGAAGGTTGCCGATGAAGTCGCGCTTGCCGATCTGGATGCCATTGTGGCGCAGGATCAGGTAGGCGGCGGTCAGGTGGAAGTAGTAATTGGGCAGCCCGAAGCCGAGCAGGTAGGCTTGGCCTTGGAAGCTCATGCTCTGGCCGCCGATCGACAGCGTGATCGTCCGTCCTTCCGAGCCATCGACCTCTGCGGCCGGGATGCTCTCCACCAGCGCCAGCGTGCGCGCGATCCGCTCCTGCAGCTCTGGCACCGTGGTCTCGACATCTTCGAACCTGGGCGGCTCGCGTCCGGCCAGGCGCGACATGGTGTTCTTCGCGAAGTCGCAGCTCAGCTGCACCTGCCGGGTGAGCGGAAACATATCCGGCGCCAGCCGGTCGGCCAGCAGCACGGCGGGGTCGATCTTGCGCTCCGCGCACTGCGCGACCGCCTTGTCGAGGATCGCGGCGAGCGCGGTGAGGCCCTGGCGGAAGAGCGGGGCTGAGGCCTGATACATGGACAGGGTCAAGGCAGGAGGCTCCCGGAGCATTTCTCGGCCAGCCCGCGGCTGGCGGCGACTGTCTAGCACGCTCCCTGGCGTTCCGGCATGAGGAACTGGGGGTTGGCAGCCGCACCCCTGCAGGTACAATCGCGTCCATGGTGCGCGAAGGCGAGATCCGGCGGGGCGAGGTGGCGGTGGACAAGCTGCCCGCCCGCGATGCAGAGCTCGTCTTCATCGGACGCATCCATACCCCTTGGACCTCGCGGCTGACGACACCGCGGCAGGGGCGTCTGGACGGGCCGATCTGCCGAATCGAGCTGTTCGAGCCATGGGTCCCCGCGCTGGCCGGGATCGAGGCGTTCGAGCGGGTCGAGGTGCTCTACTGGCTGCATCTGTCGCGTCGCGACCTGCTGCGCCAGAGCCCAGCCGACGACGGCACCACCCGCGGCACCTTCGCCCTACGCTCGCCGGTGCGGCCCAACCCGATCGGCACCTCGCTTGCGAAGCTGGTCGGGATCGAGGGGGCGATGGTGCTGGTCCAGGGCCTGGACTGCATCGACGGCACGCCGCTGCTCGACCTCAAGCCGGACCGGTGCCTGTTCACACCGATCGCACCGCCGCAGGCAGGGGATTTCGAAATCGAAGGCTAGGACTGGCGCGTTCCGATTGTGCCTGAGGTTCTACTACGTCCAAGCTGCGATGCCGGATACTACGTGATCCTCTATCCACTGCTACCGGGCAATCACGTCGTCAAATGGACCGCGGCCACGCCGTGAAGCTCACAGAACACATACAATCTCACGATCCACTAACGCAGCTGTGAAACATAGCGCGGGCATCGCCACTGACCGTTCGCTGCCGGACCTTGCTTGGGACGCAACGATCGCAACGCGCGGCCGTGCATTGGTTAACGCTTGGTCAGGTGGGCAACCTTCAACGGAGCGAGCCGTTCTTGGTCATGTCGAACATCTGGATAGGAGAAGCACATGTCTTCCGGCACCATGGACAAGGTCACAGGCACGGTCAAAGAGGCGGTCGGCAAGGCGACCGGCGATAAGCGTACCGAGGCCGAGGGTCAGACCGATCAGGCCAAGGGCGCGGCCAAGAACGCAACCGACAACGTTACGGAAAAGGCGAAGGGCGTTCGCGATAGCCTGAGCAAAGAGTAACGCAATGCAGCGCCGGGCAGCCATTATCTGGCGCTCGGCGCTGAGTTTCGCGATGTTTCCCTTCAATATACCTTCGGCACGTACAGCTCGTCCGGTAACACCTTGCGCTCATATTCTGGATTGTGAACGCGGTCGGGCAGATCGATCGGCTCGTGAGGCACGTCCTGGTATGGCACCTGCTGGAGCAGGTGATGGATCACATTGAGCCGTGCGCATTTTTTGTCGTTACCCTCCACCACCGACCACGGCGCCTCAGGAATGTTGGTGCGCTCCAGCATCTCCTCCTTGGCCTTGGTATAGGCCTCCCAGCGCACCCTGGACTGCAGATCCATGGGACTGAGCTTCCACTGCTTCATGGGATCGTGAATCCGCATCATGAAGCGCAGCTGCTGCTCCTGGTCGGTGATCGAGAACCAGTATTTGACCAGCTTGATCCCGGAGCGGACCAGCATCCGCTCGAACTCGGGCACGTCGTTGAAGAACTGGCCGACCTGATTCTCGTCGGCGAAGCCCATCACCCGCTCGACGCCGGCGCGATTGTACCAGGAGCGGTCGAACAGCACGATCTCGCCCCCTGCCGGTAGATGCGGCACATAGCGCTGAAAATACCATTGCGTGCGCTCACGCTCGGTCGGCGCTGGCAACGCGACGACCCGGGCAACACGCGGGTTGAGGCGCTGGGTGATCCGCTTGATCGTGCCGCCCTTGCCGGCCGAATCGCGGCCCTCGAACAGCACCACCAGCTTGTATTTGGTGTGCTGCACCCAGTCCTGCAGCTTCACCAGCTCGGACTGCAGCCGGAAGAGCTCGTGGAAGTAGGTGCGACGGTCGATGGTCGACTTGTGCTGGAGGTCGGTGATCTGGCGGAGCTCCTCGGCGACGCGGACGTCGTCGATCTCCATCTCCAGCTCCTCGTCGAAGCTGTCCTCCAGCTCGGCGTCCACCCAGGACTTGGTATTGCTCATGTCGTCACCCCGCGCCCTATCGCCGAATTCGTGCGCCCGCATGGACCGCGGCGCAAGCTAAGCCGGCCATGTGACATTTCCGTGCGCGCCCTGTAACGGTCGACGGACGCCTGACGGCATGTTAGCCAGCGGCCCGATCATGCTAACGGATGGGAGCTGCACGGCATGGAATATCGGCGTCTCGGCAAATCGGGCCTGCGCGTGCCCGCCTTGAGCTTCGGCACCGCGACCTTCGGCGGCGGCAACGATTTCTTCAAGGCCTGGGGCTCCACGGACGCGGGCGGCGCCGCGCGCCTGATCGACGTCTGCCTGGACCACGGCGTGTCGATGTTCGACAGCGCCGACGGCTATTCCAGCGGGCTGGCCGAGCAGATCCTGGGCGAGGCCATCAAGGGCAAGCGCGAGCGCCTGCTGATCTCGACCAAGGCGACGTTTCCCAGCGGCGACGGCCCGAACGACTACGGCTCGTCGCGCCAGCATCTGGTCGAGGCGATCGACAAGGCTCTGCTCCGCCTCGGCACCGATCGCATCGACCTGCTCCAGCTCCATGGCCAGGACTACAACACGCCGGTCGAGGAGACGCTGGCGACGCTCGATCAGTCCGTGCGCGCCGGCAAGGTGCGTTACATCGGCTGCTCCAACTTCTCCGGCTGGCACCTGATGAAGTCGCTCGCGGTGTCGGACCGCTACGGTTACCCACGGCACGTCGCGCATCAGGCCTACTACTCGCTGCTCAACCGGGACTACGAGTGGGAGCTGCTGCAGCTGGGCCGCGACCAGGGCGTCGGCGCCGTGATCTGGAGCCCGCTCGGGTGGGGCAAGCTCACCGGCAAGATCCGCCGCGGCCAGCCGGCGAAGCCCGGCACCCGCGCGCACGACATCGCCGGCACCGGCCCGCATTTCGATGAGGAGCGCCTGTTCCAGATCGTGGACGCGCTGTACGAGGCCGCGGCCGAAACCGGCAAGACGGTGCCGCAGGTGGCACTCAACTGGCTGCTGCAGCGGCCGACGGTCGCCAACGTGATCATCGGCGCCCGCGACGAGGCGCAGCTGGTGGAGAACATCGGAGCTGTCGGCTGGCAGCTGACCGCCGACCAGATCGCCAAGCTCGATGCCGCCAGCGACGTGGCGCCGGCCTATCCGGTCTGGCACCAGCGCGGCTTCCCGATGCTGAACGAGCTCGGCTGAGCTTTCTGGAGGGTCCACCGTTTCGGCCGACGGCAGGAGCCTACGCCCCCTCGACACGTTGATCGTGATCTCCGCCACGATCTGCGGTCCTGGAAGGAGCATGGTGCCCTGCACTATGTCGAATGCGTCGCCGACGACGTGCCGTATGGCGAGCGCACCTCGTTCCCGCGAGCCGTGCAGGCGACCGAGGACGAGACCGTGGTGTTCGCCTGGATCACCTACCGTTCGCGCGAGCACCGCGACGCGGTCAATGCCAAGGTGATGGCGGACCCGCGCCTGAAGGACATGGATATGTCGGCCGCACCGTTCGACGGCAAACGCATGATCTTCGGCGGTTTCACGACTCTACTCGAGCTGTGAGGGACGGCGGCCGGAAGCGGAAGTTCAGGGGACGAAATGCCGATCGGAGGAAGCTGCCATTGCGGCAGGGTCGCCTAAACGATCGGCGAGGCGGTGTTGCATGGGGCGCCAGCCTGCAACTGTTCGATCTGCCGGCGCAAGGGCGGGGTACTCCAAGCAGCTTCGTCAGACCGGGTGACATGTCAGTCCGAACGCGAACCCCTGCTCACCCGCAGTTTCGGCGGCGCCAGTCTCTGGCTGGCTCGAACGCCGTTCAGAGGTAAGGCCCGAGCAAGGCCAAGTCGGCAGCACCCAGACGGTCAGCCGAGGTCCGCGCTTGATGCCAGTATGGGTAGAGCAGCGGCAGCGCGCTGATCTTGTCGAGGCGGGCACACTCGTCGTCGGAGAGCGACAATTCGGCTGCACCGAGATTGCCCGCAAGCTGCTCCTCGTTGCGAGCGCCGATCACCACCGTGCAGATCCCGGGCCGCCCCAGCAGCCACGCCAGAGCGACCTGCGAGACCGGCACGCCGCGCTCGCCAGCGATGGCCACCAGCGTCTCGATGATGTCGTAGAGCCGACCCTCGTCGCGGATCGGCGGCTCGCCCCACTCGTTAAGATGCCGTGATCCCGGAGGATGCGGTTGCCCGCGCCGATATTTGCCGGACAGGAGGCCCCCGGCGAGCGGCCCCCAGACCATGATGCCGACACCCTGGTCGACAGCGATCGGCACCAGCTCGTATTCGGCCTCGCGGGCTTCCAGCGTGTAATGGATCTGCTGGCTGACGAAGCGTTCCAAACCCTGCCGCTCGGCAACACCCAGCGCCTTCATCAGCTGCCAGCCGGTGTAGTTGGAGCAGCCGACATAGCGGACCTTGCCGCTGCGGACGAGGTCGTCCAGCGCCCGCAGCGTCTCCTCGAGCGGCGTCTGACCGTCCCACTCGTGAAGCTGATAGAGATCGATCCAGTCGGTGCCCAGCCGCTTGAGGCTGGCCTCGCAGGCGGCGATCAGGTGATGCCTCGACAATCCCGCATCGTTCGGCCCGTCGCCCATCTTCATGCGCGCCTTGGTCGTGACCAGGACGCGCTCGCGGCGGCCACGCAGCACCTCGCCGAGAATTTCCTCCGACAGGCCCCAGGAATAGATGTCGGCCGTGTCGAGCAGGTTGATCCCGGCGTCCAGGGCCATGTCGACCAGGCGCCCGGCGCCTGCGCTGTCGGTATCGCCGGTCTTGGCGAAGACGCCGCTACCGCCGAAGGTCATCGTACCCAGCGTCAACACCGAGACCCGCAGACCCGAACGGCCGAGCTGGCGATACTTCATTTCCCCTACCCTTCCCTCGATGACGCCGGCGCATGGATCAGACCCATGATCTGCTCGCTGACCTGGTCGTAGACCCGGTCGTTGCGGATGCCGCCCTTGATCCGGTAACCGTCCATCACGACGATCCGGTCGGCCAGCGTGATCATCTCGGGCATGTCGCTGGTGATCAGCAGGATGGTCGTGCCCTGGTCGGCCAGCGCCCGCAGCAATTCGTGCAGGTACACCTTGGTCTTGATGTCGATGCCTACCGTCGGCTCGTCGACGATCAGGATGCGCACCCCGGCGGCCAGCCACTTCGCGACGCTGATCTTCTGCTGGTTGCCGCCGGACAAATTGCCCACGGTCTGTGCCAGAGACGGCGTGCGCACCTCGAGCTGGCGCAGCACGGGTTCGACCGCCGTACGTATGGTGCCGTCGCGCAGGAAGCCCAGCGCCGAGGCGAGCCGGTTCCAGATGGTGACCCCCGCATTGCCCAGGACGGTATGCAGCAGGATCAGCCCCTCCTGCTTGCGGTCTTCGCTGACATAGCCGATGCCGTGCCGGTGCAGTGCGTCGGCGACGCTGCCGATCCGCACGGCTTGCCCATCGACCTTGATCTCGCCCGCGGTGACCGGGAACAGGCCCAGGATCGCCTTGGCGAGCTCGCTGCGGCCAGCGCCGACCAGACCATAGAGGCCGACGATCTCGCCGCGCCGGAGCGTGAGGTCGATCCCGGCATGGCCCAGCCGCGTGGCGACGCCGCGCAGCTCCAGGACCGGCTCGGCAGCGTCGCGGTCGCGCTGGCTCCAGTCGGGGATCTGCTCGCTGCGCCCGATCATCAGGCGCACCAGATCCTGCCGCCCCATGCCGGCCAGCGGGCGGCTGGCGCAGGCGTTGCGGCCGTCGCGCAGGACGGTGACGTGATCGCAGATCGCCAGCACCTCCTCGAGCTTGTGGCTGACGAAGACGATGGTGACACCCTCGTCGCGCAGGCGGCGCAGCAGCGCGAACAGGGTGCCGGTCTCGTGCGGGGTCAGGGACGCGGTCGGCTCGTCCATCAGGAGCACGCGCGAGCGCAGGGCCAGGGCCTTGGCGATCTCGACCAGCTGCATCTTCGCGCTGCTCAGCCGCGAGACCGGCAGCGAGGGATCGACGTCGAGGTCCAGCAGGTCCAGCCAGCGCCGCGCCTCGGCCCGCACCTTGGCATAGTCGACCCGGCTGACCGCACTCGGCCCCAGCCGCTCGAGCATGATGTTCTCGGCGACCGAGAAGCGCGGGATCAGGTTGCGCTCCTGATGGACGACGCCGATCCCGGCGGCGATCGCCTCGCGCGGATCGGCGAAGCGAATCGGGCGGCCATCGAGCAGGAGCTCGCCCGCATCGGCCTGGTGGATACCGGTCAGGATCTTGATCAGCGTGGACTTGCCGGCGCCGTTCTCGCCAAGCAGGGCGTGGATCGAGCCGGCCCCGAGCTCCAGGGCGACATCGGCCAAGGCGACCACGCCGGGGAACGACTTGCCGATGCCGCGCGCTTCCAGAACCGTGCCGGCCATGCTCAGATGCGCCCCGATGCCCGCTCGACGCGGACCTCGCGCAGGCGATTCAAGCCCACCGCCAGCAGGATCAGGCTGCCGAGCAGGATCTGCACGACGAACGGATCGATCTGGAACAGCACCAGGGCCTGGGTGATGATCGCGACGATCACCACGCCCAGGAACGTGCCGGCGACGCTGACGTGGCCACCCGTCAGAACCGCACCGCCGATCACCGGCGCCGCGAACGACAGGATCAGCCAGTCGTCGCCGATCGACGGTTGGCCGATCTGCAGGCGCGCCACGACCATGACCCCAGCGATCGCGGCCAGCAGGCCCGACAGCGCATGCGCCCAGACGATGGTCTGCAGCGGCGAGATGCCGGAGAGCTCGGCGGCACTGGCATTGCCGCCCATGGCCAGGATCTGCCGGCCGACCCGCAACCGGTTCAGCAGGTACCACATCGCGACGGCCGCCAGGATCGTCGGCACCAGCAACCAGGGCAACGGCCCGAGCACGGTCGTGTTGCCGAACGCCTTCACGCTCTCGGGCACGCCGTAGAACGGCTGCGCCCGGGTGATGCCGAGATTGATGCCCTTGAAGATCGACAGGCTGGCCAGCGTGATGATGAAGGCCGAGATGCCGGTCTTTGCCACCAGCCAGCCGTTGCCGAGCCCTGCGACCAGCCCGATCGCCAGCGCCGCCACCAGGGCCAGCGGCGCCGGAAGGCCCCAGACCTCCATCATGCCGGCGAAGCAGATCGCGGCGAGGCCGCCGATCGCGCCGACCGCAAGGTTCATCTGGCCGATGGCGATGATCACCATCTGCGCCATGGCGATCACCATGTTGACCGCGATCGCCGAGAGCAGGATCTCGATGTTGAACGGGGCCAGGAAGGCCGGCCGCAGCGAACCGATCAAGGCGATCGCCGCCACCACGATCACGAGCGGCCCGAACCAGTCGGTGCGCAATGCGCGGCCAAGGCTGGTGTCCATACTCAGGCCATCCGATGCCGGGCCAGCACGACACGGCGCAGCTTGTCCAGCAGCACGGCCGCCAGCAGCAGGCAGCCGAGGCAGGCCTGGACCCAGAACTCGCCGACGCGCAGCAGCAGCAGGCCGTTGGTGAGCATGCTGACCAGCATGGCACCCAGCAGCGTGCCCAGCACCGAGACCCGCCCACCCGTGAGCAGCGTGCCGCCCAGCACCGGCGCCAGAAACGCCGGCAGCAGCCAATCCTGCCCGAGATGGCCGGCCATCGACGGGATGGCGGCGCCATGGCGGGCGGCAAGCATCTCGGCGGCGATAGCCGCTAGGACGCCCGACAGCATGTGGCAGAGAATGATCGTCCGACCGACGCGAATGCCGGAAAGCTCCGCCGCCATCGGCTTGGCGCCGGCGGCGAGCATCCTGCGGCCGACGGCGGTGAGGCGGTAGAGATAGGACAGGGCCAGCGCCACGGCGACGCTGATCAATAGCAGCGGCGAGAGCATGCCGAACAGCTTGGTCTTGCCGAACGCCGCCAGCTCGGGCGGCAGCCCGCGGAAGGCCTCGGCATGGGTGAGGAAGACCATGCCGCCGAAGAAGATGCTCATGGTCGCCAGCGTGATGATGAAGCTGTGCACGCCCGTGCGCACGATCGCATAGCCGTTGACGAAGCCGAGCAGCCCGCCCAGAGCCAGCCCGCCGGCGAGCCCCAGCGCCAGCGGCAGCTGGCCGACCTCGAGCAGCCAGCCGGCCAGCATCACCGAGCAGGCGCCGATGGCGCCGACCGACAGGTTCAGCCCCCCGGTGACGATCACCACCATCATCGAGAAGCCGATCATGATGTCGATCGCCATCGTGCGGCCGAGGGCGTAGAGATTGAAGTTGGAGGAGAAGCCGGGTGCGGCCAGCGTGAAGGCCAGGCCGAAGACAACGATCAGCACGATCAGGCCGAACTCGTTGCCGACATAGAAAGTCGACCAGCTCGGGCCCGCCAGCAGCCATACGGATTCCGCCGGCTGCTGGAGCCGGCGGAATCTCGTCCACACTCGTCGAGCGCATTCCGTAGCGCTACCGACCGATCAGCCGCAGGTCAGGTAGGTCGCCTCGAAGGTCTTCATCAGGTCCGCGGTCACGTCCTGCATCGACTTGATGTAATTGTCGACACCGTCGGCACTCACGAACGCCGTGCCGGAATCGATGAACCGGTCGGTCTGCGCCGTCGTCTTCCACGGCGCGTCTTCCTTGACCTTGCAGCCGTTGCGCAGCTTGTCGATCGCAAACGAGCCGACATAGCCCTGGCCGTAGGGGTTCTGCAGCATGGTGCCGTAGACGAAGCCGTCCTTGATCGCCTTCAGCACCACCTCGTCATGGTCGATGCCGACCATCTGGATGCGCTTGTCGCCGATCTTGCGCAGCGCGTTGGCAGCCACGACCGCCGGAACCCAGGCCGTGGTCACGATGCCGTCGACGTCGGCCGCGTGCGCGGCGAGGTAGGCGTTGATCTTCTCCTCGGCGGGCTCGGGCGCGTCGATGTCGGCGATCACCTGCACGACCTCGACGGCACCGCCGGTCTCGGCAGCCGCCTTGTTGACCGCGTCGATCCGCAGCTGGGTATTGGGATCGACCAGGAAGCCGGTGAAATGGGCGATCTTGCCCTTGCCGCCCAACTTCTTGATCAGCTCCTTGGTGCCGAGATAGGCCGAATTGCCGGTATCGGTGCCGAGGCAGAAGCTGGCGTCGGTCGGCTGCTTCAGGCAGCCCGCCAGTGCGATCACCGGAGCGCCCTCGCCCACCAGCTCGCTGACCGTGCTGTTGGCGCCGACCGGATCACCGGGAAACACCAGGAATGCGTTGTAGCCCTGGGTCAGGAGGCTCTCGAGCAGCTGGTTCTGCTGGCTCAGCTCCCACTTCGCCGGCACCCGGTAGTCGGCTGCGGCCAGCTTGAAGTCGCGCGCCGCGTCCTTGCCGGCCTGCTCCCAGGCGGCGAAATACGGGTGCGGGCCACCAGGCACCAGCGCCACGCGCGTGGGGTCCTCGGCCATGGCCACGCCCGAAAGCATGGCGCCGGCCACGCACGCGGCGGCCAGCGCCTGCATCGTCTGACGAGTGATCGACACGTTTCGTCTCCCGGATCGGTCGTTCTTGGGTGGCCACCGCAGCTCAAGCGCAGCGCGCCGAGCCGCTTGCAAGGTGACGGTCGAAGGCTAGGATACAAGTACACAGGGAGCAAGAGGCCAAACTCGATGGCCATCGCCGCGCCGAGGCAGCCCGAGGCAGACGACGCCCCGCTCGCGTTCGAGATCGGCATCGATCGCCGCTCCAATGTCACCGAGCAGATCTACACCGCGCTGCGCGACGCCATCGTCTCGGTACGGCTGCCGCCCGGGGCCTCGATCAGCGAGAACCGCATCTGCCGCCATGCCGGCGTGTCGCGCACGCCGGTCCGGGCGGCGATCATCCGGCTGGTCGACGAGGAGCTGATCGACGTCTTCCCGCAGCAGGGCAGCTTCGTGGCGCCGATCAAGCTGGCCAAGGTCTACGAGGGCCATTTCATCCGCAAGGCGCTGGAGCTGGCGATCCTGGCGCGCGCGGCGCCGCATTGGGACGCCGCGGCCTCGGCGCAGGCTCGTGCGATCCTGGCTAGCCAGCAACGGCTCGTCGGCAGCGCCGACCTTGCCGAGTTCTACCGGCAGGATGTCCTGTTTCACCAATGGCTGGCGCGCGTCGCCGGCGTCAGCGGCGTCTGGCGCGCGATCCAGAGCGCCAAGGCGCATCTCGATCGGGTGCACCGGCTGGCGGTCCCGGTTGGCGGCCGAATGTCGGCCGTGTGCGTCGAACATGCTGCGATTCTCGACGCGATGGACGCCGGCGACCGTGCCCGGGCATTGGCTGCGCTGGAGGCCCATCTCGACACCGTATTCGAGACGATCGAGCGGCTCACCGGGCAGCATAGCGGCTATTTCGAGCACTGAGGGGATGGCATGGCGGTAATCGAGCGGGTCGAGATCCGGATGGTGGACCTGCAGCCGAAGGTGAAGCGGTCCGACGCGATCCAGTCCTTCGTCAGCCAGGAGACGCCGTTCGTCCGGATCTGGGATTCGGACGGCGCCGTCGGCACCGGCTACAGCTACACGATCGGCACCGGCGGCCACGCCATCGTCGAGCTGCTGGCCCGCTCCTTGTGCCCGGCCCTGATCGGCCGCGACGCCGCCATGGTCGAGCAGATCTGGCGCGATCTCCTGTTCCGGACCCACGCCACCACGGTCGGCGCCATCACCTCGCTCGCGCTGGCCGCGATCGACACCGCCTTGTGGGATCTGCGCTGCCGCAAGGCCGGGCTGCCGCTGCATGTCATGGCCGGCGGCGCCCAGGAGCGCGTGCGGCTCTACACCACCGAGGGCGGCTGGCTGCATATCGAGACCGCGGCGCTGGTCGAGGACGCGCTGGCCGCGAAGGCGCAGGGCTTCGGCGGCTGCAAGGTCAAGGTCGGCCGCCCGCTGCACGAGGACGTGCGGCGGCTGGCGGCGGTGCGGGCCGCGGTCGGCGACGGGTTCGAGGTCTTCACCGACGCCAACCAGGCCTTCGCCGTCGACGAGGCGATCCGCCGCGCGCGCCACTACGAGGCGGCCGACATCGGCTGGTTCGAGGAGCCGCTGCCGGCCGACGATCTCGGCGGCCATGTCCGGCTGGCGCAGTCGACCTCGATCCCGATCGCGGTCGGCGAGAGCCTCTACAGCCACCTGCATTTTCGCGAGTACCTGCAGCGCGGCGCCTGTTCGGTCGTGCAGGTCGACGTGGCGCGGATCGGCGGCATCACGCCCTGGCTCAAGACCGCGCATCTGGCCGAGACCTTCAATGTCCCGGTCTGCCCGCACTTCCTGATGGAGCTGCACGTGGCCTTGTGCTGCGCCGTGCCGAACGCGCGCTGGGTCGAGTACATCCCGCAGCTCGACGACCTCACCACCTCGCGCATGACCATCGTCGACGGCCACGCCCTGCCCAGCCAGGAGCCGGGTCTGGGTATCGCCTGGGATCATCGCCGCCATCGAGCGGCTATCCGTCGAAGGCACCGTCCGCACCATCAGCAAGGGTGCCTGAGCCATGCGGCGCATGGGCCTGTGCATCGGACTGAAGGCTGACAAGGTCGCCGAGTACAAGCGGCTGCACGCGGCGGTCTGGCCCGGCGTGCTGGCCACGATCGCGGCCTGCCAGATCCGCAACTTCTCGATCTTTCTGAAGGAGCCCGAGAACCTGCTGTTCGCCTACTGGGAGTATCACGGCAGCGACTTCGCCGCCGACGCCGCGCGCATGGCGGCCGACCCGGTCACCCGCGACTGGTGGGCGCTGACCGACCCCTGCCAGGAGCCGTTCGCGACCCGGGCCGAAGGTGCATGGTGGGCCGAGATGGAGGAGGTCTTCCACGTCGACTGACGCTCAGGCGCCGGACGGGACCTCGCCCCTGCGGTCGCGCAGCCGGGCGACCAGCGGCCACGCTGATCACCTTCGCCTTCTCCTGGAACGAGTTCCTGTTCGCGCTGATCCTGTCGGGACCCAGCTCGCAGACCCTGCCGCTCCTGATCAGCTCGGGCGAAGGCGTGCGCAGCCTCGACTTTCCGAGCGTCAGCGTCCGGGCGCTGGTGGCCATCCTGCCGCCGGTGATCCTCGCCGTCTGCACGCAGCGCTGGATCGTGCGCGGGCTGACGCTGGGCGCGGT
>CAWCSG010000008.1:0-773287 GCA_963798145.1 uncultured Alphaproteobacteria bacterium
GCGGCGGGCGGGCGGCGACAGATTACAGTATTGACAGAATTGCCTTCATTCCAGACCGTGCCGGCACTAGAAGATGCCGGCGATGGTGGCCGTCGCGCGTGAAACGGCATTCCGCAAATCATCCCGTAAGGGATCGCTGCGGAAGACGTCGGCCGGATGGACGCCGTCATCGGGTTCCTGAACACGATCTTCTGGGGCTACGTGCTGATCTACGGCCTGCTGGCGGTTGGTATCTTCTTCACGCTGCGGTTGGGCTTCGTCCAGTTCGTTCATTTCACCGAGATGTTCCGCGTCATCGTCGGCTCGGGCGCGACCGACAAGGCCGGCATCTCGCCGTTCCAGGCGCTGACGGTCAGCCTCGCCTCGCGGGTCGGCACCGGCAATATCGCCGGCGTGGCGGTGGCCCTTTATCTCGGCGGGCCGGGGGCGATCTTCTGGATGTGGATGGTGGCCCTGGTCGGCATGGCCACGGCCTATTCGGAGAGCACGCTGGCGCAGCTCTACAAGGTCACGGACGACGACGGGCAATATCGCGGCGGCCCCGCCTTCTATATCGCCAAGGGCCTCGGCGTGCCGTGGGCCGGGGCGGTGTTCTCGGTCTGCCTGATCCTCTCCTTCGGTCTCGTCTTCAATGCCGTGCAGGCCAACTCGATCGCCGACGCCATGGAGGGCGCCTTCGGCGCGCCCAAGCTGGTGGTCGGCCTAGTCGTGGCGGCACTCGCCGGCGTGATCATCTTGGTGGCCTCAAGCAGATCGCCCGCGTGGCCGAGATCGTCGTGCCGTTCATGGCGGGCGCCTATCTGCTGCTGGCGATCTACGTGCTGACCACAAACATCGGCGAGGTGCCGGGTGTGATCGCCACGATCGTCGGCAGACGCCTTCGGGTTCAACGAGGCGGTGGGCGGCGTCGCCGGCGGGATTGCCGCGGCGATGCTGAACGGTGTCAAGCGCGGCCTGTTCTCGAACGAGGCCGGCATGGGCTCGGCCCCTAACATCGCCGCCTGCGCGACGCCCAACCCGCATCATCCGTCCTCGCAGGGTTTCGTCCAGGCGCTGGGCGTGTTCATCGACACGCTCCTGGTCTGCACGGCCACCGCGGTGATGATCCTGCTGTCCGGCGCCCTCGAGCCCGGCTCGGGCCTGACCGGCACGCAGCTGACCCAGGCGGCGCTGACCGTGCATTTCGGCGAGGCCGGCAAGTACTTCGTGGCGATCGCCATCTTCTTCTTCGCCTTCACCTCGATCATCGGCAACTACTCCTATGCCGAGAACGCGATGACCTATCTCGGCCATGGGCACACGACGGGCTTCGTCGTCCTGCGCGTGCTCGTGCTGGCGATGGTGGTGTGGGGTGCCTACCAGACCGTCGCCACCGTCTTCGACGCCGCCGACGCCTCGATGGGCCTGATGGCGACGATCAACCTGATCGCGATCGTGCTGCTTGTCGTCGACCGTGGTGAAGCTGACGCGGGACTATTTCGCCAGCGCAAGGCGGGCAGGGAGCCGATATTCCATGCGGCCGACTATCCGGAGCTCGGCGACGGCATCGATCGGGAGATCTGGTCGCGCAAGGGCTAACGCTGCTCGCGGCCTCCCGACCGTGACCGAATTGCCGGAGGACGGAATGGCCAAGGTCTTCATCACCGGGTCGTCGGATGGGCTCGGCTTGATGGCGGGCCGCCTTCTGGCCCAGCAGGGTCATGCGGTCGTGCTGCATGCCAGGAACGAGGCTCGGGCGGAGGCTACGCGATCACACTGCCGCAAGCGGCGGTGCTGGTCGGCGATCTCTCGACGCTCGCAGCCATGCGCGAGCTTGCAGATCAGGCGAACGCATTGGGGCGGTTCGATGCGGTAATCCACAATGTCGGGATCGGCTACCGCGAGCCGCACCGTGTCGAGACGATCGACGGGCTATCGCAGCTCTGGGCCGTCAATGTGCTGGCACCCTATGTATTGACGGCGCTGATGCACCAACCCCACCGCCTGATCTATCTCAGTTCGGGCATGCACACCGGCGGTGATCCGAGCCTGGACGACCTGCAATGGTCCGGCCGCCGCTGGAACGGCAGCCAAGCCTATGCCGACACGAAGCTCCACGACGTGCTGCTCGCCTTCGGCGTCGCGCGCCGCTGGCCGGACGTGCTGGCGAATGCGCTGGCCCCGGGATGGGTCCCGACCCGCATGGGCGGCCCGGGCGCGCCGGACGATCTCGACCAGGGCCATCGGACCCAGGTCTGGCTGGCGGTGAGCGACGATCCGGCAGCACGAGTGACCGGCAGCTATTTCTACCATCAGCGGGCCAAAGACGCGAATCCGGCCGCGCGAGATACAAGACTGCAGGACCGATTGCTCGATTACTGTCGCGAGGTATCCGGTGTCGCGCTGGCGTGAGACGCGCGCCAGTCAGACGGAAATCAGGCGCTTCTTGCGGCGCCGCTCCCGCCGGTGATGCCAGTAGGCGCGGGCGGAATCCTGCAGCCGGTTGCGACCGTAGATCGCCTGGGCGGCGAGCGGGCCGAAGGCGCCGCCGACCCAGCGCGGCGCGAACGGTGCGAGCAGCTTCCAGCGGTGGTCGCCATCGACGATCGCCGAGGCTACCAGCTCGCCGCCGAGGGTCGTGGTGTTGAGGCCGTGGCCACCGAAAGCCGAGTTGACCCACAGGCCCGGCGCCAGCTCGCGGATCAGCGGCATCTTGTGGCGGGCGAAGCCCATCCGGCCCGACCAGGCGTACTCCACGGCCACGTCGGCCAGCTGTGGGTAGACCAGGGCCAGATCGCGCCGCATCAGCGCCGCGAGGTCGCGCGGGTGCTCGCGCGGGCTGATCCGGCCGCCCCAAAGCAGGCGGCCATCGGGCAGCAGACGGTAGTAGCCGGTGGCGTAGCGGTTGTCGTAGACGGCGTAGGGGGCGCGGATCACGCCGGCATGGCGACCGTCGAGCGGTGCGGTGACGATGACGTAGGTGAACACCGGCAGGGTCGCGCGAGCCAGCGCCGGCACGAGGCCCGGCGCGTAGGCGCTCTGGCACAGGACGACACGCTGGGCCAGCACGGCGCCGCCGGGGGTGGTGATCCGCCAGCGTCCGCCACTCCGCGCGAGCGCGGTGGCGGGCGTGCCCTCGAAGATCTGCGCGCCCTGCCCCACCGCCGCGGCCGCGTAGCCGCGGCACAGGGCCAGCGGGTCGAGGTGGAAGCCCTCGGGGTCGAAGATGCCGTCCCAGTAGCGCGGCGAGGGGTAGGCCAGGCGCAGCCGCTCGCGCGGCCAGTATTCCAGGGCCATCTCGAACCGGTCGTTCATGGTCGCGACCTCGGCCTGCAGGCCGGCCGCGTCGTCGAACCAGGAGGCGACGAGCACGCCCGCGACCGGATCGCAGGGGATCTCGTGCTGCACGATCCGCGCGCGCATCAGTGCCATCGCCTCACGGCTGAGGCCGATAAGGGACCGGGCAGCGGTCGTGCCGACCGCGCGCTCGAGCAGCGTGTGCGATGCAGCAAACCCGGCCGACACCATGCCGCCGTTGCGGCCCGAAGCGCCGGCGCCGATTGACCTCGCCTCCAGCAGCACGGCCGGGCGACTGCGCTCGGTCAACGACAGGGCGGTCGCCAGGCCGGCGAGACCGCCGCCGATGATGGCGGTCTCGGTCTCGACGGTGCCCGCGAGCGGCGGGGCCGTGGGAACCTTCGCAGCGTGCGCGTGATAATAGCTGTCGGTCATCGTCCTGCCGATCCGAAGGCTGCCGCGCCTTGCATGCTGCAGCGCACTGGCGGACACTTCGCGTGGATCATGGAAGGAGGTTGGCCATGCCGCAATCGTCGACGTCGAGCCGGCTCAGCCGCAACGCGTTCGCGTTCGTGCTCGCCGGCGGTCGCGGCTCGCGGCTGCGCGAGCTGACCGACCGCCGCGCCAAGCCCGCGGTCTATTTCGGCGGCAAGACCCGGATCATCGACTTCGCGCTTTCCAACGCGCTGAACTCCGGCATCCGCCGCATGGGGGTGGCGACGCAGTACAAGGCGCACAGCCTGATCCGCCACCTGCAGCGCGGCTGGAACTTTCTGCGGCCCGAGCGCAACGAGAGCTTCGACGTGCTGCCGGCGAGCCAGCGCGTATCGGAGACGCAATGGTACGAGGGCACCGCCGACGCGGTCTACCAGAACATCGACATCCTGCAGGACTACGGCATCGACCACGTGGTCGTGCTGGCCGGCGACCATGTCTACAAGATGGATTACGAGATCATGCTCGCGCAGCATGTCTCGCAGCGGGCGGACGTGACCATCGGCTGCCTCGAGGTGCCGCGCATGGAGGCCACGGCGTTCGGCGTGATGCATGTCGACGCGCAGGACCGGATCGTCTCGTTCCTGGAGAAGCCGGCCGACCCGCCGGGCATCCCGGGCAGCCCTGACATGGCGCTGGCCAGCATGGGCATCTACGTGTTCGACGCCCAGTTTCTCTACGACCAATTGCGCCGCGACGCCGCCGACCCGAACTCCGCGCACGATTTCGGCAACGACATCATTCCCTATCTGGTCAAGCACGGTAAGGCCGTGGCGCACCGGTTCGCCACGTCGTGCGTGAAGTCGAAGGCGGAATCCGAGGATTACTGGCGCGATGCCGGCACCATCGACGCCTATTTCGAGGCCAACATGGACCTCACCCGGATCGTCCCGGCGCTCGACCTGTACGACGCCAACTGGCCGATCTGGACCTATGCCGAGATCACGCCGCCGGCCAAGTTCGTCCACGAGGAGGATGGCCGGCGCGGCATGGCGATGAGCTCGCTGGTGTCGGGCGGCTGCATCGTCTCCGGTGCCTTCCTGCGCAGCACGCTGCTGTTCACCGGCGTTCATGTCCATTCCTACGCCCGCCTGGAAGGTGCCGTGGTGCTGCCCGAGGTCGAGATCGGCCGGCATGCGCGGCTGAGCCGCGTGGTCATCGACCGCGGGGTGAAAATCCCAGTGGGGCTGGTGGTAGGCGAGGACCCGGAGCTCGACGCGCAGCGCTTCCGCCGCAGCGAGCATGGGATCTGCCTGATCACGCAGCCGATGCTGGACCGGCTGGCGGGCTGACGCGGCTGGTCACAAGGTCTTCAGGTATTCGAGCAGGGCATCGAGCTCGTCCGGGTTCGCGGCCAGCTCCGCGTTGCCATAGGCCAGCCCTTCATGGCCGGCGTTGGAGTTGCCCTTGAGACCGGTGTCGAACCGGAAGCCGCCGGCGTCGACGTAGCCCATGTCCTTGGGGTCGTAGTCACGGCTGCCGACCTGGAACGCCGTCTGGCGATCGGCAGCCGGCAGCAGCAGCTGCCGCAGGGTCCGCACCGAGCCGTTGTGCAGGTAGGGTGCGGTCGCCCAGATCCCGTTCAGCGGCCGCGCCTTATAGGCCGGCTCCGGCAGTTTCGTGCTCACTGCATTCTGCAGCTGCAGCTGCTCGGCGGCTGCCTTGGGCTGGGTCTGCACGGTCGCTGCGGTCATGGTCCGTTCGAGCCGCGCAGGCCTGCCGGCGTTGATCGCGTCGATGGTGCCCTGCGGGTCGTTCCGCAGCTCGTGGAAGATGGTGCCGATCACGGCGTAGCCGAGGAACTGCACGCCCTGGTCCTCGGCACCGAAGCGGCGGGGGAACTGCGGGTCCGGCAAGGGCAGGTAGCGCGTGAACTTGCCCTCCAGCCGGCCGCTGGCGTAGCGGTTGTCGGCGAAGTTCCTGGCCATCCACGGATCGGTGCCGATCTCGCTCAGGCCCTTCATCTGGGCGGTGATCCGGCGGGCCGGGCTGCTGCGATCGATGTCCTGATGACAGCTGATGCAGAATCGCTCGTAGAGCTCCCTGCCCTTGGCCTGCACCTCCTCCGACCGGTTGATCGGCGGCAGGATGGTCTCCGGCCATTGCGGCGATTCCAGCCGCCACAGCAGGGCCTCGAGCTGGCCCAGGTGCTCGATCTCGACCGAGCTCTTGTGACCCTTGACCGGTATCGGCAGGCGCGTGACGTCGAGGTTGATGGACCCGAACACGCCCAGCACCTCGCCGACATTGCGGCCCAGCGCGCCCGGCCCGGCGTTCTCGACGCTGCCGTTCCATTGCACTCGGTCGTGCTGCGGCGTGTCCCAGATGAACGGGTAGCTGACCGGGGCATTGGCCGACCTGCGGTTGCCCGGCACGTGCATGGCGCTGACCGTGACCTCGTTGAAGATGGCGCCGATCGCGTCGAGCCGCGCGAAACCATAGGGATGGTCGCCGCGATTCCGGTCGTTCCAGGCCTGCCGGATCCCGGTCATCCTGGCGAGCTGCGCACGCAGCGTCGCGTCGGAGACACCGGGCTGGCGCACGCGCTCGGCAAAGCGGGCGAACTTGGCGTCGTCGGCCAGGGTGGCCTGCAGCGCCGCGACCAGCCCGTGCATCAGGCCCTCGAAGTCGGCCATCGTCGGCGCGCCGTCGACCAGCACCTTGTGCCCGGCGAACTCCACCTGGGCGGTATGGCAGGCGGCGCAGGTGAGACCCAGCCACTGCGGGGAGATCTTGGCGTAATCGTCGTTGCCGCGGGCCGTGTCCCGGGTGAAGCCGATCGGCAGGCCATCGGGGTTCGCCGGCGTCGGCTGCTGCGGCAGGTAGCGCAGCGCGTCCATGTGGGCGCCGTCGCGGAACAGCGTCTCGCTGTCGGCCTGCTCGAGGGCGAGGAACCAGCGATACGGCATGATCTGCGAGCCCTGGGCCGTGAACCAGAACCGGCTCTGGTCCGCCGCCGACCAGTTCTGGCACAAGGTGACCTCGCCGCCGAAGGCGCCGGCGAATGGGCTGGGCGCGCAGCTGTCGGCCGGTATGCCCGGCCCGGTGACCGGCTGCGACGGGCCGCCGCCACAGGCCGCCAGGATGCCCAACGCGCCGACCGCCGGCACGATCCGAATCAACCCCGCTACCGCTCGCGAACGCTCGATCATGACCCGCATTTCCTTGTGCGAGGTGGACCCTGTCGTCGAGCCGAGGCGCCAGTCTGATGGATAAGCAATTGTTATTGTTCAACCCAGACGATCTCACTTTGCGCACGCATTGGCAACGCCGTAAATTGCGGGCGGGGGTATCTAGCCATGCTGACCGTTCATTCGGCCATTTTCGACACGGCGATCGGCAGTTGCGGTATCGCTTGGGGTGACCGCGGGTTGGTCGGCGTGCAGCTGCCGGAGGGCAGCGAGGCGGCGACGCGCGCGCGGCTGCGCCGGCGGTTTCCCGGCGCGGACGAGGCAGTGCCGCCGGCCGACGTCGCATCCGCGATCCTCGCCATCCAGGCGCTGCTGCGCGGCGAGGCGGCCGATCTCGGCGGCGTCGCGCTCGATCTGGACAGGCGTGCCGGCGTTGGCCCGGCGCGTCTACGAGGTCGCCCGCACGATCCCGCCCGGCGCCACGCTGACCTATGGCGAGATCGCGGCCCGGCTCGAGCTGCCGGGCGCGGCCCGCGACGTGGGGCATGCACTGGGGCAGAACCCGTTTCCACTGGTCGTGCCGTGCCACCGCGTGGTCGCGGCCGGCGGCAGGCTGGGCGGCTTCTCGGCCCGGGGCGGTGCGGTCACCAAACGCCGGCTGCTGGCGATCGAGGGTGCCATCGCACCCGACCTGTTCGAGATCGCGCCGATGGCGCGCTGAAGCGCTCCGGTCAGGCGTGGATAGGCGAAGAGCCGATACAGGTCGGTGGGCGCCACGAACAGCTGCTCGACCTTGCCGAACCCCGCCTCGTGACCGAGCGCGGTCCAGCCGGCGGCGGTCTCGGGCAGATCGCAGCGGGTCACGTGGTCCAGGATGCCGGCCCATTCCGCGGCACTCAGCGCGGCCCACAACGGCCGGCTCACGCGCGCGAACCGCGCCAGATAGCCGTCCCGGTCCTCCCCGTCGCGGCAGGTCGGCTCGTAGATCAGGAACCGGCCAGCCTCGCCGACGACGGCGCGCACCTCGCGCATCAGGGTCAGCTTGTCCGCGGTCGCCAGATGGTGCAGCGACAGCCCGATCCAGACCACGTCCGCCGGCTCCGGGCGGTCGGCCATCGCGGCGATGAAGTCGCGCTGGTCGAGCTCCACCGGGCAGGTCAGCGCCTCGACCGAGACGCGTCGCCATGGCCAGGGCGGGGCCGGAGAGATCCACCCCGTGATAGTGGCAGACCTGCGTGCCCCGCAGCGCACCGACGATCCCGGCCGCATCGCCGCAGGCGAGATCGAGAAAGCGGAACGGCCTCGCGACCTGCTGGCGCAACACGCGATGCAGCGTCGCGTAGACCTCGCGGTGGAAGACATAATCGTTGATCACGAGCTTGTGGTAGACCTGCCATTGCCGCGCGAACTGCTCCTCGGCGGCCGCGTCGAGGACCGGCGCCGTGGCGTCGTGATGCCGGATGTTGACCATGGACGGACTGCTCCCCCGGGGCGCCAGAAGACCTCCCAGGCGATACACGTCCGCACCCGGCCCGTGCTAGACTTCCGGTTACATCGGCAAAGGAACCGACGTGATCCGCAACGCCCCCCGCCACGACCGAATCACGCTCGACCTGCCGTCATGCTCGGCAAGCCGGTCATTCGCGGCACCCGGGTCACCGTCGAGCAGATCCTGCGCGAGCAGGGCGCCGGCATGGCGGTCGAGGACACCCTGGCGGCTCACCCTCGCCTGACCCCGGACGACATTCGTGCTGCTCAGGCCTTTGCCGCCGAGTGGCTCGCCGAGGAGACGGTGGCGCTGGCCGACGCGTGAGGCTCCTCCTCGACGAGTGCGTGGACGCCAGGCTTGCGCTGCACGCATCGAAACCGCCCTTGCGACCGGTCGCACCATTTGTTTCGGCATCCCAACCTTGGGAGTCCGCAGCCGCTCGATGTTCGAGGTGGAACGTAGCCGCTGGCCTTATTCCACGCGCTTGCGGAAACGGGCCCGTCAAGCTCGGCAATTCTATAATATATAGCTTGTTTATTCCATAATGGTCCAGAAAAATCCAACTACTCCAAGCAGTACTAAAATTGCAGCAACGTAAACGTTTTCTTTAAGAAAAGCGGCAGCCGCGCGTATATGTCCGCCATGAATTTCCCACCATCAAAAGCTCTCTCAGCTAGATTTGCTAGCACATCGACTTTCCTAAGGGTCGATCTATGTAGCGAGACGTAATCCACTTGCTGCCAGCAATCCGCTTCCTGTTTTCCTACGAGGAAATCCAAGGCTTTTATGTTGTTCTTTTCAAGTAGTTTTTGCAAGCGCGGATGTCCGATGTAATCTACTCCGTAGATGTCGATCAATATCCGAGACAGGTCAAACTTCTGTGAAATCTGGAAGCAAAAACGGAGATCCCCCAAGCACCCCGTAACGATGCTCGATTGCGGCAAATCCATAGTTAATGTCACGCATATTCCAATGGAGAAAGTAAAATATCTTTTGATTGGCGAGAAAATTGAAATATTCTTGTAGCATTTCTTTTTCAAGAAGATCGTACTGCTCTTTTATGTCTGTGATTGCAATGCGTTTGATTTCGGCCACTTTGTGGACGGAGAATGAGTGAGTTTGCCCCGATACAGATTACGGATGGCGATCGAGGTAATGCGAGGAGTGGAGCCATCAGGTCGGTTATAGAAGCTTTCACATGAGTAATGTATAACATAAGTTGTTTCTGGAGGACTGAAGGCTCTCTTTAGTACATGGCGTGCTTTTGATTGCCGCCTAACTTCAATTGGCATAAACGCCCTCTCTAGGATTATTCATCCTCAATGATGATTCGGCCACGGGTAACCCATGATGGTCTGTCTACTATGCCCGATGTTGCAGATCGATGGCATCACGTTTCACGGCAAGGCTGCACCATTGGACGTTCGCAACCGAAGTGTCGCGTTTGCCGCTACACAATCCCGCCGCCCAGCTCCGCCGTCTGCGGCCGTTCGGCCTCCTTGTGCGCCCGATTGCCGCTCGCACGATATATCCCGATCGGGTCGATCGCCCCCGGCGCGCAGCCGCGCAAGCTGTTGGGGTCAGACCCCGTTTCCAGACGACCTGGGGTTCCTCGCCATGACCGGGCCAGCGCCCAGTAACACGTGTTCGAGCCTCTCATGGCGCCGGCGCATTCCAGGGATTGAGAACCTGGACGCCCGTTCCGGCGAAATCGGCCTCGTTGCGCGTGACCACGATCAGCCCATGCACGAGCGCGCTGGCAGCGATGAGGGCGTCACGGTCCGGGCGCGGGTCGGGAACGTGCAGCCGGGCGCAGGCGCGCGCGACGGCCGCATCCACGCCGAGCATCCGTTCCCGGAAGCGGGCGATCACCTGCTCCTCAAACCACTGCCGGAGCAGGGTTCCTTGGGCGGTGTCGCGGCGCTCGATGCGCAGGACGCCGATTTCCAGCTCCAGGAGCGAGATCGTCGAGAGCCAGAACAGTCCGGCGGTGGTCCGCTCTGCCCACGCGCGCACGGCGGCGTCGGCGCGGTCGCCCCGGCGCAGCTCCGAGACGACGTTGGTGTCCAGGAGATACATCAGTCCAGGTCGACAGGCCGCGCGATCGGTCCGGCAAGGCGCTGCGGCTCGAAATCGATGTCCTCGCCGCCGGGCATGGCCAGCGCCTCCAGCAGGCTGGGTCCGCTGCCCAGGAGCTTGCGGTAGTCGGCAAAGCTCAGCAGAACGTGCGCCGGCCGCCCGCGGTCGGTGATGATGACCGGCCCCTGGTCGGCAGCCTTCTTGGCGCCGCCGGCGTCCTGGTTGAAGTCGCGGCTCGAGATCGTGGTGATGCTCATGTCCACCTCCGGGCGGGCATCCATCGCATATTCACGTCGAGAAGGCAAACACATGTAGCAACGTTGCTATTTCGTCTCGGACGCACGCGCATTGATGGCGGTTTAGGCGATGCTCGGGGTCCACCGGTGCGGGTCGGCGTACTGAGCGAGGAAGCGGTCGATGACCTGCCGCGTGCGCCTGCCCTCGGCCACGAGCCAGCAGATGCTCGTCGGCCTCACCGGGTGAACGCGATCTGGTTGCCGGCATCCACATTGAGGATGTTGCCGGTCGACTTGGCCGCGGCCTCGCTGGCCAGGAAGAACACGGCCTCGGCGATGTCCTCCGGGTAGACGCTGCGCTTGAGCAGCGAGCGCTGCCGGTAGGCCTCCTCCAGGCCGCCATCGTCGACGCCCATGCCGGCGGCGCGCGCCTTGCGCCAGTCGCTGCCCCAGATCTTCGAGCCGCGCAGCACGGCGTCGGGATTGACCACGTTGGCGCGGATGCCGTGCGCCGCACCCTCGAACGCGATGCAGCGGGTGAGATGGACGGCCGCAGCCTTGGCCGCACAGTAGGCCGAGGCCCCGCCCGAACTCGCCAGCGCGTTCTTGCTGCCGATGGTGACGATCGAGCCGCCCAGCTGCTGCGCGAGCATCACCTTGAACGCCTCGCGCGTGACCAGGAACACGCCCTTGGCCAGGACCGCATTGTTCTTGTCCCAGTCGGCGAGGGTCGTCTCGGCGAAGCTGGCGGCGGTCGCGAGCCCGGCATTGGCCACGACGATGTCGATGCCGCCGAACCGCTCGATCGTGCTGGCCAGCGCCGCCTGCACCGCCGCCTCGTCGGTCACGTCCGCCACCGCCGTGTGCACCATGTCGGCGCCGAACGCTCCGGCGAAGCCCGCTCCCGCCTCGTCCAGCGCCTCGGGTGCGATGTCCGTCAGCACGACGCAGGCACCCTCGCCCAGGAGCCGGCGCGCCACAGCACCACCGATCCCGCCAGCCCCGCCGGTGACCAGCGCCACCCTGCCCCGCCAGCGCCTTGGCCTTGGGCATGCGCTGGAGCTTCGCCTCCTCGAGCAGCCAGTACTCGATGTCGAACGCCTCCTGCTCGGGCAGGCCGACATAGGAGTCGACGCCGGCGGCACCCCGCATGACGTTGATCGCGTTGACGTAGAACTCGGCCGCAATCCGGGCCGTGGCCTTGTCGCGGGCGAAGGTCAGCATGCCGACCCCGGGCACCAGGTAGACGACCGGATTGGGGTCGCGCATGGCCGGGCTGTTCGCATGCCGGCAGCGCTCGTAGTAGCCGGCATAGTCCTGCCGGTAGGCTTCGACGAGCTGGTCGAGCTGCGCGTCGTCGGCGTCGGCCGGCACCACCAGCGGGCGGATCTTGGTGCGCAGGAAATGGTCGGGGCAGGAGGTGCCCAGCGCCGCCAGCTCCTCGAGCCGGTGCGAGTTGACGAACTCCAGCACCGCCGGCGACATGTCGACATGGCCGACCTTGGCCTCGCCGGCGCCGATCCGGCCGCGCAGCCGCGGCAGCAGGCTGCGCACGACGCGCCTTCCGCTCGTCCTCCGGCAGCGCCTCGACCCGCGGCCCGCCGAACGCGGCGGCACGGTTGTTGGCGTCGAGCCAGTCCTGCGCCTTCTGGATGATGCGCAGCGTGGTCTCGTAGCAGGCCTTGCCGTCGTCCCCCCAGGTGAACAGCCCGTGGCCGCCGAGCACGCAGCCCACATGATGCGGGTTGGCGCGCGCGATCGCCTCCAGCTTCAGCCCCAGCTCGTAGCCCGGGCGCTGCCAGGGCAGCCAGCCGATCTCGTCGCCGTAGATCTCGCGGGTCAGGGCTTGCGAGCGCCCCGACGCCGCGATCGCGATCACCGCGTCCGGGTGGACATGGTCGACGTGGCGATAGGGCAGGTAGGCGTGCAGCGGCGTGTCGATGCTGGCGGCGCGCGGGTTGAGGTCGAAGGTGCAGTGCGGCAGGAAGCCCACCATCTCGTCCTCGTGCGCGAGGCCGCGATAGAGGCCCTTCAGCTGGTCGAGCTTGGCCATGTAGAGCGTCGAGAAGCCATCGCGCTGCATCGAGCCGAGATCGCCACCGGAGCCCTTGACCCAGAGCACGGTCACCGGCTCGCCGGTCAGCGGGTCGCCCATCGGCAACTTGGCCGAGGTGTTGCCGCCGCCATAGTTGGTGATCCGCTTGTCGCCGCCCAGCAGGTTGGAGCGGTAGAGCAGCCGCCCCGGCTCGTCGAGGCCGGCGGCGTGAGCGTCGTCCCAGCGATTCTGCAGCGGCTCTTCGCGGCGCATGGCCAACCCTCCCGTTTCACGCGCGACGGGCTTAGAGCGGCGGATGCTCGCCCGTCAAACGGAACCGGACGCGCTGTGGCCGCCAGCCCGGCCGTGCCATGGCGCCGCTCGATGCTTGACCAGAACCGGCCCGGCGCTACGGTGTGCTCGGCCATCGATCGCGCGTGGGAGAGACCGCCGCCTCGTCCTTGGACGGGGGTAGGCGGCGCCGAAGGAGCAACCGCCCCGGAAACTCTCAGGCAGAAGGACCGCGCGCGAAGGCCCTCTGGAGAGCGGGTGCGGCAGCACCCCACCGTAGGGGACGGCGTGAGGCCCAGGCCTTTTGGTGTTTGGCCGCTCGCCGGAAACTCTCAGGTTCGCTACAGAGGGGGCAGGACCGGGCGCGCCGTCGTGGCATGCCCCTGTGCTGCGAGGCCATGTTGACCGAGCCCAGGCAGACGCCGCTGTTCGAGCTGCATCGCGAGCTCGGCGGCAAGCTCGTCCCGTTCGCCGGCTGGGCGATGCCGGTGCAGTACCCCGCCGGGATCCTGGCCGAGCACCTGCACTGCCGCGCCGCCGCCGCTTTGTTCGACGTCTCGCACATGGGCCAGGTGCGGCTCGACGGCACGGACGCGGCCACCGCGCTGGAGCGGCTGGTGCCGGCCGACATCGCGGGCCTGGCGCCGGGGCGCGGGCGCTACACGCAATTCACGAACGCGGACGGCGGGATCCTCGACGACCTGATCGTGAGCAACGCCGGCGACCATCTGTTCCTGGTCGTCAATGCCGGCTGCCGCGACGCCGACCTCGCCCATCTGCGCGCGAAGCTGGAGCCGGCGCTGCGCGTCACCGAGCTCGCCGATCGGGCATTGCTGGCGCTGCAAGGCCCCGCCGCCGTGACCGTGCTGGCGCGTCTCGCCCCGGCCTGCGCCGCGCTGCCGTTCATGGGCACGGCGGAGATGGCGGTCGACGGCCTGCCCTGCCGGGTCTCGCGCCTGGGCTATACCGGCGAGGACGGCTACGAGATCTCGGTCGCGGCGGACGACGCCGAGCGGCTGGCCCGGACCTTGCTCGGCCATGACGAGGTGCGCCCGGCCGGGCTGGGTGCACGGGATTCGCTGCGGCTGGAGGCCGGCCTGCCCCTCTACGGCCACGACATCGACACCACGACCAGCCCGGTCGAGGCCGGCCTCGCCTGGTCGATCGCGAAGCGCCGCCGCGCGGAGGGCGGCTTCGCCGGGGCGGCGGCGATCCAGCGCCAGCTCGCCGAGGGTGCCGCGCGCAGGCTGGTCGGCCTGAAGCCGGACGGCAGGGCGCCCGCCCGCGAGGGCACCGAGATCCAGGCCCCGGACGGCCGCACGGTCGGCACCGTCACCAGCGGCGGCTTCGGTCCCACGGTCGGCGGGCCGGTCGCCATGGGCTATGTCGAGACGGGGCTCGCTGCCCCCGGCACCGAGCTCGTGCTGCTGGTGCGCGGCAAGCCCCTGCCGGCACGCGTCGTGCCCCTGCCCTTCGTTCCCCGCCGCTACCACCGCTGAGCCGGAGACCGCCATGGCCACCTGGTACACCAAGGACCACGAATGGGTCCGCATCGACGGCGACACCGCCACCGTCGGCATCACCGAGCACGCCCAGGAGCAGCTGGGCGACGTGGTGTTCGTCGAGCTGCCCGAGGTCGGCCGCACCGTGGCCAAGGCCGAGCAGGCGGCCGTGGTCGAGAGCGTCAAGGCCGCGAGCGAGATCTACGCGCCGGTCGGCGGCGAGGTCATCGAGGGCAACGCCGCCGTGGTCGAGGATCCGGCCCTGGTCAACCGGGGCGCCGAGGGCGACGGCTGGTTCTTCAAGCTGCGGGTCGCGGACGCCGGCGAGGCCGAGGGTCTCATGGACCGCGCCGCCTACGACGCCTACCTCGAGAGCATCGCCTGACCATGCCGAGCCCGACCCGGATCGAGACCGAGACCCGCGACCCGTTCGTCGACCGCCATCTCGGCCCCGGCGCGGACGAGCTGGCCGCCATGCTGGCGGTCGTCGGCGCCGCCTCGCTCGACGAGCTGACCGCGCGCGTCGTCCCGGCCACGATCCGCACCGACCGGCCGCTGGCCCTGCCGCCCGCCCGCACCGAGGCCGAGGCGCTCGCATCCTTGCGGGCGATGGCGCACCGCAACCGGATCGCCACCTCGATGATCGGCATGGGCTATTACGGCACCCACACCCCGCCGGTGATCCTGCGCAACGTGCTGGAAAGCCCCGGCTGGTACACGGCCTACACGCCCTACCAGGCCGAGGTCAGCCAGGGCCGGCTCGAGGCCGTGCTCAACTACCAGCAGATGGTGATCGACCTCACCGGCATGGAGCTGGCCAACGCCTCGCTGCTCGACGAGGCCACCGCCGCCGCCGAGGCGATGGCGATGGCGCACCGGGTCAGCCGCAGCAAGTCGGCCCTGTTCTTCGTCGACACCGGCGTGCATCCGCAGACGCTGGCCGTGCTGCAGACCCGCGCCGGCCATCTGGGCATCGAGCTGGTCTCGGGCGATCCCGCTGACCGAGCTCGACGGCCAAGCCGTGTTCGGCGCGCTGCTGCAATACCCGGCCAGCGACGGCAGCATCCGCGACCTGCGCCCCGCCATCGCCGCCGTCCAGGCCCAGGGCGGCCTCGCCGTCGTCGCCAGCGATCTCCTGGCGCTGACGCTCCTGACCCCGCCCGGCGAGCTGGGTGCCGACATCGTGCTGGGCTCGGCCCAGCGCTTCGGCGTGCCGATGGGCTATGGCGGCCCGCACGCCGCGTTCTTCGCCACCAAGGAAGCCCACAAGCGCGCCATGCCCGGCCGGATCATCGGCGTCTCGGTCGACAGCCGCGGCCAGCCCGCCCTGCGCATGGCGCTGCAGACCCGCGAGCAGCACATCCGCCGCGACAAGGCGACCAGCAACATCTGCACCGCCCAGGTGCTGCTGGCGGTGATCGCCGGCTTCTACGCCGTCTGGCACGGGCCGGAGGGCCTGACCCGGATCGCGCGCCGCGTCCACGGCCTGACCGCCATCCTGGCCGGCGCCTTGCGCGCGATCGGCATCGAGGTCGCCAACGACTCCTTCTTCGACACCCTGACCCTGTCGGTCCCCGGCCGCGCCCACGAGCTGCTGATCGCCGCCCGCGACGCCGGCATCAACCTGCGCTTCGTCGACGCCGACCGGCTCGGCCTGTCGCTCGACGAGACCACGACCCACCACGATCTGCGCCGCCTGCTGGCCGCCCTCGGCGCCGAGGCCGCGCGCATCCAGTCACTGCTGGATGCCGTCTACGACGACGCCTTCATCGCCACCGAGCCTGCGCCGCACCTCGCCCTTCCTCGACCCATCCGGTGTTCCATCGCCACCGCAGCGAGACCGAGATGCTGCGCTACCTGCGCCGGCTGCAGGCGAAGGACATCGCCCTCGACCGCGCGATGATCCCGCTCGGCTCCTGCACCATGAAGCTCAACGCCACCGCCGAGATGATCCCGGTCACCTGGCCCGAGTTCGGCCAGCTGCACCCGTTCGCCCCGCCCGACCAGGCGGCCGGCTACCAGGCTTTGTTCCACGACCTCGAGGCCTGGCTGAAGGAGATCACCGGCTTCGACGCGGTCTCGCTGCAGCCCAATGCCGGCAGCCAGGGCGAATATGCCGGCCTGCTGGCGATCCGCGGCTGGCACGACAGCAGGCGCGAGCGCGAGCGCAACATCTGCCTGATCCCGTCCTCCGCCCACGGCACCAACCCGGCCAGCGCCGTCATGGCCGGGATGCAGGTCGTCGTCGTCGGCTGCGACGCCAAGGGCAATGTCGACCTCGCCGACCTCGAGGCCAAGGCCGCCCAGCACCAGGCCAGGCTCGCCGCCCTGATGGTCACCTACCCCACCACCCACGGCGTGTTCGAGGAGCGGATCAAGGACATCTGCGCCATCGTCCACGCCCATGGCGGCCAGGTCTACATGGACGGCGCCAACCTCAACGCGCTCGTCGGCATCGCCCGCCCGGCCGAGCTGGGCGCCGACGTCTGCCACATGAACCTGCACAAGACCTTCTGCATCCCGCACGGCGGCGGCGGCCCCGGCATGGGCCCGATCGGCGTCAAGGCGCACCTGGCCCCGTTCCTGCCCGACCACCCCGTCGTCACCGGCGTCAACCCCTATGACGGCGACCACAGCATGGGCGCCGTCTCGGCCGCCCCCTGGGGCTCCGCCTCGATCCTGCCGATCTCCTGGGCCTACATCGCGATGATGGGCGGCCCCGGCCTGACCCGGGCGACGCAGGTGGCGATCCTCAACGCCAACTACGTCGCGCAGCCGCCTCGCCCCGCATTTCCCGGTCGTCTACACGGGCCAGAACGGCATGGTCGCCCACGAGTGCATCATCGACATCCGCCAGATCAAGGAGGCGACCGGCATCACCGCCGAGGACGTCGCCAAGCGCCTGGTCGATTACGGCTTCCACGCGCCGACCATGTCCTGGCCGGTGCCCGAGACCATGATGATCGAGCCCACCGAGAGCGAGAGCCAGGCCGAGCTCGACCGCTTCTGCGACGCGATGATCGCCATCCGCGCCGAGATCCGCGAGATCGAGCAGGGCCGCAGCCGACCGCGCCGACAACCCGCTGAAGCGCGCGCCGCACACGGCCGACCTGCTGCTGGGCGAGTGGACGCGGCCCTACGGCAAGGAGCAGGCGTTCTTCCCGGTGCCGGCCGTGAAGGAGGACAAGTACTGGCCGCCCGTGGGCCGGGTCGACAACGCCTATGGCGACCGGCACCTGGTGTGCAGCTGCCCGCCCATGGAGGACTACCAGCAGGCGGCGGAATAGATCGCGAAGGGGCCGCAAGGCCCCCTCGCGGGCACCCCCTGCTTTTACGCCTCATGTCCCCTCTCCCGCGCAGCGGGGGAGGGCCAGGGTGGGGGCTCTTCGTCCCCTCTCCTGCCACTCCACCCGTGGCACCCGCCCACCCCGCCGTGCTATCCTCCCCCCACCGCCACCATGGCGGCACGGAGAGCCCGCTTGCCCGAGGTCGATCTGGAGTTCCTTGGCCGACAGGTCGCCCTGGTGCTGGAGAGCCAGCGCGAGACTGAAAGCCGACCATGGCCGTCCGTCAAGGCGACGCTCGCCGAGACCGCCACCCGCGACCTGATCCTCCGCGTGCTGCGCAGCTTCGAGGGCCAGGTCGAGATCGCCGAGCTGCGCACCCAGCTCCTGCGCGAGACCCTGGAAGCCCGGCTCAGGACGGCCGAGGCCCGGCTCGACGTGCTGGAGAAGGCGTAGCCGGCCCCGAAACGCCCCTACCGGAACCGGTCCATCACCCCCTCCATGAACACCGCGTCCGAGCGGAAGGCGCGCATGCGCACCTCCTTCAGCTCGCGGAACTCCTCCGAATTGTACCAACGGTGCGCCTGCTCGAGGCTGGGGAACTCCATCAGGATGGGGAAGGTCGGATGCCACTCCCCCTCGACCACCTCGAACCGGCCGCCGATGAACAGATAGCGGCCGCCATACTGCTCGACGATCGCCCGGATGCGCTCGCGATAGCGATCCAGCCCGGTCTCGTCGACGATATCGCGGATGTCGAAGATGCAGTAGGCGGGCATGTGTGAGTCCTCGTGCTTAGGCCATCGACCCAGTCCCGAGCCGTCAGTGAGTCGAGTGCAAGGCTAGGTGGCGCCAGACGCGCCCTCTGGTGAGCGGTTGACAAGAGTTCGAAGTCACATCCCCGGGGTTCCACGCGAGCCGTTGGAAGCGAGGATCAAAGCGATAGAGGCCCAGCTCGATGCGCTGGTGAAGGCGTAGCGGATGGTGAGCCGGATCGTCGACCACAAGATCACCCGCATCGACGAACTGATCCTCTGAGGTTACGGTGCAGGTGCGATGTAACCGACCCCATCATAGCTCCGCCAGACCCGGACGCTCTCTCTGTGTGCTGCGGTCCCGCCCACTGCTCGTCCGTCAAACGGTCGCCCTCGAGAAGGGCGGCTCAACACCAGCAAAAGGCCAGCGTTCATGCGCTAACATCACCCTAGCCTCTCCGGGCGGCGAACCCAAACCCACCATCGTTCGAGGAGCCGAGCGTTTGAACTCGCCGTGATAAGTGCTGAGTTCTCGAAGTAGCCCAACCTTTCTCCAGTGAGCTCAGTGAGCTTATTGACTATGACTGCCACAAGGTCCGACTTTTCGTAGTCCCGGAAACTCGTCCAAGCAGGTATTTGTTCCCAGATCCGCAACAAGTCAGGAATGTGCCTAGTAGCTGCGAGAGAAATTGCCGAACGAATTAGCTTGTCCTTTTCGTAGTGACCCGCTTTGTTGGCCACGTCGACAATGAGCGGAAACGCCTCATTATCGTCTAGTAGCGCCAACGAATTTGCCGCCTCGACACCCGTCGATATATTTCCGTCTCGAAGTAACTGGCGCAGAACGACTTTTGCGTCCTTTTGCCGGAACCTTCCGAGCAACCGAATCGCCTCTTCCTTGAGCATGTCATCACCACCTCTTATAAGAGCCATGATATCTCCGATGATGTACGGACCAAGCTGATCAACGGAGTTGGCAAGTGCCCGGACTGCGAGTGTCCGCAATAGCGGCGACTGAGCGTCGAGCTCATCATCGCGGATCATAGATATAAGCTCGGCGACGGCAGCTGGAGCGCTTGTTCGGCCCAGAGCCTCAATGGCATCAGTCCGCGAGCCCAGATCACCGGAGTTCTTTGTCAGATCAACAATGACAGGAACAAGCGCATCAGGCAGTCTATTCTCGCGCGTCAGTTGAAACAAGACCTTACTCCGCACCGTTGGTTCGTCTAGAGCGCGTTGTAAGAACTCTATGCTTTGCTTCGTATTAATTAGTACGAGCCCGGCGGTCGCCGCCCAAATATTGGCGAATTGATTTCTTGGGTCAGAAAACACGCGCGTCAATGTCTCGAACGACGCCGCACCCTCAAGCATTGCCAAGCTGACGCACACCGGCTCCACCAACTGATGATGCAAAGGATTGGCAGAGTCAAGCAGCGCTATCCTCAATTCCTGGCCCGCGCCGGGCGGTGCGTATCGTCCGATATTCTGAATGGCGTCGGTCACATCCCACAAAGTAGTCTCAGGATCATTTCGAGACTTGAGAATCTCAATCGGATCCTTAGGAACTGCTCTGACTGGCGCTCTTGTCGGCTCGAAATACACCTCTAGGTCCTCTACCCATTCCGTTTGAGTATCATTGCCAACCCGGCCAATAACTCCGACGGAAAATTTGTAGATACCTGGTGTTAGCGCAGCCGTGATTACGTAGACTATCTCAGGCTGATCTTGTGTCACGACAACATAGTCGAGCGATGAGTTAGAAATTAATCCACCATAATATATCTGAGTGCCAGAGTTCTGTGGCGAGTCGATCTCCACCGCATACAGATTTGCACTCATTGCTGGGCTCACATATCTACCATCGAGAATCTTTAGCGGCGGCTGATAAGACAAGACGCGCACGACCACGTCATCAATGACCACCCGTCGTAAAGTCGTGTTTACCTCAAAGCGGAGAACGCAGTCGCTCGAAACAAAGTGAGTTTGGCTCGTGAGGCTGCGACCAAATCCGCGCTTTTTGCATACCGCCGCGTCTATCCAGACATGACCGTCAACTAGTACCGTATTCAATGGGGCCATCTTGCGTACCCCCGCAATGCGAATAAGCTGGCGGGAAGGTGACTTTAGTTGACTCGATATGGGTTGGGTTCCAAGTCTGCATGCCTCGACTAGTCTGCTATACTGTTCATGGCTGCGTTCGCGCCAATCTATGTACGCAAATTGCTTTAGGAGGTCACCTACTCTTACGTTGTCTAGTCGAAGCGGAATAAATCGCCTTTCTCTGTTCGTTGGGTCACGAAAGAGAGCTGTGTGACGTTCGAGAGCGACCCAATCGGAGGAGGCCTCGAAACCAACGGAGTGCTCGCTCATAGCTAGTATGAGTAGCCTTGAGGCTTGCAACCCGCGTTCAATCGCCAGCGGAATGGAGTCACCGGGCTTTATCATCCACTCATCCAGCCAGACGCTGAAACCATCTGCCTTAAGGAGCTGCGCCAACTCGCGTACGGGAGACTGGTCCCGGCTGCTGTGGCTGAGAAAGATATCGAATTCGAACGAGTTGCTCATATGGAAACCTCGGGGTTAACAGTACCTGGGGGTTAACAGTACCTGGCACCATTAACACCCGCGCGCTCACCCACCCAGCACGTGCTTCGCGGCCTCGGGCTCGCGCTCGATGACCCGCAGCAGCGCCCGGGCCGGCCCCTCCGGACGCCGGCGGCCCTGCTCCCAGTTGCGCAGCGTGCAGACCGAGACGCCGAACATGCGGGCGAAGGCGGCTTGGCCGATGCCCAGCCGTTCGCGAACGGCGCGGGGATCCGCGGGCCAGGCGACCCAGGCCTCGCCCTGCGCCAGGGTCTCGGCAAGATCCTCCTGGAGCGGTGCCGTGTCGGGATCATCGGCGGCCTGCCGCGCGATCTAGGCCTCGCCCGTCCGGCGCAGCCGTTCCGGGTCCACCCGCGCTTCAGCACGGGCCTGGGCCAGCGATTTCCTCACGATAGACATGCCGCTCCTTCCTGCTCGCCCGTTGCGCCGAGATGATCCGCACCCGGCCGGCACGTGGCGTGTAGACGACCGTCAGGCACTCCTCGTCCGCCATGCCGATGGCGATCAGCCGGCGTTCCCGATAGTCCTTGCGCCGATCCTCCCGCTCGATCACCGGACCTGTCCACCGTACCAGTGCAATTAACATCGATTAACTATCTTGCCATAACGGCCTCCCGCATTGCCTTAACGAATTGGCCGCCCACAAACCTCACCGCTGCGGCGCCTTCTCAAACACAACGGCCTACTCGATCGCCTGCCGCATGAATCGTCGATAGGGGATGCCCTATCGCGCGGCTTTGCGCTTCACTGCCTCGAGGAGGGCGTCGGGCAGGCGCAGGCTGACCGCCTTGTCCTTGCGCCGCAGCTCAAACTGCACCGGCACCATCTGCGCGAAATCGTACTCGGTCCGGTACGCCTCGGCCACGAACCGCTTCGCCTCCTCATCGGTCCTCAAGACCGGCCAAGCCTTCTCGCTGGGGCTTCCGACCACTACGCTGTCTCCGGCTCGAATGCGATCCGCAGCCGCGTGCCGGTGGTCTTGACGAACCGCTCCAGCGTGCGTGTCGAGGGTTTCACCCGTCCGCTCTCCCGCCGGGCGACGACCGCCTGGGTCGTCCCCATTCGCTCGGCCACCTGCTTCTGCGTCAGGTCGGCCCGCGCGGGCGCGGATGAACACCTCGGCCAGCGCGAACTCCGCCTCCAGTGCCGCGTATTCGGCCATAGAGGCCGGGTCCTTCCGCCACTCCGCGAAGGCCTCCGTAGCGGGAATGGTCTTGCGGCGTGCGATATCGTTGACCGCAGCTGCCGCTGGCGTGCTTGGCTGTGACACGGCCTAGACCAGCTCCATCCGCAGCCGCTTTCCCAGGATGGCCGCGGCCCGGTGCAGCGTGTGCAAGGTCACCGAGCTGTTCTCCGGATCCAGCAGCCGGTCGAGCTGCGCGCGGCTCGTCTGCATCCGTCGCGCCATCGCCACCTTCGATAGATTCTGTGCCTTCATCTGCTGGTCGATCTGCCAGGCCAGCACCGCCTTGATGGCATGTTCGGTCGCGTCGTCCAGAAAGCCCTCCTCGGCCAGGAACGAGTTGAGCGTCGACCCTGCCTTCCCGCCTTCGATCTCCATCACCGGTCCATCCCCTTCATCCGTTTCCAAGCCAACTCGATCTCCTGTGGCGGAGTCTTCTGGGTCTTCTTGATGAACCCATGCAAAAGCACCAGCTCGGCCCGGTGCAAGCAGAACACCAGCCGCGCTATCCGGCCATCCGCGAGGCTGCTCCGCAGCTCCCATAGACCCCGACCGAGCGAGCGACAGAGCGGCATCCCGACCGGCCAGCCATACTCCAGCCCCTTGAGGTCGAAGCCGACCTTCCGCCTCGCCCCCGCTTCCAGCCCCTTGAGCCATTCCCGTACTGGCTCGCCGCCTTGTGGCGTCTGATAGAACCGTACCGGAACGCGTTTAGCTTCATCAATCACGACTATGGATCATTTTTGATGCATGCCGCCATACCTACCGAACCCATCCAATCGTTGCCAAGGGCTTAAGTTGAATGAGATCGCTAATCTTCTCGTTTAGGTTCTATCTGTCAACGCGCGGACCAGCCCGGCCCGCCCGCAGGCGAACAGGTGCGCCACTTGCCGTCGACATCTGCGCCCTGCTGCTGAAGAGGAACTCAGATCTTGACGTGCCGCATGCGGCTATCGGGCCGAAGACCCGTTCAGCGCCACGGCGGCACGGATGAGCGCCTTGAAGGCATCCTCATCCAGCTCCTCGCCCTCACGCAGATCGATCGCGCGCCTCGTGTTGCCCTCGAGGCTGGCGTTGAACAGGCCGGACGGGTCCGCGAGCGCAGCACCCTTGAAGAAGGTCAGCTTGACGACGCTCTTGTAGGTCTCGCCGGTGCAGATCATGCCGGCGTGGTCCCAGACCGGCACGCCGCGCCACTTCCACGCCTCGACCACGTCCGGGTCCGCCTGCTTGATCAGCGCACGGACCTGGGCCAGCGTCCGGCCCCGCCAGTCGTCCAGCTCCTCGATCCTGGCATCGATCAGCCGGGACGGGGCTTCGCCCTCCGCTCGCCGCGCTCTTGCTCATCCTGTCCGCAGCTCCCTCGCCTGCCTCGCATCCTGCGACGGGTGGAACCCGAAGGCACGCCGCGTGCCGATCCCGATGGACCGGCGGCCACGCGCGCCTTCGACCGATCAGGTCCGACCGGCATCACTCCACGACGTAATCCTTGATCGTGTTACCCTTGCACCCTTTGAACTGGCCCGAAGTCACCTCCACGTCGTCGGTCGCCTCGTCCGATTTGACGACCTTGAGCTCGGTGCCGTTCGGCACGATACAGGCCACCAGGCTGTTGACGGCGTCGGGGTCGGTTTGCAGGGCGCCCTTGTCGATCAGCGCTCGCGCCTGCTGGTGCGCCTCCTGACTCTTCCAGATCACCACCACCTGCTTCGCCGGGTGCTTCGCCTGCGCGGCATCGGCCTCGCCGCCCGGCAGCAGGATCGCGGCGAGGCCGCCGATCGCCTGCGCGGCGACGATGGTAGCGCCAGCGGCGAGGCGGCGGGCGGCGCGCACCGGCGGCACCATCCCGTCACATTGGCTTTTGGTCCTCATGATAGCTCTCCGATCGGTTTTCATGTCCTGTGGCTCCTAGCACTGGGCCCGACTTGGTGCGCGCTTACCGTCCTTGGCGGCGAGCGGTCCAATGTCAGGACGCCCACCTTGCCATCAGTCCTGCATGAAGCGGCAGCCCATCCGACCCAGCGCCCCGAAATCGGCCGCGACCACGTCGCCGGGCGCGATGGCCATCGGTGTGACGCAGGTGCCGGTGGTCACGATCTGGCCGGCGGCGAGCGTGACGCCGAGCGAGGACAGCTCGTTGGCGAGCCAGGTGAGCGCGAGGCGCGGGTCGCCCAGGACGTTGGCACCCGTGCCCGCGCATTCGAAGCTGTCGCCCACGCGCCCGACGACGCGATGCGCCGCCAGATCGACCTGCCGCCAGCTCGCCGGCGCCTGCGGGCCGATGACGAAGCGGTGGGCGCAGGCATTGTCCGCGATGAGCTGCGGCCCGCCGGCCGTGACGAAATCGGCATAGCGCGAATCCGGGATCTCGAGCGCCAGATGGAGCGCTGCGACCGCAGCGAGCACGTCCGCCTGTTGGTAGGGCGTCGCACGCGGCGGCAGGTCGCGACCCATGCGAAAGGCGAACTCGGCCTCGACCACGCGCATGCGGTTGGCGCCGAAGGGGATCGCATCGCCGTCCTGGTGCACGGTCTCCGCGAGCAGCCGCCCGGCGATCGGCCCGTCAATGCCGATATGGCGCTGGCCGGCAGCGCTGGTCGCCGCGATCTTCCAGCCGTACAGCGGCAAGCCGCTCGTCGCCTCGATCTGGGCCTGGACCAGATAGCCGTCCTCGCGGCTGGCAGGCCGCAGCTCGGGCGGCAGTGCCGCCAGCACCGTGCCGTCGCGCCAATGACGCACCAGCAGCTCCGACGCGGTCTTGGCCGCTGCAAGCTCCATCCCGTCTCTCACCCTGGCGCATCCGAGACCCGCGTCAGGGCCTCGATCGTGTCGTTCTCGTTATAGACGCCCGCACCCACGATCCAGCTCGTGTCCGGCACCGGCAGCAGATAGCTCACCTTGCGCGACGGCTCGGCCGCACCGGGCTTGGGGAACGGATATGCATACCAGCCGCCGCCCGGTGCGGAGCCGACCTTGCATTGCGCTTCGGCCCGCTCGGTGGCGCTGATGCCGCCATAGCTCGCCCCGGCCGCGATCGGCTGCCCGTTGCGCTCGGGCTGGATCGGGTGTGCCAGAATGGTGCCGCTGCCGCAGTCCGAGGCGAAGACGTAGCTGTCCTTGAACACGAACGGGCCGTGGCGGTCCTTGATCGCCGCCAGGCCCGACTGGCCCTGCTCGGCCAGCAGGGCTGCCGCCGCGCGCACCTTCGCCACGACCTCCACGGGCGTCGCCGCGTCCTGCGCACCAGCCGGCACGGCAGCCACCGACCCGAGCCCCATGGCCAGAGCACCGACCACCAGCCAGCTTTGCCGCACCTGCCCACCTCCCCCGTCGACCAGGGCGGATTGCCCCACAATAGGTGCTTGGCGTCAAGCGCCGCCGCTTGGCGGCGGCACCGCCTGCGCCTAGAAGCCGACGCATGCACCGGGGCGGCGGCCTCCGGCCGAGGCTCAGGGAGGATGAAGCCGATGCGCACCCTTTACGACACCGCCCTGGCCGAGCTCGGGCAGGTCTTCGCGCGGCTGGATGACGCGGCGGTCGACCGGGCGGTGGCGATGATCGCCGAGGCGCGGCGGATCGTGGTGTTCGGCGGCGGGCGCGAGAAGCTGCAGATCATGGGCTTCGCGATGCGGCTGTACCACATGGGCCTGGCCGTGGCGGTCGAGGGCGACATGACCACCCCGCCCGTGGGCAAGGGCGACCTGTTCCTGGTCACCTGCGGCCCGGGCGAGATCTCGACCGCCCTGGCGCTGATGGGCGTCGCGAAAGCGGCCGGGGCCACGATCATGCTGATCACCGCCCAGCCCGGCGGGCGGGGCGCCGCTCTCGCCGATTTCGTGCTGCACCTGCCGGCCCAGACCATGGCGGACGACCAGGGGGCAGCGGCGCAGCTCGGTCCTGCCGATGGGCTCGCTGTTCGAGGGGGCGCTGTTCGTGCTGTTCGAGGTGATGGTGCTCAAGCTGATCGAGCGGCTGCAGATCAGCCCCGAGGCGATGCGGGCGAACCATACGAACCTGGAGTAGGCGCCGGGCCGAACGGGCGCCGCGAGGCGGCCCCGCTTGACGCTCGGTCCGGCGCCCGCGATGCAGGACGGGAATGGGATGGAGGAGGCGACGATGAGCTGGCTCGACACCTCATACATGGCGCGGCGGGGCGTGGCCAAGGGCCAGCCCGGCGAGCTGCACCGGCTGACCGAGGCCCGGCAGGGCAAGTACCACTATGTCTACGGCCCCTACGTCGAGCCCGTGCTGCGCATCCGGCCCGGCGACCTGGTCGAGGCCGAGACGCACGATGCGTTCGAGGGTGCGATCAAGACCGAGCAGGACCTGCCGAGCCAGGTGCTCAACCTGCCGTTCGTCAACCCGCAGAACGGGCCGATCGCGGTCGAGGGGGCGCAGAAGGGCGACGTGCTGGCGGTGCGCATCCACTCGATCGTGCCGCGCGGGCCGCAGCCGGTGGGCACCACGGCGCTGATCCCCGAGTTCGGCGGCCTGGTCGCCACCGCCAACACCGCCATGCTCAACCAGCCCCTGCCCGAGCGGGTCAAGAAGATGGTGGTGACCGAGGCCGGGGTCGTGTTCAACACGAAGATCACCCTGCCCTACGAGCCGTTCATCGGCACGCTCGGCGTCTCGCCCGAGATCGAGGCGATCAGCTCGCTGACGCCGGACTATTACGGCGGCAACATGGACCTGCCCGACGTGGCGCCCGGCGCGATCCTCTACTTCCCGGTCCAGCACGAGGACGGCTATCTCTATCTCGGCGACTGCCACGGCACGCAGGGCGACGGCGAGCTGTGCGGCGTCGCGGTCGAGATCCCGTCGACCACGACGATCCAGGTCGATCTGATCAAGGGCTGGAGCATCGCCTGGCCCAGGCTCGAGAACGAGCGCCTCATCATGGCGATCGGCAGCGGCCGGCCGATGGAGGACGCGGCCCGCATCGCCTATCGCGAGCTGATCCGCTGGCTGGTCGCCGATTATGGCTGGGAGCAGGACGAGGCCTATTTCTTCCTGACGCAGGCGGGCCGGGTGCGGCTGGGCAACATGGTCGACCCGAAATACACGCTGGGCGCGTCGGTGCTGAAGAGCTACCTCGGCTGAACGAGCAATAAGGAAGAAGACATGGACCTGGGACTGGGCGGCAAGCGCGCGATCATCACCGGCGGCAGCAAGGGCATCGGCCGGCGCTGTGCCGACATCTTCGCCGACGAGGGCGCGAACGTCAGCATCTGCGCCCGCAACGCGGCCGAGGTCGAGGCGGCGCTGGAAGCGCTGCGCGCCAAGGGCGTGAAGGTGCACGGCAGTGCGGTGGACGTTGCCGACAAGGCGGCGCTCGAAGGCTGGGTCGCCGATTCGGCGACGGCGCTGGGCGGCATCGACATCGTCGTCGCCAATGTCAGCGCGCTCGACATGGCCGGACACCGAAGAGGCCTGGCGGCACCAGTTCGAGATCGACCTGCTGCACACGGTGCGCACCGTCACCGCCGCGATGCCGTGGCTGGAGAAGTCCGAGGCGCCGGCGATCGTCTTCGTCTCCAGCGTGTCGGGCCGCGAGGTCGACTTCACCAGCCCGGCCTATGGCGCAACCAAGGCGGCGCTGATCCACTATGCCCAGGGGCTGGCCTACAAGCTGGCGCCGAAGATGATCCGGGTGAACTCGGTCTCGCCCGGCAACACCTATTTCGACGGCGGCATCTGGCAGTGGATCGAGAACAACAATGCCGAGCTGTTCGCCCAGGCCCTGGCGCTCAATCCGACCGGCCGCATGGCGACCCCGGAAGAGGTGGCCCGCGGCGTGGTGTTCCTCGCGAGCCCGGCCTCGAGCTTCACCACCGGCACCAACCTCGTCATCGACGGCGCCCTGACCAAGGGGGTGCAGTTCTGAGCGCCGATGCCGATCAACGGGCAGGCGCGAGCCGGATCTCGTACACGAGCGGCGACGTACCCCCGTTTACGGTCAGGAGTCGGCGTCGAGCGTGAACAGCTCCTCCGGCCGGCGCACGCCCTTGAGCGCGTAGCGGCCCAGCGATACCAGGCGCCGCGCCGCGGGGCCTGCGCCGCGCGCGAAGGCCGATGAGATGATGAGTTGCTGCTCGAGCGAGCGGCACAGCGTCTCGATCCGCGCCACCTCGTTCACAGCCGGCCCGACCACGGTGAAGTCGAGCCGGTCGGGGCCGCCGATATTGCCGTAGAGCACCTCGCCGACATGCAGCGCCACGTGCATGCCGGTCGCCGGCCGGCCCGCCGTCACGCGCTCGCGGCTCAGCCGATCGGTGCCGGCCAGGGTCGCGACGGCGGCATCGAGCGCGCGGCCGCACGGAACGCCCTGGTCGGTTACCGGGAACATGGCGAGGATGCCGTCGCCGATGAATTTCAGCACCTGCCCGCCATGCGCGTGGACGGAGGCCACGACCACCTCGGCATAGTCGTTGAGCAGGGCCATCAGCTCCGCCGACTCGGCGGTGTCGGCGATGCGCGTGAAGCCCTCGAGATCGCTGTACCAGAGCACGGCGCGCACGCTCTCGGCGGTACCGCGGGCGATGGCGCCGTCCAGCACGCGCCGGCCGGCATCGGCACCGAGATAGGTCGTGACCAGCGTCACCGCCGTCTCCACGGCGGTCGTCGCCTGATAGGCCAGCGCCAGCGGCAGCGACATGCGACGCAGCAGGTCGAGTTCCGGCTCGCTGAACCCAGCCGTCCGGTCGGTCTGGAACGAGCAGAGCATGCCGCGCATGTCGGCCTGCCGCCCCTTGCCGCCGTAGTCAACCGCCAGCGCGAGATAGTCGGTGCTGCCCTCGTCCTGGAACCGGTCCAGCAGCGGGAACTCGCCGCGACGGTAGTCGTCGTCGAGGCGGCGGCGCAACTCGCTCGAATTGACCCCGTGGACGAGATGGTGGAACGGGCTGGTTAGCCACTCCTCGTTGTCGTCGCTGACGGTATTGCGTGAATACTCCTCCTTGACGCAGCCATGGCCGCGCAGCCAGCGGCAGCCCCGGGCATCGAGCAGCGGGTGCAGCAGCTTGGCGCCGCTCGCCACGCGCCAGAGCGGGATGCCGGCCGCGACCAGCCGATCGCAGAAGCCCTCCAGCATCTCGGCCTCGTCGCGGATCTCGAGGCCGCAGCGGATCAGCCAGTCGGTGACGTCGCGCTCCAGCGCCGCGGTGATCATGCAGCGAGGCTCAGGCCGCGACCCTCGCGGAAATATCCCAGGATCGCCGCCTCCAGCCGGTCGATCAGCAGCGAGGGCTCGCGCGAGGCGCGTTGCAGCGTGATCCCCGCCTCGGGCAGCGGTGGGAAGCCGTCGCTGCGATCGAGGATCCGCAGGCCGGGCCGCAGGCTGCTGCGCAGCAGCACGCTGACCGCGAGCCCAGCCTCGAGCGCGGCATAGATGCCGGCGATGCTGACGCTGGTGTAGGCGATCCGGGCGGCGCGGCCGCTGCCGGCGAGGCTTTCCATCGCGGCACGCCGGAACGAGCAGGTGGGTTCGAAAGTCGCCAGCGGCAGCGGGTCGAGCTCATGCGCCCGATGCGAGGCCGAGCCGACCCAGACCAGTTCCTCGCGGCACAGGATGGTGCCGCCGCGCTCGCCGCTGCCCTGCGTCACCAGCGCCAGATCGACCGTGCGGTCGGCCAAACGCCGCACCAGATCGACCGACGACTGGCAGACGACGTTGACATGGACCCGGGCATGGTTCTCCGCGAACCGGGCCGAGGATGCGCGGCAGAAAGGTGCTGGCATAGTCGTCGGGCGCGCCGATGGTCACCTCGCCGGCCAGGGCCTCGCGGTCGAAGGCGGCCAGCGCCTCGCCGTGCGCGCGCAGGATGTGCCGGGCATGGGTCAGCAGCAGCTCACCGTCGCGGGTGAGCGCGACCGTGCGGCCGGCACGCGAGAACAGCTCGCGGCCCACCAGCTCCTCCAGCCGCTTGATCTGCATGCTCACCGCCGACTGGGTCCGGTTGATGCGGTGCGCCGCGGCGGTGAAGCTGCCGGTTTCCGCGATCGCGACGAAACTGCGCAGCAGCTCGGGTTCCAGGGTGGCCAGCATGACAAATTCCCATCAGCCGAAATGATGTAAGAGATAAGCACTATTCGTTGGCATGATCAATCATCAGGTCGCAGATTCGATGTCGCAAGCAACCGAAGCCCGGAGCGACCGAGATGTCCACTACCCATCAGCTGTCCCATCGGTCAGCCGCGTTTGGCCACGGCCTGGGTCGGACCACCACCTTGTTGCACATGGGCGCCGCCGCGCTGGCCGGCTGGCTGCGCCACCGTCGCGAGCGTTATCTGCTGGCCGGCCTCGACGACGGCATTCTGCGCGACGTGGGCCTGACTCGCAGCGACGTGGCGCGCGAGTACGACCGCCCGTTCTGGCAGCCCGTCGATTATGGCGCGCTGGATTCCGCGCGGCGGCGTTCGGGTCCGCGTCTTGGCGCCGGCGTTAGCAAATCGGAAACAGTCGACCGGTAAGGTCGCCGCTCCCTGCTGACCGCTGCGGAGACCGACCCACCGTGCGCGCCGCCCTTCTCGCCGGCCTCGTCGCGGCTGCTGCCTGGCTCGGAGCGTTGAGCCTCGCGAGCCAACGGGCGGAAGCTGCCGCGGCGGCCGGCGAGCCGGCCATCGCCATCTCGGCTTCGGTCGGGCCCGACAGGATGGAGCTGCACCTCGACGGACCAGCCGCGCTGCCATTGGCCGTGTTTCGGCGGGGTGATGTGCTGTGGGTCCTGCTCGACACCGGCGCGCGGGAGATTGCCGGAGAGGCCGACCTGGAACGGCCCGACGTCGCCGTCTGGCTGAAGCCGATCGCCATGGCGCCGAGCGACCGTGCGCGTGCCCTGCGGTTCACCTTGCACCGTCCGGCCAAAGTAGAGGCCGTGGCGAGCGCAGCCGGCTGGCGCATCCGACTGGGTCCGCCGAACGAGGCGCCGAGACCGGTCGTGGCCGGCGACCGGTTCGAGCGGTCGGTCGAGCACGGCAGGCTGGAGACTCCGGCAGACGGCGAGATCGTGCAGATCGTGGATCCGGCGAGCGGCGAGCGGCTGGGGATCCTGCTCTCCGCGACAGCCGGCCTGCGGCAGGCGACACCCATCACGCTGGTCGATCTCGAGCTGCTGCCGTCGGCGCAGGGCCTCGTCTGGCGGCCGCTCGCCGATGGGGTGACGGCGAGCCTCGATGCGGGGCGGCTGATTCTCCAGCGCCCCGGTGGCCTGCGTCTGTCACACGACGCCACCATGGCCGGGGTCGGCAGCATGGCTGCGGAGCAAGCTCAGCCTGCCGAGATGGCTTCCGCGGCCGCGCTGCAGTCGGTGCCCATCGGCCTCGTGGCGCTGGGTCGGACCGACCCTGCGACCCGGCAACGCGAGCGGCTCGACCTGCTGGCCGGGATGCGCCAGCTGGCGGGCCTGCCCCGCGCGATTGCGCGGCTGGAGCTGGCCAAGCTCTACCTCGCCGATGCCCTCGGACCCGAGGCGCGGACGGCGCTCGAGCTGATCGACACGAGCAGCCTTGCCGCACCGGCCGCGCGCGCGTTGAGCCTGAGCAAGGCGGCGATGACCGGTGCTGCCGCGGCCGTGACCGGTCAGCACGACCGGGCGCTGGCGGCCCTGCTCGACCACAGGCTGGACCAGGACCCCGAGGTCGCGCTGTGGCGGGCCTATGCCGCGGCGCGTGCGACGCGATGGGAGCTGGCGACGCAGGAGTGGGCACGTTCGGGTGCGCTGCTCGATGGCTACCCGGAGCCGCTGCGCCGGCTGCTCGGGCTCGAGATGGCCGCCGCGATGGCCGAACAGGGCGATGCTGGCGAGGCGCTCACCTTGATCGACCAGCTGCGCCCGCTGGCGCTGTCTGCCGGCACGCGGGCACGGCTGAGCCTGATCGAAGGGCTGGGGCGCGCCCGCATCGGCCGAACCGCGGAGGCCGAGCGGGCGTTCGAGACGGCCGCAGCCGGAGGCGACGACGACATCCGTACCAGGGCCGGCTTCCTGCTCACCTCGCTGCGGCAGGAGCGGGGCGCGCTATCGGCAGCCGCGGCTGCAGCGGCGCTGACGGCGCAACAGCCTGGCTGGCGCGGTCATCCCTGGCGGTCCCGGATGTTGCGGCGGCTGGCCGAGCTGCAGTCGACGGCGGGACGGCCCGTGGCGGCCCTGGCCAGTTGGCAGGCGGCGCGCGCGAGTGCGGCGGACCCGCAGGCGGCGGCCGCCATCGGCGACGACATGCGCGTCCGCCTGCGCGGGCTGCTGCGCGCTACCGGCAGGGACGCGCTGCCGCCGGTGGCGGCGCTGGCGCTCTACCGCGCCCATGGCGATCTGCTCGGCGACGACCCAGACGACGCCGGAATCCGCCTCGGCCTCGCCGCTCGGGCAGCGGAGAACGGCCTGCTAGAGACCGCGGCAAACCTTTTCGACCAACCCAACCCCGGCCGGTCTTTACCGCCCAGCGACGGGGCGGCGAGCCTCGCGCTGGCTCAGGCGAGAGAGGCGGCGGGCGGCAACGCCGCTCGGCAGCGTTGGGCAGCATTGCGGCAGCGGGGCGACTGGGCGGAAATCGCCCGCTCGGCGGCGGGCGAGCTGCCGCCCGACGACGCGAAGCCGCTGGCGGCGCCGGCAGCGGAGGCCGCCGTCTGGCTGACCTTGGCCCAGATCGAGCTGCGCCAGCCGGAGCGAGCGGTCGAACTGGCGCAGCGCCTCAGCGGGCGGATCGCCGAGACCGGCCCGGGCACGCTGCTGGAGCTCGCAGCACAGACCGGGCCGACGTCGGTCACCACGGCTGAGCTGCCGGCCGCCCTCGGCGCCTATGCCGCCAAGCTCCGCCAGGCGCTCGACAAGCTGCCGCCACTCGCTGGCGACCACAGCGAGGCTCCGGTCAGAAGCGCAGCCGAGCGCTCAAACCCAGCAGGATGATGTCGGATTCGTAGTCCGCGCTCAGATTTCCGCGAGCTCCGTTGCCCGTGTCGGAGGCGGCGAGGTTGACCTCGCTGTCCTCGACGAAAATGTAGGTGAATGCCGCGTCCAGGCTGATCCAGTCGGCCGGCTGCCAGCCGGCGCCCAGCGACAGCCAGTACCGGTCATTGTCGGGAATCCTGGGTGTGCGGTACTCGCTTCTGACCGGGCTCTGGTCGTAGGCGACACCGGCACGCAGGGTCACGTCATCGGTGGCCTTGTAGGTCGTGCCGAGAGACAAAAACCAGGTGTCCTTCCATTTCTCCTCGGTGGTGCTGTCGGGCTGGGCGGGATTGTCAAACTTGATCGTGAGCTCGTCGAACACGCTCCAATCGGTCCACTGCGCCTCGCCCAGCACCGCCCAACGGTCGGTGACGTCCTGGTGCAGGCCGACCGACAGGCTCGCCGGGGTGGTCAGGCCGAGGCTGGCGTCACTGTCGGTAAAAGCGCCGGTGAAGCCGCGGATCGTGCTTGCGATGCCGGCATCGTCGCCCGAAAAGTCGACATCGCCGCGCAGCGTGTGCTCGAGCTTCGAGCGGTAGGCCACCCCCAGCCGGGTGCCGGCACGCGGCTCGACCATGGCGCCGACGTTCCAGCCATAGGCCCAGTCGTCGCCATTCAGGCGCGCGAAGCCGTCCTGACCACCGGGTACCGACCCCGGGATCCTGTTCGCGGCGCCGATGGTGCCGAAGTCGACGGCGTTGCTCAGCGTGCCGTCGGCATACTGGGCCTGAAAGCCGGCGCCCGCCGCCAGCCATGGCACCGGCCGCCACGCGACCGCCGGGTTGATATTGACCGTCTTGAGCTCCGATTTCACCGCATGGTAGCGACCAACCCAGTCCCCGGGGTACTTGGTCTCGAGCCCGAACGGGACGTTCACGCCCAGGCCGAGACTAACCCCCCCTGGCAGCGGCACCCCGGCATAGAACGCCGGCAACACCGCATTCTCCGCGAAGTCGCCATCATGGTCGCGGCCGCCGATCGGCGTGCCGAACACGGTGCTGCCCTCCGCGCTCTTCAGCTCGGAGTGGGGGGCCACCACGGTCGCCACCGCCTGCAGCTCGATCTTCTGCAGCCAGCCCAGCGATGCCGGATTGAAGAACATGTAGCTGACATCGTCGACGCCCGCCGTGGCGCCCGCGAAGGCATTCCCCTGCGCGCGTGGTCGATTGCTCCTTGAGCGCGAATCCCGCCGCCTGCGGCTCACCCGTTCCGGCCAGCAGCGTGGCCACGCCGAGCGCCGAGCCTCCGATCGCCAGCCTCCGCATCGCTGCGTCCTTATCGTTGGCACCACCCCAGATGCGCCGATGCTCTCGCCGTATCAGCGAGCTGCATCGACCCACCAGAACTCTTCGAGTTTGGGCGCAACGCACATGGACGGATAGTGTCGATTAGGTACAGCCGCACAGGATCGCGCCTTGGTTGCAATCCGGCCATACTTCGTGCCGCGCGGTTCAGGCGCCGGTCAGGCAACCTCTTTCTGGCGTGCCGACCGTTTGCGCTCGTTGGCGTCGAGGTGACGCTTGCGGAGACGGATCGCCTTGGGCGTGATCTCGACCAGCTCGTCATCGGCGACGTAGGCGATCGAGCGCTCCAGCGTCATCCGGACCGGCGGGGTCAAGAGCAGATTGTCGTCCTTGCCCGCGGCACGGATGTTGGTCAGCTTCTTCGCGCGCAGCGGGTTGACGTCGAGATCGTTGCCGCGGGTATGCTCGCCGATGACCATGCCGGTGTAGATCTTCTCGCCGGCGCCGATGAACAGCGGCCCGCGATCCTCGAGGCTGAACAAGGCATACGCGGTCGAACTCGCCGAGCTCGGACGAGATCAGCACGCCGGTATGCCGCTGCTGGATCGAGCCCTTGAACGGCTCGTAGCCGGCGAACACCCGGTTGAGCACGCCGGTGCCGCGGGTGTCGGTCAAGAATTCGCCGAAATAGCCGATCAGGGCGCGCGAGGGTGCGTTGAACACGATGCGCTGCTTGCCGGCCCCGGCCGGCCGCATGTCCTTGAGCTCGGCCCGGCGCGCGCTCAGCTTCTCGACCACGATGCCGGAATATTCCTCGTCGACATCGACCACCACCTCCTCGATCGGCTCGAGGCGGTCGCCGGTGACGGGGTCGGCCTGAAACAGCACGCGCGGGCGGCCGACGCACATCTCGAAGCCTTCGCGGCGCATGGTCTCGATCAGCACCGCGAGCTGCAGCTCGCCGCGGCCGGCGACCTCGAACGCGTCGCGCTCCTCGCTGAGCTTGACGCGGATCGCGACATTGCCCTCGGCCTCGCGCACCAACCGGTCCCAGATCTGACGCGAGGTGACCTTGGTGCCGTCCTGGCCGGCATAGGGGCCGTCATTGACCGAGAACGTCATGGCGATGGTGGACGGGTCGATCGGCTGGGCCGGGATCGGCGTCTCGACCGACGGCTCGCACAGCGTGTCGGCGACGGTGGTCTTGGTGAAGCCCGCGATCGCCACGATGTCGCCGGCCTCGGCCTCGTCGACCGGTTGCCGGTCGAGGCCGCGGAAGGCCAGGATCTTGGAGATCCGGCCCTGCTCGATCAACTCGCCGTCGCGGGTCATCGACTTGACCGCCATGTTGGCCTTGGCCCGGCCCGATTCGATCCGGCCGGTGAGCAGCCGGCCGAGATAGGGGTTGGCCTCCAGCGTCGTCGCCAGCATCCGGAACGGCCCGTCCTTGTCCGCGACCGGCGGCCGGACATGCTCGACGATCAGGTCGAACAACGGCCCCAGGCCCGCGCGCTCGTCGTCGAGCTCACGCACGGCCCAGCCATGCTTGGCGCTGGCATAGATGTGCGGGAAATCGAGCTGGTGCTCGTCGGCATCGAGTGCGGCGAACAGGTCGAAAATCTCGTTCAAGACCTCGGTCGAGCGCTGCTCGGGCTTGTCGACCTTATTGATCACCGCGATCGGGCGCAGCCCTTTGCGCAGCGCCTTGCCGAGCACGAACTTGGTCTGCGGCATCGGCCCCTCGGCCGCGTCGACCAGGAGCAGGCAGCTGTCGACCATCGACAGGATGCGCTCGACCTCGCCGCCGAAATCGGCGTGGCCCGGCGTGTCGACGATGTTGATCCTGACCCCCTTCCAGACTACCGAGGTCGCCTTGGCCAGGATGGTGATCCCGCGCTCGCGCTCGAGATCGTTGCTGTCCATGGCCCGTTCCTGGACCTGCTGGTTGTCTCGGAACGTGCCGGACTGCTGCAGCAGCCGGTCGACCAGGGTCGTCTTGCCGTGGTCGACATGCGCGATGATCGCGATGTTGCGCAGGTCCATGACGTTCGCTCGGGCGGGAGGGTGTGACGGAATAGGATGGGGGCGGTCTCGCTGCCGCAGTGCACATATAGCGTCCGGGACCAGGAAAACCAAGGTTGCGGCTTGCCGTTGCCGGGGCGTGAAATTGACGCTTATCCCGCAACTGCGTAAGTAGCGCCCGGCGGACCGAGGCCTTAGGGACGATCAGCGGTGTCGATGCAGCTCGAGGGGACGTGGCCGTACTACCGGGAGCAACCCGACTGTGTCGTGTTGGGCGCGCTCCCCGGCGCGGTGCCCACGGGCCGCCCGCCGGTGCGGATCTTCCTCGGCACCGAGGAAGGCCAGTACCGCGCCGAGCGCATCTTCGTCTGGTCGGTCCTGCAGGTCCGCGACCCCGGCCGGGTCTACGAGATCCACCTGATGAAGAACGTCGCCGGCTTCGACCGACGCGGCTGGCGCACCGGCTTCACCTGCTACCGCTTCGCGATCCCCGATTTCGCCGGCCGCACGGGCAAGGCGATCTACAACGACGTCGACCAGATCTACCTCGCCGACCCGGCCCTGCTGTTCGACCTCGAGCTCGACGGCCACGGCTACCGCGCGATCGACGCCCGCGACACCTCCGTGATGCTGATCGACTGCGCGAAAATGCTCCCCTGGTGGAACCGGGCCGCGGCGTCGGCACCCGGCGCCAAGGGGCCGCTGACCAGCAAGCCCGCCGAGGTACCGGGCCTGTGGGGAGAACTCGACCCGCACTGGAACGCCCGCGACCGGGAGTATGTCGAGGGCCGGACCGGGTGCCTGCACTATACGGCGCTGCACCAGCAGCCCTGGAATCCGTTTCCCGAGGCCTTCTCCTACCACGAGAACCCGCTGGCCTATGTCTGGCACGACCTCGAGCGCGCGGCCGACGCTGCCGGCTACGAGGTGTTCACGCGCGACGAGCCGAGCCCCGGCTTTCGCGCCGCCCTGGGCTCGAACCAGCCGCAGGCAACGATCGGCACGGAGGCCGTGCCGTCGCAAGCGGGTCGACAATTGCTGCGCCAGGCCGGGGTCGCCAGGGCGCTCTTGACCGGAATCGGCGTTGCCGACCTCGGTATCACCGACCTCGCGGTGACCCCTCACGACTTCGCCGGCACCCAGGGCCGGCTGCCCGAGGGATCGTTCGACGCGGTGATCGCCGCCGGCATCTTCGAGCGCATTCCCGGCGCTGACGTGAACTGGGTGCTGCGCGAGCTGTTCGCCGCTGCCGAGCGCGTGCTGATGCTCAGGATCGCCGTCACGGCCGAAACCGGCGTCGGCAGCGAGGGCTGGTGGCGCCGCCGGGTCGAGGAGATCGCAGCGCACTACCCCAAGGTCAGCTGGCAGCTGGACGCCGTCCGGCAGCTCGCCACCGGAACGCTCGCGGTCGCGGCGACGCAGGTGCGCCGGATCGAGCCGCCGGCCGAGCCCCTGGTCTGGGCACTGACCGGCGAGAGCGAGGCCGAGGACCGTCAGGCGCGGCGCGTCGCTGCAGCGCTGGGCTGGCGATTCGTCGAGAAGCCGGTCGCCTTCGGGCCGCTGGCGTGGCTGCGCGGCCGCCTGCAGAGCGCCACGGCCGGCATCCTCGATCCGGCAGGCTCGGCACCGCTGGGCGCACCCTGGCCGGACGTGCTGATCACCAGCGGCAAGCGCAGCCTGCCGGTGGCGCGGTGGATCCGCCGCCAGTCCGGCGACCGCACGCGGCTGGTCCAGCTCGGCCGGCCCGGCGGTCCGTTCGAGCTGCTCGACTTGATCGTCGCCGCTCCCGACGACCGGCTGCCGATCCGCGCCAATGTGCTGCAGCTGGCGGCGCCGCTGGCCGAAGCGGCCCCAGGCGACGGCGCCGACGCGGCGCCGCTGGCCGACATCGCTCGCCCGGCTACGGTGCTGTTCCTGGGCGCACCGTCATCGCCCTATGTCCTGAGCGAGACCGCGGCCCGTGAACTCGGCAGGGTAGCGAGCGCCGAGGCCGCCAGGGATGGTGGCTCGCTGGTCATTCGCGCTGCTGCCGCAACCCCGGCGAAGCTGGTGGCGGCCGTGCGAGAGGCGGCTGGTGGCGGGGCGCGGCTGTTAACTGGGGCGGATGTGGATGCTTCGCTCCTGGCCGCCGGCGATCGCTTCATCGTCACCGCCGGCGATGCCCGGATGCTGACCGAGGCCTGCCTGAGCGGCAAGCCGGTGGCGCTGTTCGAGCTGCCGCGCTGGTACGACGACCTGCCGGTGATCCGGCCGCTGGTGCGGGCCGTGCTGCGGGCGTTCGGCGGCGACACCTATCGCGGCACGCCGCTGCAGCAGCACGTGGTCGGCCGCACCGTCGACTGGCTGACCACGCGCGGGCTGCTGTTCCGGCCGCGCGACCTGGACGCGCTCTATCGCTCGCTCGAGGCGCGAGGGCTGGTCACGCGGCTCGGCGCGGAGGTGCGCGTGGCGGCCCCGCGGCCGCTTGACGATCTGCCACGCGTGGTGGCGCGGGTGCGCCAGCTGCTGAGCGAGGCCCCCCACCCGGTCTGACCCCGTCACCCGCCGCCCGGATCGTGGAGCACGGCCACCGCGACCGCCGGCCATGGGCGCCCCGCATGACCTTTCGTCTGGCACATCTTACCGACCTGCATCTCGGGCCGATGCCGCGGGTCAACCCGCGCGCGCTGCTGAACCAGCGAGTGTTGGGCTACGTCTCCTGGCAGCGGCGCCGCTACCGCGTGCATCGTCGTGAAGTCCTGGACGCGCTGGTAGCCGATCTGCGCGAGCAGACCCCGGACCATGTCGCGATCACGGGCGACCTGGTCAACATCTCGCTGCCGGCAGAGTTTGTGCAGGCGGCGGTCTGGCTGCGGCAGCTGGGACCGCCGGACTGGGTCACCGTCATTCCGGGCAATCACGACGCCTATGTCGAGGTGAAGTGGCGCAAGGCGTGGGCGCACTGGTCGGACTACATGTCCGGCGACGGCGCGGTGGGCCATGGTGCCGAGGCCAGCGAGTTCCCGTTCCTGCGGCGACGCGGCGAGATCGCGCTGATCGGCATGTCGACCGCCGTGGCCACGCCGCCGACCTTCGCCACCGGCCGCCTCGGCAAACGGCAGATCGCAGCGCTCGACAGCCTGCTGGACGGACTCGACGGCGACGATCCCTGCCGGGTGCTGCTGCTGCACCATCCGCCAGTGTCAACGATGACCGACTACCGGCGCCGCCTGGTCGACGGCGACGATCTGGGCGCGCTCCTCGCCCGCCGGCCGGTCGAGCTGGTCTTGTGCGGCCACCAGCATATCTTCCAGATCGGCGCCCTGGGCGCCGGCGCCAGCTCGATCCCGGTGGTCGGCGCGCCCTCGGCCTCGCTCCATGGCGGCGATCGGCATCACGAGGGTGGCTACATCGTCTACGACCTGGCGCGGGTACCCGGCGGCTGGGCGATCGACCTGGAGCTGCGGCGGTTCGATCTGGATACGGGCAGGTTCGTCCGCGTGTTCAAGCGACGGCTGCAGCCGGGTGACGCTGCCGCCGCGGTTCGCCTGGAGGCCGCGGGCTAGTCGTGCCGGCCGCAATCGGCTAACGCTCACACTGCACCGGCCTGGGCCGGCGCCATTGGTTCAGGCATGTCGATCTATAGCCGTTACCTTCTCGCGCAGATCGCGCGCCCGATGATCACCACGATCCTGGTGGCGCTGATCGCCCTGCTGGCCGAACGCACCCTGCGGGTCATCGACCTCGTCGTCGGATGGCGCGGCAGCCTGCTCGTGGTGTTCGAGATGCTGGGCTACCTGATCCCGCACTACATGGGCGTGGCGCTGCCGGTGGCGTTCTTCCTGGGCATACTGCTGACTTTCAGCCGCCTGGGCCGGGAGGGCGAGCTGGCCGCCATGTACGCCTCGGGCGCTGGCCTACCGCAGCTCGTGCGCCCGATCCTCGCGGCGGCCATGGTCCTGGCCGTGGCCGTGGCGCTCTTGGTCAGCATCCTGCAGCCCTACGCGCGCTACGCCTACCGCGCCGCAACCTACGCGCTGACCAACGCGTCGTTCACCACGCTGCTGCAGAGCGGGCTGTTCACCACGTTGGGCGACAAGACCTACATGGTCGAGCATCTTTCCGACGACAAATCGCTGATGGAGAAGGTCTTCCTTTATCAGGGCGGGCCCGGCGAGGACGGGCTGACGATCACCGCGGCCACCGGCCATGCCGAGCGTGCCGGCCCGACCGCGCCGATCGTGCTGCAGCTGCAAAATGGGCTGCAGCAGCTGGTGCCTGCGGCCAAGCCTGGGCGGCCGGCCGGCAATTCGCAGGAAGTCGTCGTGCGGTTCCGCGAATTCGAGACCAGCTTCGCGAATCCCGACGACGGGTTTCGCGGCCGCGGCGAGGACGAGCGCGAGATGACGCTGCTCGAGCTTTGGATGGCAACGGACGACCTGCCGCCGGGCGTCGATCCATGGGAGGTCCAAGCCGAGCTCGGCGGTCGCCTGGTCCGCATCCTGTCGCTGCCGGTGCTGCCGCTGATGGCGATCCCGCTGGCGATCGGCCGCGTGCGCAGTCAGCGGTCCTATGGGCTGGTGGTCGGCCTCGCTGTGCTGATCGCGTTCCATCAGATCCTGCAGCTCGGCGAGGCGCTGGCCGACAATAACAAGATCCCGGTCTGGCTCGGACTGTGGGTCCCGTTCGCGCTGTTCGCGCTGGGCTCGGCGATCCTGTTCGTTCGCGCTGCGACGCGTGTGCCCGATCCCAGGCTGTCGTACTGGTTCGACCATCAGCTGACGCGGCTCGCCCGGCTGCTGCCACGGCGCCGAACGCTGGCGGTAATCCGCGGATGAGCGTGCTGACCGGCTACCTGAACCGCATGTTCGTGGTGCGGTTCCTGGTCGTGCTGTTCGGCGTCATCGGCTTCGCCACCGTGATCGACCTGATCGATGTCGGCGCCGAACTGGTGCGCGCGCCGGAGGGAGCCCTTGCCGCCGGGCTGCGCTACTTCGTGCTGCGGCTGCCGATCATGCTGTCGGAGCTGATGCCGATCGCGGCTCTGATCGCCGGCCTCCTCGCGGTCGGCGATCTGCTGCGCCACCGCGAGCTGATCGTCGTCTGGAGCAGCGGGGTCAGGCCGGCCAAGATCCTGAGCATGCTGCTGCCGGCGGGCCTGGCGCTGGTCGTGGCCAAGTTCGCGATCGACGATGTCGCCGTACCCAGGGCGACCACGGCCCTGCGGCTCTGGGGCATCGGCGACTACCGCCACCGCCCGATCGACGGCGCCGCCGGGGACTACTACTGGCTGCGCAGCGGCAACGACATCGTCCGCCTGTCGGCCAACGCGGCCGCCGTGGGGGAGGTCAGCGACATCACGATCTTCCGGCGCGGCGAAGATGGGATCCTGACCGAGCGGCTCGAGGCCGCGAGCGCCACCACGTCGGCGGATGGCTGGCGGCTCGAGCAGGTCGTCCGGGCGCGTGTCGGCGCGCAGGCGGTCGAGCATCTGGCGACGCTGGACTGGCCGGCGACGATCGACATGGATCGCATCCAGCTGCTGGCCCGTCCGCCGCGCGAACTCACGTTGCGCCAGCTGCTCGAGGTCATCAATGCCGGCGGCTACGGCCTGCGGGCGCGCGAGCCCTATCTCACCTGGGCGCATCAGCGGGTGGCGGGCGCGTTTCTGCCGATGTTCCTGATGCTGCTGGCCTTCGCGCTGGTGCGCCGATTCAGCCGCACCGCGTCGATTGCGCCCGTGTTCATGGCCGCTGTGGCGATCGGTTTCTCACTGCTGATCCTGGGTGGGGTCGCCAGCGCGCTGGGCGAGGTCGGCTTCATCGCGCCCGCGCTGGCGGGCTGGGGGCCGACCGTACTGCTCGTCGCCATCGTGATGACGCTGGCCCTGCGCGACGGCTGGGCGCGATCCAGGCGGGCGCTGCCGGCCTGATATCGTGATCAGGCCGGTGCTCCATTGACAGGGGCGTGACAGGGCGCGATCCTTTGCCGCGGGAACGGTGGACGCGAGGGTCAACACGCGCTGCCGAGGGAGGCTGTTGATGGATTCGGTATTGCTTACCGATGTGATGGTGCTGGACGCGTCTGGTGCCGATCCGTACCCGGGCGAGGTGCTCGTCGAGGGCAATCGTATCCGTAGCGTCGCGCGAGGCCGCCGGCAGATCGCCCGCGATCAGGCGGCGACCGTGATCGAGGGGCACGGCATGACGCTGATGCCCGGCATGGTCGAAGGCCATTGCCATCCGTCGTTCACCGGCGTCGCCATGCCCTACCAGCTGGGCATGATCCCGCCGGAGGAGCACACGCTCAAAACGGCGGCCAACGCCAAGCTGCTGCTCGATTGCGGCTTCACCAGCATCTACTCGGCCGCCTCCGCGAAGCCCCGCCTCGATGTCGCGGTGCGCAACGCGATCAACGCGGGCGAACTCCAAGGACCCCGGATGCGGGCTGCCAGCCCCGAGCTGGTCGCGACGGGCGGACTCGGCGACGAGCGCCAGCTGCATCTGCACCGGGAGAGCTTCGCGCTGATCGCCGACGGCCCGGACGAGATCCGCCGCGCCGTGCGAACCTCCATCCGTGAAGGCGTCGACAACATCAAGCTCAACGTCTCGGGCGACGATTTCTACCCGCACGCTCCGGCCGGCTGCACCACCTACTCCGACGAGGAGGTGCGCATGGCCTGCGAGATCGCGCACGAGTTCGGCAAGCAGGTCGCGACCCATTCCCGCTCCGCCAACAGCGTCAAGCTCTCCGTCCGCAATGGGGTCGACTGCGTCTACCATTGCGAGTTCGCCGACGAGGAGGCGCTCGACATGATGGAGGCGGCGAAGGACCGGATCTTTCTCGGTCCGGCCGTCGGCCTGCTGCACAACACGATCTACGAGGCCGAGCCCTGGGGCATCACCCCGGCGATGATCGAGCAGATGGGCATGCGCCGCAATCTCGAGAAGACCGCGGAGGTCTACGCCGAGGTCAAGAAGCGGGGCATCCGGGTCGTGATCGGCGGCGATTACGGCTTCGCCTGGACACCACAGGGCACCAATGCCCGCGACCTGCAGCATTTCGTCAACCTGTTCGGCTACTCGCCCATGGAGGCGCTGATCTGCGCCACGCGCTATGGCGGCGAGCTGATGCGGATGGGCGGCGAGCTGGGCATGGTCAAGGAGGGCTACCTCGCCGACCTGCTGCTGGTCGACGGCAATCCCGCGCAGGACGTATCGATCATGGCCGACCGGAACCGCATCGCCATGATCATGAAGGACGGTGCCCTCTACAAGGATCCACGCGGCGAGGCGCGCGAGGTGAGGATCGCGGCGGAATAGCCGCGACTGGGGAACAACAAGAACGGGGCGCTCGTCCCCTGATCGGAGAGGTCTGCACTATGCTGCTACGTCGTCTCATGCTCGGCGCCGCCATCGTGGGCGCGCTGGGCCTCGCCGCCGGCACCGCATCGGCCAAGCCGAAGGTCGTTAGCGGGCCCGGGTACAATCCCGAATGCTTCAAGCCCTGGAGCGACAAGATCAAGTACTTCCAGTGGGACGCGAAGCCGGCGCCCTATCGGATCGCCCTGGTCAATGGATTCGTCGGCAATACCTGGCGCATCCAGATGATCCAGACCGCCAAGGCGTTCGTCGAGACGCCGGGCATCAAGGAGAAGATCAAGGAATTCAAGGTCATCTCGACCGGCACCGATGCGGCGGCACAGCTGGGCGCCATCGAGGACTTCATCAACCAGGGTTACGACGCGATCGTGACCATCGCGGTGAGCCCCGAGGGCTTCGACCGGGTGATCAAGCTCGCCGACCGCAACGGCGTGGTGATCGTGCCGTTCGACAACGTGCTCGACACCGACGCCGTGATGATGGTCAACGAGGACCAGCACTCGATGGGCGTGATGTCGGCCGAGTTCCTGCTCAAGGAACTGGGCGACGTGCGCACCGGCAAGGTCCTCGAGGTGCGCGGCGTGCCCGGCAACTCGGTCGATCGCGACCGCAATCTCGGCTTCCACGAGGTGATGGCGAAAGAGGCGCCGGACCTGGAGATCGTCCAGATCGTCGGCAATTGGGACGATGGCACCTCGCAGAAGGCGGCTGCCGACGCCCTGGCCGTGCACGGGAAATTCGTCGCGGCCTTCACACAGGGCGGCTCTACGGGCCTGGTCCGCGCCTTCATGGATGCCGGCCATCCGATGGTGCCGATGGCGGGCGAGGGCGAGAACGGCTTTCGCAAGTACATCGCCGAGTACAAGGACAAGGGCCTGAAGGGTCTGTCCTACGGTCAGTCGCCCGGGCTGGTGGCGATCTCGATCAAGGCAGCAATCGCAGCACTCGAGGGCAACCCGATGCCGCAGCTGATCTCGGTGCCGGTGCCGTTCGCCGACTATACCACGCTCGAGGACGGCAAGAACTACTGGTCGGACCTCACCGACAATTTCTTCACCGTCAACGAGTTCCCGCCCTGCGATGTCAATATCACGGCCGTGGAGATCATGGCCAAGACCGCGGACAACGTGAAGTAGCTTGATCCTGGCGGGCGGCACCTCGGGCGCCGCCCGCCATTCCGCATCAGTTTCTGGAGAAGGGCGGCGTCATGGCCGATCTTGACGCCGCGACAGCGGCGCCATTGCTTGAGCTGTCCGGTATCGCCAAGCGGTACGGCGGCGTGCGCGCGCTGGAGGAGGTCGACTTCGCCTGCCGGCCCGGCTCGATCCACGCCGTGCTGGGCGAGAACGGCGCCGGCAAGTCGACCTTGATCAAGATCATCTCGGGCGTGGTGCAGCCGGACGTGGGCGAGATCAGGCTCGCCGGCAAGCCGATCCGTTTCGCCGGCCCCAGCGCTGCGAATCGCGCCGGCATCGTCGCGATCTTCCAGGAACTCTCCCTGGTCCCCGATCTCAGCGTGGCCGACAATGTCTGCCTCGCCGACCCGCCGCGCCGGTTCGGCCTGATCGACCGTGGGGCGCAGCGGCGATGCGCTGCCGAATTCCTGGGCCGGCTCGGTTGCGACGACCTTGACCCGCGCACCCGCATCAAGGACCTGCCACTGTCGCGCCGGCAGCTGGTCGAGATCGCCAAGGCCCTAGCACTGCGGCCGCAGCTCCTGATCCTGGACGAGGCGACCTCGGCCTTGACCGCCGCCGACGTCGAGCGGGTGTTCGAGCTGCTGCACGAGCTGCGCCGCGACGGGCTGGCCCTGCTCTACATCTCGCATCGCATGCACGAGATCGCGGCCCTGGCCGACACCTGCTCGGTGTTCCGCAATGGCCGCCACGTCGAGACCTTCGCGCACGGCTCGCGTACCGATCAGGAGATCGTCCGGCTGATGATCGGTCGCGACATCACCCAGGTCTACCCAGCCAAGCCGGTGGCCAAGATGCTGCCGGCGCCCTGTCTCGAGGTCGCCGACCTGGGCTGGGGCGACAGGCTGGCCGAGCTGACGTTCCAGGTTGGCAAGGGCGAGATCGTTGGCCTGGGCGGGCTGGACGGCCAGGGCCAGCGCGAGCTGATGCTGGCCCTATTCGGCGTGCTGCGCGGCGTCGAGGGCACCATCCGGCTCGGCGGCGAGCCCTACACTGCCACCAGCCCGGCGCACGCGAAGTCGGCGGCCTGCGGCATGGCCCTGGTGCCCGAGGACCGCAAGACCGAGGGCCTCCTGCTGCCCATGGCGATCCGCGACAATTTGAGCTTGGCTGCCCTGGATTCCCTCGGCCGGGCGGGCATCGTCGATGCCGGCGCGGAAGGCCGGGCGGTCGAGGAGATGGTCCGGCGCCTGCACATCAAGCTCGGCGATGCGGGTGATGCCGTGGGTACGCTCTCGGGCGGCAATCAGCAAAAAGTGGTGATCGGCAAGTGGCTGCTGACCCGGCCGCGCCTGATCCTGCTCAACGACCCGACGCGTGGCATCGATGTCGGCACCAAGCAGGAGCTTTACGCCCTCATGCGCGAGCTCGCCGATGCCGGGGCCGCGATCCTGTTCTACAGCACCGACTATGACGAGCTGGTCGGCTGCTGCGACCGCGTGCTGATCCTCTATGACGGCCGGATCGTACGGGTGCTCGAAGGCGACGAGATCACGGAGCACGCCATCGTGGCCAGTGCGTTGAACATCACCACACCCGTGGCCGAGGCAGTAGCGTGAGCCAACTCGGCGGCCTGATCAGCCGCAATCTCGGGCTCAGCCTCGCTCTACTGCTCTTCGTGGTGTTCTACGGCGTCTACAACCTGCTGCATCCCAAGGGCTTCAGCTCGGCCGTGCTGATCCAGAACAGCAACGAGAGCCTGGCCCTGATCATGGTGGCGATGGCGCAGACCGTGCCGGTGCTGGCTGGCGGGCTCGACCTCTCGGTGGGTGCGGTGATGATGCTGGTCAACTGCATCGCCAGCCATATCATGGTCGGCTCGCCCGCAGCGCTCCTCACCGGCACCGTCGTCTGCCTTGCCGCCGGAGCGTTGGCCGGCTTCATCAATGGCTGCGTGGTCGTGTACGGGCGCCTTCAGCCGATCATCGCCACGCTCGCGACCGGGGCGATCTATGTCGGCATCGCGCTCTTCCTGCGCCCGACACCCGGGGGCGAGATCGACCAGGATCTGGCTTGGGCGTTCACCAACGACCTCTACGAACTGGCCGCGACCTACGGCTGGTTTGACGGCGGCGACGCCGCCTGGTTCCAGCCGATCGCCGGGATCCCGGTCCCGCTGCTGCTGACCATCGCTGTGGTGGTCCTCGTCTGGCTGCCGTTCCGCGCGACGGTCACCGGCCGCAATGTCTATGCGGTCGGCTCGAGCGAATCAGCGGCCTACATGTCGGGTCTGGCAATCGACCAGGCCAAGCTCGCCGCCTTCACGCTGGCCGGGTTCTTCGCAGGGGTAGGCGGCCTCTACCTCGCGATCCAGACCTCGAGCGGCAATGCCGACGTGCCCCAGGCCGGCGGCTACACGCTCAACTCGATCGCGGCCGTGGTGATTGGCGGCACCGCGCTCACTGGCGGCAGTGGCGGTGCGTTCGGCTCGCTGGTCGGCGCTTTGGTGATCCGGGCGATCTCGTTCAACTTCCGCATTTTCGACGTGCCGCCCCTGCTGCAACCGCTCTTCGAGGGCGTGGTCCTCCTGGCCGCGGTCTCCCTGGGTGCGGGGCGCGTGTTCCGCGTCAAGAACCGCCTGCAGCTGATGAGCTGAGCCCAATGCTGAATCTCTCCGCCGACGACCGCCCGATCGCGATCGCCAGCCTGTTCGTGCTGGTGATCCTGGCCCTGGGCTCGGGCTACACCCTGGCCACGCAAGGCACTCTCGCCTTCCTCAGCCCGCTCTATCTGCTGCAGCAGCTGCAGGTCGGAGCGTTCCTGGGCATTGTCGCGGCCGGGATGATGGTGGTCATTCTGCTCGGCCATATCGACCTGTCGGTGCCATGGACTCTGGCGGCGGCGGCCATGATGGCCACAGCGGTCGGCGGACCCCTGGCGATCCCGGTCGGGCTGGGCGTCGGCCTGCTGGTCGGCATCCTCAACGGTCTCGGCGTTGCCTATCTGCGCGTCCCGTCGATGATCTTCACGCTCGGCGTCAACGCGCTGCTGCGCGGCTTGATGGTCATGTACACTGGTGGCTTCGCGCCGCAAACTCATTCGACTGAGCTGATGAGCTTCCTCGCCACTGGCCACGTACTGGGCCTGCCGATGGCGCTCATGGTCTGGGCGCTGCTGTCGGTGGCCATGGTGTTTCTGCTGCGCCGGACCGTGTTCGGGCGCTATGTCTACGCGATCGGCAACCGCGAGGCCGCGGCTTACCTGTCGGGCGTGCCGACCCGCGCGGTCCTGGTCGCGGCCTTCGCGCTGTGCGGGATGTGCTCCGGCTTGGCCGGCGTGCTGCTCGCCGGCTACTCGACCAAGGCCTATCAGGGCATGGGCGACGCCTACCTGCTGCCCTCGATCGCGGCGGTGGTGATCGGCGGGACGCACATCCTGGGCGGCCGCGGCCGCTATGCCGGCACCGTGGTCGGCACGATCCTGATCACGCTGCTGTCGTCGGTGCTTTCGGTGATGCAGATGCCGGAGGCCGGCCGCCAGATCATCTACGGGCTGGTGATTATCGCCATGTTGCTGGCCTACGCTCGTGGCCGGCCGGCCGGCGCCTGAGCCACCGGCACCGTGGCGTTCGGGTCCTGGACGTCGGGGATCGGCGTCGGCACCTCGTCCGGCACGGCAGGTTGCGTTCCGACCCGCAGCTCAAGCTCGCGCTTCTTGGTGTAAAGGAAGCGCACGAGGTCGTACTCGAACGGCGAGCCCGAGCCGAAATAGCGGAAGCTGATGTTGCGGCGCAAATCGACCGCATAGAGCACGTAGATCATCGGGTTGAAATAGACCCAGTCGGTGATGATCGATTGCGGCGGCACAGTCGTGGCGATCACCGAATCGGTCACCAGGCCACCGAAGTCCCGCAGGTTGGACGGCCCCAACACCGGCAGCATCAGGTAGGGTCCGTTGGGAACGCCCCAATGGCCCAGGGTCAGGCCGAAATCCTCCGGCTGCTGCGCCACGCCCATCGGCGTCGCCACGTCGAACAACCCAAGCAGGCCGACGGTCGAGTTGAGGGCGAAGCGGATCACGGCCCGGCCGGCCACATCGGGGCGGGCCTGCATCAGGCCGTTGGTGGCATTGCGGAACTCGGTCAGGTTGGAAAAGAAGTCCGACACCCTGGCCTCGATGAAGTCGGGCGTGACGAACTCGTAGGCGTTGACCACCGGTAGGAAGACGTAGTCGTCGAACAGGGCGTTGAACTTGTACATGCCCCGGTTGGTGCCTTCCCAGGGATCGTAGATCCGCAGCGGGATGTCGACCGCCTGATCCTCGGGCGTCAGCTCGAAGCGCGCCGGCGCCGTGCCCAGTTGGTAGGCCGGCGTCGCGGCGCAGGCGCAGAGCGTGCCGGCGAGCGCCAGGGTCGCGAGGCCGCGCAGGCTCACGACCGCGCCTCTGGGGTGACGATCAGCTCGAGGATGGTCCGCACGAACTCGCGCTGGTCCATGCTGCCGCAGTGGCCGCCGGTGGGGAAGATGCGCGCCCGGTCGCCGAACACGTCCTCGAGCCAGGCCACCTCGGCTCGCGACAGGATAATGTCGTCCGCTGTGCCGACCAGAACGACCCGCGGGTCCGTGCGCAGGTAGCGCTCGATCGGCTGCAGGCTGGCCTCCGCGATCAGCTGGTCGCGGGTCGAGCCGGGGTAGCGGCTCTGCATGTAGGGGATGTAGATCGCGTCGATGTAGTCGACGAAGTTGAGCCGCATGCCTTGGATCATGACGTCGGTCAGCGAGGTCGTTGCCGTCAGCCGCGCGTTCTTGGGCACCACGTAGGCCGCGTTGGTCATCACGTCACTGGTGAACGCCATGTCGTTGGACGTCAGCCGGAAGGTCACCCCGATCAGCAGCTCGAGCTCCTGTTCCGGTGGCTCCAGCACGGTATAGGCGCGATAGAGGAAGGCGTTGTCGGTGAAGTCGATATTGTCCTTGACGCTATAAAGCGCGATCACCTGGTCGAAGATGTGGTCGAGGAAGCGATCTACCGCGTCCGGGTCCTTGCGCAGGTGCTTGTCCACCATGCTGTCGAGAATTTTGACCGAATTGAATAGGTTGACGGCGGGGTTGATCACCACTGCCTTCTTGAAGTTGAAGCGCTTTTCCTGGGCATCGATATAGCTGACATAGGCGGTGTGCGTGCCGCCCAGGCTGTAGCCGCCGACATAGTAGTCGGTAATCCCGATCTCGTCCTTGAGATCGTCCGCGATCATGCCCATGACCCGGTAGAGATCGCGCGCATCGTTCTCGAGATAGCCGGGCACGCCGGTCGACGAGGCCGTGACGATGAAGCTCGGATGCGTCGGGCTGGGCAGGGTCACCACGTGAAACCCTGCCTGGAACAGCGAGTTCGCTAGCGTCTGCGACTTGCTCGAAATCGGCACCGGCGCCGGTGCCCCCGATGACGAAGAACAGCGGCGCCTTTGGCTTGTTCTGCTTGAGCACCACATAGGGCATCCCGCGACCGAGATACCAGAACACCGGCGGCACCGGACGGCCCGGGAACACCTCGAGGAAGCGGCTCTCGGAACGCTGGGCGATCTGCGCCCGCGGCAACAGCGTGGTCTGGTTGGCCGGCGGCGTCGCGGCGACAGTGGCGGCCAGGGCGCTGACGAAAGGATAGTCGTAGACCCCCATTCGCCGGGCCTCGGCGCCCGTGGACGGCAGCAGGCCGAGCAGAAGCACGACAGACACCAGAAATGAGCGCATCAAGCTGCCAAGTTCCAGACCGCAGACGCATCGTCGGTAGTCGACGGGTCCGGGCTTGGCAAGTGTGGCCGCACCACGAACCAGTCCGGCGGTCTTGACGGACCCCGGCGCCGTGGCATCTCCTGCGCCATGGCCATGCGCGACCACACGCTTCTGGTCTTTCTCGCACGCCACTGCCTGATCGGCGTCGCAGCGGGCTGGCTGTTCCTGGCGGCCCTGCTCTGGCTGGACGTGGCGCGGCTCGGCCAGCTTATGCGCACCGAGGAGCACTGGCTCCTGACCACGATCCTCGCTGCCGGCGGCTTCGGGGTCACCTTCGGCGGCCTCGCAATGGCCACCGCGATCTTCTTGCTGCCCAAGGAGTGAACATCGGCAAGAGGCTTGATCCAAACTGGCGCACCTGCGAAGCATCATGCTCGGGCGTGGCGGCAACAATGGACGGGCAGCATGGCGATGACGGGCGGCAGTGCGAAGGTGCGCGAGGCGGTGGCCGTGTTCGACGACGTGTCGGCGCTGGAGAGTGCGTTCGACGAGTTGCGCGCGGCGGGCTTCGCGAAGGACCAGATCAGCCTGCTCGCCGCCGACGCGGTGGTCGAGCGCAAGCTCGGGCACCTATATCAGCGGGTCGAGGAACTCGAGGACGAACCGCTGGCGCCGCGCACCGCCTTCGTCTCCGGCAAGCATATGGGCGAGCGCGAGGATCGGCTGCTGGGCTCACTGATCGTGCTGCCGACCGTGCTCGCCGCGGGCACAGTGGTGGCGACCGCCGGTGCGGTCGCCGCGGCCATCGTCGGCACGGCGCTGGCTGGGGCGCTGCTCGGCACCGTGTTCACCCACTGGATGGATCAGCGGCACGCCGACTGGCTGCAGGGCCAGCTCGACCGCGGCGGCATCCTGCTGTGGGTGCGAACGCCGGATGAGGTGGCCGAGCGCACGGCGATGGCGATTCTGACCCGCCACTCCGCGCACGACATCCACATTCACGAGATCCCGGCGCCAAACTGAGCGGCACGGACATGAAGCATCGGCCGATCGCGCGAGCCCCACTTCTCCTTGCCGCCTGCCTCGTTCTGGCCAGCGGCGCCGCCCGCGCGCAGGGCGAGCAGATCGACATTCAGGTGATGAACCGCAGCTTCCAGCCGATCGCCGTCGAGGTGTTCGACGATGTCTGCCGGCAGTCGATCTTTTCTGGCGAGATCACGGCCAACGCTTCGGTCGCCGTGACCGCCTGCCCGGACCCGAACGGGCTGGCGACGATCACCGTTCAGGACCGTTACGGCCACCGCAAGACCTACCCGGATCTCGCCGATCCCTCGATCGTCAACGTCGAGTTCGAGTCATGACACCGCTGGCGCGGTTATTGAATGCATACCCCTGATGCCTCCTTTTGTCCGGTTGACGTTTAGGCACGGTTACCGATGACCAATGCGATATTCATCACAGCAATAATATTTGCTGCGGCTTCTTCGCTGTACCAAGAACTCGTTGTAGCAGGCGCGCGCGTTTCGCGACACACGGCCGGCCGGTAAGTCCGTCGCCGGCCAACCGAGACCTCTAGGGAGCTGCGGGCAATGTCCGGAGACGACCAGGCGCGCGTGCATCGACACATCGACGCCTCCTTCGCGGACAGCGTCGCGCGCCTGCGCGAGCTGCTGCGCTTCCCCAGTGTAGGGGTCGATCCGCGGCATGCTGGCGATACCCTGGCCTGCGCGCAATGGCTGGCGGATCAGCTTGGCGGCATCGGCATGGTCGCCAGCGTCCGGCCGACCGATGGCATGCCCGTCGTCCTGGCGCAGGACCATTCGGCCCCGGCCGATGCCCCGCATCTGCTCTATTATGGCCATTACGACGTCCAGCCCGCCGACCCGGTCGCGCTGTGGCGCAGTGATCCGTTCGATCCCGTGCTGGTCGACGGGCCGCACGGACCGCGTGTGGTCGCGCGCGGCGCCGTCGACGACAAGGGCCAGCTGATGTGCATCGTCGAGGCGCTACGCGCCTGGAAGGCGGTGCATGGCAGCCTGCCGGTGCGCGTCACCATGCTCTTCGAGGGCGAGGAGGAATGCGGCAGCCCGCATCTGGAACCGTTCCTCGCCGACCATCGCGACGAGCTCGCGGCCGACGTCTGCGTGATCTCGGATACCGACATGCTGGGCGTCGACCGGCCGGCGATCACCTACCTGTTGCGCGGGATGTGCTACGCCGAATTGACCCTGCACGGCCCCGCGCTCGATCTGCATTCAGGCAGCTTCGGCGGCGGCGTGGTCAACCCGATCAACGCGCTCTGCCGCATGCTGGCCCAGCTTCACGATGATCAGGGCCGGGTCCGCATCGACGGCTTCTACGACGATGTCCGCGAAACGACGCCGGACGAAGCTGCCGCCTGGCGCGCGATGGGGTTCGACGAGGCGGCGTTCCTGGCCGGCGCCGGCGTCGACCGCTCGACTGGCGAAGCCGGTCGCAGCCTGCTGGAGCGGCTCTGGGCACGGCCCACCTGCGACGTCAACGGCATCTGGGGTGGCTACACCGGCGCCGGCGCCAAGACGGTGATCGCCGCCAAGGCCTCGGCCAAGCTCTCCTGCCGCCTCGTCCCCGACCAGGACCCGGCGGCGGTCATGGCCGGCCTCGAGCGGTTCCTGCGCGAGCACACGCCGCCCGGCTGCCGGCTCGACTTCACGCCCATGGGTGCAGGCGCCGCGATCCGCGTGCCGACGGATTCGGTCCATCTCGACGCCGCCAAGGCCGCGGTAACGGACGTGTTCGGCACAGCACCGGCCCTGATCGGCAGCGGCGGGTCGATCCCGGTGGTGGCCTCGATCAAGCGCATCCTCGGCCTGGACACCATCCTGCTTGGCTTCGGCCTGGACGACGACGGCGCCCACAGCCCGAACGAGAAGTTCGAGCTGATCTGCTACCGCCGCGGCATCGCGACCCACGCAGCGCTGCTGGGGCGGCTCGCCGCGCTCACCGCAGCCTGAACACCTCCATGGCCTCGTCGCGGCCGCGCAGCTGGAAGCTTCCCAACGGCTCAACTTGGCACAGCTCTTCCGCATGAGCCGCCGTCTCGCCGCTGGCCAGGATCACCAGGGGCTCACCCGGGGCCACCTCCTTGCCCAGCTGCTCCAAGCGCTGGGTGACGTTCACCGTGTCGCCGACCAGCGTGTAGTTGAGCCGGTCGCGCGCGCCGATGTTGCCGACCAGGGCCGGGCCGGTATGCACGCCGACGCGCAGCTGCAGCGAGCCTTCGCCGGCCTGCAGCCGGTCGCGGATCAGCAGCGCCGTCCGCACCGCGCGGAGGGCATGGTCGGCCTGCGGCAGCGGCGCGCCCCAGAACGCCATCATCCCGTCGCCCAGGAACTTGTCGACGGTGCCGTCGGTCGCGGTGACACAGCCGGCCAGCAGCTCGAAATGCTCATTGAGCAGCGCCGCCGCCTGGGTCGCGTCGAGCCGCTCCGCCAGCCGGGAGAAGCCCACGATGTCGGTGAACAGCACGGTGACCTCGATCTGGCGCGAGGCCACGGCGTCGGGCGATGGGTTGTCCATCAGCTGGCGCACGAGCCGGCGCGGCACGTAGGTCTCGAACCAGGCGAGCCCGTTGCGCATCGCCTCGAACGCGCGCGCGGCGCGATCCAGCTCGGCGATGTGGCTGCGCGGCAGCACAGGCATCTCATCCAACTCCAGGCGCTGGATGAGCCGCGCCGCATCGGCCAGCCGCTCGACCGGGCGCGCCATGCGCCGGCCGAGCCAGAAGGTGGCCGCCACCGCCAGCGCCAGGCAGCCGAGGCTGAGCAACAGCGCCCGCCGCAGCCGCTGGATCTCCAACCCGGCGATGCTGGCCGGCAGATAGGTACCCACGATCCACGGCTGATCGCCGAAGCCCGGGATCTCACGGTAGTACGCGGCCCACTCCCGCCCGCCCGCCCGCAGCAGACGGATATTGCCGCGCAGCCCCTCGCCGAGCGCGTCCGACCGCTCGGCCGACGCCGTCCAGAGTGCCGCCAGCACCGGGTTGCCTGCCTCCGACACGCGCGGCAGCGGATGGCCCGGGCCGACCACGCGCGTGTCCAGGCCGGGTGCCGCGACCACGGACTCGCGGCCCTGCAGCACGAACACCGGCTGTCCGATCGCCGCGGACAGTTTGTCGACATAGCGGACGATGGTGTCCAGCGCGACCGCCTCGTACACGACCCCCAGCAGCTTTCCGTCCCGGTAGACCGGGAGGTGGGCGTTGATCACGGTCTGCCGCAGCTCGTCGCTCCAGGCGGGGGGACCCCAGGTCGGCTGGTCGCCCGCGGTGGCGTGCTCGACCGCGTGACGCACGGTCTCGAGCCCCGACCAGTCCTCGGCCGGCCGCGCGCCCCCCTCGCGCAGATATCGATAGGCGCGCAGGCCGGGGGTCACGAACACGACGCCCAGCACCTGGGGCGAGGTCGCGAGAATGCCGCGCAACGCGCCATCGCGCGCCAGCAGCCGGGTCGGGTCGAGGCTGGCATCAGCGATCTCGGCCGCCACGACCTCAAGCTGTGACCCGATCGGTGCCAGGAACAGCGCGACCTTGTCCTCCAGCGCATCCAGCACGAGGTTGGTCCGGTCGGCCAGCAGCTGACGGGTGTTGGCGGTACCGGCGTAGAAGGCCAGGCCCAGCACGCTACCCAGCGCCACCACCATCATCAGGCCGAACGCCAGCGCCAGGGCCACGGCCAGCGGCAGCCGCGCCCGCGTCAGCCCGAGTATCACCCCCACCCGCCGCAGCAGCGCCGCGGTACGGTCCACACCGCGATGCGCCCACGCTCGGGGGAGGCGCTGCCTCACGTCACACGTTGAACCGGAAGTGCACCACGTCGCCGTCCTGGATCACGTAGTCGCGGCCCTCGAGCCGCATCCGGCCCTGGTCCTTGGCGCCCTGCTCGCCGCCGAGCCGGACGAACTCGTCATAGGCGATCACCTCGGCGCAGATGAAGCCGCGCTCGAAGTCGGTATGGATCACACCCGCGGCCTGCGGGCCGGTAGCACCCTGGTGCACGGTCCAGGCGCGCGCCTCCTTGGGGCCGACGGTGAAGTAGGTCAGCAGACCCAGCAGCTCGTGGCCCTCGCGGATGACCCGGTTGAGGCCCGGCTCCTCGAGCCCGATGCTGGCCAGATACTCGGCCTTCTCGTCCGGTGCCAGCGCCGACAGCTCGGCCTCGATCGCGGCGCAGATGACGACGTGGCGCGCACCCTGCTCTTGCGCCAGGGCGGCCACCTTCTCGGTGAGCGCGTTGCCCGCGGCGGCCGAGGCCTCGTCGACGTTGCAGACGTAGAGTACGGGCTTGGCGGTGAGTAGGTTGAACTCGCGCAGCAGCCGGCGGTCCTCGTCGTCGAGGTCCAGCGTGCGCGCCTGCCGGCCCGCTTCCAGCAGGGGCAAGATCCGGTCGAGCAGCTCCAGCCGCGCCTTGGCCTCCTTGTCCTGGCCGCGGGCGCGCTTGACCAGCCCGTCCTTCTGCCGCTCCAGACTCTCGAGATCGGCCAGCAGCAGCTCGGTCTCGACCAGCTCCGCGTCGCGCAAGGGATCCACGCCACCCTCGACATGGGTGATGTCGTCGTCCTCGAAGCAGCGCAACACCTGCAGCACCGCTTCGACCTCCCGGATGGCACCCAGGAACTTGTTGCCCAGCCCCTCGCCCTTGGAAGCACCGCGCACCAGCCCCGCGATGTCCTTGATCTCGAGCTGGGTCGGCACGGTCTTGGCCGACTTGCCGATGCGCGCCAGCGTGTCCAGCCGTGTATCCGGCACCGGCACCCGGCCGACATTGGGCTCGATCGTGCAGAACGGATAGTTCGCGGCCGCGGCCGAGGTCGTGTTGGTGATCGCGTTGAACAGGGTCGACTTGCCGACGTTCGGCAGGCCGACGATACCGCAATTGAAGCCCATCGAGATTCCGTGACGCGAGCGGGGGGGAACGGTGGGCGTGGTTGTGGCGTCGCCGGCCCGGCTAGACAAGGGCCATGGCGATCGGCAGCCGACTGGGTGAGACGAATCGCGACGATCCCAAAAACGAAATTTCTTTATTAGACTGACCGGTCTATTAAATGGTTATGTCTGAGATCCGCGCTAGTCCGATTGTCGACCTTGCCACGTCCGAAGCGGTGCCCGCGAGGCGACGGGGCCGGCCTGCGCGCGCACCGGCTGATGCCGAGACGCGACGCCGCCTGATCAGGGTGGGCCTGATCTTTTTGACCGAGAAGGGATATTCGTCGGTCGGCATCGACGAGATCCTGCGTGTTGCTGGCATCCCCAAGGGCTCCTTCTACCACTACTTCAAGGGGAAGGCCGACTTCGGCAGCGAGCTGATCACCGCCTACCACGCCTATTTCGCTCACAAACTGGATCGCTGGTTCGAGGATCGGAGCCTGTCACCCATGCAGCGCCTGCGGGCCTTCGTCCGCGATGCCGGCGAGGGAATGGCGCGGCATGGCTTCCGTCGCGGGTGCCTCATCGGCAATCTCGGGCAGGAAATGGGCACGCTGCCGGAAAGCTACCGCAGCCAGCTCACCGCTGCCCTGGAGAACTGGCAGGCGCGGACCGCGAAGTGCCTGCGGCTAGCGCAAGCGCAGGGTGAGATCGACGCTCGCAACGACCCTGAAGCCCTTGCCGCCTTCTTCTGGATCGGCTGGGAGGGCGCGGTTCTGCGCGCCAAGCTCGAATGCCGCGCCACGCCGCTTGCCGCCTTTGCTGACGGCTTCTTCGACCTGCTCACTCCATGACCGGAGCTTCCTGATGTTCGACGCCATCCTGATCGAGAAAAGCGAGACCGGGCAATCGGCGGGTCTGAGCCTGGTCGATCCCGCGCGGCTGCCCGCGGGCGACGTGCTGGTGAACGTCGCCTGGTCGACGCTGAACTACAAGGACGCGCTCGCGATCACCGGCAGCATGCCCGTCGTGCGCAGCTTTCCGATGGTGCCGGGAATCGACTTCGCCGGCATCGTCGCCGAAAGCACCAATCCCGCCTTCCGGGCCGGCGACCGGGTGGTGCTGAACGGCTGGGGTGTGGGCGAAACCCATTGGGGCGGTCTGGCCAAGCAGGCGCGTGTCAAAGGTGAATGGTTGGTACCGCTGCCGGCAGCGATCAGCCTGCGCCGCGCGATGGCGATCGGCACCGCTGGCTATACCGCCATGCTCTGCGTCATGGCGCTCGAACGCCACGGCCTGACGCCCGACACCGGAGAGGTGGTGGTCACAGGCGCGGCCGGTGGCGTGGGCAGCGTTGCCGTCGCCCTGCTGGCCGCACTTGGCTACCGCGTCGCGGCTGTCACCGGCCGCGCGACCGAGGCGGATTATCTCACCGGTCTCGGCGCGCACACGATCATCGACAGGGCGGAGCTGGCGCAGCCCGGCCGGCCCCTGGCCAAGGAGCGATGGGCGGGGGCGGTCGACGTGGCGGGTGCCATCGTGCTGGCCAACGTGCTGGCCGCCATGCGCTATCGCGGGGTCGTCGCCGCCTGCGGTCTGGCTGGTGGAATGGAGCTGCCCACCACGGTCGCACCGTTCATCCTGCGCGGCGTGACGCTGGCCGGGGTCGACAGCGTGATGTGCCCGAGGCCCGAACGCCTGGTCGCATGGGAACGCCTGGCGCGCGAGCTGGATCTGGCGAAGCTCGACGCCATGACGACCGAAGTACCCTTGGGCGAGGTCATCGCCACCGTGCCGCACTTCCTGGACGGCAAGGTGCGCGGGCGCGTCGTGGTGCCCGTCGCCCCCGAGATCGGCTGAAATCGCAACCGATGTCTTTGTCCTGCCTGTCAGATTGCCCGAATTGGGTCTATCTCCTGCGCGAGTTCGAGACGCTCTACCGATACGGATCCGCCGGCGGGAGCAAGGCGATCCGCAGTCACCGCAAGCGGGTGCGTGAGACGCTCTCGGCCATCATCGACGCCGACCCCGAGATATTGGCGCGGGAACCGGCAAGTAAGCCCGTGGTCGCGCATTTCGGCAGAGCCATCGACATCGGTGCGCGCCACGCATTGAGCGACCTGAGTCGTGCCTTGGCGCGGGTCGCGGACCAGCTGACCTGGGAATTCGGATATGAACGGGTGCCGAAGGCCTTGGAACGGAAATATGCCTATTGCGAGGTCCTCGGGCCGAATGGTCCGGTCAAGGCGGATGCGCTGGTCCTCGGATTTGTCCTGTTCGCACCGAACACCACCTACCCGCAGCATCGCCACAAGGACATCGAGGAGAGCTACATCTCGGTCGCCGGCGCCTGGTCGGAAAACGACGCGGCGGTCTACGCTCCGGGCTCCTTGATCCTCAACCGTTCGGGCCAGGAGCACCGGATCACGACCGGTGTGCGGGAACCCTGCCTTCTGGCCTATGCATGGATCGGCCCAAGCGAGCGCCTGGCGGCGCCGGAGATGAAGTTCTCATCGAGGAGCAAGACCGACTGACGGCATGGACGAGCCCCGTCACGATCGCATGACCTTGCCGAGGATCCAAAGCGACGAGAACTAGGCGGCCGCACGCTCGCGGAGCAACGCCTCCAGATCCAGCCGCTGGGTCACCATCGCCAGCCCGCCATCATTGGTGCGCGGCCACAGCGCCTCGGGTCGATCCCAATAGAGCTCGACGCCGTTCTGGTCGGGATCGCGCAGATAGAGCGCCTCGCTGACGCCATGATCGCTGGCGCCGTCGAGGGCGACACCAGCGGCGATCAGGCGGCGCAGCGCGTCGGCCAGGGCGGCGCGGGTCGGGTAGAGGATGGCGACGTGGAACAGGCCGGTGGTGCCCGGGGCGGGCGGCTGGCCGCCGCGGCTTTCCCAGGTATTGAGGCCGATATGGTGATGATAGCCCCCGGCCGAGATGAAGGCGGCGTCGCGGCCGTAGCGCTGGGTCAGCTCGAAGCCGAGCACGCCGCAATAGAAGGCCAGCGCCCGTTCGAGATCCGCCACCTTCAGGTGGACGTGGCCGATCCGGGTGCCGGGGTCGATCGGGCGTGGCGTCAGGCTGTCATGGGTCGACATGCGATGCGTCCTCAGTGTTCGGCGAATGCTGCGAGGTTGAGCCGCAGCTTCTCTCCCAGCCACAATGCGTGCGCGGTGTGGTCGGCGAGGTCGTCGCCGGTGCTGGGATGGACCAGGACATCGGCGGGGCCGCGGTTGAGCATCAGCCACGGGACCAGCGTGGCGAACAGCTCGGCGGCGAACAGGACCTGGTACATGCCGCGAGTGTGCGGACCGATCGGCTGGTCGTGCCAGCGGCCGAGACGGACGTCGAACCGCTGCCCGAGCTGCTCGCGCAAATGCTCGGCCGCGGCCCGGGTCTCGGGCAGGAAATAGACGTGCGCATGGTACTCGCGCACCTGCGCTGGATCGTTGACGTTGGACGACATGGCGAGGTTGCTCCTGTCGGCGACGCGATCCTGGCCGCGTCACCGATCTTGGCATGGATCAGGCGTGGCGCGGTACTGGCGGTGCACCGAGCGGTGCCAACTCGCGCAGGGCATGGGCACCCGGGCCGATGAGCGCCAGCGACAGCAGCGCCACTGCCCAGAACAGCGGGTACTCGAAGCCGCCATTGGGGTTGGCGAACATCCAGCCGTTTGGCAGGTGGACCAACGTGGCTCCCAGGAGGACCGGGATCTGCAGCACGGCGACCACCCGGGCGTAGACGCCCAGGATCAGCGCCGCGCCGCCCACGGTCTCGACGATCATCGCGAACCAGGCGACGAACGCCGGATAGCCGAGGGACGCGAAGAATCCCACCGTGCCGGACGGCGTGAACACGAGCAGCTTGGTCAGGCCGTGCGACAGCGCGAGCACGCCCAGCGCCACGCGCAGGACAAGGGCGCCGTAAGCGGCGGTGCGGGAGTCGATCATGATGCGGATCTCCATGTGTAATGCTCGCGTTATCGCGGAGCCGCCTTCATTTGGGAAATTCACTGTTCGCGTTGCCGACATTTCGAAGGTAAATGATGCCGCATGGCTGTCGACCAACTCGACCTCAACCTGCTCCGCGTTTTCCAGGCGCTCGACGCCGAGCGGCACGTGACCCGGGCGGCAGCCCGTCTGGGCCTGACCCAGTCGGCGGCGAGCAACGCGCTGCGCCGGTTGCGCGCCACGTTCCAGGACGACCTGTTCCAACGCACGCCGACCGGCATGGAGCCCACGGCGCTGGCGCGCGAGCTGGCCGGGCCGGTGACCGCGGCACTCGACGCCGTGCGGGCGGCGGTCGAGCTGAACCAGCCGTTCGCGCCCGAGAGCGCGCGCGACGAGTTCACCGTCGGCGTCTCCGACTATGCCGAGTTCGTCCTCGCGCCGCCGGTGATCGCGCGCCTGCGCGAGCAGGCGCCCGGGGTGTCGGTCGTGTTCCGGCACGCCGATCGCGAGGCGGCGCTGGCGCTGCTCGACGAGGACCGTGTCGACCTGGCCCTCGGCATGTTTCCGGAGCCGCCGGCGCGCATGACCCGGATCGTTCTGCTGCGCGATGATTTCGTGGTCCTGCTGCGTCGGGATCACCCGGCGGCCGGCGGCCTCGATCTGGCCGGTTATCTGGCCTGGCCGCACCTCCTGGTCTCGCCCGTCGCCAGCCGCGAGGGTGCAGTCGACCGGGTGCTCGCCGGGCTCGGACGCAGCCGCCAGCTGGCGGCGGTCGTGTCGCACCATCTGGTGGTGGCGCCCATTCTCCAGGGCAGCTCGCTGCTCTGCACCATGGCGGGCCGCCTCGCCACGCCGATGGCGGCGGCCTTCGACCTCGCGCTGCTGCCGCTGCCGACCGGGCTGGTCCTGGGCGCCCAGCCGACGTCGCTGGTGTTCCACAATCGCTATGCGCAACGACCGGCGCACCGCTGGCTGCGCGCGCTGGTAGCGGAGACGGCGCGCCATGCGGTCTAGCTGTTCGGGCACCGCGATGTGAGTTTTCTCACACCGGTTTGTCGGGGTCGGATGTAGGGTGTTGACTGGACGGATCGCACTCGGTGGCGCTCCGGCGAGCTTTAGGCGAAGGAGACGGACCCATGTGCCGTCGACTTGTGCTTCATCCTTGTTCTGGCCATCGGGCTCCTGATCAGCCAGGCGGCGGCTGCCGCGGAAATCAAAGTCGGCTTCGCCAATCCGCTGAGTGGACCTTACGGCTGCGTCCGGGGGCAGGAATCGCATGGCCGCCGAGCTGGCGCTGGCTGCGGTCAATGCCCAGGGCGGTGTGCTCGGCCAAAGACTGGCTCTGGTCCCGGTCGATGATGCCTGCGACCCCGAGCAGGCGGCCATCGCGGCGCAGAGGCTGGTCGAGGCGGGCGTCGTGGTCGTGGTCGGCCACTTCTGCTCGCACGCCTCGCTGACGGCAGCTGCGATCTACGAAGCGGCGGGGATCGTGATGATCACGCCCGATTCGACCCACCCGCGTCTGACCGAGGAGGGCCGCCGCAACGTGTTCCGCCTCACCGGCCGCGACGACCGCCAGGGCGTGCTTGCCGGCGATTTCCTGGCCGAGCGGCGCGAGGGCCGGCGCATCGCGATCGTCGCATGACGGCAGCACCTACGGTCAGGGCCTGGCCGAGGAGACCCGGCGGCGGCTCCGCCAGCGCGACGTCCCGGTGACAATGTTCGATCGCTACCGGCCTGGCGAGGTCGATCAGTCGGCGCTGGTCGACAAGCTGCAGCAGGCGGGCATCGGCCTGCTCTATGTCGGCGGCTACGGCCCCGACGCGGCCCGGATCATCCGGGCGGCACGGCAGCGCGGCAGCACGCTGCAGCTGGTCGGCGGCGACGCGCTGGGCATGGACGAGTTCGGGGCGATCGCCGGTGCCGCCGGCGAGGGCGCCATCTTCACCAACCGCCCCGACGTTTCCCTGTCGCCCGCAGCCGCACAAGTCCTGGCCGCTTTCGAGACCTACGGCCTTGGCCGGCTGCCGAGCGGTCTCGGTGCCTATGCCGCAGTCGAGGTCTGGGCGAAGGCGGCCGAGCGGGCCGGGACCGTGGCAGCCGACGCCGTCGCCCGGGCGCTGCACTACGGCCGGTTTGCCACCGCCCTGGGCATCATCTCCTTCGACGACAAGGGTGACCTCGAGGGGGCGGACTGGCAGTGGCAGGTGTGGCATGAGGGCAGCTACGGCCCGCTGCACGCGGCGCTGGCGATGCGTTAGCGATCGCGGCCGGCTATCGAGTCACAAGCGACCGGGCATTTCCGCGCGCTCCTACCCCGGTGCATTCAGGATGTGTCGAAACCCACGGCACCGATCGGTTTCGGGCAGCATGATGGGCTCGACAGCCTGAATGGAGATCGTCGTGACGACCGTCTGGAACGTGCGCTGGCGCGGGCGCGAGGAAGAATATCCGTGCTGGCCCGATGCCTTCGAGCGCTGGGACCAGCTCGAGGCGCTGGGGATCGAAGCCGAGGTGTTCGAGGTCACCGACGGCCGGCGCTGCAAGGTCCGCTGAACCCGCGGCTCAGCCCTCGACCACGGGCGGCCGCTCGGGCTTCGGTGGCTTGGGCGGCTGGGTCAGCAGCGCCACCCGGCTCATGAACGGCGCATCCTGGCCTTTCGCCAGCAGCGGCGCCGCATCGGCGATGGCGTCGAGCAGCGGCTCCAGCCAGACCTGCTCGTTCTTGTGGAAGTCGGCCAGCACATGACCGATCACCCGGTCCTTGTGACCCGGGTGGCCGACGCCGATCCGCACCCGCTTGAACTCGCGCGTGCCGAGCCAGTCGTCGGCGCTGCGCAGGCCATTGTGGCCGGCGACGCCGCCGCCGAGCTTCACCCGCAGCTTGCCGGCGGCGAGATCGATCTCGTCGTGCAGGATCACGATGTCCTCGGGCGGCAGCTTGATGAACCGCGCCGCCTCCCCGATCGAGCGTCCGGATTCGTTCATGTAGGTCTGCGGCTCGAGCAGCCAGACCCGCTCGCCGTCGAGCACGCCCTCGGCGAGCCGGCCCTGGAAGCGCGCGCGCCATGGGCCGAAGCCGTGACGCTGCGCGATCCGCTCGACCGCCATGAAGCCGATATTGTGCCGCTGGCGGGCGTGGCGCTCCCCCGGATTGCCCAGCCCGACGAGGAGCTTCATCGGGGCAGCGCCACGCGCCGGGTCAGGTGACCGGCGTCTCGGCGGTCGCCATCGCCTCGGTCACCACGGTCGGCGGCACGATCGAGCAGATCGTGAAGTCGCGGTCGGTGATCGTCGGCCGCACGCCCTCGGGCAGCGTGACGTGGCTGATGTGGATCGAATCGTGGATCTCGCGGCCGGTCAGGTCGACCAGCAGCTCGCCCGGGATCGCGTCGGCCGGGCAGGCCAGCTCGACCGTGCGGCGGACGACGTTGAGCACGCCGCCGCGCTTGATGCCCGGGCACTGGTCCTCGTGCACGAAGCGAACCGGCACCTCGACATGGATGACCGCACCGGCCTCGGCGCGCAGGAAATCGACATGCAGCGGATCGTCGCTGACCGGATGCAGCTGCGCCTCGCGCGGCAGGACCTTGAGCCGCTCGCCGTCGAAGTCGAGCTCGAACACCGTGCTGTAGAAGCGCGGGTTGGTCGCCAGCTCGCGCTTGATCTCCTTCAGCGGCATCGCGATGCGCATCGGCTCGCCGTGGCCGCCATAGACGATCGCCGGGATCTTGTGCTCGCGCCGCAACTGCCGCGCCGGGCCTTTGCCCGACCGATTGCGCTTCTCTGCCAGGAAAATGGTCGCCATGATCGCTCCTCTCGCCCCTCCGGCATGCCACCATGGCACCCCGGACAGACCGTCCAAAAAACTCAATCGAACAGGCTGGACACCGAACTCTCGCTCGAGATCCGGCTGATCGCCTCGCCCATCAGTTCCGCCACCGACAGCACGCGAACCTTGGCGGTCACGCGCACACCCTCGCTGGCCCGGATGCTGTCCGTGATCACCAGCCGCTCCAGCGAGCTCGCCGCCACCCTGGCGACCGCCCCCGCCGAGAGCACCCCGTGGGTCACGTAGGCCTGCACCGACAATGCACCGGCCTCGAGCAGCGCATCCGCGGCATTGCAGAGCGTGCCGCCGCTGTCGACGATGTCGTCGATCAGGATGCACCGCATCCCGCGCACGTCACCGATGACGTTCATCACCTCGGAGACGCCCGCCTGCTCGCGGCGCTTATCGATGATGGCCAGATTCACGTCAAGCCGCTTGGCGAAGCCGCGCGCCCGGCTCACTCCGCCGACATCGGGGGACACCACCATCAGGTGATTCGGGCCGGCATGCTCGTGAATGTCCGGCACCATCAGCGGGGCGGAATAGAGATTGTCGACCGGGATGTCGAAGAAACCCTGGATCTGGCCCGCATGCAGCTCCAGCGTCAGCACCCGGTCCGCCCCGGCCTCGGTGATCAGGTTGGCCACCAGCTTTGCCGAGATCGGCGTGCGCGGCCCGGGCTTGCGGTCCTGCCGGGCATAGCCGAAATAAGGCATCACGGCCGTGATCCGCTTGGCCGAGGCGCGCTTGAGCGCGTCGATGATGACCAGGAGCTCCATGAGGTTGTCGTTGGCCGGGTAGGACGTCGACTGAATCACGAACACGTCCTCGCCGCGGACGTTCTCGTGGATCTCGACGAAAACCTCCATGTCGGCGAACCGATGCACGGTGGCCTTGGTGAGCTCGACCCGCAGCGAAGCGGCGATCGCCTCGGCCAGGGGTCGGTTGCTGTTGCCGGCGAGCAGTTTCATCGGGCCGGGTCCCTGCGCGGCGGTCGGACAGGCAAAGAGCGCGCCGCTGTCTACCAAGCGGTGCCGGGCAAGGCAACGTTCGGGGAGCGCCGCGGCAATGCACGACGTGCCGACTGAGACCGCATCGCAACTGCGGCGCTTCCTGATCCTGTACGAGAGCGAGGTCACCTGCCGGGCGCGACTGGCCGCGCGCGGCATGGCGCCCGAGATCGCCGCCGAGATCGCGTTCTATCTGGCCCAGGGCACCGACTTTCAGCTTCTTGTCGAGCCGCTGACCGCGGCATTCGCCGCGACCGGCGTCGAGGTCGCCTGCCTGCCGCTCGACCCGCCCGAGGCCTGGCTGAAGCTGCTGGCCGGCCCGAACCGCCTTCACACGCTGGTCTGGTGCCTGACCGACGGCTTCGCCTGGTATCGCGGCAGCTCGGTCAGCAGCGTGGCCGCTCTGCTGGATGTCCCGCAGTTCGGCAGCCCGCCCGCCGTCCAGCATCTCTGCCAGGACAAGTTCCGCTGCATGGCACTGGCGCAGGCGCTGGGCGTGCGCACGCCGCCGACCGTGCTGGTCGAGGACGGCCGGCCGCTCAGCCCGGTGGACGTGCTGCCGGCCGGCGGGCCGCTGTTCGTGAAGCCGAACACGCTCGGCGCCAAGCTCGGCATCGAGGCGGACAGCCGCGTCGCCGACATCGACACGGCGCTGGCGCTGACCCGCCGCATCCACGCCCGCTACGGCGACCGGGCGGTGGTCCAGGCCTACATCCCGGGCCGCGACGTCCGGGTCAGCTGCATCGACCTGGGCGGCCCGATACCGGCGCTTGGCCTCTACGAGATCGCGACCGGCACGGCGTTCCCGACCCTCGCCGATTCCAGGCGCATGACCACGCTCAAGGCTGCGGGCCATGCTGCCGGCCTGACCGTCGGCATCCACAACCTCGCCGGCGACCCGGCGGCACCGACCTTGACCGCGGCCGCGGTCAAGGTCGCCCACGCGATCGGCCTGCGCGACTACTTCTCCTTCGACTTCCGCCTCGATGCCGACGGCGAACCCTGGTTCCTGGAGTTCGAGGTCTGCCCAGCGGTGACGATCTACGACTTTCTGACCTATCTGCGCGACGCCCACGGCACCGATCTGATCGGCGCGCTGCTGCACGCGGCGCCGCTTGCCTTCGCGCGCCGGCTCGCCGGCTCGTGAGCGCCCGTGCTGGAGCGTGACGTGCGTCCCCGCGATGGCCTGGCTAGGCTTTGTCCAGCAATTGCGGGGAGCGCGATGACAAGCCTTTGGAACCGAGCCCATCTGCTGCTGGCGCTTGCAGCGGCCTTGCCCACGGCAGCCCCTGCCATGGCGGCCGAGCGCGTGCACGTCACCGGCGAGGTGATCGACACGTGGTGCGCGATCAGCGGCATCATGTACGGTTACGGCACCGCGCACCACCAGTGCGCCGTGTGGTGCGCCGTGGGCGGCATCCCGGTCAGCATCAAGGCCGACGACGGCGCCGCCTACATGGTGCTGCGCATCGACGGCGACGCCACCACCGTCGCCAATCCGCGCCTGCTCGACATCCAGACCCACCACGTCACCGTCGATGGCGACCTCTACCGCCGCGACGGTGTCAACTACCTGCTGGTCGATCAGGTCGCGAGCGACGGCGGCATCGTCAATCTGACCCACGAAGAATACGGCATCGTGCCGTTCGGGGAGTGAGGGCCATGCCCCGCACGATTCCGTTTCTGGCCGTGCTGGCCCTCGCAGCCGCGCCATCCGCTCATGCGGCCGACAGCTGGGGGCTGGAGAACGAGAGCACACTCGAGGTCACGGGCAAGGTGGTCGACCTGCTGTGCGAGCTGACCGGCGACTGCCCGGCAGAATGCGGCGCCGGCAATCGCCAGCTGGGCATCCTCACGGCCGAGGGCCGTTTGCTGCCGGCGGTCAAGGGCACGGTGTTCTTCGCCGGCGCCGCCCCGGACCTGCTACATTATTGCGGGCGGACCGTGCACGCTGACGGGCTGCTCATCGAAAACCCCGCGATGACCGTCTATTTCGCCCAATACCTGAAGGCTGCGCCGGACGCCGCCTGGGCGCCAACCGATGTCTACCAGTCCCGATGGACCGCCGCGCACGGCAAGGCCGAGGAATGGTGGCGCGCGGACCCGACCGTCAAGGCGGTGATCGACCGCGACGGCCCGCTCGGCATCCCGGGGCTGAAGCCGGAGTGACGCTCCGGCGTCGCGCCGCGCTGGCCCTGCTGGCGAGTGCGTTCACGGCATCGCATGCACGGGCCGAGGAGCCCTGGCCGGTGGCCTTCGGCGGCCCGTTCAGCCTGGTCGACCAGCACGGCCGGCGCCGCAGCGACACCGACTTTCGTGGCTCCTGGCTCCTGATCGAGTTCGGCTACACCGCCTGCCCCGATGTCTGCCCGTTGGGCCTGGAGACGATGGCTGCGGCGCTCGAGGCGCTGGGAGCGTCGGCGCAGCGCGTGCAGCCGCTGTTCATCACGATCGACCCCCAGCGCGACACGCCCGCCGCACTGGCCTCGTTCATCGCCCCTTTCGATCCTCGCCTCATCGCACTGAGCGGCAGCGAGGCCGAGACCCAGGCCGTCACGAAAGCCTATCGCGTCCACCGCCGCAAAGTGATTCTCGATCCGGCGAACCGCGACGACTACCTGATCGATCACGGCTCGTTCACCTACCTTATGGACCCGATGGGCCGGTTCGTGACGCTGTTCACCTATGGCACCGACCCGGCTCGGATGGCCGAGGTGCTGGCGGGCTATCTGGGCGGCTGAACGCGCTCGGCGGCCGGGCATCAGCGTCTCGTCGGTTGCGTCGCGACCCAGCCGTCCGTCGATACTGCCGGCATCCGGGCCGCGGCCCGCCCATTGCGTTCGCGGCCATTTCGGATCGTCGCCGGCGCTGCGGATTACGACCGAGAGCAGGGTGTCGCCGTCATGAAGATCGTCTCGATGCAGTCGCACGTCGTCGCGGTGCCGCCGCCGCATATCGGCGGAATGTACTGGATCTTCGTCACGCTGCAGACCGATGACGGCATCGAAGGTGTCGGCGAGATCTATGCCGCGACGTTCCATCCCAAGGCCATGGTGCCGATCATCGGCGATGTGTTCGAGCGCTACCTCGAGGGGCACGATCCGCACCACATCGAGCGCTTCTGGCGCCAGGCCTATTCCAGCGGCTTCACCCAGCGTCCGGACCTGACCATGATGGGCGTCGTCAGCGGGCTCGAGATGGCCTGCTGGGACATCATCGGCAAGGCAGCAGGCAAGCCGGTCTACGAGCTGATGGGCGGCCTGGTGCACGAGCGGCTCCGCACCTACACCTACCTGTACCCGCTCAACGCAAAGGGCGAGTACGACTATAACGACGTGGATCTTGCGGCCGAATGCGCGGCCCGCAACGTCGAGGAGGGCTTCACCGCGGTGAAGTTCGACCCGGCCGGCCCCTACACGGCCTATTCCGGGCATCAGATCTCCCTGGCGGTGCTGCGCCGCTGCGAGACCTTCTGCCGGCGGATCCGCGAAGCCGTCGGCGACCGCTGCGACCTGCTGTTCGGGACCCACGGCCAGATGACGCCGTCCTCGGCCATCCGGCTGGCGAAACGGCTCGAGCCGTTCGATCCGCTCTGGTTCGAGGAGCCGATCCCGCCCGGGCAGCCGGAAGCCATGGCGCGGGTCGCGGCCAAGACCAGCATCCCGATCGCCGCCGGCGAGCGGCTGACCACCAAGTACGAGTTCTACGATCTGCTGCGCGCGGGCGGCGCTTCCATCCTGCAGATGAACGTCGCCCGGGTCGGCGGGCTGCTCGAGGCCAAGAAGATCGCCGGCATGGCCGAGGTCTTCGCGGCGCAGATCGCGCCGCATCTCTACAACGGCCCGATCGGCGCCGCGGCCAGCATCCAGCTCGCCGCCTGCACGCCGAACTTCCTGATCCAGGAGAGCATCATGACCTTCGGCGGCTTCCACGCCGAGATCCTGAAGAAGCCGCTCCACTGGGAGAACGGCCACCTGATCCCGTCGCGCGAGCCCGGGCTGGGCGTCGAGCTCGACATGGCGGCGGTCGCGCGGCACGCGCCCTACACCGGCACCCGCCTGCATCTGCAGATGGACGCCAAACCGGTCGGCATCCGGGACGTGGCACCCGCGCAGGGTTGAGCGCTCGCAGCAGGTCGGCAGCCTGGTATGGGCCGAGAATGGCGCGACCATGACCTGGTGGACTACGGCACGGGCGCCGCACGGGCGATCAGCCGCGCGAGCGGTGGGCCGACCAGGATGATCAAAAACAGCCGCAGCGTCTGGATCGCCAGCACGAACGGCACGTCGGCGCCGCTGCCGACGGCGATGATCGCCACGGAATCGAGCCCGCCCGGGCTGGTCGCGAGGAACGCGGTCAGGCCGTCGATCCCGAGCAGGTGGGTGAGCAGCCACGCCGACAGGCCGCACAGCGCGATCAGCGCCAGGGTCGCCAGCAGCAGGCGCGGGATCGCCCGCACCGCGGTGCGCGTCACCTCCCGATCGAAGCCCAGGCCGACATACCAGCCGAGCGCCATGTAGGCACCGGCCATCAGCCAGGGCGGTAGGGTGATCTCGACCCGGCCCGTAGCCTGCAGCACCGCGCCCAGCGTCATCGGGACCAGCAGCGCGCCGGCCGGAATCCGCAGCCGGCGGCCCAGCACCGCACCCACCAATGCTATGCCGAGTGTCTCGGCCAGCGGCAGCCAGGGCGGCAGCAGCGGCACGCCGTCCTGGAGCACCGTCCCGGCGGCGTGGCCGAGCACCAGCCGCGCCACGATCGACGCACTCAGCACCACGGTGATGACCCGCAGATACTGCATGAACGCGACCAGCCGCGGGTCCGCGCCATACTCCTCGGCCATCGCGATCATCGCCGAGGCGGCACCGGGCGAGGAGCCCCAGGCGGCGGTTGTCCCCGGCAGGACCGCGAACCGCGTCAGCCCCCAGCCGACCAGCCCGCCGGCGAGGATCGTGGTGGCGACGGTCAGCAGCATCAGCGGCCAGTCCGCCACCACCGTGGCCACGATCGAGCCGGTGATCGCATGCGCCACCAGGCAGCCGATCAGCGCCTGCGCGCCCAGGAAGAACGGTCGCGGCATCCGCACGCTGGCCCCGTTCAGCGCCAGCGCCACGCCGGTGAGCATCGGCCCGAGCAGGAACGCCGCGGGGAAACCGGCCACCGCCAGCAGCGCTGCCGCCGCCAGCGAGACCGCCAGCAGCACCGCCCACTGCAGCGGCGGACGCAGCCGGCTCAACCGGCCGTCCCGGCGTCACCCTTGACCAGCAGCACCCAGTTCTCGGATGGGCTCGCCCAGCCCTCCTTGACCATCGGCCGCTGCGCCCGGCGGCGATAGCCGCAGCGCTCGTACAGCCGCCTCGCACCCTGGTTGGCGTCGGCCACGATCACGCTCATCGGGCGCCCCGCCCCGAGCCGTTCCGCCAGCGCCAGCAGGCTCGCCCCATGTCCGCGGCCGCGCAGGTCCGGCGCCACCGCCAGGATGTTCACGTACCACGTGCCCGGCGCCAGGTTCTCGAGCTCCTGCAGCGGCAGGAACATCGCCGGCATCGCGAGGTCGATCGGCTCGGGCACGTCCGGCAGCCGGTAGCCGAACAGGCAGCCCGCCACCGCGCCGTCCTGCTCCACCACGAACCCGTTGCGCCAGGACGAGCCGCCCGTGTCGCGCAGCACCCGCCGCCGGCCGACGTCCCAGGCACTCTCGCCGGGCTCGGCCATCCGCTGCCACAAATATAGCGGCAGCCCCTCCCCGGCCATGTCGACCAGTTCGACCAGGGCCGGCGCGTCACCCGGCGTGGCGGCACGAAACGGCGGCTCGACGATCGGCATCTGCGGCCCCGGCAGCTAGTCCAACAGCTCCCGGTAGCGCAGCCGGCCGCCATCGGCCAGGGTCAGAGTCAGCGCATCTTCCTCGACCGAGTAGCCGGTCACCCGCTCCAGCGCCGCGAGATAGGCGCTCTCCTCGGTCATCGCCGGCGGCGGGCAGGCCATCCGCGTGGCGCCGATCCCCGACACCGCCAATTGCCGGCCGGTCAGCACCGCCGTGCCGAAATACCGGTTGCAGCCGCCCTTGCCGCTCACCTTCCCGCCGGGCGCGTCGACCTGCAGCGTGATCAGCGACTCCGGCTGCAACGGCGCCGCGTCGGCGCTGGCCTGCAGCTCGAACAGCCGCCAGACCTTGCCCGCGAACGGATCCGCCGGCGGCTCGACCGCCACCATCCGGATCTGCTCGCGCAGCACCGTCCGCAGCGACGACTCATCCGCCGGCGGATTGCTCACCGGGATCGCATCGACCAGAAGCGTGTAGCGATGCCCGGGCTCAAACGTGAACCCCTCGATGGCGCCGTGGAACAACGTCCAAGGCTCATCGGCACTACCGCGCACCCGCAGACATTCCTGCGGCCCGACCCCGGTGCACGGCACGCGCTGGCTGTCGACCTCGAGCTTGCGCAGCCCGGCCGCATTGCCGGCTGCGCCCAATCCGAGCAGCGCCACCATCGCCATCACAGCCGCGCCCCAGCGCGCCATCGCCAGCGCTCAGCCCGCTTCCACGCCCTCGCCCCGCCCGAGCTTGTCCGGCAGCGGCTCGCCGCGCGGCGTGAACTCCAGCGCCACCGAGTTGATGCAGTAGCGCTGCCCGGTCGGCGGGGGGCCGTCGGGGAAGACGTGGCCCTGGTGGCTGCCGCAGCGGCCGCACAGGGTCTCGGTGCGCACCATGCCGTGGCTGCTGTCGGTCACCAGCTTCAGGTGGCCCGGCGCGTAGGCGGTCGTGAAGCTGGGCCAGCCGGTGCCGCTCTCGAACTTGTCGCCGGCCGCGAACAGCGGCAGGCCGCACAGGCGGCAGCAATAGGTGCCGGCCTGCTTGTTGCCCAGCAGCGTGCCGCAGAACGGCGCCTCGGTGCCATGGCTGAGCAGGACATGGCGCTCCTCGCGGCTCAGCGCCGCCTCGAGCGCCTGGCGCTGGGCGGCGGTCGGCGGGGTCAGGTCGAACTTGGTCGCGGTGGCGGTGGTCACGGTTCTGACGCTCCTTTTCTCGTTCAGCCGGCGCGCCGCGCGTCGGCTCCCTTGAGGCGGTCGGCGTGCACCTGGCGCAGCTTCTGCACCTTCGGCATGGCGACGGCGCGGATATAGGGCTGCTGCGGGTTCCGCGCGGCGTAGTCGTGGTGATAGGCCTCGGCCTCGTAGAAGCCGGTCAGCGGCTCCAGCACCGTCTGCACGCGCGCATCGAAGAGCTTCGCGGCGTCGATCTGGCGGATATAGGCCGCCGCCACCTCGCGCTGCGCCTCGTCGGCATAGAAGATCGCCGAGCGGTAGTGGCGGCCGACATCGTGGCCTTGGCGGTCCTTCTGGGTCGGGTCGTGCGCGATCGAGAAGAACATCTTCAAGATCTGGCCGAAGCTGATCTTGGCCGGATCGTAGGTGATCTCGATCGCCTCGGCATGGTTGGTGCCGCCGCCGCTGACCGTGCGGTAGTCGGCCTTGTCCGCCGTGTCGCCGGCATAGCCGGGCGTGACGGCGCTGACCCCTTCCAGCTGGCTGTAGACCGCCTCGGTGCACCAGAAGCACCCGCCGGCCAACACCAGCTTCGCGGGCGCCGGCCCCGCCGGCAGATCCTGCTCGGGATCGGGAAAGGTCCAGGGGTCGATGTTCAGGGCCATGCTCGCCTCCAGGCGCGGATTTTCTGCGTGCTCACCAAGATGGCGATGCCGCGCCCGCCTTTGCAGGGGTGCTCCGCCCGGCAGCGCTTCCCATGCCCGTGAGGGCACCCATCAGGGAGCTTACCTGAGCCGCGTTCTCGGTCTATGGCTCACAGCGGAAACTCCCAGTCGAGAGGTGGCGATGCGCGCGCTCAGGATCGTTCGAACCACGGCGCTGGCCGCAGCCCTGCTCGGCATGCTGCCGCCGCTCGTCCGCGCCGACGAGAGCTCGGTGCCCGAGCAGATCGTCGACACGTTCAACCAGCTGTTCGGCAAGCAGACCGACAACCGCGCCAACCACGCCAAGGGCATCGTCGTCGAGGGCAGCTTCGCGCCCAGCGCCGCGGGTGCCGCGCTCAGCAGCGCCGCGCTGTTCCAGGGCGGCCCGATCCAGGTCACGGCCCGCTTCTCCGACGCCACCGGCCTGCCCGCGATCCCCGACGGCGATCCCCACGCCAACCCGCACGGCATGGCGGTCCGGTTCACGTTGCCGGACGGCAGCCAGATGGACATCGTCGCCAACTCGCTGGCCTTCTTCCCGGTCGCCACCGCCGAGGACTTCCGCGACCTGCTGCAGGCCGTGGCGATGAGCGGCCCGGACGCCGCGAAGCCGACCCCGGTCGAGCGCTTCGTCGCGACCCACCCCGCGGTGCCGGCGGCGAACGCCACCGTCCAGACGCCGACGAGCTTCGCGCGCGAGACCTACAACGGCGTCAACGCCTTCGTCTTCGTCGACGCCGCCGGCAAGCGCCAGCCGTTCCGCTTCGCGATCGTCCCGGTCGACGGTGCCGACCATATGACCGCCGCCGAGGCCGCAAAGCAGGCGCCGGACTTCCTGATCGACGAGCTGCCGCCCCGGCTCGCCAAGGGGCCGGCCGAATTCCACCTCATGGCCCAGCTGGCGGAGCCCGGCGATCCCACGTCCGACGCGACCAAGCCCTGGCCCGCCGACCGCAAGCTGGTCGACCTCGGCACGATCACCATCACCAATCCCGTGGCCGACAGCGCCGCCGCCTCGCGCGAGCTGCTGTTCCTGCCGACCAACCTGGTCGACGGCATCGAGCCCTCGGACGACCCGCTGATCCAGGCGCGCACCGACGCCTACGCGATCTCGTTCGACCGCCGGACGCAGTGAGCGCGCCGTCAGCCCGGCTGCTGGCCGTCATAGCCCTCGATGATCAGGACGTCGGCGGTGGAGGCCGAGGCGCGCAGCGCCATCGCATCGCGATATTCCGGCGAGCGATAGCAGGCGAGCGCCGCCGCGTAGTCGGGGAACTCGATCACCACCACCCGCGCGCGGAATTTCCCCTCGACGGCCTCGTGCGCCCCGCCGCGCACCAGGAACCGCGCGCCGTACTTCGCGAACGGCACCGCATTGGCCGCAATATAGGCCTTGTAGGCCGCCGGGTCGTGGACATCGACCGACGCCACCCAATAGCCTTTCGCCATGTGATTTCCTCCCGATTGACGCCCCGCCGAGCATAAGCCGCGCTGCCACGAGGCGCGAGACGCGAACCTCTCCGCCCGCCGCTAGACCGCCTCACCCCCGGCCGGGCGCAGCTGCAGCGCCAACCGCCTGATCGCGGCCTCGTCCAGCGGCTCGCTGCCGAGCGCCGTCAGCTCCCGCTGCGGCACCTGGCCGCTCGCCACCGCCTCCACCAGCCGGTCGCAGAACGTCCACGGCACCCGCGACGGCTTCACCGCCAGCGTCGTCGCGAGCTCGGCATCGAGCGCCGGCGACAGCCTGGGCTTGAGCGCGCGCGAACAGTCGACCTTGACCGCGTTCCGCGCGCGCTCCGTCTGCACCTCGGCCGTGATCGCCGTGCCGGTCCCAGAGGCCGTGACCCGTGGCCGGTGCCGGCGCCGGCAGGTCCTGGCGCCACACCACCTTCCCGCCGACATCGTACAGCCGGCAATTCGTGTCCCCGTTCCGCCGGCAGAGCTGCGTCGCCAGCGAGATGTCCCCGGGCACGCAGTCCGTCTGCTCGCAATAGCTGTAATACGCGCCCCGCTCGCCGATGACGAACGCACCCGGCTTCACGCGCCGCCGATACTCGTCGTAGCTGGCCTGCGCCTTCGGCCCGAAGGTGATCGGCCCCTGTCCGACCGGGGTCGTGCACCCCTGCAACGCCGCGCAACAACCCAGCATCATCGCCGCCGCCAATCGCCGCCGCATCGAATTCTCCGTCACGACCAATATTCGCCGGCACTGAGCGACCGCCGGAGCAATGCATTACCATACCGCGAAATGCCCGACCCGACAACGCCGGGTCCGGTGGCACGGCACCTTCGGCCTGACCACTATGGCCGCGTTGAGACTGGCCTAGGGTCGGCGTGGAAAGAACATTCGACACCGGCTGCTCGGCTTGCTGAGCCAGGTCGTCTACGGCCGCCTCGCCGGCTATGAGGACGTGAACGACGCAGAGCGGCTCGCCCGCGATCCGGTGATGCGCGCCATCGTCGGCCGGGAGGGCTTCGATCGGCCAGGTGGGACGCCTCGAGACCGAGCGGCTGGCAAGCGAGGCGAACCTCGCCGCGCTCTCGTAACTGTCCGGCGCCTGGATTGACCGGGTGCACCGGCGCCGTCCGCCGGACGGCATCATCCTCGACATGGACAGTTCCGAGAGCCCGACCCATGGCCAGCAGGAGGGCTCGGCCGGAATGGGCACTTCGGCTGCACCTGTTACCACCCTCTCTTCGTCTTCAACCAGTTCGGCAACCTGGAGCGCTGCGTCCTGCGGCCTGGCAATGCTCATACCGCCGAAGGTTGGCGCTCGGTGCTCGCTCCGGTGATCGCCCGTGACCGTGAGCGCGGCCTTGATCTCTACTTTCATGGCGACGCGGCTTTTGCCAAGCCCGAGCTGTACGAGTTGCTGGAGGCCGAGGGGATCGGCTACGCCATCCGCCTGCCGGCCAACTCGGTGCTGCAGGAGCGGATTGGCCACCTGCTCACACGGCCCGTCGGCCGTCCGCCGAACAAGCCGCAGGTCTTCTTCGCCAGCTTCAGCTACCAGGCGCAGAGCTTGAGCAGGTCGCGCCGCGTCGTCGCCATAGTCCAGTGGCACCAGGGCGAGCTGTACCCGCGGGTCGGGTTCATCGTGACCAGCCTGAAGCGGCCGGCGGAGCGGGTCAGCAAGTTCTGCAACGGCCGCGGTACCGCCGAGCAGTGGATCCGCGAGGGAAAGTATGCGTTATGCTGGACGCGGCTGTCCTGCCATGCCTTCCGCCACAACGCCGTGCGCCTCAAGCTTCACGCCCTGGCCTACAACCTCGCCAACTTCCTGCGCTCGCTGGCCTTACCGCAGGAGGTTGAGCAGTGGTCGCTCACGACCTTGCGCGAGAAGCTGGTGAAGATCGGCGCCCGGATCGTGCGCCACGGGCGCTATCTCGTCTTCCAGCTGGCCGAGGTCGCCGTGGCGCGAGCGCTCTTTGCCGAGATCCTGCGTCGGATCGGCCGGCCGCGAGGGTCGCCTATGCCGGCGACATGACGGGGGGCAGCCAGATGATGACTGGAGTCGAAGGGAAAGCCAGCGCCGGAGCCCGGCAGAACCCGCCGCAACCAGCTGCCGGGGCGCGTGGACGCGTCTCCGGTCGCTCCCGATGGTCAGGATCGTGGCTTCACAAGCCGGTCATGTTGACCGACCTCTGTCGCGGGAGCATCGTCGATGCCTGAGACAGGAGCTATCTGGGGAATCTCGGTTTATGCCGTCGTGCTCCTATCCTTGGCGAGCGGTTTCGGCAGGTCGGCAGCTATGGAAGGCAATAGGAGGAAAGTATGACAATCTGTGTAATTAACAGATTCCCTGGTGTAACGGCGGAGCGGTTCAAGGACGCATTCCCCCGGCTGTTGCCGAATGGGCTGCCGCCAGCTGTGAGTACTTATATCGGCGGGGTGAACGAAGAGGGTCTAACCGTGATTGCGGTCTTCGACACCGCCGAGGCACTCGAATTCGCTCATGGCGCAGTTGCCGGGGTTGCTGGAAGGTGAAGGCTTTCCAATGCCGATCAGCACGCGGATCGAGGTCGTTCGGGTATATGCGCGACCCTCCGCGGACGATGCATAGGGGCCGCGCTTTCAATGTGATCTGACGTCCAGAGTCGTTGTACCAGGCCACGCCGGCCATCGCAGATCCATATCCAAGTCTGGCAAAGTGAGAGAGTACAATATGATTCGGGGTTATCCCTATGACTTAGGCACAAGGTCAGCGTAGGTATTCGGGCACAGAAGATGCCCGATGGCCACCAAGCTCATCGTCAAGCGATTCTCGAAACGTGACGGTATCGCCCGGACTACGATGATTTGCTGCAGTCTTCGCCAGGGGGGACGATTGTCCCGATCAACCGATCGATCCTCGTCGCGGCGCGCCGCAAAACTGCCGATGCGCCTATCGAGCCGTCCCTCCACACCATCGATCCGTGTGTGCAGCCGCTTACCCAGCCGGTCGAGCTTGGCCTCGATCCGCTCCAGGCTCGCTCCGCCCCGGCGCGGTGCGGGCCGCCGAAAACTGCCGCAACGGCGCAATTGGCGGCTATTTCGACTGCCGGCTAATGGACGGCCGGGAAACCGCTGCGTGGTCCTCACCGCGAGCTCGCACACCGTGGCCGATGCGAGCCCCCGGCTCTCCGCGCCCCGAACCCGGCCTCCGCTTGATGCCGCCCCGAGCCTAACTCGGCGCTAGGTGGATATTCCTTGACAAATCAGATACACTCGGTACCCTCGGGGGCCGACCGTGCCCGGGCCAGCAACGCGGAGCATGAAAGCGATGGATGCGCCTGGCAATACGCAGCGAACCTGCGGGACGGCCGACGCGCCGTAGCATCGTGCGGCTCACGCCAAGCGGTCACCAACCAAACCCACGTGCGCGAAATACACGAACGAATTCCCGCGCGCACATTCGAACCCAAGACCTGTGCGATTCCGCCGACCACCAAACCCGTCGCCGGGATCGCCCACGCCGGAGCGGCAGAGCGAACCCGAGCGCACGCGCGAACCCAACGGTGATGGCCGGTCGTAAATCGCACGAACGAATTGTGCCGCTTGCACGAACGAACCCACGCGTCGCTCGCGCAAAGATTGCAGAACGAACCCAACCGCCCTGGCGCCATCGCTCGCGTCGCGGGCGGTGCCCCGCCACGGCGATTGACCGTCGCCTCGAAAGCCACGACCTTCCGCCCAAGCCGAGACCGGCACGAGGGAGGCAGCAATGACCGCTTTGACCGTGACGCTGATCGGGCGCGACCGGCCTGGGCTGGTGCGGGCGCTGTCGGAGCGTATCGCCGCCGTGGGCGGCAACTGGCTGGAAAGCCGGATGGCGCGGCTGGCCGGGCAGTTCGCGGGGATCCTGCTGGTGGAGGTTCCGGCGGCCGAGGTCGAGCGGCTGGTGGCCGAGCTGCAGGGGCTGGCGAGCGAGGGCCTGCGGGCGACGGTCGAGCGCGGGCTCGGCGAGGAGGCGCCGGCACCCTACCGGACGCTGCTGCTCGAGCTGGTCGGCCAGGACCATCCGGGCATCGTGCGCGAGATCGCGCAGGCGCTTGCCGGCCGAGCGCGTCAACATCGAGGAGCTGACAACGCGGGTGGTCAGCGCCTCGTTCTCGGGCGAGAGCCTGTTCGAGGCCGAGGCAAGGCTGCGCGTCCCGGCCGACGTGCCGGCCGACGAGCTGCGCGAGCTGCTGGAGAAGCTGGCCAACGAGCTGATGGTCGACATCAGCCTGGACCAGCCGGGGGCCTGAACGGGTGATGGCTCGCACCCAGCAGCTGCACCGGCCACGCGGGCTGGCGGGCGGTTTCGCGGCCTGCCTGCGATGCCTGGCCCTGCTGGCGCTGGTCGTTGCGGGAGCCGCGCAGGCGCAGGAGCTGGCGGTCGCCACCTCGCAGACGGCGCAGGATATCGGCGAGCTCGCCACCTCGCTGGACGGGCTCGCCAGGGAGCTGGACGCGCTGCGCGACACCGATGCGGCGCTCGGCCCAGGGATCGAGCAGCGGCTGCGCACGATCCTCGACCGCAGCGTCGAGCTCAGCACCGACGCCACCGCACGGGCCACGCAGCTGCAGCAGCAGCTGGGCGCGCTGGGCACGCCACCGGCGCCGGGCGAGCCGCCGGAACCGGCGGAGATCGCCGGCCAGCGGGCCGACCTGCAGCAGACCGTCGACAACCTCGCGGTGCGCACGCATGCGGCGGCGTTCCTGAAGATCCGTGCCGACCAGATGCTGCAGACGGTGGCGCAGCAGCAGCGGGCGGCCGTGCTCGACCGCGTCCTGCTGACCACCCCGCCACCCTGGAACATCGCCGTCTGGCACGACGGCCTGGCACAGCTGACGGCTCTGGCTGGCTGGCTCGCTGCCGGTGCCAGCGCCTGGTGGGCACGATACCGCAGCATAGGCGGGTTGACGGCAATCCTGCAGGCGCTGGCTGCCGCCGGCGCTGCGGCCGCGATCGCGTCGGCCCTGGTCCGCCAGATGGACCGCCGGCTACGGCAGGACGCCACCGCCGACCGCGATGGCCCCGAGTGGCGCAGGCTGCAGCGGGCCGCGGGCTCGATCCGCCGAGTCGCGGCCCCGCTCGCGGCCTTGCTCGGCCTCGGCCTGCTCTGGTCGGGCCAGGGCTGGCTCGAGGGCAGCTTCGGCGCCGTGCTGCTGCGTGTGCTGGGGACCCTGGCCCTGACCCTGCTCGGCGTCCGGATGCTCCATGCCATCATGGCCGGCGACGGCTCCCTTGCCGCTCCAGGCCTGCTCACGGCCGCGCAGACGCGAACCGGGCCGACGCGCGGCTACGTGCTGATGGCACTGGCCGGCGCCACCGCCGTGCTCAAGGAGGCAGCCTTCCGACAGGGCACGCCGCCGCTCGCGTTCCTCAGCGTGCTGGCCGTGGCCGTCAGTCTGGCGGGTCTGGTCGTCCTGGCCCCGCTGCTGTTCCGAACGGCGTGGCGGACCGATGGCGATCACGCGCTGCGGCGGCGGCGGGCGATCCTGCGTGGCGTGCTCGTCGTCGCCGCGGTGGGGCCGGTGATCCTGGCGCTGCTCGGCCACTTCGTGCTCGCCACGTATTTGTTCGACCGCACCCTGGCGATGCTGGTCCTGCTCTGGTTCCTGTTCCAGCTCCGGCTGGTGCTGCACGACGTGGTGAAGGGCCTGTTCGCCGCACCGGCCGCCACCGCCGAGCAGGCGCTCGAGGCGGCGGACGAGGTCGAGGCGGCGCCGGCGCGGATCGGCAGCTACTGGGCCTGTGCCGCCCTCGACGCCGTGATGGCGCTGCTCACGCTCCAGGTGCTGCTGCGCGTGATCGACGTGCCCCGGGCCCAGGTCGACTACTGGACGCAGCTGGCGCTGGGCGACGTGCAGATCGGCAATGCGGTCATCTCCCTGCCGAACATCTTCATGGCGCTGCTGGTGCTGGCCGCGGGGCTGTTCGTCGCCAGCCGGCTGCGCCGCTGGCTCGCCAGGAGCTTCCTCGCCCAAAGCGGCATGGAGATCGGGCTGCGGACCTCGATCGCCGCCGGCACCGGCTATCTGTTCATGGTGCTGGCGGTCGTGGCCGCGATCGCGACCGCTGGGATCAGCCTCTCGAGCCTCGCCATCGTCGCCGGCGCGCTCTCGGTCGGGATGGGGTTCGGCCTGCGCACCGTGGTCGAGAACTTCGTTGCCGGCCTCTTGATGCTGATCGAGCGCCCGATCCGCGTTGGCGACTGGGTGGTGATCGGCAGCACGGAGGGCACGGTGCGCCGGATCGCCGTGCGTGCGACCGAGATCGAGACCTTCGATTCCGCGATGGTGATCGTGCCGAACTCGCTGTTCGTCGCAGCACCGGTGACCAACTGGACGCTGCAGAACCGGCGCGCCCGGCTGCACATCAAGCTGGGCGTCGGCTACGACAGCAAGCCGCAGGAGGTCCAGGAGGCGCTCCTCGCCTGCGCGCGCGCCCACCGGCAGGTGGCGGCGTTCCCGGCACCCCAGGCGCTGTTCATCGACTTCGGCAACTCGGCCCTGCTGTTCGAGCTGCGCTGCCACGTGCGCGACACCGATGGCTACGCCACGGTCCGCAGCGAGCTCCTGGTCGCGATCGAGCAGGCGATGCGCCAGCACGGCATCGAGATCCCGTTCCCGCAGCAGGTGATCCACCGCGGCAAGGGCTGGGAGGCGGCGGCGGCCGAGGAAGTGCCACCGGCGGTGGCCATCCGGCCGGCATCCTGATTCAGGCGTGCGCAGCCGGCTGGCCGTGGTCACGCATGGTCCGGTCGTCGGCCCCGGCATCGGGGTAGCGCGGCAGCGTGTCGGCGGTCTCGAACCAGGCAATCCGGCTTGCGGTCCAGATGTGATATCCGGGCCGCACCGCAGCCGGATCGTCGAGCGTAGCGAGGCTGACGTCGTACAGGCCCGGCGCGTCGGCGGTCCAGAACAGCAGATGCGTGCCGCAGTCGCCGCAGAAGGACCGCCGGCCCGCCGCGGAGGAGTGCAGGCTCCGGGGCTCGGGACCGAGCCAGGCGAAGCGCTCGCGCGGCCAGGTGGCCCATGCCACGGCCGGAGCGCCGGCCGTCCGCTGGCACATCCGGCAATGGCAGTAGGCGGCATCCAGCGGCTCGCCCTCGACCCGGTAGCGCACGGCACCGCAGAAGCAACCGCCCTCGCGCGCGATCACGGCAACTCCGCGAGCGTCACCACGACCGGCGTATGGTCGGACGCCTTGGGTCGGCGGCGCGGTTCCTTGTCGATGGCGCAGGCGGTCAGGCGGTCGGCCGCCAGCGGGGAGAGCAGCAGATGGTCGATGCGGATGCCGTGGTCGAGCTGGAAGGCACCGCGCTGGTAGTCCCAGAACGTGTAGGCGCCGCGCTCGTCGGGATGCAGGCTGCGGTAGGCCTCGGTGAAGCCCAGGTTCAGCAGCGACCGGAAGGCCTGCCGGCTCGCGGGCTGGAACAGCGCGTCGCCCAGCCAGGCCTTCGGGTCGTGGCAGTCGATCGGCTCCGGGATGACGTTGTAGTCTCCGCCCAGGACGAGGGCCTCGTCCAGCTCCAGCAACGCCGCCGCATGGGTGCGCAGCCGCTCCAGCCAAGCCAGCTTGTAGGTGAACTTGTCGGTGCCGATCGGGTTGCCGTTGGGCAGGTAGATCGAGGCCACCCGCAGCCCGTCGATGCTGGCCTCGAGGTAGCGCGCCTGCTCGTCGGCGGGATCGCCGGGCAGGCCTCGGACCATGTCATCGAGCGGGCGCCGGCTCAGGATCGCCACGCCGTTGTAGCTCTTCTGGCCGTGGGTCGCGACGTTGTAGCCCTGGTCCTCGATGGCCTCGCGCGGGAACGCCGCGTCCTGGCACTTGATCTCCTGCAGCAGGACGATATCGGGCTTGGCCGCCGCCAGCCATTCCAGCACGTTGGACAGGCGGGCGTTGACGGAGTTGACGTTCCAGGTGGCGATCGTCGGCATGACGACGACCTAGCATACCGCCGTTACTGGCGACAGGCGGCCGATGGCAATGCGACCGTCAATCTTGGTCGCCGTTCGGCGGTGCGAGGCCTGCGGCCAACTGGTTCTGCCGGACCACGAGCAGCTGGTCGATGCCCGCCACGGGCACACTCTGCCTCGTGCCGTCAGGCCATTGGACTTCCAGGTCCGGCAGAGCGGCCGCGGTACCGAGACCGAAATGAACACGGTAATTGCCTTGAGACTTCTGCCCACCATCGAGATGGCCGACCTGATGCAATTGCGCACCAGACCCACTGCCCAAACGAACCAGCGAGCCGATCGCCGGACGATCGCCCTCACGGCCGACGAGCTGGAGATCGAGCCAACCGGCTTTGCTACCGGCATTGGTGTACAGCATGACAGACCATAGATCCGGCTTGTAGAGCGGGAACCAACCCAGATAGTCCTCGGCGCGTTGCACCATGTTCCTCTTTCGCAGATCGTCGGCCAACATCTGCAGTCCGGTGCGCCGGTGCGGCAGTGCCACCATCAGATCGGGGAAGCCGTCATTGTTGAAATCCGCCCAGTTGCAGTGAGCCTCCGCCATGGGGCCATCTGCACGCAGCAGGCCGGTTTCCTCGAAGGTGCCCGCGCCAGTCTGGCGAAACAGGCCAGCGGGCAGGACATGCAGGTCCGTCAGCCCGTCATTGTCGTAGTCGACCCAGGTAGCGCAGATCGCGTGCCGCGGCAGCCCGGCGCGCGCTGGATCGGTCGGCGTCAGCTTGCCCGCGGCGTTGGTCAGCAGCTGACTGCGGCCGGCCGCCGCCAGAAACACGTCGAGATCGCCGTCGCGGTCATAGTCATCAACGGCAAGCTGCATGACCGGCCCCCCGGTCGAGCCGAGCAGCTCGCCTTCGAATACACCGTTCTGATTACGGTACAGCCATAGCTCCTCTTTCGTCGCCCAGACCAAATCCATGTCGGCGTCGAGGTCCACATCGAGCCAGGCCGTGCGCCCCTCGCCTTTCAGGTCCAGGCCCTTCGCCGCGCCGACCTCGTGAAAGGTGCGATCCGCGCGCTGCTCGAACAGCTGGTTCGCGAGCCGCAGGCCTCGCCCGCAGACCTGATAGAGGTCCAGCCGCCCATCATTGTTGAAATCGACCAGGGAGATATCGCGGCTGGAACAGCCGAAGCGTGCGAGGTCCTCGCCCGCTGGCGTCGGCCAGAATCGATCGCCCACCTGTCGGAACAGCTGATAGCTACCTTGGCCAACCTCGAGCCGACCATGCCGCCGACCCTGGTCACCTCCGTTGACGGTCATCACATCGGCCCGACCATCGCCATCCCAGTCGAACCACGCCATGGCGTGGCGGTCGTCTGGCCGCAGTGTGATCGTCGGATCGACGGGCGTCACGCGTTCCGAACCGACGAATACCCGGCTCAGCGGAAAGGATCCATCGACGCGAACGGTGACTGGCGCCGTCGGATCGGCATCCCAGAGCGGTGCGGCTCCGAAGCGCACGGAGCCATCGTCGCCAACGCGAAATCTGCTCCCGAATTGCCATGCTCCCATCGGCGCGGGCGCGATCCCGGCGAGCAAATCCGGGACCGGCGCGGTCTCCGTCACGGCATCGCCATCGGTCGCCGCGGAGCGCCGCTTGGCTATTAGCACGAAGCCGGTGGCAGGTTCCGTCGCTGGCAGATCGTGGGCACCGATCACCAGCTCGTTTCCATCCCAGTAAACATACAGGCCCTGCTGGTCCAAAGACGGCGGCTGTGAAGGCCACCCCGGGTCCGCACCCCACTGGCCTCGATCGGTACCAAGGTGGAGATCGAGCACCTTGTCGGTAAATTGTCCGTTCCGCTGATTGATCAGAGCTAGCGGGCGCGCATGGTGGTTGGTCGTGTGGACGTCCAGCCAGCCATCATCATTGATGTCGGTGACACCCATGTCGTAGATCATCATCGATTGGGCGACATCATTCATTTGAAATTGATTGCCCGCCAACAGACGGGCGCTGGCCGACGACGTTGCTGGAGCAGCTTCGACCGATCCGCAAGCGATTGTCGCGACCAACGCAAGACAGGAAAATGGAAGCCAGCCGTAGTCTTGGGGGCAGCGGCCGGCTGAGCACCTCATCGCAAATTTTCGCGAATTAGGTCAAGCAATCCGAACATACTCGGCTCAGATATTGGTGTCGTACAAAAGTATTCGCATGCCATCAGGCACTCATCAAATTGATTGTGGTAAAATATGAATAAAGACTCATGAGAATTCATGCGACATATCATGCAAGTCTCTCAATTCACTCATGACACGAATGCAAACCGTTTGCGTTTACTGCACTACAGTCAGCATAGCATCCGCGCTCGCCAGAAAGACTGGATTGTTCATTGCGCTGGATTGGGGTACGCACCGCTGCTCCGAGAATTGGAGCAGGCGTCCGCACGCACGCGCGTCGGATGGTGGGCGGCGGCCGGTCGAACGGCAGATCAGTCGGCTGGCAATCTAAGGAATCAGATGCGCGTCAGAATCCCGAGATCCCTGAGAGTCTCGGGCTTGACACTCGCGGACGATTCGGCTTGGCAGGTACTGACGGCGATCGATGGCGGCAGCCCGGCGGGCGGACAGCGCGGCTGTTCCAGGTCAGCGTGTCCTGCATCTACAGGGCGCTCGGTCGGCGCAGCGCCACCGGGAGATTGAGAGCCCTCAGCGCAACCGGCAGACGCTCACTGTGGACCATCACACGCCATTTGCGGCCGAGGTGGCGCTGCGGCCGGACGTGACGCTGGACGAGCTTCCACCCGATCGAGCAGGCCTTCGCCAAGTTCAAGGCGCTGTTGCTTAAGGCCGCCGAGCGCACCGTCGACGGCTTGTGGAAGGTCATCGGCCAGTTGCTCGACCGATTCGCTCCAACCGATTGCGCCAACTACCTCGTCAACTAAGGCTATCCAACCTCGGCATGAAAATGCTCTAGCTGCCGTTGGCCGCGTCGAGCCGGCGAGGAGTCATCGAGTCGACGTATCAAATACGGCCGTCGCCCTAGGCCAGATAGACAACACCCGAGCCGGCTCGCACAAGGGCGCTCCAAGCCCGTTGCCCGTCACTGCGCCGTCGGTGCCGCCGCGGTTGGAGGATCGCAGGCCTTGCCGACCCACGGCAGGGTGGCTTGCGGCACACGCGACACATCCGAGACCAGACCCACCAACCCGGGTCCGATCAGATTGATCCATTCCCACACCGTCTTGTTGCCGGCGCGCGGCGCAATCTCAAGCAAACGGCCGCCATACGGGTCGACAATCAGGATGTTGCCGTTCGGCAGAACCTCCTGCTCGCCACGCGCCTCGGCATAGTACTGCTGGTCGCCAGTGCCGGTGAAGCTCCAGACGATCTCGCGCGTTGCCGGGTCGATCTCCAGCAGTCGCGACGTCCCGAGCTTGGGGGTGCCGCCGGTGATGCGGTTGTCATAGACCATGATGTGGCCGTTCGACATGAAATCCGGATCATGCTGGCCCACGAACGGCCCGGTCATCAGCCATTTGATGCGCCAGTCCTTGGGGTCCGCGACGAAGATCGTGTTGAGGTGGCGCACCGAGATCAACAGGTCGCCAGCCGCGAACATCGGGAACGCCGCCGCCATCTCCGGCGTCAGCTCCTCGACGTCGTTGAGGTGGATCGGATCCTCGTCGGCGAATGTCTTGCCGGCACCCGGACCCGAAACCAGCGCCGACGCCCAGCCGCCACGCAACAGGATGTCGATGATCGACGTCTCGTCGAGCGGGTGCCCGGCGGCATCCGTCCGGAGGATCGTGTGGTCCATGTAGAAGCCCGAAGGGCCAACCGCCGCGAAAAGCTGCTCGGGCAGCCTGCTCATGCGTTGAATGCTCGACGGCAGCAACAGTTCGCCATTCGCGAGCTGTTCCACATGATGGTGCGTCGGCCGGTCGAGCGTCCACAGCACGCGCGAGCAACGGTCCAGCTTGACGCTGCCGAGGGAGCCCACGTCGAGGATCACGTCACCATTGTCGAACAGATGGGCACCTTGGACGTCGACGCTGCCCGCCCGGCCGATACCCGCGACCCGAGCGCCGTCGGGCCAGATCCTCTCGACAGTGGCATCCCATTCGTGAACGACGCGGCCATCCATGTCGAGCAGGTAGGCGTTGAAGCCCGGCGTTCGACCGGCACCGTAGGCGGTGATAAACGTGTAGCCGCTAAAGGCCAATTTCTCGTCATAAGCCACCAGCCCGCCTTTGACCCGGCTGGTGGCAAGGGCGTATTTCGACTGGATCCCCAAGTAGTGCCGCCAATTCTCCTTTAGATCGACGGCAGCATCGCGGGCGGCGTTCAGGATCGGGTAAGGGAACAGGTGCGCGCCACCTATGACAATGCCGGCGAGAAGAACAATCAGCGCCAGTCCCAACGAAAATAGAACGGGCGCAAGGTTCTGGCGCAACCACGAGATCACAGATTGCATCCTGAGTCCGTTACATCTAGGGGGCGCCAGCGAGAGCGACGCCGCCGAATGATCCACCTAGGGTGGCATTTCAGCCGCGCGGAAAGTTTTGCGGCGCGGAAAGATTTTGGTCAACCCCGACAAGACCTTGCACCGCAATGTCGCATGGCAGAGATTCTCGGATCGAGCACGTCCCCATTGCCAAACAGGTAGGCGCCTTGGATCGGGACGCCGCCTGCCTCGTCGATACTTGCGATCCGATTACGATCGGGCCAGATCCGCTCCATGGACGCATCCCATTCGTGGACGACGCGACCTTCCATGTCGAGCAGGTAGGCGTTGTAGCCCTGCGTCCCTCCCGCACCGTAGGCGGTGATGAAGGTGTAGCCGTCGAATGCCAATTGTTGGTCGTGTTTGATCACTCCGCCTTGGGTCCTATTGGTGGCCAAGGCGTAGTTGGACCGGATCCCAAGATAGTGCCGCCAGTTTTCCTTCAGATCGAGGGCAGCATCCTGTGCGGCATTCAGGACCGTATACGGGAACAGGTGGGCGCTACCGACGACGATCCCAGCGAGAAGGATCATCAGCGCCAAACCGATGGCAAACAGGACCGGGGCAAAGTTCCGGCGCAACCAAGAGACAAAGGCACGCATGGTGTCTACTACACATCGACGGTGCGTCAGCGACAGCCACGTCGTCGAGACATCAACCCAGCTGAGCGTTGCAGTCCCATGGCAAGCTTTCTGACGCTACTAGATTTTGGTCAACCCCGTATGGCCTTGCACCGCAATGTCGTGCAGCCGAACTTCGTCGTGGATCGAAGGTCAAAGGGTTCTGCGTGGGCCACCGGTCCCGCACCGCACCGCCTATTCCGGCACCGCGTTGAGCAGCCACAGCGCCTGCACCAAGCCGCTGGGCTTCGCCTCGGGACCAAAGCTGTGCTGGAATATCGCCCCGATCTCCCGTGTGCGCGATAGACGCGCCAGCGCGCGGTCGGCCGCCAGGCGGAACGCGTCGTCGCCCTTGGGCAGGGCCAACGCGTAGGGCTCGAAGCTCAACACCTTGTCGGACAGCTTCAGGCGATCGCGAAACGGGCTCTGCAGCAAATGATAGAGGAGGATCGCTCCGTCGCCGAAATAGGCCGCGAACTCACCGCTGACCAAGCGCTCAATACCGTCCGAATGCGACGCGACCGGCACGACCTCCGCATCGATTTTGGCGTCGGCCAGCGCCTTGCGCAAGCCCGACTCGGTCGTCGTACCGGTCAGCACGCCGACCTTCTTACCTGCCAGCTGCGAAAACTCCGTGGCCCCATCGACCGGATAAAGCAGCGTCGCCCCGCTGGCGAACGTGAGCAGCGAGAAGTCCATGGCGGTGCGCCGCTCCAGGGTCAGCGTGGTGGCCTCGCATAGGATGTCGGCCTTGCCGGCCGGGATCGCGTCGAGGCGATCGGCCGCCGTGAGGAGCACCTCGACCATCCGCAGATCGGGCAGGCCAAGCTCTGCCGCGACCTCGCGGCCGACGGCCCTGCACAGCTCCACGCTGTAACCCGCAGCCCTGCCCTCGGCATTGGTGAACGAGAATGGCTGGGCATCGGCCCGGTAGCCGAGCCGCAACTCCCCGGTGTCCCTGGCGCGCTCGAGCACCCCAGCCTCGGCGAGGCCACCGGCCAACGCCATCATCGCCGCGAGTATCAGCGTCATCCTCATCAGGTTTCTCCTTGGGTGCTGTGGAGGACCAGTACGTTCGGCGCGAAGTCGGGTGCCTCGCGGCGCGCTCGGCGGGAACGGCAGTCGGCGCGCCGATTTCTTGTGGAGGTTGAATATCACGTTAAGCGGCCCGAGGAAGGCCGACGCGCCTGCGATGCCTGCGATCAGGCGAACTTCATCAGAATCTGGTCGGCGGCCACCGTGTCCCGTGGCTCGATCTTTATCTCCTCGACCACCCCGTCCCGTTCCGCGCGCAGGACGTTCTCCATCTTCATGGCTTCGAGCACGCAGAGCTCCTGCCCCGTCTTCACCTCCTGGCCGGGCGTCACGGTGACGGCGACGATCAGGCCGGGCATCGGTGATCGGACCAGCCTCGACGTATCCTGTGGCGGTTTTGCCGGCATCCGCGCGGCATACTCCGCCGCCCGCCGCGTCCGCAGCACGACGTTCAGCTCGGCCCCGCCATGGGTGAGCCGGTAGCCCTCGAGGATCGGGTCGACTTGTGCGACCAAAAAACGGCCATCGATGGTCGCCCGCACCAGCGGCTGGCCCGGCGACCATTCGACGGCCACGTGCTGCTTGTGGCCGGCGACGGTCACGGTCAGCCCGTCGTGCCCATGGACCTCGACGTCGACCGGCAGCGCCACGGCGTCGAGCTGGACCGACCACTCCGTCATCGGCCGGTGCCGCCAGGTGCGCATCCGCCCGCTCAGCGAAGCAGCGCGCGCCACCTCGCCAAAGCGCATCGCCACGGCCACCGCCGCCAATTCGTGCCGCTTCGCGTCCGCCAGCGCCATGCCCTGAAACCGGTCGCCATACTCCTCGGCGATGAAATTGGTCGTGAGGCGCCCCGCCGCGAAGCGCGGATTGGCCAGCACCGCTGCAAGAAATGGGATGTTGTGGCCGAGCCCGCGGACGACGTAGCCGTCCAGCGCCCGGCCGATCCGCTTGATCGCCGTCGCCCGGTCAGGACCGTAGGCACAGAGCTTGGCGATCATCGGATCGTAGAACATCGAGACCTCGCCGCCCTCGACGATCCCCGAATCGACGCGGATTCCCTCTCCCGTGGGCTCGCGGTAGCGCACCAGCCGGCCGGTCGAGGGCAGGAAGCCGCGCCGCGGGTCCTCGGCGTACACGCGCGCCTCGATCGCCCAGCCGCTCAGCGTCACGTCGGCCTGGGTGAACGGCAGCGGCTCACCGGCGGCGACCCTGATCATCTGCTCGACGAGATCGACGCCGGTGACCAGCTCCGTCACCGGGTGCTCGACCTGGAGCCGCGTGTTCATTTCGAGGAAATAGAAGTTGCGGTCACGGTCGACGATGAACTCCACCGTCCCCGCCGAGTAATAGCCGACGGCGCGAGCCAAGGAGACGGCCTGCTCCCCCATCGAACGGCGGGTCGCCTCGTCGAGGAACGGCGACGGCGCCTCCTCGATCACCTTCTGGTGCCGGCGCTGGATCGAGCATTCGCGCTCGCCGAGATAGACGATGTTGCCGTGCCGGTCGCCCAGAACCTGGATCTCGATATGGCGCGGCTCGACGATGTATTTCTCGATGAACACCCGGTCGTCACCGAACGACGAGCGCGCCTCGGAGCGCGAGCGCTCGAGCCCGTCGATCAGCTCCTGATCGTCGCTGGCGATGCGCATGCCCTTGCCGCCACCGCCGGCCGAGGCCTTGACCATCACCGGGTAGCCGATCTCGCGCGCGATCTTCAGCGCCTCGGCCGGGTCGGCCACCGCGTCGAGCGTTCCGGGCACGGTCGAGACGCCGGCTTGGCGCGCCAGCCGCTTGCTCTCGATCTTGTCCCCCATCGCCTCGATCGCCGGCACCGGAGGGCCGACGAAGACGATGCCGGCCTCCGCCAATGCCTGGGCGAAGGTCGCGCGCTCCGACAGGAAACCGTAGCCTGGATGGACCGCTTCGGCGCCCGTCTCCCGGCAGGCTGTGACGATGCGGTCGACCAGCAGGTAGCTTTGCACGGCCGGGGGAGGCCCGAGCAGCACCCGCTCGTCCGCGAGCTGCACGTGCAGCGCGTCGGCGTCGGCCTCGGAGTAGACCGCGACCGTGGCGATGCCGAGCTTGCGGCAGGACCGGATGATGCGGCAGGCGATCTCGCCGCGGTTGGCGATCAGCAGCTTCTTGAACATCGGCGCTCGTTCTCGACCCCGGCCTCGATTCGCTGCCGCAGCGCAGCAGGAGCGGGATCTAGCATCGCGACGTTGCGCCGGCCAGCCGCCTGCGTCGCCATGGCGCCGTTGGCTCAGGCCAGCCAGTCGCTCCGGCCCAGTGAGCGATGATCGGCATCCTGCCAACGGAACCAGTCGCTGCTCCAGCTCCACACGCAGAACGCGACTGGCAACAGCAGCGCGCCGCTGGCGACGAGCAGGCTACCCAGCATCTGATGGGGTCGCAGAAGCGTCCCGCCAATAACCGCCATCGCCAGAGCTGCCACGAGCAGCATCAAGGCAGCTCGGCTCGAGCCGGATGGTCGGACATACCGTCGATGGACCCGCGGTAGCGTCGCGCCACCCCATCCGCCCGGCGCTTGAATCGTCCTCATTGGTGTCACGATCTCACTCCCGGCCCTGGCGCTTGGGCGTCACTGTCGCCGGCGAAGCTAGAGGAGACCGCGGCCACCCGTCATGTCGGCCAATCGGAGTACGCCCCCGCCGCGGCCCGCGAGTGACGTCGGCGACGGCAAATGCCGCCGGCCGCGACGAAGCGCGTTGCCCTGCCGCCGTGGATCGGGTTGCATGCGCCGCGATCACCGTGGGACTGACAGAGCATGGTCGAAAGGATCGCCGTGATCGGGCTCGGCTATGTCGGCCTGCCGGTGGCGGTCGGGATGGCGCGGGCGCATGGGCGGGTGGTCGGCTTCGACCTCGACCGCCGGCGCGTCGCGGCACTGCGCCGTGGCGAGGATGCGACACGTGAGTTCCGGCCCGAGGAGCTGGACGGTCTCGCGCTCGACTATACTACCGACGAAGCCGACCTCGCTGGGTGCACCTGCTTCATCCTGACCGTGCCGACCCCGATCGACAGCAACCGGCAGCCGGACCTGACCGCCGTGCGCGGCGCGTGCGCGACCGTGGCCAGGGCGCTTCGGCCGCGCGGCCTCGTCGTACTGGAGAGCACGGTCTACCCAGGAGTCACCGAGGAGATCTGCGGGCCGCTTCTCGAGCAGGCCTCGGGCCTGCGGCAGGGGATCGAATTCACGCTCGGCTACTCCCCCGAACGGATCAATCCCGGCGATCGCGAGCATCGGCTCGAGACCATCACGAAAATCGTCGCAGGCTCCGACCCGGCGACGCTGGCTCGGCTGGTGGCCATCTATGGTCCGGTGGCCCGTGGCGGGCTGCACCTGGCGCCGTCGATCAAGGTGGCCGAGACCGCGAAGGTGATCGAGAACACCCAGCGCGACCTGAACATCGCGCTGATGAACGAGCTGGCGCTGATCTGCGACCGGCTGGGCATCCGCACCCGGGACGTCTTGGCCGCGGCCGCCACCAAATGGAACTTCCTGCCGTTCTCGCCCGGACTGGTGGGCGGCCACTGCATCGGCGTCGACCCCTATTACCTCACCGCCAAGGCCGAGAGCGTAGGATACCATCCCGAGGTGATCCTGGCCGGCCGGCGCATCAACGACGGCATGGGAACCTTCGTCGCCCAGAAGTTGGTGAAGCTACTGATCGCGCGCGACGTCCCGGTGCGCCGGGCGCGCGTGGCCGTGCTAGGCCTGACTTTCAAGGAGAACGTGCCGGACCTGCGCAACAGCCGCGTGCCCGACATCGTGCGCGAACTGGCGAGCTTCGGCATCGATGCCAAGGTCCACGACCCGCTGGCCGATGCCGAGGCGGCACGGCGTGAATACGGGCTGACGCTGACCACGCTCGACGAGTTGCACGATCTGGACGCTCTGCTACTGGCGGTGCCCCATCGCGCCTACCTCGACCTCGGCGAGGCCGAGCTGGGCGCCAGGCTGACGCCTGCCGGCATCCTGATCGATCTCAAGTCTGCCCTGGACCCGAACCGCCTGCCCGCCAGCAACAGCTACTGGAGCCTGTGACCGAATGAGTCTCGCCCATGACGGCCCCATCCTGCTGACCGGCGTCGCCGGCTTTATCGGCTACCATCTGGGCGAGCGCCTGCTGCGCGACGGCTGCCGCGTGGTCGGGGTCGACAGCCTCAACGACTACTACGACCCGCGCCTGAAGCGGGCCAGGCTCGAGCGCCTGCAGGGGCGGCCCGGCTTTACCTTCGAGCAGATCGACCTCGCCGATCGTACGGCGACGCCCGCGCTGTTCGCGCGCACGCGGCCGGCAGCCGTGGTGCATCTCGCGGCCCAGGCCGGGGTACGCTACTCGTTGGAGAATCCGCTGGCCTATGTGGATGCCAACCTGGTCGGGTTCACCAACGTGCTCGAGGGTTGCCGCCGCCAGGGGGTGCAGCATCTCGTCTATGCGTCGACCAGCTCGGTCTACGGCGCCAACACCAAGATGCCGTTCTCGGTCCACGACAATGTCGACCATCCGGTGAGCCTCTATGCCGCGAGCAAGAAGGCGAACGAGCTGATGGCGCACACCTACAGCCACCTCTACCGGCTGCCGACGACCGGCCTGCGCTTCTTCACCGTCTACGGTCCCTGGGGCCGGCCGGACATGGCGCTGTTCATCTTCACCAAGGCAATGCTCGAGGGCCGGCCGATCCGGATCTTCGGCGAAGGCCGGATGCAGCGCGACTTCACCTATATCGACGACATCGTCGAGGGCGTGCGCCGCGTGATCGACGTCCTACCGGCGCCTGATCCGTCCTGGTCGGGCGACCATCCCGATCCGGGCAGCAGCACCGCTCCCTACCGGCTCTACAATATCGGCAACCACAGCCCGGTCGAGCTGCTGCACATGGTCCAAACGCTGGAGCGGGCGCTGGGCGTCACGGCCGTCAAGGAGCTGCTGCCGATGCAGCCGGGCGATGTGCGCGCGACCTTCGCCGATATCGAGGAGCTGACCCGGGCCACCGGCTTCACGCCGGCGACCTCGCTCGAGGACGGCATCGGCCGCTTCGTGCGCTGGTATCGTAAGGAGTGGCAGCCGCTCGCCGGGTGACCGCTCAGGCGGCGTCGGCTGCGATCTGCCGCCAGTGCTCGGCGCAGTACTTACGGAACCAGACGCTGTAGCGCGCTGGCGCCAACGCGATGTCGGCCAGGAGCGCCTCGGGATCGATCCAGGCGAAGCCGTCGGCCTCCCGTGGATCAGGCCTGACCGGGCCCTCGTACAACCCACCGAATACATGAACCAGCTCGTGCTCGATCAGGCCGCCGCCGACATCGGCGCGGTAGGTGACCGTTAGCAGCGGCAGCAACGGGCAGCTGAAGCCCATCTCCTCGGTCAGGCGCCGGCCTGCCGCCAGCGCCACGGGCTCCCCCGGACGAGGATGGCTGCAACAGGTGTTGGTCCACAGCCCGCCTGAATGATACTTTCCCTGCTGCCGCTTCTGCAGCAGCAGCCGGCCCATGCCGTCGCGAACGATCACCGAGAGGGCGCGATGCAGCAGGCCACGCTGGTGTCCCTCGAGCTTCGGAGCGGTACCGACCTCATTGTCGACCGAATCCACGAGGACAATCCGCTCCACCCCGTCGTCCATCGCTCCCGGTCCCCAGATAGACCTGCGGGGGCGACGCTCGCTCCGTCAGGCGTAGGGTTACAACTTACCAATTCGGGTGTATTATCAAGCCCTGAAGCGAGCGAATAGGCTATGATGAAGTCCCCGATGGTCAAGCGATCATGACTGGCGTGAGCATCGCTGAGCCGGACGTCACTCTGCTGCTCGACCTCGACGGCGTGATCCGCAAAGTGACGGTAGCGCAAACTGTGTCCGACGAGAGCGTCGAGGCGTGGCTTGGTCGGCCCTGGATAGACACGGTCGCGGATGGTGGCGGTCAAAATGTGCGCCGCATGGTCGACGACGCCCGCACGACCGGCGTGTCCGCTTTCCGCCAGATCGCGCAGCGCTTCCCCAGTGGCCGCCAACTGCCGTTCGAATACACGGCCGTCAGGTTGGGTGCCGAGGGCGGACTGCTTGCGATCGGCAAGAACCTCCAGGCCGTGGCAGACTTGGAATCACGCCTGATCGCAGCCCAGCATGCTATGGAACGCGATTACTGGAAGTTGCGCGAGGTCGAAACCCGCTCGCGACTCCTATTCGACACGTCGAGCGAGGTCGTCCTGGTGATCAGGGTCACCGACCATCGCATTGTCGAGGCGAATCTCGCCGCGATGCGCGCGCTGGGTTTGGCGCCGACCGGCCGCGATCTCCTGGCAGAGGTGGCGCAGCGTGATCGGGAGCCGCTCCAGGCTATGCTGGCCCAGGTACGGGAGCAGGGCCGGGCGCCCGGCGTCCTCGTCCATCTCGGCTCGACTGGGCAGGCTTGGCTGGTGCGCGCCTCGGTCATGGCGGGCGAGGCGGGACCAGTGTTCCTGCTGCAGCTTGGCCCAGCTGGCGGCGCGGCACCGTCAGCCGGCGGCCGCGATGCGCTGCCTCTTGAGGAACTGATCGAGCAGATGCCGGACGGGTTCGTCGTGGCCGATCTCGAGGGGACAGTCCAGAGCGCAAACCGCGCCTTCCTCGATCTGATTGAGGCCGGAACGAAGGCCACGGTGCTTGGCAAGCCACTGCGGAGTTGGCTGGGGCGGCCTGGCGCCGACCTGCCTGTCCTGCTGGCCAACCTCCACCGTTACGGCACCGTACGTCGCTTCCAGACGTCCGTGCAGGGCGAACTGGGCACGGAGATAGAGGTGGAGATCTCTGCTGCTGGTGCCGAGACGCCGTACGATGGGCATATCGCCTTGCTCCTGCGTGATACCCGTCATTCCCCCGCCGCAGCGGGTGACATCCTGCTGGGCTCGCTCGGCAAGGCCTCGCTGCGTGAGCTCGTTCGGGACGCCATTGGCAGCGTCGAGCGGCAGTATATCGACGCCGCTCTCGACCTCACGCGCGGCAATCGAACGGCGGCTGCCGGCCTGCTCCGCTTGAGCCGCCAGAGCCTGCACGCCAAGCTGAATCGCTATGGCGGCGACGGCTCGGACGAAGTGGCGCCGGGTCGCGACGACTGAGGCCGGTTGGTGTCGAGCCTCCTGGCACGCCACTCCGTGACGCCCGGCTTTGGGCAGGCCGACCTCTCCAACTGCGAGCGGGAGCAGATTCATCTCGCCGGCTCCGTGCAGCCGTACGGCGCCCTGTTGGTGATCCGCGAGGATGATCAGGTCGTCGTGCAGGCCAGTGCCAATGCGTCGGCCTTTCTGGGTCTGAATCGGGGTGTGGTTGGCCGCGCATTGCGCGAGATCGAGGGCGACCTTTGCGATCGCATCCGCCCTCAGCTCGGCCAGAGGCTGGATCTGATCCCGATCGCGGTTCGATGTCGGATCGGGAGCAGCGGCTCCGAGTTCGACGGTCTGCTGCACCGGCCGCCCGCTGGCGGACTCGTGGTCGAACTCGCGCATGCCGGGCCCGAGGTCGACCTCGCTGGCGAGGTCGAGGCGGCCCTGCAGACGATCATCGCCGCCTCGTCGCTACGATCCCTCGGCGACGAGGCGGCACGGATCTTCAAGGATCTGACCGGTTACGACCGGGTGATGGTCTATCGCTTCGACGAGGAGGGCCATGGTGAGATCATGGCCGAACGACGTGAGCCGCAGCTCGAGTCGTTCCTCGGCAACCGCTACCCGGCGTCCGACATTCCCCAGATTGCGCGCCGGCTGTACGAGCGCAACCGAGTGCGGGTCCTCGTGGATGTCGACCATGTCCAGGTGCCACTGACGCCACGCCTTTCGCCGATCACCGACCAAGATCTCGACATGTCGCTCTGCTTCCTGCGCAGCATGTCGCCGATCCATATCCAATATCTGCAGAACATGGGCGTTGGTGCCACCCTGGTGGCCTCGCTGATGGTCGGCGGTCGGCTGTGGGGACTCGTCTCCTGCCATCACTACCAGCCGCGGTGCGTGCACTACGAAATGCGCGCGGCGGCAGAGCTGCTCGCGGAGGCGGTCGCCACGCGGATCGCGGCACTCGAGAGCTTCGTCCAGGCGCAGGCCGAGCTGTCGGTGCGGCGGCTCGAGCAGCGCATGATGGAGGCGATCTCACGCGATGGTGACTGGCGCGGTGCGCTGTTCGACAGCTCGCAGCCACTGCTGCAGCCATTGGCGGCAAGCGGCGCGGCGCTGCTGTTCGAGGGGCAGGTGCTCACCGTCGGCGAAGTCCCAGGTACATCGGAGCTGCGCCAGCTCGGCGCCTGGATCGACCGCCAACCTATGAACGGCGTCCTCGCGACCGCGTCCCTCGGCCTTGACGCGCCCGAGTTCGCGCCCTTGACCGGAGTCGCCTGCGGGCTCCTCGCCACGCATGTGTCGAGCACTCCGGGCGAGTATCTGCTCTGGTTTCGCCCGGAGCAAATCCGCACCGTTACCTGGGGCGGCGACCCGCGCAAGCCGGTGCTCGTCGGGGACGACCCGAGCCAGCTGTCGCCGCGCCGGTCGTTCGCGCAGTGGCACCAGCTGGTGGAAGGCACTTCCGCGCGTTGGAGTGGCCCCGACCTCGCCGCGGCCCGCCTGATCGGCGAGAGCGTCACGGACGTGGTGCTGCAGTTCCGCTCGGTCCGGATGCTGATCGCACAGGACCAGCTGCAACAGGTCAGCGGCCAAGTCCGGCTTGCCGAGCAGCCGGTGGTGGTTACCGACGCAGCCGGACGGATCATCCTGACCAACGCGGCCTTCGACCGTCTGCTGCCGCATGCCAGCCGGCCGCTGGAACAGATCGAGGAGCTCGCCGACTGCTGCACGGATACGATCGGAACGCGTCACGCCGTGCGCGAGTTGCTCACGCATCGCCGATCCTGGCGCGGCGAGGTCCGCCTCACGACCGAGCCGGGCGCCGGCAACCCGCTGCAGGTTCGCGCCGACCCGGTTCTGGCGTCATCGGATCGGCTGCTGGGATTCGTGCTTCTGTTCAGCGATCTTAGCGAGCGACGCGCTGTCGAGACGGCCCGCCGGCGCTTCCAGGAGGATGTGATCGAGCGCCACCAGGCCATATCGGTCCGACTCGATTCCAAGTCCGACCTCGTCTACCGTCAGCTTCTGACGGTGGTTGTCGCCAACGCCCAACTCGCCGCCCTCGAGATCACCGATGGTGTCGATCTCGGCCGGATGCCGGACATGCTCGAGAACGTGCGTACGTCAGTTGCGCGCACCTCCGAGTTGCTGGAGCATTTGATTCGGTACGCACGCTCGGCGAGCGAACGGGACGACGATCGCTAGCTATCTTCGTCCAACTGCCGTTTGAACAGCCTGCGACAGATCGATATTGAGCTGAAACGCCATGGCCGCCTCGTCGAGTAGACCGTGGACGTCGGCGAGCTCGTCTGCGGCGGCGTCCAGCCGATCGCGATAGTCCGCCTTGAAAGTCTCTACGTCGGAGATCTCCGGAAAATCGTAGAACCCTAGCGTTGCCGGTCCTAGCGCCAGGGACTTGGCGAGCAGGCGGCTGAGGATCTGGCCGCCGCTGAGATCGCCGAGATACCGCGTGTAGGCATGTCCGATGAGGCGGGTGCCGGTGCCTTGCGCAGCGGCCTCGACACGACGGGCATAGCATTCGCCCTCGGGAAGCATCGGCACGCCTTCGTCCCAACCAGGGCCGGCCAAGCCAGCAAGATCCGCCTCGAGCGATTGCCGGCGATACAGGGCAGGCTCGGCCAGCGCGCCGAGACCCGGCGTCAGACGGTGGCGCTCCAGGCCCAGCTCCAGCGCCCGATAGGCCGGCAACAGGTTGCGCAGGTAGAGCGTGTAGCCGCCGCGGCTGGCCCGCCCGCGCAGCATCTCCTGGACGAAGCCCGATCGCTCGGCCTGCAGATGAAGCGCGCGCGTCCGCTCGTTGAGTGCGGCCGCGAGACCATAGATACGTTGCACCAATTCGCTCACCGCGCCGATGGAAGCCAGACCAAAGAAAACGGCGCCGCGGCGACCGAAGTCAACCGCGACGCCGTTCTGGCGTCACACAGAAGAGGCTATTGCGCGGATGCGGCCTTCAGCACCGTTGGGCCCAGCTCCGGGTAGTCCTTGAGCATGCTCACGCCCAGGAGTGGTTTGGAAACGCCCTGATGACAGGTGGTGCAGTTGGCCTTCGGGGCATCCCCAAGCGGCCCCAAGCGATTATGCGGATAGGTGGGCAGCAGGGGGTCGAGATAGGCCGTGTTCAGGTCCCGCACCATCCTGATGCCATACCACGCCGTGGTTCGCTGCGGCCTGCTTTGGTCCCAGGCCGAGAATGACCGGCTGTTGTGGCAGTAGGTGCAGTTCACGCCCAGACTCTGGGACATGTGCATCATCAGACCGTAGGTCCACTCCGTTTGCTTGATCGACTTCCGGTTGCCCTCGGGCAGCGGTGTGGTCGACACCACCCGGATGGCGTTGTCGTGCTCCAGGAACGGCGTGAAGGGATCGTAGGGCAGCGAGGCGTAGGCGACCGAATGCGATGGGGTGTTCTGCCCGGCATGGTTGCCCGCCATGCCACGCGCCGCCTCCGGCCCGGGGTTCTTGAACCAGATGTTCTTCGGCACGTTGTTGCCGCGGTGGCAGGTGTAGCAGGTGACCCCCGTTGCGCCGACATGGGGCTGCCAGTCAGCGTTCAGATGCTTGGTCATCTGCAACATTCGGCGTGCCACTACCTTGGTGTAGAGCGAGTCGGAGCTTAGTTCCTCCCCCTCGGCGTGGCAGAACGCGCAGCCCTGCTCGGGCGCCACCCATTCGGTGATCGCCGACATCAATCGGGTGAACTCGTCGGCGTCGACATCGCCCAACACCTGGACGTTGGCGTAAACGTCCGAGGATTTGGTGCCGCTCGGTTCAATCGGGTCGATCGGCTCCGGCACCTTGTTGGCCGCCTTTAGCGCGGCGACGGTGCTGGGATGGGACAGCTGCCCCATCGCCAGACCGCGAAACCCCAACTGCTCGCTCTTGACCGGCGGCCATTCCAGCGTCAGCGCGATCACGACCACGCCGGCCGCCACGGCTGTAGCACCTGCGACGAGAAGGCCCCTCATTGCGGTGCTCCTGTGAGTGTGGCCGGATCCGGCAGATGCGGGAAGACCGCCGGATAGGACGGCGCCACACCGTGCTTAACGCTCCACAGGTACCAATTGTCGACCACCGTCCCGGTGAGCAGGATGCCGATGCCGCCGGTGAGCGTGACCAGCACGGCAAACCACCAGGCCCAGCGATGGATCGACTCCATGGTGGCGTTGAAGCCCATGGTCCAGCGCCAGAACAGGGCGGCGCGCTCGGAGGCCGTGCCACGGTCGGTGATCTGGTCGATCTCACGGTCGCCGCCGAACCGGCTCACCGCCAGGATCGTGGCCCCATGCATCGCAAACAGCAGCGTCGAGCCGTACAGGAACGCGATCGAGAGCATGTGGAACGGGTTGTAGAAGAGATTCCCGTACCGGATCGAGAAGGCCGCGGTCCAGTCGAGATGCGGGAAGATCCCGAACGGCACCGCCTCGCCCCAGCTGCCCATCAGGAGCGGGCGGATGAAGCCCAGTACAAGATAGAGCCAGATTGCCGAGGCGAATGCCCAGGCGACGTGGGTGCCCATGCCAAGGGCACGCGCCCGGCGGTACATGCGCGCCCACCAGAGCAGAATCGAGGCGGTCAAGAAGAAGCCCGCCATCAGCCACCAGCCGCCCTCGTTCAGCGGCGGGAAGCGGAGCCCGTAGGACGGCGGCGGCGGCTCGAGCGCCAGCCAAGGCAGCTGGCGGATGAACTGGACCGGGTCCCAATTCACCGAGGCCCACATGTTGAGCCCGATGATCTCGATCGCGATGAACCCGCAGATCAGCGAGGCCACGCCCAGCGTGCCGAGATAGATCGGACCGATCTGCGCGTCGCCGAATCGACCCAGCAAGTGGGCGAAACCGGGCGTCCCCTGGCGCACCCAGGTGCCTCGCTTCAGGGGCACGCCAGCATAGGCCGGCGCGCGGATCTGCACGCGGGTAAAGATGTTCTGATATTCGGCCATGAGGTTGTCCTCGCCCTAACGCCAGATCGGCAGATCGAGCCACCAAGTCCACCATTCAGGCCAGCCACGCGTCCAGAACGGGCCGCTGATGATGATGCAGACGGCGCTCCAGAACCCTGCTGAGAGCGCGAGGAACAACCCGAGCCGGTGGATGCCCAGGGTCCCGATCGAGTAGCCGATGGTGTCGCGGAAGAAGGTGTTCTCGTGCTCGGCGGTCTTGACCGCCTCGCCCTTGCCCGGGTTGGTGGCCGACAGGACCAGCGAGCCGTGCAACGCGAGCGCGAACGCGGTGGTGAAGAAGAACGACACCGCGATCATGTGCGCCGGATTGTAGTGGAAGTGCAGATATTGGTAGCCGGTGTTCGACACCCAGTCGAGGTGACTGATGATGCCGTACGGAAACCCATGACCCCACGCACCCATCAGGAACGGCCGGATCACGACCAGGCTGACATAGGCGAAGATCGCGACGGCGAACGCGAACGGGACGTGATAGCCGATCGCCAGCTTGCGGCAGATCTCGACCTCGCGCAGCGCCCATGAAACGAACGCGCCGATCGCGCAGACGGTGATGATCTGCCAGAAGCCGCCCTCGCGCAGCGGGGCCAGGGCGAGGCCGTATTTCAGGTCCGGGGGGGCAATGCTGATCTGCCACAGGTTCCAGGTCGGCCCGAGCGATGCCGAATAGACGATCAGCGCCGTCCCAAGCAACGAAAAGAACAACGTGGTGACCCCGAAGAAGCCGACGTAGAACGGCCCCACCCAGAAGTCGAACAGGTCTCCGCCGATCAAGGTGCCGCCGCGGACGCGGTATTTCCGCTCAAAGCTTAGCATGGCCATGTTGGATCCTCCGGTCTGGGGCACGGTTCGGCCGGCCTCCGTGCGGCGCCCCCCGGCAGCGAACGGGTCCGGGCAATGCCCGGGCCGCGTCCGCCGCCATCACTTAGGGACCTGCGTCGACCTAGCCCTTGGCCGAGGGCAGCGGCGACATCTGCTCCAGCGCGCCAGTGGCGGCCGGGCGCGGGCCATCCAGCCAGTTAAAGCGGTCCGTGCTGAGCAGGATGAAGTGGATTACCAACGCCAGCACGAACAAGAACGTAAACAGGGCGACCAGCGTACGACGCGGGTCGAACAGCAGCCAAACCTTCCACATGTTTCTTTTCCCTCTAGGCGACGAACGTCATGACGTGGGACGCCGCCAGCTTTGCGCCGTCGATCAGCATCGAGTAGCCGTGCTCGCCCGGCAGCCAGGGCCGCCACATCCACGCAAGGAAATGCGCGATGAGTGCGACCACGACGAAGCCGATGAAGCTCGTCATGAAGATGCCGTGGAACTCTTTCGCCTCCGACTCGGTGAGGCCCGTTAGGGAGCCGCCCCGTTCGTCCGTACCAACTGCCATCCGAATACCCTCCTGGGTAATGGCCGTATCGGCCGCTGCCGCGCACCTCCCGCGCGGCGTGGGTCACCATGACGGCTCCCGTCACGGCGAACTCGTCATCCGGCACCGCCGGACGGAAAACCTTGTGTGGCTAGCCCATGAACGCGAACGGCACGAACGTGCGCGCCGCGGACCGGGCCTCGCCAATGATCGATTTGTGCCCGTCGGCGCCCAGCGGCCGCCACTGCGACGGCAGGAAGCGCTCGACGATCGCCACCATCAAGAAGATGACGAAGCTCACAAAGAAGATGAGCCGGAACTCGCTCGCCTTCTGTTTACGCGGTCGCACGAACGCATCACTCACTGCTTCCATATCAGCCACCACTCCTCCGGCTGACGGGCCTTTCGGCCGTGACCGCGCTCGTGACGCGCGGCGGCGATCGCCGTGACGAGGTCCTGAACGAAGGACCTTCCACCCGACGGCAGCGAGTGGATGTGAAACTGTTGCTCATGCGGCGACGCCCTCGGTCAGCGTGGCCAGCGCGCGCGCGACCCGGTCGACGGTGACTCGCTCCTCGCCGGCGCGCAGCGCATCGCGCTCGGCTCGATCGCGCAATCGCTTGGCGGCCGAGATGCGCACCAGGAACGGTTCCCGCTCGACATATTCGTCCAAGAGCTGCTGCGCATCCGCGTCCCAGGGGCTCGAGCCGGTGCGCGCGAGACGCGCCGGAGTCGCGTCGACCCGGTCCATCTCGGTGCCCAAGGGCAGGATGTGGAACAGGGCATCGAACAGGGCGTTGCAGTATTCCTGAACGATGTAGGTCGCCCCGGCGTAGCCCATGTAGGGAGTGCCGGTGGCACGCCGAATGATGGCACCCGGGAACGAGGCCGGGATGTACATGCAGCGGCTGCCAAGTTCGGCCGCGTACATGCGCTCATTGTAGGAACCAAATAGGACCAAGGGCGGTGTCTTCTTCAGCGCCTCTCGGACCTTGGCATTGTCTGGCTTGACGCCGGCCTTGCGCGAAAAGGCGAACGCGCAGGGAACGCCCATCTCGTCCTCGAGGAAGTTCTTCATGCCGCGGACGTAAGTATCCGTGGCCACGATCGCGAACGACGCGGTGGCGAAGAAATCCTGGGTGACGCTGCGCCACAGGTCCCAGATCGGCTTGATCGTGGTGTGCTTCTCGCGCTCGATGAACGGCTCGGGATCAGCGCCGGTTAGCTCGCCAAGCTTGCGCAGGAAGTTGGTGGTCGCGAACAACCCGATCGGCGCCTGCAGGTAGGGCTTCTCCAGCTCCTCGCAGAGCTTGCGGCCGAACTCGCGATACATGCAGACATTGACGTCGGCATCGGCGAGCTTCGGCACGTCCTCGATGTGCGAGCCGAGCGGGAAGACGAGATTGACCTCGCAGCCGATCCCCTCGATCAGGCGCCGCATCTCGTGCAGATCCGACGGCATGTTGAAGGTGCCGTAGATCGGGCCGATGATGTTGACCAAGGGCTTGGCACCCTCGGGCCGCGCCGGGCGCCTGCGTGACTTGGCCTTCTTGGCGCCGAACTCGGACCAGAGCCAGTTGATCGCCCGGTCGGCGCTCTGCCACTGGTCCTCATCGATGGTGCGCGGCAGAAAGCGCAGCAGGTTCGAGCCTTCCGGCGTCACGCCGCCGCCGATCATCTCGGCGATGCTGCCGGTCACCACCACCGCCGGCAGGTCCTGGTCCTGCGTGGCGCTGGCGCGGCGCAGGGCGCCCTCGGTGCCGGTCATCGAGAGATTGTCTTCCGACAGTCCGGTCACGACCACCGGCAGCTCGTGCGGCGGCAGCCCATCGGTGTAGTGCAGGACCGCGGTGACCGGCAGGTTCTCGCAACCCACAGGCCCATCGATGACGACCCGCAGATCCCTTGATCGCCGTGAAGGCGTAAACTGCGCCCCAGTACCCGCCGGCACGATCGTGGTCGAGCACCAGCATCGCTTAGACCCCCACCGCGTCGGCAAGGTCGACGCGCACGCGGGCCTTGCGGTTGCGGGCCTTGGCGGCCGAATGGTCGGCCGGCACGCCGGTCCAGCCATAGCCGGCGGCATCGCCCTTGCCGGCGCCGCCGAAGAATTCGACCATGCGCGCGAACCGGTCGCGGCCCTTGGTCTGCGCCGCCACTATCCCCGCCAGCGCACCGGCGCCGGCCGGGCCGAACAGTGGCCGGGCGGAGACCATGTTGGTGAAGTAAATCGCCGGGATGCCCAGCTCCTTGGCCTTCTGCACCAGGGGCGTGGTGCCGACGGCCAGGTCCGGCTTGGCATCGAGCATGGCCATGATGTCCTGCTCGATCGAGGCGCGATACTGGATGTGGGTGCCCTTGGCCTCGAGCCACTCGCGGTCGGGATCGCTCCACTCGGTGCGCGGGCAGGCGGTGCCGACATAGGGCACCTCGGCACCGGCCTCGATCAGCAGCCGGGCGACGAGCAATTCCGAGCCCTCGTAACCGGATACCGTCACGCGTGCGTTGATCGGGTTGGCCGCCAGCACCGCACGAATGGCGGGGAGCGCCGCGGCCTTGGCGGCGTCGATCTTGTCGGCTCCGACGCCGGCAGCCTTGCCGATCGCCTCCAGCCACGCCGCCGTACCTTCGACGCCGACCGGGCCGGAGCCCACGACCGGACGGCCGGCGGCATGAAACTCACGGATCGAGGCCGTGTAGAACGGGTGCACCGCTGCCGCCACGACGCAATCCAGGGCGGCGTAGAGGTCGCGCCACTCGCGGGAGGGCACCTGCGGCGCCACGGCCAGGCCCATCGGCTTGAGCAACGCGCCGACGCCGACCGGATCGGCCGGGAACAGCTCGCCGATCAGCGTGACCCGGGGCTCCTCGGCAATGGCCTGACGGGGACGCTGCACCGGACCCTGTTCGGCTTCCTGGCGCGCATAGCGCAGCATGGCGCCGGCCAGCACGTCCTTGGCTTCGGCATGGGTCGGGACACCGAAGCCCGGCACGTCGATGCCGATGATCCGCACGCCGTCGATTTCTTTCGGCAACCGGTCGAGCGGCACACCGGAGGCGGTGGGTACACAGAGATTGATGATCACGACCAGGTCGTGATGCTCGGGCTTCGCGAGGTCGTAGACCGCGTCGCGAATGTCCTCGAACAGCTGGCCGGTGACCAGAAGTCTCGGAGTCGAACGGCACGTAGCCGACCGTCCGCCGGGCACCATAGAAGTGCGAGGTAAAGGTGAGACCGTAGACGCAGCAGGCCGAGCCCGAGAGGATCGTCGCGGTGCGCCGCATCCGCAGCCCGACGCGCAGCGAGCCGAAGGCCGGGCACATCGACTGCGGCTGGTCGTGCGGACCGCGCGGGTAGTCCGCCGCCAAGCGCTCGATGGTCTCGCTCTTGCCCGCGGCCTTCGCGGCCTCGAGCATGGTCTCGCGCCCGCCATGGCATCCGGCTTCGACGGGCGCCGGCTTTGCCGGTGCCACCGGAACCGGCTGCGGAGCGTTCCTGAGCGGGACGGAGTAAGTCATACCGATACGCCCGCCGCTTACGCGGCGCCCTCATAGATCACCTCGAGCGACGGCTTCTCGAGAATGGTCGTGCCGCACATGTCGGCGATCGTGGCGGATTGGAGAACAACGTGACGTCCGACCGCCTCGCCGCTGAACAGACCCAAGAGCGTGTCCTGGGTCAGCGGGTTCGGGCGGACCGGCGGGGCGATCGCCACCTGCATGGCCAGCTCCTCGAACATCGGCGCCCAGCGACCGCCGGGGATACCGATGATCTCGTAGTTGGCACTCTTGCGGCGGATGTCCTCGTCGGCCGGGATCGCGGCCAGGACCGGGATGCCGACGGTCTTGGCGAAGGCCTGCGCCTCGCCGGTGCCGTCGTCCTTGTTGATCACCATGCCGGCGACGCCGACATTGCCGCCCATCTTGCGGAAGTAGTCGACCGCGGAGCAGACATTGTTCGCGACATAGAGCGACTGGAGGTCGTTCGAGCCGACGACGATGACCTTCTGGCACATGTCGCGCGCGATCGGCAGGCCAAAGCCGCCGCAGACCACATCGCCCAGGAAGTCGAGCAGCACGTAGTCGAAGCCCCACTCGTGGAAGCCCAGCTTCTCGAGCAGCTCGAAGCCGTGGATGATGCCGCGCCCGCCACAGCCGCGGCCGACCTCGGGGCCGCCCAGCTCCATGGCGAACACGCCATCGCGAATGAAGCAGACGTCGCCGATCTCGACTTTCTCGCCAGCCAACTTCTTCTTCGATGACGTCTCGATGATGGTCGGGCAGCTGCGGCCGCCAAATAGCAGTGAAGTCGTGTCGCTCTTGGGATCGCAACCGATCAGCAGCACCCGCTTACCCTGCTGGGCCATCATGTAGCTGAGGTTCGCCAGCGTGAAACTCTTGCCGATGCCGCCCTTGCCGTAGATCGCGATGACTTGCGTCTCTTTCTTCGGTGGTTCAGTCGAGACGGGATCGGGCTCGATCGCAGCTTCCGCGCGCAGATTCTCGTGCATGCCGGAAGCAGCGGCGGCGGGATCGGAATTGCCGTAGTCGAGGCTCATGCGCAGGCTCTCCAATCCAGGACCATCTTGAGGCAGGCAGCATCGCCAAAGGCCGTGCGATACGCCTCGGCTGCGTCCACCGCCTGCCGACGGTGGGTGATCAGGCCGTCGAGCGAGAGCCGGTCGGACCCGAGATGATCCTTGACCGTCGCCAGATCGGCCTCGCGCCATTCGGCGGCGATCCGGATCCGCGCCTCGCGCATGAACGCGGGCGGGAACACAAAGCTCAGCGGCTCACTGTAGAAGCCGGCCAGCACCACCTCGCCGCCATGGGCGAGTCGCGCGATCAGCGTGTCGAGCAGGGCCGGATCACCGCTGGCATCGCAGATCGAGCGATAGTCGCGGCGCGTGTCTTCGGCTGGATCGACGACCCGATAAGTGCCGCCACCGCCGCCTCGATCCGGGTTGCGCTCCCACACGACCGGCTCGCCGCCTGCCGCCACGGTGAGGCGCGCCAGCAGGCGGCCGAGCACGCCGTGGCCGACGATGAGATCAGGCAATACGGCGCCACCTGCGATGGCGTGCTGCGCGGTTGCGGCGAGGGCCAACAGAACCCCCTGCTCGCCCAAGTCCTCGTCGATTGGCACCACCCGTGCGCCCGGGACAACGACCCGTGCCGCCGCACCGCCGAACAGGCCTCGAACATCACCAAAGCAACGAGCGCCCGGCACAAAGACGCGATCGCCGACACGACCACCCGATCGCGAGCCCGCCGTCGTGATGCGGCCGACCGACTCGTAACCTGGAACCAAAGGGTAGCCCATGCCAGGAAAGTGCGGCATGCGGCCGGTGTAGAGCAGGCGCTCGGTACCGGTGCTGATGCCGCTCCACTCGATGTCGACAACCACATCCTCGTCACCGGCGGGCGACAGCTCCACTGGGCTGACCAGCAGGTGCTCGGGTGCGCTCAGTACGACGGCGAGGGTGTTCAATTCGTTCACTCGTGACCTGAAGCTGTGCAGCCGGTCTCGGCCTTCCCTTCTGTCAGGCTACCTTGACTGTTCATGTTGTCAAGGAAGACTTACACTCTTGGCCGCATGGATCTCATGCCCGGGCCAGCATGAGGCGGGTGAGCATCGGCCGGCGTGTCGGAAGCAGCTTGGACCGGCTGAACCCGGCGCTCGCGAGCATGGTTCGCAGCCGTTCGGGCGTGCGGGGCCGACCGCTGCCCATCGCCAACAAGTAGAATCCGAAATAGGCGTCGCCGATCGGCTCGGCCCCGGACGTGCCCGACATCGGCTCGGCAAGCAGAAGCACACCGTCCTCCGGCAATGCCTTCCGTGCAGCGCGCAGGAGGTCCAAGGCCACGGCGTCATCGTGATCGTGCACGACCCGCACCAGCGAGATGACGTCCGCGCCCGTGGGCAGCGCGTCGGTCTGGAAATCGCCGCCGACGACGGTCGCCCGGCCCGACAGGCCCGCCGCGTCGAGCCGGGCCTCGGCCCGCAAGGCAACCGGGGGCAGATCGAACAGCATGAGGCGCAGATCGGGCGCGCGCTGGGCCGCCGAGGTGAGGAAGGCCCCTTCCCCGCCACCGACATCGAGCAGGCAACGATGCCGGTCCAACGGATAGGCGTCGAGCACATCGCCCGCGACCAGCGGCTGCGAGGCCGACATCAGCCCGCTATAGGCAGCGACCTGGTCGTCGGCGAGACCAGCCGTCGCACCGGCGGCGGCATAGGGCCAATAGCCGGCGAGCTCGGTCCGCTCGACCTCTCCGCGCAGCAGTGCCACCGGGTCGCGCAGGTCGGCGTAGAGCATGGCATGGTGCTCCACCATCGCGGCCACGCCGGGATTGCCCCGAAACGCCGCGCCCAGCTGCCCCAGACCGAATCGAGCTCCGCCGCGCCGTGCCACGAGGTTGAGCGAAACCGCGGCCAGCAGCAGCCGCTCGGTGGCTTCTGGCGTGAGCGACAGCCGAACCGAGAGCGCTTCGGCCGTCTGCGGCCCCTCGGCCAGGATGTCGAACAGCCGCAGCTGGACGCAGGCCAGCAGAACCTGCGCGTAGACGAAGCCGGCGCACAGATCGAACAGCGCACGCGCACGCCGCTGCGCAATTGGCCGGGTCAGCGGGAACGCTGCAGCCCAGCGCTGGAAGCGCGGGTCGGCCAACAGGCGGTCACGCGCCGCAAAGCAGCGATCCAGCCAAGCCGTCAAGGCGGGCTCACGCCGCGGCGCGCAGCAGGTCCTTGGGCAGGAAGCTCTTGGATTGAGCCAGGATCGCCGCGCGCAGCTCGGTAGCACCGGGGCAGGCCGGGATCGACGCGACCGCCTCACCCACCAACCGCTCGAGCCGGTCCATGGCACCGGAGAGGCCGAGGTCGCGCACGGCACTGCGGCGGTCGAGCGCGAGATCCCGCCCAACGGGCTTGCCGAGCTCCACCGGATCGGCGGCCACGTCGCGAATGTCGTCGGCGACCTGGAAGGCCTCGCCGAGGCGTGCGCCAAGCTCGCCCCACATGGTCGGATCGGCTCCCGCGGCCGCGGCGCCGGCAGCGGTGGCAGCCGCGAACAGGGCGCCGGTCTTGGCCCGATGGTATTCGGTGAGCTCCACGCTGGGCTCGCATTCCCAAGCCTGGCCAGCCACGATTCCATTCGGCATGCCCACGGACCGGGCGATCGTGAGCAGCAGGGCCGGCAGGCGCTCCGGTGCGGTGGCAGCGCCACGCGTCAGCGTCTCGAAGGCAAGGACGATGAGAGCGTCGCCGCCCAGGACGGCCAACCGCTCGCCGAAGGCACGGTGGACCGAAGGCTTGCCACGTCGGACGGGGGCGTCGTCGAAGCACGGCAGGTCATCGTGAACCAGGGAAGCGCAGTGCAGCAGCTCGATCGAGGCTGCCGCAGCGTCGGCCACGGCCGGGCGATCATCGCCGCAGGCGCGGGCGACCGAAAGGCAGAGCCGCGGCCTGATGCGGGCGCCACCAGGGAACACCGCATGACGAACCGCCGCCGCCAATCCGGGCGGGCAACCCGACTCTGCCGCCGCGAGTGCCGAAGCCAGGGCCTGCTCGATGCGCGTCATGGCATCCATGATCGGCCTCCCACACGACGCCGACATCGTCCGCGCCTGTTGTCACCTTTGTGTGTCAATTCATATAGACAGCACCATGGTCGGGCAACGACGTTGTAGCGATGAATGGGCCAAGGTTGAGCAGCAGGGGCGTCGTGGTGATCGGGGCTGGCATCGGCGGACTCGTGGCAGCCGTCGATCTGGCAGCGCGCGGTCTGCAGGTGACAGTGGTCGAGCGCGCCAGCGGCCCCGGCGGCAAGATGCGCGAGATCGCGATCGGTGGCGCGCGCATCGATGCAGGGCCGACTGTGTTCACGATGCGCCGGGTGTTCGAGGAGATCTTCGCCGACGCCGGCGCCACGCTCAGCGACCACGTTACGCTACGGCCCATCGAAATCCTGGCGCGCCATGCATGGAGCGCCGACGAACGCCTCGACCTGTACGCCGACATCGAACAGTCGATCGATGCCATTGGCGCTTTCGCCGGGCCGGACGAGGGCCGGCGCTACCGACAGTTCTGTGCGGACGCCGGCCGCATCTTCGAGACGCTGGACCAGCCGTTCATCCGCGCGGCCCAGCCCAGCCTGCCGGGTCTGCTCAAAGGGGCCAGCGTCGGCGATCTATGGCAGATCAAGCCGTTCGCGACCATGTGGCGCGCGCTCGGCGACTATTTCCACGATCCTCGACTGCGCCAGTTGTTCGGGCGCTACGCCACCTATTGCGGCTCGTCACCGTACCTCGCACCGGCGACGCTGATGTTGGTGGCCCATGTCGAGCAGGATGGGGTATGGCTCGTCGAGGGCGGCATGCATCGGCTGGCGCTGGCGCTCGCCCGCCTCGCGCAGAGCCTCGGCGCCACGTTCCGCTACGACACGGAGGTGCGCGAGATCCGGCTCGCGAGCGGCAAAGTCGCCGGCGTGACGCTGGCTGGCGACGATCTGCTTGCGGCAGCCGCCGTCGTGGTCAACGCGGACATCGCAGCAGTGGCCAGCGGGCTGCTCGGTCGCGCGGTCGCCCGTGCCGCGCCAGCAGTGCCACGATCGGCGCGGTCGCTGTCGGCGGTGACCTGGGCGCTCGAGGCCGAGACCGAGGGCTTCCCGCTGGTACGCCACAACGTGTTCTTCTCGAGCGACTACGCCGCCGAGTTCGACGACATCTTCGAGCGCAAGCGGCTGCCGGCTGCGCCGACCGTCTATGTCTGCGCCCAGGATCGCGGCGACCGCGACCAGGGGCACGAGGGCGCCGAGCGGCTCCTGTGCCTGGTCAACGCGCCGCCCACGGGCGACACCCATCCCTTCGACGCCGCGGAGATCGAGCGATGCGCGAGCCGGACGTTCGGCCTGTTGGAACGCTGCGGCCTGCGGGTGCGGCGGCTGCCGGAGCAGACGGTGGTGACGACGCCCGCGGGCTTCGACCAACTGTTCCCGGCGACAGGCGGAGCGCTGTACGGCCAGACCTCGCACGGCTGGCGGGCATCGTTCGCGCGGCCGGGGGCGCGGACCAAGGTGCCGGGCCTGTACCTGGCCGGGGGCAGCGCGCATCCGGGCCCGGGGGTGCCGATGGCGGCGCTGTCCGGGCGACACGCAGCGGTGAGCCTGCTCGCGGACCTCGCTTCGACCAGCCGGTAGGCCGCGACGGCTATATCTGGTGGTATGTCGACGCGCTGAGCGACGACGGCCGGCACGGGCTCACCCTGATCGCCTTCATCGGCAGCGTGTTCTCGCCCTACTACGCGCTGGCTCGGCGGCGCGGCGCCGGCGACCCCGAGCATCATTGCGCGCTGAACGTTGCGCTCTACGGCGCCGGCGGCAAGCGCTGGGCGATGACCGAGCGCGGCCGCGGGGCGCTGCAACGGGACGCGACCACGTTGACGATCGGTCCGAGCGCTTTGGCCTGGGACGGCACCGCGCTCACGATCCGGATCGACGAGGTGACGGTTCCCTTCCCCTCGCGCCTCCGGGGCGTGGTGCGGCTGATCCCGACGGCCGTCACGGACCGCGAGTTCACGCTCGACGCGGCGGGACGTCACCGCTGGTGGCCGATCGCCCCCTGCGCGCGGGTCGAAGCCGAGCTGGAGCGGCCGGCCCTGAGCTGGTCCGGCGCCGGCTATCTCGACAGCAATGCCGGGGACGAGCCGCTGGAGCGCGGCTTCACCACCTGGGACTGGTCGCGCGCCAGCCTGCGCAATGGCACGGCCGTGCTTTACGACGCCCGACGCCGCAGCGGCGAGGCACTCTCTCTGGCGCTGCGATGCGACCCGTCGGGCACGGTCGAAGAATTCACACCGCCGCCGGTCGCCAGCCTGCCGACGACCTTCTGGCGCGTGGCGCGCGGCACCCGGGTCGATGCCGGGCAAACCGCGACCGTGCGGGAAACGCTGGAGGACGCGCCCTTCTACGCGCGGTCCCTGCTCGACACGCATCTCTTGGGCGAGCGGGTCGCGGCCGTGCACGAGAGCCTGTCGTGCGACCGCTTCGATTCCCGCGTAGTGCAGGCAATGCTTCCGTTCCGCATGCCCCGCGCCTGGCGCTGACGGCTCAGGGCGCGTGGTCGGCCTTCTCCCGCGCCTGCCGGTCCCGCCGCAGCGACATGAGCTGCCAGACGCCGAAGCCAACCACCACGCCGAACACCAACAGCAGCTCGCACAGCACGATCAGGTTGGAGCCCATCCTAGCTCTCCGCGGCCGCATGCCGTGGAATGAGCCGCATCCCGCCGGCGAGGCACAGCACGATCAGCGCCAGCAGGCCGAGCTCGACCAGGGCCGCCTGGAAGTGCGGGTCGTCGAGATTGACGTTGCGCGAGCTCTCGGCGGTGATCACCAGGATACGCCGGATGGCGGCGATGATCGCGACGATGAAGAACGGCTCGGCTTCCAGCCGGTGATGCCGCGCGATGCTGCGCACGGTGTAGATGATCTCGGCCAGCATCAACACGAGCAGGGCCCGGTCGAGCAGATGCAGCAGCGCCGCGCCATAGTCGCCGACGAGCATCTCATGGGCCATCTCGATGACGGCGAACACCAGGAGTGCAGCCGCTGCAACGACTAGGATCAACGCCGTCGAGAGGTAGATATAGTGTTCGGCGCGCTCCAGGAGCGCCGCGAACGTCGACCGATCGTCGGCAATCGGGTCCTCCATCACCGGCGCTACACTCCCCCGCCCGAGCCGCGGACGCGCCCGCCGCGATCGACCTGCTCCAGGCGCTCGAACATCTCGATCACCCGGACCCACCGGTCGACGAGGTTCCACCAAGCGATCGATCGCTGCGCTGGCAACGACCAGCGCAGCGGCGTCGCCGCCACGGCCTCGACGAGGAAGCGGACCGCCTCGAGCGGCGGTGCTACCGCCCCGGGCGATGTCAGCGCTGCCGCTGCCAGGGCCGAGCCGAGCAGCCGCAGCTTGCGGGACAACGATACCACGGCCCGGTTTTCGACCGAGTCGAGCCCGCGCCGCTCCACCTCGCGGCCGATCTCGGCGTAGAGGATGCGCGCCGCCTGGATGCCGGGCCGGCAGGCCGGCGGCAGCTGCGCGATGCCGCTGGCGGCACGCGCATATAGTTCGTCGGCCGCGTGCAGCAGCCGCTGGACCACGGACGCCAGCGCCGGGCTGAACGCCGGCCGAGCGAGCCATGCGTCCGCGTCGATTCCTGCCTCGCGCAACCAGTCGAGCGGCAGGTACAGGCGTCCTGCCCGGGCATCCTCGCCCACGTCGCGCGCGATGTTGGACAGCTGCATCGCGACGCCAAGGTCGCAGGCCCGTGCCAGGGAATCGGCGTCCCGAACCCCCATCAGCAGCGCCATCATGGCGCCGACCGTGCCGGCGACGCGCGCCGCGTAGGCCTGCAGCTCGGCCAGATCGGCATAACGGCGGCCGGCAGCATCCCACTCGAACCCCTCGAGCAGGGCCTCGGGCAGTGCCTGCGGGATCGCGTAGCGTGCCACGACGTCGGCCAATGCCCGATCGACGGGCGTGTCCAGCGGCCGGCCCTCGTAGGCGCGCGCCAGCCGCTCGCGCATCAGGGCCAGGGCATCCGCCCCACCACCCTCGACGTCGATCGCGTCGTCCGCCACCCGGCAGAAGGCATAGAGCGCCACGGCTGGCGTGCGGACCGCCGGCGGCAGGAGCAGCGACGCGGCGTGGAACGTCTTCGAGCCGGCGCGGAGCGTGGCGCGGCAGGCGGCGAGGTCCGCGGCGGTGGCATGCACGGGCTCAGACCAATGTAGCTGCATCAGGCACCACCGAATCGAGGACACGTGCGGACGAGAGTACGCCAGGCAGGCCGGCACCGGGATGGGTGCCGGCGCCGACCAGATAGAGACGATCGATTTCCTCGCTGCGATTGTGCGGCCTGAACCAGGCGCTCTGGGTGAGCACCGGCTCCAGGCCGAAGCCGGCGCCGCGAAACGAGTTGAGCCGATCCTGGAAGTCCTGCGGCGTCAGCATGCGCGAGGTCACGACCACCTCTTCCAGGCCGGGCAGCACGCTCTCGCTCAAGTAGCGCGACACGCTGCGCCGGTAGCGCTCGGCCGTCTCCGTCCAGTCGGTGCCGCTGCCAAGGTGCGGCACCGGCGAAAGGACGTAGAAAGCATCGCAGCCGGGCGGAGCCAAGGAGGGATCGGTCGCGGTCGGCCGGTGCAGATAAAGGCTGAAATCCTCGGGCAGCACCTTGCGCTCGAAGATGTCCGCGAGCAGCTCGCGATAGCGCGGGCCGAGCAGGATCATGTGGTGCGGGACATCGGTGTATTGGCGCTTGGTTCCGAAATACCAGACGAACAGGCTCATCGAATAGCGGGCCCGCTCGATCCGCCGGTCGGTCCAGCGGCGCCGGTGCTCCGGTGCCAGCAGGTAGCGGTAGGTCCAGGCGGAATCGGCGTTGGAGACGACGATGTCGGCGGGAATCTCCTCGCCCGACGCCAGCCGCACGCCGGTCGCGGCCCGGTCGGCCACGGTGATCTCGCCCACCTCCGCATCGCAGCGGACAATACCGCCCTGCCCACGGATCAACCCGACCAGTCCACGCACCAGCTCGCCGGTGCCGCCCATCGCGAAATGCACGCCCCACTCGCGCTCGAGGAACGCGATCAGGGTGTAGATGGAGGTCGCCGCGAACGGGTTGCCGCCGATCAGCAGCGGATGGAAGCTGAGCACGGTGCGCACGCGCGGGTCGCTGACGTATTTCGACACGAGGCCGTAGACCGTCCGGTAGCCGCCGAGGCGGACCAGATCGGGCGCGATCCGTGCCATGTCGGTCCAGGAGCCGAACGGCACATGACCCAGCTGCTCGAAGCCGACGCGGAAGATGGCCTCGCTGGCGAGCATGAATCGGTCGTAGCCGGCGACGTCGGCGGGCGCGAGCTTGGCGACCTCGGCCCGCATCGCATCAGCGTCGCCGGTATATTCAAAGCTCGTCCCGTCGTCGAAGCGGATCCGGTAGAACGGCGTCACCGGCCGCAGCTCCACATCGTCGGCCAGCCGCTTGCCACACAGGTCCCACAGCTCCTCGAACAGGAACGGTGCCGTGACGATGGTGGGGCCGGCGTCGAAGGTGAACCCGTCCTGCCGGTAGACATAGGCACGACCGCCGGGCGCATCGAGCTTTTCCAGCACCGTGACACGGTAGCCCCGCGCACCCAGCCTGACCGCCGCAGCCAGCCCACCGAATCCGCTGCCAATGACGACCGCATGCGGCCGCCGTTTGGGCGCCGTCCGGACAGGCTGTCGTTCAAGCGTGACCGTGGACATAGCGGGCACAGTAAGGCTCAGTTGACGTCAAGAAAAGCCGTCACATGGCCCCAGGCGCAAGTCCTTGACCGAGTCGCACGATCAGCTCGGATACCTCTCGTGGACGTTCCTCGTGCGCGAGGTGGCCGAGCCCCGGCAGCGGCACAGTGGTCGCGGTCGGCACCAGCGCGCGCACACGCTCGGCATCCACTGGCGGGATGGCGCGATCCCGCTCGCCGTAGACCAGTGTCAGCGCCGGACGCAATCGCGGCAGATCGCGGGCGAGCGGGTGCAGATCCCAGTGCGCCATCATGCCGAATGCCGCCGCCACATGGCCGGGGCTGCGCGCGAGTCGGCGGTAAAGTTCGGTGCCTGCGTCGTCGAGGCTGGAGCCAGTATCGCGGATCAGGCGCTCGATCACCTTTCGGTCGGCACGGGCGTGCCACGCGAACAGACGCGGCACCAGCGAGCTGGCGGCGGCCACTTTCGCCATCGGCGAGAACACCTGCCCGGGCAGGCCACGTAGCGGCAATAGCGCACCGTTCAGGCTGACCAGCTGGGGTGGGGCAATCTGCCCATCGAGGCACATGCGCGCCAGGATCGCGGCGCCGGCCGAATGGCCGACGGCCAGCGACGGTTCGACCTGCAGCGTCTCGAGCAGGCCGCCGAGAGCACGGGCCATTCCCGGCAGCGACAGTCCCCCGGGCGGCGGCATCGAGGTGAAGCCGTGGCCGGGAAGGTCCGGTGCGATCACGGTAAAATGCTCGGCCAGGAGCGGCGCCAGATCGCGCCAGGAATGCGTGGCGGCGCCGGTGCCGTGCGCCAGCAGGAGTACCGGACCGCTGCCCATCTGCTGCACGTGCCAGTCCAGTCCGGCTGCCCGGACAAATCGGCTGGCATCCCGGTTCGGCCAATCCGCACCGTCCCTGTCCCAAATCGGTCGGCCGTTTCCGGCTCCGCTTTCGCGCTGCGCGCGCAGTCGGGTCACGAAGCGGGCCTCGCTCACGCGGCGGCCACGCCGGGCGGTGTCAGGGCGCGCACCACCCGTGACAGGGACGCCGCGTCGGCGAACGGCAGGGGCAGGTAGCGTGCGTGCATGGCGTCGGCGAGCTGACGCGCCGAGGCCTGCGGTCGCGCGGACGTATCGACAAGCAGCGCAGTGAACCTGGCGAGATGGACGAGGCGTGCGGATGCGAGCGCGTCCTGCTCCGCCTGCGGCCGGCCGGCCGTCCCATCGCGGGCGACGTTGGCGCGGCCATCGGTCAAGAGGACGAGGATCGGCGTCTCGTCCTTGCGGCGGATGGCGTCGGCCAAGGCCATGGCCGCGTCGAGCGCGGCCGCCAGCGGCGTGCCACCACCACCAGGCAGGCCGGCGAGGCTACGCTTGGCGCGGACCAGCGAGCGGGTCGGCGGCAGCAGCAGTTCCGCCTCCTTGCCACGAAAGGCCAACAGCGCCACGCGATCACGGCGGACGTAGCAGTCGGCCAGCAGCAGCTCGACGGCACCCTTCGCCTCGGCCAGCCGATTCAGCGCCGACGACCCCGAGGCATCGACGACGAAGATGGTCGTGGTCCGCGTCCGCTGCCGGAATCTGGTCACCCGAAAATCGTCGCGACGCACCTGGACGCGCCCGGTCTGGTCGCCGGTTTCGCGCCGCCGGAGCGGCTGCCATGGGGCCGCCGCCCGCAATGTCTCGACCACGTTCAGCCGAGCCCCGGATCGGGGTTCGCCGCGCCGAACACCGGTTGGCCGGCCACGGGCGGCCGAGTGCTGCGCCATCCCTGCCCGGCCAGCGGAACGCGCACTCCGCGGGCTGCTGCCGGCGAGCTGTAGCTGCGCCAGGAGGTTGGCCGGCATGGCGGCCTGGGCAGCGGCCAACACCAGATCCTCCAGGGGTATTTCGCCTTGAGCCGACGGTTTCTCCGCTTCATCCGGATTGTCAGTCGGCGCGGAGTCCGATTCCGGCATCGGCGCATCGTCCGGCTCCGGCTCCGCCGGCGGCTCGGGCTCCGCCGGCGGCTCGGCAGCCGGCAGCGCTCGGGCACGCGGCGCCAGCACCAGCCGGCCGGCGACGGCAGCATCGGCCTCGCAGACCTCGCGCCGCCCGGAAAGGGCGGCCGCCGCGCGGGCGACCCGCATCGCCAGCAACGGTGCCCTGACCGAGTCGATGGCGAGCGTCATGGCGGCTGCGCACAGCGCTTCCAGGATCTCCGTGGTGGCTTGAACCTCGGGCAGCAACAGCCGTGCGGCCGCCACGGCCGCCGCGTCGTGCACTGGGCCGATGGCATCGCGGACGCTGACGCTGGCCAGATCGATCTGGAACGCCAGCCGGTCGAGCAGGGCCGCCGGCGGACACTCGTCCTCGGCCGAGCCTTCGTCGAGCGCCACCAGGCCGAATCGGGCCGGCGTGCGCAATGCCAGCCCGTCACGCTCCAGCAGCACCTCGCCCGCATCGAGCGTGCCGGTCAGGCGCGCCGCCGTGCCGGGCGTCAGCCTCTCGGCCATGGCCACCAACAGCACACCGCCCTCGGCCTCGGCCAGGAGGCCGCGATCGGCGACCGGCCGCCCCGCGCGCAAGGTGGCGGCAAGGTCGAGACCGCCCAGCAGACGGCCATCCGTGACATGGAGCGGCAGCCGACGCACCGGTGCGGCCGCCGGCAACAGCCCGCGCAGCAGAGCCAGCCAGGTGTCGCGCACCGGCCCGGCATGAGCGCGCACCGCGACGCCACCCATTGCCGCCGGATCGACCGCGAACAGCGCCGCCGCCAGCGCCGCGTCGGTCCACAAGGACGAGCCGGGCGCGGACGCGCCGGTCACGGCCCGAACAGTTCCGCGACCGCACGATCGACACGCACGGTCGAGCCCGCATCGTCGAGCGGATTGCGCCGGAGCCGGTGCCGCAGCGCGGACGGCGCCACCCGGCGGAGATGGGAGTCGCCGACCTCGGCGTCGCCGTCCAGGCTCGCGAGCGCGCGCGCCGCACGGATCAGCGTCAGCTCGCCGCGCAAGCCGTCGGTGCCGAGGCCGATGCACAGCTGGGCTGCCCGCTCGATCGTCGTATCGGGCACCGTCACATTCTCGAGCCGACCCCGTGCGGCCACGAGCCGGCGGCGCACCCGGCCCTCTTCCTTCTCCCATTTTCCGATGAACGCGGCAGGATCCCGCTCGAACGCATCGCGTCGGCGGACGACCTCGATCCGATTCGGCAGATCATTCGGCGTCCTGACCTCGACCGACAGACCGAATCGATCGAGCAGCTGCGGCCGCAACTCGCCCTCTTCCGGGTTACCGCTGCCGACCAGCACGAAGCGCGCCGGGTGGCGGATGCTCAGGCCCTCGCGCTCGACCACGTTCTCGCCCGACGCCGCCACGTCGAGGAGCAGGTCGACCAGATGGTCCTCCAGCAGGTTCGCCTCGTCGATGTAGAGAAAGCCGCGATGCGCGCGGGCGAGCAACCCGGGCTCGAACGCCTTCTCACCACGGGTGAGCGCGCGCTCCAGGTCCAGCGCGCCGACCACGCGATCTTCAGTGGCGCCCAGCGGCAGATCGACCACCGGCACCGGCACGCGATGCGCCTTGGCCTTGGCGATTGCGCCACAGTCCGGGCATTGCGATCGATCCGATGCCGGATCGCAATTGTAGCGGCAGCCGACGATCGCCGTCATCGGCGGCAGCAATGCCGCCAAGGCCCGGATCGCGGTCGACTTGCCGGTCCCCCGGTCGCCGAACACCAGCACGCCGCCGACTGTCTGGTCGACTGCGGCGATCAGCAGGGCCAGCTTCATCTCCTCCTGCCCGACGATCGCGGAGAAGGGAAAAACGATGCGCATACGGATTGGATTCTCCGGCGGGTCGTAGGAGCGGCTAAGCAGACTAAGGACCACAAGCGCTGCTGCCATGGACGAAGGGTTTGCGGCGCGCAAGCTCCTTGGTCGATCGCTAAGTGCGGATAGCTGGACGCTCACGACGATCGGCCGCCGCCAGCTTCTCATTTCCAATTGGTTGGCGTAGATTATCCTCGACGCAATTCAGTACGCCAGAATGCCGGGGAGGGCGCGATGAGCAATGAACTACTTGCCGCCGTCGAGCGGATTCGGCCCGTCATTCAGGCCCACGCCGTTGCTGGCGAGACCGATCGCCAGCTGTCCGCCATCGCCTACAACGCCATGTACGACGCCGGGCTTTTTGCGATGCTCGCACCGAAGGCGCACGGGGGCCTGGAAGTGCACCCTGTCGAGGCGATGCGGGTTTGGGAGGCGGTGGCACGCGTGGATTCGGCGGCCGCGTGGAATTTGGTCATGAACCAAGCGATCTCTGCCTATGCCGCCTGGTTGTCGCCGGAGGGTGCGCGGGAACTGTTCCGTGACGGCCCGGTGACCACGGCCGGGGCGCTCAACCCGCCGGCGAGGGCGACGCGAGTCGACGGCGGTTGGCGGGTGAGCGGTCAGGTCCCGTTTGGCAGCGGCTGCCATCACGCGCGGTGGCTCGCGATGCCGGCGGTCGAGCACGAGGACGGGGGCGCCAAGGTCGATGCGCAGACCGGTCAGCCCAAACCGTTCGCCGTCTTCTTCCCGAAGGAGCAGGCGAGGATACTCGATACTTGGCACACGCTCGGCATGCGGGGCACCGGATCGACCGACTATGCCGTCCAAGACCTGTTCGTGCCCGACCATCTCACCGCACCGGTCGGCCCGCTGTCGCAACCGGCGCCCGGGTTCGAGGGACCATTGTTCCGGATGTGGCCATGGACCGCGATCATGGGCGAGACCACCGTTTCAGTGGGTGCCGCAGCTGCCGCGGTGGATGCGGCGGCTCAGCTCTGCCGGTCGAAGACCGCTGCCTACAACGCGACACCGTTGCGCGAGCAGCAGCTGCCGCAGTACCAACTCGGCAAGGCCAAGGCGCGAGTCGATGCGTCGCGCGATACCCTCCATGCCGCCGCCAGCGACGCATACGCCGAGGTCGAGCGATCCGGTACCCTGCTATCGCGCCAAGCCAAGATCCGCCTCCAGCTCGCGGCCTGCTTTGCGGTCGAGACCTGTGCGGAAGCGGTGCGCATCGTGAACGACGCGGTCGGGGCATCGTCGTTCCGACTCGACCAACCGTTCGAGCGACATTTTCGAGATACGCACACGCTCCTCCAGCACTCCTCTAAGTCGAGCGCGCGCTATGCCTCGGCGGGCCGCCTGATGCTCGGGCTCGACAATGACTGGGTCTGGCTGAGCTTTTAGCGGGCCAGCGCTTGCTCGAGCGCAGGCAACGCCAGGAGAAGCCCCGCAGCGCCAGCCTCCTCGGCGAGTCGGCCGAGTTGCACTCCCACCGCCGGGCCGCGCTCGCCGCGCCCCCAAGCGGCGAGGATCCGGCCGCGGGCGACGTAGAAGCTCGTCCACGGTAGCGGCTCCGCAGCGGTGAATGCCGTGAGCGCGTCTGCCAGCCGCTCCGCCTCGCCCCAATCCGCAGCCCGCAAAGCGGCGTCGATCGTATCCCGATAAAACCTGAAATGATTGTGGGCCACCGAGCTCTCTCGCAACAGGCGCTCGCCTTCATCGACGGCCTCGCGCCGCTCGTAGGGGTCGTCGGTAGTGAGCGCCAGCGCACCCAGCGCCGACGGGCCGCTGAATGCGAGCGACGTTGCTCGGCTGGCTTGGACCGAACGACGCAACATCGTCAGCGCCTCGGCTCGGCGACCCATGACCCGCAGGGTCTTGGCGCGGCAGTTGAGATGCAGTGGCTCGAACCGCGCCGCACCAAGCTGCTCAATCAGCCTCGCGACCGCGTCGAGCTGTTTCGTCGCCTCCTTCAACATCATGAGGTTAGCGTGCATCTCGGCTGCGATCATGTGCGCGACCATCGCGCCACGCGGTTGACCGATGTGATGTGCCGCAGCGGCAGCCGCCTTCGCGTCGGCGAGAGCGCCGCGTACATCGTTGCCGAAGAACTTGGTCATGCCGAGCATCTGGCGATGAGCAGCCTCGATGCGGCCGAGTCCATGCTCGCGGCACAAGGCCAGGCAGTGCTCATAGTGCGCTTGCGCCGAAAGCATCCGACCACGGACGTAGTCCGCGTCGCCGAGACCGCCTAAGGCCGCTGCCTCGTCCTGCGCGGACCCGCATCTGCGGGCATGGATCAGGCTCTGGCTCTGATGATGCAGGCATCCAGCAATGTCGCCGCGTGGGAAGCAGAGATTGCCGGCGAGGAAGTGGGCACGCGCCCGAACCTGCGGAAGATCGATACGGCCCGCTGTGGTCTCTGCGAGTTCCAGGTGCGCCTGTGCACCGTCCAGGTCCTCGGTCATCCGCTTGCACGCAGCCAGTCCGAGCCAGGCCTGACAGCGCGCCGCATCGTCCGGCGCCAGCTCCAGTGCCTTCGTATAGGATTGCAAAGCGTCGGCGATCGTCCCCAGATCGTGCAGCGTCTCACCCTGCAGGCACATCAGGGCAAACAGATCCGTCGGCTCGTGCGCAACTGCTAGGCCGCGCACCAGCAGCGCCCTGGCGCGCTCGAAGTGATAGTTAGCAAGCTGCGCCTGCGCTGCTCGTAGATACGCGCCAGCCGTTTCCGGCGCCTCCGCGCGGTCCAAGTGCTCCGCATGCAATACCGGGTCGCCGCCGTCGTACCACTCGGCTGCCTTGCGGTGCAGCTCGTGCCGTCGCGACTTCAGCAATGAGTCGTAGACGGCGTCGCGAACCAGCGCGTGCGTGAAGCGGAAGCTCGCACCGTCATCGGGCCGCAGCAGAAGGCGCTCCACAAGCCGGGTCGGATGGTATCCCGCGTGGCCCACCACATGGTCGAGTGCGTCGCGATCAACTCGCTGGCCGAGGACCGACGCCGCCTGGAGCGCAGCTTTGTCACCGGCGTCGAGCTGATCCAAACGCGCCTGCACCAAACTCTGGACCGTCCCAGGCACGGACGCCGTCGAGCCAGTCTCCTGGCCCAATCGGAGCAACTGCTCGAGGAACAGCGGATTGCCGGCGGCGCGCTCCACGCAGCTCGCAGCAAGCTCCCCGCCGTCGGCCATGATCGCACAGGCGAGGGCATGCGCCTCGTCCAGCCTCAGCGGGCCGAGATCGAGTGTCGTCAGCGAGGCACCAGCCGCCTCCGCGCGCCATGTCTGGTCAATCGGATCGCCATCCATGCGCGTGGTCATCAGCAGCAGACACGGGCAATCGGAAGCGACGACGGCCAAGCGGGCCAGATGCGACAACGTGATCGGGTCGGACCAATGCACGTCCTCCACGATCAGCACTCGCGGCTTCACGCGACTCGCCCGTTCGACCAGCCGCGCAAGCAGCGCCGCTTTGCCCTGATTGCGGCGGGCGTTGTCCATAGCCTCGTAGACCGCGCGAAGCGCCGTGGGCTGCGGCAGATCGAGCAGATCGTTGAGGAATACTCTGTCCTCTTCGGCAACCAATCCCTCACCGGTGGCGCGGGCGGCGGCCGCGGCTGCGCCAGCCGGTCCAGCCTCGCTTTCCAACGCGAGCAGGCCGCGAAACAGGCTGCGGATCGCGTCACGCCCGGTAACGACGCCGAAATCGAGCACCCAGGCGGTATGGCACGTGAGACCAAGGCCACGAGCCACTCCCTGCGCTTCTTCGACCAGGCGGGTTTTCCCGATTCCCGCCTCGCCGCGAAGTAGCACAGCCTGGCCATGACCCGTCTCGGCGACGGCACCGATCAGAGCCCTCAGCTGGCCCTGCTCGCGGCGGCGGCCGACGAGCAAGCTCTGCCCCGCGACCGTCGCCTTCAGGCTGATCAGCCGCCATGCCTGTACCGGAGACGGCATTCCGTTGAAGACCAGACGACCAGCGTCCTCCACCTCCAGCCGACCGCCGAGTTCGGCATGGATCGTAGGTGAGATCAGGATCTCGCCGGATGCCGCCGTATCGGCGAGACGGGAGGCCAGATTCACCGTGTCCCCGGTGATGGTGTAGGCGCGGTGGGCCGAGCTGCCGGTGTCACTGGCCACCACTTGGCCACCGGCGACGCCGATGTGCACCCCTAGCGGCCGGCCGACCGCGGCCGAAAGTCCAGGCATAGCATCGCGGATGGCGAGCGCTGTACTGACCGCGCGGGCTGCGTCGTTACCACGTGCGATGGGGGCGCCGAACACCGCCATCACGCAGTCACCGATATGCTTGTCGATATGGCCGCCGTGCTCGGCGACGATCCGGTCGGCGCAGTCGAAGAAGGCATCGAGCAAAGTATGGACCTCTTCGGCGTCGGCGACGCTAGTCAAGGCCGTGTAGCCGACAAGGTCTGCGAACAGCACGGTCACTTGCCGTCGCTCGCCAGCGATCCCGGCTGGTGCGGGCCTCTCGGGCGCGGGACCGGTTTGCAGTGCGGCGATTGCGTCGAGCAGGCGTCGTCGGTGGCCGACCGTGGCGATCCCGAGCTCTCTCAGATCGTCCGTTGTCAATGCCGGCAGCACGGATGCGTCGACCGCGTTATCTACAAATGCCTGAACGTATTGCTCGAGTCCCAGACCCTGCAACCAGCGGGCCACATCCATGAGTGGACCTCCTGCCGAGGCCATTCATATTAGGGCAAATGCAGCGCCAAATCGACTGCGTGTGACGGTTCGAGTGATGGCGCGGGTTCTATCCCCCCACCATCAGCCGCACGATCTCGTCGTGGCTGCACTCCTCCGGCCGCCGCTCGCCAGCGGCGACGCCGCGCCGGAGCACCAGGATCCGGTCGGCCACGGCGAAGATGTCGACCAGATTGTGGCTGATGAAGATCACGGCGACGTTCTGACGGCGCAGGCCGCGGATCAGCTCGACGACCTTGCGCTGCTCGGGCACGCCCAGGGCCGCGGTCGGCTCGTCCATGATCAGCAGCTCGGCCTTCCAGAAGATCGCGCGGCCGATCGCCACCGCCTGCCGCTGGCCGCCGGAGAGGCTGCGGACCGGCAGGCCGAGCTTCTTCTCCTCGAGGTCGATGTCGAGCGTGGCCAGGACCTCGCGCGCGGCGTTGCGCATCCGGGCGCGGTCGATGCGCGGCAGGAAACCCAGCACGGGCGACGACGGCTCGCGGCCGAGGAATATATTGGAGCCGACGTCGAGATTATCGGCCAGGGCAAGATCCTGGTAGATCGTCTCGATGCCGATGTCGCGCGCGTGGCGCGGGTTGGTCAGGGTCACCGGCTCGCCGCGATAGACGATCTCGCCCTCGTCCGGCTGGTGGACGCCTGAGATCGCCTTGATCAGGGTCGACTTGCCGGCGCCGTTGTCGCCGGCCAGCGCCAGCACCTCGCCACGATGCAGATCGAAACTGACACCGCCCAGAGCGGTGACGCCGCCGAAATGCTTGGTCACGCCGCGGACCGACAGGATCGGCGCATCAGTCGGCATCGCGCACCTCCCCGGTCAGCCGCTCGCGGGTCTGGTCGATCAACACCGAGACGATGATCACCACGCCCACCGCGACGAACTGCCAGAACGGCTCGACATTGATGAACACCAGACCGTACTGGATCACCGCGATGATCAAGGCGCCGATCACCGTGCCGATGATCGTGCCCGAGCCGCCGAACAGGGAGGCACCGCCGATCACGACGGCCGCGATCGAGTCGAGCAGCAGCGGCTCGCCGCCTTGCGCCGCCCCGGCGGAGAACCGCGCGGTGTAGATCATCCCAGCGATCCCGGCACAGCCGGCGCTGATCAGATAAAGCCAGAGCGTGTGCCGGCGGATGTTGATGCCGGCCCGCACCGCCGCGGTGCGGTTGCCGCCGATGGCGTAGGTGTGCTGGCCGAAGCGGGTCTGCGACAGCACCCAGTGCATGGCCAGCACCAGGACGATCGTGATCACGACCGGGATGGGCACGCCCAAAAGCTTGCCGTTGCCGAGCACGAACAGCAGCGGGTTGTTGACCGGCACGGTGGTGCCGTTCGCGGCGAGGAAGCCGGCCCCGCGTGCCACGCCATACATGCCAAGCGTGCCGATGAAGGCCGGGACACGCAGGCGGGAGATCAGCGTGCCGTTGATCGCCCCCGGCAGCAGCGCCGCGAGCAGCGCTGCGACCAGACCTGCAGCCAGGGCCAGGGCCGCATCCACCGGGGTCAGCGTCTGCATCGCGCGCGCCATGATGACGCTGGCCAGGCCCATGACGAACCCGACCGACAGGTCGATGCCACCGGCGATGATGACGAAGGTCTGGCCCAGGCCCAGCAGCAGCGGCATCGCGGCCGAGACCGCGATGCTCTGCAGGTTGTAGCCGTTGAGCAGGAACGAGATGCCGTAGGCGGCCCGCGCCCACGTCTCGAAAAACACCAGCAGCAGGGCCAGGAACAGCCAGGACCATGCGACGGTGAGGAAAGCGAGCGCCGGATGCCTGCGCTCGATCGATGCCACGGGGGACGAGGCGGCCAAGGACTACTCCGGCATGGAACGGTAAAGATGGGCGAGCCGCTGCTGACCGGCTCGCCCAGACGGCGGCATCAGTCGCTGTAGACGAACTTCATCACGTCCGGATCGTCGATATTGTCCTTGGTCATGATCGTGGCGCCGGTGCCGATGAGCGGCGGCACCGACTGGCCGTGGATCACGGCATAGGCGGTCATCACGCCGTAATAGCCGATCTCGGCCGGGTGCTGGGCGACGGCGAGGTCGATCAGGCCTGACTTGAGGTCGTCGACGATCCGCGACGGCGCATCGAAGGCGACCACCCGGATCTCGCCCGACTTGCCCAGCGCCTTGACGCCGTCGGCGGCACCGATGGCCGAGAACAGGTTGGCGCCAAAAATGCCGTCGAGGTCGGAGTTGCGCGCGAACACGGCCTGGACCTGAGCGGCGGCCTTGTTGGCATCGTCGTCGTTGAACTGGGTTTCCAGGACGGTGATGTCCGGGAAGTTCTTCATCGCCGCCTTGAAGCCTTCCTCGCGCTGGTCGGTGGTGCTGATGCCCGGCTTGACGTTGGAGACGTAGACCTTGCCCTTGCCGTCGACCTGCTTGGCCAGCGCCAGGCCGGCGAGGAAGCCACCCAGAACATTGTCCGTGGCGATGTAGGAGCGTGGGAAATCGCCCGGCCCCGAGCCGTCCTGGAACTTGCCGTCGTCGATGAAGGTGTCGACGTTGATCACCGGGATGCCGGCGTCGATCGCCTGCTGCAGCGGGGCGATCAGCTGCTGCTTGTCGGTGGGCGCGATCAGGATCGCATCGGGCTTGCGCGCGATCACGGCCTGCAACACCGGTACCTGGGTCACCGGGTTGAAATCCGGCGCGCCCTGGAACAGCAGCTCGCAGCCGACCGCCTTGGCCGCCATCTCGGCACCCTTGCGCATCGTGATGTAGAAGGCGTCGGTGGTCAGGCCCGGGATCAGGGCGATCGTGCACGGATCGGCGGCGCGTGCGGTTGATGCAGCGCCGAGGGTGCCGCAAGCCACGGCTGCCGCGCCGAGCAGCGCGGCGATCAGACGGTTCATCGAGTTACCTCCCTGGTGTCGTGTCGGCTGCCCGGTTCGCGTGACCGGGTTTACGACTGACGTTGAGAAACCGTAGCGGCAGCCCGGTAGGCCGGCAAGAGTGCTGCCTGATCGCTGGCGTTCCAAGACGCATCGCCTAGCACCGCCAGCGATTCCGGTGCCCAGCCGACGCCGTCGACCTCGGCCCGGGTGCATGCCCTTACAGATCGGAGCTTGGACGTCGTGGCCGATCAATCGTGCGGCCCCGTAATCGTGCGCAGCCGAACGGCAGCGCTGGTTCGAACCACAGCCACGCGACGGTCAGGCCATTGCGCCGGTCTCACCCTCGATGGACGACCGCTGCGCCGCGATCTCGGCCGCCATGAAGTCGAGGAACACCCGCACCCGTGGCGAGTGGCGCAGGTCGGGATGGGTGAGCAGCCACAGGTCGCCGGCGAAGGCCGGGTCCGGCGGGACCAGACGCTTCAGGCCGGGCCGGACGTCGGCGATGAAGCAGGGGAGATGGCCGATGCCGATGCCGGCCTCGACTGCCTCCGCGAGGCCGAGCACGGTGTTGACCTTGTAGGCGAGGTGCTCGGGCGCGATGTGAGTCCGAGCGTGCCGGGCGACCTGCATCGTCGCGAAGTTGTCGCCGAGCGCCACCCACGTTCGATCGTAGAGGGATGCTGGTGCGAGCGATTCGGCAGGCTGCGGAAAGTCGGCAGACCGGCCGTACAGCGCCCACGCCATGCGTGCGGCACGACGGCCGACAAGCGTCTCAGGCGGGTGATCCGTGGCGCGGATGGCGACGTCGGCGTCACGCTGCGAGAGGTTGAGCGCTTGATTGCCGACCACGATATCGAGCCGCACGTCCGGGCAGTGGGCACGAAACCGGGCGAGCATCGGCGTGAGCAGATGTAGCAGCAGCGTATCGCTGGTGGTGATGCGCAGCTCGCCCGCCGGCGTGAACGCGCGGCCGGCGAGCTTGCGGGTGAAGTCGGTGATGTCCTCGTCGACGCGCTGAGCCAACGTCACCATGGCCTCGCCCGTCGTGGTGAGGGCATAGCCGGTGCGGTGACGCTCGAACAGGGTCGCCCCGATCGCGGCCTCGAGCTGGCCAAGTCGGCGAAACACCGTCGAATGGTTGACGCCAAGCCGCTCCGCCGCGCCCCCCAGGCCCTTCGCGGCGGCGATCTCCTTGACGAGCCGGAGATCGTCCCAAGACAGGCTCTTGAGTAGGTCGGTCATAGCAACGTCGACGACAGGATCGCCGGCAAACCCACCAAGTGGTGCCGGCGACCCGTCATGGTCAAGCGGACTGGAGGGTGCGCGCGGCCGAGCTCAACTCGGTCGGCTTCACCGCGAACGCGCCCTCGCCGATCAGCGCCTGGGCCAGCGCAGTCAGCGCCAGGAAGGCAGGATATTCCCAGCCGCCATTGGGCGCATTGAACACCCAGCCATTCGCGGAATGGATCACCAAGGCGCCGAGCAGGATCGGGATCAGCGCCAGCGAAACGAGGCGGCTGTGGAAGCCGACCAGGATGGCGACGCCGCCCAGAAACTCGGCGAGGATGATCGGCCAGGCCAGCGCGGCCGGCAGACCGACGCTGCCAAGGAAGCCGGCAAAGCCAGGTACGGTGAACACCGCGAACTTCAGGTAGGCGTGGGCGATGAACATCACGCCCAGCGCTACGCGCAGGGCGAAAGCGCCATAGGGCGCGAAGCGAGCATCGATCATGGGTCGTCTCCGGGATGAGGTGGTTGGTGTGCCCAGAACAATGCCCACGCGATGCATGCACATCCAGATCGAAGAAGGCAAGACTTTCTTTGCAATGATGCAAGCAACCGACCATTCCGTTCGTGGCCGACCGTCTTATCTCTGGGTCACGGCTTGGGCGACCGCTTCGCCCGTTCGGAGAACACGATGAGTAACCTGCACGGCATCCACCACGTCACCGCCATTGCCGGCCCGGCGCGGCGCAACGTGGACTTCTACACCCGCACGCTCGGCCTGCGTCTGGTGAAGAAGACGGTCAACTTCGACGATCCCGGCACCTATCATCTTTACTATGGCGACGAGCAGGGCCAACCCGGCACGATCCTGACCTTCTTCCCGTGGGAGCATGTCGGCAAGGGCCGGCTCGGCGTTGGCCAGACGCAGGAGACCCTGTTCCGGGTGCCCGAAGGGGCGATCGGCTTCTGGGCGCATCGCTTTCTGGAGCACGGCGTTCAGCACCAGGGGCCGACCAAGCGCTTCGGCGAGACGGTCCTGTCATTCCACGACCCCGACGGCATGCCTTTGGCATTGGTCGCTGTACCTGGCGCCGAAGGCGAGCCGGCGTGGACGAACGGCGAAGTGCCGGTTGCCGACGCGATCCGAGGCTTCCACGGCGTCAGCCTGTTGGTGGCCGATGCGGCGCCGACCGGTGCCATCCTGACCAATGTGCTGGGCTTCGCCGAGGTCGCCCGCGAGGGCTCGCTGATCCGCTATCGGGCGGACGGCCCGAGCGTTGGCGGCATCGTCGATATCCGCGCTGCCGGCGGCTTTCCCAGCGGGCAAATGGGCGGTGGTTCGGTTCACCACATCGCCTTTCGAGCAGCGGACGACGCTGCGCAGGCCGCGATGGTCGAGAAGCTGGCGCGCGATCACCGCATCCAGACCACCGAGCAGAAGGACCGCAACTACTTCCGCTCGGTCTACTTCCGGGAGCCCGGCGGCATCCTGTTCGAGATCGCGACCGACGATCCGGGCTTCGCAGCCGACGAGTCCGTGGCCTCGCTGGGCCAGGCGCTGAAGCTGCCGCCGGGGCTGGAGGCGCACCGCAAGGAGATCGAGGCCGCGCTGCCTGAACTCGTCTGAGTCGAAACTCATCGTTGCCGGAGACCGTGATGACCAGCGTTTCGCTGTCGTTCCACCATCGCTTCGAGCCCGCGACCGAGCCGGCGCGGCCACCGATCCTGCTCCTGCACGGCACCGGCGGCGACGAGGACAGCCTCCTGCCGCTCGGCCGCACGCTGGCACCCGGCAGCGCCCTGCTCGCCCCGCGCGGCAAGGTGCTGGAGCAGGGAATGCCACGCTTCTTCCGCCGGCTCGCGGAAGGCGTGTTCGATGAGCCCGACCTACGCCGTCGCGCCGAGGAGCTCGCCGACTTCATCGCGGCGGCGCGGGCGGCCTACGGGCTGGCAGCGCCAGTGGCGATCGGCTTCTCCAACGGAGCCAACATCGCCGCGGCATTGCTCCTGCTGCGACCGGAAGCGCTCGCCGGCGCTGCCTTGCTGCGGGCGATGGTGCCCCTGGCAACGCCACCGACGGCCGATCTCACCGGGAAGCCCGTTCTGCTGCTCAACGGGGCCGCGGATCCGATCGTCCCCGTCGAGAACGCAGCGCGCCTCGCCGGCATGCTCGAGGATGCCGGGGCCGCGATTCGGCACCAGACCTTGCCGGCCGGGCACGGTCTGTCCCAGACCGACATCGCGATCACCAAGGCGTGGATGGATGAACTCGGATAGGCGCCAGATCGCTTGGATCTAGCCGACCCCGCTCAAGGGCAATGCTCATTGCCCCGGTAAACCGACCTCGCCGGGATCACCGCGAGCCCCGCCCCACGTCGACGCAGCGCTTGCGACTGCTCAGGCGGCAGTCGGATCTTCGTCGACGAGCGGGATCGCCAGATCCGGAACGCTGCCGACCAGTTCGGGGCTTGCCAGAACACGGGCCAGGTTGCAGATGGCCTCCTGGTGCTTGCGGCTCGGCAGGGCAATGAAGCTACGGGCCAGTTCCAGGAGCAGACGCTGCTGGGTGCTCGGCTTGAAGCCGGACTGATCGGCCTCGGCACTCTCGAAGAAGAAGCCAACTTCGACGCCCAGGGCCTTTGCGATGCTGCTCAGCCGCCCAGCAGCGATGCGGTTGATGCCCTTCTCGTACTTGTGAGCCTGCTGGTAGGTGACCCCGATCAGGTCCGCCATCTGCTGCTGGGTCAGGCCCAGCATGATGCGGCGCTCGCGCATCCTGGCACCAACGATGCGGTCGATGTCCTGAGCCCGTGCGCGCACGGGCTCCGACTTGGGTTTCAGGTTTGCAGCGGCCATCCGTCTTCTCCGTTACCCGCCCTGACGACGGGTCGGGGTACTTGCTCACAAAAAATGATACAACGCTAGGTTCTAGATATGTATCGCGCAGACGCTTTCAAATCCGCGTTTCGCCCTGTCGACAAAGCTTTCGGGCGGCATCGGACCGGCTGTCGCTAGGCGTCAGTGAAGCCCACTGCCAGGATGTCACAAGGGCGCGAGGGGATTGCGCCGGCGTGGTGACGGCGAGTTCGTGCCGCACGATCGATGGACTGGCCCTGCCCACGGGCGGCATTCTCGGTCCGTTCGCGGCGTGGCCGGGGCTCCTAGGGGCGGCGTCCCTGCGCGGGCTCGACACGCACATGTTGACCAGCGGGCGAACCATCAGCCCGATCTCCTCGCAGACCGCGTCGATCCGGCTGCCGAACCGGCGATCCTGGGGTGAATCGGCCACCCTCGCCACGGGGGGCACCCTCGACGCAGCCAACCAGCCCGATACCGCGCACGTCACTGACGATCGAATGCGCGCGCCACGCCTGCAGGCGCTCGCGGAAACGCGGGGCCATGGCGCGGACGTGCTCCAGCAGGCCTTCGCACTCGATGATCGCGATATTCTCCGGCGCTGCGGCGCAGCACACGGGATGGCCGGACACCCGGTTGACGCCGCAAACCTAGCTCTCATAGTCGAGAAATGAGCGACCATCATACCCCAGGGCAGCGCGACATGTTTCGCAAGCTGTTCAACGAGCATGATGGGTGCCAAGGGGCCGTAATCGCGGCCTACGCGGCGGCCGAACCTACTGGGCTCGTAAAGGGGAAATCCGAAGTGGGTGGCCCGCTACCTGAGGAATATGCTCGGCATCTCTGGTAGGACGCGGACAAAGAAGCGTTAGCTGTGTAATCCAGGGAGGTTGTTCACCGTTGAGGTAAGCCTGGAGGCGCTGACCGCGGTATCCATGGCACTGGCCTCTAGTAGTGTATTCCAATATTGAATGACACCGCTGATCATGGTGTCAATCCCGGCTGAAAATGAAACGCGGCCTGCGTACTCCCGGCCTTCCGGATAAAGTTCCTCAACCCTTGGCGGACCTGTGATATATATGGTCCGCCTGAGAAATGGTCCGGCGAGCCCGAAACCAGTTCACCCGTGATGGCGCACAAATTTCGATTGGGCTTACGCTCCTGCAGCCGACCCAAAAAGGCGGCCCCAGCCCGGCAGATCGTCCCCGATTCCTGCCAGCCGCAGCGCGTGCCACGCCATCGCATGATTGCTCGAGGTCACGGGCTTGCCAATCGCCGCCTCGATCTCTCGCGCTACCTCGGCCACCCGCAGGCTGGTGCACGCCACGAACACCGCGTCCACTCGTGGGTCTCTCCCCAGCTCGATCGCCGCATCCCGGATCGAGCCAACGTCAATCCGCGCTGCCCGCAGATCGTCCTCCTCGTCGAACGAGCCGAACACCGGCACCTCCCAGCCGCGCGCCTCGATGTAGCGGCGGACGGCTGCGTTCACGTCGGCACGGTAGGGGGTGAGCACGGCCAGCCGCCTGGCCCCGAACGCGCGGAAGGCTGCAAAGGCGGCCGTGATCGGCGTGGTCGGCCTGGCCTCGGGGCGGGCCTCGCGCAGTCTTGCGAACACCTGCTCCTCGCCGATCACCATCGCGGCGGACGTGCAGCCGAACGCGAGCGAGGCCAGGGGCAGACCGGGCATGATGACGGCAGCGCTCTCGGCGAGCTTGCCCTCCATGCGCATCAGCGTCTCGGGCGTGATCTGCGCGTCGTTCCAGATCCGGCTCTGGAGCAGCGCCACGCCGTCGAGGCCCTCGAAGATCAGGCGCCACTCGTGCTCGATGGTCTGGTCGGTCGCGAGCACGATCAGCCCGATGCGCGCGCGCTCGCCCAGGCCGCCGTCGAGCCGGTGCGGGATATGGCTACGATCGTCCGGCTGGCCCATGGCGTCCTCAGTGCACGAGCATGGTGCTGACGTCGTGCTCCGGCTTGCGGCCGGCGACGAGGTCGGCGGTGATCCGGGCGGAGCCGCAGGCCCAGGTCCAGCCCATGTGGCCGTGGCCGGCATTGACCCACAGATTTGCCAGCCGGCCGCGGCCGAAGATCGGCAGATTGTCCGGCGTCATCGGCCGCAGGCCCGCCCAGTATTCCGGCTTGTCGTAATTGCCGGCGGCGGGGAACAGCTCGCGCGCGGCCTTGAGCATCGGCGTGAAATCCGCAGGCTGGTGCGAGGTGTCCCACCCCGCGAACTCGGCGATCGCCGTCATCCGCACCCGGTCGCCATAGTTGGCAAATGCGAACAGATTGTCCTCGTCGACGCCCGACAGCGTCGGCGGATTGTTGCGGCCCTCGATCGGTAGCGTCACCGAGTAGCCCTTGATCGGGTAGATCGGCAGGTCGAGCCCGATGGCGCGCCCGACCGGCGCGCTCCAGCAGCCCAGCGCCAGCACATACGCGTCGGCAGCGATCGGCCCCTGACAGGTGTCCACGGCGGTCACCTTCCCACGATCTTCGGCGATACGGCCAACAGCCTCGCCGAAGCGGAACTCTACCCCGCGCTCGGCCAGCCAGACGGCGAGATTGCGGGTGAACAGGCGCGCGTCGCCGCTCTCGTCGCCGGGCGCGTAGAGGGCACCCGCAAACCGGTCCTGGACCGGCGCGTAGACCGGATCGATCGCCGCCGCCTCGCCGGGGTCGACGGGACGGACCTCGACCCCCTGGTCGCGCAGGATCTGCGCCGTCGCCGCCGCCCGCGCCAGACCCTCGGCCGTGCGATGGAGATAGAGTGCGCCACCATCGCGCGCGCCGTAGGCAACTCCCGTGTCGGCCACGACCTCGTGCAGCCGGCGCTGACTGTACAGGCACAAGGCGACCTTGCGCGCCGTGTTGTAGGCGGCCCGCTCGCTCGTGCACTGACGCGCGAACCGCCAGCACCAGCGCCAGAATTGCGGGTCGGCCTGGAACCGGAAACGCAGCGCCAGATCGTCCCGCCACAGGGCACGCGCCAATGTCTGGATCGCCTTGGGCGACGACCATGCATAGGCGTGGCCCGGAGCGATCATCCCGGCATTGCCGTACGACGTGGCGTTGGCCGGCTCGCTGCCGCGGTCGACCACCACCACCTCGTGCCCGTCGCGCCACAGCTCGTAGCCGGTGGCGACACCGATCACCCCTGCCCCCAGGACCGCGACGCGCATCGCCGCTAACGCGCCGCGATGATGCCGATCTCGACCGTGAAGGCCGGCGTGGCGAGCTTGGCCTCGACCGTGGCCCGCGCCGGGGCGCCACCCTCGGGCAGCCACGCGTCCCAGACCCCGTTCATCTCCTCGAAGCCGCGCATGTCGGCGAGCCAGATCGTGGCGCTGAGCAGCTTGGTCTTATCGCTGCCGGCTTCCTTGAGCAGCGCGTCGGTGCGATCGAGGATGTTCTGCGTCTGCTCGCCGACCGAGGCGCCCGGCTTGTCCAGGGCGACCTGCCCCGCGAGATAGACCGTGTCGCCGTGGATCACGGCCTGGCTCATCCGCTTGCCGGCCTTGATGCGCTGGATCGTCATGGTGTTCTCCCTTGTTGGCCCGGATTGGTGGCGCGGACCATAGCGGGCTGCGGTTCAGGGTGGAACACCAACCGCCGACTTCTGCTCAGTTCAGGACGCCTTCCCCCGCAGCCATGCCCAGGAACTGCCGCAGCTCGGGCGTCTGCGGGTTGGCGAACACCTCGCCCGGCGGGCCGATCTCGTGCACGCGGCCCTGGTGCATGAACACGACGCGGGTGCAGACGTCGCGCGCGAACCGCATCTCGTGGGTGACCATGAGCAGCGTCATCCCCTCCTGCGCCAGCTCCTTGACCACCGCCAGCACCTCGTTGACCAGCTCGGGATCGAGGGCCGAGGTGATCTCGTCGCAGAGCAGCGCCAGAGGCTGCATCGCGAGCGCCCGGGCGATCGCGACCCGCTGCTGCTGGCCGCCGGACAGCTCTTCAGGCAGGGCGTCGAACTTGTGGCCCAGGCCGACGCGGTCCAGCATCTTGCGCGCCATCGCCTCGGCCGCGGCCTCGGGCGTCTTCTTCACCACCATCTGCGACAGCATCACGTTGCGGCCGGCAGTGAGGTGCGGGAACAGATTGAACTGATTGGAAGATCATCCCGACCTTCAGCCGCAGCGCCTTCGAGATGCGCCTCGTCGGGCAGCAGCTCGGCCCCATCGACGGTGATCGAGCCCTCGTCGATCATCTCCAGCCCGTTGATGCAGCGCAGCAGCGTGCTCTTGCCGGAGCCGCTCTTGCCGATGATCGCGATCACCTCGCGCGGCGCCACGTCGATATCGATGCCCTTGAGGACCTCGTTGTCGCCGAAGCGCTTCTTCACCTCAGTGATTGAAATGAGCGACATTCAGCTTCCTCTCGAGCACCTGGCTGGTCTTCGACAAGGGCCAGCACAGCGCGAAGTAGATGAGGGCGACGAAGCCGTAGACGGTGAACGGCTCGAAGGTGGCGTTGGTGACGACGGTGCCGGCCTTGGACAGCTCGACGAAGCCGATGATCGAGGTCAGCGACGTGCTCTTGACCACCTGGACCGAGAAGCCGACCGTGGGCGGAATCGCGATCTTGAACGCCTGCGGCAGGATCACCCAGCGCATCTGCTGCAGGTAGCCCATGCCGAGGCTGGCCGAGGCCTCCCACTGGCCCTTGGCGATGGCCTCGACGCAGCCGCGCCAGATCTCCGACAGGAAGGCGCTGGTCCAGACGATCAGCGCCGTGCCGGCGGCGAGCCAGGGCGGCACGTTGAGCCCGACCAGCGACAGGCCGAAGAAGACCAAAAACAGCTGCATCAGCAGCGGCGTGCCCTGGAACAGCTCGATATAGCCCCAGGCGAAGCGCTGCGCCGCCTTGTTCTTGGCGGTGCGCAGGAACAGGATGACGAGGCCGAGCAGGCCGCCGCCGATGAACGCCGCCAGCGACAGCAGCACCGTCCAGCGCGTCGCCATCAGCAGGTTGCGCAGGATGTCCCAGGTGGTGAACTGCATCATCGCGTGGCCCTCCTGGGGAACAGCCACCAGCCGACGCCATTCAGCAGCTGCCGCAGCAGGATCGCTAGGCAGAGGTAGATCGCCGTGGTGACGAAGTAGATCTCGAACGGGCGGAAGTTGCGCGACTGGATGAAGTTGGCCGCGAAGGTCAGATCCTCGGCCGCGATCTGCGACACCACGGCCGAGCCCAGCATCACGATCACGATCTGCGACGACAGCGCCGGCCAGATCCGCCGCAGCGCCGGCACCAGGACCACGTAGCGGAACACCTCGAACCGCGTCATCGCGAGGCTGACACCCGCCTCCCACTGGCCACGTGGCGTCGCCTGCAGTCCAGCACGGACGATCTCGCAGCTATAGGCGCCGAGATTGATCACCATGGCCAAGGTGGCCGCCGTCATCTCCGACAGATGCACGCCGATCGAGGGCAGACCGAAGAAGATGAAGAACAGCTGGATCAGGAACGGCGTGTTCCGGATCAGCTCGACATAGGTGGCGACGATCGGTTTCAGCCAGACCGGCCCCTGCGTCCTGGCCCAGGCGCAGGCGATGCCCAGGGCCACGCCCAGCACCGCACCGACCGCGATCAGCTGGATCGTGACGGCGATACCCTTGAGCAGGATCGGCAGATACTGGCCGATCGAGCTGAAATCGAAGACGTAGTGCATCCGCGGCGCCGCCGCGTCAGATGTCGGCCGGCAGGTCGGTGCCCAGCCATTTCTGCGCGATCGCGTTCAGGCTGCCGTCGCTCTTGGCGGCGGCGAGGATGGCGTTGACCTTCTCGAGCAGCTGCGGCTCGTCCTTGTTGAGGCCGACATAGCAGGGCGAGTTCTTGATCAGGAACTTGATCTCGGGCCGCTTGGGCGGGTTGCGGGCGAGGATCGCCGCGGCCACGACATTGCCGGAGGCGATCACGTCGACCTGTCCGGACAGGAAGGCCGAGATCGTGCCGTTATTGTCCTCGTAGCGCTTGATCGTCGCATCGGCCGGCGCGATCTTGCTCAGCTCGAGATCCTCGACCGAGCCGCGCGTGACCCCCACGGTCTTGCCCGACAGGTCCTCGACCTTGCTGACCGCGACGTCGTCCGCGCCGAACACGCCGTTGAAGAACGGCGCATAGGCCGTGGTGAAGTCGATCACCTTCTCGCGGTCGGGATTCTTGCCGAGACTGGAGATGACCAGGTCGACCTTCTTGGTCTGCAAATACGGGATCCGGTTGGCGCTGGTGACCGGCACCAGCTCCAGCTTCACGCCCAGCTTCTCGGCGATCAGCGTCGCCACGTCGATATCGTAGCCCATCGGCGTCATGTCCGGTCCGACACTGCCGAACGGCGGGAAATCCTGCGGCACCGCCACCTTGAGCGTGCCGCTGGCCATGATGTCGTCGAGTGCTTCGGCGCGCGGGGCGGTCGGCGCATGGCCCAGAGCGAAGGCGGCGACCAGCGCGCCGGCGAAAAGCTGCTGCACGTGCCTGCGCGTCGTCATGATCGATTGCACCTTCTCTACTGTTGCCACGGTTGGCGGACGGGATCTGGCGGATTGACGGGCAAGGTTCATGCCAGAGCGGCCGATATCCCGATCCGGCGTCGGCAGCACCGCGGCGTGCCCGGATTGTCGGCACGGAGTGCCACAGCCCGCCCGCGCCGTGAGCGTTTGCCCATCGTCGCTGGCCTGAAAGCGCAAAATGTGGGAAGCCCCGTTGCGCTGCAGCAACCTGATTGAATATCCATGCCGTTCCCCGCGACCCATCCCGGCCTGCTCCATGCTTTGACCGAGCGCGGCTATGCCGAGCCGACGCCGGTGCAGGCGGCCGTGCTGGCTTCCGAGGCCGCCGGCCGGGACCTCGTCGTCTCCGCGCAGACGGGCTCCGGCAAGACCGTCGCCTACGGGCTGGCGATGGCCCCGAACCTCCTCGGCGAGGCCGACAGGTTCGGCGCAGCGGGGGCCCCACTGGCGCTGATCGTCGCACCGACGCGCGAGTTGGCCTTGCAGGTCGAGCGCGAGCTGACCTGGCTCTATGCCGGCACCGGCGCCCGCGTCGCCTCCTGCGTCGGCGGCATGGACATCCGCCGCGAGCAGCGCACGCTGGCCCAAGGCACCCACATCGTCGTCGGCACCCCGGGCCGGCTGCGCGACCATCTCGAGCGCGGCCATCTCGACGTCTCGGCGCTGAAGGCCGTGGTGCTCGACGAGGCCGACGAGATGCTGGACCTCGGCTTTCGCGAGGACCTCGAATTCATCCTCGAGACCACGCCCGGCCGAGCGCCGCACGCTGCTGTTCTCGGCCACCATCCCCAAGCCGATCGCGTCCCTGGCCAAGCGCTACCAGCGTGACGCGCTGCGCATCGCCACCACCGGCGAGCGCGAGGCCCACGGCGACATCGAGTACCGCGCCCTGCGCATCGCCCCCAACGAGCGCGAGCACGCGATCGTCAACGTGCTGCGCTATTTCGAGGCGCGCGGTGCGATGCTGTTCTGCCAGACCCGCGAGGCGGTCCGCCACCTGCATGCCAACCTGGTCGAGCGCGGCTTCGCCGCCGTGGCGCTGTCCGGCGAGCTCAGCCAGAGCGAGCGCACCCACGCGCTGCAGGCGCTGCGCGACGGCCGCGCCCGGGTCTGCGTCGCCACCGACGTCGCCGCCCGCGGCCTCGACCTGCCCGATCTGGGCCTCGTCGTGCACGCCGACCTGCCGGGCGACCGCGAGGCCCTGCTGCACCGCAGCGGCCGCACCGGCCGCGCCGGCCGCAAGGGTGTCTGCGTGCTGATCGTCCCCTACACCAGGCGCCGCCGCGCCGAGCAGCTGCTCACCGCCGCCAACGTCAAGGCGGTCTGGTCCGGGCCGCCGCTGGCCGACGAGATCCGCGCCAAGGACCAGGAGCGCCTGCTGCGCGAGATCGCCCCGGTCGAGGAGCTGTCGGCCGAGGACGTCGCCGCCGCCACCACGCTCCTCGCCGGCCGCAGCCCCGAGGCGATCGCGGCGGCCCTGATCCGCATGTACCAGGCCGGCCTGCCCGACCCCGAGGAGCTGTTCGACGCCGCCACCGCCGCACCGCCCCCGCCGCCGCCCCCGGCCGCGCGCGGCGAGACCCCCGGCGACGCGGTCTGGTTCCGCATGAATGTCGGCCGCGCCCGCAACGCCGACCCGCGCTGGCTGATCCCGATCATCTGCCGCCGCGGCCACGTCACCAAGAAGGAGATCGGCATCATCCGCATCTCCGACCGCGAGACCCGCTTCGAGATCGCCCGCCACGTCGCCGACCGCTTCGCCGTCGCCGCCGCCCGCCCCGACGCCGAGGACGCCTCGGTCCGCATCGAGCCGCTGCGCACGGAGCGGCCGGCGCCGCCGAGCGAGCGGCCCGCGCCGGAAGCTGCCGGGCGCGCGCGGCGGGTAGGCTCGCCACGTACCCCTATTCACCCCGCCAAGATCTTCAAAGACGAGCTCGACGACCTCGGCATCGCCGCCGCGGCCGAACTCGCCCGCCAGCTGGAGGTGCCCGCCAACCGAATCAGCCAGATCCTGCCGGCCGGCGCGCCGTCACGGCCAACACAGCCCTCCGCCTCGCCCGCTGGTTCGGCACCTCCGCCGAGCGGTGGATGAACCTGCAGAAGATGTATGGGTTCAACCTCGCCCGCCAGGAGCTCGACGATGCAATCGCGCGCCTGCCTAGGTGGAATGCCGCAAAACCGGTCGCCGGGACATGACGGATGCAGCACGCGCAGGCCGTTCGCCAAGCTGGCGCGCTGCACCGGCCAGTTCGCCCATCTGGCGGGCCGAGGGCAGTCTAACCACGCCGGCGTGAGAGGCGGGCGGGGACGTAGGCCCGTGCCCTCCCGCACTCGCCCCGGGGGCGTTGCTCACGACACCGGTTACATTATTCCGGTGTAGGTCGCCATTTCTGAGCTCGTCTGCTCAGTCTCAGGCATGAGGTCCCACAGCCTGCCGTTGATCTGACGAAGCCCGTCCCAATCTCCGTTTTCGACACAGAGCTTCCCCTGGTCAACCAGCGACTTTGTCTGCAGCTGATCGTTCATCGACGCGCGTTTCTCGACCAGATGGCTGTACATCCTCTTCAAAAAGTCGGGCGTACGCGCCAGGATCTGCCACTGGATTTGCTGGAGCTGCCCTGTCATCGCGGCGATCTTTTCCGGATTGTTCGACTGTGTGAAGCTAGCCTCGCGCCCAATGATCGCCGAGAGCATATGGCGCTCCCTGTCATTGCCGCTCTCGCGCACCAGGGTAGCCACCTCCTGCTTCGTCTCAGCGTACGCCGACCTGGCCTGCTCCAGCCGCTTACCTGAGGTAAGGTCGTGCAGTTCCTGCGCCAGCTTGCGCTTACGGTCTTCTAGCTGAAACCTGTCGTCTGTGACGTCGTCGCTGCAAAGCTTGGCCGCTTCGCTCATCAGGTGCTGTACCGGCTGCAACAGCCGCTCCAGACGGCTTTGCACCTCGGCGTTGCCTCCCTCCGCCGCATCGAGAATCTCGTCTTGGACCCGGGTTTCCAGCAGAATGATATCGGTAGCCAGCATCTGAGTGTCTACCTTGCGTGCAGACGCCTTGAACACCTCAGTGAACTCCTGCCCCGTGCCATTCAGGTAGGCAGACACCGAGAGCTCGCGTGACTCGGACAGCTCGAAGCTGAGGTCAATTTCCGTACCCCTGATTAGATCACGGCTGATCCTGTCGCCCGAGATGGCTAACACCCCGATCGGCTTGTTGGTCGACGAATGTCGATCCGAGGGACCCTCCACCACCACGATGCGGATCATCTCGCCGCCGGCGCCCTTGACGATGGTCTTTGCGACCTCCACCGTAATTTTAGTCTTAGTGGGTAGAACCGTATTTTTGCTGAAGACGAGCTGTAGCCGGGTATCCTTGGCCGCAACGTCGTCCTTCACAAGACTGATGTCCTCCGGCAGCATCTGGCCCGCTACGCTGTAGCGCCCCTGCGCGATCTGAATCGAACCGAAATCATGCGGTATCGAATTACCCTGCGCATCCACAATGTGAAGTGTAAAGATACTAAAAGCACCTTCGCGAAGCGGCAATTCCTCAATGATACGTCCGCTTAACCTGCGCAACCCGCTATCGTAGGCGCCATCATTCCCGATGACTTCGATATTGCATCCCCGCGGTCACACCCTCGATTTTGGCGGTGAACACCTCTTCTTTCTCCTGCGAGGTCTTGTTATAGGCCGCTCGTATGCGCAGCGCGCCTGGCGCAACAGTCTTCCTTTCCTCTCTAACGTCCGCCCGCCACTCACTAGTACCAGCGAAGTATGCCGCTCCGATTGCGACCGCGTTCGTCGGATCAATTCCGGTGTTCACGCGGATGCCCATCACCTCGCCGACGCGGTTGCGCACATATGGAATGTACGTTGAGCCGCCCACCATCAGTATAAACTGAAGATCTTGGGGCTGCAGTGAATTACGCACTAGTAATTTTTTCATCATTTCGGCGGTGCCATCGATCGCTGCTTTAATTTGACCCTCGAAGTCCGAGCGAGACACGGTGATTACCGAGTCCATGGTTTTGCCTTCGTCGTCTTCAATATCGCGAATGCTTCCTAGATCGATCTCGGTGGCCGTTTTCGTAGAAAGTTCGATTTTTGCCTCCTCGGCCTTGAATATTAGAGCGTACCAAAGACGATTATATTTTCCACTCTCACTTTTCATTCGATCTAGTAGATTTGGAAATCTGCCTCGCTTCTCTAGTTCAGGGACAATTATCTTCTCTACTATTAGGGCGTCGAGGTCCGTACCGCCGAGGTAGTTGTCGCCCTCATGGTCAACTACCGTTAGCTCACCCTCGATAATCCGGACGAGCGCCACGTCGAACGTGCCTCCGCCTAGATCATACACCATCCACTGGCTGTTCTTGAGATCGACGTTGCGTTCCTTATTGGCATACGCCAGACTAGCGGCAATGGGCTCTTGCAATAATACTACTGATTTGAAGCCGGCCATCAAGCCCGCTTCTTTGGTCGCGTTGCTCTGCACGGTGTCGAATGACGCGGGGATTGTGATTACTACCGCATCCAGCTGCTCACCAGTATGAACGAAATGCTTCAGTTCCTTGAGAATGTAAGCCGATAGCTCCACGGGTGTTTTGGAGGCGCCAATGGACCGAATTTTCATCGTCTCGGTCGTGCCCATTTTCCGTTTGAAGCGGCTGGCGACGCTCTTCGGATCTCGCTCGACGTAGGCTCGAGCCTGCTCGCCGACCAGGATACGGTCGTTGCGGAATCCTACGATGCTGGGCAACGTCTCCTTGAACCCATTCGGGTTTTTGAAGACCTCGACCTGCCCCTTATCGAACTTGGCAACCAGGGAATTCGAGGTACCCAGGTCGATGCCAAAATTGATCATGCGCGTCATGTTAGCTGTCCCCTGAGATCGTTAGGGTTGCGACGGCGATTCGGAGTGAGCTTGCGATTCGACCACAACTATCCCACGCTGAACGACGCGCGAGAGTTTCGCCGTGCCGTACCGAACGATGGGTTTTATGACCTCCACCACCTTGAGGCTATCCGTTCGCTCTCCGCTGATCGTCGCCTCCAGGTCTGTGCGCGTCTCGTTGAAATCTTGCCCGAACGGGTCTTCGTAGAAGAGGCTTTCGGAGGCCAGTGCCTCCTTTATCCTGTGGACGTTGCGCAGTGCGTTACCTGGATCGCCGGCACGGGTGACCTTCGTCTCGATCTCGTAGAGGTGGCTCATTAAATGCAGCAACCACTTTGGTATCTCAATGCCGGTCGCACTCATTGGTCCACTCCTTGAAGGACCGTCATGAAGTGTAGGGTCACCGCGTTGTCGACGTCCCTCATCGGGATCGCCACCGTTACCTTGGGGAGGGATTTGTCGCTGACGATAACCATTCCCTGGCGAAGTTGGCTTTCCACGTTCGCCCAGGCGATGAGGCGTGTCCTGCTCATGATCCACCCCTTGGCTGTGACCTCCAGTCCATTGCGGGTCGCTACTGCGTCGCCGATACGGACGCGGTCTCCTCGCTCTGTCTTGGCCTTGAGCGCCTGAATGCACGGCGGCATAAGATGCAATAGCGCTGCATAGGTCAGTTGACCGAACAGCTCGTCCTGCTCCTTGGATTTCTCCGCCTGCCATTTGATGTCGATTGTCGAGCCGCTAGCGGATGCGATCACCATTTTGTACTCTACCATTCCGGCTTTTCCGCCAGCATTCAGGAGCGCTCCCCAGCGCAGCGAAGATACGTCGTCGGCGGCTATGCGCCGCTCCCCGAAGCACACTCCGGACTTGGTAATCTCCAGGGGCTGCTTACTGAATATGAGCTTTGCTGATTGTTCATCTTCTTTCTTCCTTTGCTCTTGGAGCGCATCCCAGTCTTCATCGAATTGATGCCTGAGCTGGGGAGATTTCATCGCTAGCACCCGTGCAGTTTCGAGCACTTGCAAGGCCAGATGCACGTCGTCGTGACTATTGAACGCCTCGATTGCAATTTTTCGGATTATATCTACCGTTTTACCAAGCTCCCCGGAGAAGTGGACTGGCAGCATCTCCAAGAGTTTGCCGACGTGCCCGTGCGCCAGCGCGGACGTCACCTGCGGCGCCCCGAGCCGCTCCTTCTCCGCACGCTTGGGCAGACCCTCGATCGCCTCGATCAGCCGCTCCACGATGCGTTTGGCCTGCACAAAGCAGGCTTCTTCATGCTGCGGTTGGACCCAGCGCCGACCATCGAGTAAGGATTCCACTACCCGGATATCCTGCTGTTCAATCGCCTTGGCCAAAACCAAGTCGTACTGGGCGGCGAACATCGGGCTGAGCCACCCGCCGAACCCGTCGTCATCGTCCTCGAGGGCCTCTTGCGCGGCGCGCTCCTCATCGTGGGGAGTCACGAGGAAGTGCTCGACCGCGCCACGGCTGAGAAAGTCGCACAATCGCTTGTCCCGGAAGACGCGAACGTGGTGGCGCAGCGCCGTCTTGTCGGATGCAATCAAGTCGCACAGCGCCAGCGCCCGGGAGCGCTCCATCACTAAGCTGTCTACCCAGCTGATCTTGCCATCCTCAAGCTCGATCTCTTGCAGCAGACGGCGCTTGGCCCGCTGGATTTCCTTGGAACCGAGTTCGTCTAGGTCGTCATTGCCCAGTTCCAACAGCTCGATCGGGTTGACGTAGTGCTGGTACTGCTCATCTCCAGCGAGCACACCCTGTTGGCGAGAGCGCACGTCGTCGCTCAATGCCAGCAAGCGCGGCAGTAGCCCGTCCAGCATGTTTTTGAAGCGCTCTCTATTCGGGTGCCTCCTCTGGCCGCGCCGCAGCGAGTTCGACCGCGTCGGCGTCCTGGCTCACGGCCGCCTCGCTGAGAACAAGCCCGAGGTTGATCCAGCCTGCCGGATCATCTGCCATCACAGCGAAGCGCCGGTAGTAGGTGATAGCCAGGGCGTAGGCACCGTTGTTGTGATATAGAATGCCCAGTCTGTTACACTGGCGGCCTGATAGCTCGCTGGCTTCTTCCAGATGCTCAAGGGCCCATAGTTCAGCCTTCTCGTCGTCGGTCTCCTCGCCGATCTCTGCCAGCCGGTCCAAAGCGGTAGTAAGATCCTCGTCCATCTCATAGGCGAGCCTGAAGCTCGACTTTGCTTCCTCGAATTTGCCGGCTTGTATCTGTGCCAGACCGAGAAAGTGCCAACCCGAGCCGAAATGTGGCGCGAAATCCGTTGTCTTCTCAAAGGCGTCCAATGCCTTCTCGACACCTTGGTGGGCCTGGGTCGCCAGACCGAGCTGCCACCATGCGTTCGCATTCTCCGGGTCGATTCGCGTGGCTTCTCTAGCCACGAGCATCGCCTCTGCCGCATTCTTCTGCTCTCGTAGGCTCTTGGCCCGTGCGATGAATGCTTCTGCGCTCATACGCTTGCGTCGCCCGAAATCTGGATCGATATGTAGCTGCCGACCATGGATCGACCCGGACCTCGGCGTACTCCCTAACCATAACCCGCCGACGGCGCCGCGTCCGCAATCTGCACCGATCCACAATGGCAGAAGGCCCGGTTCATATTCAACCTTCAATATAATTCCACCAGATCACCACTAACCCCGCCCGACCCTCCCCCAACAACTCAACCCTCCCCACCCCCATGCCTGCGCCGTCCGCCCTCGCTCCGCTCGGGCTCCCGGCTCGCCGCGGTACCTGGTCCACCATCCCCACGATAACCCGAAGACCGTTACCGATCCCTCAACGCCGTCCTTGACACCACCCCATGGCCATGGAACAGCGCAAGGCTTTTGATCCTATAAGATCGCGCCCCGCCATGCCGCCATTGCCTCGCTCCTCGTCGGCCGGACGCGCCCATACGAACCCGAGCCCACGGCCCGGCGCAGCCGAAACCGCACGAACGAATTCCCGATCGGCACGAACGAACCGCCGGCTTTCCAGCCCACGCAGCTACCGAACGAACCCGCCGACCGTCCCGCCGAAGAAATTACCGAACGAACCCACGGGCCATGCCGGCCCGCCATCCGCCGGCCCGGCCGCGAACGCTTCCCCCGTACTGCCACCCCACACCACCGTGCTTTCGCCGTCCGCCCTAGTATCTGTCAGTTGCTGGCGGCAGAAGACGCTCGGCTGGATCGAGGCCGATCTCGACGGCGCCGTGCGCGCCTCGCCTATGTGCCGGGCATCGGCAGACATCCGCCCGCACCCTGATCGCCGAGCTGCCCGTAATCGGCCGGCTCGACCGGCGTCGATTCGCGAGCCTGGCGGGTGCGACCAGCAGCTTTAGCAAACAGTTAAGTTCTGGTCGGTAACCTTGCTGGGGATCGCAGCTGGTGCTTGCGGCACTGACCCGGATGACCGGCGCATGCTTGTCGATTCAGGAGCCACGACGCTCGGCAAGGTGATCGGCCGCCACGGCGACGCTTCGCGGCGCGCCGTCACCCTGCATCGTCAAGTCATCCTCCCGGTGGCCGTGCTGCTGCTGCTCGCCGCTACGGCGCTGGCCGGGCTGATGCTGTTCAATGCCCGTGCCCAGGATGAGATCGCACGCGATGCGTCGATCCTGGCGATCCACGAGGGCATCGGCGAGCGCGCGAAGCAGCTCGACCGCGTGGTCAAGGACTATGCCTGGTGGAACGAGGCGGTCGAGGCGATCCAGGTGCGGCAGGACCATGCCTGGGCCGAGGCCCGGCTGGGCTACTATCTGCACGGGACGCACAAATACGACTGGGCGTTCGTGATCGCACCCGACGATGCGACGTTCTTTGCGGCCCTCGAAGGCGAGCCGGTCAAGGACGACATCTCGACGGCGCTCGGCAACGAGGCCTGGCGGCTGCTGGTGGCGTCCGGGCGCGCGACGCCGGCCGACGAGCCCGAGGCGGTGCACGCCTTCCTGCCGATGCGCGACGGCCAGCTGGGCATCGCCTCGGTCACCGCGATCACGCCCGAAAGCTCCTGGACCGGCGAGCGCCCGGCCGGAGAGCGCTTCGTCCTGGTGGTGATCCGCAGGCTGACCGCGGACTGGCTGGGAGAGCTGGCCGGCGCGCTGCACCTGACGGCGGTCGAGATCGGCGTGGCGCCGACGGTGCCGACGCGCGGGCTCGAGCTTCAGGACCCCCGCGGCAGGACCGTGCAGGCGGTCAAGGATCCCGATGGCCGGACGGGACTGCTGCTCACCGGCCCGGACGGCACGACCATGGTGGGACAGGCCGCCTGGCAGCCGAACCGGCCCGGCACGCAATATCTGACCGCGCTGCTGCCCTCGCTCGGCATCGCGCTGCTGCTGTTCGTCGCGTTCGGCTGGTCGGCCCTGCGGCAGAGCCGCAGCAGCACCTCGGCCATCGTCGAGAGCGAGAGCCGGTTCCGCGACGTCGCCGACGCAAGCTCGGACTGGATCTTCGAGACCGACGCCGAGGGCCGGCTGACCTGGATCTCCGACCGGTTCATCGCACTGACCGGCATCCTGGTGAGCGAGATCGAGGGCCGGCCCCTGGTCGACCTGCTGCTGCCGATGAGCGGCGACGACCAGTCGTTGGAGCTCGACCGCGCCCTGCAGGAGCAGCGCCTGTTCCGCGACCTGCCCCGCTGCTACCTCGACCGCGAGGGCCGGCCCCGGACCTTGCGCGTCTCCGGCAAGCCGATCCGCGACGCCGCTGCCCGGCATATCGGCTGGCGCGGCACCGCCGCCGACGTCACCGTCGAGACCGAGGCCCGCAAGGCCGCCGAATTCCTGAGCGGGCACGACGCGCTGACCGGCTGCCTGAACCGTTCGGGCCTGGTCGAGGGCCTGGGCGAGGTCCTGGACGCCACGCGGCGCCGCGGCGAGCTGGCAGCCTTCCTGATGCTCGACATTGACGGCTTCAAGGAGGTCAACGACATCTACGGCCCGGTCGTCGGCGACCAGCTGATCCATGCCGCGGCCGAGCGGCTGGCGACACTGGCACGGCCGGGCGACGTCGTGGCCCGCCCCGGTGCCGACGAGTTCGTGCTGGTGCGGCCGGCGGTGGCCGATGCGCAGGCGGCGCAAGGGCTGGCGCGCGAGCTGCAGCGCGAGCTGGGCCAGCCGCTGACCGTGGCCGGCCAGGAGGTCGCCGTCAGCGTCAGCATCGCGGTGATCATGCTGCCGACCGACGCCGCCACGGCAGAGCGTGCGTTGCAGATCGCCGGGATGGTGCTGAGCCGCGCCAAGGAGGACGGCCGGGCCGCGATCCGCTTCTTCGAGCCCGGCATGGACGCGCGGCTGCAGGCCAGGAAGGCGCTCGAGCGCGACCTGGCCCGGGCGATCGAGAACCAGGAGTTCGAGGTCTTCTATCAGCCCAAGATGAACGTGCGCACGCGCGAGCTGTCCGGCGTCGAGGCGCTGATCCGCTGGCGCCACCCGCAGCAGGGGTTGATCGCGCCGGGCCTGTTCATCCCGGTCGCCGAGGAGACGCGGATGATCACCGCGATCGGCCGCTGGGTGCTGGAGCAGGCCTGCCGCGACGCGTCGCACTGGGGCGGCGTCCAGGTCGCCGTCAACCTGTCGCCGGCGCAGTTCACGGACGATGACCTGCTGGAGACGGTGGCGAGCGCGATCCAGCGCTCCGGGCTGCCACCGGCCCAGCTCGAGGTCGAGATCACCGAGGGCGTGCTGCTGGCCAACAATGCCCGCTCCAACGCGATGATGAACCAGTTCGTCGAGATGGGCGTCCACCTCGCCATGGACGATTTCGGCACCGGCTATTCGTCGATGAGCTATTTGACCAAGTTCCGCTTCAACAAGATCAAGATCGACCGCTCGTTCGTGCAGGCGCTCGACCGCGGCGGCGAGGCCATCATCCTGGCGATCGTCGGCATGACCAAGAGTCTGGGCATCATGAGCTGTGCCGAGGGCATCGAGACCGACGAGCAGATGGCGGCGCTGCGGCTGATCGGCGTCGACGAGATGCAGGGCTACTGGTACGGCCGGCCGATGCCGCGCGCCGATCTCGTCGAGCGCTTCCACCTCGGCCAACCTGATCGGCGGCCCCTGGTCCACGCCGCATAGCCCATTCACCGGGTCGAGATGGCACCAGGCCCGCAGCCGGCTGCTGCCCAGGGCTCCGCCCCACGCCGAGCCTACCCGAGCGCGGCTCGAGATAGCTATTCCTGATAGCGCTGTCGCAGCGCCGGCAGAAAGGGCTGGAACAACCGGCGGACCGGGAGCGACAGGACCGTCTCGGCGACCAGTGCCCGCCGCTCCGCGCTGCGGCTGTCGAGCAATGCCTCCAGCTGCGCCAGCGCCCGGCCGGGATCGCAACGCTGCGCCTGGGCGAACGCCACGGCCAGCGCCCGGCGATCCGCCCGCGCCACCTGCCGCTCGAGCGCCGGCGCGCGCCCCGTGCCGGCGCGGGCGCGCAGCAGCCGCTGGCGCAGCCGCGTCCGGCGGATCCAAGGCGCCAGCGCCAGCGACGCCGCGCGCAGCTCGGCACGGCGCGGCGCCGGGCCGAGCTCGGCGGTCAGGCCCAGGGCCGTCAGCAGCGACGGGGTCACCATGATGCCGGTAAAGGCGCCCACGGCCACGAACAGGAACGCCGCCAGCGCCGCAGGGATCAGCACCAGCTCAAGGTTGCCTTGCGCCGGCCCGAGCAGCAGCGCCATGCCGCCCGCCGCCATGCCCAGCGGGTAGCAGACGCCTTCCGATACCGAGCGCAGGCGCGCCTGGAAGCCGGTCGGCACGGCCGCGAAGTTGCTGGCATGCACCGGGTCGAACAGGCCGTTGGAAGCGGCCTCGGTGTACGCGTGCGCGAGGACGGCGGCGGGCAGGCTGAAGCTGCGCCCGAGCAGCAGCAGGCTGAGGAACGCGCCCAGCGGGAACAGCACGCTGCGCGCCAGCGGCGACAGGCGGCGGGTCACGACGCCCGTAACCAGCGCGGTGCAGCCGAACTCGACCAGCTGCAGCCCGGCATAGAGGCTCGCCAGGAAGCGGGTCAGACGATCCGGCTCGGGGATGCGGATCTCATAGACCGAAAGGCAGAGGAACTCGGTCATCACCCAGACCAGCGTGAGCATGAACGATCCGGCGCCGAGCAGCGGGCCCAGCGGATGGCTGAACAGCACGTGCCAGGCGCCGTTGGCGGCGACCGCCGTCTCGTCCGGCGCCGGGGCCGCCGCCGGGCCGAACTCGCTGCCGCGGTCGGGCAGCGCGAGGCTGCGGCGCAGCCAGAGGCCGGCATAGCCCAGGCCGAGCAGCGTGACCGCGAGGCAGGCCGCGGTCGGGCCGAGCGGCAGCAGCCGCTCGACCCCGACGCCACCGACGAAGCCGCCCAGCGCCGTCGCGAGATAGATCCAGACCGTGGCGCGGCGCAGCTCCGGCGCCGGCAGCCAGATCGCTGCCACCAGCCAGAGGAGGATCTCGGAGGCGATGTTGTAGAGGTGGGCCAGCATCAGCAGGAGCGCCGGGGCTCCCGGCAACTCGAGCATCAAGGTTGCGGCCGTCGCCAACGTCAGGACGACGGTCAGGAGCAACAGGCGCCACAAGGCGGCGACCGGGCAGGCGCGCTCGAGCCGGGGTGCGAGCAGCAGCGCCGCGCCGCCGGCCACCAGCGCCAACGCCAGATAGAGCCAGGGTAGTGCTCCAGCCCCATGGGTGACCAGGAACAGACCGCTCCCGACGGCGAACAGCGCCACCTTGGCGGCCGAGATCGCCCCGGCGATCATGGCGATCCGCAGCGTGGCCGAGGGCGCCCTGGATGCTCGCTGCAGCCCGCGCCAGGCCCATCGGGGGCGGGCCATTACCCGATCGGCGCCGCCAAGGCGGGCGAGACCACCCCCAACCGCCGGTAGCGGGCGCGGAGCGGCCCTGGCAGATCGTGGAATGGCCCGATCACCCCGCGGCACGCTCCGGTGCCGCAGGCGCAGGTCATCCGCTCGCCCGGGCCGAGCAGGTGGCAGGAATAATCGTAGGTGAGCTCGTCGCCGACCGTCAGGTCGCGGATGGCGAGGAACCGGGCGCCCGACTGGGTCAGGCGCCAACCGCCGCTGGGCTCGCAGGAATGGTTGAACAGATCGTCGAAGCAGCCGCGCGGCGGCAGGAACAGGTCGTGGCCGATCTGGAACAAATCATGCGCCTGGTCCCAACCCTGAGCCAGGGCGGCGGCCAGCGGCAAAGCCCGCCGGTGCAGCGTCCCGTCCTCGTCGGCCACGATCACCGCACCTTTCAATACCGGCCGCGCGGTGAACACGCCCAGGCCCGTATGCGCCGTCTGGCCGAGATAGAGGTACGGGCAGGCGATCAGCGCCTCGAGGTAACGGTAGGCCTCCGGCCGGCTGGGGCCGGGCCGGCGCCGCTCCAGCAGGCCGATGGCGCTGGCCTCACGCAATTCGGACATTGGCGAACCGCCACGGATCAGTCCGATCCAATGCCTCGGGAAACAGGCGCCCGCGGCCGGTGAGCGGCGTCCAGTCCGACCAGATGCCGAGCACACGTCCGAGATAGGGCCGCGCCACGGCGAGCACGCGGCGGAAGTCGAGCTCCTCCGGCTCGACCAAGCCCAGCGCGGGCTGGTCGATCGCCGCCGCCATGCCGCCCAGGATCCCGGCCGCGACCTGCAGCGCCGTGGCGTTCGTGTGCGGCACGATCGCCCGCGCATCCGCGATGGTCAGCTGGGAGCCGAACCAGTAGGCGCCGCGCGGATGACCGGCGAGCAGGACGCCGAGCTCGTCCTGGCCGTGCACGATATCGCTGCCCAAGATCCGCTGCCGCGCCTGCGGCACCAAGCCCCGCGCCAGCAGCTCGTGCAGCGACAACAGCGAATCGGGGCACGGACAGTAGGCGTAGTGCACGGTCGGGCGATACACGACGTGGCCTCGCTCGCGCAGAGTCAGGTGATCGGCGATCGACAGCAATTCCATGTGGGTGACCAGATAGCCGACGAACGGACCGGCGGCAGGGGCCCAGCTCCGCACCCGCACGTCGACGCCTGGGTGCAGCAGGTAGATCCCGGGCGCGTCGCCAGCGTGGCGGCGGCCATCCGCCGGCAGCTCCGCCTCGTGCGTGCCCCAGCCCAGCTCGGCTGGCTGGACGCCCTCGCCAAGAAGCCCGTCGACCGACCAGGTGCCGACGAACTCGCCGGCCGCCCGTGGCGTGCGACTGACCTGGCTGTCGTGCTCGGCGATATGGATCGTGCGGATGCCGAGGTCGCGAAACAGCCGCGCCCAGCCATCGGCCGCCGCCGGTGCGACGGGCTCCAGGCCCAGCAGCCGCGCGAGGTCGAGTCCGGCGGCCTTGACCAGCTGTGAGACCAGCCCGGGGTTGGCGCCCTGGCAGATGACCGCCGTCGGCAGGCCGGGTCCGATGGCCCTCCGCAGGGCCAGCGCTCGCTCGCGAAACGCCTGGTTGGAACGTTCGGCCGGCGAGAGGCGGAAGTCGGTATAGCCACCGGGCCACGGCTCGATGCCGGTGTCGAGATAGAGCGCGCCGGACTCGGCCGCGAACCGCAGCAGCTCCAGGCTCGCGACCTCGACCGAGAGGTTGAGCAGGAAGTCGCCGGGTCCGATCAAGGCGCCCAGGACCGCACGATGATTCTCCGGCGTCAACGGCGCCACCAGGAAGCGGACGCCGAGTCCGGCGGCGATGTCGCCGCCGCGCTCGTCGGCCGTCACCACGGTGACTCGGTGCGCCGGCACCCCGTGATCGCGCAGGAGCAGGGGAAGGATGGTCTGGGCGATGCTGCCGCAGCCGACCATGACGATGTTGCCTGCAAAGTCGCGCCCGACGGCAGTTCCGCGCACCTCGCCAACCCTCTCTCGATCCAGAGATCGCCTACAAGTTGCGCGTGTGCAGCGTATTTTTCAACTAATAAGTAAATTGATGCCCAGGCGAACCGACTGCTAGCGTGGGCCGGTCTCCACCCGGTCCAGCCCGAGCCATGCCGCCATCAGCCCCAGCTCCCCGGCTAGCGCCCCGGCGATCACCCGCTCGTCCCCGCCCGGTTCCAAGTGCGTCGCCAGCACGCGCAGGCAGCCCGCCTGGCGATCGGTCTTGAGGTCGACGCGGGCCACCAGCCGGTCGCCCAGCAGGAACGGCAGCACGTAGTAGCCGTGGGTCCGTTTGTGCGCCGGCGTGTAGATCTCCAGCCGGTAGCGGAAGCCGAAGATCCGCTCGGTACGCTCGCGCTCCCACACCAGCGAGTCGAACGGCGACAGCAGGGCGCGCGCATCGACCCGACGCGGCGCGCGCGCTGCCGGGTCGAGATAGGCCGGCTGGGCCCAGCCCGCGACGGTGACCGGCAGCAGCAGTCCGGCCTCGACCAGCTCGGCCAGCCGCGCCGGCACATCGGCGGCTTCGAGGCGAAAATAGTCACGCAGGTCGCGGGCGGTGGCGACGCCGAGGGCACGGGCGGCATGTAGCAGGAGGGCACGCTGCGCGTCCGCGGGCTCGGGCGTGGGCAGCGCCAGCACCGGCTTCGGCAGCACGCGTTCCGGCAGGTCGTAGATCCGCTCGAAGCCGCGACGGGTCGCCGTGGTGACCGCGCCGGCCCAAAACAAAAACTCCAGCGCGGTCTTGCCGTCGCTCCAGCCCCACCAGCCACCCTGCCCGCGGCTGCCGTCGGCAAGGTCGCCGGCGCCCAGCGCGCCCCGGTTACGCACCTCGGCCAGCACGTCGTCGACATAGCTGCGCCGGTCGCGCGCGAACCTGGCGAGCTGGCCGTACGTGCCCTGGCCGGCCCCCGCGCGCGCCATCCGCCAGCGCAGCATCGGCTGCAGGCGCACCGGGATCAACGACGCCTCGTGACCCCAATACTCGAACAGCTTACGGCGCCGCCCGTCATAGGCGAGCTGGTCGAGCAGGCCGCAGGGATAGGGGCCGAGGCGGGAGAACAGCGGCAGATAGTGCGAGCGGACGACCGCGCTGACGGAGTCGATCTGCACCAGCCCCAGCCGGTCGATCTCGCGCAGCGCTTGTGCCGGGGTGGGCGGCAGCGCCGGACGCGGGCGGGCGAAGCCCTGCGCGGCCAGCGCGATGCGGCGCGCCGCGGCGGCGGAAAGAGTATCGCGACGGCCCATGGTCGGTAGCTCCGCAAACAGTGGCGACTCCTTCCTACGCGATGCGGCTCCGGAGTCAGCAGGCCACCCTTTCTCGCCAGCCGTCGCCGCCGCGGGGCACCAGCGACTGCGCGTTGACAGCGCGTAGGGGCGGCGGCCATGTTGGCCGCCGACAACCGTGACCACCGTTCCGCAGCGACGGGTAAACGGGGCGCGGCAGAACCGGGGAGGCCAAACGAATGCAGAACAGGATCTGGACCAAGAGCGCTCTGCTCGCAGCGACCGCGCTCGGGCTGGCGGTGCTCGGCACCGCCCCGGCCTCAGCCGAGGAGGTGATCGTCGGGCTGATCACCAAGACCAACAACAACCCGTTCTTCGCCAAGATGAAGCAGGGTGCGGAGGCCAAGGCCAAGGAGCTCGGCGTCGAGCTGCGGAGCTTCGCCGGCAAGTATGACGGCGACAACGAGACCCAGGTCGCCGCGATCGAGAGCCTGATCTCGGCCGGTGCGAAGGGCATCCTGATCACACCCAGCGACACCGCGGCGATCGTGCCGACCATCAAGCAGGCTCGCGACGCCGGTATCCTGGTGATCGCGCTCGACACGCCGCTCGACCCGATCGATGCCGCCGACGCCACCTTCGCCACCGACAATTTCAAGGCCGGCAAGCTGATCGGCGAGTGGGCCGCGAAGACCCTGGGGCCGAAGGCGGCCGACGCCAAGATCGCCTTCTTGGACGCGCTGGAGAGCCAGCCCACGACGGACATGCTGCGCGACCAGGGCTTCATGACCGGCTTCGGCATCGACGTCATGGATCCCAAGCACTACGGCGAGGAAACCGATCCGCGCATCGTCGGCCACCAGTGGGGCCAGGGTGCGGAGGAAGGCGGCCGTACCGGGATGGAGAACCTGCTCCAGAAGGACCCGGACATCTCGGTCGTCTACACCATCAACGAACCGACCGCGGCCGGCGCCTACGAGGCGCTGAAGGCGGCCGGCAAGGCCGATGGCAGCGTGCTGATGACCTCGGTCGACGGCGGCTGCCCAGGCGTCAAGAACGTCGAGGCGGGCGTGATCGGCGCCACCTCGATGCAGTTCCCGCTGCTGATGGCGTCGATGGGCGTCGAGGCCGTGGCCGAATTCGCGAAGTCGGGCAAGAAGCCGGAGCCGACTCCCGGCCTGCAGTTCTTCGACACCGGCGTGGCGCTGATCACCGACAAGCCGGTGCCTGGCGTGGAGTTGATCACGGCCAAGGACGGCCTGACCAAGTGCTGGGGCTGATCTAGCCACATTGTCCGAGGGAGGGCGGTCCGCAGCGGCCGCCTTCCCCCCGCCCACCTGCAAGTCGGCTGCCATGACCAGCGCCAATGACGCCGTAGCCCGGCCCGAGACCACGGACCTGACTGGCGCCCTGGCGGCGGCGCCGACCGGGCACGCCGTGTTCGAAGAAGAAAAGAAGACCGTTCTCAAGCAGCTGCAGCATTTCCTGCACGCCTATCCGACCACCGTGCCTTTCATCGTGCTGCTGCTGGGCGTGGGCGTGTTCAGCGTGATCGTCGGCAGCCGCTTCTTCCAGCCGTTCAACCTGTCGCTGATCCTGCAGCAGGTCACCATCATCGGCATTGTCGGGATCGCGCAGACGCTGATCATCCTGACCGCCGGCATCGACCTGTCGGTCGGTGCGATCATGGTGCTGTCGTCGGTCGTGATGGGCCGGCTTGCGGTGCTGGCGGGGCTACCGATCGAGTTGGCCTTCACGCTGGGCCTCTTGGTCGGCAGTGCCTGCGGCTTCATCAACGGCGCGCTGGTCACCTGGCTGCGGCTGCCACCGTTCATCGTGACGCTAGGCACCTGGAGCATCTTCGGCGCCTTGAACCTCTGGTACTCCAACAGCACCACCATCCGGCAGCAGGAGGTCGAGGCAGCCGCGCCATTCCTGCAGTTCATGGGCACGGCGATCCAGTTCGGCGGCGCGCGCCTGACCTACGGCTCGATCCTGATGCTCGTGATCGCTGCCATCGTCTGGTACATGCTCAACCGCACCGCCTTCGGCCGGCATATCCACGCGGCGGGTGACGACCCCGATTCGGCCCGCCTCGCAGGTATCAACACCGGCCGAACACTACTGGCCGTCTACACTATCGCCGGGCTCATCTGCGCCGTCGCCGGCTGGGTCCTGATCGGCCGTATCGGCGCCATCAGCGCGCTGTCGGGTGTGACGGCCAATCTCGACTCGATCACCGCCGTGGTGATTGGCGGCACCAGCCTGTTCGGCGGACGCGGCTCGATTGTCGGCACGCTGATCGGCGCCCTGATCGTGGGCGTATTCCGCAATGGTCTGGCGTTGGCCGGTGCCGACGCGGTCTGGCAGGAATTCACGATCGGCCTGCTGATCATCGTCGCGGTCACGATCGACCAGTGGATCCGGCGGGTGTCGGTGTGAGCGCCGCTGTCCAGCCGATCCTCAGCGCTCGCGACCTGGTCAAGCGCTTCGGCCGCGTCACCGCCCTCGACCATGCCGATTTCGACCTGATGCCGGGCGAGATCCTGGGCGTGATCGGCGACAATGGTGCGGGCAAATCGACGCTGATCAAGGCCATCTCGGGTGCGGTCACCCCGATCACGGCGAGATCCGCCTGGACGGCCAGCCGGTCCACTTCCGCTCGCCGATGGAGGCGCGCGCCGCCGGGATCGAGACCGTCTACCAGCACCTCGCTTTGTCACCGGCGCTGTCGATCGCGGACAATCTGTTCCTCGGCCGCGAGCGACGCAAGGCAGGCATCCTGGGGCGGGTGTTTCGGACGCTGGACCGGTCCGGTATGCAAAAGGACGCGCGCCGGCACCTCGACGCGCTGGGGTTGCTGACGATTCAGAACATCCGGCAAGCGGTCGAAACCCTGTCCGGCGGCCAGCGCCAAGGCGTCGCCGTGGTGCGAGCCACGGCGTTCGGCAGCCGCGTCGTCATCATGGACGAACCGACCGCCGCGTTGGGCGTGAAGGAATCCAGAAAAGTCCTCGAGCTGATGCTGGACGTGAAACGGCGCGGGCTGCCGATCGTCCTGATCAGCCACAACATGCCGCACGTATTCGAGGTCGCCGATCGCATCCACATCCACCGGCTCGGCCGGCGCATCGCCGTGATCCGGCCGCAGGACCATACCATGTCCGATGCCGTGGCGATCATGACGGGTGCCATGGCGCCGCCGCCGCCCTATCAAGCTGCCTGATCACCGAGACAAGGGACTGTCATGAAGCGCGTCGACGAGAAGCTCGCCCGCATCCGCGCGGGCCAGTACACCCGCCAGGATTTCATCATCGCGGATGCCAAGGACCCGGACATGGGTCCGAGCATCTGGTCCACCGGACCCAAGCGCGAGGCCGATGGCACCTGGACGCGCTACCGCACCCGTGAGGAGTTCCTGGACCAGGTGCGCGCGATCGTCGCGCAGGACATCGTCGACGTGATGCTGATGTCGCCCGCGAATGTCGAGAAGTTGTGCGACGAGGGCTTGTTCGCGAACAGCGCGGTCAAGCCCGTGATCCGCGCCAACGATACGACCGATATCTGGGTCGTGCGCGGCGGCAGCTACACGACGCACCCGTCGCGCCCGTTCCGCTCGGCCTCGCTGTCGCGGACCATGTACGGCACGGCGAAGCCCGCCCCGGGTGCCGAGGTCATCGGCACCGATCTCGGTCTCTACTCGGTGACCTTCAACAACGACATCGAGGCCGACATCCGCTCGCTCGAGGCATTCTCCCAGTTTCGTGCCGATGCCGCTGCGATCGGCTTCAAGTATTTCCTGGAAGTCTTCAATCCCAACGTAGCGACGACGATCGATCCTGAAGTGCTGCCGCACTACATCAACGACTGCATCCACCGTTGCCTCGCCGGCGTGCATTCGGCCGACCGCCCGCAGTTCCTGAAGATCGCGTATAATGGCCCTAAGGCTTTGGAGGAGATGGCCTCCTACGATCCCAGCCTCGTCGTAGGCGTGCTGGGCGGCGGCGCCGGCACGGCGCGCGACACGTTCGAGCTGCTGAGCCAGTCGGAGAAATACGGCGCGCGCGTCGCCCTGTTCGGGCGCAAGATCAACCTCGCGGAATCGCCGCTGGCCATCGTGGCACTGATGCGCGAGGTCGCGTCGGGCACGGTGGCGCCGAAGGAGGCGGTCCGAGCCTATCACGGCGAGCTGGCGAAGCAGGGCCTGCGGCCGCAGCGGCCGCTCGAGGACGATCTCGAGATCACCGAGGCGGTCCTCAAGCTCGGCTGACATCATGGCGCGCAATGGGATCATCTGCGGCGGCAGCCTCTGCATCGACGTCAACAAGGTCATCGACCGGCTGCCGCCGCCCGAGCACGTCGCCACCATCGTTTCGGAGACACCCGACTCGGGCGGCCCCGGCTTGAACATGGCCGTCAACCTCGCCCGCCTGGGGGCCGATTTCCCGCTCGATCTCGTGTCGGTCATCGGCGACGACGAGCATGGTCGGCTGGTGCAGGAGATCTGCGCGCGGCACGGCATCGGGACTACTGGCCTCGCGATGCTGCCCGGACAGCGTACGGCCTATACCGACGTGATGATCGAGCAGTCGACCGGCCGGCGCACGTTCTTCTATCAGCCGGGCGCAAACGCGCTGCTCGCTCCCGGTCACTTCGACCTCAGCGGCTCGCGCGCCAAGATCTTCCACTTCGGCGCGCCGGGCGTGCATGAGCGGATGGATCGGGCGACCGCGCACGGCAACGGCTTCTCGGAGGTTCTGGCCGAAGCGAAGGAGCTGGGTCTGCGGACCAACATGGAGCTGGTCTGCGTGGCACCCGAGCGGATCCGCGCGCTGACGCTGCCGTGTCTGCCGTACCTGGACTCGGTCGTCATCAACGAGCTCGAGGCGGCAGCTGTCACCGGGATCGAGGTCATGGACGGTAGCACCGCCAGTCCATCCCGCGTCGAGGCCGCGGGGCGGGTATTGCTGGATCTCGGTGTGCGCGATCTGGTCGTGATCCATTTTCCGGCCGGTGGCATAGCCGTGTCTCGCAGCGGCCAGATCTGGCGCCAAGCGTCCGCCCGCGTGGCTCCCGACGCGATCAAGAGCAGCAACGGCGCCGGGGACGCGTTCGCCTCAGGTGTCCTATTCGGGCTGCACGAGGGGTGGCCGGTCGAACGTTGTCTGCGGCTGGCGGTCTGCGTAGCCGCGGTCAGCCTGATGTCCTACAGCACGTCCGGCGGCGTCATGCCACTTGAGGAGTGTCTGGCCTATGGCGAACAGGCCGGTTTCGGGAGGCTGTAGGCGCGCAACATGAGTGGCATCGGCCGCAATTTCGCCAGCGACAACGTGGCTCCAGTGGCGCCGGCGGTGCTCGAAGCCATCGTCGCCGCGAATCTGGGCACGGCACCGTCCTACGGCGACGACGAGATCACACAGCGGCTGTCCGTGCTCGCCTGCGAGGTGTTCGAGACCGACCTTGCGATCTTCCCGGTCGGCACGGGTACGGCAGCCAATGGCTTGGCCCTGGCGGCATTGGCCGCGTCTGGCCGAAACGTCTACTGTCACGAGACAGCGCATATCCTGATCGAAGAGGCCGGTGGTCCGGAGTTTTTCACTGGCGGCGCCGAGCTGGTTGGGCTGCCAGGCATCGGGGGCAAGCTCGCGCCGGGCGTGTTGGCCGATGCAATCGCCGACCACGGTGCAGCGGTGAGCATTACGCAGGCAACCGAATGGGGCACCGTGTATTCCCCAGACCATGTCGCGGCATTGGCAGCCGTGGCGCATGGGCGTGGCCTCCGCCTCCATATGGACGGGGCCAGGCTCGCCAATGCCATTGCCCATCTGGGCTGCTCGCCGGCCGCGACGACCTGGCAAGCCGGTGTCGACGCCTTGTCGTTCGGCGCCACCAAGAACGGTGCGCTGGCGGCGGAAGCGGTGGTGCTGTTCGATCCGGCTCTCGCAGCCGGCTTCGAGGACCGCCGGAAGCGGGCGGGCCATCTTCTGTCCAAGCAGCGCTTCCTCAGCGCCCAGCTCGTGGCGATGCTCGAGGATGGACTGTGGCTGCGTCATGCGGGGCACGCGAATGACATGGCCGCGCGTCTCGCCCGCGGTTTGTCGCCCCTGCCCGGCCTGCGCTTGGTGCAGGCGGTGGAAGCCAATGAGCTGTTCGTGGCGATGCCGGAGACGATGATCGGCAGCCTCCGCGAGCAGGGGTTCAAGTTCCATCCCTGGCTGGCGCCGCCTGGTAGCGATGGCCCAGTCGTCCGTCTGGTAACCTCGTTCGCCACGACGGTCGCGGACGTCGACGATCTCGTGCAAGTGGCCGGCGCGCTCGCCGCCGCCTGACCCTCGTCAAGGGCTGGCTCCCGGCTGCGGATAGCGCTCGTCGATGAACCGCCCGAAGAACGCCAGCGCCGCCTCCTTGCCATCCTGACGGCACCAGGGTCGCGAACCACCGAGGCCGCGATTCTGCCATTCCAAGTCGAACGCCACATTGGCCTCGATGCGTGCGGATCGCGCGCCCGCCTCGTTCAGGGCCTCGCGGCGTAGCCGCTCGTCGCGCGCAAGCTCGAAGCCGCGCTCGACCTCCGCCGTCAGCAGACCACAGTTTTCGACCAGCCGCAGATCATAGTGAGCGCGTGCGTAGCTGCCCGGCGGCGCCTGCGCAGGTTGACCCGCCTCGACGGTGCAAGTGAGCGCGGCCAACACGATCCCGGCCAGCATCGTCCGCAGACGCTCTCCCAATGAGCGAGTTAGCCGTTGAGTTTTATCAACCATTGCGAGATATTCCTCTACCCCACAGCAACGTTGAGAGGGGCAGATGCGTCAGCTCGATCAACCGATATCACGCCCTTTGCGGCACGAACCGATGGCGCACGAGCTTGAGACGCAAGGCTTCCTCGTCCTGCCGACATCTGGTGAACTTACGACGCGGATCGCTGAGCTATGGCAGGCGGCGGCGGAATTTTTCGCGTTGCCCGCCGACCGCAAGCTCGCCAACTCACTGCCCGAGTACGATGGTTACCATGACATGGGCAAGGAGTACTCGGATCGCCCCGACCGGCCCGATCTCGCCGAATCATTCTGGGCGCGGCTGATCTACGCCGGAGAGAGCCGCCGCTTCCCTGACGATGCGGGCCGTCGCATGCATGAGGCAGCGCTGGGCGCCGCAGCCGAGCTGGACCGGCTCGTAAACCGGCTGACCATCACCCTGTCGCAGCATTACGCCGCCCGCTGGTCGCCGGAGATGGCCTTCCGTTGCGATCTGGCCTCTCATTTGCAGCTCAACCGCTACGAGCCGCGACGCCAGAGCCGCGATCTGCTGACCGACGCGCACGAGGATGGGCTCTACTTGACGCTGCTGTTCGCGGATGCGCCAGGGCTGGAAGTGCTGAGCCCCGCCGGTCAATGGCGGGCGCTGCAGCCCCGCCCAGGCGAGGTGATCGCCATGCCAGGCGAGATCTTCTCGCTCATGTGCGGCTATCGCGTGCAGCCGCTCTACCACCGCGTCCGGAATCATCCCGAGATCAGCAGCCGGCTGGCGATGATGTACTTTGCCAACCCCAACCCGACGCACAGCTTCGAGCCGTGGGCCTCGAACGAGACCAACATGGGCGTCGACATCATCCAGCGCGCGATCGCGAACCCCACGCGCTACGGCTTGCCACCGCTGCCCGCGGTGTAAGCTGGCGACTGGTTCTCCAGGTTGCATTCAGATTGACCATGGCCTGCGCCTGGCGCAGCTTCCGCCGGGCGTTACGACCAGCAGGAATCCGCCTCGATCATGAGCCCGAAAAATCATCTGAAGCACCGTGTTCAAGCGGGGCTCAAGTCCTTCGGGATGTGGCTGCAAGCCGCCGACCCGACCTTCGCCGAGATTGCCGGCCTGGTTGGCCTCGACTTCGTGATCATCGACCAGGAGCACGGCCCCGGCGGCGTTCAGTCGGCCATCGACATGATGCGCGCGCTGTCCGGCAGCGCGACGACGGCGATGATCCGCGTGCCCAGCTCGGATCCGACCTACCTCAAACGCATCGTCGACGCGGGTGCCCAGGCCATCCTGGTGCCGATGGTCGACACCGCGGCCGAGGCGAAAACGATCGTCGATGCCTGCCGCTACCCGCCGCTCGGGCGGCGCGGCCACGCCGCCGGCGTGGTGCGCGGGGCGCGGTACGGCCTGAGCACCGACTATCTGCAGACCGCGCACGAATCTCTGTTGATCGTGCCCCAGATCGAGACCGTCACCGCAGTCCGCAACGCCCACGAGATCGCATCCGTAGACGGTGTCGACATGCTGTTCATCGGGCCATCGGACCTGTCCGGCAGCGCCGGTGTGCTGGATCGGACCGGGGCACCCGAGGTCGAGCGGCTGATCGCCGAGACGGTGACGGCGGTTCGGGCGGCCGGCAAGCCGCTGGCGACCGTCCCACGCGACGGCAAAAGCTGGCAGGCGCTGTTCGAGGACGGGTTCGCGGTCGTCGCCTCGGGCAGCGACATCGCGATCTTCCGCAGCGCCGCCGCAACACTGGCACAGGAATGGCGCGGCTACCGCGACCTTCGTTGAGCGGTCAGCGCACCACCGGCTCGGGCGGATCGCCGGGCGTCACCAGGACCGTCAGCGCCCGCGCTGGATCGAGGTAGCGCGTCGCCAGTGCCTGCACGCTGGCCAGCGTCTGGCTCTCGTGGTCGGCCACCAGCCGTCGCGCATCATCGAGGGTAAACGGAAACTGCTCCATCGGGATCAGGACCTGGTAGAACCAGAAATCGTTGGTCTCCAGCGACGTCCGCGCCTGCGCCAGCCGTGGCTGCAGCGCCCGGTCCAGTTCGTCCTGCGTGATGCCGCCCGCGTGCATGGCGGCACCGACATCTCGGATGACGCCGCCGAACCGGTCGGCGTCGCCAGCGGGCACGTCGAGCGCTGCGCCCAGATAGCCGAAACCCGGCAGTATCAGTGACATCTGGCTGGCTGCTTCGGGCGAATAGGTGGCACCCGCGCGGTCGCGCACCTCGTGGAGCAGCCGGTCACCAAGTATGTCGGCCACCAGGTCGAGCCCGATCGCCGTCGTGGCATCGGATTGGCTCGTCGTCGGCCAGTAGACCTGCGCCATCGCGTCGTCCTGCGTGCCCTGGTAGGTGAGCCGGATCGCGTCGCTGGATGTGGGCACGGTCAGGATCGGAGGGGCTGGCCGTACCGCCGGCCCCCGCGCCGGCAGCGCGCCGAAGGTCCGGCCGACCTCCTCGATCAGCCGCGTCGGGTCGATGTCGCCGACCGCAATCACCCGCAGCGGGCCATCGTGGAGTTGCGGTGTCAGCCAGTCGCGCAGCTCGGCCAACGTGCGCTGTCGGGCCTCGTCCTCGGTCGGCATGGCGAAGCGGGTGTCGCCGTCATGCAGCAGCAGCGCCACCGGTCCCGGCAGCGCGCCACCCGGCGTCGCCGCTAGCTGCGCATAGGTCGCGGCCAGCCGGTCGAGATAGCGCTGCATGGACTCCGGCCGATAACCGGGATCGGTGGCATAGGCCGCCAGCAGATCGAGCTGGAACGGCAGGTCGCCCGGCGTGGTCCGGCCGAGCAGGGCGAGCCCGCTCTCGCCCAGGACCAGATCGATGTCGGCCTGGCGGCTGGCGAAGGTCCGGGTGATCTCGTCGATGCTCTGGCGGCCCAGCCCGCCGTCGACGAATGCGCGGCCGGCCAGCCCGCCAAGGCCGGGCTGGTCGAGGGGCAGGCCGATGCGCCCGTTGCCGAACCGCACGGCGATCTGGATCTGATCCGCCGCGAACGGCGTCCGCTTGAAGTCCAATTGCACACCGTTGCCGAATGTCACGCGGGTGATGTCGAGGTCCTCGATCCGTTCGGTCCGGACGACACCCGAGGGCGGACCGAAATCGTGGTAGGCGAACGCGACCGCCTCGCGGGACTCGGGCGCTGCCACGGCAACGGCTAGGCTGGCGCGATAGACCGCCAGGATCGCTTCCCGCGGATCGTCCAGCTGCATTGGGCCGGACAGGAAGATCTGAGGCTCGCGACCACCCCAGAGGCCGCGCAAGGCCTGATCGATGTCGCCCGGGCGCAGCCCTTGCGCGAGTTCGTCGAACACGGCGAGGTCGGTTGCGGGCGAGCTGAATACCTGGTCGTCCGAAATCGCATCCACCAGCCAGACGGCGAGGCGCGGCGATTCGCGGGTCGCCGCACCCGCGGCCGCGGTCTGCAACTGGTTGCGGTAGATCGCCAGCTGTTCCCGCAGCTCGACGTCGGAGAAACCGTAGTCGAGGGCGCGGCGCAGTTCCTGCTCGCCGGCTGCCAGGGCGCCGCGCCAGCCGTCCGCGGTCGTCTTGAGCCGCAGCGTGGCGATCCGAGCCTCTGGTGCGAGATCGCTGGCGCCGACACCGGCTTGCGCGAACGGCGCGCCAGCCTGCCGCCCGATACTGTCGAGGCGGCGCTCCAGCATCGCGCTGGCGAGCTGCTCGAGGAGTTCCTGCTTCTCCTTGACCAGACTGTCGGGCCGGGGATCGAACGGCAGCACGACATTGAGGGAAACGGTGGCTGGCAGGCCCGGATCGCTGAACAGCAGCGCGTCGAGGCCGCGATTAGCCGGAGCTTGGTAGGCCGGGTCGGCCGGTGCGTTGGCGGGCTGGGTGAGGTCGCCGAAATGGGCCTCGATCATCGGGATAATCGCCGCGGGCTGCACGTCGCCGGCCACGACGACCACGCTGCGCTCGGGCGTGTACCAGTCATGGTAGAAATCGACGAAGCGGTCGCGCGGAGCGGTCTTGATGATCTGCTCGAGCCCAATCGGCTCGCGCGCGGCGTAGCGCGATCCGGGCAGCAGGAAGTCGAGCATGGCTTCGAACGAGCGCCCGCTCGGCGTGTCGCGCACCCGCTTCTCGCTCAAGATCACGCCGCGCTCGGACTCGATTTGCTCGGTGTCGAGCAGCAGACGACCCTGGTAGTCACTCAGAATCCCCAGGCCATCATCGACGAGCGCCGCGTCGTTGCGCGGCAGATCGAGCTGGTAGACGGTGCTGTCGAAGCCGGTCTGGGCATTGGTGTCCGCCCCGAACGACAGCCCGGCCCGCTGCAGGTAGGAGATCAATGCGCCGGGGGCCAGGTTGGTCGAGCCCTTGAACGCCATGTGCTCCAGGAAGTGCGCGAGGCCGCGCTGGCCGTCATGCTCCATCAGCGAGCCGGCCTCGATCAGCAGGCGCAGACTGACGCGGCCCGGTGGCGTGGCATTCGGCAGGATGGCGTAGCGCAGCCCATTGGGCAGCCGCCCCCAGGTGACGTCCGGATCGTTGACGAGGCTGCCGTCCCCCGGCGCCGGCCAGGGTGGCAGGGCATCGCGAGCGGCGATCGGCCCCGCTGCGAGCAGGACCAGGGCAAAGGCGGCCACCACCGTGCGCCACCGGAATCTGCCTGCGAGAACGACGCGGTCGCGGAGCGTCGTGCCGGCCATGTAGCCATCCTTGAGCTGTGTCGAGGAGCGAAGAGGCGCACGTGTGCCACAAGGCGCCGCCCGGGGGAATGATTTCGCAGGAGATCAGATGTGGCCGTCCGCACCGATCCTGGCGGGCGCGGCCCGGTTCAGCCTCACCAGGACGATGCTGAGCGACACGGCGAGGTTGACCAGCGACACGTAGACGGCGGCGCCCCAATGACCGAATCCGGTCCAGCTCCACATCCACTGCTGCACTTCGACGCTGAGCACGGCCGCAAGGCCCGCCAGCGCCAAGACGACCCAACCCGCGACGCTCTCGCGCGCCGGGTCCACAAGTACGTTGCGGATAGTCGGAATCGCACCTGAGGCGTCCGCAGCGAGGAACAGGATGAGCCCAACCGCCGGGTCGTCGGTGACCAGCCAGCCGACAACGCCGATCGCCGCCATCGCGAGACAGACGGCATCGCCCCGGTTGTGGACGAAGCTGCCATGGCGCAGGGCGAGGACCAGGATGGCGATGCAGCCCAGCGCGTTCATCGCGGCGCCGGCAAGAGGCCCGGTAGCCCCGGCGCGCCACGAGCTCGCGGCTGCCAAGGTGGCGACGACGCTCCAGATCAACCAACTGAACTGGTTCGGGTGCACATCCCCTCGCAAGATCGCCCGCGTCATGAGCGCGAAGCCCAGCGCCTGCAATACCGCTGCGCCCGGGCCGGCGCAGCTGGCGATCCAGGTCTGAAGCAGGAACATTGCGCACCCCGCGCCGCTCGCCTAGCAGGCGCAGGTCGCGAAGGCCGGCGCCATGCGGACGCTGAGCCGTGCGGACATATTGTGCAGTGATTCTTCGCACAATCTGGGCGTTAGACCGCAGTCGTCACGACAAGCACATCACGGGCGGCGCCGGACATGACGGCGGCCGCCGGTGCGCCGATCGCCGGCTTTGTGATGAGCAAGATGCGCTAGCGCCAGCGGTCCTGCTCGAGCTGGCGCGCGCGAGCCTGCTTGAGGCGAGCCGGCAGTGAGGTGAAGGTGGCTTCGGCAGCACGCCGATCCGCCCCCGTCGATGCGAACCATTCGCGAAAGTCGAGCGCCAGCGTAGCGATCACGCCGATCGCCAACGCCGCCATGCCGAGCGCTGGCTGTTCGCTGCCCAGCCAGATGGTCGCGATCAGCACGGCTACGCCGGCGACGGCCACGAACGGGGGACCGTCGACGACGAAGCTGCGTGTTGCGGGGGCTTGAGCGTCGTTCATTGCGTCATCCCGGATCAATACGATTTGCCGGATGGAGAGCTGTCGCGGAAAAACACGACGTCAATCTCCCTCCGAAAAGAGATCCATTAACTCGGCGTCACTTTCTACCAGCCCCGTGTGCCAGGCCCGCCTTTGAAAGGACCGACGACGCGCGAGGTGATCCAGCCGCCATAGAAGTCACCGTCCTGCGGTTGCACCCGCTCCTCGCCCACCCAGCACTGGTCGACTCGCGAAGCGTAGAACGCGAGGTACCCCGCAATCGCCACGAACGCTGGCGTCGGGTCAGGGTATGACCAGGCTGCCTGCTCCGCCCGCCGTCCCGCCACCTCGATCGTCCAATAGCTGGCGCGGCCCTTGAACTCGCACCAGGAACCGCCTGGCGTAGGTTGCAGGAAACCCGGGCGTATGCTCTTCGGCGGAAGGTAGTAGACCGGCGGATGACTGGTCTCGAGCACGCGGTAGCCGGCGGAGGTGTCGGCGACCGTCTCGCCTGCGAAGACCACTCGCAGCCGGTCCGAAACCCGCTCGAGACGCGGCGGGCGCGGATAGTCCCAGACCGACTCCTGGCCGGGGCCGGGCTGTTCGCGGGCTTCCCGGAGCATCCTCAGCCCGCCGGCTCGGCCAGGAGGCGCTCGACCGCCGCCACCGCAGCGGGCCCATCCCATGCGGCGATGCCCAGGACCCGGCCAACCTCACGCCCCTGACGGTCGATCAGCAGCGTGGCAGGGAGGCCCGGGAGTTTCAGCGCCCGGGTTGCCGCGGCCTTGGGGTCGCGATAGACGTGCACCTGCTGGACGCCGATCTCGGTCAGGAACTGCTGCACCCGCTCGGGGCCGGCGCGATCGACGGACAGGGCGAGCACCACCATGTCCCGGCCCGCAAAGGCGGTCTGAAGCCGATCGAGCGAGGGCATCTCCTCGCGGCAGGGTGCGCACCAGGTGGCCCAGAGATTGAGAACGACCACCTTGCCCTGGAAGGCCGCGAGCGTGGTCTCGACGCCGTCCAGGGTCTGGAAGGCGAGCTCGGGCATCGGCTTGGGTGCCACGGTCTCGATCGGCACCTCGGCATTGGCGCCGCCCGCGGCGAGGCAGGCGAGAACGGCGAGAGAGCGCAGCGTGCGGCGCATGAGCACTCCGAAAGGGCGTGGGGACAAGGCGATGGCGGAACCGGTCAACAGCGGTCGCGCTCTCTGGGGCGGGCATTTCGACACCGATCCAGCACCGTTGATGGCGCAGATTAATGCCTCCATCGGCTTCGACAAGCGCCTCGCCGCTCACGACCTCGCGGGCTCCCGGGCGCACGCCAGGATGCTGGCCGCGACGGCGGTGATCACGACGGGGGAGCGCGACGCGATCCTAGGCGGCCTGGACCAGATCGAGGCCGCCATCGCGGCCGGCACGTTCGAGTTCAGGACGGAACTCGAGGACATCCATTTCAATATCGAGCAGCGCCTGACCGATCTCGTCGGCGAGCCGGGCCGGCGCCTGCACACCGCCCGCTCGCGCAACGACCAGGTCGCGACCGACTTCAAGCTCTGGATACGCGACGCCATGGACCGCGCCGACGCGCGGATGCAGGCGCTGCAGCTCGTGCTGCTGCGGCTGGCCCGCGCGCATGCCGGCACGGTGATGCCGGGGTTCACCCATCTCCAGGCCGCACAGCCGGTCACCTTCGGCCATCATCTGCTGGCCTATGTCGAGATGCTCGGCCGGGACCGCTCCCGCATGGCCGATGGCCGACGGCGGCTGAACGAGTGCCCGCTGGGGGCCGCAGCCCTGGCGGGCACCAGCTTCCCGATCGACCGGGCGATGACCGCGACCGAGCTCGGCTTCGACCGCCCGGCCGCCAACTCGATCGATGCTGTATCGGACCGGGATTTCGCATTGGACTACCTGGCGGCCGCCGCCGTGTGCGCCGTGCATCTCTCGCGGCTGGCCGAGGAGCTGGTCTTGTGGTCCACGCCGCAGTTCGGGTTCGTGCGGATGCCGGAGGCCTTCACGTCGGGCAGCTCGATCATGCCGCAAAAACGCAACCCCGATGCGGCCGAGCTGGTGCGCGGCAAGTCGGGCCGGATCCTCGGCCATCTTCAGGGCCTGCTGGTGGTGCTCAAGGGCCTGCCGCTCGCCTATTCCAAGGACATGCAGGAGGACAAGGAAGGAGCGTTCGACGCCGCGGACAGCCTCGAGTTGTGCCTCGCGGCCAGCGCCGCGATGCTGGATGGCATCACCGTCGACGCAGGACGGATGCGCGCGGCGGCGGGTGTCGGCTTCACCACGGCCACCGATCTCGCCGACTGGCTGGTCCGGGCCAAGGGCGTGCCTTTTCGCGAGGCGCATGGGGCAGCTGCGCGCGCGGTCAAGCTCGCCGAAGGCAAGGGTTGCGGACTCGAGGCGCTGACGCTGGCCGAGCTGCAGGACGTCGACGCGCGGATCGACGCCGGCGCGCTGGCGGTGCTGGGTGTCGACGACTCGGTGGCCAGCCGGCGCAGCCTGGGCGGGACGGCGCCCGAGCTGGTGTTGGCGGCAGTGGCTGCAGCCGAAGCTCGGTTCGTCTAGGATCTCAGCGGGATATGGCTTGACCGCGGGTCGGGTGAGGACCTAGCTGCGGCCGCCGCATGTGCCCAAGCGGGCCATCAGTCGGTCGAGAGAACAACATCAGGGAGTTGCACGGGATGACCTTCGCACGAGGCCTCCTCACATCGGTTTTTGTCCTTTCGCTGGCAGCGCCCGCGATGGCGCTGGAAGCGGCGAAGCAGATCGAGGTCAAGGCGACCCCGGCTGCGACCTGGGCGGCGATCGGCGATTTCTGCGGCATCGGGAACTGGCACCCGGCGGTGGCCAAATGCGTACTGTCGGAGAAGGATGGCGCCAAGATTCGCACCCTGTCGCTCAATGGCGGGGGCACGATCATCGAGAAACTGACCGCCGTCGACGACGGCAAGATGAGCTATAGCTACGAGATTCTCGAGAGCCCACTGCCGGTCGCCAACTACGCGTCGACGCTGCATGTCGAGGAGGCGGGCGGCGGCGCGCTGATCGTCTGGACCGGCACCTTCGACGCCAAGGATGCGCCGGATGCCAAGGCGATCGAGGTCATCGAGGGGATCTACCAAGGCGGGCTGACCTCCCTGGCGACCAAGGTCAAGAGCTGACGCCAAGTTGGCCCGGCAGGCGGCGCCAATGCCGTTTGCCGGGGCGCGGCCACTCAAGTAGCATCCGGTCATGATGCCGATACCCCAGCCTTCCCGGCGGCGCCGGTTCCTTCGAATGCTCGTGCTGGTCGCAGTTGTCGGCGGCCTCGCCGCCTGCGGGCGCAAGGGCGAGGTCAGTGATCTCGTGCCGCCGCCACCGGACCCGGAGCCTACGGCGCCGAAGCCCAAGGGGTCGGAGCCTACGGTACTCCAGCCTACGGTACCGCAACCCACGGTGCCCGCCAGTTGAGCCCGTTCCAATACAAAGGCGGCACTCTGCACGCCGACGACGTGGCTTTGACGGAGATCGCGGATTCGCTCGGCACGCCCGCCTACGTGTATTCCGCCCAAGCGATGCGTGCGCAGGCCGCAGCGTTCCAGGATGCGTTTCGCGGCGAGCGCGTGCAATTCTGCTACGCGGTGAAGGCCAACAGCAATCTCGCGGTGATCCGGCTGTTCGCGCAAGCGGGGCTGGGTGCTGACACCGTCTCCGGCGGGGAGATCGCCCGGGCGCTGGCGGCCGGGGTGCCGCCGCAACGCATTGTCTATGCCGGCATCGCCAAGACCGACGACGAGATCCGGTTCGCCCTCGCGACCGGCATCCTCCAGTTCAACGTCGAATCGGCGCAGGAGCTGCGGCGAATCGGCGAGCTGGCGGCGGCGATGGGGCGGACGGCGCAGGTGGCGCTGCGGGTGAACCCGGACGTCGACGCCGGAACGCATGAGAAGATCAGCACTGGCCGCAAGCACGACAAGTTCGGTATCCCGTTCGACGAGGCGCCGGCCGTGTTCGAGCTGGCAGCCGGGCTCGCGGGCATCGAGCCGGTAGGGGTGCATCTCCATATCGGCTCGCAGATCACCCGGCTCCAGCCGTTCGAGGCGGCTTACCGACGCGGCATCGAGCTGTTCACGAGCCTGCGAGAGCAAGGCATCAACCTGCGCCAACTCGACCTGGGCGGCGGCTTCGGCGTCCACTATCTTGACGAGCAGCGCATCGACGTGAGCGCGCTCGCAACCCTGGTCAAGCGCATGACGGCCGGACTCGACTGCGAGCTGCTGTTCGAGCCAGGGCGCTCGCTCGTCGCCGAGGCCGGTGTCCTTCTCTCCTCGGTGATCTATCTCAAGGAAGCTGGAGGCCGGCGCTTCTTGGTGCTCGACTCCGGCATGAACGTGCTGCTCAGGCCGGCGATGTACGGTGCGCATCATCCGGTGATGCCGGTGCGGGAACCGGGAGCGGATGAACCCTTGGTGGCGATGGATGTGGTCGGCCCAATCTGCGAGAGCAGCGACGTGCTGGGCCGTGACCGAATGCTACCGCTGCTCGGGGCCGGCGACTTGGTGGCGATCACCGGTGCCGGTGCCTACGGAGCGGTGATGGCGTCGCACTACAATTCGCGGCCGAGCGCCGTCGAGGTCTTGGTAGACGGCAGACAGCATGCCGTGATCAAGGCCAGCGCCGACGCCCGGCAGCAGTTCGCCGACGAGCGCATCCCGGATTGGCTGCACGGGCGAAGCGGGGCCGACGACCGGGAATAGGACAGGCGGGAGAGCCCATGACGAGCAGCGACCCGCGCCACACGCGCAGCTTCCGCCTTCGCCTGCTCCTTGCGCGCTTGGTGGTGAGCTTCGAGAGGCTTTGGCCAGCGCTGTGGCCGACCCTGGCGGTTCTCGGCGTGTTCGTGGCGCTGTCCTTGTTCGGACTGTGGCTCAATCTGCCGCTGGCGCTGCATGTGCCGCTTCTGCTGGCATTCGTTGGCGCTTTCGCGTTTACGCTCTGGCATGCCCGCGCCACGATCTCGGTCGTCGGCCGCGAGGCCGGCCTTGCTCGACTGGAGCAGGACAGCGGCACCAGGCACCAGCCCCTGCGCGCGCTCGACGACACGCTGCCGGGTGACTTCGCCGATCCCTCGACCCAGCGGCTCTGGGCGCTGCATCGCCAACGGCTGATCGCCAGCTTGGCAGGATTACGGCTGAACCCACCCCGCTCCGACCTGCCGCGCCGCGACCCCTGGGCCTTGCGGGCGGCGCTCCTGCTGGTGCTGGTGCTGGCGGTGGTCCACGGCTGGGGCGAGCTGACGTCGCGACTGGCCAGCAGCTTCATCTTCGGCGGCCGCGCCGCCGTGGCGAGCCTGCCGCCGGAGGTCGATCTTTGGGTCGCGCCGCCGGCCTATACGCGACGCGCGCCACTGGTAAGCGAGCAGACACGTGGTGTGGCCTCGCTTGCGGTCCCGACGGGCAGCGAGGCCCGGATCCAAGCCCACCATCTGCCGACAGGCGCTACGGCGGGCCTCGTGTTCGGCGACCGGAAAGTTGCGTTCACGAGTTTGGGGCCGGGCAGCGGCGAGGCTACGCTGATGCTCGACACCGACGCCCTGCTATCGGTCACCGATGGCGCGGGGCGCGAGATCGCTCGGTGGCAGGTGGACGTGACCCCGGACACGGTGCCAATCGTCAGCTTCGTCGGCGAGCCGCACGCGACCCACCGCAGCGTGCTGCGCATCGATCTCGAGGCCCGGGACGATTACGGCGTGGCAGAGCTGGCATTGCTGCTGGCGCCCGTCGGGCGTGGCAACGAGCTCGAACGCCTGCCGTTGCTCAAACCTGGCAGCCAGCCGGTCAAGCTGGCGACTGGAACCTATCAGGACCTGACTGCCCATCCGTTAGCCGGCCTACCCGTGATCCTGCAGCTGGAGGCAGTCGACGCGATCGGCCAGCGCGGGCAGAGCCAGCCCCTGGAGGTCGTGCTGCCGGCGCGCGAGTTCCGGCATCCGCTCGCACGCGCGATCATCGAGGAGCGGCGCAAGCTCGCGGGGTCCCCCGAGACCAGCGGCGAGGTGGCGCAGCGGCTGGCGGCGTTGGGCGACACCGAAGCGGCACAGCAGCTGCCGGTTGCCGTGCCACTGGCGTTGCGTAGCTCGGCGGCGCGTCTGGCGCTGAACGAGGGCGACCCCGGCAGCCGCCGCTCGGTCGTGGACCTGCTCTGGGAGCTGGCGCTATTCATTGAGGATGGCTCCGTCTCGATGGCCGAACGCAAGCTGCGCGACCTTCAGCAGCAGTTGCAGCAGGCGCTGGAGCGGGACGCCCCCCAGGACGAGCTCGAGCGCCTCATGGAGGAGCTGCAGCAGGCGATGGACGAGTTCCTGGAGGAGCTCACCCGCCAGGCGATGCAGCAGGGCCAGCAGATGCAGCCGCAGGACGCGCAGCGGCCGCAGGACAGCCAGACAGTCGAAAAGCGCGACCTGCAGGAGATGCTCGACCGCGCACGCGAGCTGATGAAGAGTGGCGCTCGCGACGCGGCCAAGGAAATGTTGGCACAGCTCCAGGAGATGCTGGAAAATCTTCGTGCGGGCACGCAACAGGCCGAGCCTTCGCCGGGCGAGAAGAACCTGAGCGACCTTCAAAAGATGATCCAGCTGCAGCAGAAGCTGCTCGAGCGCAGTTTCCAAATGGACCGCAAGCGGCGCCAGGGGCAGCAGCAGGGGCAGCCGGGCGAGCAGCAGCAGGGGCAGCACGCAGCCCGGTGATGGGCAACAGCAGGGCCAGGAGGAGATGGGTCAGTCCGCCGCCGAGCAGGAAGCCCTGCGTAAGGCGCTGGGCGAGCTGATGCGACGGATGGGCGAGGCCGGGATGGAGATCCCGCGCGCGCTGGGTCAGGCCGAGATGCAGATGCGTGGCGCGCGTGGCTCCCTCGAGCAGGGCGAGCCGGGCGAAGCCGCTGGCGCACAGGGCGAGGCGGTGGACGCCATGCAGCGAGGTGGCCAGGCGATGATGGAGCAGCTGCAGGAGCAGATGTCGCAGCAGCAGGGCGAGGGCCCGGGCGGACAGCCGCAACGCGCCGGCCAGCGCGGCCGTGACCCGCTCGGCCGGGCGGCGCGTAACGACGGCGGCATGGACACGCGCGGCGTCGAGGTGCCGGAGGAGAGCGACCTCGGGCGGGCACGGGACGTGCTGGAGGAGCTGTACCGCCGCTCCGGCGACCGCGGGCGGCCGCCACTCGAGCTCGACTATTACCGCCGCCTGCTCGACCGGTTCTGAGGCGCCGGGAGGTGCGGGTGCGGCCGTCGCCGAACTGGGACGAGCGGCCGGCCGGCGCCGCAGTGGATATGTTGGTGCTGCACTATACTGGAATGGCCACCGCCGAGGCGGCGCTCGACCGCCTCTGTGATCCGCTTGCGAAGGTGAGCGCGCACTATCTGATCGACGAGGACGGAACCATCGTCGCGCTGGTGGCCGAAGCCGCCCGCGCTTGGCATGCCGGTCAGAGCTGGTGGCAGGGGCGAGGCGGACTCAACGACGTCTCACTCGGCATCGAGCTGGTCAACCCCGGGCACGAGTGGGGCTATCGGCGATTCCCGGAGCGGCAGATGGCCGCCGTGGTGGAGCTCGGTCAGGAGTTGGTCGGCCGCTGGCGCATCCCGGCCGGTCGCGTGGTGGCCCACAGCGACATCGCGCCTGCCCGAAAAGAGGATCCGGGCGAGCTGTTCGAGTGGCCGCGTCTTGCGGCTGCGGGGATCGGCGCTTGGCCCCGGGCAAGCGTGCCCCTGCCGCCGGATGACACGAGCGCGACAAAGGCACTGGCCCGGATAGGCTATCCGGGGTTGATGCAAGGAATCCCGTTCGAGATCGCACTGCGTGCGTTCCAACGTCGTTATCGCCCCAGCCGCTGCGACGGCCAGCTGGATGCCGAGACCATGGGCCTGATCGTCGCGGTCGCCGGCTTGTGCACTCAGCCCGACGCGGCTACCTAAGCGGCGGTGCAGGCGGCCGGATGACCGCTCCCGCTCTCGCTGGTGGGGGAGGAAAGTCCGGGCTCCACGGGAACACGGTGCCGGGTAACGCCCGGCGGGGGCGACCCTAGGGAAAGTGCCACAGAGAGCAAACCGCCCGCCGGGGCACGGCTTCGGCCGTGCCTGCGGGTAAGGGTGAAAGGGTGCGGTAAGGGCGCACCGCGCCGGCGGCAACGTCGGTGGCACGGCAAACCCCACCGGGAGCAAGACCAAGTAGGGACGACGGCGCCATGGTCCGAGAGGGCGGTGTGCGCAGGCCTGTTTCCGGGCCGGTCGTCCGGGTCGGTCGCGCGAGGCTCGTGGCGACACGGGTCCCAGAGGAATGGTCATCCTCCGGCTTTCGGGCCGGGGACAGAACCCGGCTTACAGGCCGCCTGCGCCTCTCCGGGCCGAACCTTAGTTGTTGGGACAAAGAGAGAACATTGCGTCAGAACCTGCTACTATGGGGCAACACTTAGCTTCACTCAGCCAACTTATCCACAGAACTGTGCCCGCAGAGGATTTTTCTTGTTCGAGCAGACGCTTACGGTGGAAGGCTTGAATAACCCTTGACCCTGTTTCGGGTTACCGATAGTTTAACACAGCTTAAATAGCGTCGAGTTGCAGCCGTGCTCTCAAGTAAAATCCTTAGACATCGGCGATGCGTCTACTGTCATCTGGCAGTTCCGGCCGCTTAGCTTTAGCTATGCGTGCGAATATCGCACAGTGTTTCTATGTATTTATCGCGGCAGGACTGCAAGCCGCCTAAACATGCGCGTGGTTGGTGGACGGCCTAGTCACCCTTCGATATTTGATCGTCATCGGCGGCGTGTGCTGAAAACTGACGGAGGTTATCCAGTGCCGATACAGGCCCCAGTTCTGAATTGAGCGCGCGGATGTCGCGTTCCTCTCGGCGGCAGGCCTGTTGATAACTTGAGGTGTGGAAAAGCCGGCGTGGCCCATCGACCCGTCCTCCTCGACCAAGTCTTGAATGCCCTGCGGTTGCGGGACGACGGAGTTTATGTCGACGCGACCTTCGGTGGCGGTGGCTACAGCCGCGCCATCCTCGATGCGGCCAAGTGCCGAGTCATCGGTGTCGATCGAGACCCCGATGCAGCCAAGCGCGGCTTCGCTTTGGCGGCCGAGCACCCCGGGTTCACCATGCGTCATGCGCCGTTCGGCGAGCTGCGCAGCACACTCGATGGCGTCGGTCTCACGGCCGTGGACGGAATTGTATTCGACCTCGGCGTGTCGTCCTTCCAGCTCGACCAGAGCGAACGCGGCTTTTCCTTCCAGGCCGACGGCCCGCTCGACATGCGCATGGCGCAGAGCGGGCCGACCGCGGCCGATCTCGTCAACGGCCTCGACGAGGGGGCGCTCAGGCAGCTGCTGTACACCCATGGCGACGAACCGCAGGCGCGCTCGATCGCCCGCGCCATCGTCGAGGCGCGCCGTGCGGCCCCGATCACCACCACTGCGGCGCTGGCGGCGCTGGTTGCACGGGCCAAGGGCGGTCGACAGGGGCCGCGCGACCCGGCGACGCGCACGTTTCAGGCGCTGCGGATCGCCGTGAACGACGAGGTCGGCGAACTCGAACGCGGGCTCGCCGCTGCCGAGATGCTGCTGCGGCCGACCGGCCGGCTCGTCGTTGTCGCGTTCCACTCCGGTGAGGACACCCTGGTCAAGCGCTTCGTCAACGGGCACGGCGGGCGCCAAGCCCAGACCTCCCGGCATCTGCCGCCGATCGATTTCGCGCCGCCACGATGGCGCTGGGTGCGCCAAGGGGTGATCAAGCCGGGGGCGGCCGAGACCGCCGCCAATCCCCGCGCGCGCTCGGCACGGTTGCGGGTGGCCGAACGACTGGCTGCGGCGGAGCGGGCGGGCGAGCGGAATGGCGAAGAGGAGGCTTCCCCATGGCGGCACGCCGCGTGAGCCCGGGTTACCTCGCCTCGGCGGTGCTGCTCTCGCTGGGAGCCGCGCTCGCCACCTTCCAGCTCAAATATGCGGTCCGCGCCCTCGAGCACGACCTCGCGGAGGTCAAGGTCCAGATCGGGCAGGAGCGCGATGCGATGCGGTCCGCCCGGGCTGACCTCGCCTATCTCACGCGTCCCGGCCGTCTGGTGAAGCAGGCGGCGCAGGTCGGCATGGTCCCGGCTCGTGGTGGACGCTTGTGGCAGGCAAGCCAGCTGCCCGACTGGGCGCAACTGCAATGGGCGAAGCAGCCGATGCAGGCGGTGCTGCCGTCCGGCGCCGCGCTGCTGCTGCCGGCAAAACCGGTGCCGATGCCGGGCGATATCGGCGTGGGGCTGGATTGATGGCCGCGCGCCTGCTCGGACCGACCGTGCGGACCAAAGATCTGGCGCTCGCCAAGGGTCGCAGCCGTATGCGGGTGGTGGCCGTGGGCTTCGCGCTCGCCTTCGGCAGCATCGGGCTGCGGCTGGTGGATATGGCCGGCTGGCAGCCCACGACTGACCTGTCGCAAGCCGTCATGGCTCCGGCGGCCAACGCCGCGGCAGTGGGCCAAGCGCGGTCACGCGCCGAGATCGTCGACCGCAACGGCATCGTGCTCGCTACCAACATGAGCATGCCGGGCGTCGTCGCGGACCCGTCCAAGCTCGCCGACAAGGCCGCGGCCGCCCGGCAGCTGGCGGCGATCCTGTCCGGCGTGGACGCCAAGCAGCTGCAACGGCGGCTCGAGGCGAATGGACGTTTCGCCCTGGTCAAGCATCGCATCACGCCCGAGGAGCAGCGGGCGGTGCTGGATCTCGGTCTGCCGGGTGTCGGCTTTAACTCCACCGAGCAGCCGGGTCTACCCGAAGGAGCAGTTGACCAGCCACGTCACCGGCTACGTCGACGTGGACGGGATCGGCCAGGCCGGCATCGAGCGCTTCTTCGAGGATCGGCTGCGGGCCGGCGGCGAGCCGGTGGCACTCAGCCTGGATCTGCGCATCCAGCAGATCGTGCATGACGAGTTGGCCGACGCCCATCGCCGGTTCCGCTCGATCGGCGCCAATGCCATGGTGCTCGACCGCGTCACCGGCGAGTTGCTGGCCATGGTCAGCCTGCCGGACTTCGATCCGAATCGGGTGTCCGATGTCGGGAGCATCAACTATCTCAACCGCAATACCAGCGAGGTCTACGAGCTAGGCTCGGTGTTCAAGATCTTGACCATCGCCTCCGCCCTGGACTCCGGCCGCGTGACCCTGCGCGACCGCTTCGACGCCACCGGCAAGCTGCAGATCGGCCGCTACCGGATTGGCGATGACCACGCCAAGAACCGCTGGCTCTCGGTACCTGAGATCTTCGAGTATTCCTCCAACATCGGCACCGCCCGGCTGGCATTCGCCGCCGGCGGCGCGCCGCTGCTGGAGGAGTTCTTCGGTCGGCTGGGCTTCAACCAGAAGCCGGCGATCGAACTCGCCGAGGTGGTCAAGCCGCGCGTGCCCAAGCGTTGGGCCGACATCACGGTGGCCACGAGTTCGTTCGGCCACGGCATCGCGGTCACGCCGCTTCAGTTCCTGGACGCCGTCGGCGGCCTGATCGGGGACGGCACGCGGGTGCCGATGACGTTGCTCGAGCGCGCCCCAGGGACCGAGCTGCCGCACGCCCGCATCGTCGACGCGCACACCGCCGAGCTGATGCGCTGGTTGATGTGGCTCGTGGTCGAGCAGGGCACCGGCACGCAAGCGAAGCTCGACAGCTACCTGATCGGAGGCAAGACCGGCACCGCGGAGAAGCCCGAGAACGGCCGCTACAGCACGGACAAGGTCCTGGCCTCGTTCGTCGGCGCGTTCCCGATCGACGATCCGCGCTATGTGGTGTTCGTTTCGCTCGACGAGCCGAAAGGTGACGCCTCCAGTCACGGCCTGCATTATGGCGGCTGGACCGCCGCCCCGGTCGTGGCCGCGATCATCGACCGGATCGGGCCGATCCTGGGTGTGTCGCCCACGGCCCCCCAGGTTGCGGAACGGATGCGCGCCCGGCTGGCGACGTTCCAGCCCAAGACATCGCAGCCATCCTCGCGGCAGGAGGCGAGCATTGCGCCTGGCAGCGTTGAGCGATGACCGCCTGCGCCTGATCGGATCCGGTGACACCGAGATCCGTGGACTGACGGCGGATTCGCGCGCGGTCCAGCCAGGTGATCTGTTCGCAGCGTTGCCGGGCACGCGCACTGACGGGGCTCGCTATCTTGCCGACGCGCTGGCGGCCGGGGCCGTGGCCGTGCTGGGCGATGCCACCGTCGCGGATACGGCGACGGTTCCGGTGCTGACCGCACACGAGCCGCGTGCCGCACTGGCGCGCGTGGCCGCGCGCTTCTTCGGTCGCCAGCCCGATACGACGGTGGCGGTCACCGGAACGAGCGGCAAGAGCTCGACGGCCGTATTCACGCGGCAGCTCTGGTCCGGTCTCGGCCTCGCGGCCGCCAGCATCGGGACGCTGGGCCTGCAGACCTCGGACGCCCATGGCGAAGGCAGCCTGACCACACCCGATCCGATCACCCTGCACCGCACCGCCGCAAGCCTAGTAGACCAAGGCATCGATCATCTCGTGATCGAGGCCTCCAGCCACGGGCTGGACCAGCATCGCGTCGACGGCCTGAGGTTCGCTGCCGCGGCGTTCACCAATCTCAGCCGCGACCATTTCGACTACCATGGCAGTCCGGCCGGCTACTACGCGGCCAAACGCCGGCTGTTCGCTCAGCTGCTAGCGCCCGGCACCGTGGCAATCCTCAACGCCGATGTGCCGGAATTCGCGGATCTTGCCGGGCTTGCCGTAGATCGCGGGATCCGGGTGCTGGATTTCGGCGTGAGGGCGACCGGCTTGCGACTGCTGCGGCAGATCCCGACCCCCGACGGCCAAGAGCTGGAGGTCGAGTTGCTTGGCCGCCGCCATCAATTCGCGGTCCCGCTCGTCGGTGGCTTCCAGGCGCATAACCTGCTGGCGGCGGCAGGCCTCGTGCTCGGTACCGGCAGCGAGGTCGATGCGGTGCTGCCCCTCCTTGAGACCTTGCGCGCGCCGCCCGGCCGGATGCAGCTGGTCGCGATCCATCCGGCCGGAGCCTCGGCCTTTGTCGACTACGCGCACAAGCCCGAGGCACTCACCAAGGCACTTCAGGCCCTGCGGCCACACACCGCCGGGCGCCTGGTCGTGGTGTTCGGCTGCGGCGGCGACCGGGACGTGGGCAAGCGGCCCCTCATGGGGGAGATCGCGGCGCGGCTGGCGGATGAGGCGATCGTCACCGACGACAACCCACGCACCGAGGATCCCGCCGCCATCCGCCGCGCGGTCCTGGCGGCGGCAAAAGGTGCTCGCGAGATCGGCGACCGGGCAGAAGCGATCCGGTCCGCTTTTGCCGCGCTCCGGCCCGGCGACACCCTGCTCGTCGCCGGCAAGGGCCACGAGAACTATCAGATCATCGGCGACCGGACCCTGCCGTTCGATGATGCCGAGGTCCTACGCACGGCAGCCGGGATGCCTGGCCCATGACCGCGCTCTGGACCGCCGAGACCGTGGTGCAGGCGACCGGTGGAACGACCGATGGCGATTGGGTCGCCTCTGGCGTGTCGATCGACACTCGCACGCTTGCGCCCGGCGACCTGTTCGTGGCGCTGGTCGGCCCAAACCGCGATGCAAGCCACTTCGTGGCCCAGGCATTCGAGCGCGGCGCCGTCGCCGCGGTGGTGAGCAGCCTGCCCGAGGGCGACGTCGATCCAGCGGGTCTCGTGCTGGTGAACGATACGCAGCTGGCGCTCGAGGGTCTCGGGCGCAGCGGCCGGCAACGGACCCGCGCGCGGGTTGCCGGCGTCACCGGCAGCGTCGGCAAGACCGGCACCAAGGACGCGCTACGCCACGTGCTCTCGCGACAGGCGCCGACCTATGCCAGCGCCGCCAGCTACAACAATCAGTGGGGCGTGCCGCTGAGCCTGGCACGGCTGCCGGAAGCGGCCAGCTACGGCGTATTCGAGCTGGGAATGAACCATGCGGGTGAGATCCGTGCCCTGACGGAGCAGGTGCGACCGCACGTGGCGCTGATCACGTCGATCGCCCCGGCCCATCTCGAATTCTTTCCCTCGATCGAGGCGATCGCTGACGCGAAGGGCGAGATCTTCGAGGGTCTGGAGCCCGGCGGGGTCGCCGTGCTCAACCGGGACAGCGACCACTATGACCGGCTGCGCCGCCATGCCGAGCGATGCGGGGCCGCGCGGACCGTCAGCTTCGGTCGCCATCCAGAGGCCGACTGGCGGCTGGAGGAGCTGCGTCTCGCCCCCGAGCACAGCGAGGTCGCCGTGACCCGCGCCAGCCGGCGCCTGACCTTCCGCCTGGGCTCGCCCGGCGAGCATGTCGCGATGAACAGCCTGGGTGTGCTGGCCGTGGCAGAGGCGCTGGGCGCCGACGTGGCGCACGCTGCGGGCTCGCTCGCGGATCTGCACCCGCCAGCTGGCCGTGGCGAGCGGCGGCAGATCGCTGTGCCGGGCGGGCATGCGCTCCTGATCGACGAGAGCTACAACGCGAACCCGGCCTCGATGCGCGCCGCCCTGGCCGTGCTCGGTCAGACGCCCGGCCGGCGCGTGGCAGTCCTTGGCGACATGCTGGAGCTGGGCGAACAGGCGCGCCATCTGCATGCGGCGTTGGCTCAGTCGGTCGAGCGCGCCCAGGTCGATCTCGTGCTTACCTGCGGTGCCCACATGGCGCGGCTGCACGACGCCCTGCCGGCGATGCGGCGCGGTGCCCACGCGCCCGATTCGGCCGCACTGGTACCGGAAGTCCTGGATGCGCTGCGCCCCGGCGACGTGCTGCTGGTCAAGGGCTCCCTGGGCAGCCGGATGGCCTGCATCGTCTCGGCACTGGCCCTTCGGGACGAAACTTCAGCCTCGCGGGCGGCGCGGTGAGGAACTCGGCTTCATGCTCTACAGCCTGCTCTTTCCGCTCGCGGACCAGTTCGGCGCGCTCAACGTCATCCGCTACATCACCTTCCGCACCGGCGGCGCCGTCATGACGGCGCTCTTGGTCAGCTTCTGGATCGGTCCGAGCCTGATCCGCTGGCTCAAAAGGAAGCAGCGTGAAGGGCAGCCGATCCGTCTCGATGGCCCCGAGAGCCATCTGCTGACGAAAAAAGGTACGCCGACCATGGGCGGTGTACTGATCCTTCTCGCTCTGAGCACCGCGACGCTGCTCTGGGCGGATCTCAGCAACGGCTATGTCTGGGTCGCCCTGATCGTCACGCTGGGCTATGGGCTGATCGGCTTCGCCGACGATTACCTGAAGCTGACCAAGCGCTCGAGCGGCGGGCTGTCGGGCCGCATGAAGCTCCTGGGCCAGGGTGGCCTGGGCCTCGCCGCCGCGATCGCGCTGATGCTGCTCGACCGGTCGGCCTTCGCCACCGGCATCGCGGTCCCCGTGTTCAAGGACCTCTTCATCCCCCTGGGGCTGGCCTTTCCGTTGTTCGGCGCCCTCGTGATGATGGGATCCTCCAACGCGGTCAACCTCACCGACGGGCTCGACGGCCTAGCCATCGTCCCGGTGATGATCGCTGCCGGCAGTTTCGCTATGATCGCCTATCTCGCCGGCAACGCGATCTTCGCGGGCTATCTGGGCATCCCCCACGTGCCGGGCACCGGCGAGCTGGCGATCTTCTGCGGCGCCATCGTCGGCGCTTCCCTGGGATTTCTCTGGTTCAACGCGCCGCCTGCCATGGTGTTCATGGGCGATACCGGCTCACTTGCGACGGGGGGCGCGCTCGGCGCGGTCGCGGTCGCCGTCAAGCACGAGCTGGTGCTGGCGATCATTGGCGGGCTGTTCGTGCTGGAAGCGGTCTCGGTGATCGTCCAGGTCGCCTCGTTCAAGCTCACCGGCCGGCGCGTGTTTCGCATGGCCCCGCTGCACCATCATTTCGAGAAGATGGGCTGGCAGGAGCCGACGATCGTGATCCGGTTCTGGATCATCGCCATGATTCTGGCGCTGGTCGGCCTCTCGACGTTGAAGCTGCGATGACGGGATTCGCAATCTACGCCGGTAAGCGAGTGGGCGTCCTTGGGATGGCCAAGAGTGGCATTGCCGCGGCCCGGGCTCTGGGTGCCGCCGGCGCCGAGGTGCTGGCCTTCGACGACAGTCGTCAGGCCTTGGAGGCATCGGGCTGCCGTGTCGGCACGGTGGCGGACGTGGCAGGTCTGACGCTGCTGGTGCCCAGCCCCGGCGTGCCGCTCGGGCATCCGGTGATCACGGCGGCGCGGACCGCCGCCGTGCCGATCCGCGGCGACGTCGATCTGTTCGCTGATCTCGCGGGCGAACGGCCGATCGTCGGGATCACCGGCACCAATGGCAAGTCGACCACGACCGCCCTGATCCATCATTTGCTCCGCCACGCCGGGATCGATGCCGAACTCGGTGGCAATATTGGCCGCCCGGTGCTTGAGCTCGAAATCGGGCCGCCGGAGCGGACGTTCGTCCTTGAGCTGTCGTCCTTTCAACTCGACCTGTGTCAGCAGCTGCGCTGCCGGGTCGCCGTCTGGCTCAACCTGACCCCCGACCATCTCGACCGGCACGGCGATCTCGCGGGCTATATCGCCGCGAAAGAACGCATTTTTCGGCACCAGGAGCCGGGTGACGTAGCGGTGATCGGCATTGACGACACCGCCAGCCACGATCTCGCAGGGCGCCTGCGGGCGCTCGGCCGGGAAGTGGTGACCGTGGCGCTCGCCGACGCGATCGCGGCCGAGATCGCCGTCCGCGATGGCCGGCTTATCGATCGCGGTACGGCAGTCATGGATCTCCGTGTCCTCGGCAATCTGCGCGGCCGCCACAACTGGCAGAATGTGGCCGTAGCCTACGCGACGGTCCGCGCCCTGGGGCTGACACCCGAACAGGCCACGGCGGGCTTGCCGAGCTTTCAAGGTCTGCCGCATCGCATGGAGGAAGTCGCGCGCAGCGGTCGCGTCGTCTGGGTTAACGACAGCAAGGCGACCAACCCCGATTCGGCGGAGAAGTCGCTGGTCAGCTTCCCCACCATCTTTTGGATCGCCGGCGGCAAGCCCAAGCCCGGCGGCTTTCGCAGCCTGCGGACGTCGGTCGGCAACGTTCGGGCGGGCTATCTGATCGGCGCGGCCGCCACCGAGATCGCGGCCGACCTGGGCGACCTCGTGCCGATGCATGCCGTCGGCACCTTGGACGTGGCGGTGCATGCGGCCAGCGCCGCCGCGCGCGCCGTCGAGGACGGCGAGGCCGCCGTGCTGCTGGCGCCGGCCTGCGCCTCGTACGATCAGTTCAAGAATTTCGAGGCGCGCGGCGACGCTTTTCGCGCGCTGGCGCGTGCCGAGGCGGGTGCCGCATGATCTTCGTGCCGCGCACCGACCGCTCACTCGTCGGCAACTGGTGGTGGACCATCGACCGGACCATGCTGGCAGGCATCGCTCTCCTCGCCGTGATCGGGTTGGTGCTGATCTTCGCCGCGAGCCCCGCGGTGGGCGAGCGCGTCTACGGCGCCGAGATGCATTTCGTCTACAAGCACCTGATGTTTTTGCTGCCGGCGTCCGGGCTGCTGCTCGCGGTCTCGCTGCTAGCTCCGCTGGGCGTGCTTCGACTGGCTGTCGGCATGCTGGCGGTGTTCGGCTCTCTGCTACTGCTCACCCTCGTGTTCGCGCCGGAGGTGAAGGGTGCCCAACGCTGGCTGCCGCTGTTCGGCTTTCCGCTGCAGCCCAGCGAGTTCGTGAAGCCGGCTGTGGTGGTGGTCGTAGCGCATCTTCTCGCGAGGCAGCCGGGTTTGAGCGCGCTGCCCAGCACGCTGATGGTGGTGCTGCCGATCCTTGCGGTGTTGACGCTGCAGCCCGACGTCGGGATGACCGCGGTCGTGGCCATGGTCTTTGGGCTGCAGCTGTTCGTGGCCGGTCTGGCTTGGTTCTGGGTACTGCTGCTCCTGGGCACGGGCGTGTTCGGGGCATGGCAGGCGTATATCTGGCTGCCCCACTTCACCGAGCGTGTGAACGAGTTCCTCGATCCGGGCTCGCTGGGCTACCAGATCGAGCGTGCGCTGCGCGCGGTTGCAGCGGGCGGCCTGTTCGGCCGGGGCCCGGGCGAAGGCATCCAGAAGTGGCATCTGCCCGATGCGCATGCCGATTTCATCTTCGCCGCCACCGCCGAGGAGTTCGGCATTGTCGCCTGCCTGGCGCTGGTGGCCCTGTTCGCGTTCCTGATCCTGCGGGGCCTGTGGCGCGTGAATGAGAGCAGCGATCGCTTCATCCAGCTCGCGGCCACGGGCCTGATCACCGAACTCGGCCTGCAGGCGCTGATCAACATGGCGGTCAACCTCAACCTGATCCCGACGAAGGGGATGACGCTGCCCTTCATCAGCTATGGCGGCTCGTCGCTGCTCGCACTGGCGATCGCCATGGGCATGCTGCTGGCACTGAGCCGGCGCGGCGCCCGGCTGCAGCCGCGCCTACGCCTGGAGCCGCTCGCTTGAACGGCCCGATCCTGATCGCCGCCGGCGGCACCGGTGGCCACATGTTTCCGGCGATGGCGCTGGGGCGGGCCTTGGTCGGCCGGGGTTGGCCGGTAGCGCTGCTCACCGACCGGCGTGGCGCGCGTTATGTCGGCACCGAGCTGCCATTTACCGTGATCCATGCCGGCAGTCCCTCCGGCAGCCTCGGCGCACGGATACGCGGGCTCATGGCGCTGGCACGCGGCCTGCTCGACAGCTTGGTGGCGCTGCGGCGCATCCGGCCAGTCGCCGCTGCCGCCTTCGGCGGCTACGCGTCGGTCCCGACCGCGCTGGCCGCGGCCGCCAACCGCGTTCCGCTCCTGGTCCACGAGCAGAATGCGGTATTCGGTCGTGCCAACCGGCTGACGGCGCGGTTCGCGCAGACCGTGGCGCTCAGCTTCGATCGCACCGCCGACGTACCTTCCCGATCCCGTCTGCGGCAGGTGTTGACGGGCAATCCGACGCGCCGGGAATTCTCCAAGCTGACGGCAGCAGGCGGCACGCCCGGCCGTTTTCGCCTGCTCGTGCTGGGTGGCAGCCAGGGCGCGCGGATCTTCAGCGACGTCGTGCCGGCGGCGCTGCGGCTGCTGCCTCCGGCGCTGCGTGCGCAACTGGACGTGGCCCAGCAATGCCGGCCCGAAGATCTGGATCGCGTTGTCGGCGACTACGCCGAAAGCGGACTCCAGCCGGATCTCGCCAGCTTCTTCACCAATGTCCCGGACCGGATGGCTCAGGCCGACCTGGTTATCACCCGCTCCGGCGCCTCGACCGTGGCCGAGCTGCTGGCGCTGGGGCGCCCCTCCTTGCTCGTCCCCTACCATGCCGCCGCCGATGACCATCAGACCGCCAATGCCCGGGCTCTGGCCGACGCCGGCGCGGCGGTGCTCGTGCCGCAGCCGGCATTCACCGCCGAGCGGCTGGCGCACGAGCTGGCGACCCTGATGCAGGCACCCGAGCGCCTCGCGGCGATGTCCCGGCAGGCGCGCGATCTGGCCCGACCCGACGCCGTCGACCGGCTGCTGGACGCTGTGCTGGCGCTGACCGGGGAGACCCGGCCATGACCATGGTCCCGGTGGGCGTTGGTGCAATCCACTTCGTCGGGATCGGCGGCATCGGCATGAGCGGGATCGCCGAGATCCTGCAGAATCTCGGTTATACGGTCCAGGGCTCGGACATCGGCGACAGTGCCAATGTACAGCGGCTCCGGCGTCTGGGCGTTGCCGTGGCGATCGGCCATGCGGCGAAGAACCTGGGCAAGGCGCGTGTCCTGGTGGTGTCCTCGGCGATCCAGCCGGACAACCCCGAGCTCGTGGCGGCGCGCGGACGGCGTCTGCCGGTGGTGCGGCGCGCGGACATGCTGGCCGAGTTGATGCGCCTCAAGCGCGCCATCGCGGTCGGCGGCACGCACGGCAAGACCACGACGACCGCCATGATCGCGGCCCTGCTCGACGCCGCCGACCTCGACCCGACTGTGGTCAATGGCGGCATCATCAACGCCTACGGCACCAACGCGCGTTTGGGCCAGGGCGACTGGATCGTGGTCGAGGCGGACGAGAGCGACGGCAGCTTCCTGCGCCTACCGGCCACCATCGCCGTGGTGACCAACATCGACCCGGAGCACATGGAGCATTACGGCAGCTTCGACGCGCTGCGCGACGCCTTCCATGCGTTCGTCGAGCGCGTGCCGTTCTACGGCTTCGCCGCCTTGTGCATCGATCATCCCGAGGTTCAGGCGCTCTACGGCCGGGTGACCGACCGGCGTGTCGTGACCTACGGCTTCAGCCCGCAGGCCGACGTGCGCGCCCTGCCGCCGGTCGCAGAGGCCGACGGCGAGGTGTTCGATGTCGTGATCCGCGCCAAGAACGGCGAGGGTGATCGACGGCTGGAGCGAGTACAGCTCTCCCTGCCGGGCCTGCACAATGTCGCCAACGCGCTGGCCGCGATCGTAGTGGCGCGCGAGCTGGGCATCCCCGACGACGTGGTGCGGCGCACATTGTCAGGCTTGGAGGGCGTCAAGCGCCGATTCACCCGTACCGGCACGGTCGACGGGGTCGGCATCGTCGACGACTACGGCCACCATCCCGTCGAGATCAAGGCCGTGCTGCGCACCGCGCGCGCGCGGGCGGCGGGCCGCGTGATCGCCGTTGTGCAGCCGCATCGCTACAGCCGACTTGCCAGCCTGTTCGAGGACTTCTGCACCTGCTTCCACGACGCCGACATGGTACTGGTGGCGCCGGTCTACGCCGCCGGCGAGCCGGCGATCGAGGGTGCGAGTCGCGACGCGCTCGTCGAGGGCGTACGCCGGCATGGCCACCGCGATGTGCGCCCGATCGACGGTCCTGACGATTTGACGCCATTGATCGCGGAGATCGCACGCCCGGGCGATCTCGTGGTCTGCCTCGGCGCCGGCAATATCACCCAGTGGGCCAACGCGCTGCCCGGCCGACTCGCCGGCCTCGAGAAGGGGGCGGGCGAAGCATGAGCGGTTGGCTCGAACATCTGCCCCGCGTCCGTGGCAGCCTGCGCCGCAACGTGCCACTGGCGCCGTTGACCTGGCTGCGCGTGGGCGGTCCGGCCGAGGCGATGTTCCAGCCGGCAGACGCCGACGATCTGGCCGAATTCCTGCACCTGCTCCCGGCCGAGGTGCCGGTGCTGCCGATGGGCGTGGCCTCGAACTTGCTCGTTCGCGATGGCGGCATCAGCGGGGTGGTGATCCGGTTCGGGGGTCCGTTGGCCAAGGCCGAAGTGGCAGGAGAAACGGTTCTCGCCGGGGCGGGAACGCTCGATCAGCGTGTCGCCCAGGAGGCGCAGCGCGCAGGCCTCCGCGGACTTGAGTTCCTGATCGGCATTCCAGGCACGGTTGGTGGCGCAGTGCGGATGAATGCCGGCGCATTCGGAGGTGAGACCAAGGATCGGTTGCTGTGGGTCGAAGCGCTGGATCGGCAGGGCGCGGCGCAACGACTGACCGGGAGCGAGCTGGGCTTTGCCTACCGCAAGAGCGCCCTGCCCAGGGAATGGATCGTCACCAAGGCCGCCTTCCAGGCCGAGCAGGCCGAACCGGAGTCAGTGCTCGCGCGCATGAACGAGATCCGCGCCGAGCGGGAGGCGGCGCAGCCGCTGCGGGTCGCCACCGGTGGCAGCACGTTCAAGAACCCACCTGGCCACCGCGCCTGGCAGCTCATCGACGCCGCCGGCTGCCGCGGGCTACGGCTGGGTGCTGCCATGGTCTCCGAGAAGCACTGCAACTTCCTGATCAACACGGGTACCGCCAGCGCCGCCGATATCGAGCGCCTGGGCGAGCTGGTGCGCCAGCGCGTGCGCGAGCATAGCGGCGTCGAGCTGGAATGGGAGGTGGTCCGGATCGGCCGGCCGATCGGCCTGGAGCAGGCGGCATGACGCGCCACGTCGCCGTGCTCATGGGCGGAGGCTCGGCTGAGCGCGAGGTCTCGCTCGTGTCCGGCGAGGCGTGTGCACGGGCGTTGGCGGAGCGCGGCTACGAAGCCACCCCGATCGACGTCGGAGCCGATCTGCACGAGGTCCTCGGCCGCCTGCGCCCCGACGTGGTGTTCAACGCGCTGCACGGTCGTTTCGGCGAGGACGGACGGGTTCAGGGCCTGCTCGATCATCTGGCGATCCCCTACACCCACTCGGGTGTGCTCGCCTCGGCGCTCGCCATGGACAAGCCCATGGCCAAGCGCGTGTTCACGAGCGCCGGCCTGCGCTGCCCCGAAGGCATCGAGACCACCCTGGCGCGCGTCCTCGCCGACCCGCCGCTGGCGGCACCGTTCGTCGTCAAGCCGGCGGCCGAAGGGTCGAGCGTCGGCGTCACCATCGTGCTCGACGACGACCTGCGCGCGCTCACCGACAGGAACGATGTCGACCCCGACTGCCGGCTGCTGGTGGAGCGCTACGTGCCCGGGCGTGAGCTCACCTGCGCCGTGCTCGGCGACGAGCCTCTGGCGGTGACCGAGATCCGGCCCAACGACGGCTTCTACGACTACCGGGCCAAGTACACCGAAGGCTTCGCGTCGCATCTCGTGCCGGCGCCGCTGTCGCCTGATTTGTACGACGAGGTGATGGCGGCAGCGCTGGTCGCGCACCGCGTGCTCGGCTGCCGCGGGGTCAGCCGCGCCGATTTCCGGCTCGACCCGGCGCAGGGCTCGGCAGGCCTCCATCTGCTCGAGGTCAACACCCAGCCCGGCATGACACCGCTGTCGCTGGTGCCCGAGCAGGCCGCCTACCGCGGCATCGCCTTTCCCGATCTGGTGGTTCGACTGGTGGAGTGGGCCCGATGCGACAGGTGAAGCGCGGCAGTCGCGATGCGCGCCCGGGCACGCGCCGGCGGCCGACGCCGATCTGGGCCGTGCGACTGCGGCGGGCGACCTTGATCGTGGTTGGCCTGTGCGCGATCGGCTTCGGCGCCGACACGATCGTGCGCTCGGCGACGGTGGCACGATGGGGCGGCGATCTGCACCGCAAACTGATCACCGCTACCGCTGATGCCGGCTTCGTCGTGACCCGGGTCTACAGCGAGGGCAGGTCGCTGGCCGACGAGCATGGCCTCGCCAAGGCGCTTGAGCCCTACTACGGACAGCCTATACTGTCGGTTGATTTATCGGAGTTGAAAGCGCGTGTTGAGGGGATACCATGGGTCCGCAGCGCCAGTGTGGGACGCCGTTTACCGGACACGATCTGGGTACGGCTGGATGAGCATCGCCCGATCGCCCGCTGGCTCGACGGATCGCGCCAGGTGCTCGTGAGCGATGCTCTCGAGGTGGTCCGGGTGGAGAACGCGGCGCGGTTCAAGCTGCCCCTATTGTTTGGGAAAGGAGCCCCGATGCGTGCCGAGGAAGTGCTCACGCTGGTGGCGGGGGAGCCGGATCTCGCCACGCACGTCACTGGGGCGCGACTCGTCGGCGAGCGGCGCTGGGACATCTACCTCGACGGCCGGATCGAGGTTCGCCTGCCGGCCGCTCGGCCCGAAGTGGCTTGGCGCCGTCTGGCTGCCGAGCAGCGCGCCACCGCGGTGATCGCTCGCGCCGTCACCGCCGTCGATCTGCGCAATCCCGACTGGCTGACGCTGGAGCTGCCCGACACCACCATCCAGCCAGCCAGGCCGCGCGCATGAGCGCCGCCGGGACTTCCGCTTGGCACGGCCTGGTCGGCCAGGGCCCCTGGCGTCGCGGCACCGCGTTCGGGGTGCTCGACGTGGGCACCAGCAAGCTCTGCTGCTACATCGCGCGCCCGCGGCCAGGCCGTGGGGTGCAACTCACGGGGCGCGGCTACAAGGTGGCCGATGGGCTGAGGAGCGGCGAGATCGTCGACGCCGAGGCGGCGGAGACCGCGGTGTTGGCTACGCTGCACGAAGCCGAGCAGCAGTCCGGCGAGACCTTACGCGAGATCGTGCTGGCGCTCAGCGGCGGGCGGCCGCAGTCGAGCTACTTGCGCGTGGCCTGCCCGTTGCAGGGCCAAGCTGTCTGCGAGGCCGACCTGCACCTGCTGCTCGATCGAGCGCGACGCTCGGCGTCGACGCCCGAGCGCGAGGTGCTGCATGTGGTCCCGATCGAGGTCACCATCGACGGCGGCAAACCGCTCAGGGACGCGTGCGGCCTGACGGGCGAGCGGCTGGAGATCGTGGCCCATGTCATCACGGTCGCAGGCCCTGCACTGCGCAATGTTCTGGCCTGCCTCGAGCGCTGTCATGTCGAGGTCAAGAGCGTTGTCTGCGCCAGTTACGCCGCGGGACTGGCCTGCCTCGCGGAGGACGAGCTGGAGCGAGGCTGTCTGGTCATCGACATGGGCGGCGGGACCACCGGCCTGACCCACTTCGCCGGTGGTCGCCTGACCCTGGTCGACCAAGTCCCCTATGGCGGCGACCATGTCACGGGCGATCTCGCCTATGGCCTGTCGACGAGCCGGCGCTATGCGGAGCGGATCAAGAATTTGTTCGGCAGCACGCAGTTCCGCAGCTGCGACGACAGCACCAGGATCGAGCTGCCGCTGCTGGGCGACCATGCCGACCTGCCGATGGGCGAGGTGCCGCGCACCCGCATCACCGAAATCGTGCGAGCGCGCATGGTGGAGATCCTGCAGCTGGCGCAGCGGCGACTCGCGGAACATGACGATCTGCTGGCTTCGCGGCCGCCCCGCTCGATCGTGCTGACCGGCGGCGGCAGTCAGCTCGAAGGGGTCGGGGAGCTGGTCCAGGAGACATTCCGGTTGCCGACACGCTGTGGCCGGCCAAGCGATCTGCGGACGCTGGGCGGGCTTGAGGACCAGCCATGCTGCGCCACGGCGGCCGGTGCCGTCGGGCTCGTCCTCGGCGACGATGGCGGACTGGGCTGGCGCGACCAGGTCGAGGTTTCGGTCCTGTCGCACCGCCTTGCTCGACTAGGACAATGGTTTAGAGAGAACTTCTGACGAGTTTTGCGAATCGGCCAGCCGGATACTTGCCCCCGGCTGGCAGCCTGGCCCGAACCGAACACGGTCGGCCACTCTGTGGAGGAGTACAGATGACCATCAACCTGAGTCTGCCCATGACGCACGAGCTGAAGCCGAAGATCACGGTGGTCGGCGTGGGCGGCGCCGGCGGCAATGCCGTGAACAACATGATCACCTCGCATCTCGAGGGGGTCGAGTTCGTGTCCTGCAACACGGACGCCCAGTCGCTGGCGGCCTGTCTGACCGATCGGAAGGTCCAGCTCGGCAACACGATCACCCACGGACTGGGCGCAGGCGCCCGGCCCGAGGTCGGCCGTGCCGCTGCGGAGGAGTCGCTGGACGAGATCCTGGACCAGCTTTCCGGCAGTCACATGGTGTTCATCACCGCCGGCATGGGCGGCGGCACCGGGACCGGCGCCGCGCCGGTGATTGCGCGCGCGGTGCGCGAGCAGGGCATCCTGACGGTGGCGGTGGTCACCAAGCCGTTCCAGTTCGAGGGCGCGCACCGGATGCGGCTGGCCGAAGCCGGTCTGAACGAGCTGCAGCAGTACGTCGACACGCTGATCGTCATCCCGAACCAGAACCTGTTCCGGCTGGCCAACGAGCGCACCACCTTCGCCGATGCCTTCCAGATGGCCGATCAGGTCCTGCACATGGGCGTGCGTGGCGTGACCGATCTGATGGTCATGCCGGGCCTGATCAATCTCGACTTCGCCGATATCCGCACGGTGATGAGCGAGATGGGCAAGGCGATGATGGGTACCGGCGAGGCCGAGGGCGAGAAGCGGGCGATCGATGCCGCCGAGGCCGCGATCTCCAACCCGCTGCTCGACGACGTTTCGATGCGCGGGGCGCGCGGCGTGCTGATCAACATCACCGGCGGTCTCGACATGACCCTCTACGAGGTCGATGCGGCTGCCAACCGCATCCGCGAGGAGGTCGACGGCGACGCCAACATCATCTTCGGCTCGACCTTCGACAACTCGCTCGAGGGCCGGATGCGGGTCTCGGTGGTCGCGACCGGCATCGATCTGCCGCACGATCGGGCGACCACCGCCCAGGCGGCTATTTCGGAGCCGGTGGCGGTGGAGCAGCCGCGCGCGGGCGCGGGCCTGTTTCGCTTCCAGCCGCAGAGCCAGCGCGGTCAGGCCCTGCCCTTCCCGGGCCAGCCGAAGCCGGCAGCTCGCCGTTCGCCTGAGCCCAGCCCGGCGGTCCACCTGCGTGCGGCGGGTCCGGAATGGCAGGAGCGTGATCAGGCCGAGGCGCAGCTGCCGAGCGAGGTCATGCCGAGCGAGCACGCGGCGGAGCTGCCGTCGGTCCGCCGGGCCGAGGAGCGCAGCCCCAACCTGTTCGCGCGCGTGAAGGAGTTCGCATTCACTCGAGCGACGCCGGAGCGACCCATCGAGCGGCAGCAGCCGCGCTTCTCCGATCGGAGCGGTCGTCCGGTCGATGAGTCTGCGGCGTTGTCCGGTGCCACCGACGAGATCGGCGACATTCCGGCCTTCCTGCGCCGCGCCGAGCGGGTCGATGGGTGAGACTAAAGTGTTACGTTAAGAACCGATCGTAACAATCTGTAGACTGTCGTGACTTGTAGCGCCCGCTGCCCTCTGCGATGAGGGTGGCGGGCGTTCCTCGTTGTCGGCAAGCGGCGCCGGAATGAGGGGCGGCTGGTCCCGCGGTCGTGGGCAAGCGGTCGGCGGTGGGGCGCGGCGGAACCGGATGCGGGCCTGAGGCTCTCTGATGATGCGGCAGCAACGGACATTGCGTCACGTGATCGGCTGCGCCGGCGTCGGCCTCCACAGCGGCGCGCGGGTCGGCCTCACGCTCTGCCCGGCGGCAGAGAGTTCGGGCATCCAGTTCCGCCGCGCCGACCGCCCGGGCGCGCAGGCGATCCGTGCCGATCTCGATCATGTCGTCGGCTCCGACTTCGTCACCAGCCTTCGTGGCCGGACTGGCGGCGACATCCGCATGATCGAGCACCTGATGGCGGCGCTGGCCACCTGTCAGATCGACAACGTGCTGGTTGAGATCAGTGGGCCGGAGGTCCCGGTCATGGATGGCAGCGCCCAGGCGTTTGTCCGCCTGGTCGAATGCGCCGGAGCGGTCGACCAGGCGGAACCGGTGCCGCTGCTGCAACTGCTGCGCCCATTGACCGCCAACTCGGTCGACGGCCACGCCCGGCTCGAGCCCGCGAACGGGCTGGAGCTCGTCTTGAAGCGCGGCAACGGACCTGACGCCCGCCGGTTCGCCTTCGCCTTCTCACCCGAAGCGTGCAAGCAGCAACTGGTCGCTGCCCGGCACGGAGCCGATGACTCGGACCCGAACGGCCCTTGTACCGATGAGGCGCTGCGCCACGCAGCCCTCGATGCGTTGGGTGATCTGGCTCTGATTCCCGGACGCCTGCAGGCACGCTACACGGAGAGCGGTGCTGACCCCGTGCTGCGGCGCAGCCTGCTCCGGCAGCTGCTCAGCGACCCTGCGAACTGCCGCCTGACCGGGGCACGGGCCGCCCTCCCGCCAATGGCTTGCGCTTCCTAGCCTGGCGGCGACGGCGCCCCTAGGCGCATCAACGCCACCCGGCTAAAAGGCGCCACCCGGATTCACCGGGAGGAGCTCCCCTGTTGCCCGATGACCAGCCGATGGAGGTCGAGCTCAAGCTCGTGGCCACGGCCGACGCGATGGCCACGCTGCTGGCCAGCCCCGTAGTGCGGGAGCATGCACGCAGCACGGTCCGAACGCGCAATCTCGTCACCACCTACTACGACACGATCGACCATCGGCTGAGCCGCCGCGGTCTCGCTTTTCGTGTGCGGCAGTCGGGCAAGAAATTCATCCAGACCCTGAAAACGGCCAGCACCGGGGACGGCGTGGCGATGGCGCGGGGCGAGTGGGAGGTCGCGCTGGCCGACGGGACGCCGCAGCTCACCGCCTTCAACGACCCGCGTGTGCTCGACCTGACCGGTCTGGTCCTGCCCGACGAGTTGGTGCCGACCTTCGAGACCAGGTTCAAGCGCCAAGCGGTGCTGGTTGAATGGCCGGACGCGAACCGTCCGCCCGCCCAGATCGAGGTCGCCTTCGATCGCGGCGCCATTCGCGCCAACGGCAGCGAGACACCGATCTGCGAGATCGAGCTCGAGCTGAAACGCGGCGAGCCCAGGGCTTTGTTCGAGCTCGCCCAATCCCTGCGCGCCCTGGTGCCGATACGCCTGCAGACGCAGGACAAGGCAGCGCGCGGCTACGGGCTTGTGACCGGCGCACCACCGGCCTGGCACAAGGCCAAGCCCATCGTGCTCGATGAGACCATGCTGGTCGAGGACGCACTGCAACGAATCCTTGGCGGCTGCATGCGACACTGGATCGAGAACGAGGGCGCCACGAGGGAAGCGCGGGACCCGGAGGGATTGCACCAGCTCCGGGTGGCATTGCGGCGCCTGCGCTCGGCATCGGGTCTGTTCAGGACGGCGCTGGGCGAGCCGGCGCGTGCCCGCTGGAACGATGAGCTGCGCTGGCTGCTGGAACCGCTCGGACCGGCGCGCGATCTCGACGTGTTCACGACCGAGACCATCGTTCCTGTATGCGCGGCGCGCCCGGACGACCCCGATCTCGCCGTGCTGCTGGAGCTGGCTTCGGACGGTCGCCGGCGGGCGCACCAGACAGTCCGCGACACGCTGGCCCTCGAGCGCTACGGCGATCTCGCGTTCGGCCTCGCCTGCTGGGTGGCGCGGCGCGGCTGGCGGCAAGGGGCCGACATCGACGTGCTGCTGGCGCAACGCCAACCGGTGCGCGACTTCGCCACCAAGACATTGACCCATCGTCAACGGCAGGTGCGCAAGCGGGGCCGCGGTTTCGCCGAGCTCGGGCCGGAGGCCCGTCATGAGCTGCGGATTGCGTTGAAGAAGCTGCGCTACGGCGCCGAATTCTTCGCCTCTCTGTACCCGACGGCGGAAACGGAGCGCTTCCGCAAGGCCGCGGCCCGGATGCAGGACGTGCTCGGCCACATGAATGACGTGGCCGTCGCCCGACACGTGCTTAACGAGCTGCTGGACGGCATCGAGCCCGGAACCCGGCAGCGCGCCGCCGCACTGGCCGCCGGCCAGGTGATCGGCTGGTACGGCCGTCAGGCGCTGGATCTGGAGCCGCAGGCAAGGGCCGCCTGGGCAGATTTTCGGGCGGCGGCGCCATTCTGGATCGAGGAAGGCTGACGCGATGCTGCGGGTCCTGGTCACCAACATCAAGGGCGGCTGCGGCAAGACCACGATCGCCACGAACCTTGCCGCTGCCTTCGCCGCCGGCGGTTTCGCGACCGGTCTGGCCGAGGTCGACCGGCAGCGCTCGAGCCTGTCCTGGCTGAAGCTGCGCAACGGTGGCGCCCGCACGATCACCGGGCTCGACTGGCGCAAGGAGGTCAGCGAGTGCCCCGGCGAACTTCGCCGCCTGGTGATCGACGCGCCGGCCAATCTGCGCATGAAGCATGTCGACGGGCTGATCGCCGAAGCGGATCTGGTCGTCGTCCCGGTACTGGCCTCGGTCTTCGACGAGAGCAGCACCGCGCGGTTCCTGGCCAAGCTCGATGAATTGAAGCCGATCCGCAAGGGGCGCAAGACCGTGGTTCTGGTGGCGAACCGGCTGCGGCCCCGCTCCAAGGCGGCGCAGCGGCTGGAGACCTTCCTCGAGCATCTGGGGCAACCGATCGCGGCCCGGCTCAGCGACCGCGCCGTCTATGGCGAGCTTGCGGTCCAGGGTCTCAGCATCTTCGATATCGACGGACAACTGGTGCGGCCGGTCCGGGACGAGTGGCGACCGCTGCTCAACGCGATCGACGAGATCGCCTGAGCCTCAACTCATGCGTCGCGCTCGCCCGGATAACGCCCGCCGATCACACCGCGACCGATTGGGGTCCGTGCTCATATCAGCTCCAACGCGGCCGGCGTACTGGCGATCCCGCCCCTCTTTGACTATGTTCGCCGCCAACGAGCGCACTCGTGGCCTACCAGCCGCCCCGATACGCGGCAAGATTGCGCGCCTACAGCAAGCGGATCATCTCCTGAGCAAGGTCCCACCGATGCGTTCTTGGGCGTTCAATCCCGCGGCGCTGCTGCGGTCGTGCTGCCTCGCCATGGCCCTGGGCATGATCGCCGGCTGCAGTGGCAAGGACGAGCCGCTGGCGCCCGAACTGCCGGCGGAGGAACTCTACAGCCAGGGACAATCGCACCTTGCCGTGGGCAATTTCAAGGAAGCCGCCAAATCGTTCGAGGAGGTCGAGCGGCAGCACCCCTATTCGCAGTGGGCGACCCGCGGCGAGATCATGGCCGCCTACTCCTACTACGAATCCAACCAGTACGAGGATGCCGTCGGGGCGGCCCAGCGCTTCATCGAGCTCCACCCCGGCAACAAGGACGTCCCGTACGCCTACTATCTGATGGGGATCAGCTACTACGAGCAGATCTCCGACGTCGGCCGCGATCAGGAGATGACGCAGAAGTCGCAGGAATCGTTCAACGAGCTGATCCGCCGCTACCCGGACAGCGACTACAGCCGCGATGCACAGCTGAAAGTGGATCTGATCCGCGACCATCTCGCCGGCAAGGAGATGGAGATCGGCCGCTACTACCAGCGCCGCGAATTCTGGCTGGCCGGGATCAACCGCTTCCAGGCTGTGGTCGAGAATTATCAGACCACGACCCATGTCCCCGAGGCACTGCACCGCCTGACCGAGAGCTATCTCGCCTTGGGCATGACACAGGAAGCCCAGGCCTCGGCGGCCGTCCTCGGCTACAATTTCCCCGGCAACGAATGGTACGAGCGGGCCTACGCGCTGCTTCAGAAACAGCAGCTCGAGCCGAAAAAGAGCGAGGGGTCCTGGCTCAGTCGCGTGTTCTGACCACGGGCTCGACGGACCGGCCCGAGAGCCGCCGATGCTGAAGAGCCTCGCGATCCACGACATCGTCCTGATCGAGCGACTGGAGCTCGGCTTTGCCGGCGGTCTGTCCGTGCTCACTGGCGAGACCGGTGCCGGCAAGTCGATCATCCTGGATGCGCTGGGCTTGGCGTTGGGCGCTCGCACCGACCGGACCCTGGTGCGCGCCGGCGCCGAGCAGGGAACCGTGGTGGCGGAGTTCGAGCCGCCGGAGGCAGCTGAGCTGCAGGCGCTGTTGCAGGACGGCGCGATCCCCTTCGAGGGCCAGCTGCTCCTGCGCCGGGTCGTCACCGCCGATGGCCGTAGTCGCGCGTTCGCCAACGATGTGCCTGTTGGTGTCACCATGCTGCGCCAGCTTGGCGATCTGCTGGTCGAGGTGCACGGCCAGTTCGACCAGCGCGGCCTGCTCGACCCGCAGGCACACCGCGCGATCCTGGACGCGTTCGGCGGTCTCCTGGCTCAATCCGCGAATGTGCGGGCGGCTCACGGCGGTTGGCGAGCGGCGGCCGAGCGCGTGGCCGGGCTGCGCGAGCAGCTGGCCGCCGCCCAACGCGAGGAGGACTATCTGCGTCACCGCGAGCGCGAGCTGGCCGATCTGGCGCCGCGCGCCGGCGAGGAGGAGGAGCTGGCCGCCCGACGCCACGCCCTGATGAACCGCGAGAAGCTGGTGGCCGCGCTCGAGGAAGCGCTAGCGGCGGTGAGCGGCGACGATGGGGCGCTGACCCGTCTCGGTGCAGCGGAGCGCCGGCTGGAGCGGATCGCCGGCCTTGGGGCCGAGCTGCTGGAACCTGCTGCGGCCGCCCTGGCACGGTCGCTGGTCGAGGTCGGCGAGGCCGAAGCGGCGCTGGAGGCGGCCTTGCGTACCGTCGAAGGCGACGGCGACACAGTCGACCGCACGGAAGAGCGTCTGTTCGCGCTGCGTGACGCGGCCAGGAAGCACCGCGTGCCGGTCGATGCCCTGCCTGACCTATTGGCCGAGACCCAGGCGCTACTGGGCAGGATCGATGCCGGCGCTGGGGATCTCGCAGAAGCGGAGCGTATCGCGGAGCAGACACTGCAGGACTTTCAGGGAGCGGCTCGCACGCTTTCCGGCGCACGGGTCAAGGCCGCCACGCGCTTGGCCGCGGCGGTACAGGCCGAGCTGCCGCCCTTGCGGCTGGAGCGGGCACGGATGCGGGTCCAGCTCGAACCGATGCCCGAGGCCGAATGGGGGCCGGACGGTGCCGAGCGGGTGGCGTTCGAGGTCTGCACCAATCCCGGCCAGCCGTTCGGGCCGATCGGCAAGATCGCGTCCGGCGGCGAGCTGTCGCGCTTCATGCTGGCGCTCAAGGTGGTGCTGGCCCGCCTCGATGCGGCGGCGACGCTGATCTTCGACGAGGTCGACGCCGGCATCGGCGGCGCCACGGCCGACGCGGTGGGCGAGCGGCTCGCTCGACTCGGTGACGAGCGGCAGGTTCTGGTGGTCACGCACGCGGCCCAGGTCGCCGCCCGCGCCGATCACCATTTCAGCGTCGGCAAGCGCGTCGGCGGTGGCAAGACCCGCGTCGAGGTGCGCGAGCTGGCCCAGTCGGAGCGCCGCGACGAGATCGCACGCATGCTCGCCGGAGCGGAGGTCACCGATGCGGCGCGTGCCGCGGCCGCGAGCCTGATGCGTGTGGCGGGGCCGGCCTGATGTCCACCACCGCCGTCGGGAAACTGAGCGCAGCCGAGGCCGAAGCGGAGCTCATCCGGCTGGCCAAGGAACTGGCGCACCACGATCGCCGCTACTATCGGGACGATTCGCCCGAGTTGTCCGATGCCGAGTATGACGCGCTGCGCCGGCGCAACATCGCGATCGAGCAGCGCTTCCCGTCGCTGATCCGCCCCGACAGCCCGAGCTTGCGGGTAGGCGTCGCACCAGCCGAGGCATTCGGCAAGGTTACCCATACCGTGCCCATGCTGTCGCTCGACAACGCGATGGCCGAAGAGGAGGTGCGCGAGTTCGTGGCGCGCATCCGCCGCTTCCTGAACCTGCCCGCGGATGCGCCGCTCGACTTCGTGGCCGAGCCGAAGATCGACGGCCTGTCCTGCTCCCTGCGCTACGAGGATGGCTGGCTGGTGCGCGGGGCCACACGCGGCGACGGCACGGTCGGGGAGGACGTTACCGCGAACGTGCGCACGATCCGCGACATCCCGCAGCGACTGGAGGGCGACGACCCGCCACGCGTGCTGGAGGTCCGCGGCGAGGTCTACATGGAGCGGTCCGACTTTCTGCAGCTCAACGAGCGGCGACTGGCCAAGGGCGAGCCACCGTTCATGAACCCCCGCAATGCCGGCGCCGGCTCGCTGCGCCAACTCGATAGCAAGATTACCGCCGAACGGCGGCTGCGCTTCTTCGCCTACGCGTGGGGCGAAGCCGACCCGCCGATCGATGGCGCCTACAGTGGTTTCCTGAATCGGCTGAAATCAATGGGATTTCGCGTCAATCCCGAAACCGCCCACTGTACGACGACCGACGAATTGCTCGCCTACCAGCAACGCATCGCAGAGCAACGGCACGCGCTGCCCTACGATATCGACGGCGTCGTCGACAAGGTCGACCGGATCGACCTCCAGGGACGGCTGGGCTTCGCCGGACGGGCGCCGCGTTGGGCCATCGCACACAAGTTCGCAGCCCAGCAGGCCGAGACTGTCCTGAACGCAATCTCGATCCAGGTCGGCCGCACCGGCGCCCTGACCCCCGTCGCCGAGCTGGCACCCATCACCGTCGGCGGTGTCGTTGTGGCCCGCGCGACGCTGCACAACCAGGACTATATCGAGGCCAAGGACATCCGTGTCGGCGACACGGTCGTGATCCAGCGGGCCGGCGATGTGATCCCGCAGGTGGTCGAGGTCGTTCTGGCCCGCCGTCCGGCCGACGCGGTGCCCTTCGTGTTTCCTGACCACTGCCCGCAATGCTGCTCTTTGGCGGTGCGGCCCGAGGGTGAGGCGATCCGTCGTTGCACCGGCGGGCTGATCTGCCCCGCCCAGCTGGCCGAGCGGCTCCGGCATTTCGTCGCCCGGGATGCCTTCGACATCGAGGGTCTGGGCCGCAAGCAGGTGCCTCAGTTGCTCGAGGCCGGCCTGATCAAGAGCCCGGTCGATCTGTTCCGCCTCGCCCGCGACGAGGCGGAACTCGCGAAGCTTTCGGAGCTGGAGGGTTGGGGTGCCAAGAAGATCGCAAAGCTGAAGGAGGCGATCGAGGCCCGTCGGTCGATCCCACTGGAGCGATTCATCTACGCGCTGGGCATCCGCTTCGTCGGCGAGGTCAACGCGAAGGTGCTGGCGCGGCATTACGGCACCTTCGAGCGCTGGCGTGCCGCCATGCTGCAGCTGGCTGCGGGCGATGAAGAGTTCGAAAGCCGAACTCGACAATGTCGATGGGGTCGGGTCGGCACTGATCGAGCAGCTGAGCGAGTTCTTCGCCGAGCCGCACAATCTCGTGGCGCTCGACGAGTTGGCAGCCGAGCTGGCGATCGAGGCTCCGGCCCCGATCAAGGCGGGCGCATCGCCACTGTCCGGCAAGACGATCGTCTTCACGGGCACGCTGGAGCAGATGACCCGCGCCGAGGCCAAGGCCCGCGCGGAGGCCCTGGGCGGCAAGGTCGCAGGCTCGGTGTCGCGTAGCACGGACTATGTCGTCGCGGGCACAGAGGCCGGGTCCAAGCTCGACAAGGCACGAGAGTACGGGGTCCACATCTTGAGCGAGGCCGATTGGCTCGCTATGGCCCGGGCATGATCAGACTTGCCTCCATCTTTCTCGGCTACAGCCTGCTGACCTTCGGCGTGATCGGGATCATCGTGCCGATCTTGCACGGGGCCATCTTCCTGGTGCTCGGGCTGCTGGTGCTGTCGCGCCATGCGCTATGGGCGCAACGCCTCCTGGACTGGCTGAAGCGCCGGCATCCGCGCGTGGAGACGATGATCGAGCGCGGCGAAGTCCTTTTGGCGCGCGCGGAGGATTGGGCGAGGGCGCGTGTCGGCCGCCTCTTCGGCGCAGCACGAAGCCCATGAACGCTCTGCCGTGCCAACTCCGCCAACCGGCCTGAAGCTACGCGCGGCCTGCGCCGACGATGTGCCGGCGTTGTGCGAGATCGCGAACGATCCGGGCTATCGCTGGGGAACCCTGCGCCTGCCCTACCAGGGCCTCGAGGAGACGCGGCTCTGGTTCGCCGGTCTCACCGCCAACGACCGTCTGATCGTGGCGGAGCTCGACGGCCAGCTCGTCGGCAATGGCGGCCTGCACCGGCGCACGGGCCGACGGCACCATTCGGCCATGCTCGGCCTCGGCCTGCGTGACGCGTTCCAGGGCCGCGGGATCGGCAATGCCCTGATGTCGGCCCTCGTCGACATGGCCGACAACTGGCTCGATATTCGCCGGCTCGATCTCACCGTGTACACCGACAACGACCGGGCGATCGCGCTCTACGAGCGGTTCGGCTTCGTCCGCGAGGGGCTGTTGCGCGCCGACAGTTACCGCGGCGGGCGCTACGCCGACGTGCTGCTGATGGCACGACTTCGGGGCCTGCCGTGACGGCGCAACGCTAGCGGAGCGGCGGGGCGGTCGACGCCCGTTCGATGAAGGTCGGGATCAGGGCCGGCGACGGGGGCGGCGACGTGCCGTTCAGTCGCGCGAGCAGGGTCTGCGCCGCGAGGTGGCCGATCCGTGCATTGTCGACCGACATGGTGGTCAGGGGCGGATCGGTCTGGGCAGCCATCGCCACATCGTCGAACCCGGTGATCGAGAGATCGCGCGGCACGGCTAGCCCGACCGCCCGCGCTTCCAGCATGGCGCCGATCGCCAGATAGTCGTTGCCACAGATGATGGCGGTTGGCCGGGGTGCCGATTCGCTCAGGATCGCGCGCAGGCTCTCCCGGCCAAACGCGATGCTCCACGGCCCCTCGCGCAGATGCTGCGGCCGTAAGCCGAGGCCTTGCTCGGCCAAGGCGTCCCGCACACCGGCGAGCCGCGCCGCGACCCGGTCGTTGCCGGCAGTCGGCTGAAGGATCACGCCGAACTCGCGGTGGCCCAATTCGAGCAAGTGCTGCGTGAGGCGGCGAAAGGCGGCACGATTGTCGAAACCAATGCAGGTATGCGGGCTGTCGGGACGGTAGCCGTAGGTCACGACATAAGGGACCCGCCGCGCCCTGATCGTGTCGAACAGCTCGGGCAGCTGCGCCTCACCGACGATCGCCAGCGCCTCGACTCCGCGCGCCAGCATCGCCCGGACCTGTCCCAGTGCCTTTTCCGGATCGTAGTTGGAGCAGCCGAGCAGCAGGGTGACGCCATGCTCAGCGAGGCTGACCTGCATCGCACCCACCTGGGCCGCGAAGATCTCGTTGTCCAGCGTCGGGATCACGGCGCCTGCAATGTAGGAACGGCGCCGGGCCAGGGCACTGCCGGCGGCATGCGGCATCCAGTCGAGTGCCGCCGCCGCGGCCAGCACGCGCTCGCGGATGATCGGCGCAACTTTCTCGGGCGCATTGAAGGTTCGTGATACCGTGGCCGTGGAAACTCCCGCGGCAGCGGCGACATCCAGCGCCCGGGGCGCGCGCTTCATGCCCCTCTCGTTGCGTCGACTCATGTCGCTGAACCTGCCACTGCGCATTCGCAATTTCTTATGTAAGCGGATACATATGAATGAGATTTGGTCAACAAGTATCTTGACCGGCAAGATTGCGCTCGGTATGTACGCGCTTACATTCAAGCGCAACGGGCGGCGGATGGCGTCGCGGACGGGCTTCTCGAACGAAACAGGAGGGTAGGCTATGCGTAAGCAAATGATCGGGTTGGTGACGGCGGCGCTGATGACGGCGGCGGGTGCCGGCTACGCCGCCGAGATCAACGAACACACGATCAAGTTCGCTACCGCCGGTGCGATCGGCTCGCCAATCGCACTGGGCATGGAAAAGTTCGCGGAGATCGTGAAGGAAAAGAGCGGCGGGCAAATCACGGTCAAGCGCTTCCCCGGCGGTACGCTCGGGGGCGATGTCCAGACCCTCTCAGCGCTGCAGGGCGGCACGGTCGAGATGTCCACGATGAATGCCGGCATCCTGGCCAGCATCGCCACGGACTTTGCCTTGGTCGACTTGCCGTTCCTGTTCGAGAATCCCAAGGAGGCGGACGCGGTGATGGATGGCCCGGTGGGCGCCACGCTCGCGGCCGAGTTGCCGGACAATGGTCTGGTCGGCCTCGGCTACTGGGAGCTCGGCTTCCGGCAACTGAGTAACAGCCGCCACCCGATCACCACCGTCGAGGACATAGCCGGCCTGAAGATCCGCGTGATCCAGTCGCCGATCTACATCGACCTGTTCAACGGGCTCGGCGCGAACGCCGTGCCGATGCCGTTCACCGAGCTGTACACGGCGCTAGAGACGGGAGCGATCGACGGCCAGGAAAATCCCGCGCCGAGCATCCTCACCGCCAAGCTGAACGAGGTCCAGAAATACCTGACCCTGACCAACCATACCTATAACCCGCAGATCGTCTTGGTCAGCAAGAAGTTCTGGGACAAGCTGAACGACGACGAGCGCAAGCTGTTGCAGGAGGCCACGCTCGAGGCACGCGACTACGAGCGGGCGGTGGCTCGGGAGCAGGCGGGCAAGGCCGTGGAAGAGCTCAAGTCCGAAGGCATGGAGATCACCGAGCTACCGCCGGAGGAGATGGCGAAGTTCCGCGAGAAGGCCAAGCCGGTCGCGGACAAATATGCGGCGCAGCTCGACCCAGCTCTACTGCAGCAGCTGAATGCCGAGCTGGCCAAGGCGCGCGGCAAGAGCTGATCGGCAACCCGGGCGCGGTCGCTCTCACGCCGCGCCCCAACCATCAATCCACCAATTAGCCGCGTCGGCAGCGGTGAACGCCGCCAGACCGCCAACCGAGGCCCAGACGACGATGTATCGACCCAACTCCCTCAAGGCACGGCTCACCGCCGGCGACAACATCTACGGCGCGTGGATTGGCAGCGGGTCGCCGGGCAATGCCGAGATCCTGGGCCACGTCGGCTTCGACTTCCTGGTCGTCGATCAGGAGCATGGTGCCGGCGAGCTGGCCGATGCCGTGGCCGCCCTACGCGCCGCCGAGTCCTCGGGCACGCCTTGCATGGTGCGGGCACCCTGGAACGACCCGATCTGGATCAAGCGCGTCCTGGACGCCGGCGCCGAGTCCCTGATGATCCCGCAGATCGAGACGGCCGCAGCCGCCAAGGCTGCCGTCGCCGCCTGCCGCTATCCTCCACAAGGCACGCGTGGCTATGCCGCCGGGGTGGTCCGTGCGTCGACCTTCGGCCTGGAGCCGGGCTATGTCGAGAAAGCGAACGCGAACCTGCTGATCGTGCTGCAAATCGAGTCAGCGGCCGCCCTCGAGCACGCGGCCGAGATCTGCGCCGTCGAGGGTGTCGATGTCGTGTTCATCGGCGTGAACGATCTCGCCGGCTCGATCGGCCGGCTCGAGCAGCTGGACCATCCCGACGTGCGCAGCTTGGTGCAACGCGCCGAGGACATCATCCTGGCTTCCGGCAAGCCGATGGGCACGGTTCCGAACGCCGGCGCCTCGTGGCAACAGCTGTTCGCACGCGGCTACCGGATGGTGGTCGGCCCGCACGACGTCATCCTGCTACGCGAGGCCGCACGCGCCGCACTGCTGGAGTATCAGGGTTTTTCCGGCACGGCGGGCGCTAGCGCGAATGCGCCTGGCCTCTCGTACTGAGGCCTTTCCTATGATACGCGGCTGGTGAGTTGTGCCGCCCTGCATCGGGCAGCACATCTCGCCCGGGCACCATTCCCGCGCTCGGCCGTTTAGCGGTCAGCCGGGTTACGCGTGGGCCGCAACATCGAGGAAACAGCCATGACAAGCTCGTTCAAGCGGTTCGCTCTAGGCCTCGCGCTCGCAGCGTCGATCGCAGTCGGCGCGAGAGCCGATGTCGTCGTCGGCTCCAAGCTCGATACCGAGGCCACGCTACTTGGCAACATGATCCTGCTGGCCCTCGACGCCAACGGCATCGCCACCGAGGACCGGACCACGCTTGGCGGTACCCCCGTCGTGCGCAAGGCGATCACCGCAGGCGAGATCGACATCTACCCTGAGTACACCGGCAATGCGGCCTTCTTCTTCAACAAGGCCGACGATCCCGTCTGGAAGGATCTGAACCAGGGTTACGAGGCAGCCAAGAAGCTCGACTATGAGGCCAACAAGATCGTCTGGCTGACCCCGGCACCGGCCAACAACACCTGGGCGATCGCGATCCGCAAGGAGGTCGCGGACGAGGCCAAGCTGAAGACGATGTCCGATTTCGGCCGCTGGGTCGCAGGTGGCGGCAAGGTGGTTCTCGCCGGATCGGCCGAGTTCGTGAACTCGGCGGCCGCCCTGCCGGCATTTCAGAAAACGTACGGGTTCAGCCTCAGCGACAACCAGCTGATCGTACTGTCGGGCGGCGACACCGCCGCCACGATCAAGGCTGCGGCCGACCAGACCAACGGCGCCAATGCGGCGATGGTCTACGGTACCGACGGCGGGATTGCGGCTTCTGGGCTCGTGGTGCTGGACGACGATCAGCACGTCCAGCCGGTCTATGCTCCTGCGCCGATCATCCGCGAGGCCGTACTCTCGGCGAATCCGAAAATCGCAGAGGTCCTGAAGCCGGTGTTCGAGAGCTTGTCGAGCGGAACTCTCCAGGAACTCAACGCCCGGATCCAGCTTGGCGGTGAGCCCGCGCATGACGTCGCCGCGGATTATCTGCAGCAGAAGGGCTTCGTGGCCAACTAGCGAACCCGATGGCCAGCGCTGACGCCGTCGCGGTCGTGGCAAGTCGAGAGGGCGGCACGCACCGCATCGACCGGCTCGGAGCACTTGCCTGCGTCGTGGGTGCGGCGGCCGTCTACTCCATGCCGTTGCTGGTCTTCAAGGCCAATCGGATCGCCGCGGGGGATCCACACGGCCTGCTCAGTGCCCTCCCCGTCGTGACCGGATCGGTGCTGTCGGCCCTGCTCGCCGCGGTCGGCGCCGTCGTGCTGCTATCCCGCGCGCCTCTTCTACGGCTCGCCGCCGGCGTGCTGGGCCTGATCGCGCTGTCGCTCGCCGTCGGTCAGGGCGCGACGGCGCTGATACCCGAGGGCGAGAAATACGCGCGCGTGTCGCTCGGCGGCGCGTTCTGGCTCCTGATGCTGACGCTGGCGCTGCTGGTGACCGATGCGCTCGCCCGCCTCCGGCTCGGACCGGGTGCCAGGGTGGCGGCGCTGGTTGTGACGGCGATCGCAGTGGGGACGCTGTTCGCATCCGGCAGTTGGAACGATCTTTCGGTGATGCGGGAGTATGCGTCGCGCGCCGCGACCTTCTGGCGCGAGGCCAACCGCCACGTTCTCCTGTCCTTGGGCTCTTTGGCAGCGGCGACCTTGGTCGGGCTGCCGCTGGGCATCCTGGGCCATCACCGCCCGAGGCTGCGGCCACCGATGTTGCAGACCTTGAACCTGATCCAGACGATCCCGAGCATCGCCCTGTTCGGCATCCTGATGGCCCCCTTGGGCTACCTCGCGACGCACGTGCCGCTGGCCTCCGCCCTCGGCATTCGCGGCATCGGCGTGGCGCCAGCTATGGTGGCGCTGTTCCTCTACGCCCTGCTGCCGGTCGTGGCGAACACGGTGATCGGCCTCGGGCAGGTGTCGCCAGCGGTGGTGGACGCCGCCCGTGGGATGGGTCTCACCGACCGACAGCTGCTGACTCAGATCGAGCTGCCCTTGGCGTTCCCAGTTATCTTGACCGGCATTCGGATCGTGCTCGTCCAAAGTATCGGGCTGGTCACCGTCGCGGCCCTGATCGGCGGCGGCGGCTTCGGCACGTTCGTCTTCCAGGGTATCGGCCAGACCGCGATGGACCTCGTCCTGCTCGGCGCCGTACCGACCGTGGCCCTCGCTTTCGCCGCCGCGGTCCTGCTCGATGCAGCTGTCGACCTCAGTCGCGGGGGGGCCGCATGATCGAGCTTGAGGGCCTGACCAAGCGCTACGACGCCAGGACGGTGGTCGACGACGTCTCGCTCACGATCCCCAGCGGCTCGGTCGCCGTCATGGTCGGCACGTCGGGCTCGGGTAAGTCGACGGTCCTGCGCATGATCAACCGGCTGGTGACGCCCAGCTCCGGTCGGGTTCTGATCGACGGCGAGGACACCACTGGCGTTCCCGAGCACGAGCTGCGCCGCCGAATTGGCTACGCCATCCAGGGCCACGGCCTGTTCCCGCACCGCAGCGTCGCCGACAACATCGCCACAGTCCCGCGCCTACTTGGCTGGCCGAAGGCCCGCACCGATACCCGGGTCGAGGAGCTGCTGACCGCGTTTCAGCTCGAACCGGCGGAGTTCGCGCGCAAGTACCCGCACCAGCTCTCGGGTGGTCAGCAACAGCGGGTGGGTGTGGCGCGGGCGCTCGCCGCCGGGCCGAACATCCTGCTGATGGACGAGCCGTTCGGCGCTCTCGACGCGATCATCCGCGGCAAGGCGCAGGAGGATCTCCTGGCGATCCAACGCCGCCTCAAGACCACGGTTGTCCTCGTCACGCACGACATGGAGGAGGCGTTCCATCTCGGCGACAGGATCGCCGTGCTCGACCAGGGCCGCCTGTTGCAGTTCGCCGAACCCGCACAGTTGGTGACGCACCCTGCGAACGAGTTCGTGGCCCGCCTGTGCGGCACCGCCGACCGCGCCTTCAAGCTGCTGTCACTGACCACTGCGGGCGAGGCGGCCGAGCCCGGCACGGCCGAAGGAATGCCGATTACGGCACCCACATCCCTGCGCGACACGCTAGCGCGGATGGTGTGGTCCGGTGTGGAGGCCTTGCCGGTTGCCGATGTCGACGGCACGCCGCTCGGCCGCGTCACGCTGGAAGCGGTCGTCGCGCGCGGCCGACAGCCGTGACCCGGCACCTGCCGCTGCTGCTGCGCTTGGCGGCATTCGCCTTGCTGGCAACATTCCTGGTGACGCCCGAAACCTTCGCGCCAGTGTTCGCGCCGTTGACCGAGAACGGTGCGCCGCCGATCTACGTCCAGAGCAGCCTACTCAGCCTCGCCTACGCGCACCTGCTGATCGTGTTCGTGGCCGCCGTTGCCAGCACGCTGGTTGCTGTCGGCCTGGGGATCTTCGTCACCCGCCCGGTCGGGGCCGAGTTCCTGCCGCTATCGCGCTCGATCGTCAATATCGGTCAGACCTTCCCACCGGTCGCCGTGCTGGCACTGGCCGTGCCGATCGTCGGGTTCGGTACGACGCCGACGCTGATCGCGCTGTTCCTCTACGGGCTGCTGCCAATCTTCGAGAACACGTTGAGCGGACTTGGCAACGTGCCGCCGGCGGTGCTGGACGCAGCCAAGGGCATGGGCATGAACGACCGCCAGCGCCTGCTCGGCATCGAGCTTCCCCTGGCCCTGCCGGTGATCCTCGAAGGCATCCGGCTGTCGGTGGTGATCAATCTCGGCACCGCGACGATCGGCTCCACGGTGGCGGCCAAGAGCCTGGGCGAGGTGATCATCGCGGGGCTGCTCTCGGACAATACCGCGTTCATCCTGCAGGGTGGCCTCGTGGTGGGCGTGATGGCGGTCCTGCTCTACGACGGAATGGGTGCCGCCGAGAGCTGGATCACCTCACGGATGGGCGTGCAGCCGCATCAGGCGGCCTGACGGGCGAGCGGTCTCAAGCGAGCGGCCGGCAGGCCGCGCGCAGCCAGCCCGCAGCCGCACCCACCATCGCCCCCAGCTCCTCCTCGACTCGCGCATGATAGGCGTCGAGCCAGCTGCGCTCCTCGGCGGTCAGCAACGCCGGCTCGATCAGTCGGCGGTCGATCGGGCACAAGGTGAGCGTGCGGAAACCCAGCAGCTTACGGTTGCCACCCTCGGGCGTCGGACGACTTTCGACCGCGACCAGATTCTCGATGCGGATGCCGTAGGCGTCGGGTTCATAGTAGCCGGGCTCGTTGCTCAGAATCATGCCGGGTTGGAGAGCCACGGTGCCGAGCTTGCTGATCCGTGCCGGGCCTTCGTGAACGCACAGATACGAGCCGACGCCGTGGCCGGTGCCGTGGTCGAAATCGAGGCCGTGCCGCCACAGCGCGACCCGCGCCAGCGCGTCGATCTGCGCGCCGGAGGTGCCCTCGGGGAACACGGCCAGAGAGATCGCGATCATGCCCTTCAGCACCAGCGTGAATCGCGTCCGCATCTCGGTGCTCGGGGTACCCAAGGCGACGGTGCGCGTGATGTCGGTGGTCGCGTCGAGATATTGGCCGCCGCTGTCGATCAGGTAGAGCGTGTCGCCCGTGAGCTTGCGCGTACTTTCGGGCGTGGCGCGGTAATGCGGCAGGGCGCCGTTGGGGCCATGCGCCGAGATCGAGTCGAAGCTGGGGCCACGGAACAGCGGGTCCGCCGCCCGCTCCTGCTCGAGCCGGGCAGCGGCACCCTCCTCGTCCAGACTGCCGTCGAGCGCTTGCGCTTCCAGCCAAGCCAGGAAGCGGGCCACTGCAGCGCCATCGCGGCGTTGGGCATCGACTGCACCTTGGAGTTCGACCGGGTTCTTCTGCGCCTTCGCCAGCACACAGGGATCGTCACCCTCGACCAGCTTCGCTCCCGCCGCCTTCAATCGTTCCAGGAAAGCGACGTGCGCCGACCCCGGGTCCACGAGCACCGATGCGCCGCCGATCTGGTCCAGTGCTGCCGGGAAGCTCGCGATCGGCTCCACCGAAACGGCATTGGGCAGGACCAAGCCCGGGGGCAGCTTGCGCGGGTCGACGAACCAGCGGCAGGTCCCGTCCCGGCCGAGGAGTGCATAACTCAGCGTCAAAGGATTGAAGCCGACGTCACCGCCTCGCACGTTGAGCAGCCACGCGATCGAATCGGCGGCCGTCAGCAAGAGCAGGTCGGCGCCCTTTTCCCCGAGCTTGGCAGCAATCCGCTCACGCTTGGTGGCGCTGCTCTCGCCGGCATGGCTCTCGTCGTGCAGTCGCACCGGCGCGATCGGCGGCGGCGGGCGATCCGCCCAAATCGTGTCGACCGGATTCGGCTCCAGGCCGACCAGCTCACCGCCCTTCGCCTTGACGATGGCTTCCAGCCGGTCCCGCTCGGCGCGACGCGCCAGCCAGGGGTCGTAGCCCAGTCGCGCGCCCTGCGGCAGATGCTCCTCCAGCCAGCGCGTCAGCGGCGCGTCGACCAGATGGCGCCGCTCGAACAAGGCTGGATCGACCTGCTGGTCGAGCTGCACCGTGTAGCGGCCATCGCTGAGCACGGTCGCACGGTCCATAAGCACGGCGGCCTGCGCGGCGGAGCCCGTAAATCCGGTGAGCCATGCCACCCGCTCGGCGTACCCCGGTAGATACTCACTCCCGTGCTCGTCGGTGCGCATCAACACGAACCCGTCCACACCGCGCTCACGAAGAGCAGTGCGCAGCTCCGCCAGACGCGCAGCGCGGTTCGGCACCGCCGCGGTCGGCCGCTCCAGCGCGGCGCGACGAGCACGCAAGGCTGCCTGCAGCCGCTCGGGCAGATCGCTGCCGATCAGCTCGAGCCAGGCGTCGGGCTGGGACGAGCTGGGGGCGGCCGCAATTCCGGCCAGCAGGTCGTCCAACGCCCCAAGATCGTCGGACAGGCCGGCACGCCGCATGAGATCGGCCAGCACAGCATCGTCGGTCATGAAAGCCTCGTCAGGGAGCCGCCGCGGCATTCTGGCGGCGCTCGCGCTCCTGGGCCAGCCACTCGGCGTGGCGGGTGAGCACCAGCCTGATCGCGTCGCCGCGCCGGCTCACGCCGAGCTGGCGATACGCTGCCTGGAGATGGATCTTCACGGTGCGGGCACTCAGGCCCAAGTCCACAGCGATCTGCGCGTTGCTGGCCCCGCGATCGACGAGCACAAAGATGACGTCGCGCTGCCGCCGGGTCAGGCGCAAAGCGTCGCCGGTGGACGCGCCGTTCCCATTAGCCGGCCGGCGATCGTCGAGCAGGACCAGGGCCAGCAAGTCGGCCACGGCCCAGACGACATTCTCGATCCAGTCGTCGAGCGGCAGGCTATACCGGACTCCAAGCCCCAACATGCCGAGCACCTGTTCTCCCGCCAGGATCGGCAGGGTCAAGCAGCCGGTGCTGGAGCTGCCATCGGCCACCGGCAGCTGGATCAGCCTACGCTCGCCCAGCACTTGCGCCGACAGCGCGTTGATCTCGACGCGATAGGGCTCGTGCGGCACCGGCCTGTCCGGCCGGCCGAAATGGGCGATGTAGCGCAGCCATCCGCCAGCGGCTTCCGGCAGGCCGACCACGGCCCGCTCGATGCCGGGCATCCGTCGGAGTTCGTCGAGCATGGCCCGGACGCCCAGCTCCGGCTCCGGCCCGGCCAGGGCGATCTCGCTCATCCTCAGCAGGCACAGCAGCTCGTTGCAGCCGCAGGAGCTGGCTACGCCCCCGGTTCGCGCCGGCTCTAGCTGTACCTGGGACATGGCGGGGACCCAGTTACTTGATCGGCGCCATCACCATGATCATCTGGCGCCCTTCCAATCGGGGCATCTGCTCGATCTTGGCGATATCCCCGATCTCGCTCTTCACCTTCTCGAGAATGTCCATGGCCAGATGCTGATGCGCCATCTCGCGGCCACGGAAGCGCATGGTCACCTTGACCTTGTCGCCTTCGTCGATGAACTCCCGGACCTTTCTCATCTTGATATTGTAGTCGTTGTCGTCGATGCCGGGTCGCATCTTAATTTCCTTGACCTCGATCACGCGCTGCTTCTTACGGGCAGCATTCGCCTTTTTCTGAGTCTCGTATTTGAATTTGCCATAGTCGAGGATCTTGCATACCGGCGGTGCCGCGGTCGGGGCGATCTCGACCAGATCGAGACCGGCTTCCTCGGCCCGGGCCAACGCGTCACGGGTTGCCACCACCCCGATCATGTTGCCTTGAGCGTCAATGAGGCGAACCTCACGCGCATCAATCCGAAAGTTGATGCGATATTCTTCTTCTTGCTGTGCAGCAGTCGCCATAAGCGTCGCGTAACCTCCAGTTTTGCACCTCAAGGGCCGTCCCGCTACCGCAGAACGACCCGCTCATCTCGTCCTCAGACGGCAGGACCACCCGCCGTCACCGTACCGACGCCACTACAGATCGGGCGGTGCCAACTCTCGCTGACATAAAGCGACGGCATCGTCAAGCTGCAGGGTCTCCTGCGCGGCGCCGCCGAGCCGCCGCAGGCTCACCGTGCGCTCCACCTGCTCGCGCCCGCCGACCGCAAGCAGCAGGGGCACCTTGCGCACGCTGTGCTCCCTGACCTTGTAGCCGATTTTGTCGCCGCGCACGTCGATCTCGGCCCGCACGCCGATCGCCTTCAGCCGTTCGGTCACCTCGTTGGCATAGCCGTCGGCCTCGTTGGTGATCGTCGCGACCACCACCTGCACCGGGGCCAGCCACAGCGGCATCCGGCCGGCATAGTGCTCGATCAGCATGCCGATGAAGCGCTCGAGCGATCCAAGAATCGCCCGGTGCAACATTACCGGCCGGTGCTTGGCGCCATCTGGCCCGACATAGTTCGCGTCCAGCCGCTCGGGCAGCACGAAATCGACCTGCAGCGTGCCGCACTGCCAGTCGCGGCCGATCGCGTCGCGCAGCACGAACTCCAGCTTTGGGCCGTAGAAGGCCCCCTCGCCCGGGTTCAACGTGCACTCGATGCCGGCCGCGCCCACCGCAGCCCACAATGCAGCCTCGGCCTGGTCCCAGATCTCGTCGGCGCCGGCCCGCACCGCCGGCCGATCGGAGAACTTCACCCGCACATCGGTGAAGCCGAAATCCTGGTAGACGCTCATCAGCAGGTCACAAAAGGCGACGCTCTCGGCGGTGATCTGCTCGGGCGTGCAGAAGATGTGGGCGTCGTCCTGCGTGAACGCGCGCACCCGCATGATGCCGTGGAGCGCGCCCGACGGCTCGTTGCGATGGCAGGAGCCGAACTCCGCCATGCGCAATGGCAGATCGCGATAACTGTGCAGGCTCTGATTGAAGATCTGCACATGGCACGGGCAGTTCATCGGCTTGAGCGCATAGGTGCGCTTCTCGGCCTCCAGGAAAAACATGTCGCTGCCGAATTTGTCGGCGTGGCCGGAGCGCTCCCAGAGCACCTTGTCGACCAGTTGCGGCGTGCGGACTTCCTGATAGCCGCTGCGGTCGAGCCGCCGGCGGATGTAGCTCTCCACCGCCCGCCACAGCGTCCAGCCATGGGGATGCCAGAATACCGAACCCGGTGCCTCTTCCTGGACGTGGAACAGGTCCATCTCGCGGCCGATGCGGCGATGGTCGCGGCGCTCCGCTTCCTCCTGCTGGTGCAGGTAGGCGTCCAGTTCCGGCTTGGTCGCGAACGCAGTGCCGTAGATCCGCTGCAGCTGCGGGTTGCGGCTGTCGCCGCGCCAGTAGGCGCCGGCCACCTTGGTCAGCTTGAACGCACCGATCTTGCCCGTCGATGGCCCGTGCGGGCCGCGGCACAGGTCGAACCAGCCGTCCTGATGGTACAGCGTTACCGGCTCGTCGGCTGGAATGGCATCCAGCAGCTCCAGCTTGAACCGCTCGCCCAGCGCGTCGAATCGTGCCCGCGCCTCGTCGCGGCTCACCTCCTGCCGCTCGAACGGCTTGGCGGCCTTGACGATCTCGGCCATGCGCGCCTCGATCTTGGCCAGATCGTCGGTCGAGAACGGCTCGTTGCGGAAGAAGTCGTAATAAAACCCGTTCTCGATGGCCGGGCCGATGGTGACCTGTGTGCCTGGGAACAGGCCCTGGACCGCTTCCGCCATCACGTGCGCGCAGTCGTGCCTGATCACCGCCAGCGCCTCGGGATCCTCGGTCCGGATCAGCCGGATCTTGGCGTCATGCAGAATCGGCCGGCTCAGATCCTGGGTCTCGCCGTCGACCTCGACGACCATCGCGCTTTTGGCCAGGCTCTTCGCGATCGCCGCGGCGATCTCGGCGCCGGTCACGCCGCGCGGGAAGCTGCGCGTGGTCCCATCCGGAAAGGTGACCGTGATCGGAGCCGATGCGCGCGCGTCGACGGGGGCGGAAGCCGAGAGATTCATGAGACCCGAGCCAGGACGAGGTGACGAGATAGCCTTGCCGTCTCATAGATGGGGAACGGCGCAGCTTCTAGAAGGGGGAGACGCGCCCGCTGTCAAGCCGAGCGCGCAGCCGCCACGTCTCGAGATGCCCCGGCCGGCTCGACCAACTCGCGATAGACGGCCAGGGTGCGCTCGCACATCCGCTCCATGCCGAACTCATCGATCACGAAGGCGCGCGCCCGTGCTGCGAGCCGCCGGCGGGCGCTGTCCTCCATCGCCAGTGCGAGACCCAGCGCCACCGCCAGCTCACCGGGATCGTCCGGCGGTACCAGCCAGCCGGTCGCAGCCGGCATGACGCTTTCCGCGAGCGCACCCTGATTGGTCACGATCACCGGCTTGCCCATTGCCTGCGCCGCGGCCGCCAGCACCCCAGACGGGTCGGGCCGGGTCGCCGGCAGGACGACGACATCGGCGAGGCTCAGCGCTGCCGGCAGGTCGTCGACGTCGCCGGCGAAGCGCACCCGGTCGCCAAGTCCGGCTCTTCGGATCAGTGCCAGCAGCTCCTGGCCATAGGCGCCGTGCGGATCGCGGACTCCCATGAGCAGCGCCACGCAATCGGTTCTCGGCAGGCGCGCCAGCGCCCGCAGAAGCAGCATATGGCCGCGGTCATCGCTGCGCAGGCTAGGCACCAGCACGACCTTCGCCCCCGCGACCAGCGCCCAGCGCTCCGCCAGAGCCAACACACGATGGCCGCGCACCCGCTCGGGATCGAACTCCTCGGGATCGATCCAACGCCTGATCGTCCGCAGCCGGTCGGCCTCGACCAGCGCCCCGGCGGCGAGCCGATCGGCAACGTAGCCCGAGACGGCGATCACGCGCTCGCCGCGCAGCAGCGCATCCGGCCGGCCGCCGCCCGTCGGCGCCTCGTGCACGGTGGTGACGAGGTGGGCGCCCGTCCGCAGTGCCGCCTGGATACCGCTCGCCGCCGGGCCTGGCGCGCGCGCATGGATCAGGTCGATGCCGTGCCGCTGGATCGCCCGCACCAACCGACCGGCATTGCGCCACTGCCCAAGACGGGTTTCTGCCCCGAGTGGCATCGACAGGTGGGTGGCGCCCACCGCGGCGAGCTCGCGCGCGAGCTCGCCGCCAGCCGACGCGACCAGGGAACGCCAGCCTCTGGCGCGCAGGTGGCGCGCAATGTCGAGGGTGTTGCGCGCCGGCTCGCTCGGCTCGAGGTCCGGCAACAGCTGCAGCACGGCAGGGGGCCGGCGCCGCGTCGGAACGCCGCCAGTCCCACGGGCGCTCAGCAAGCCGCCTGGAACTCCGCGCTTGCGTCGCTGCCGCCGACGATCAACCTTGGAACCATGGAACGCACTCCGCAGCAGCCTGCCGAATAGTAGGCAAGCTAGTCAAACTCACGCAATGATGCAAATAGCGCCAAGACATCTCAACCTGAAAGATCGTCTTTCGCTTGCCTTCGTCGCGTCTGCCGGCCGCGAACCGACAGTGCTGTTCCTGACCGGCTTCCGTTCCGACATGGCGGGCGCCAAGGCGATGCGCTTGGAGCAGCATTGCGCTGGCCGCAGGCAAGCATTCATTCGCTTCGATTATCGCGGCCACGGCGTATCCGGCGGGCGGTTCGAGGACGGATGCATCGGGGATTGGTGCGATGATGCGCTGGCCATTATCGACGCCGCCACCGACGGTCCGCTCGTGCTGGTCGGATCGAGCATGGGCGGTTGGATCATGCTCCTGGTCGCGCGTCAGCGGCCCGAGCGGATAGCCGGGCTGGTAGGGATCGCCGCGGCACCGGACTTCACCCACGAGCTGATCCTGCCCAAGCTCACGCCGTCGCATCGGGCGGCGCTCGACCGGGACGGAATGTTCCCGGCCCCCTCGGCCTATGGGGAGCCGACCCCGATCACCCGCCGACTGCTCGAAGAAGGCGAGCGCCATCTCGTCATGCAGGCGCCGCTGCAACTCCGCTGCCCCGTTCATCTCCTGCACGGCCAGCAAGATCCCGATGTGCCGTGGCAGACCTCGCTGCGCCTCGCCGCCTGTCTGGAGAGCGACGCCGTGACGGTCGAGCTGATCAAGGATGGCGACCACCGCCTGTCGCGCGAGGAGGACCTACGCCGCATCGAGGCGGCCCTCGATCGTGTGCTCGAGCAGGCAACCGGACGTGGCTGAGGGGCGACCCCGCCAGGAGCTGTTCTGGCGCCCCGATTGGCATGCGCGGCCCAAGGGTCACCGGGGCCTGATCCGTGGCATCCTGGTCCTGGCCGCACTGGGCGTCGGCGTGTGGGCGCTGATCAGCCGGCATGGGCCGCCGCCGGAGCAGACGCCCGAGCCTGCGCCCACGGCAGCGGTCGCGGCCCCCACCGCCACCGCCACCGCCACCGCCACCGCCACCGCCACCGTGGCGATACCGAGGTCGCGCCCTGCGCGGCAACAGGGCGCCTCGCCCCTGCTGCTCGAAAACCCGCCGTGGCGCGGCGATCTCGACGGCATGGTTCGCCGCCGCCTCGTCCGCATTCTCGTGGTCCCGAACCGGACCGACTATTTTCTCGACCGTGGCCGGCCACGCGGCCTGGTGCAGGAATACGGCGCGGAACTCGAGCGGCGGCTCAACGCGAAGTTCAAGACGGGCGCGCGGCCGGTGCGGGTCTTCTACGTCCCGGTCGGCCGGGACGAGCTGCTGCCGGCCCTGGTCGCGGGTCGGGGCGACATCGCGGCCGCGAACCTGACGATCACGCCCGAGCGCCTGCGCGTGGTCGACTTCAGCGCGCCGTTCCAGCGCGACGTGCGCGAGATCGTCGTCACCGGCCCGGACGCGCCGCCGCTAGCCACGCTGGACGACCTCACAGGCCTGCGGATTCCGATCCGCCGCTCCAGCAGCTACTGGGCCAGCGCCGAGGTCCTCGACCAGGCGCAGCGCGCCCGGGGTCTTCCCGGGCTGACGCTGGATCCCGTGGTGGAGGCACTGGAGGACGAGGATCTGTTGGAAATGCTCGATGCGGGCCTGCTGCCGGTCGCCGTCATCGACGAGCACAAGGCCCGGGTCTGGGCGCGCGCGCTGCCGAATATACGGCTGCGAGACGATCTGGTCCTGCGATCGGGCGGCGAGATCGGCTGGGCGCTGCGAAAGGCCAGCCCCAAGCTGCGGGCCTTCCTCGACGGTTTCGCCGGCGACACCGCTGCGGGCACCACCTTCGGCAATCTCGTGACCGGCCGCTATCTCGGTCCGACCGCATCGTTGCGCAACAGCGCCTCTGCGGCGGACCAACGCCGTTTTCGCGAACTCGAGGGCTATTTTCGCACTTACGGCGAGCGCTATCGCTTCGACCAGCTGCTGCTGGCGGCGCAGGGCTACCAGGAATCGGGCCTGGACCAGACCCGGCGCAGCCCGTCCGGTGCCGTCGGCGTCATGCAGCTCCTGCCGAGCACGGCGCGCGACCCGAACGTCGACATCGCCGGCATCGACCAGGTCGACAACAACATCCATGCCGCCGCCAAATATCTGCGCCACGTGATGGATACGTTCTTCGACGATCCGGCGATCGACGAGTTCGACCGCATGCTGCTGGCGCTGGCCGCCTACAATGCCGGGCCGGCCAAGATCGCGCGCCTGCGCCGCGAGACCGCGCGCCGGGGCCTCGATCCCAACCGCTGGTTCGACAATGTCGAGCTGGCGGTGGCCAAGGATGTCGGCCGCGAGACGGTCCAATACGTCGCCAACATCCTGAAATACTACGTCGTCTACGAGCGCATCGCCTCGGCGACCGCCGAGCGCGAGGAAGTGCTCTCGACCTTCAAGGAGGAGCGCTGACGACCGGTCCCCGAAGGCGCCTGGCATGCGCATGCCGCCTCAGCGCTGCATCAAGCCGGCGGGGCGGACGCGAGCTTCCGATCGCTTGCCTCAGCGCGAAGGAGAGCTGGCCGCATGGCCAAGCGCCCGGCGTAGGCCTCAAGCTCCGGCCGTGCCGGCACGCAGCCCAACATCATGCCCCAGCGCATCGCGGCACCGATCACGATATCGGCTGCCGAGAACCGGTCGCCCAGGAGATAGGGCCCGGGATCGACCGCGCGGGCGACCACCTGCATCGTGGTGTCGAAATCGCCGTAGCCGAGCGCCCGGGACGGCGCCGGTTCCCGTTTGAACATCCGGTCGCTGATCGCAGGCTCGAAACATCCAGGCCCGAAGAACAGCCAGCGAAGGTACGGGCCGCGCAGCGAGTCGCCGATCGCTGGAGCCATACCAGCGGCCGGAAAAGCGTCGGCAAGATAGCAGCAGATCGCGGCAACTTCCGTAACCACGGCGCCCCGGTGAACGATCGTCGGCACCTTGCCCATTGGATTGATCGCGAGGAAGGCCGGATCCTTCTGCTGGTTCTTGCCGAGATCCAACAGCTCGATCCGGAACGGCGCTCCCACTTCCTCGAGCATCCAATACACCACCGATCCACGCGACGGTGCAGCGTGGTAGAAGGTGATCACGTCCTCGCTCACCAACTCCTCCCCTCCCGAATTCCTGCCAGCGGACAGCCTAGCGGCCGGCGAGCGGTCACGGTATCTCCAGCGGCAGTCGTGAGGAGCCGATGCAATGTACCAGCCAGCACACTTCCGTGAGGACCGGCTCGAGATCCAGCATGCGCTGATCCGCGCTCACCCGCTGGCGACTCTGGTGACCGGGAGCGCTTGCGGCCTCGAGGCCAATCAGGTCCCGTTCCTGCTCGACACGGACGCGTCGCCACTGGGCACGCTTCGCGCCCATGTCGCCCGCGCCAACCCCCAATGGCGTACTCTCGACCCCGAGCAGGAAGTGCTTGTCCTGTTCCAGGCGGTCGATGCCTATGTCAGCCCGTCCTGGTATGCGAGCAAGCGCGAGCATGGGAAGGTGGTGCCGACCTGGAACTACGCGCTGGTTCAGGTCCGGGGGCGTCCGCGCGTGGTCGAGGATACAGATTGGCTCTCGCGCCAGATCACGGCGCTCACCGACAGTCATGAGCGCGCGCGCGCCGAGCCTTGGGCGGTGCATGATGCGCCCGCGCCTTTCGTCGCCTCGCAGCTCAAGGCGATCGTGGGTATCGAGATCCCGATCGCGCGCATTGAGGGCAAGTGGAAGGCGAGCCAGAACCGGCCGCCGGCCGACCGCGCGGGCGTGGCGGACGGGCTGGAGCGGCAGGGCGACGAGGCGTCGCTGGCGATGGCCCGACTGGTGCGCGAGCGTGCTCAGCCATCGACCGGCAGCAGCGCCGACAAGCCATCGCGGTAGGTGGGATACATCAACCGCACGCCGAGTTCGCGCTTGATCAGGTCGTTCCGCACGCGCCGGCTGTCCTTGTAGAAGGTCCGCGCCATCGGCGAGAGGTCGGCGGTCTCATAAGGTTGCTCGGGCGGCGGCGCCACGCCCATGAGCTCTGCGGCGTAGGCGACCACGTCCTGCGGCGGCGCCGGCTCGTCGTCGCAGACATTGTAGATCGCGCCGGGGCGAGGATGCGCGATCGAGGCCTGCAGCACGCCCGCAATGTCCTCGACATGGATGCGCGAGAACAGCTGCCCGGGCTTTACGATGCGGCGCGCCGTGCCGTCCTTCAGATTGACGAACGCGTTGCGGCCCGGACCGTAGATTCCGGCGAGCCGGAAGATGTGGACCGGCAGGCCCGACGCCAGCCAGGCGGCTTCCGCGCGGGCGCGGCGGTCCGCGCGGGCCAGGGTCGGCTCGATCGGCGTTGCCTCGTCGACCCACTCTCCCTTTCGGTCGCCATAGACCGCCGTGGTGCCGAGATAGCCGACCCATGCCAGCGCAGGCAGCGCCCGCAGGTCGGCGCCGTGCAGGTCGAGCCCCGGATCGCCGGACTCGTCGGGAGCAATCGAGGTCAAGACGTGAGTGACACCGGCCAGGGCCGCGGCGGGCAGCGGATGGCCGCGATCGAACGCGAACATCGGCCAGCCCTCAGCCGCGAGAGTACTTGCCTTGTCCGGCCGGCGCGTGGTGCCACGAATCTCCCACCCCTCGGCTGCGAGACGGCGGGCCAGAACCTGGGCCGAGTAGCCGAGGCCAAAACAGAGCAGGGTGCCGCTCACGGTGACGATGTCTCCCACTCTGCGCGCACGTCGGGATCCGGCTCGGTGATCGCGTGCGCGGCGTGGAGGTGGCGCATCCGCTCCGCCGAGGCAAGCTGGGATAGTGCCCACACCGCCATTCCCCGCACCACGGGCGCCGGGTCGCGCAGCAGCGCCTCGGCCGTCGGCGCCAGGGCTGGCTCGCCGCTGTTGCCGATCGCGACCAGGACGTTGCGCACGAATCGATTGCGGCCGACGCGCTTGACCGGACTGCCGGCGAAGCGTCGCCGAAAGCCCGCATCGTCGAGCGCAGCCAGCTCCGCCAGCGGCGGCTCGACTAGATCCTCCCGTGCCTGCAGCTTCAGCTCGGCGGTGACCTGCGCGTACTTGTTCCAAGGGCAAACGGCCAGGCAGTCGTCGCAGCCGTAGATCCGGTTGCCCATCAGCGGCCGCAGCTCGCGCGTGATCGGGCCGTGGTGCTCGATGGTCAGGTAGCTGATGCAGCGCCGCGCATCGAGCCGGTAGGGCGTTGGAAACGCGTTCGTTGGGCAAACGTCGAGGCAGCGTCGGCAGCTCCCGCAATGGTCGCTCTCAGGCACATCCGGCGGCAGCTCGAGGTCGGTGAGGATCTCACCCAGGAACAGCCAGGAGCCCAACTCGCGCGAGACCAGATTGGTGTGCTTGCCCAGCCAGCCCAAGCCCGCCTGCTGCGCCAGCGGCTTCTCCAGCACCGGTGCGGTGTCCACGAACACCTTGACCTCGCACGCGAACCGCGCGGCGATCCACCCGGCCAGCTCCTTCAGCCTGCCCTTGAGCACGTCGTGGTAGTCACGATGACGGGCATAGACGGAGACATAACCGCGGTCGCGTCGCTCCAGCTCCGGCAGCGGATCGCGGCCCGGCCCGTAATTCAACCCGCATACGATGGCCGTCCGCGCCTGAGGCCACAGCCGGTCGGGTGATTGGCGCCGGTCGGGATCCCGTGCCAGCCAGCCCATGCTGGCATGATCGCCCGTGGCGAGGGCCGTTCGGTACCGCTGCCCCACGCTATCGGGCAGCGCCGCACCGGTGAAGCGGGCGCCATCCAGTCCAAGCGTGATCGCCCGTGCGCGGATGCTCCCGACGACCCGCTCGAAGTCTTCTGGCGGCTTCATTCCACCGTCATCACTTTGTATAATCAGCCCTATGCTCGAGCCTTTGGACCTCGGCGTTCTGCGCGACTTCGCCACCGCATTGCTGATCGGAGCCCTCGTCGGCGTCGAGCGCGAGAAGCGCAAGGAGGAGGAAGGCAACCGAGGCATCGCCGGTCTGCGCACGTTCATTCTGGTGGCGCTGATCGGCGCTGTCGCGGGGTATCTGGCGCGGACCGCGGGACTGGTCTGGCTCCTTCCGCTGGCCGTTCTCGCCGTGGCAGGGCAGATCCTGGCGGGGTATCTGGTCCTCGCCCGCGAGCGGCCGGAGTCGCTGGGCCTCACCACTGAGCTTGCGGCGGTCGCGGTCTGCCTGCTCGGAGCCATGGTGATGCTAGGTCACCGCGACCTGGCGATCGGGCTCGGCGTCGTGACCGCTGCCGTCCTGGCCTACAAGCAGCCCTTGCACGGGCTTGTGGCCAAGCTCGGCTGGGACGACGTCTATGCCGGCGTCCGCCTGCTGATCGCGACCTTCATCATCCTGCCGCTGTTGCCGGACCGTGCGCTCGACCCCTGGGACGCGCTCAACCCGTACAAGCTCTGGCTGCTGGTGATCCTGATCTCCAGCCTGTCGCTGGTCGGTTATGTCGCGACCCGCTGGCTCGGCGCAGGACGTGGCACGGCCGTGACCGGACTCACTGGCGGGCTCGTGTCCTCGACCGCGGTCACACTCTCCTTCGCGCGCCGTGGCCGTAATGAGCCGGCGGCCTCGGCCGCCCTCGCCTGCGGCATTCTGCTCGCCTGGGCGATCATGTTTGCCCGCGTCCTGGTCATGGTCCTGGCTGTCAACACTGACCTGCTGGGTCCACTGCTCGTCCCCTGCACGGCCATGGGCCTCGTCGCGGTGACGCTTGCCTGGCTAAACTATCGGTCCAGCATCGAGCCGACGCAGGGGCAGGCGACGGCCCGCGAGGTACCGTTGCAAAATCCGTTCAGCCTGACGGCGGCGATCAAGTTCGCGATCCTGTTCGCCGCCGTCCTGCTGCTGGTCAAGGTCGTCCAGCTCTATTTCCCCGGCGAAGGTGTTTACATCGTCGCGGCGCTGGCGGGCCTCACGGACGTGGACGCGATCACGCTGTCGATGGCCGAGTTCGCCCGCACCAACGATGTCGGCGCGGCGGCGACGGCCGTGGTGATCGCCGCGTTGAGCAACACACTGGTCAAGGCCGGGATGGCGGCCAGCCTTGGCGGCCCGGCGCTGCGTCGGCCGATCCTGGTCGCCACGGCGGCGATCCTGCTGGCCGGTCTCGGCTCGGTCGCCATGATGCGCCTGGGCTAGAAGTCCGGATCGTCGTAGTGCGCCGGCGGCTTCAGGCCGATCAGCCGGTCCATCAGGATCGGCCGCAGCGACGGGCGCGATTTCATCTTGGCATACCAGTCGCGCGCACCCGGTGCGGTCTCCCAGGGCACGTCGCCGAGATAGTCCAGCACCGACAGGTGTGCCGCGGCCGCGATGTCGGCGAGGGTCATGCTGTCGCCGGCCAGCCATTTGCGCTGCTGGTAGAGATAATCGATGTAGGTCAGGTGGAAGCGGATGTTCTGCGAGCCCTCGCGCATCACCTCCGAGCGCGGGAAGCCGCGCTTGGCCCAGCGCTTGACCAGCTTCTCGCGCCAGAGCAGCTCGGTCACCTCGCGCGCGAATTTGCTGTCGAACCAGGCCACCAGCCGCCGCGTTTCGTTGCGCTGGGCGCGGTCGCGGCCAAGCAGGTCGACTTCCGGATAGGTCTCCTCGAGATGGTCGGTGATCGCCTGACTGTCGCTGACGACATGGGGGCCGTCCACCAGCACCGGTGCCTCGCTGGCCGGATTCAGGCGCAGCAGATCGTCCGGCCTGTCCCACGGCTGGACCTCGACCAGCTCTGCGGTGAGGTTTTTCTCGCGCAGGACGATCCGGATCTTGCGGCAGAACGGGCACAACGGGACGTGATGCAGACGCAGCATGGGCAGGCCGAGGCTGAAGCGGACCCGGCGCGGGCCGCAGGCTGTTAAAGCGCGAAGCCGGCCCGCGGTGCAAGTCAGATCCCGGCGTACATCCGCCCAGGGTTGAGCACACCCTTCGGGTCAAAACTGCGCTTGACCCGCTCGGTCAGCCCGCGCAGCGCCGGTGGCTGCGGCTCGAACACGTCGACCTCGCGCCGCAAATTCTCCGGCGCGCGCACGAGCGTTGCATGCCCGCCGCGACCGGCCAGCGCCTCGCGCAGAATAGCCGCCTGACGCGCCCAATCCTCCTTCAAGGCCAGCCAGATCAGACCGCCGGCCCAGTCGAACATCCGCTCGTAACTTACCTCCGCCGTCCAGCCGACCAGCTCGCCAGCTGCAGCGGGCGGCACCGACAGCCTCCAGAGCGGGCGATCTCGGGTCAGCAGGGCGACGTCGCGGATCTCCCGCCAGAGCTCGGCGGTGTCCTCCGTCCCGATGCTGGCGAAGGCAATACCAGGTCCCGCCAGCAGCTGCTGCAGCAGGCCGCTGCGATAGGCGATCGACGGCGCGAACCCTTCGAGCCGGATGGCGGCCACCCCGCGCGCGGCGGACCGCACCATATCGACCCTCGACCGCCCGGCCGCCAGCGGCGGCAGATACGCGGCGCCGGAGATCTCGCACGGCGTGCCCGTGGCGGCGCGCAGCAAGGCCAGCAGCGCCGGCTCGTCGGGACCGGTGGCGAGTAGGGTCAGGCTGGCCTCGGCCCGCGGCATCACCTTGAAAGTCACCTGGGTCAGCGCCGCCAGCGTGCCGTAGGAGCCTGTCAACAGCTTGCACAGATCGTAGCCGGTGACGTTCTTGACCACCCGCCCGCCGGTCTTGATCTCCTGCGCATGGCCGGTCACGCAGTGCAGGCCGAGCAGATGATCGCGCGCGGCGCCCGACTTCAGCCGCCGCGGCCCGGCGAGATTGCAGGCGAACACGCCGCCGATGCTCTGCCGGCCCGCCTCGCCGCCGAGCAGCGCGCCGTAGTCCGCGGGCTCGAACGCCAGCTCCTGACCGCGCTCGGCGAGCTCGCTCTCGATCAGGGCCAGCGGTGTCCCGGCGGCGGCGCTCATCACCAGCTCGTCCGGCTCGTACAGGCTGATCCCGGCGAGGCCGTCCAGGCTCACGACGTTGGCCGCATCGACCGGGCGCCCAAGGCCACGCTTGCTGCCGCGGCCGACCAGCTCCAGCGGCTGCTCCTCGGCCGCCGCCCAAGCCACCATTTCCCGCAGCTCGCTCGGGCTGGCGGGCCGATAGCTCGTCGACTCACCCACGCGCATCGCCTCCCGCGTCCGGCCGCAACAGGCCACAGTGGGGACCGGGCTGACAAGCGGTTCGTTTGACCGCCGCGACTTGGCGGTGGCGCCTGCGGGGTATCTTTGCGATCATTCGTCTGGGAGCGACACGCGTGAGGGAGGGACCGGCATGGCCAGCAAGGCGAGCTTCACATCCGACGAATGGACCCTGCTGCTGGAGAGCCCAATGATGGCCGGGATGGCCGTGAGCGCGGCCGAGCCCAGCGGCCTGTTCGGCATGCTCAAGGAGAGCTTCGCCACCGGCAGCGCGCTGGTGGCGACGAAGACGGACGCCACCGCGAATGTGCTGGTCAAGGCCGTGGCCGCCGATTTCGAGACGTCCGAGGGTCGCAGCGCCGCCCGCGACGGGCTCAAGGCCAAGCTCGCCGGTGGCGAGGCCACAGACATCAAGGCCACGGCTATCGCGACGCTACGGCAGGTAGCGGCTCTGCTCGCCGCCAAGGCACCCGAGGATGCCGCTCCGTTCAAGGCATGGCTCGCCCAGATCAGCCAGAATGTCGCGGAATTGGCCAGCGAGGGCGGTTTCTTGGGCTTTGGCGGCGTGCAGGTGAGCGATGCGGAGAAGGCGACCCTGGGCGAGATCGCCGAGGCGCTCAACCTTTCTGCCTGACGGCAGGGGATCCGATCAGCGAGACGTGTGTCGTACAGGCGCCCGCCGCGACCCATGCTCGTAGCACCAATCATGTAGAGGGTAGCCATTGCGAGCTGGGCTCGGCTTTGCCGTGATCTTGGTGTCTGCCCTGGGGCTCGCCCTTCGGTCGGGCGCGGCTGCAGCGCAGACGGTCGTCGATCTGGAGCTGGTCCTGGCGGTCGACGTGTCCGGCTCGATGGATCGGGAGGAACAGACGGTCCAGCGCCGCGGCTATGTCGAGGCCTTCACGCACCCTGACGTGGTCGCTGCCGTTCGCTCCGGGCCGTACGGGCGGATCGCGGTGGCCTATGTGGAATGGGCCGGGCCGAGATCGCAGGCGACCATCGTGCCGTGGACGTTGGTGGAGGACGCCGCCTCCGCCGCCGACTTCGCGACCGGCCTCGCGGAAGCTCCCATCGGGCGCTTCCGTGGCACGTCGATCTCCGGCGCGCTGACCTTCGCGGCTTCCCTGTTCCAGGCCAACGGCTATGACGGCCTGCGCCGGGCGATCGACGTTTCCGGCGATGGCGCCAATAATTCCGGTGCACCGGTGGCGCCGGTGCGCGACGCCGTCGTCGCCGCGGGGATCGTGATCAACGGCCTGCCGGTCACGCTCGGTCCGTCGCTGGAGACAGCTGTCGGCGCGCCCGACCTCGCCGCCTATTATCGCGACTGCGTGATCGGCGGCCCGGGCGCGTTCGTGATTCCGGTCAACGCGCCCGAGCAGCTGTTCGAGACCATCCGCCGCAAGCTGGCGCTGGAGATCGCGGGCCTGCCGGCACGGATCGTCCCCGTGGCCGAGACGGCGACGCCGCCCGTCGATTGCCTGGTCGGCGAGCGGCTGCGCCGAACCTGGGAGCGTGAGCCTTAGCGTGCTCCTGTGACCGGCGGCTCTGCCACGACGACCTCGACCCGCGCCGCCCGCAGGGCCAAGCCCAACTGGCCGTCGACGGCGCGATCGACGACCAGCCGGTCGACGCTGGCGAGCGGGCAGACCTCGAACAGCCCGCGACGGCCGAGCTTCGAAGAATCCGCGATCACGGTGATGGTTTGCGCCTGAGCGATCATCGCTCGCGCCACCTCGGTCTCACCGAGGTCGAAATCCATGACGCTGACCGGATCGAGCGCACCGACGGTGAGAACCGCGTGGGCCGCATGGAAGCGGGAAATCTGGTCGACGGCAAGCGCACCCAGCGTCTGCGCGGCGCCATCGCGGTACTCGCCGCCGACCAGGTAAACGCGATTGCCGCTGCCGCCCATGAGCTGCGCGATCGTCAGGCCGTTGGTGACCACCGTGAGGCCGCCGCCTTTGGCCAGCTCCTCCGCGAACATCACTGTCGTCGTCCCGGTATCGACGAGAAGGGTGTCGCCCGGTCCGAACAGAGCGGCGGCCGCTCGGGCGACTGCCCGCTTCTCGCGCGGATGCTCCGACATCCGGGCATGAAAGGCATTCTCGCCGGCAGGCTCGGGCAGGCTGGCGCCGCCGTGAAACTTCCGGATCAGGCCGCGCCGGGCGAGCGCCGCCAAGTCCCGGCGCACAGTTTCCCGCGACGCCGATAGCTTTGTTGCAAGGGCATCGACACTGACCGGCGCACCCTCGCGCAACAGGTCGACGATGAGGTCTCGCCGTTCCTCCGGGCCCACCGTGCCAACCCCCGCCGATTGATCTCTCTGTGACCATCGCCTACTGTTCGGGCACCTCCGCTGACCGAACGGGCAACCTTTGGCTCAACCTAGCGATAGTGGCGATCGGAAGCCATTCGATATCGCGGTGATTGGCGCCGGCGTGGTCGGCTGCGCGGTCGCACGCCGGTTCACGCTGGAAGGCGCCCGCGTGGTCGTGCTCGAGCAGGCCGCGGATCTGCTGGCAGGCGCCAGCAAGGGCAATAGCGCCCTGCTGCACACTGGTTTCGACGCCCCGCCCGAGAGCCTCGAACTTGCCTGCATGCGTGCCGGGTACGACGAGTATCTGGCGATCCACGAGCAATTGAATCTGCCGCTCCTGGAAACCGGCGCGATGGTCGTTGCGTGGCGCGATGAGGATCTGGCACGTCTAGACGGCATCGAGGTACAGGCGCGCGGAAATGGCGTCGCCGAAGTGCTCAGGCTGAGTCGGGCGGAGGTACTGGCCCGCGAGCCCCATCTGTCGTCCAAGGCACTGGGCGGTCTGCTCGTGCCCGGCGAGCACGTGATCGATCCGTGGTCGGCGCCGCTGGCCTATCTGCGGCAGGCGGTGGAGAACGGCGCCGAGGCTCGGTTCGATGCAGCAGTGCATGCCGGCTCGCTGGTCGACGGCTTCTGGGAGCTCGACACCGCGCGTGGCCGCGTTGTCGCCCGAACCGTCGTCAACTGCGCCGGCTTGTACGGAGATCTGGTCGACGAGCGCCTCCTCGGCGGGTCCACCTTCGCGATCCGCCCGCGCAAGGGGCAGTTCGTGGTCTTCGACAAGGCTGCCGCGCCGCTGCTGCGCACCATCATCCTGCCGGTGCCCAGCGAACGCACGAAAGGGATCGTGCTGACGCGCACCGTGTTCGGCAACCTGCTGGTCGGTCCTACCGCCGAGGAGCAGGACGATCGACAACGCGCGACTGTCACGCAAGACACCCTCGAATCCCTGATTCGCACTGCCGTCGAGATGGTGCCGGAATTGGCGGAAATGCCGGTCACGGCCACCTATGCCGGACTGCGCCCGGCCACGGAGCGCAAGGAATATCGAATCCGCCACGAGCCCGATCGGAACTGGCTGACCATAGGCGGCATCCGGTCCACCGGGCTTACGGCAGCTTTGGGCTTGGCGCGCCATGTGTTCGAGCTCTACCGCGCGACCACACCGCAACATGTGCCGCTCAAGACCCCCGTCTGGCCGCGCATGCCCAACCTCGCCGAGCACATCGCCCGCGACTGGGCAACGGCGGGTCATGGCGGGATCGTCTGCCATTGCGAGCTGGTCAGCCGCCGCGAGATCGAGGCCGCACTGTCGGGCCCGTTGCCGGCCCGCGACCCGGGTGGGCTGAAGCGCCGGACCCGAGCTGGCATGGGCCGCTGCCAGGGCTTCTATTGCGGTGGCGAACTGGCGGCGCTGACACGTGGCCGTCTGACGCCGCCGCTGGCCGTCGGCGACTGTCATGGCTGAGGCCTTCTCCGCCGACGTCGCGATCATCGGCGGCGGTCCAGCGGGCCTCGCCGCGGCGGTGGCGCTCCGCCGCCGCGGCGTCGGGAACGTCACCGTGCTCGATCGCGAGCACGCTGCCGGTGGCGTGCCGCGCTTCTGTGGCCATCCGCCTTTCGGTCTGCGGGAGTTCGGCCGGGTGCTCGCGGGGCCGGCCTATGCGAGACGCCTTGCCGCGCAGGCGTTAGCGGCCGGCGTATCGATCCGGACCGGGCACAGCGTGGTGGCGCTCGAAGCCGGCCCACGACTGCGGCTGACCACCCCCGACGGCGCCGCGACCATGACCGCTGGGCGGGCGGTACTCGCCACCGGCGTGCGCGAGACGCCACGCGCCGCACGCTTGATTTCAGGAGACCGTCCACAAGGCGTCGTGACGACCGGCACCCTGCAGACCATGGTCTACGGTCAGGGCCTGCTGCCATTCCGACGGCCGGTCGTGGTCGGCACCGAGCTGGTCAGTCTGTCGGCCCTGCTGACCTGCTGGCGGTCCGGTATCCGCCCGGTGGCGATGATCGAGGTCAGTGCGCGCCCGACCGCGCCACGCACGCTCGCGCTGTTCCCCCAGCTGCTCGGCATCGCGGTGCACTACGGCGCGGAGCTGATCGAGATCCGTGGCCGGCAGCGGGTCGAGTCCGTCGCCCTGCGGCTGGCGGACGGCCGGCTCGTCGAGCTCGCCTGCGACGGCGTGTTGCTGACCGGCCGCTTCGTCCCGGAAGCCGCGCTGGTCCGCGCCAGCCACCTTGCCCTCGACCCCGGCAGCGGCGGGCCGGCGATCGACCAGTTCGGTCGTTGCTCCGACCCGGCCTATTTTGCAGCGGGCAATCTGCTCCGGCCGGTCGAGACCGCCGGCTGGTCGTACCGCGAGGGCCTGCGCATCGGCGCCTGCGTCGCCGACGATCTGGCGGGCCAGCTGCCATCCGACGACCGGCCGGTGCCGATTCTCAGGGGCACGGGAGTCAAACTGGTGGTGCCGCAGCGCCTCTGCTTGCCGTTGGGCGAGGGCGGCCTCGGCCAGTTCCAGCTCCGCGTGACGCGCGCCGTGGCGGGCGACCTCGTCGTGACGGCGGGCGGGCACGCGATCTGGCGTCGACAATTGGCTGCGCTGCCGGAACGACGGCTGCTGATCCCGTTCAGCGCGCTGCCGATCCCGCCGGGCACGGCCTCGCTCGCGATCGGGTTCGCGCGCGATGCCGGTGCATGACCCGGGGTATGCTCCCCGGCGTGGACGGTCCGGGGCAACGGGCGCGGTTCTTGCTCGATGGTGACGAGAAGCGGCATTGATCGTGACAACCAAACTGCGGAGGAACTGGGATGAGCACGGGCAGCGACAGTAGGATCATCGACGAGGACGTGAAGGTCCTCCACCACATGGGCTATGCCCAGGAACTCTCGCGCCGCATGGGCGGGTTCTCCAACTTCGCGATCTCGTTCTCGATCATCTGCATCCTGGCCGGCGGTATCACGGCGTTCCCGGTCGGGTTCGCGGCCGGCGGCGGGTTCTCGGCCGTGATCGGCTGGGTGATCGGCGGCCTGTTCGCGATGCTGGTGGCGACTTCGGTGGCACAGATCGCCTCCGCCTACCCGACGGCCGGCGGACTCTACCATTGGGCCTCGATCCTCGGCGGGCGCGGCTACGGCTGGGTCTGCGCCTGGATCAACCTGCTTGGACTTATCTTCGTCGTGGCCTCGGTCAATGTCGGTGTCTACCTGCTGTTCAAGGACCTGATCCTGACCGGCGTTCTCGGCATCGACACCTCCGCCTGGGGCTTCAACCAGCAGGTCATCGCGGTATGCCTGATCACGCTGAGCCAGGCGCTGTTCAACCATTTCGGCATCAGGACCACGACGGCAATCACCGACTTCTCCGGTTATCTGATCTTCGTCGTGGCGACCCTGCTGACACTGACCTTCCTGTTCTGGGGCGCCACCTTCGATCTCTCGCGGTTGACCAGCTTCGTCAACTTCACCGGTGAGGCGGGCGGCGGCTTCTTCCCCGAGCCGCGCACCGCCTTGGTCGCGTTCCTGGTCGGCCTCCTGTTCCCGCTCTACACTATCACCGGTTTCGACGCCTCGGCCCATACCTCCGAAGAGACCATCAACGCCCGGGTGAGCGTGCCGCGCGGGATGCTGAACTCGGTCTTCTGGTCGATCCTGTTCGGCGTCATCATGGTGTCCTCCTTCGTACTGGCGATGCCCGACCCGGTTGCCGCGGCCAAGGACGGCGGCAACGTGTGGTTCAACCTGTTCAACAACCTGCCGGCGCCCGTGATCCTCAAGAACTTGCTGGCGCTGGGCATCGTGGTCGCCAACTATTGCTGTGCGCTGGCCGGCCTGACCTCCACGTCGCGCATGGTCTACGCCTTCGCGCGCGACGGCGGACTGCCGGCATCCTCCTTCCTCAAGGGCGTAAGCCCGACGCACCGCACGCCCGTGGCGGCGATCTGGACCAGTGCGGTCCTCTCCGTGGCGGCGACGCTGTACTCGCCGGCGTTCGCGGCGCTGGCCGCGGGCTGTGCCCTGTTTCTCTACATCTCCTACGCCATGCCGGTCGCCGCCGGGCTCTTCGCCGAGGGCAAGACCTGGACCGAGTTCGGCCCGTTCCGCCTCGGCGCCTTGTCCAAGCCGTTCGCCGTGCTGACCGTGCTCGGCGTGTTCGTGCTGGCGTTCGCCGGCATCCAGCCGCCGTTCGACATTCTGATCAACTACGCGCTGGGTCTGCTCGCCCTGCTGCTGGTGATCTGGTTCGGCTTCGAGCGCCGGCGCTTCAAGGGGCCGCCGATCGGCGACATGATCGCCAAGCGCCAGGCCGAGATCCTGGCCGCCGAGAGGGCGGTCGGCGAGCCCGCGCACTAGCGCGGCCCGCTCCACGGGGAGGGGCGGATGCGCGTCGCCGCCGTCGACCAAGGCACCACGAGCACGCGGCTGCTGGTGGTCGACGGCGGCGACGCCCGCATCGTCCACAGCGTCCGCCATCGCCAGCATCACCCGCAGCCCGGCTGGGTCGAGCACGACCCGCTGGAGCTGCTGGCCAATGTCCGCGCCTGCGCCGAGGCCGCGGGTCCGGTGGCAGCGCTCGGGCTCGACAATCAAGGCGAGAGCTGCCTCGCCTGGGACGCGGTCACCGGCGAGCCGCTGTCGCCGGTCATCGTCTGGCAGGACAACCGTACCGGCGAGGCGATCGAGCGGCTGCGGGCGGACGGTGCGGAAGCGCTGACGCTGGAGCGCGCGGGCCTGCCGCTGGACCCCTATTTCTCGGCCACCAAGCTCGCCTGGCTCCTGGCCCGGCTCGAGCCGGCGCAGCGGCGGCGGCTGCGCCTCGGCACCACCGACGCCTGGTTCCTGGACCGGCTCACCGGCACCTTCGCCACCGACGTCACCACCGCCTCGCGCACCTCGCTCATGAACCTCGCGACCTGCTGCTGGGACGACGAGCTGTGCCGGCTGTTCGGGGTGCCGATGGAGTGCCTGCCCGAGATCCGGCCGACCGTCGGGCCGTTCGGCGGCATCGGCTCGGTCCCGGTCACGGCCGCCATGGTCGACCAGCAGGCCGCGCTCTACGGCCATGGCTGCCGGGTGCCGGGCGACGCCAAGGTCACCTTCGGCACCGGCGCCTTCGCGCTGGCGGTGACCGGAGCGGAGATCGTGCGGGCGCCCGAGCGCGGACTGCTGCCGACCGTCGCTTGGCGCCATGGCGCCGAGACCGTCTATGCCGTCGACGGCGGGGTCTACGATGCCGGTGCGGCGGTCGAATGGGCGGGGACGCTGGGCCTGTTCGCGGATCTCGGCGAGCTCGACGCGTTCGAGGCGCCGCCGGCGATCGGCCGCGGGCTCGCCTTCGTGCCGGCTTTGTCGGGCCTCGCCTGCCCGCACTGGGACCGCAGCGCCGCCGCCTTGTGGCTCGGCATGTCGGCGGGCACGAGCAAGCACGACCTGTGCCAGGCGCTGCTCGAGGGGATCGCGCTGCGCACCGCCGAGGTGGTGGCGGCGATGGGCGAGCGGGTGGCGCTGGGCCGGCAGCTCTCGATCGACGGCGGGCTGGCGCGCAGCACCTACTTCGCCCAGTTCCTGGCCGACGTCACCGGCCGGACCGTGGTCCGACAGGGCTTCGACGAGCTGACCGCGTTCGGCTGCGCCGCCCTGGCGGCGGCGGGCATTGGGGTCACCCTGGCGCAGCCTGATCATGGCCGCGTGGTATTCGAGCCGCGCAGCCCGGATGCGGCCAGCTGGCGCGCGCGCTTCAGCGAGGCGGTCACCCGGGCGCGGAGCTGGCGCTGAGCGGGACCGGCGCCCACAGCACGTGCTCGATCGTGGGGGCACCCGTCGCCAGCATCACCAGCCGGTCGAAGCCCAGCGCCATGCCGCTGGCCGGCGGCATCAGGGCCAGGGCGGCGAGGAAGTCTTCGTCCAGCGGATAGCGCTCGCCGTAGAGCCGTTCCTTCAGCGCCATCTCCGCCTCGAAGCGGCGCCGCTGCTCGATCGGGATCGGTCAGCTCGCCGAAGCCGTTGGCGAGCTCGACGCCGCAGGCATAGAGCTCGAAGCGCTCGGCCACGCGCGGATCGCCGGGCTTGGGGCGGGCCAGCGCCGCCTCGGCCACCGGGTACTCGCACAGCACCGTCGCCCGGCCGAGGCCGAGCCGGGGCTCGATCCGCTCGACCAGCGCGCGGCTGAAGATGTCCGACCAGCTGTCGTCGGCTGCGACACGGACGCCGGCGACGGTGGCGCTGGCGGCGAGCGCCGCGCGGTCGTCAAGCGTGGCGAGAAGGTCGATGCCGGCGAAGGCCTGGAACGCCTCGGCCACGGTCACCCGCTCCGGCTCTACGAACGGGTCGACGACCTGTCCACGAAACGACAGGCTGGCGGCACCCACCGCCTCGGCGGCGGCGGCGAGCAGGCTCGCGCAGTCGGCCATCAGCTGCTGATACGGCTCGTCCGCGCGGTACCATTCGAGCATGGTGAACTCGGGATGGTGCAGTGGGCCGCGCTCGCGGTTGCGGAAGACGTGGGCGAAGGTGAACAGGCGGGTCTCGCCGGCGGCCAGCAGCTTCTTGCAGGCGAACTCGGGCGAGGTGTGCAGGTAGAGCCGGCCTCGCGGCGTGCCGTCGGTCGCCTGGGCGTCGGTCGCGAAGGCGTGCAGGTGGGTCTCGTTGCCGGGCGAGGCCTGCAGGATGCAGGGGTCGACCTCGACGAACGCGCGCGCCTCGAACCAGCGGCGCAGGGCGGCCTGGATCCGGCTGCGGCCCTGCAGGAACGGGCGCCGGTCGGCGTGGACGTCCGGCTGCCACCAGGGCGAGGGCTGGGTCACAGGCTCACTCTCGCTGGACCGCGGGGCCAATTCCGGGGTAAGGGCTCCGCCCATGCTCGCCGGCGCTGATCGGCGCGATCAATCATGACGCAAGGAACATCATGGCGAAGGTCATTGCCAGCTCGCTGCGCAAGGGCACCGTCGTCGACCTCGACGGCAAGCTCTACGTCGTGCTGACGGCGCAGAACATCCATCCCGGCAAGGGCACGCCGGTGACCCAGCTCGACCTGCGCCGGATCAGCGACGGGGTGAAGATCTCCGAGCGCTACCGCACCACCGAGCAGGTCGAGCGCGCCTTCGTCGAATCGCGCGAGCACAGCTTCCTCTACGGTGACGACGAGGGGTTCCACTTCATGAACCCCGAGAACTACGAGCAGGTCGTGGTGCCCAAGGAGGTGATCGGCGACCAGGCGGTCTACCTGCAGGAGGGCATGGCCTGCATGATCAGCCTGCACGACGGCCTCGCGATCGCGATCGAGCTGCCGCAGCGGGTGACCTTCGAGATCGTCGAGACCGAGCCCACCACCAAGGGCCAGACGGCATCCTCCTCCTACAAGCCCGCCATCCTCTCCAACGGCGCGCGCACCATGGTCCCGCCGCATGTCGGCGTCGGCACGCGCGTGGTGATCATGACCGAGGACGGCGCCTACGTGGAGCGGGCGAAGGACTGACCGGGGCGCCGCTGGCAGCGCCCGGCGCAATTCGTTCGTGCGATTTGTGGGCGTCGGTTCGTTCATGCCGATCCGGTTTTCGTTCGTGTATTTTGGTGGGCCGCGGCGGCCGCCTGGGTTCGTTCGTGCCGCGCGCGGCAATTCGTTTGTGCATTTCTCGCGGATCGCGTCGGTCCACCATCCTTGGGTTCGTTCGTGCTCCAGACAGCATTCGTTGGCGTGGCTGCCATAGGCTCTTGGGTTCGTTTCGAACTTTGGTGGAAGCGACGGTCGTCGGTTTCGGGCGGGTGATTCGGATCGACGATGTATGCGAAAGAATGGTCACGGTGACGGCTCGGGTTTGATCGTGCGCTCGGCGTCGAGGCTTTGGGGTCGAGTTGGGTCATGGTGGGTATCTGTCCGGTGATCGCGGGTGGCAGCTCGCATCGCGCTCGACCAAAGCATATATGACTTTACTCCTATCCGCAAGCCGAAGCCCCCCATGCACGCCTGTCGGCCCGTGCGCTCAGGCGGCTTGGCGAGGGCCGGCGGCGAGGTAGCTCGGGTCGCCGGCGTGCTTGGCCGCGCGGGCCACGCCGTCCGGGTCGGCCGAGATCGCGGCGAGCAGGACCTTGGCCGACTGGTCGGGCTCCGAGCGGCCTTGCTCCCAGTTGCGCAGCGTGCCCAGCGCCAGCCGGTAGCGATTGGCGAACTCGATCTGGCCGATCCCCAGGCGCCGCCGCAGCCGCAACACGCCATGCACGTCGCGCGCCGCCTCGTCGCAGTCGGGCGCGCTCCATCGCGGCCGCGCTCCGCACCGGGGCTTGGTCGGGGTCGGCCCCGACGGCTGCGACGATTTCGGCGTCGCTCCGGCGTGGCGGCAGCCCCGCCTCGTCCTGGATCTCGGTCATCCGTGCCATCTCCAATAGTGGCGCTCCTCGGCGCGAGTCGCATCTCGGAATGAGATCGGTCTCGCCGCTAGCTCCCCATTCCTCAACTCGACCGGCTCGCAAATCAGGATCAGAACGCGCGTGCCGATCCGGCCCGTGATCCGCAACCGACCTTCCTGCTCATAACCGAGCGGCCGATCATCCGGTTCGTCCAGACAGGGCTGCGCCAGCAGCTCGCCCACACGAGAGAAGTCGAGGCCGTGCTTGCGCACGTTGATCGCCTCTTTCCCCGGATTGGACACAACCCGCATCGAGGGATAGTACGCATAATGCGTAGCGCGGTCAACAGCGTGGTCATGAAGGGCGCGATCCGCGACGCTGAGCTGCCCTGCCGGGCCTACACCGGCGGCATGGCCCAAACCTGAGCGTGCCGTCAATGTGACCGGGTACCGTGGCACGAGTTGGCATGATCGCCGAACGGCCGGACGAGGCCCGCCGACATTTGCCTGCTACCATGCTTCGCGTATGGCTGAGCCCGACGACACCGACTTGGACCAAGGCCGCAAGAAACTCACTTCTGGGTCACAGCATGCACATCAGCTCGGTCGAACCGTTCATCCTACACGTGCCGATCAACCGGTCGTCCATTTCGGACTCCACGCATACCATCAGCCATTGGGGGATCGTCGGTGTCAGGATCTTCACCAGCAACGGGCTGGTCGGGTACGGCTTCACCGGCACCCATGCTCATATCGGATCGGATCGGCTGGTCACTTCCTGCATCGCCAATATCTATGCGCCGCTGCTGCTCGGAGAGAACGCGCTGGATGGGGACCGGCTGTGGCTGAAGCTCGCGCATTATCCGCCAGTCCAATGGGTGGGCCGCGCCGGGATCACCCACATTGCCCTGGCGGCGGTCGACATCGCGCTCTGGGACCTGCGGGCCAAGGCCGCGAAGCTGCCGTTGTGGCAGCTGCTGGGCGGCGCGACGACGGAGAGGCTCGAGGCGTACAATACCGACATCGGCTGGCTTTCCATCGGCAAGGACGAGCTCGTCGACGGCTGCCGGAGATCGATCGAGGAGGACGGCTTTCGCCGGCTCAAGATCAAGGTCGGCCATGACGATCCGATCATCGATGTCGAACGGTTCGCGGCCGTGCGCAAGGCGGTCGGCCCACACGTGACGATCGCGGTCGATGCCAATGGCCATTGGGATCTGCCGACCTGCCAGCGGTTCTGCGCGCGCGCCGAAGCTCTGGATGTGTTCTGGTTCGAAGAGCCCACTTGGTATGACGACGTCGCCTCGCACCGTGCCCTGGCGCAATCCACGGCGATCCCGATCGCCCTCGGCGAGCAGCTCTATACCATCGACGCGTTCAACAGCTTCATCAGCGCCGGTGCCGTCCACTACGTCCAGCCTGACGTCACCAGGGTGGCCGGCATCACCGAATACATTCAAGTAGCCCACTCCGCCCACGCCCATCGCCTGCCGGTGGTCGCGCATGTCGGCGACATGGGCCAGGTGCACGTGCATCTCTCCTACTGGCATCCGGCGACGAGCATGCTCGGAATATATTCCGTGGATCAAAGACTGTTTCGTGGAGCCGATCAGCGTGGTCGATGGCTGTTATGTACGGCCGCAAATGCCCGGCGCCGGCTGTACCCTGACTGAGCAGTCGATCGTGGAGTTCGGCCAAAGCCTGTAGACGGCTCGTTGTCGAGGTCGTCCGTGAGCAGTTGCGCGCCGGGGCCCAATCAAGCTATACGCTTTGCCCGCCGCCGCCTCTGCCACTGATCCAGTCCAAGCCCGACCCATGCCGGTCGGGCTGCCCATTCTCGCTGTTCGAGTCGATCATGGACGTCCAATTCAACGACGTGCTGGCCTTTGCCGTGGCGCAATGGCGGCAGCACCCGCGCCCCGTGGCCCTGGCCGGCGGCCTGATGTTCGGCGCCACCGTCGCCGAGATCTTCACGCCGGTGGCGATCGGCCGGCTGGTCGATGCGCTGGGCGCCGACCGAGCGGAGCCGAGCAGAGCGGGCTGGCTGCTGGCCTCGGTGCTCGGGCTCGGCGTCCTGTTCCAGCTGCTGCAGAAGTCCGGCGACTATGTCTGGGCCGGGGTCGCGGTCGCGATCATGCGCAAGATCGGTGCCGATGCCTTCGCCCATGTCCAGCGCTTCGCCAGCGACTGGCACGCCGACACGTTCGCGGGCTCGACCGTGCGCGACATCACGCGCGGCGTGTGGGCGTTCGACCTGCTGGGCGACGCGCTCTACTTCCAGCTCGGCCCGGCGGCGGCGGTGACGATGGGTGCCGTCGCACTGATGCTCTGGCACTGGCCGCTGATGGGGCTCGTGTTCCTGGTCGGCGCCGTCCTCTACACGGTGGTCTCGGTCCGGCTGTCGCTGGGCTACGTGGCGCCGCTGCGGCGGGCCGCGGTCGCGAGCGACAGCCGGGTCGGCGGTGCCTTGGCCGACGCGCTGACCTGCAACGCCGTGGTCAAGAGCACGGCGGCGGAAGCGCGCGAGGATGCGCGGCTGGGCGGCCTGCTCGACGTCTGGCAGGGCAACATGGCCCGCGCCTGGCTCGCGTCGATCCATACCGGCGTCGTGCAGAACGCGATGCTGCTGGTGCTGCAGGCGGCCCTGGTCGGCGGCGCCTTGTGGCTGTGGTCGCACGGGCGGGCCAGTGCCGGCGACGTCGCCTACGTGCTGACCAGCTTCCTGCTGGTCGGGCGCTGGCTGCGCGACGTCGGCATGCAGCTGCGCATCGCGCAGCAGGCGGCCAACGATCTGGAGCGGCTGATCGAGTATCACCGCACGCCCGCGACCGTTGCCGACCGGGCGGATGCGGTACCGGTCGCGGTGGAAGGTGGGGCGGTGCGATTCGAGGGCGTGCGGTTCCACTACGGCAACCACGCGACGCCGCTGTTCGACGGGCTGTCGGTGAGGATCGAAGCGGGCGAGCGGGTGGCGCTGGTCGGGCATTCCGGCAGCGGCAAGACGAGCTTCGTCAAGCTGCTGCAGCGGCTGCACGAGATCCAGGGCGGCCGGATCCTGATCGACGGGCAGGACGTGGCGCGGGCGACGCTGGCCAGCCTGCGCGAGGCGATCGCCTTGGTGCCGCAGGAGCCGGTGCTGTTCCACCGCTCGCTGGCCGAGAACATCGCCTATGGCCGGCCCGAGGCCAGCGAGGCTCAGATCGCGCGGGCGGCGCGCCTGGCACACGCGGACGGGTTCATCGGGCGGTTGCCGGATGGCTACGCGACGCTGGTCGGCGAGCGCGGCGTCAAGCTGTCAGGCGGCGAGCGCCAGCGGGTCGCGATCGCACGGGCGATCCTGGCCGACCGGCCGATCCTGGTGCTGGACGAGGCGACCTCCTCGCTCGACAGCGAGGCGGAGCAGCTGATTCAGGACGCGCTCGAGCAGCTGATGGCGGGGCGCACCACGCTGGTGATCGCGCACCGGCTGTCGACGGTGCGCAAGGTCGACCGCATCCTGGTGTTCGAGCGCGGCCGGATCGTCGAGCAGGGCTCGCACCGCGCGCTGCTCGCGCGCGCCAACGGGCGCTATCGCGGCCTCTATCTGATGCAGGCGGCCGGGATGGAGGCGGTGCCGGTGGATGCGGCGTGAGCCGGCGGGTCGCCTGCCCTCACCCGCCTGGGAACGGCGAGGACAGCATCGGCCGGCTCGCGTCGCCGTTCAGGATGCCCCGGCGCAGCAGGAAGCCGACCGCGCGCCGCCAGGCCTCCTCGGTGTCGCCGCGCAGCGAGACGGCCCCCTGGTGGAGCATGCGCTGCGTGGCGACATCGAGCAGCCAGACATGCAGGGACGAGATCAGGGTCGAGGTCTTGTGCACGACGCTGATCGCCACGGCGTCGGCACCGGCCTTGCGGGCGAGGTCGCGCCAGCAGCCGTCGCAGCGATAGACCGGCACGGTCGCCACCGCCTGCACCGCGGCGGGCGCGAGCTCCAGCTCGCGATACTGGCCGGACGCAGCGAGCTGCAGGGCCAGCTCGTGGGTGACGGCGGTCACCCGCTCGGGCCATTGCGGGTTGGGCGGCTCGCCGCTGGTGTCGGCGATCTCGATCGGGAACACGGCCACGATCGGCGGCAGCGCGTCGTCGGCCAGCGTCGCCAGCGCAGGCCGCGCCGAGAGGGCTGCCAACAGCACGAGCAGCAGCAGCCAAGCCGGTCGCGCCAACGCCGTTGCCGTCATCCTCAGCCACCTCCCGATGTGCGCATTCCAAGCGCGTGGAGTATCGCCTGCGGCAGCGTCGCCGCCAAGCGTCCGCAGGCTGACGTGGATGGTTCGATCCGCTATGTCTCGCCGGCAAGGGAGTAGACGGTGACTGTTCCAGCCGGCAACCTCATCCGTCCGGCGCGGGCCTGAGCGCCGTGCTGGTTTCCTGGCAGTTCTGGGCGGTGCTGTCGGCGTGCTTCGCGGCGCTGACCGCGATCTTCGCCAAGGTCGGCATCGAGAATGTCGGCTCCGATTTCGCGACCTTCATCCGCACCATGGTCATCCTGGTGGTGCTGGCGGCGATGCTCACCGTGTGGCGCGAATGGCAGCCTTTCGGGTCGGTGTCGCGGCGCAGCTACCTGTTCCTGGTCCTGTCGGGGCTGGCCACCGGCGGGTCGTGGCTGTGCTATTTCCGGGCGCTGAAGCTGGGCGACGCGGCGCGGGTGGCGCCGATCGACAAGCTCAGCGTGGTGCTGGTCGCGGTGTTCGGGGCGCTGTTCCTGGGCGAGCGGCTGTCCGGCGCCAACTGGGCGGGCGTGGCGCTGATCGCTGCCGGGGCGGTGCTCGTGGCGTATCGGGGCTGATGGCGGCGGTGTACAGGCCGGCGGCGGCACTATGCGCCTGGCTCGCGCTGGCGAGCGCAGCCGTCGGGGCGCCGTCGAACCGCGAGGTACGGTGCCTGGCGCTGGTGGCATACACCGAGGCCGCGGTGGACGGGGTGGCGGGGATGGCAGCGGTGATCCGGGTGGTGCGCAACCGGATGGCCGACCCGCGCTTCCCGAACGATGCGTGCGCGGTGATCGCGCAGGTGGCGCAGTTCCAGCCGATCGCGCAGTCGGACGTGCTGCAAATGGTCGTGCGCGACCCGGAAGGCTACAGCATCCCGCAAGTGCTCCGGCTGCGCACGCCGGAGTCCCGGCGCTTGCTGGTCGAGGCACACCGGCTGGCGCGCGCGGCGCCGGCGAAGGCGGACCCGACCGGTGGGGCGCTGTATTTCGTCAATCCGGACTACATGAACCCGGCTCTGTGCCCGTGGTTCGCGGCGCTGCGTCGGACGACCGTGATCGGCGGACATGTGTTCATGACCCACTACCGGCCGGACGAGCCGCCGGGGCCGGCGGCGCTGGATTGCAGCCGTGCCGGGTCGGGGCTGGCCGCGGCGCCCTAAAGGCCGAGGTCGAGCTGGCGCGGGTCCATGCGCCTCGCCTTGGCGCGCTGCTCGGCTGGTTGCGGCAGACCGCTGCGGCGGCTGCCGTGGCGCGCCTGGATCGTGTCGGCGGTGGCGGCAAAGCCGTGGCGGCGGCGCACGGCCCAGATCGCGTCGCGCGCGGTGCGGGCGGCTTCGGCATGGTCGACCAGCGGCAATGGATAGTCGCGGCCGAGGCGGCATGCGGCATCGACCTGCTCGATCTCCGGAAGCAGCCAGGGCGTGTGCAGCCAGCGCAGCGGGACAGCTGCGAGCTCGGGGCACCAGCGGCGGATGAAGCTGCCGTCCGGGTCGTGGTCCTGGCCCTGCTTGATCGGGTTGTAGATGCGCAGCGTGTTGATGCCGGTGGTGCCGGACTGCATCTGCGCCTGCGGCCAGTGGATGCCGGGCTCGTAGTCGGTGAACAGGCGGGCGAGCTCGAGGCCGGTGGGGCGCCAGTCCTGCCAGAGCTGGTAGGAGGCCACGCTCATGACCATGGCGCGCATGCGGAAGTTGAGCCAGCCGGTGGCGCGCAGCATGCGCATGCAGGCGTCGACGAACGGCCAGCCGGTGCGGCCGAGGGCCCAGGCGGCGAGGCGCAATTCGTCGGTGCCGCGCAGGCCTTCATACGCCGGATGAAAGGTGCGCCACTCGATCCGCGGCTCGCTCTCCAGCTTCTGGATGAAGTGGCAGTGCCAGTGCAGACGGCCGATGAACGAGGCGAGGGAGCCGCGCCAGACCGGGCGCTCTTCGGGAGCGAGGGTGGCCAGGCGCGCCTCGGCGGCCTGCAAGGTCTCGCGGATCGAGACGGTGCCCCAGGCGAGATGCGGCGACAGACGCGAGCAGTGGGCCGCACCAGCTGCGGGGCTCGACATCGCCTTGCGATAGGGGCCACCGCGCGCGTCGAGAAAGCTGCGCAAGGTTGCCTCCCCGGCGCTGCGGCCGCCGCACTGCCGCTCGGGGCACGGGTCGGGCGCGAGCGTTGCGCAGCCTGTGGTCGGGAGCGGCCCCGGGTCGACACCGGGCACGGCCATCAGCCGCAGCGGTGCCGGCACAAGTGGCCGGCGCATCTGCTGGTCCCATTGGCGGGCCCAGCCCTCGCGGCGCGCGAGGCGGCGGATCACGCCGGTCTGGCGCCGCTCGTGCCAGGGGATGCCGTGCGCGGCGGCCCATGCGCGCACGCGACGGTCGCGGGCGAAGGTCCAGCCATTGCCGGTCTCCTCGTGGGACCGCAGCGCGCCGATGGGGTGATGCTGTCTGAGGTCTTCCAGGACTGCCTCGACCTCGCCGACGCGGACAATCAGGGGCTGGCCGAGGGCAGCCAGCGATTCGCGAAGCTCGGCCAGGCTCTCGCACAGGAACGCAAGGTGGCGGCCGCTGGCGTCGGGTTCGCGCCAGAAACCGGGTTCGAGCACATAGAGCGGCAGAACCGGACCCAGCCCAGCGGCCTCGGCCAAGGGCGCATGATCGTAAATGCGCAGGTCGCGCTTGAACCAGACGATCTGGACGGGAGGGCGGCGCATGCCGGTGACATAGGTCCCTCCGAGGCGCCGCACAGATGCTGGCATCGCGGCTGCCCGTCACCATCTGTGTATCGGTCACGAGCGGGGATGGGCGCGATGGCGACGAGCTTTCATCTGGTCTGCCCGACATGCGGGTCGATCAACCGGATACCGAGCGAGCGACCGGCGGCGGCCGCCAAGTGCGGTAGCTGCCAGGGCAAGCTGTTCCAGGGCCGGCCGATGGACTTGGTCAGCGCCGCCAGCTTCGACCGGCACGTCAAGGAGGACGGGGTTCCGTTGCTGGTCGATTTCTGGGCGACGTGGTGCGGGCCGTGCAAAGCGATGGCGCCGGTGCTGGCCCAGGCGGCGCAGGAGCTGGAACCGCGGCTGCGGGTCGCGAAGCTGGAAACCGAGGCCGTGCCCGAAATCGCGGCGCGGTTCTCCGTTCGCAGCATCCCGACGCTGATCCTGTTCGAGGGCGGGCGCGAAATCGCCCGGACGGCCGGTGCCATGCCGCTTTCGCAGCTGAAGGCATGGCTGGAGCCTAGGCTCCGCGGCCGGTGAGCACGGCAGAACTGGCGCGCTGGGAGGCCCGCTGGCGGGAGCGGGAAGGACCGCCCGGCGCGCCGGAGCCGTTCTTGACGCGCGAGGCGGCGGCCTTGCCGGACGGGCCGGTGCTCGACGTGGCGGCCGGCGATGGGCGCAATGCGCTCTGGCTGGCGGCACAGGGGTTCGCGGTTACCGCGGTCGACATCGCGCCGGCGGCGATCGCGCGGCTGCGGGCGGTGGCCGGACAGCTCACGATCGCGACCCGTGTCGCCGATCTCGACGATGCCGCGGCGCTCGCCGGCCTCGGCCCATTCGCCAGCCTCGTGGTATGCCGCTTCAAGCCGTCGGCGGCGCAATGGGCGGTCCTGGTCGAGGCGCTCCGGCCGGGCGGACGGTTGCTCCTGTGCACGTTTCGCCGTGCGCAGCACGAGCGGCATGGCTTCCCGCTCGACTACTGCATCGACCGGGATGCGCTGACCGGGATACTCGGTCAGCGCCTGCGACTGCTGAGTTGGGAGGAAACCGACGCGCCAGGAGCGCTGCTGGCCGGGTCGTGGTGGGAGATGCCCGGCCCCTGACCGGGGCCGGCTACTCGCTCGCGGCCTCCGCCAGCGCGCGGCTCCGGCAGATGTTGGCGTCGAGCTCGGCGAGCAGCGCCTGGTCGCCCTCGCCGGCGGTCGCCGCCGGAAGCAGGCTTGGCAACTCCAGGCCCGCCATCTGGGTGACCCGGTCCCAGAGATCTTGGGCCAAGGTCTTCTTCGGCAGCACTTCGATGTTGGCCATCATGCCCGCATCCTCGTGGCCGACGATGTGGCAGTGATAGACGAACTCGCCGACCATGACCGGGTCGGTGAACGGAATGATCAGCTCGGCGACACCGGGCTTGCCGTTCTTGGCATAGGGGATGTTGATCACGTCGCGCATACCCAGGCCCAAGGTCTGGTCCGGCGTGCCCGAGAACTTGTTCACCAGGAACTCGGTCTGGTGGAGGTGAAACACATGCACCTCGCCCGAGTAGTTGCGCACGATCCAGCGCTCGGTCTCGCCCAGCCGCACGGTCGTGTCGACCCGGCTCTCCTTGTAGGTCTTGTTGTTGATGAAGAAGGTATTGCCGTTGGCGCTCTCGGAGAAGTCGATGTAGCGGGTGCGGCTGATCTTGGCATTGCGCAGCTGGTTGGGGTTGGGCTTGATCGAGGCGGCGTCGGCAGGGCCATGGCGCAGCCGGGCCAGGATCGGGCCGCCGCCACCGACCGGCGGGCCGCCGACGATGAAGGTGCCGATCTGGACGTTCGGATTCGGGTCGCCCTGCGGCCCGGTGTCGACGTTGAGCGAACGCAAGGCGTAACGGCCGGGCTCGCGCGAGGCCTGGACCACGATCGTGGCGCGCGCGCCGGGCGGAAGAAACAGGTGGTCCTGCTTGACCGTCTTCAAGAGCAGATTGCCGTCGCGCTCGATCACCCAAAAACTGTGCCCTTCGAGCTTCAGGTCAAAAATGGCGTCGGCGCCGAGATTGCCGATCTCCCAGATCTGAAACTCGCCAGGACGGCTGCGGATCGGCGGGTTGGCGAAGCCGTTGAGCGACTTGGTGCGGGCGTCGCCGTCCTTGAAGCCCGGGAACGCGAAATCCTTGAGCACCATCACCCGCTCGCGCAACCGATCGAGCTCGGGATATTGTAGCTGGATGAAGCCGTCGACGATCAGCATGCCCGACACACCGGAGCCGATCTGGTCCTCGACGAAGTGGTGAACGTGGGCGTGGTACCAGTGAAGGCCTTGCGGGTGATCGTTCGGGATGTCGACGTCGTAGCGGAAATCGCGCCGCGGCTTGATCCGGATGAACACGCTGTCGCCGGGCGGGATCGGGGAGACGTCCATTCCATGATAGTGAATGTTGGTGGGCTCAGGGCCTTCAATGCCGACCTTGGTCTTGCCGATCCGGTTGACCGCCACGACGCCGATCGTGTCGCCGCGCTCGACCCGCATCGTCGGGGCCATATAGTTGCCATTGATGACGTTGCTGAGCACCCGCCGGCCAGCCACGGTCACGATGGACGGCTTCACCGTCAAGGTACCCGTCAGCAGGCCGTTCCGGCTGCGGATCTCTGGCGGGTTGGGCAGGTCAAAGAGCGTCGCCGCCGCGACGTCCGCACTCTGCGCCTGAGTGGGGTTGAGCAGGATCGCCGTGGCCAAGGCGGTGGCGAGCATCGACGCAGGTAGCAACTTGCTGCGAATTGCGGCCATTGGCGTTCCCCTAAGTCCGACTTGCTCAAGTGGCTCTTTTCCTCGGCTTGCCATGAAGCGGATGCCAAGTAAACGATGTATCTTGATGTCAAACCTCGGCCGGCGGACTTTTCCCCCGATGGACAGTGAGCGATCAACGGAGCATGATAACTCAATGCTGTCGTTCTCAACCTCTGCAGTGGATCGCGGGCGAAGCGAGGAGAGCGCTGATGCGACTTTCGAGTAGCCGTCGATGGATTGCCGATAGCGCGAGGAGCAGGCGGGTCCGGCTGCGTGGGCTCGTGGTGCTGATCACGATGGCCACGCAGCCCGTCATGGCGCACGATGCCAACGCGCCGCCGCCGTTTCCCGGCTGGCACGATTTCAAGTGCGCTTGCATAGCGAACGGACGCAGCTACGAACTGGGCGAGCGTGTCTGCCTGAAAACGCCGTCCGGTTATCGACTCGCCGAATGCCGGATGTCACAGAACGTGATGTCCTGGGCGATGCAGGCGGACAGGTGCGATGTGAGTGCGGGATTGCCGCGCTCGCCGGCCGGCTCTGCATCCTAGCCGGGCCAAACCGCGGTAGCGTCGAGTTGCGCTGGCCGTCGCAAGCAACCGGTGACGAGCGAGAGGGCGATCGATGCTGATCGAGACGATCAAAGCCGACCGGCTGCAGGCGATGAAGGCCAAGGACGAACTCAAGAAGAATCTCTTGGGCACGCTCTACGCGGCGGCGGCCAAGGACTCGAAGACTCCGGACGATGCGACGGTCGTCAAGACGATCCGGTCGTTCGTGAAGTCCGCCGACGAGACGATCGGGCTGCTCGAAGGCCGTGGGCTCGATACGGCGACGCAGCGCGCGGAGCGAGCGATCCTCGAGGGCTATCTGCCTCGGACGCTGTCCGAGCCCGACTTGCGCGCCAGCATCGCCGAGATCGTCGCGGCTCTACCCGAGCGTTCGCCCAAGGCGATGGGCCAAGTCATGGCAGCCCTCAAGACCAAGCACGCCGACGCGCTGGACAGCCGCATGGCGAGCGCCCTGGTGAAAACTGCGCTTAGCTGATCGCCGTCGCTGCCGCAGCTTGCAGCGTCTTCCTCCCATTCTGGTTGAGGTGACGGCTTCGCTTGACGCTCGGTGCAGCAAGGCAACAGTTCTCTCGCAGAGGTTGACAGCTGCAAATTACCTGCGTACTGCGCTGAATAAGCCACGCTGGTATCCGGCGGGCTTTGACGCTTGCCCCACGATAAACCTCAAAACGAGGTAATGATGAGCAAACAGGCCATGCGCGGCTGCCTTGCCCGGCGCCGCTTCGTGCTGAGTTTTGCAACCCCTCTAGCGTTAGGGCTGACCGGCCTCACATCCCGGGAGGCCGAGGCAGCGATCCAGGAGCGGTCCGTCGCCCTGCATCATGTGCATACCGGCGAAACCCTCGAGACCGTCTATTTCGCCGAAGGCCGTTACCAGCCGGAGGCGCTGCTGGCAGCTACCCACCATTTGCGGGACTGGCGGGACAGCACAACCCGGCCCATCGACCCAAAGCTGCTCGATCTGCTCTGGTCGCTGCGGCGCACCCTCCGCATCACGGAGCCGATCCAGGTCTTCTGCGGCTACCGCTCGCCGCAGACCAACGCCATGCTGCGGCGCACACATCATGGTGCGGCGCGGCACAGCCTGCACATGCAGGCGATGGCCGTCGACCTGCGGGTGCCGAGCCGACCGTTGCGCAGCGTGCGAAGCGCGGCGATGGCCTTGAACGCCGGTGGCGTCGGCTATTATCCTCGATCAGGCTTCGTCCACGTCGATACCGGCGACATTCGCTACTGGTAGCCAGCCGGCGACGCCGCCTTTCGACCGGCTAGGCGTGCTGCAACGAACACGTTGCGGCCGTCAGTCGCTCGCGCCGGTCGCGGCCGGGTTGACGGCGAAGGGACGGCTGTGAATAAAGCGCTGTCTCGCAACTGCGAACGGCGTGCGGCCGCTTGGGCTCACCTAAACCCTTCGTAAATCTGCCGGGACGATGTTGTACAGCGTGGCACAGGGCTCAGCTTCCAGGCTGGCACAGGTTGCCGCGGATCTCATCCTCTAGGAAAGCCCGGAATGAACCATCTGGACGCGTTGGAAGCGGAGAGCATCTATATCCTGCGCGAGGCGTTCGCAAAGCTGGACAAGCTGGCGATCCTCTGGTCGCTCGGCAAGGACAGCAACGTCGTCCTGTGGCTGGTACGCAAGGCATTTTTCGGCCACGTGCCGTTTCCGGTGATGCACGTCGACACCGAGATGAAGTTCCCGGAGATGTACGCGTTCCGGGACCGCTACGCCAAGGAATGGAACCTCAACTTCATCCGCGAGCTGTGCCCGCCGAAGGAGTCGACCGACCCCAGCCTGCCGCCGGCCGCCCGCTCGGCCGCGCGCAAGACGCTGGGCCTGAAGGACGCGGTCGCGAAGCACGGCTTCAACGGCCTGATTTTGGGCATCCGCCGCGACGAGGAGGCGATCCGCGCCAAGGAGCGCTATTTCAGCCCGCGCGGCGAGGACAGCAGCTGGAACCTCAAGGACCAGCCGCCCGAGTTCTGGAACCAGTACATGACCAGCTTCCCGGAAGGTACCCACGTGCGGGTGCATCCGCTGCTGCATTGGACCGAGGTCGACATCTGGAAGTACACCAAGCGCGAGAACATCCCGATCATCGATCTTTATCTGTCGAAGAACGGCAAACGGTACCGCTCCCTCGGCGACCACGACATCACCTCGCCGATCGCGAGCCACGCCTCGACGCTCGACGAGATCATCACCGAGCTGGAGACCACCCGCGTGCCGGAGCGTTCGGGCCGGGCCATGGACCACGAGTCCGAGGACGCGTTCGAGCGGCTGCGCGCCGCCGGCTACATGTGAGGCGGGGCGAGCAGTCATGACACAGCAGACCAAAGAGAACCGCCAGCTCAAGATCGTGATCGTGGGCCACGTCGATCACGGCAAGTCGACCCTGGTCGGCCGGCTGATCCACGAGACCGGCTCCCTGCCCGACGGCAAGCTCGACGCGATCAAGGCCATGTCCGAGAAGCGCGGCATGCCGTTCGAGTGGGCGTTCCTGATGGACGCGATCCAGGCCGAGCGCGACCAGGGCATCACGATCGACACCACCCAGATCTGGTTCCACACCGCCAAGCGGCCCTACGTCATCATCGATGCGCCGGGCCACAAGGAGTTCCTCAAGAACATGGTCACGGGTGCCGCCTCCTCCGAGGCGGCGCTGTTGCTGATCGACGCGCACGAGGGCGTTCAGGAGCAGTCGCGCCGGCACGGCTACCTGCTGCATCTCCTGGGCGTCGAAGCAGGTGGCGGTGCTGGTCAACAAGATGGACCTGGTCGGCTACTCGGCCAACCGGTTCGGCGAGGTGGCCGAGGAGTATCGCACCTACCTGCGCGGTCTCGGCGTGACACCCGCCTGCATCGTGCCGATCTCGGCGCGCGAAGGCGACAACATGGTCGACCACTCGACCAGCATGCCCTGGTACCAGGGGCCGACCGTGCTGCAGGCGCTGGACAATTTCCACTACACCGAGATGCCGACCGAGCGCCCGCTGCGGGTGCCGGTGCAGGACGTCTACAAGTTCGACCAGCGCCGGATCATCGCCGGCCGGGTCGAGAGCGGCACGCTCCGCGTCGGCGACGAGGTGGTGTTCTCCCCGTCCAACAAGACGGCGGTGATCAAGACGATCGAGTCCTGGCACGTGCCGGATGCGCCAGAGTTCGTGGCAGGCCGGGCAGTGCGATCGGCGTCACCCTGACCGAGCAGATCTTCGTCGAGCGCGGCGAGGTGATGAGCCACGTCGAGCATGCGCCGATCGAGAGCAACGTGTTCAAGGCGCGGCTGTTCTGGCTCGGCCACAAGCCGCTGATGGTCGGCAACAGCTACACGCTGAAGCTCGGCACGATGGAGGCGCCGGTTACCGTCGAGGCGATCGACCGCGTCATCGACACCTCCGACCTGTCGTCCAAGGGTGCGGAGAAGCTCGAGCGCAACGGCGCCGGCGAGGTCGTGCTGCGCACCAAGCGCATGCTGGCGCTCGACGAGCACGTGCAGAACCCGATCACCGGCCGGTTCGTCCTCGTCGAGGACTACATGCCGATGGGCGGCGGCATCATCACCATGGACGGCTACCCCGACCAGCGCCAGCTGATCACGGTCCGCTCGACCAACATCACGGCGGTCGGCCATGCCGTGACCCGCGAGGCCCGCTCGGGCCGCAACGGCCACAAGGGTGCGGTGCTCTGGTTCACCGGCCTCTCGGGCGCCGGCAAGTCGACCCTGGCGCTGGCGCTCGAGCGCGAGCTGTTCGCCAAGGGCTATCAGGTCTACGTGCTGGACGGCGACAATATCCGCGGCGGACTCAACGCCAATCTGGGCTTCAGCCCGGAGGACCGCGCCGAGAACATCCGCCGCGTCGGCGAGGTGGCGTCGCTGTTCGCCGATGCCGGCTTCATCGTCATCAGCTCGTTCATCTCGCCCTACCGCTCCGATCGCGAGCGGGCGCGGGCGGCGGTGAAGGACGCGTTCCACGAGGTCTACGTGAAGGCCTCCTTGTCCGCCTGCGAGGACCGCGACCCGAAGGGCCTCTACAAGCGGGCGCGCAAGGGCGAGATCGCGGACTTCACCGGGATCAGCAGTCCCTACGAAGCACCCGAGCAGGCCGATCTCGTGGTTGCGACCGACGAGATGCCGATCGACGAATGCCTGGCAACCCTCATCAAGTACGTCGAGGGCCGCTTTCAGGCCTGACGTTCCATCGAGAATCTAGGTAGCGACGGCCCGGGCTAGCCCGGGCCGTTCGCGTTTCAGGCCGGCTCGGCGCGGGGTGTCACGGTCTGCAGCACCTCGAATCCCTCGAACGCGGGATGGCCCAGATAGAGCGGCTTGTTGCCGCCGGCATTGCGGTGCGCCGCGCGAAATGCCTCCGAACGGGTCCAAGCGTCGAAGTCCGCGTAGGAGCGCCAGATCGTGTGCGAGGCGTAGAGCACATGATCCTCGCGCTCCGGTCCCTTCAGCAGGTGAAACTCGACGAAGCCCGGCACCTGGTCGAGATGGCTGTCGCGACCGAGCCAGACCGCCTCGAAATCACTCTCGCTGCCCTTCAGGACCGAAAAGCGGTTCATCGCGATGTACATGCATGGCCCTCTCGTCAGTGTCGGCGGTGCAGGTGGCGCGTCCCGGTCGCGGGGCAAGTGGCAGCCTATCGTGCTTGATCATTTCCAATCTTGCGGCGACGGGTGCTCGTCACGGGCGAGCGGATTGACCGGCCATCGCACCCTCCGCCAGCACCAGCTCGATCTGCCCTGTCCCGTCCACGACCACCAGATCAGCCGCCGCCCCCGGCACCAGCCGGCCGCGATCGGGCAGGCCCAGATACTCCGCCGGCAGCGTGCTGCAGCGGCGGGCCGCGTCGGCCAGCGGGAGGCCCAGGCTCAGCAGGTTGCGCAGCGCCCGGTCCATGGTCAGCACGCTGCCGGCGAGGCCGCCGTCGGCGAGGCGGACGGTGTCACCCGACTTGGTGATGGTGTGCGTGCCCAGGTGGTACTCGCCGTCCGGCATGCCGGCGGCCGCCACGGCGTCGGTGATGCAGTGGAGCCTCGGCAGCGCGCGGAATGCGGTGAGGGCGGTACCCTCGTCGACATGGTGGAAATCGAGGATGATCTCCGCCGACTGCCCCAAAGCCAGGGCGGCACCGACTGCGCCGGCGTGGCGGTGGTGCATGCCGGACATCGCGTTGAACAAATGGGTGAACCCCGCAGCGCCCGCGGCCAGGGCCGAGCGGGCCTGGGCGTAGGTGCAGGTGGTGTGGCCGATCTGGGCGCGGGTGCCGAGACGGCGGAAGGCAGCGAGCAGCGTGCCGTCCGAGTCGATCTCGGGCGCGTAGGTGGCGACGCGGATCGGTGCCAGCGCCGCCAGTTCCTCCAGCAACGACAGATCGGGCGGGATCGCGAACGGCGGCTGGGCGCCCAAAGCGTCGGGGCTGATGAACGGGCCCTCGAGATGCGCGCCCAGGACCCGGGCAGACCCGCTGGCAGGTGCCAGCATGGCCTCGCCGATGCCGCCCATCGCCCGGCGCAGATCGTCGGCGGCGGCGGTGACGGTGGTCGCAAGCAGCGATGTGGTGCCGTGCGCGGCGTGGAAGCGCGCCATGTGCCGGACCGCGTCGGCGCCGTCCATGCAGTCGGCGCCGTGGCCGCCATGGACGTGCAGGTCGACGAAGCCCGGGAGGATGAAGCGATCCTCCGGGGCTGCGCCGGGCTCGATCGCCTGGATCTGAGCGGTGCAGCGCAACGTACCCGCGATCCAGCCGGCGGGGGTCAGGACTCGGCCGGCCAGTGCTGTGTGGTCCATGGGCTCCCTCTCAGCCGCGCCGCATCTCGGCGACAAAATCGTAGCGGTCGCCGCGATAGACCGAGCGCGTGAACTCCACTGGGTGGCGGTCGGCGAGGTAGCCGTAGCGGATCGTCGCCATCACCGGGCTGCCGACGGCGATGCCGAGATGGGCCGCGTCGACGGCGCCGACCGCAGTCGCGCGCAGATGCTGCAGCGCCCGGACCGGCTCCAGACCGCGCGCCTGCAGGGCGGCATAGAGCGAGCCCTCGACCGCCATCGGCTCGGGCAGGTGGCGGGCGGCGATCGCGGCGCGCTCGACCGCCAGGGGCTCGTCGTCCGCCAGCCGCACGCGCACGAAGCGAGCGACCTGCTCGCCGCTGCCGAGGGCCAGCGCGATCACCTCCTCCGGCGAGGGGGAGAACACACCGCGCTCGACCCAGACAAAGCCGGGGTCGCGGCCGCGCGCGCGCATGTCCTCGCTGAAGCTCGACAGACGGGCCAGCGGCTGCTCGAGCCGGGCGGCGACGAAATTGCCGGAGCCGTGCCGCGAGGTGACGAGGCCGCGCGCAATCAGCTCGTCGAGCGCCTTGCGCACCGTGGTGCGCGAGACCTCGAGCCGGTCGGACAGGACGCGCTCAGGCGGCAATGCCTCGCCATCCTTGAAGCGGCCGCAGGTGATCGCGGCGGCGATTCGCTCGACCAGCTGCAGGTAGAGCGGGGAAGCGCCGGCGGCGTCGGGGCGCAGCTCGGCCAACTCCCAATCCGGCTCGGCAGGCGGCAGCTCGGCTTCCGCGATGGCCAGCATCGCCGGCTCGCTCACGCGGCGAGGCGCCGCTGATCGGCGCTGCTGAACAGGTGGGCGGCACCCGGCTTGACCGTCAGGCCGACGCTGGCGCCGGCCGGCAGATGGAGGTCGGGCGACACCTCGACCACGGCCGTGCTGCCGTCGTCGAGGTCGAGATGCAGGTAGGATTCGCGCCCCAGATATTCGTTGAGCACGATCCGGCCACGCAGCGAGGCGGCATCGGGCTCGGTCACGACGAAGCCGTCGGGCCGGACGCCGACGACCAGCTCACCCTGGTTCGCCGCTGCCGGCAGCTCGCCGAGCGCGAGGCTGGCGCCGCCGTCGAGCCGGACCCGGCCATCGCCCCACCTGCCCTTGAGCAGGTTCATCTTGGGCGAGCCGATGAAGCCCGCCACGAACAGGTTGCCCGGCCGCCGGTAGAGCTCCTCCGGCGAGCCCACCTGCTGCACGATGCCCTTGTCCATGACCACGATCCGGTCGGCGAGCGTCATCGCCTCGACCTGATCGTGGGTGACGTAGACCATGGTGGCGCCGAGCTGCTTGTGCAGGCGCGCGATCTCGAAGCGCACCGTCGAGCGCAGGGCGGCGTCGAGGTTGGAGAGTGGCTCGTCGAACAGGAACACTTCCGGGTGGCGGACGATCGCACGGCCGATGGCGACGCGTTGGCGCTGGCCGCCCGAAAGCTCCGACGGCTTGCGCTGGAGCAGGCTCTCCATGGCCAGGATCCGGGCCGCCTCCTTGGTCCGCTCCTCGATCAGCTGCTGGGTCTCGCCCGCCTGCTTCAGGCCCATGGCCCAGTTCCCGGCGACATCGAGATGCGGGTAGAGGGCGTAGCTCTGGAACACCATGGCGATACCGCGCCGCGCCGGCGGCAGCTTGTCCACCACCTCGCCGCCGATGTGGATGTGACCCGAGGTCTGTGTCTCCAGCCCGGCGATGATCCGCAGCAGCGTGGACTTGCCGCAGCCCGAGCCGCCGAGCAGCACGACGAACTCGCCGTCGGCAATGTCGAGATCCACGCCCTTGAGCACGTCGGTCTTGCCGAACGACTTGCGGATCTGGTCGATCTTGAGCTGGGCCATGGCGGCATGTCCTGCAGGTATGGGGGCTACTTGACGGCGCCGGAGGTGATGCCGCGGATCAATTGCCGGCTGAAGATCAGATAAAGCAGCAGCACCGGGATGATCGCGAGCGAGAGGGCGGCCAGCACCGCGTTCCAGTCGGTGACGAACTGGCCGACGAACATCTGGGCACCCAGCGTCACCGTCTTGGTCGCCTCGCCCGGGGCCAGGATCAACGGGAACCAGAGGTCGTTCCAGACCGGGATCATCGTGAACACGGCCACGGTCGCCATGGGTGGACGCATCAAGGGCAGCACGACCCGGAAGAAGATGCGGTACTCGGACAGGCCATCGATCCGGCCCGCGTCCTTCAGGTCTTTCGAGACGCCGCGCATGAACTCCGACAGGATGAAGATCGCCAGCGGCAGCCCTTGCGCGGTGTAGACCAGGATCAGCGCCGTCAGGGTGTTGACCAGGCCGGTGCGGACCATCAGCTCCAGGATGCCGACCGTGCCCAGGCGGATCGGGATCATGATGCCCAGCGCCATGAACAGGCCGACCAGCGTGTTGCCGGGGAACCGGTACTCGGCCAGGGCGAATGCGGCCATGGCGCCCAGCAGCAGGATCAAGAACAGCGATACCAGCGTGACGGTCAGGCTGTTGCCGAAGTAGAGCGCGAAGTCACCCTGGGCCAGCACGGTCTGAAAGCCGGTCAGGGTGAAGGTCTCGGGTGTCGGCGGTGCCAGCGGCGAGCCGAAGATCGCCTTCTTGCTCTTGAGCGAGTTGAACAGCACCAGGACGATCGGGAACAGGGCGATGATGGTGTAGACGATCAGCACGAGGTGGGCCATGCCCTGGCCGATGAGATCGCGGCGATCCAGCGTCATGTTCGTCGCCTTCCTCAGAACTGATAGCGCGTCATGCGCCGCTGCACGCCGAGCAGGTAGGCCATCACGCCCACCAGGATGATCAGGAACATCACCGTGGCGATGGTGGCGCCCATATGGGAATCGCCCACCTGGAGCTGGAATCCGAAGAACACGCGATAGAGAAAGGTGCCCAGGATGTCGGTCGCGAAGTTGGGGCCAGCGAGCGAGCCCTGGGTCGCGTAGATCAGGTCGAACGCGTTGAAATTGCCGATGAAGGTCAGGATCGAGATGATCCCGATCGAGGGCAGGATCAGCGGCAGCTTGACCTTGAAGAACAAGGACGGCCCGCGCACGCCGTCGAGATCGGCGGCTTCGATCACCTCGTCGGGAATATTGAGCAGTGCCGCGTAGATCAGCATCATCGGGATGCCGACATATTGCCAGACGGAGATCAGCGACAGTGCCGTCAGCGCATACTCTTCCTTGCCCAGCCAGGGTGCGTACAGCCACTTGAGCCCGACCGCGCCCAGCAGCGTCGACGAGACACCCCAGATCGGACTGAGGATCAGCTTCCAGGTGAAGCCGATGATGACCACCGAGAGCATGGTCGGAATGAAGATGGCGGTACGGTAGAAGGTCCGCCCGGGCAGATGTGCCATGGACAGGATTGCGGCAAGCAGGACACCGATTGGATTTTGAACCAGCATATGGATGAAGAAGAAATAGAGATTGTTCCAGAGCGCGTTCCAGAACTGAGCAGACCAGCGCTCATCGAAGAAAAGTTGGGCAAAATTTTGCAAACCGACGAAGATCTCGCCATTGGCTGCATCTTTATTGAAGAACGAGAGTCGGAGCGTCTCGGCAAGCGGCAGGATCATCACGAGCGTGTAGATGATCACCGCCGGCGCCAGGAACACGAAGACATGCCAGGGAAACTCGCGCCGGGCGACGGCTCTCGTCGCGGGCGTCGCTGCGGCTACTACACCGACCGGCAGGCTCGGACTGGTCTTGTCGGCCATGATCGCACACCTCGGCGAGGGATGAAGTCGGAGACCGGCCGGCGCGCCGGCCGGTCCCGCAGCTTACTTCTGTTGCGGCGCGTACCAGGAGGCGAGGCCCTTCTGCAGCTGGGCCGCCGCGTCCTGCGGCGTCTGCGTGCCGTTGATCACGTTGGCCGACACCACCCACAGATCATTCTCGAGATTGGGCGTGCCGCGGCTGAGGATCTGGTAGGGCAGCCGGATCGTCGCCTCGCATTGGTCACGCCAGGCCACGAACTCCTTGGCGAGCGGATTTTCCAACGTGATCGGCTCCTTGGACAACGAGAAGAAGCCCGGGAGCGCATTGCTGTAGAGTTCCGCGAACTCCTTGGTGCCGACCCATTCGATGAAGGCCTTCGCGGCCTCCTTATTCGGGCTCGCCGCGTTGATGCCGATGCCGAGGTCGACATGGTCGGTGATGTAGCACGTATCCCCGGCATTCTTCACCGGCGGCGGGAATGCACCCATCTCGAACGAGGCGTCCTTGCCGAACGGCGAGATTTCCCAGCTACCGGTGGGGTAGATCGCGGCGCGGCCGAGCGTGAACAGGTTCTGGCTGTCCGGATAGGACTGCGCCTCGAAGCCGTCGCCGAGATAGGGCTTCCAGCGGGCGATTTCCTCGAACGGCGCGACATAGGGCGGATCGGTGAGCTTGGCGGTGCCGTCCATGATCGCCTTACGGCCCGCCTCACCCTTCCAGTAGGTGGGCCCGACATTGCTGTAGCCCATGGTCGCCGCCTCCCACTGGTCGACGGTACCCAAAGCCATCGGGATGTAGCTGCCGTTCTCCTTGATCTTGTCGAGCACCGCGTAGAACTCGGCCTCGGTCTTCGGCACCTCGAGCCCGAGTTCCTTGAAGATGTCCTTGTTGTACATGAAGCCGTGAATCACCGAGGCCACTGGAATGCAGAACGTGTCCTTGCCGTCGTCGGTGCTCCAAGCGGCGAGCGCGAAGTCGGGATAGTTCTTCAGCTCCGGCATCCCGCTCAGGGATTCGAGCTTGCCCTTCTCGAACAGCTGCAGCGACGCGTCGAACGGCCGGCAGGTGATCAGGTCGCCGGCGGTGCCGCCGTCGAGCTTAGCGTTCAGGGCCGAGTTGTATTCCTTGGGTGCGGTCGGCTGGAACTTGAGCTTGATGTCGGGATGCTTCGCCTCGAAGGCGGGGATGATCTTGTCTTGCCAGATCGTCAGGTCGTCGTTGCGCCAGCTCTCGATCACGAGCTCGGTGGCGTGCACCGACGCCATGCTGGTGCCGGCGAGGAGCAGGGCCGCCAGCGGCAGTGCAAACCGGTTGGAAATCGCCATGAGGATAGCCTCCCTGGGGTGACGGTCAGTGAGCGTGGTTGTGGATCGGACGCGCGCGGCGCAGATCGCCGCGCGCCTCGGCCAGACGTGCGGTCGCCGTCTCGCGGTCGAGACCATCGAGCAGAAGCACGGCGAGCTTGATGTCGTGGCCGGACTGGTCCCAAGCGGCCGCTGCCGCCCCCTGGTCGCAGCCGGTGATGGCCTGGACGATGCGCTGGCTGCGGGCCACGAGTTTCGTGTTCGAGGCCACGACGTTGACCATCAGGCCCTGGTAGACCCGGCCGAGCTCGATCATGAGCTGCGTCGACAGCAGGTTCAGCGCGATCTTCTGCGCCGTGCCGGCGGTCATGCGAGTCGAGCCGGCCAGGAACTCGGAGCCGGTATGCAGGAGGACGGGAATCTCGGCCTCGGCCAGAAGCGGTGCCGTGGGGTTGTTCGCCATGGCCACCGTCAGGGCACCGGCCGCCCGACCCGCCGCCTGCGCACCCCGGGTGAACGCGGTGGTGCCCGAAGCGGCCACGGCGATGATGACGTCCGTGGTCGTGGGACTCAGGTCCATGACGGCCGAGCGCCCTGCCCCGGCGTCGTCCTCCGCACCCTCGAGCGAGCGCACCAGTGCGTCGCGACCGCCCGCCATCAAATAGACCAGACGCTCGTTCGGCCAGCCGAAGGTCGGGTAGAGTTCGACACCATCCTGGACCGCGAGCCTTCCGGAAGCGCCGGCGCCGACATAGATCAGGCGCCCGCTGTCACCGAGCCGGCTTGCCGCGGCCTGTGCTGCCCGCGCCAGCGCCGGCAGGGCGTTGCGCGCCGCCACGAACGCGCTCTGCTGGTTGTCGAGCATCGCCGCGAGCAACTCCTCGGTCGCCCAGCGATCGGCGTCGCGATAGCGCTGCAGCCTGCCCTCGGTGTCCATGACGCCTCCGTTCTGATGGATTGGATCCATACCACTCAAATACCACTTTGCAACAGGAAGATACTCCGGGCCGCCCAATCATCATCATATATAAGCAAATGCTGACATTTTGAGCCCGGCTCTTGCCAATTGGCATCTTTTTGGTATGGTCTCCGCATGAACGCGATCACCTACGTTCTCGCCATCGATGGTGGCGGCACCAAGACCGCCGCCACGCTGCTGAACGTGGCGGGCCAGGAGTTGGCGACCGTGCGCGGCGGGCCGGCGAACCTCTATCGCAACTCCGCTGCGGGACTGGCCGAGATCACCCGCGCATGGCCGCAGCTGTGTGCGAAGGCGGGCCTGCAGACGGAGGCCACGGCGGCGCTGACCGCGATCAGCGCCGGTCTGGCGGGCGTCAGCGGACGAGCCCAGCGGCAAGCCTTCAAGGCGGCGTTTCCGGCGTTCGCGGCGCGGCGCCTATGCAGCGACGGCTACACCGCGTTCCTCGGCGTGTTCGGCACGGCACCCGGTGCCATGCTGTCGATCGGCACGGGCGTCGTCGCGTGCCGGCGGGCGTCGGGAGGCGTGCCGCGCATTTCCAGCGGCTGGGGCTTTCCGGTTGCCGACCGCGGCAGCGGCGCCTGGCTCGGCTTTCGGCTCGCGGGCGAGTATCTCGACCGCCTCGATGATTGCGCCGTCACCGCCCACAGCTCGCTCTGGGACGTCGCGGCCGCCACGCTCGGCGATCAGCGCGAGGCGATCCTCGCGTGGCTGGCCAAGGCGCGCGCCGCCGAGTTCGCCACCATGGCGCCCGCGGTGGTCAAGGCGGCAGGCGCTGGCGACGCGCTGGCCGAGGCGCTGCTGAACGAGGGGCTGACGCACCTGCTGCGGCTGGCTGCGGCGCTCGAGCCAAGACGTGAAGCACCACTTTGCGTTGGCGGTGGCCTGGGCGAAGTCTACCGGCCCCGTATCGAGGCGGCACTGGGCGATGCGGTCCTGCCGGCCGACCGTCGGCCCGATCCGATCCGCGGCGCGTGGCTGGTAGGGACCGGCCGGGCCCCGGCGGAATTCCAGGATGTCGATTGATGGAAGGAACCCGACCTTGACCTCGCTCATGCTCGAGGAAACCCGCTCGGCACCCGACCGGGTCGCCGCCATGCTGGCACGGGATGGCGAGGCCTACGACGCGCTCGCGGCCGAATTGCGGCGCCACGAGCCCGCGCACGTGGTCACCGTCGCGCGCGGCAGCTCGGACCATGCGGCCCTCTACCTCGCCAGCCTCGTCGGCATCGTTGCGGGGCGGATCACAGCGTCGCTGCCGCCCTCGCTGATCACGCGCTACGGGGCCAAGCTCGCGTTCGAGCGCGCCCTGGTCGTCTCGCTGTCGCAATCGGGCGCCAGCCCCGACATCGTGCGCACGCTGGAGGCGGCCCGCGCCGGTGGTGCCATCACCGCGGCAATCGTCAACCAGGCCGACTCGGCCCTGGCGCATGCAGCGGCACACGTGCTGCCGCAGCATGCCGGGCCGGAGAAGAGCGTCGCCGCCACCAAGAGCGTGATCGCCACCCTCACCGCCTGCGCGCGGTTGGTTGCCACGTGGCAACAGAACCAGGAGCTGCTCGCGGCACTGACCAGGCTGCCGGAGCGGTTGAAGGCCGCCTTGGCCTGCGACTGGAGTGCTGGCGCTGCCGGTGCTCGAGCAGGCCACCCGGCTCTACGTGGTCGGCCGCGGGCCGGGGCTCGGGATCGCCGAGGAGACCGCGCTCAAGCTGAAGGAGACCTCCGGCGTCCTGGCCGAGGCGCTGAGCGCCGCCGAGATCCAGCACGGGCCCAAGGCAGTGATCGGGCCGGGCTTTCCGGTCCTGGTCTACGGCCTGGCCGATCCCGGCGGCGAGGATGCCCGCAAGTTCGCGGCCGACCTCGCCGAGGATCGGCGCGCAGGTAATGCTGGCGAGCCCGGTGCCGGGTGCGGGCCAGCATCTGCCGCTGCCGGCTCCGCTCCACCCCTTGCTCGACCCGATCGTGGCGCTGCTGGCATTCTACCCGCTGGCCGAAGCGCTGGCCCGACTGCGCGGGCGCGACCCGGACCGGCCACCGGGGCTGCTGAAGGTCACGCGCACGTTCTAGGTTCTCGCCTGCCTCACCCGTCGGGCTCGCTCAAGGCTTTGAGCCGTTCGAGATGGGGGATGGTCAGCTCGCGGCCGCGCCGACGCGCGACCCCCGACTTGGTGAGCTGCCCCAGCGCTCGCGCCACCGTCTCGCGTGTCGTGCCGGCCCACGCGGAGAGGTTCTCCTGGGTCGGCAGCGGTGCTATGTGCGCCGAGCCATCGGGCTGTGCCTGTGCGAGTCGCAGCAGCTCACGGTAGACGCGCTGCATGGCCCCCAGCACGCTGAGCTCGGCGATCCGCTCGTCGGTGCGCCGGATAATTCGTGCCAGATTTTTGAGCAGCGTCACGGCGAGCTCGCCGTGCGCCAGCAGCAGTTCGTGGAACGGGCCGCTGGGCAAGGCCGCGATCAGGCAGTCGTCCAGCGCCTCGACCGAGGCCGAGCGCGGCTCGCCGTCGAGGGCCGCTAGCTCGCCGACCTGGCTGCCGGCCTCGATCGTGGCGTAGGCGACCTCCCGGCCGGAGGCGGCGAAGTTCAGCACCCGCACCCGCCCGGCGGCGATGAACAGCACCTCGCGGCAGTCGGAATCATGGCTCAGCACCAGCTCGCCACGGCGGAACCGGCGCCAGCTGCAGCGTGCGGCGAGGGCGGCGCGCTCGGCGGGCGACAACGGTGCCAGCAGCCGGATGCCGTCCAGGTTCGCCGCGGGCGTATTTGGCATACCGGTCACCTGGCCAGCATGACGCGGCGCAGGTCCTTGTCCACCGCCGGGACCACCCCGCCCCAATGGCTGAATCCGGGCACGGCCTGATGCAGCAACATGCCCAGCCCGTCGACCGTCGGGTGGCCACGCGCGCGCGCCGCGGCCAGCAGGGGCGTCTCGAGGGGCACGTAGACCAGATCCGCGACGACGGCCGCGATCGGCAGTCGGTCGAGGGACAGCTCGAGCGGCGGCTGGCCGGTCATGCCGAGGCTCGTGCAGTTGACCAGTAGGCTCGACTCGGCCAGCGCGTCGGCGCGCTCGGCCCAGGGCACCACCACCGCGCCGAGCTCGCTCGCCAGGGCCGCCGCCCGTTCCGGGCTGCGGTTGGTCAGCCTGAGCATCGGCACGCCGGCATCCAGCAGCGCCGCCCCGACCCCACGCGCGCCACCACCGGCCCCCAACAGCAGGGCCGGCCCGGCCTCGGGGCGCCAGTTGGGCGCCAGCGCCCGGAGATTGGCGAGAAACCCCAGACCGTCGGTGTTGAGGCCTCGCGTCCGCCCGTCCTCGAGGACCATGACGGTGTTCAGCGCGCCGATCCGCGCCGCGGCGGGGTCCAACTCGTCGACGAGGCGGCACGCCGCCACCTTGTGCGGCACCGTGACGTTCCAGCCGCGAAAGCCCAACCGCGGCAGCGCCTTGAACGCCAGCTCCAGGTCTGCGGCCTGGACCGGCAGCGGGACATAGGCGCCGTCGATGCCGTAGCGCGCGAACCAGTGGCCGTGCAGGCGCGGCGAGAGGGAATGGCCGACCGGCCAACCCATGATGCCCGCCAGGCGAGCCTTGCCCGTCAGCTGCAACGTTCTCGCCTCCCTTTGTGCCCGACCTAGCAGAAGATCGACATACGGGCGGTGCCGGTCAAGCCACGGTCGCGTCGAACGGCCCGAAACTTGCACGACGCAACTCGTCGCGTAGTGTTGCGCGAGCCTTACACAATCCGGTCGCCGACAGCGGGGAACACCATGACCGAGCATGCCGTTGGCCTCACCTCGTTCCGTCTCGACCAGGAGGGCTTCCGCAAGGCGATCCTCGGCAAGCTGATCTATCAGGTCGGCAAGGACCCGCAGCACGCCACGCGTCACGACTGGTTTTTTGCACTGGCTCTGGCGGTACGCGACCGGCTGGTCGACGGCTGGATGACCACCACGCGGACCGTGTACGACGCCGATCGCAAGCGGGTCTACTACCTCAGCCTCGAGTTCCTGATCGGGCGGCTGCTGGTCAACTCGTTGCGCAATCTCGGGCTGTACGAGACCGCCAGCGGCGCCCTGGACGCGCTGGGTGTCGACGCGCAGGAGGTGTTCGCGGTCGAGCCGGACGCGGCCCTGGGCAATGGCGGCCTCGGCCGGCTGGCTGCGTGCCTGCTCGACAGCATGGCGACCCTGGGCATCGCCGCCTTCGGCTACGGCATCCGCTACGAGCATGGCCTGTTCAAGCAGGGGCTCGACGATGGCTGGCAGGTCGAGCGGCCGGAGGACTGGCTCGCGTTCGGCAACCCATGGGAGTTCGAGCGCTCCGAGGCGGTCTATCCAATCCGTCTGTACGGCAATGTGCGCGACGAGCGCGACGCCGCCGGCAAGCGCACCCATGTCTGGGAGGGCGGCCAGCGCGTGCTGGCCGTCGCCTACGACACGCCCGTGGTCGGCTGGGGCGGCCGCCACGTCAACACGCTGCGCCTTTGGTCGGCACAGAGCGGCAACCTGATCGATCTCGAGGCATTCAATCGCGGCGACTACATGCGCGCGGTGCAGGACCAGACCCTCTCGCAGAGCATCAGCCGGGTGCTCTACCCGAACGACGCGACCGAGGCCGGCCAGGAGCTGCGCCTGAAGCAGGAGTATTTCTTCACCTCGGCCAGCCTGCAGGACATCATCCGCCGTCATCTGTCCTACCATCGAGACCTGCGCACGCTGCCGGACAAGGCGGCGATCCAGCTCAACGACACCCACCCCGCCATCGCCGTGCCGGAGCTCATGCGGCTGCTGATCGACGAGCATGGGGTCGACTGGGAAACCGCCTGGACGATCACCCGCGGCACGATCCACTACACCAACCACACGCTGATGCCCGAGGCGCTGGAGCGCTGGTCAGTGCAGCTGATGGAGCGGCTCCTGCCCCGTCAGCTGCAACTGATCTACGAGATCAACGCCTACGTGCTGACCGAGCTGCGCACCCGCCCCGACCTCGCGGACCCGTTCCTGTCGGAAGTCTCGATCATCGACGAGGGCTATAGCCGCGCGGTGCGGATGGGCAACCTCGCCTTCCTCGGCTCACGTCGGGTCAACGGAGTTTCGGCCCTGCACGGCGAGCTGATGAAGCAGACGGTGTTCCGGCCGCTGCACCGGCTGTTCCCGGATCGGATCACCGCGATCACCAACGGCGTCACCCCCCGCCGCTGGGTGCTCGACGCCAACCCGGAGCTGGCGAGCCTGATCAGCGACACGCTGGGCACGACGCGCTGGATCGCCGATCTCGAGCGGCTCGAGGACCTTGCCACGCGCGCCACCGATCCTGCGTTCCAGAGCCGCTTCGCCGCCATCAAGCAGGCCAACAAGGAGCGGCTTGCCGACTTCGTCGCCAAGCGCCAGGACATCGCGCTACCGACCGATGCGCTCTACGACGTGCACATCAAGCGCATTCACGAATACAAGCGGCAATTGCTCAACATTCTGGAGGCAGTGGCGACCTACGCCGACATGCTGGACCAGCCCAGCCTGGATTTCGTGCCGCGGGTGAAGTTCTTCGCCGGCAAGGCCGCGCCGTCCTACATCCGGGCCAAGCTGATCATCAAGTTCATCAACGACGTAGCCGCGGTGGTGAACCGCGCGCCTGCGGTGCGCGAGCGGCTGAAGATCCTGTTCCTGCCCAACTACAACGTCTCGCTGGCCGAGATCGTGATCCCGGGTGCGGATCTCTCCGAGCAGATCAGCACGGCCGGCATGGAGGCGTCGGGCACCGGTAACATGAAGTTCGCACTGAACGGCGCGCTGACCATCGGGACGCTCGACGGTGCCAACATCGAGATGCTCGACCGGGTCGGGCCGGACAATATCTTCATCTTCGGGCTGACCGCCGAGGAGGTGGCGCGGCGCCGGCAGGAGCACCTATCGCCACGTGCGACGATCGAGGCCAGCCCGCGCCTGACCCGGGCGTTCGAGCTGATCGAGAGCGGCCACTTCTCGCCCGACGACCCCAGCCGCTTCCGGCCACTGCTCGACGACCTGACCAATTTCGACCATTTCATGGTGACGCCTGATTTCGACGCCTACGCCGACGCGCAGCGGGCCGTGGAGCGGACCTACGCCAGTCCGGCACAATGGTGGCCAAAGGCAGTGCTCAACACCGCGCACATGGGCTGGTTCTCCAGCGACCGCACGGTCCGCGACTATGCCCGCGACATCTGGCGGGTGCCGCTGGGCACCTGATCACCGGCAGCGAGATAGAGTTCCAGCGCGGGCGAGAGATCCGCTTGCGCCAGCTCGTCGCGGGACAGGTAGCGCGCCCAGACGATCTCCCGATGGTCAGCGCTGGGGGCCGGCGGCTCGACCGGTCGCCACCTGAATATATGCGTCGTAATGCGGCGATGGTTCTCGTCGAAGCGGAAACTGCCGGAGTGGCTCAGCTCCTCCGGCGGCGCCAGCAGGCCGGTTTCTTCCCGCAGCTCGCGGACCGCAGCCGTCAGCGGCGTCTCCAGCCGCTCGATGCCGCCACCGGGCAGATCGAGGTGCCGTCGATAGGACGTGCGGACGACGAGCAGCCGATCGCCCGACCAGACCGCGACCGCCGCACCGTGCCCAGCGGGCCGGCGGCAGAACCACCATGCCTGCAGCAGGCGATAGGCGACGCGGTAGCCGACGCGGTGGGCGAGATCGATCAACGTGCTGTGCTCCGATCGTCACCGACATATTCATTGCGCCAACAGCTCGCCAGGGGCTAGCCGGGGTCACCTCCGACCGCGCGAGACATCGTGAAGCCGTTTGCCCAGCTCCTCGACCGCCTCCTCTATACGCCACAGCGTAACGTCAAGGTCGCGCTGATCCTGGACTATTTCCGTAGCGTGCCGGATCCCGATCGCGGCTGGGGGCTGGCGGCGCTGACCGGCGCCTTGAGTTTCGCCCGCGCCAAGCCCGGCCTCGTGCGCGAGCTGATGGCCAGCCGGACCGACCCCGTGCTGTTCGGCTGGTCCTACGATTTTGTCGGCGATCTCGCGGAGACGGCGGCCCTGATGTGGCCGGAGCCGGTCGGGCCGCACGCCTGGCCACTCCTCTCCGAGGTGGTGGCGACGCTGGAGACGGCCCGCAAGGCCGAGCTGCCCGGCATCGTGGCAGGCTGGCTCGACAGCCTCGATGCCACCGGCCGCTGGGCGCTGCTCAAGCTGGTCACCGGCGGGCTGCGCGTCGGCGCCTCGGCGCGGATCGCCAAGCTGGCGCTGGCCGAGTACGGGCGTCAGGAGCCGGCCGAGATCGAGGAGGTCTGGCATGGGCTGACGCCGCCCTACACAGCGCTGTTCGCATGGCTTGACGGCCGTGGGCCGCGGCCGGCGGCGGATGAGGCGCCGGTGTTCCGCCCGCTGATGCTGGCGCATCCAGTCGAGGGCCAGGACCTGGCCAAGGTCGCGGCCGAGCTCGACCGGTATATAGCCGAATGGAAGTGGGACGGCATCCGGGTCCAGATCGCGGCGACGTCGGGCGGCGTGCGCCTATACTCGCGCTCCGGCGACGACATCTCAAACGCCTTCCCGGACCTTGTCGAGGTGGTCGGATTCGAGGGCGTGCTCGACGGCGAGCTGCTGGTCAAGCGGGCGAGCGAGGTCGCGTCGTTCAACGAATTGCAGCAACGCCTCAACCGCAAGGCCGTGACGCCCGGCATGCTATCGGACTACCCGGCGTTCGTGCACCTCTATGACATCCTGTTCGACCGGGGAGAGGATCTTCGCGGCCTGCCCTTGGTCGAGCGGCGGGAGCGACTGGAAGCGTTCTTCGCCCGCGAGCGCCCGGCGCGGATGGACGTCCCGATGCTGGTCGAGATCGCCGGCATCGACGACCTCGAGCGGCTGCGCGGCGGTGTCCGCGGGACCCCGATCGAAGGTCTGATGCTGAAGCGCAAGGACAGTCCCTATCTCGCCGGCCGGCCCAAGGGGCTGTGGTGGAAATGGAAGCGCGACGCGTTGCTGCTCGACGTGGTGCTGATGTACGCCCAGCGCGGCCACGGCAAGCGCTCGAGCTTCTATTCTGATTTCACCTTCGGCGCCTGGCGCCAGGGGCCGGCAGGGCCGGAGCTGGTTCCCGTCGGCAAGGCCTATTCAGGCTACACCGACTCCGAACTCTTGCTGCTCGACCGCTGGATCCGGGATCACACCACCAAACGCTATGGGCCCGTGCGCGAGGTCAGTGCCGGGCTCGTCCTGGAGGTCGCCTTCGACTCGGTCCATCGCTCGACCCGCCACAAGTCGGGGGTGGCGATGCGCTTTCCCCGTATCCATCGCATTCGCTGGGACAAGCCAGCGCCAGAGGCTGATCGCCTGGAGACGCTGGAGCGGATGATGGGATAACTCTACCGGGCAGGCTGCTCCATGCCGTCCAGCAGACCAACGATGCCGCGGAGCGGAATCGTCAGCCAGTTCGGACGGTTGGCTGCCTCATACTGAAGTTCGTAGAACAGCTTTTGAATCATGAAGACCTTCAAAAGGCGCTCGGCCGTAGCACTGCCGGTGGGCCAGACCGGGCAACCGCCGATCACGGCGCGGTACGAATCCAGGAACGAGCGCTGGGCGGCATCGCGCCAAGCCAGAGCCGCGGGCAGGATTCGGCTCTGATCCGCCGGGCTCCTCTCGGCCAGATAGAGCGCGCTCGCCCATGCCGCGTAGTCGAAGGACCGGAGCATGCCGGCCACGTCCTTGAGCGGCGAGCTCTTGGCGCGCCGTTCGGGAAGGGATTTCGCCGGTTCGCCTTCGAAATCGATCAACAGGACATCGCCGTTCGCGACCAGGATCTGACCGAGATGAAAGTCACCGTGCAGCCGCGTCTTGGCCAGATCGCCGATGGGGCCATCAAATTCTGCCGTCGCCGCCTCCACTTTCGAACGCAGCGCCATCGCCCGGTCGATGTCGGCACCGACCTCGGCCGACGCCGATGCCCGAGCCTGAGCCAGGCTGGTAAATCCGGCGGCCACTTGAGTGCGGGCATCGGCCACCCACGACGCCAGATCCGCAGCCGAGACGGGCTCGCGGGCAAACGCCGGGTCATCCGTGTCGCTCGCGAAGGCGCGATGGAGCTCGGCCGTCCGGCGCCCGAGGAGCGTGGCCAGCTTTGCATAGCGATCGTCCGCCGGCGGCGTCGGCAAGGCGGCCTCGTCAGCGATGCGGCCGAGCGTGCCCTCGAGATGGTCCAACGTCCACCGCCAGCCGTCACCCTCGTTGGCGGCATAGCCGAACGCGGCGGCATAGGTCGTGGGCCGCCCCTCGGGGTCGATGCGGTCGAGCGAGCCCAGCCAAGGCGGGACATGGGGGAAGTTGGCCTTGTCGGACAGGAACCGACCGACCTCTACCTCCGGCTGAATGCCGACTTCCAGACGTCGATAAACCTTCACCATCGACTGTCCGTCGACGATGGCCGAGCTGTTGCTCTGCTCGGCACCGAGCCGCCGGACCGGAGCGTCTTCGGTGAAGGTGAGCGTCTCCAAAGCCTTGCCAGCTCGGAACTGCAGGACCGAATCTCCAGCCGGGATCGACCTGCCGGCAGCCATGCCAAACTGCAGCGCCTGGATGAACCGGTCGGACTGGGTTGCGTCGTAGAGTGCGCCAAGTTCGAGCCCACGGCTGATCCGGTCGATGGTCAGCTCGGCTAGTGGTGCGCGCTGCGCGGGTTGTTTCTCGCCCCAATCGACCGCGAGCGGCAGCAGGTACCGGTGACGGCCGCCATCGGCCGTTGCAACCTCGATCTCTGCCAGCAACACGCTGTCGTCGGCTTCGCCGAACTCCGCATACCAAGCCGGTCGGACATCCGAGATTGTCTGGTCCTTGGCCGCAAACCATCGCTGACGAGGCAGGTGTTCCAGCAGGGCCTGCCGCAGCGCCCCAAGGTTCTCCGGTTCATCGATGATCGCCTGGATGGTGCTGTCGAGCGCGATCGTGATCATTTGCCGCTCTCCCCTTCACCGCCGGCTGGTGCGGAGATCCCAGTCGACCGCAATATGCCAGATTTCAGGATGGCAGACCCGGCGGAATGAGCCGCCAGATGGCGTAAGGATTGTGCTGCGGATCGAGCCAGATATGCTGAACCTTCCCGGTCCAGGTAAAGCGATTCCCGTTCAGCAGATCCTCGGCAACGATGCTGGCTCCGTCGTCGAGACCGAACTGCCAGAGCGGCACCTCGAAGTTGCAGCTCTGGGCATTGATGGGATCGAGGTTGACGGCGATGAAGATGACGTTGTCACGCGATGCCGTCATCTTGCTGTAGACGAGCACCTGCTCGTTCCACGCGGTATGGAAATCCAGATTGGTGAATTGCCACAGCGCCGGGTTCTCGCGGCGAAGCGTGTTCAGCCGGGTGATGTCCGCTCGGATGTTGCCGGGCCGATCCCAGTCCCACGCCTTGATCTCGTATTTCTCGCTGTCGAGATAGTCCTCGCGTCCCGGTACAGGCGTCGCCTCGCACAGCTCGAAGCCGCTATAGACCCCCCATAACGGTGACAGGGTCGCGGCCAGCACGGCGCGGATGCGAAAGCCGGGGCGCCCCGAGGTCTGGAGAAACACCGGGTTGATGTCCGGCGTGGTCACGAAGAAATTCGGTCGCATGTGCTCCTTGGGTTCGTCCTGCGTCAGCTCGGTCAGATACTCGGTCAGCTCGGCTTTCGTGTTGCGCCAGGTGAAGTAGCTGTAGGACTGCGTGAAGCCGATCTTGGCCAGCCGCCGCATCACCTTTGGCCGCGTGAAGGCCTCGGACAGGAAGATCGTGTCCGGGTGCCGGTCCTGGACCTCGCGGATCGCCCATTCCCAGAACGGCAATGGCTTGGTGTGGGGATTGTCGACCCTGAACGTCTTCACCCCCTGGCCGACCCAGTAGAGAATGACGTCACGGATTTCGTACCAAATCCCCGGCAACGCACCGTCGTAGAACTCGAGATGGACGATGTCCTCGTACTTCTTGGGGGGGTTCTCGGCGTACTTGATCGAGCCGTCCGGGCGCCAGTCGAACCATTCCGGATGCTCCTTGATCCATGGATGGTCCGGCGCCGCCTGAATCGCGAAGTCGAGTGCAATCTCGAGGCCGTGGTCGGCGGCGGCCGCCACCAGCCGCCTGAAATCGTCGACCGTGCCGAGCTCCGGGTGGATGGCGGCGTGGCCGCCCTCGGCGGCACCGATGGCGTAGGGGCTGCCCGGATCGTCCGGACCGGCGGTCAGGCTGTTGTTGCGGCCCTTGCGGTTCTTGCGGCCGATCGGGTGGATCGGCGGGAAGTAGAGCACGTCGAAGCCCATGTCGCGGACATAGGGCAGCTTGGCGATGACATCGTCGAAGGTGCCGTGCCGCTGCGGATCGTCGCTCATCGAGCGCGGAAACAGTTCGTACCAGGCGGCGAAGGCGGCGGCGGTGCGGCCGACCACCACCTCGAGCTCGCGCTCGTAGCGCGAGCGGTCGACGCGCAGGCCCACGCGGGCCATGAGTTCGCGAATGTCCTCGCCGAGCATGACGGCGAGTTGCCAGCCGTGATCGTCCGGTCGTTCCTCCAGGCGCGCCAGCAGTCCGCGTAGCCGCTCCGCGTCGTCGCCCGAGGCCGTCGCGGCGGTCCGGTCGAGCAGCCTGCGGCCCTCTATCAGCTCCAGCCCTACAGGCACGCCGGCATCGTACTTCTTGCTCACCTCGAGCCGCCACGAGGCGAAGACGTCCCGCCAAGCCTCTACCGTATAACGGTAGCGCGCGTTTCGGGTCAGCGGCAGGCTGCCGGCCCAGCGGTCATTGTCGACCAGCCGCATCGGCACCTCGGACCAGTCCGTGTCCGCGTGCGCCCGGTATTTGACGACCGCCGCGAGCCGGTCGTGGCCATCGACGAAGATGTCGGCCTCGACGGTCAGCATCTCGCCGACGATCCGCTTGATCGCAAAACGGCCGCCGTCGAGTTCTGGCGTCACCTTCTCGATGGCCACGCGATTGCCGGCCAGTCGCTCGAGTCGCGCCTGGGCCGCCTGGGGCGCCGCCACCTCGCCCGCGCCGTTGCCGGCCACACTGCCCAGAAAGATCCGCACGCCCAGCGGATCGAGCGTCAGCGGCGTACCGGCCGCGAACCGACGCGGCGGCACCCCCGGCGTCGCGTCGTCGAACGCCGCGATCCGTCCGCCGGCGGCGGTCAGCAGCGGCCCAAGATCGACACCGTCGGCGTGGCTGAAATCCGGATTGACGAGGATGAGTGCCGCCTGTTCGGCGGCCAGCGCCGTGCCGGCATCACGCCGCAACAGCCCGACGATCCGCCCGTTGGGGGCCGTCACCCGTTCGAGCGGCCACGCCTTGTTCAAGACACCGGACCTGGCCTTCAAGGCGTTGGTCTCGGATATGAAATCGGTCAGGTCGACGACAGGTGCCGCTGTTTCCGCCTGCCAGTCCGCCGGCCGGCTGGCGACGGGATCCATTCGGCGCCGCACGCCGAACTCGAAGCCCATCGGCATCAGCAGGCCGCTGGCGATGCCGGCCGCAAGCAGATAACGCGCGCGATAGAGGGCCACGATCTCATTCGGCTGATGGACATCGAACGCCTCGGCGATCCGCGGCGTGTTGTGGTCCTCGACGAAGGCCACGGTCGGCGCGATGCGCCGCAGCTGCTCGCGCTGCTCGAGAAACCACGGCGCATGAAAGTCCCACCAGCGACTGCTGTCGAAGATCAGGTCGAATCCGCACGGGGCGAGCGCCAACACCTGGTCGAACGGGCACCCGAGTGCCGCTGCCAGGAACATGGCGTCGGGATGCCGCTCGCGCACACGCCCGATGATTCCCCGCCAAAGATCGGGCGGCACCTTATAGGCGGAGCTGCAGCGAAACCCTGTGGCGCCGAGATCGAGATAGTGACAGGCCAAGCCGGCGAAGTAGTCGATCTGCGCTGCGTGCAGCTTAGGATCGCCAAGCTCGAGTTCGGCCAAGTCCGCCATCACCCGCGGCTTTCGGGTGTCGTCCGGGTTGGCCAGAACCGGCGCGATCAGCCCCTGGTCACCACGCCTGAACCAGTTCGGATGTTTCTCCAGCAAGGTCGATTCGCGCGCGGCATGAGGCACGATGAGATCGAGAATGACCTCCAGCCCGCGCTCGGCAGCCGCGCCCATAAAGCTAGCCGTCAATTCCACGGCACCGCCAACGGCGTCACCCCGCACCAGAGGGTGCAGCTGAAACGGGTCACGAACCGCATAAATGCTGCCGGAGGCGCCCGGCTCCCAGAAGGCATTGACGTAAATCGAATCGAAGCCCATCCGCGAGATGCGCGGCAAGTGTTCGGGCCAGGACGTTATCGGTCCAGCAAGGAGCGGATGAAGCTGATATATCCGAGGCGCCGAACTTCGCATGAACCTCTTTCGTTCAGTGAATTTACTGGCCATATGCCGCCGATCAACCGACAGCGATAGACCGAGTTCCATGTCGTGCCTGCTCTTGACGAGCTGCGGCCCTGGTCAGTCTTCGCTTTCACGCACTCACCAGCTGACCTCACTCATATCGCATCGACCGGTCCCGGGCTAGGGTCCGCGGGGCGTCAGCTGCTCGGGGTCAAAGCACGGGTCAGCGTGATCTGCACATGATCCTACAAACTGATTGCGAAGTGAGGCGTATTAGGATATCATTCCTTTTCATCACAGGCGGGAGTTTACCATGCGTTTCGCCGCATTCGCTGCCCTCACCCTGCTGGGGGCTTGTACCGAGGTCCAAACCTATGGCTATGCCGTGAGCGAACAGCGCCGAGCAATGAACGACATGCAGGCACGTGCCACCATGGCAGCCACCTGTGACATCGCCTTGGGTGCCTATTTCCGGGAGCTCAGCCCGGTCGAACAGCGCTATGCCGGCCTTGTCTGCGGTGGAATCTTCCCCGAGGCCGGCGATCCGCGACTGCCGTCGTCCTGATTCACTGGCGGCGAGCCCTCGGCGCGGCTTGCCGCCAACAGCTTACCCAATTCGAGGAAATCCCGCCGCCTTGACGAGGACCGGCGCCAGGCCAGGGCGACCGTGCGAACCGGCTCCGGTGACGCGAATGCCAGCAGGGCGATGCGCGGGTCGTGAACCTCGAACGGCAGGCTGAGTTCGGGCAGCAGCGTGATGCCCAACCCGTTCGCGACCATCTGGATGATCGTCGACAGGCTCGACGCACCGAAGCTGCTGGTCGCGCCGCGTTCGACATGCTGGCAGTAGCTCAGCGCTTGATCGCGCAGGCAGTGGCCCTCCTCGAGCAACAGCAGGCGCTCCTGCGCCAGCAGCCGCGTGGCACCATCCGGTTGGCCGGCTAGTGAATTTTCGGCTGGCACGGCGAGGAGAAACCGGTCGTCGAACAGCGCCAGCGTCTCCAACTCGGGCTGATCGACCGGCAGCGACAGGACGAGCACGTCCAAGGCCCCGCGCTGCAGCTCGCCGATCAGGACCGCGGTCTGACTCTCCCGCAACTGCAGGTTGAGCGCCGGATGCTGCCGCTGGAGGCACGGCAGCGCAGCCGGCAGCAAATAGGGGGCGATCGACGGGATCACGCCCAACCGAAGCGGACCGGTCAGCAGCCGGCCCCCGTGCCGGGCATGATCCTCGAGCTCGGCGACCTCGGTCAGGATCCGCGCCGCTCGGCGCGCAATCTCCAGCCCGTCCTGGGTGAGCTCGATCTGTCCCCGGATGCGTTCGACCAGGACCGCACCGAGGCTGGCCTCGAGATTCTGGATCTGGACCGACAAGGCAGGCTGACTGACCGCACATTCCTCGGCCGCCCGGCCGAAATGCCGCTGCCGGGCCAGGGCCGAGAAGTAGCGAAGCTGACGCAGTGTGGTCATTGAATAGGACATTCTTATCCGCTTGATCGTATAACGACATTAGAACTTATCCAGCGAACTGACTATGGAGAAGGCGGGTGCAGGCGGCGCCCGAAGCGGGCCTTCCTGGGGGGCAATGGCGGCGATGCCGCCAACCATGCTGGCGATCCGGGGGCGCACCGGAACAAAGAAGTTCGAAGCACGACTGGAGTTGACATGGATACCGATAGCCAGTGCCCGGTGACGGGCGGGTCTCGCGAGCGCAGGGCAGCTGCCAGCTTCGCAAATCGCGACTGGTGGCCCAATCAGCTGAACCTGAAGATCCTCAACAAGAACTCGCCCCTCACCGATCCGATGGGCGCGGAGTTCAACTATGCCGAGGAATTCAAGAGCCTCGACCTGGATGCCGTGATCAAGGATCTCCATGCCTTGATGACCGACTCGCAGGCTTGGTGGCCAGCGGACTTTGGCCACTACGGGCCGTTGTTCATCCGGATGGCGTGGCACAGCGCAGGCACCTATCGCGTCGGCGACGGCCGTGGCGGCGCGGGCTCCGGCACGCAGCGCTTCGCGCCGCTGAACAGCTGGCCGGACAACGTGAACCTGGACAAGGCGCGCCGGCTGCTCTGGCCGATCAAGCAAAAGTACGGCCGGAAGATATCGTGGGCCGACCTCATGATTCTCACCGGCAATGTCGCGCTGGAGTCGATGGGCTTCAAGACGTTCGGGTTCGGCGGCGGCCGCGCGGACGTCTGGGAGCCGGAAGAGGACATCTACTGGGGCCCCGAGGGCAAGTGGCTGGCGGACGAGCGCTATAGCGGCGATCGCGACCTCAGCAACCCGCTCGCCGCCGTGCAGATGGGTCTGATCTATGTCAATCCGGAAGGGCCGAACGGCCATCCGGATCCGCTTGCTGCAGCGCGGGACATTCGCGAGACGTTCAGCCGCATGGCCATGAACGACGAGGAGACTGTGGCCCTGATCGCCGGCGGCCACACCTTCGGCAAGACCCACGGCGCCGGCGATGCGACACTGGTAGGCCCGGAGCCGGAAGCCGCCGGTATCGAGGAGCAGGGCTTCGGCTGGATCAACAAGTTTGGCACGGGCGTAGGCGCCGACACGATCGGCAGCGGCCTGGAAGTCACCTGGACGTCGACTCCGACGAAGTGGAGCAGCAACTTCTTCTGGAACCTGTTCGGCTACGAATGGGAACTGACCAAGAGCCCGGCTGGTGCCCATCAGTGGACACCGAAAAATGGCGCTGGCGCAGGCACGATCCCGGACGCGCACGACCCGACCAAGCGGCACGCGCCGACCATGCTGACCACCGACCTCGCCCTGCGATTTGACCCGATCTACGAGAAGATCTCGCGGCGGTTCTACGAGCATCCCGATCAGTTCGCCGACGCGTTCGCCCGGGCGTGGTTCAAGCTGACGCACCGCGACATGGGTCCGATCGAGCGCTATCTCGGCCCGCTCGTGCCGAAGGAGGAACTGCTGTGGCAGGACCCGATCCCGGCAGTGGACCATCCGCTGATCGCTGAGCAGGACGTTGCGGCTCTGAAGGCGAAAATCCTCGCGTCCGGCCTATCGACCTCCGAGCTGGTCACGACGGCCTGGGCGTCGGCGTCATCGTTCCGCGGGAGCGACAAGCGCGGCGGGGCGAATGGCGCGCGGATAAGGCTGACCCCACAGAAGGATTGGGAGGTCAACCAGCCGGCCGAACTGGCGAAGGTCCTCCGGACCCTGGAAGCCATCCAGCAGGAGTTCAACACTGCCCAGTCCGGCGGCAAGAAAGTGTCGCTGGCCGACCTGATCGTGCTGGGCGGCTGCGCAGCCGTCGAGGAAGCGGCGAAAAAGGCAGGGCACGCCGTGCCGGTTCCCTTCACGCCCGGGCGCATGGACGCATCGCAAGAGCAGACCGACGTGGACTCGTTCGCCGCGATGGAGCCGACCGCAGACGGATTCCGCAACTACCTCCGGTCGGAACAAGACGGACCGGCGGCGGAACTGCTGTTGGATCGGGCGAACCAGCTGACGCTGACCGGTCCCGAGATGACCGTTCTGCTCGGTGGCATGCGCGTCCTGAACGCAAACGTCGGGCAGTCCGGACATGGCGTGTTCACCGCCCGGCCCGGGACTCTCACCAATGATTTTTTTGTGAACCTGCTCGACATGAGCACGAAGTGGCAAAGGTCCGCCACCTCTGAAGGCGTGCTGGAAGGGCGCGATCGGACCACGGGCGAGCTCAAATGGACAGGCACCGTCGTCGATCTCGTGTTCGGCTCGAACTCCCAGCTTCGCGCCCTCGCGGAGGTCTATGCCTGCAACGATGCGCCTCAGGCGTTCGTGCGTGACTTTGTGGCTGCTTGGAACAAGGTCATGAATCTCGATCGCTTCGATCTAGCTTGAACGCTGCAGTGCTGAGCCCACGGCCTGTCGGCGTTCGACAGGCCGTGGACTTAGGTCGTGGCGTGATCATACCCTACCCGGGTCGGTGACCTTGGTGCGGCCCTTGTCGATCCCGATGGTAATGGTGGGCTCCGTCGGCCGCGCCCCAATCTGACTGGCACACCATGGTCGAACCGATCGAGTATGCAGACGCCTCGCCGGAGATACGCGCGGTCTACGACGAGATCATGGCGACGCGCGGCCTATCGGACGTCAATAATTTCTGGAAATACATGGCGCACGACCCCGTCGGTCTGCGCCGCACCTGGGCTACACTGAAGGAGGTCATGGCCCCCGGTGAGATCGACCCGCTGGTCAAGGAGATGATCTACGTGGCGGTCAGCATCACCAATGGCTGCGGCTACTGCATCGCCAGCCATACCGCCGCAGCGCGCCGGAAGGGCATGAGCACCGCGATGCTGGGCGAGTTGATCGCCGTGGTCGGGATGGCCAACGAGACCAATCGGCTGGCCCAGGGCTGGCGGGTCCCGATCGACCCCGAGCTCGAGCGTCCCGAAGACGCTCCAGCCACCTGAACGGGCGGAACGCCGCAGAGCATGCTGAACCGGGTTCAACGGTGGTTCAGCTCTCCGACATGATCCGCACAAACCGCGGGTCGGTGACGAGCCGGCGCAGCAGCGGCAGGATTTCGTACGCGGCGCAGGATCAGGATGGTCGCGGCGAACACGAAGTTGGTGCAGGCCTCTTTGAACAACGTGCCGCCGTCATGATACGGGTCGACACCCAGCGCGGTGAACAGGTGGAAGCAGATGGCACCGCCCATCGTGCCGAACGCCAATGCGGCACCGGCCACTTGCAGGCCCGGGATGACCAGAAGCAGGCTCGCCACCGCCTCGACCCCGCCGGTGAAGTAGCGGAAATAGGGCTCGAACCATGGGAACCCGACGGAGTTCTCCAGGGTCTGGAACAACTCGCTGTCCGGGTAGAACTTGAACGGCAGGTACCAGAGCAGGATGTAGACGATATAAGCGGCCAGCAGGTAGGGCAGTACGGCCCAGCCGATGGTCAGGGCGGTCGGCACGGGCCGCTCGGAGGCGCGGGTCAGGATGTTCGCGATCGTCGCCATGGGAGTCGTTTCCAACGATTGGGTTCCTGGCGGTAGTTATCTCCCGACTGCCGGCGACGGTGAAATGCCCGGTGGCTTGCGGGTTGATGCCGGCAGGCTATAGCAGGCGCTCCGGTAGCCCGAATTTCACAACCGGGCGAGATGCCGAATCGACGCCGCAAAAGGCCGCTGCGGTCCATCCTCTCCGCCACCCGCTTCGCCGATACCGCGAGCCGCGGCACACGAGCTCGCCGAAAGCGTAAATTGGCGCAGACACCAAATTTGCGAGTTCGGGCGGGAATAGACGCTCTCCGCGACCGTCCTACCAATTAGCGTCACGCGCAATGTTCGTTGAGCCAATGTCAATATAGGTCAACGGAATCGTCACCATGCTCGACGCAACAGCATGGGAACGACGCACGTCGAATAAAGAACTCTAAACAAAGGGAACTCAGGTGGCCAAATACCGAGCCGGAGGAATCTTCGGCGCTTGGACTCCCGCGCTTGCCGGAATGCTAGCCATCTGCTTCGGCCTAGCCGATACTGCGGCAGCAAACAGGATGGCGTTTCCGGCTGATCCCGATGTCTTGAGGCAGATCAAGCCGCGCTCGGGGCAAAAGCTGTCGCGGGCGCAGCTGGTTGAGCGTGGACGGCAACTGTTCACTTTCGAGACGTTCGACGGCAACGGCCGGACCTGTGCCACTTGTCATCCTGCGGCGAACAACTTCACGCTTGACCCTAACTACATAGCGAAACTACGCCGAGGCGATCCACTGTTCGTGGCCGAGACCAATCCGGCGTTGGCGGCGCTGGAGAACCCGGCCATGCTGCGGCGCCACGCGCTGATCACCGAGAATCTCGACGGCTTTGCTGCCCTTGGCGTACTGCGCAGCGTGCCGCACGTGCTGGGGCTCGGCCTGTCGATCACGCCGAGCCCGGGGTTCCCGCTCAAGAACATGACCGGCTGGTCCGGCGACGGCGCACCCGACGACGGCTCACTTCGGATGTTTGCGGTCGGAGCCGTCGAGCAGCACCTGACCAAGTCCCTGGATCGGGTTCCGAACCGGGACTTCCGGGTGCCGACCGAAGACGAGCTCGACGCGCTGCTCGCCTATCAGCTCTCGCTGGGCCAGCAGGAGCTGCTGGACGTGGAGCCGGGGGAGCCCGGCGAGCTGTTCTTTCGCGACCCGGCGGCCGAGCAGGGCAAGCTGCTGTTTCATACCGCCCCGGCACGCGGCAAGCCGGGCACCACCAACAGTTGCTTCGGCTGTCACTATCAGGCCGGCGCCAACGACGAGGCCCTGGACGATGGCGGCCACGGCAACAATTTCGCCACCGGTGTGAACCGCATCCCCGGCAACCCGGTCTGTCAGGGCAACGGGCCGCCGGATGGCGGCTTCGGCAAGGAGGCGGTGAGCGCATCCGCGGCGGCAGCCTGCGGCGGGGGGTTCGGCGACGGGGCATTCAATGTGCCATCGCTGGTCGCAGCCGCCGCGACCCCGCCATTCTTCCACAACAACAGCGCGGCGACGCTGGAGCAGGCGATCGCGTTCTACACGAGCGATACCTTCAACGCGTCGCCGGCGGGCAACGGCCACGCGTTCCTCCTCGGCCGCGCCGACATCCAGCGCATCGCGGCGTTCCTGCGTACCATCAACGCCTACGAGAACGTGGTCGAGGCCGTAGCGCACATCGAACAGGCGGCGACCAAGTCGGCGGGCGGTGCGCGGCTAGAAACCCAGCAGGCGATCCGCCTGATCGGCGATGCGATCGCGGTACTCGCGCAGCAGAAGCCGATTCCGGTCTTCGCGGCGACGCACGCGGCCGACGCGATGGCCGAAGCACGCGCCAAGCTGATGACTGGCAACCGGGCGCTACTCGCTCCGGCCAAGGTCGACCTGGCGCGCGCCCGCTCGCTCATGGTCCGATGAGCGGGCCTCCGGTCAGGTGATCACGTCGGGGTCGGCGCGGCCGGTGCGCTGGCCGATCCCGGCGACCTCGTCGGCGATCGCGATCAGCGGGGCCAGGAAGGCCTGGGTGTCCTCGTCCAGGCGAGTGGGCTCGAAGCGCTCGAGATAAACGCGCAGCGTCGCGCCCTCGGTGCCGGTGCCCGACAGGCGGTAGACGATCCGCGCGCCGCTGGCGAAATGCAGCCGGATGCCCTGGTGCTCGCTGACCGAGGCGTCGACGGGGTCGGTGTAGGCGAAATCGTCGGCAGTGGTGACGGTCTCGGCGCCGAAGCTCGTGCCGGGCAGGCCCGGAAGACGGGCGCGCAGGTCGTCCACCAGCCCTTGCGCCTTCTTCGCGTCGATCGCCTCGTAGTCGTGGCGGCTGTAATAGTTGCGGCCGAACTCGGCCCAGTGCGCGCGCACGATCTCGGCCACACCCTGGCGGCGCTTGGCCAGGATGTTGAGCCAGAGCAGCACCGCCCACAGCCCGTCCTTCTCGCGGACATGGTCGGAGCCGGTGCCGGCACTCTCCTCGCCGCACAGGGAGGCCTTGCCGGCATCCAGCAGGTTGCCGAAGAATTTCCAGCCCGTGGGCGTCTCGAAGCAGGGGATGCCGAGCTTTGCGGCAACTCGGTCGACCGCCGCCGAGGTCGGCATCGAGCGCGCGACACCCTTCAGCCCGTCCGCATAGCCGGGAGCCAGCTGCGCGTTGGCCGCGAGCAGGGCCAGGCTGTCGGACGGCGCCACGAACAGCCCCGGGCCGTGGATCAGGTTGCGGTCGCCGTCGCCGTCGGACGCAGCACCCAGGTTCGGCGCGTTCGGGCCGTTCATCAAGGCCACGAGATCGGCGCAGTGGACGAGGTTCGGGTCGGGGTGGTGGCCGCCGAAATCGGGCAGCGGCGTGCCGTTGACCACCGTCCCGGCGGGAGCGCCCAGCATGCCCTCGATGATATGGTGTGCGTAGGGGCCGGTGATCGCGCTCATCGCGTCGAAGCGCATCCGGAAACCCGAGCGGAACAAGGCACGGATCGCCTCGAAGTCGAACAGGCGCTCCATCAGCAGCGCGTAGTCGGCGACCGGGTCGACGATCTCGACGGGCATGGAATCCAGCCGCGTCTCGCCCAACCGGCCGAGATCGATGTCCGGCGTGTCCGTGGTCTTCAGCTCGGTGATCGACTGCGTGCGCGCATAGATCGCATCGGTCACCTTCTCCGGCGCCGGGCCACCGTTGGCGGTGTTGAACTTGATCCCGAAATCGCCGTCGGGGCCGCCCGGATTGTGCGAGGCCGACAGGATGATGCCGCCGGCAGCCTTGCGCTCGCGGATCAGGTTGGAAGCGGCCGGCGTCGACAGCAGCCCGCCCTGCCCGACCAGGACCCGGCCGACGCCATTGGCCGCAGCCATGCGCAGGATGGTCTGGATCGCCTTGTCGTTGAAGTAACGACCGTCGCCGCCGACCACCAGCGTGCGGCCGACCACCTCAGGCGCGCTGTCGAGAATTGCCTGGACGAAGTTCTCAAGATACGGCGCCTGCTCGAACACCCGCACCTTCTTGCGCAGGCCGGAGGTGCCGGGCTTCTGCCCGGCGATCGGCTGCGTCGCCACGGTCTTGCTGGTCATCGTCGGCCTCCCCTGCACCGCCTTGTGACTATGTCATACCGCCAGACCGCCGGGTTGGCGACGGTGCCTAGCGCCACCATCCGCTGGCCGGAAAATCAATTTCGCCGCACCGGCTCATGGCTTGGCCGGCGCCGCTGGCTTCATCGGCTCGTGCATCGGCCACAGCCTGGCGAACAGCCAGGAGACGAGCAATCCGACCAGGCAGCCGAGGATCACCTCGGCGGTCCGCTTCAGCCCGGCGCTCACCGCGCCAACGGTCGAGTGATGGGTCAGCTCTGTGGCAACGACGAAGGCGGCGGTCGTCGGCGCGATCCGCCAGCTGGATTCCACATGCAGCAGGTAGGACGACAGCAGGACCGTTGCCGCTAGCGCCATCGGCAGCTTCCACTCGGTCTCGCTGCCGACCATCAGGAAGATCAGGCCGATCGAGCAGCCGAGCAGCGTGTTCGCGATCCGCCCGCGGAACGTCGCCAGCGCCGCCTTCAGATGCGGGTCGATCACCGCCACCATCGAGCTGATCGCCCAGACCGGGGTTGTGTTGGCGCCGAGGCTGAGGATCAACCAGAGCACGGTGGCGGCGACGAATACGATCGCGGCGTAGCGGATGCCCAGGAAATCGTCCTGGACGAAGCGCGCGAACAGCGCACTCACTCGTGCGCTTGCGGCGGGTTGCCCTTGAGCTGGTAGACCATCCCGGTCTTGGTGGTCCCCAATGCCACCCACTCGTGGCTGATCTGCTGCAGGGAGACGAAAAACTTCTTGCAGCGCTCGAGCGCCTTCTCGCCGAAGTCGTCGCGCCGCTTGAACTTGGCCTGGTAGGCGAACTCGCCGCAGAGCGGACGGTGCTCGGCCCGGGTGCGCCATAGCGCGACGTTGCATTTCGCGGTGATGCCCTTGCCGAACTCCAGCACGCCCAGCTCCTGCAGCACCTCCTCGACCACCTCCTGGTGCACGTATTCGACCCGCTCGTCGCGGAGGTCCGCAACGCCGCCAGTGCCGGGAAGATCTGCCCGAGAAACCCGACGCTGGTGCGATCGCCTTCCGGCAGCTGGCTCAGACCGAACTGGGCATTGTGCGAATAGAGCAGCCGGTAGCCGCCGATCTGGTCGCGCAGCGGCAGCGCCTCGGCCTTGAACTTGATCCGATAGTCGCCGGCGAATTTCGGCCGGACGTCGAGCTCGGCCGTCCTCTTCAGTATCGGGATGCCGGAACTTGAACACCATCTCAGGGTCGCCGACGGGAAAGTGATCCTCGTAGGTGACCCGTTGGCGGAGGATGAACGAATTGTTGTAGAGCCGGAAGTCCGCCGTATCCAGGAACATGACCTCGCGCAGGCTGGGCCGCATGCCGACGACGCATTTGGCGTCGCGCTCGATACCGAACTCGTCGGCCGCACGTCGAACCAGATCGCCGTAGTCCTGAAAGGCCTTAGCGGACGTGAAGCGGTCCGGCTTCAGAATGATCTTGCACTCGAGATAGTGGATGTCGTCAAGGACGACGCCGTCGCTGTATCGCCCGTGTTCGACCTCGGGCGGCCTTCGGTTCTTTGGCGGACTTCTCGGCCATGGTCGATTCTCTATTCCCATACCCTGACTTCTGACGTCGCTTACTGCATGAACCAGCCATGGCTGACCACGAGCGACTGGCCCGTGAGCGCGTTGGTCGGGAAGGCCGCAAAGAACAGCGCAGTCTGGGCGACGTCGTCCACGGTCGTGAACTCGCCGTCGACGGTCTCCTTGAGCATGACCTTCTTGATCACGTCCTCCTCGGAGATGCCCAGTTCCTTGGCCTGCTCGGGGATCTGCTTCTCGACCAAAGGCGTGCGCACGAAGCCGGGGCAGATCACGTTGGCCCGCACACCGTGCTTCGCACCCTCCTTCGCCACCACCTTGGCCAGACCGATCAGGCCATGCTTGGCGGTGACATAGGGCGCTTTCAGCACCGAGGCCTCCTTGGAGTGGACCGAGCCCATGTAGATGACGCTGCCGCCACGGCCGCCGGCATACATCAGCCGCAGCGCCGCGCGGGTGGTCAGGAAGGCGCCGTCGAGATGGATCGCCAGCATCTTCTTCCATTTGGCGAAGTCGAACTGGTCGAGCGGCTCGACGATCTGGATGCCGGCATTGCTGACCAGGATGTCGCAGCCGCCATAGGCTTCCTTCACCTTGGCGAAGCCGGCATCGACCTGGGCCTCGTCGGTGACGTCCATGGCGACACCCATGGCGGTGCCGCCCGCGGCCTCCAGCTCGGCGGCGGTGGCGTCGGCGCCCTCCTGATTGAGGTCGGCGATCACCACCTTCGCACCCTCGCGGGCGTAGACGATGGCGATCTCCTTGCCGATGCCACTGGCGGCGCCGGTAACGACAGCAACCTTGTCCTTCAGACGCATGTGCTCTCTCCGTTGCGGCCGGTTCAGCCGAGATAGTCGTGGACGACCTTGCCCAGTCCGAGCGTCAGGTCGGCCTGGATATGGACCGCGGACATCACCTCCAGCACCGGCAGCTCGGCCACCGGGGCCAGTGCGTGGGGGGACAGGTCGAGCGCCGCCGGCCCGGTCCAGGCGCCCTTGAGGGTGACGTCCTCGAGATAGTACTCGATCAGCTCGCAGATTCGCGCGGTGCCGTCGACGTGCGGGATGATCTTGAGCAGCCAGTTCGGCGCCTGCAACGACGCCAGCACCCCCGCGGCGTCGGCGGCCTTGTGCTTGTAGCCCATGGTGCCGGTCGCGATGCGGATCGCACCATAGTCGAGGGTGCCGACCAGCGTGTCGATCTCGGCCTTGAGCTTCGGGGAGGCCAGCTTCTTGGGGAAGCCCCACAGCTCGCGGCCGCCGGCGATCGGCGGATGATCGTCCAGGAACATGCAGTGGCTGTAGCCGCCCTTGCGGCCCTGGAACGAGACCGGAATCACCTGGCCACTCTCGGTATAGTCGCCGAAGCCGGTCGAGTTCGGGCATCCGGATGAACTCGAACTTGACCACCGGCTCCACGATCTCCAGCGGCTCCGGCACCAGCGCGCGCAGCTTCACCGGATCGGTGCGGTAGGTGATGATCAGATATTGACGGTCGACGAACCGGTAGGGGCCGATCGGGAAAGCCGGTGCCGTGAGCGGCATGGCGAACGCGTTGCGGCGGACGTCGTCTTCGTTCAACTCGCTATGTCCCTTGCTCGGTGGGGTGGGCGGACATGACCGTGGGCGAGCGGCTATTCGCGGCTTTCGAGCCCGAGATCGAACGTGCGCACGCAATCCATCGGATCGGGCCGCTCCAGCACCTCAGGATGGCGTAGGCTGCGGACCGCGTCATGATAGCCGGCGTTCCAGTGCTCATGCATGGTCACTCGCGAGAATTCGTAGTCCTTGGCTTGGTTCTCATAGTCCCGCGTCCGGTAGATCAGATGCACGATGTTGACGACCTTTTCGTTCGCCAGCGGTCGCAAGAACAACACCTCGGGCTCGTTCTGCAGCTCGGGCGGTAGCTTGTCGAGCAGGCGCGCCGCCATGTGCCGGACCTGCTGCTGCTGCTTCATGAAGTCGGTCGTGAGACGGGTCCGGCTGGAATACTGGATCTCCTTGGTCCGCGCCGCCACCTGGGCCAGATCGCCCGGGAACGGACCCCTCGCGGCCCACAGGTCGACCTGGAAGGCCAGGGTGTCGCGCCGTTCCTTGGCCTCGATCACCCAGTCGAGCGGCGTGTTCGAGACCAGGCCGCCGTCCCAGTAGTGCTCCCCCTCGATCTCGGTGGCCGGGAAGCCGGGTGGCAGCGAGCCGCTGGCCATCACGTGCTCGGGGCGGATGGTATGGGTATTGTTGTCGAAGCAGGCGAGATTGCCGGTGCGCACGTTGACCGCACCGACCGTGAGGCGCATCTCGCACGCGTTGATTCGATCGAAGTCGACCAGCCGCTCGAGCGTGGTCTTGAGCGTGGCGGTATCGTACCAGCTGGTGGCCCCGGCGGAGCCGGGCGTCTGCAGGTGCGGCGGCGGCATGCGCGGGACGAAAAAGCCCGGCTGCGCCGCGCAGCAGGCTGGTGGCCGAGCTCATCCGGTTGAAAGCGCCGCGCTCGTGGTTGCCCTGCAGGAACTGCGGCAGGATGCTCTCCAGCCAGTGCGAGCCCAGATCGGTGGTGATCGTCTCCCAGAACTCGGTCAGCCGCTCGACCCGTTTGTCGGGTGGATTGCCGGCGATGATCGCGCTGTTGATGGCCCCGATCGAGATCCCTGCCACCCAATCTGGGTGCAGGTTCGCTTCCGCCAGGGCCTGATAGACGCCAGCCTGGTACGAGCCCAGGGCGCCGCCGCCCTGGAGGAGAAGGGCGATCACCTCGAACGGCGGGCGCTGCTCGACGTGATGCGACTTTCTCGGCTCTTTCCTGCTCACGGAAGATCGGTTCCCTCTGCGCGCAACAATCGCGGGCAACGTACTCAAGAAGTCCCGGGCGCGCGACTCTGCAGATCGCAGGCCGCGACCCGCAGCAGCACGAGACTGTGAGCCGCCAATGGCATCGACTTGCCTACGACCGAGCCGATACCGTCCGGCGCGGCGGTGTCGAGCAGCCGCTCCCATCCGCCAGGTGGCAGGAGAAACCGTGCCGCCTGATCCTGCGCATTGGCAAGCAGCAGCAGGGTCTCCGCGTCGCCGGCCAGCATCAGGCCGAAGCAGCGATTGTTCGGATCCTGCCAGTGGCGCTCGCTCATCTCCTGGCCATCGCTGGCCAGCCAGGCCACGTCCTTGCCGTGACCGGCCGCGAGGTCGCGCCCGTGCAGGAAACCGCCTGCCGCAGGGCCGGATGTGTCTGCCGCAAGGCGACCAGCCGCCGCACGAACGCCAGGAAGGCCGCATCCTCCGGCTCGTCCTGCCGCCAGTCGCACCAGCTGAGCGCGTTGTCCTGGCAATAGGCGTTGTTGTTGCCCTGCTGCGTACGGCCGAGCTCGTCGCCCATCAGCAGCATCGGCGTCCCCTGCGCCAGCAGCAGCGTAGCCAACAGGTTGCGCCGGTGACGGTCGCGCAGCTCGCGTACTTCAAGCCGCTGGGTCGGGCCCTCGACGCCCCAGTTGGCGCCGAGATTGTCGTGATGACCGTCGCGATTGCCCTCGCCGTTGGCCTCGTTGTGGCGTCCCACATAGCTGGCGAGGTCGGTCAGGGTGGAGCCATCGTGGCTGGTGATCAGGTTGATGCCGGCCTGCGGCCGGCGCCTCGCAGTCTCGAACAGATCGGCAGAGCCGAGCAGCCGGCCGGCCAGCTCGGGCAGGATCGCTTCGTCGCCGCGCCAGAACCGGCGTACGGCGTCGCGGAAGCGGTCGTTCCACATCGCAAACGGCGGCGGGAACTCGCCCTGCCGATAGCCGTATGGCCCGAGATCCCACGGCTCGGCAATCTGCTTCAGCCGGCCCAGCACCGGGTCCTGCGCGATCGCCTGCAGCAGGGGCGCATCCGGCGCAAACCCGCCGTCCCGCTCGCGGCCGAGCGTCGGGGCGAGGTCGTAGCGGAAGCCGTCCACGCCCAGGGCCGCCCAGTGCCGCAGCGCGTCCATGGCCAGCTGCATGACCCGGGGGTGCGACAGGTCGATCGAGTTGCCGCAGCCGCTCCAGTCGAGGTAGCGGCGCGGGTCGGCGGGATCGAGCCGATAGTAGCTGGCATTGTCGAGGCCACGGAACGAGAGCGTCGGGCCGAAGATATCGGTCTCGGCGCTGTGGTTCAGCACGACATCGAGGATGACCTCGATCCCGGCACCGTGCAGGGCCGCGACCATGGCGCGGAACTCGGCCGTGGGATCGCGCAGGCCGAAGCGCGGCTCGACCGCCATGAACGCGTAGGGATTGTAGCCCCAATAGTTGGATAGGCCGAGCCGGACCAGCCGCAGCTCGTCCGCAAAGGCGGCCACCGGCATCAGCTCAATCGCGGTGATGCCGAGCTTGACCAGATGGTCGAGCACGGCCGGGTCGGCCAGCCCGAGATAGGTGCCGCGCAGCGCCTCCGGCACGGCAGGGTGCAGCTTGGTCAGCCCGCGGACATGGGCCTCGTAGAGGACGGTCTGCTCCCAGGGTGTGCCGGGCCGACCCGGATCGCCATCAGTTTTCGCGGCCCCCCAGATCACACCTTTGGGCACGACGGCCGCAGTGTCGCGCGGATCGAGCTCGAAGGGGGACTGTGGGTCGACCAGATTCGGCCCGGCCCATTCGACCCGACCGGTGACGACCTTGGCGTAGGGGTCGAGGAGCAGCTTCGCGGGGTTGAACCGATGACCACGCTCCGGCGCCCAGGGTCCATGAGCGCGCAGTCCGTAGACCTGCCCGGTCCGAAGGCCGGGGAAGAAGCCATGAAAGACCTGATCGGTGATCTCCGGTAAGGCCAGCCGCGCCGTTTCCCGCGCGCCGGTCTCGTCGAACAGGCACAGCTCGATGCGGCTGGCGTGCGCGGAGAAGATGGCGACATTCGCGCCCTCGGCGGAGAGCGTGACGCCGAGGGGGAACGGAAGGCCGGGCCGCGCTCCATGTTGCATCGCGGCATCTTGCCCAAGCCGCCGTGCGCCGCAAGCCCATCATGCCGCCTGGTCAGCTCCCGGCAGCGAAGGTGCTCTGGTACTTTTCCCGCAGCAGGTTCTTCTGCACCTTGCCCATCGCGTTACGCGGCAGGTCGTCGGCGACGTAGATCCGCTTGGGCAGCTTGTACTTCGCCAGCTCGCTGCCGAGCGACGTGATCATCTGCTTCTCGTCGAGCGCCGCGCCCGGCTTGGCGGTCACCACCGCGACCACGCCCTCGCCGAAATCGGCATGCGGCACGCCGATCACGGCGCATTCGGCCACCCCGGGCAGGGCTTCGACTGCGCCCTCGACCTCGGCCGGATAGACGTTGAACCCACCGGAGATGATCAGATCCTTGCCACGGCCCGAGATGTAGACGTAACCGCGCGGGTCGATGTAGCCGAGGTCGCCCGTGATGAAGAAGCCGTCCTCGCGGAACTCGGCCTTGGTCTTCTCGGGCATTCGCCAATAGCCCTTGAACACGTTCGGCCCGCGCACCTCGATCATGCCGATCCCGCCCTGCGGCAGAACGGCCCCGGTCTCCGGGTCGGTTATGCGTGTCTCCACATCGGGCAGCGGCTTGCCGACACTGCCGGGGATGCGCTCGCCCTCATAGGGATTGGAGGTGTTCATGTTGGTCTCGGTCATGCCGTAGCGCTCGAGGATCGCGTGGCCGGTGCGCTCCTTGAACTCCTTGTGCGTCTCGGCCGAGAGCGGCGCCGAACCCGAGACGAACAGGCGCATGTGCGCCACCAGCTCGCGCGTGAAATCCGGCCGCGACAGCAGGCGCGTATAGAAGGTCGGCACGCCCATCATCGTGGTCGCCTTGGGCATTAGTCGCATCATGTCGGCGAGGTCGAAGCGCGGCAGGTAGATCAACGAGCCGCCAGCCATGAGCGTGATGTTGGTGGCGACGAACAGGCCGTGAGTGTGGAAGATCGGCAGCGCGTGCAGCAGCCGGTCGTCGCCCGTGAAGCGCCAGGCATCGCGCAGCGTCGCCGCGTTGGAGGCGAGGTTGCCGTGGCTGAGCATGGCCCCTTTCGACCTTCCGGTCGTGCCGGAGGTGTAGAGGAAGGCCGCGAGGTCGTCCTTAGCGCGCGGCACGTCGACATCGCCGGCCACGGCGGACTGCACCCTGGTCCAGAGGCTGCCGTCGCCATGCTCGCCCAGCGTCAGCAGGTGCGGCACACCGAGTTCGCGGCCCAACGCCGCCATCGGTTCCTCGAGTTCAGGCCGGCAGACGAACAGGGTCGGTTCGGCGTCACTCAGGAAGTAACGGACCTCGCCCGCGGTGTAGGCCGTGTTCAGCGGCAGGTAGACCGCGCCGGCGCGCAAGCAGCCCAGATAGAGCATGAGCGCTTCGGCGCTCTTTTCGACCTGAGCCGCGACGCGGTCGCCAGGCTTGACACCCAGATCCGAGAGTACCTGGGCCACTCGGCCCGACAGGTCCAGGAGATCGGCGTAGCTCAGCACGCTGCCGTCGGGCCGCTCCAGGAAGATGCGGCCGAGGTCGGTCGAAAAGCCGCTGCGGAAGCTCTCGAACAGGTTCTCGTTCATGCGACGGTCTCCGGGGCAGGCTGGATCGCGGGCAGGTATTGCAGGACGGCTTTCGAGGCGACGACGGCGCCGTCGTTGGCGAAGGCCTCGTGATTGGCTTCGATGAAGCGCAGATCGTAGAGATAGTTGACCATCAGCCCGTGCGCCTCGCGCAGGCCCTTGGGCGAGACGTCGCCCAGCCAGTCGAGCCGCTCGAGCCGGGCGCCGTTGCCGAGATGGAAGCGCGCCACCGGGTCGACCGGCTTCCCGCCACCCGCCTTGGCGCGCAGGTAGTAGTTCGCGGCAAGCGCCAGCAGGATCGGCTTCAGCCGCGCGGCACTCGCCGCCTCCAGGTGCCAGCCGGGATGGCGAAGTGCCTCCAGCGGCTCGAGGTCGATGCTGGCGAGACCGGCCGCTGCGGGGTCGGCTTGAACCTTGGCGAGCCAGCCTGCAAAGCCGGGCGCGGGCGACAGCGTGACAAAGTTCTGCAGCCCCGGCAGCTCGCGGGAAAGCTCCTCGACCACCTGCTTGATCAGGAAATTGCCGAACGAGACGCCCCGCAGACCCTGCTGGCAGTTGCTGATCGAGTAGAAGACGGCGGTCGTCGCCTCCTTGGCCGGCAGGATCGTGCGCTCCTCGGCCAGCAGCGACTGGATCGAGTCCGGGATCTCGCGGGTCAGCGCCACCTCGACGAAGATCAGCGGCTCGTCGATCAGCGACGGGTGGAAGAAGCCGAAGCAGCGTCGATCCGACGGCTGCACGCGGCGGCGCAGGTCGTTCCAGCCCTGGATCTCGTGCACGGCTTCATAGCGGATGATTCGCTCCAGCATGTCGGCCGGACTCGACCAGTCGATCGGCCGCAGCACCAGAAAGCCGCGATTGAACCACGAGCCGAACAGATGCGCGAAGTCGTCGTCGAGCTTGCGCAGCTGCGCTTCCTTGCCGCCGTGCTTGATCAGATCCTCGCGCATCGCCACCAGGGCCGCGGTACCGCCCGGGGCGAGATTGAGACGCCGGAGCAGCTCCTGGCGCGGCGGCTCGACCGCCTCCAGCAGCGCCTGCAGATTCGTGGGCGACGCTTCCTGTTGGTAGGCCTCCCAGGACCGCCGAATGCCCGCCAGCTCCGGGTCAAAGTCGCTGGCGAGCAGGCGGAAAAACTCGACCCGAGCCGACACCGACGAGGCGGCATAGAGGTCGAGCACCTGCCGGGCCAGCGCCACGCCCGAGGCTTCACCCCGCCCTGAGACCAGCGCTTGGCAGAGGCTCTCCAGCGTTTCCGGCCGACTGGTCCGGCGCCCTCCCTTTCCCGCCGGGCGCGTGGTCGACCGATCGACCAGCGCACGGCCGCGCTCCGCTATGCTGCCGAGCATGTCCTGGAAGAAGCTGGAGTTCATAGGGCGGGTCCCATCAGATAGTCGGGCAACCAGGTCGCAAGCCCAGGGAACAGGCAGAGGATGACGATGGCGAGCAGCATGCACAGCACGTAGGGGACGGAGCCCCACAGCACCTTGGCCAGCGGCACGTCGGGCGCGATGCCGTTGATGACGTAGAGGTTCAGGCCTACCGGCGGGGTAATCAGCCCGACCTCCATGTTGATCGTGAGGATCACGCCGAACCAGATCGGGTCGAAATTGAGCGAGGTGAGGATCGGCAGCAGGATGGGTGCCGTCATCAGGATGATCGCGGCGGGCGGCAGGAAGCACCCGGCGACGAGCAGCAGGAGGTTGATCGCTGCCATGATGACCCAGCGGTTCACCTGCAACGTGCCGATCCATTCGGCGAGGCCTTGCGTCAGGTACAGCGAGGTCAGCATGTAGCTGAACAGGATCGCCGTACCGATGATCAGCAGGATCATCACCGCCTCGCGGGTGGTGTCGCGCAGCATCACCCACCAGTCCTGCGCCCGCCACATCCGGTAGATGACGATCGCCAGGGTCACGCACAGCAGGGCGCCGACCCCGGCGGCCTCGGAGGGCGTGGCGACACCGCCGTAGAGCGCCCACATCACGCCGGCGATGATCAACAGGAACGGCACGACCTTGGGCAGCGCCTCAAACTTCTCGCGCCAGGTGAAGCGGAAGTCGGCGGCATAGGCCCTGTGACCACTGCGGCGGACCGCGAACCAGGTCCACAGCATGAACAGGCCGGTGAGCAGGATTCCGGGCACGATCCCGGCCATGAACAATCGGCCGATCGAGCTCTGGGTGGCGATGCCGTAGAGGATGAATGTGAGGCTGGGTGGGATCAGGATGCCGAGCGTGCCGCCGGCGGCGATCGACCCCGTGGCAATCTCGTCCGGATAGCCGCGACGACGCATCTCGGGGATGCCCATCTTGCCGATCGCGGCGCAGGTCGCAGGCGAAGAGCCGGTGAGCGCCGCGAACAGCGCGCAGGCGCCGAGATTGGAGATCACGAGGCCGCCGGGCACGCGATACAGCCAGCGATCCAGGGCCAGGTAGAGATCGCTGCCGGCCCGCGAGGAAGCCACCGCCGCCCCCATCAGGATGAACATCGGGATCGACACCAGGGTGAAGTCGTCGAGACCGCTAAACATCGTCTCCGGCATGAAGCTCAGGCTGTCGAAGCCCTCGAACATGACCAGCCCGAAGACCGCGGTGATGCCGAGCGCGAACGCGATCGGCACCCCGATCACCAGGGTGGTTGCCAGGATGGACAGGACGGTGACGCCGGCCATGAGCGGGCTCATCGAGCTTCTCCGGTCTCGGGGTCGAACATGTCGGCGGGCTCCGCATGCAGCATTCCCGGTGTCCCGCTGCCCCTTGGTGCCAAGCCGAACGGCAAGGTCCTGCCGGTAAGCAGGCACAGCATGTCGGCGAGCAGCTGCAGGGCCAGCAGACCCATGCCCACAGGCAGCGACAGATAGGGAATCCACAAGGGGACCCGGGTCACGGTGTCCGAGTGCCAGTCACTGGCCCAGGCTTCGTGCCAGAAGGTCAGCCCGTAGAAGAACATCAGGCCGCAAAACAGCAGCGAGACTGCGTCCGCGAGGAGGGCCAGCCAGAATCGGGCCCTCTGGTTGGCGTAGAGGACGACAATATCCATGTTCACGTGCCCGCGATGGAGCAGCACGTACGGGCTGCCGATCAGGGTCGTGGCCACCAGCGCGTAGACGACAAACTCGGTCTGCCAGGTGGTCGGGTGTCCGAAGAAGTACCGGGCCGCCACCATCTGGCAGACCACGATCACCGAGATCAAGATGAGCCCCGCCGCGAGCACGCCCGTGGCACGCGACGCCTGGGCAACCAGGCGCACGAAGATGTCCATGACGTCGAATCCCCCCTGCGACCCGGGCGCGCTCCGGCACCCGCGGTCGGCCGCTGGTTTGGTGTGCTACTCGACGCTCTGGGCCAGATCGAGCAGCTCCTGGCCGCCCTTCACATCCTGGGCGAAGGTCTTGTAGGCGGTCTGCTTCGCGAGCTCGTGCCAGGCCTCGGCCTGCTCGGCGGTCATCGTCACCACCTCGACCCCGGCCTTCGCATACGTGTCCGCCATGCTCTGGTCCGAGGCGGCCGCCTTCTCGTAGCCGAACGCTTCGGCCTTCTTGCCCGCCGCGAGCAGGGCCTGCTGCTGCTTTTCGTCGAGCCGCTCGAAGGACCGCTTGGACATCAGCAGCGGCTCGTACATGAACCAGATCGCATGGTCGCCGGGGGCTGTCATGCACTTGACCTGCTCGTAGAGCCGATAGGAGACGAAGCTCTCCGACGACGTGTTGGCGGCATCCAGCACCCCGGTCTGCATCGCCGTGTAAATCTCTGAACTTGGCATCGAGGCAAGCGAGGCTCCGGCGCCCTGCAGCATGGTCTCGAACATCGGGCCGGCGGCACGGGTCACCTGGCCCTTGATGTCGGCGGGCTCCAGAATGCAGTTTTTCTTCGAGGCGAACCCGCCGGCAAGCCAGCCATGGGCCAGCACCATGATCCCGTCCTCGTCCATGATCTTCTCGATCTCGGCCATGAACGGCGACTCCGAAAGGCGCTTGGCGTGCTCGTGGTTCTTGACCAGAGCCGGCATCAGCGTGGCGCTGAACTGCGGATGTTTACCCGCGGCATAGTCGAGCGGCAGCAGCGCGAGATCGATCTGCTTCTTGGCGAGCGCGTTCCATTGATCGCGCGGCTTCACCAGCGCGGCACCGGGATAGATCTTGATTTCCAGGCCGACATTCGCCGCCTTCACGTCGTCGGCAATCATCTGGATCATCTCGTCACGGAAGTCGCCGGTTCCCGACGGCCACTGGTGCGATGCCTTCAGCACCGTGTCGGCCTGCGCGGTCTGGGCCAGGGCGATGCAGGCGGCACCGGCGAGGAGAAGAGAGGCGATTCTGGTCATGGCGGATCTCCCTGATGGACGGGCTCACTCTCGAGCACGCTTCCACCTACCGCGCTTTGCATTCATAATCAAGCCGTATGTATACAAGATGATCACTTCCTAATCCAAGAATGGTCGATTAGGATGCGAACAGCGGATGGTGCGAGGTAGGCGGATGAGACGGGCCAACGGGCTGCGCGACCAGCTGGAGCAGGAGATCGTCACGGGCGTGCTGAGCCCGGGCGAGCGGCTCGACGAGCAGAGGCTGGCCGCGCGCTTCGGCGTGTCGCGCACGCCGATCCGTGAGGCCCTGATGCAGCTGGCGACGGCCGGGCTGATCGAGCTGCAGCCGCGACGCGGCGCGTTCGTCGCCTCGCTCAGCCTGCGGGGCGTCATCGAGCGCTTCGAGGTCATGGCGGCGCTCGAGGGGGCGTGCGCAGCTCTGGCGGCGCGCCGGATCACCGAGGTCGAGCGGCAGGCCCTGCTGGCAGCCCACAGCGCCTGCGCACAGCAGGCGCCGGGTGGCGACGCGGACGCCTACTATTATGCCAACGAGCGATTTCACGAGGTCATCTACGCTGCCTGTCACAACACCTACCTGGCCGAGCAGGCGCGCCAGCTCCATGACCGTCTGAAACCCTTTCGCCGCCTGCAGCTGCGGGCGCGCAGCCGGGTCGCGACCTCGCTCGTCGAGCATCAGGCGATCGTCGACGCCATCCTGGCCGGTGAAAGCAGCCGGGCCGAGCAGCTGCTGCGCGACCACATCCTGATCCAGGGCGAGCGCCTGACCGACTTCATCGCGAGCTTTGATGCCGCAGCGGTCGCCTAGCGCTGGGCAGGCGCACCACGCTGCGGCATATCTCGCGCTCGAACCTGGGGAGGCGAGCGATGCGCGTGCTGTCGGTGACGCCCGAATTCTTTCCGCTGCTCAAGACCGGCGGGCTCGCCGACGTGACCGGTGCATTGCCGTTGGCCCTGGCGCCGCTGGGCGTCGAGGTGCGCACGCTGCTGCCGGCCTATCCCGCTGTGCTGGCGGCGTTGCCGGACGCGAAGCCGGTGGCGGTGCTGGACTCGCTGCTCGGTGCCAGCGCCCGGCTGCTCCAGGCGCGCACGGCGGAAGGTGCCGACGTGCTGCTGCTCGACGCGCCGCATCTCTACGACCGACCCGGCAACCCCTATCTCGGCCCCGACGGCAAGGATTGGCCGGACAATTACCGTCGCTTCGCCACCCTGGCCCGGGCTGCGTATGAGATCGGCTGCGGCAGGCTGAAGGGTTGGGTGCCCGACATCGTGCACGGCCACGACTGGCAGGCGGCGCTGGCTCCGGCATATCTGGCCCTGGCTGGCGGCGCCCGCCCCGGGACGGTGCTCACCGTGCACAATCTCGCCTTTCAGGGCATCTTCCCTGCTACTCTGCTGGCAGAGCTCGAATTGCCGCCAGAGTCGTTCAAGACAGACGGCGTCGAATATTTCGGCCGGATCGGCTACCTCAAATCGGGTCTGTTCTATGCCGACCGGCTGACCACGGTAAGCCCGACCTATGCCCGCGAGATACAGACCGCAGCTCAGGGCATGGGCTTGGATGGCCTGCTGCGCACGCGGGCGGCCGAGCTGGTCGGCATCACCAACGGCATCGACACCGACGTCTGGGACCCGGCCACGGACAGCCTGCTGGCGGCACCGTTCGACGCCGAGAATCCAGCCGGCAAGGCCGCCAACAAGGCCGCGGTTCAGGCACGGTTCGGCCTGGAGCAGCAGGCCGATGCCTGCCTGTTCTGCATCGTCAGCCGGTTCACCAGCCAGAAGGGGATCGACCTGACCCTGGCCGCCCTGCCCGAGATGCTCAGTCGCGGCGCACAGCTGGTCGTGCTGGGCAGCGGCGACGCGGAGCTCGAGCGGGCCTTCGCCGCCGCGGCGCAGGCCAACCCGACCCGGATCGGGTTCCAGACCGGCTATGACGAACCGCTCTCCCATTTGATGCAGGGTGGCGCCGACGCGATCCTGATCCCGTCGCGCTTCGAGCCCTGCGGCCTCACCCAGCTGATCGGCCTGCGCTACGGCACGCTGCCGGTCGTGGCACGGGTCGGCGGGCTCGCCGACACGGTGATCGACGCCAACGAGGCCGCAATTGCCGACGGCGTCGCGACCGGTTTCCAATTCGCGCCGGTGACCGCCGAGGCGCTGGCGGAAACCCTGCGTCAGACGATCGGCCTCTTCCACGACCAGGCGACCTGGCGGAAGATGGTGCGTCGCGCGATGACCCGCGATGTCGGCTGGGACCGTGCCGCGCGGCATTACCTGCAGGTGTACCAGGAGTTGCAGGCCGAGCGGGCACGCCGATGAGCGGCGTTACGAACCGACGCGTCCTTCTGGCGCGACGCCCGCGGGGCGCGCCGGTGCCGGAAGATTTCCGGCTCGATGAGAACACCATCCCGGATCTCGCACCAGGCGAGGTGCTGGTCCGCACGATCTGGCTGTCGCTGGACCCGTACATGCGCGGCCGCATGAATGATGGGCAGTCCTATGCGCCGCCGATGGCGGTGGGCGATGTCATGCAAGGTGAATGTGTCGGGCAGGTCGAGGCCAGTCGCGGCGAGGGGATCAACCCGGGCGACTTCGTGCGTGGGCACGGCGGCTGGCAGAGCCGGTTCGTGCTGCCCGCAGACCGGCTTACGCGCCTCGATCCGGCCGATGCGCCGCTCAGCACCGCCCTGGGGGTGCTGGGGATGCCGGGCCTCACCGCCTATGCCGCGCTGCGTACGATTGCACGCCCGCAGTCAGGCGAGACCGTCGTGGTCGGCGCCGCCAGCGGCGCGGTCGGTGCGGTCGCCGGCCAGCTGGCCAAGCTCGCCGGTTGCCGGGTTGTGGGCGTCGCCGGTGACGCCGAGAAATGCCGCTATGTGGAAGCCGAGCTCGGATTCGATCGCTGCCTCCACCGCGGCGAGCCGGATCTCGCGGCTCGCCTGAAGGAGGCCTGTCCAGCGGGCGTCGACGTCTATGTCGAGCTGGTCGGCGGCGATGTGCTCTGGGCCGTTCTGCCGCTGATGAACCTGCATGGGCGGATCCCGGTGATCGGGTCGATCGCCTGGTACAATCTGGAGCGCCCACCGGAAGGGCCGGACCGGTCGCCCGTGCTGATGCGCTCGGTGCTCACCAAGCGGCTGCGCGTCGAAGGATTTCTTGTCGTCGACCATGCCGAACTCGAAGCCGAGTTCCGGCGTGATGTCGGCGCGATGGTTCGCACCGGGACCGTGAAGTTCAAGGAGGATGTCGTTGTCGGCCTGGACAATGCGCCGCAGGCACTGATCGGCATGCTCTCCGGCCGCAATTTCGGCAAAGTGCTGGTCCAGGTCAGCCTGGATCCGTCACGCCCGTCTCAATAGGCGCCGTTGCCCCGTCCCGGGACGACGAGGAGGGTGCGGAACAGGATCAGGATGTCGTACCACAAGGTCCAGTTGCGGACGTACCAGGCATCGAGGCTGACGCGGCGCTCATAGTCGATGTCGTTGCGGCCGCTGATCTGCCACAGGCCGGTCAGGCCCGGGCGCACCTGCAGATAGTAGATCCGCGCGTCGCCATACAGCTCGAGCTCGTCCGGCACCACCGGCCGGGGACCCACCAGGCTCATCTCGCCGCGCACCACGTTGAGCAGCTGCGGCAGCTCGTCGAGGCTGGTCTTGCGCAAAAAGCGGCCGATCGGCGTGATCCTGGGGTCGTGCCGCAGCTTGCGGTCGCGCGCCCACTCGGCACGCGCCGCCGGGTCGTCGGCCAGCACCTCGGCCAGCACCTCGGCCGAGTTCGCGACCATGGTGCGGAACTTGTAGCACGGGAACAGCCGGCCGTGCCGGCCGACCCGGGTGTGCGCGAAGATCACCCGGCCGCCGTCGACCAGCTTGATCCGCGCCGCCACCAGCGCCAAGAGCGGTGCTATGAACAGCAGCAGCGCCGAGGCCGCCAACAGGTCGAAGCCGCGCTTGACCAGCTGCGGCCACGGCCGCGCCAGGTTGTTGTGGATCCGCAGGCTCAGGATGTCGCGCGAGAAGAAATGCGTCACCCGGGTGTTGTTGATCGGCAGCCCCTTCAGCGGCGAGATCACGTCGATGTCGCCATGGTAGAACGACAGGCTCTCGATCAGCCCCTCGCGGCCCAGCATCTCGTCCAGCTCCAGGGCCACCACCACGTGCGGCTGGCCCAGCCAGCCCGGCAGCTCCTTGCTGCGCGCGTCCAGCGGCAGCACCGGGATGTCGCGCCCGCCCACCCGCAAGGACCCCTCCACCGCCTCCGGCGCCAGGTCCAAGAACGCCTGCACCTGGTAGCCCAGATGGTTGTTGCGCGCGTCGTAGGCGGCCGCGATCTCGCGCGCGTTGGGGCCGGTGCCGACGATCACCGTCGGCTGCAGCCAGTGGCCCAGCTCCAGCGCCGCCTGCTTGACCAGGCGGCGCACCAGCGGCACCGCCGGCACCAGCAGGGCCCAGCTCGACAGCACCCAGACGCGCGAGAAATTCACCTTCAGCAGATAGAGCAGCGCCAGATCGAACAGCAGCGCCACCGACGCGATCCCGGCAATGTCGCCGAACTCCTGCCACAGCTGCCGCCGCCGCGTGTAGTGACCGAAATGGTGGAACATCACCAGGCAGCCCGTCCCCAGCACCGCCAGGATCAGCGTCCGCTCCTCGGTCACGTTGTCGAACGAGAAATTCACCAGTCCGCCAAGCAGAAAGCACACCAGCAACGTCACCCCGTCCGCCACCGGCAACGCCAGCACCGATCCAAACGAGCTGCGGCGCGGCGCCAGGATCGCATGCACCTCCGACCGGCCATGCAGACCTCGATCGGCTGCGGCGGTGCGGTCGAGACTGGCCGCGGCGCGCACCGCCTTCATGGCCCCTGTCGCAGGGCGACCACCACCCGTCGCGACGAATCGTGCTCCAGGAACCCGGACACGATGTCGACGCCGGCCGGGGCGTGCGCCCTGAGCCAATCGCGCACACGCGCGACCCGCCGCTCCGCCAGCCAGCGATTGTATTTGTAGGCTTCACGCGGCTCGGCGGTCTGAACGCCGGTGTCGCTGACCGTGGCCAGCGACTCCCAGCGACGCAGAGCCGGTTACCGGCAGCCGGTGCACCAGCTCCCGGAGCGCGTCGACGGCGTCAGGCGGCAGGAAGCTGCTGTTGACGTCGAAGGTGATGTCCATCGCGACGGCGGGCGCTCCGACTTCGGCTGCTCGCTCCTCGGCGAGACCTGTTTCCTCGGCCAGCTCCAGCCGGTCGGGCGATCCAAGCGATTTCAGCGGCAGCGGATCGGGCGACCGCGTATCCAACCCCATGGTGGACCCAGCAGCAAATTCAGGCCACACCGCAAGTGGTTTCTCTGACAGACGCTCCCGCGTCCCGGCCCTTCCCTCGGCAGCCACACGACTAGCCTCAGTCCCGGCGCGATCCTGGCTGGCGCTGGCCGTCGCGGTGTACCCGAGCCCGGTGAAGACCAGGTAAACACGATCGCGCGCAGCCTCGGACAGGATCGCCTGCCAGGACAGCGCCAGCCCGGCCAGACAGCCCAGCAGCAAGGCTGCAGCCGGGAGGGCGGCGGAACGCGACCAGCTACTTTGCTCCCCGTTGCGCACCGCAAGCGCCAGACGGCGATCCCATGTCCCCAGTGCGGGTGCGGACATGTTGCCTTACTCGCGCCCGCGTCCGGCGAGCACGTCCGGATCGGCACTGGCCAGCACGGTGGTGCCGGGCACGAGATATGGCGTGGGATCGATCGGCCTGTTGCCGACGCGGAGCTGGAAGTGCAGCCGTGAATCGGTGGAGCCATCCGACCGGCCCACCGTCGCCACTACCTCGCCACGCCGCACCAACTCTCCCACGTGCACGAGCAGTTCGCGGTTATGCGCATAGACCGTCGTGAGCCCGCCCGGATGCTCGATCAGCAGCATGTTGCCGTAGCCCTGAATCTCGCTGCCGGCATAGGCGACCACGCCGGTCTCGGCCGCCAACACCGGCGAGCCCTCGGCCGCACTGATGTCCAGCCCGTCCGAGCGGCGGCCACTGGGCTCGGCGCCGAACGCCCGGGCAATCCGACCCTGCACCGGCCAGAGATATCCGGTAGCCGCGATGCCCGCGAGCTGCGCTGCGGCTGGCTGTGGTAGCTGAAGCTTGGCCGATGGCTGGACGTTGACCCGGCCTGCCGGCTTGGATAGGGGCAGAACCGAAATCTGCCGCGGCGCTGCAACCAATTCGCCCGACGCAGACGCAAGTTGCGGCGCCGCTTGTGCCATGCCCGGCTGTTCGATCGCCGACCAGCCGGGCAAGCTCGATGCGCACCCGCCTAGTGCCAGGGCCATCGCCACCGCAATGCCGGACATGGCGCTCGCGGATCGCCGCCACCGAGCTTGCACCACCCGTCCGGTCGCGCTCGCGCCTGCCTGTTCTGTCATGACACCCGCCTTCGCCGATCGTTTCCTGCCGATGGGTCGATCAGGCCGCCGCAGCCGCCCAAACATCCCTGATCCCAGCGCCTACACCCGAGTGCATCGGCCCGGTACCTGCATGAACGGGGTATGCGGCAGAGCAGGTCTGTGTTTGGCCTACTCCTTTCGCAGTATTGCCCGCAGCAATCCCCGGCGGATCTGGTCGTCGGCGACATTCGGCGGCATGCTGTAGAGTTCTGCTTTCCTGCCACACTAAGCGTGTGAGGCGATGTCTTGCCGGCCGAGAGCTGGCATCGACGCAAACTTTTGCTGGCCTTTAGCTTCATGTGTCCGATAGGGTGGCCCAAGTACAGCGGTCGGCGCATTACGAGCGGCCGGTCTCGACTAGGAGTGGGCCGGATCATGCCAAGCTCGACGGTGCTCGATGCGGCTCCCGTGATGGTGGCGAATGATCGGCCCGAGCCCGTCCGGCATCGGCAGAATTCGGACGGCACGGCCACCGTCCTGCTGATCGACGGCCGACCGCTCATGCGCGAATGCCTGGCGCAGGCCTTGCGGGCCGAATGGTCGACCGCGGCTCTGTCGACGACAGGTTGGGACGGGCTCGAGCGGGCGGCCGGCGCAAGAACCGTCCATCTCTGCATCGCCTGCGACGACGGCACTGGCGGTCTCGCCGTCGATCGCCTGACGGCGGCATTCCCGAGCGCGGCGCTGGTGGTGGTCAGCGACGACCAGAGCTACGCCAGCATCGCCCGGGCGGCCGCTCAGGGCGTGCGCGGCTACTTCTCGACGGCGGTCGAGCTGTGCGTGCTCGTGCAGGGCCTGCGCCTCGTGCTGCTCGGCGGCACCGCGCTGCCGGTTGCGGTGGCGGGGATGGACGAGACCGCCCACGCGCCAACCCCCACGCCGGCACCGAGAGCGCTGTCACGCTTCTCCGCCGACCTGTTCACGCCCAAAGAGCTCGAGGTGCTGCGCAGTCTCGCGAGCGGCCGGCAGAACAAGCTGATCGCCTACGATCTGACGATCTGCGAGACCACCGTGAAGGTGCATCTGCGCCATATCTTCCGCAAGCTGGGCACCACCAACCGTACCCATGCGGCACTGCTCGCGCGCGACCTGCTCGAGGTCGACGCGGGCTGACATCCGCGCGCATGGGCCGAAACTTCTTTGCGCTGCCGTAAATCGCCGACCTGAAACGGACAGAAGGCCGGTCTAGCCGAGCTCGTCCTCGTCTGATTCGTCGTCATCCGCGGCGCCAACGCGCAGTCCCCCCAGGACCATCTCGTCGGCATCGAAGCGGTAGAGCACCGTCAGGTCCGGCGCGCCGAGCCCCGCGGCAGCGATCTGGCGGTAGAGGAACCACGAGGCGCTGGCCAGGGCCGGCAGCGACGTGCCCAGGCCCGGGTCGCGCAACAGATGCCAGAACAGTGCTTCCGTGGCCTCGCGCAATCGAGGTGCCGGCGGGACTTCCGGAACCTCCGCAGCCCGGCGGCCGGGCCGTTCGCTCTCCCGGATCGCCCACGCGAGATCGCCCGCCGTGGTCTCACCCGGGCGGCCGGCGAAGACGGTGAAGTAGGGCAGGGTCTCGCCCGGTCGGGCCGACTGCAGGATCGCGTCGTGCGCGTCACGGTGCGGGATCGACGCGCGGCTGTCGAAGCAGATCGCCCGCGTCACCGCCTCGACCAGGCTGATCTCCTCCGGGTCGAAGCCGCCGATATCCGGCTTGGCCAACGCCAGCAGCAGGTCGGGATCATGGTCGCCGACCCGGGCGCGCTGAACCACCAGCGCGCGGCGCTCAAGGTCGCGCAGCACGGCCTCCATCGGCCGCGCCCATGGCCCGGAACGGTGGCGCACGTAGGTGGCGCCCGTCGCGACCCGCCCTCGAATCAGATAGCGATTGCGGTCGACGTACCACAGGATCCGGTGGAGCCGGTCGAGCCCGAGCATGCGCGGATCCTCGCAGATCCAGCAGATATACTGCACCAGCGTCTCGAATCGCTGGCGCCGGAATGGCTGACTATGGCGCAGCGCGGCTTCGGGCGGCTCGGCAGCATGATCCTGGTAGCGCATCGGCCGGTCCGCCTCTCGGGTAAACACAGTTCTGACGGTATCAGCCGACGACCGGGCGCTGGCCGGCCACTCGCGCGGTGCGATCAATCGACAGGCCCGCCTGCCGGCTTTTCGGTCCAGACCGATGTCGGCGCCGGCGCAACGCGGCGCGGACCATGGCGAGCCCGCAGGCGCCATAGTAGGGCATAAGGTACGACAAGGCAGCACCGACCTCCGCACCGCGGGCAACCGGAGCCAGACCTAGCCTGCGCATCGACAACATTTTATCGTCCTTCCGCAGTCCTGACCGACCGGCGAAACGGCGGCTGACCTCGGCGGCCAGCGCCCGAAAGCAACCGATCAAGTCGCTATGACCAGACCTGCATGACGGGCGGCTCGATGCTTGTCAAAATCATGATGGAAGTATGCGCGACGGGCTGAAGACTTCGTCATACTTCCATCGTGGTATCTGACAGCGTTCCGGACGCATGTGCCGGTGGTGACAGCCAATCGGCGACGACGGGACCGGTCGCACCCATTGCTGCGGCCAACCAGGACAGACCCGTGGCGGCTGCGGCCGGCAAGGTCCAGGGTGGGTTGATGACGACCAGTCCGCAACCGGTCATGCCGAGGCCCGGCGCGTCGGGCCGCAGCGACAGCTCGAGCCGGAACTGGGCCGGGATGCCGGTCGCCACCAGGGCGGCGAGCATCGCTTCGACCCGCGCGCGACCGATCACCGGATACCAGAGGAGGTAGGTTCCGGTCGCGAACCGACGATGCGCGCGAGCCAATGCCGCTGGCACCGCCTCGTAGTCGGACTTGATCTCGTAGCTGGGGTCGATCAGGACCACCGCACGGCGCTCCCGGGGCGGCATTCGTGCTACCAGGGCCGCGAGTCCGTCCCCTTGCATCACCCGCACACCCGGCGCCCGGCCGACGCTGCCGGTGAGCAGACCGTGGTCGGTGCCGTGCAGCTCGACCAGCTCCAGCCGGTCGTGCGTCCGCAGCACGGCCCGCGCCAGCGCCGGCGAGCCCGGGTAGGAGCGCAGCTCGTTAGGTGGATTGGTCGCGCGAACGAGCTCCAGATAGGGTGCCACCAGCGCGGGCCAAGGCGCCGGCGTCGCCAGCAGCCGGCCGATCCCGGCACGGAACTCGCCGGTCTTCAGTGCCATCGGCGTGTCGAGGGCGTACCAGCCGGCACCGGCATGGGTGTCCAGTACGTAGACCGGTTTCGGCTTGCGGGTGACGTGTCGCAGCACGTGGACCAGGACCGCATGCTTGAGCACGTCGGCGTAGCTGCCAGCGTGGAACGCATGGCGGTAGCTGAGCATGGGATCTCCAAGACCGTGACGAGACGATCATGCCGCGCCACGCACCGGCGATGAAAGCGCGGGCATGACACTATCTACCGACGCACTTCATCTGCTAGGCACGGCGCCATGGGCTTCTGGCACGACAAGACGCTGGCGCAGATGAGCGAGACGGAGTGGGAATCACTCTGCGACGGCTGCGGCCTATGCTGCCAGATTCGCGTCGAGGACGAGGATACCGGCGAGGTCGCCCTGTCCGACGCCGCCTGCCGCCTGCTCGACCTGTGCACCCACCATTGCTCGGACTACGCCAACCGCCAACTGAAGGTCGCCGACTGCGTCAAGGTGACGCCGGCCAATGTGCGCTCGCTCGACTGGCTGCCCTATAGCTGTGCCTATCGGCTGCTGGAGTTTGGCATGGACCTGCCGGAATGGCATCACCTGATCTGCGGCGACCGCGAGCGGGTCCATACGCAAGGGCCGTCGATGCGCGGCGAACTGGTCAGCGAGGACGAGGTCGACTGGCCCGAATGAGGCCGGCGCGACTAGCTGCCGAGCCGTCGCGCGTTCGCGGTTGCCGTTCGATACACCGGCGCCATCGCGGCCGCCTGCGATCGGACGGCCATCGATCCGAGAGCGATCGACTGCGACATGGCCCGGCCCAACCAGGCGGTGACCAACCGGCTCTGCGCCGTAGCCAGCTCCGCCGGGGTGCGGCAGGCGGCGAGCGCCATTCCCGCCCGCATCCCCAACGCCACCTCATTGGCGGCAAACTTCGCGATCTGTCGGGCCACCGCACCGGAACGCTGCAGCAGGACGGTCCCTGCGTCGGTGAATGCCTCGACCTTCTCGGGGATCATCCGGGCAAGCTCGGCATGGTCGGCCCCGAGAGGATCGACCATCGCCGCCGCACCCAGTGCCAGGCGCTTGGCGACCACCTCCCCCGAGGCGAGTGCCAGCTCACCGTGCTTCCCCTGACTCGTCGCCACGTCGGCGAGCGTGTCGCCGATTTTCGCGGCGTCACGCAGCGCGCGGTCGAGTGGCTTCATCCGTCTATCTCCACGAACACTTGAGTACTATAGAGCAGTAGATTGGCCAGCTGGATGGGAAAATACAATGCGATCGATTGTCGGAATCTCAAATCCAGCTCGACCTGTCGTAGATGGGCCATGCGTCTTATAGTCGCGACGATTGTCCAGCGGATAGATCTACATCGTGCCTTCGACAATCCAGTGCGATGCGCCGTCTAAGGTGATTTGTGATGGGCAGTGGGCGCGTCGCAGCCACCCACCAGCGCGATCTGCGCACCGGCACGCCGGTCTGGCTGCGGAATGGCGATGCGAGGGTGGCCCGCGCGCCGCTGGCGGAGAGCATCGCGGTCGACGTCGCCGTCGTCGGCGCCGGCGTGAGCGGGGCGCTGGTCGTCGACGCGATTCTGCGTACGGGCATGAGCGTGGCGGTGCTCGATCGGCGCGGGCCGGTCAAGGGCTCGACCCCAGCCAGCACTGCCCTGCTGCAGTTCGAGATCGACCTGCCGTTGCTGCATCTGACGGCGAAGGTCGGACGCGAGCGCGCGGTCCGGGCTTACTGGCGCTCCGCCACGGCGGTCGACTTCCTGCGCGGCCGGATCGCCGATCTCGGCCTGCGCTGCGGCTTTCGCGAGCGCCGGAGCATCTACCTGCCGGGCAACGTGCTGAACTTGGCGGAACTGAAGCAGGAGGCGGCGGCCCGTGCCGAAGTGGGCCTCCGCTCACGATTCATCGAATCCGACGAGCTGCGGGCGCTGACCCGGATCGAGCGGCCCGGCGCGATCCTCTCCAGCGGCTCCGGCGAGGCCGACCCGGTGGCCCTGGTCGCTGGCCTGTGGCGCTCCGCGCTCGCCCGTGGCGCCCGTATGTTCGCGCCCAGCGAGGTCGTCGACATCGACCCGGGCCGAACGCAGGTCACCCTGACCACGGCCGACGGCCACGCGGTCCGGGCCAAGCATGCCGTGTTCGCCACCGGCTACGAGCTGGTCAAGCTGGTCAAGCCGAAGGGCCACAAGGTGAGCTCGACCTGGGCCATGGCGACGGCGCCGCAGCCGGACCGGCTCTGGCCCAGCCGCTGCCTGATCTGGGAGGCGGCCGATCCCTATCTCTATCTGCGCACGACGCTGGACGGCCGGGTCATCTGCGGTGGCGAGGACGAGGAATTCTCGGACGATTCCAAGCGCGACGCACTGATCCCCAAGAAGATCGCGGCCATCAGCAGAAAGCTCGGCAAGCTGATGCCGAACATCGACACCGCGCCCGAGTTCGCCTGGGCCGGCTGCTTCGGCGAGAGCGCCACCGGCCTGCCGGCGATCGGGCCGGTCCCGGGCGCGCCGCGCTGCTTCGCGGTCATGGGCTATGGCGGCAACGGGATCACCTTCAGCGCGATCGCAGCGCAGATCATCCAACGGGCGATCATCGGCCTGCCCGACCCGGACGCGGACCTGTTCGCGCTGCCCAGCTAGACAGCATGCCCGGACAGCGTGAGGCCGAACAGCGGCGCATAGCCCTCGGGCAGCTCCAGCCGTGGCTCCAGCTCGCGCCCTTCGCACAGGTGTGGCGGCAGGAGACGGGTGCTTGGGCCAGCAGCCGGTAGGGCGCCGATCGGCCCGTCCACCTCGATCCGGCCGAGCGGCGCGAGGACGACCCGCGTCGGGCTGGCCGCGACGAGCCGGGCTGCGAGGCGCCGGTCGGGGCCGAAGAGGGCCATACCGGCGGAATCATTCAGCAGTTGGACCAGCTCGCCATCGCCGGTCCGCACGGCAAAGCGAATGGTCGGCAAGCCGAGGCCGAGGTCAAACAGGCGCTGGCCGACGGCGGCCACGTCCAGGGCATCGGCGTCGACACCCAGATCGGCGATGCCCCGGATCGCGGCCATCAGCCGCGAGCGATGCAGCGACAGGACGAGGCCGGACACCCGTCCATCGCGGCCAACCCGCTCGAAAACCCGCAGGCCCGGATGCATCCGGCACCAGAGCCGACCACCCTGCGTGCGCAGCAGCAGGCCGCCGGGCTGCCGCCACACCGCGATGCTATTGCCGGGCCGGGCGGCAAACTCTGCTGCTGCCCCGAGCACACCCAGGCTCCAGACGGCGCCCGGCTGAGCAGCGAGCTCGGCCAGACGGTCCAGCGCCGCCTCCGGCCCCCAGGGCAGGAGCCGGAACGAGAGCCCAAGCCGCTGCTTGCGACGCGGCAGATCGCGCCAGACGACCGCACGCGCATGCTCGCTCAGGATGGACCAGTCCGTAAGCTCGCCGGCATCGCGGGCGCAGCCCAGGCACCAGCCGGTATCGGGGTCGAGACGGCAGATCCCGACGCAGGGCGAGGCCAGCATGCCTGCCGCGGGGATCTCGTCTGCCGTCAACCCAGCACGGCCCGGCCGATCGCGGCCCGATTCAGCCCGCGCAGGCCGATCACCACCAGCTCGCCTTGCTGCCGCTCGTCCGCGCGCCAGGGCCGGTCGTAGTAGCGGTCGATCCGCTCGCCGACGGCTTGGACGACGTGCCGCAACGGCTTGCCGGTGACCGCGAGAAAGCCCTTCACGCGCAGCACGTCGTGCGCTCGGATCGCTGTCCGCAACCGCGCGGCAAGGCCCTCGGGATCAGTCAGCGGCGGCACCGGCAGCACGAAGCTTTCGAACTCGTCGTGGCCGTGCTCCTCGCCGCCGTCATGGTGCGAGGGGCGATTGGCGAGGTCGGTCTCGGCACCGACATCGAGCCCCAGCGCCACGGCGGGATCGATCCGGCCATGGCTGGTCCAGACCAGCCGCACGCCGGGCCGAAGCTCGGCCCTGATCGCCTGCTCGACTTCGGCGCGCTCCGCATCGGCCACCTGGTCCGCCTTGTTGACCAGCACGAGGTCGCCGCAGCCGAGCTGCTCCTCGAAGAGCTCTTCGAGCGGGGTGTCGTGGTCGAGCGCGGAATCGGCCGCCCGCTCGGCCTGGATGGCGTCGGGATCGTGGGCGAAGCGCCCGTCGCGTACCGCGGCGGCGTCGGCCACCACCAACACACCATCGACGGTCAACCGGCTGCGCACCTCGGGCCAATTGAACGCCGCCACCAGCGGCTTGGGCAGCGCCAGGCCCGAAGTTTCGATCACGATGTGGTCGGGGGCCGGGTCGCGGGCCAGGATGGTGCGCATCGCAGGGAGGAAGTCGTCGGCCACGGTGCAGCAGATGCAGCCGTTGGCGAGCTCGATGACGTCCTCCTCGCGGCAGTCCTCGATCCCACAGCCGCCGAGCAGCGCCCTGTCGACGCCGAGATCGCCGAACTCGTTGATCAGTAGCGCCAGGCGCTTGCCGCCGGCATTCTGGACGAGATGCCGGATCAGGCTGGTCTTGCCGGCACCGAGAAAGCCGGTGACGATGGTGGCCGGGATCTTCGTGGTCATGACAGCTCCAGAGGAGACGTTCGGCCGGCGACGTACGCCGCGACCGCAGGACGTGGCCAGCCAGCCGTGGCGCCGAGCAACGCCAGCAGTCGGCAGTGGCCTGGTTGGGTCGATGCGACCCGTTCGGATCGCTCGCGCTCGGCCAGTAGGCGACCCGCGGCCTGGGCCGGATCGAGCGCCGCGTCGAGGCTGATCAGCCAGGCGAGGTAGACGCGCTCGGCATCGGCGCTGCCGGGCGTCGACACGGCCAGGAAGGCGTCCAGCAACCCGAACGGATCGGGATCGTGAGCCAGACGGTGTGGGATCGTGACAGCCATCGTCACCTCCACCGGTGCACCCCGCCCGGATCCAAGGGTTTGCGCGACGACGGCAGGTCTCCTGGCTCACGGCTCGACGCCTCGATCCGCCTTCCCAGTCGCACTTGCGCGACCAGTGGCTCAACCGGATCTCGGCTCGCCGCTTACAGTTGCGGGGGCAGCGCCGGACTTGGGCCAAACGGCCCGCACCGGCTTCCCTTTCAAGTCCACGAAGGACACCGTCGCCGGATGGGCTATCATGCGCGTCAGGCGCCGGCAAGTGAGCCTGCCCGCAGGATGGAACCGCCCGTCCCGGCGCGAGTTCGGCAGATGACCCGCCGGCCGACAGAAATGCCATGAGCGGCGCCGCGGAACGTCGATTGTCGGAGGTGATATGGCACGAAGGCCAAAGCAGACCGCGAGCGCCAGCGCCGCGTCAGCGACATCGCCGAGTCGGCCCTACTGGACCGGACAACTGAGGCTCGCCCTGGTGAGCCTGCCGGTGAAGGTGTTCTCGGCCACCAAGAGCGGTGCCCGCATTCCGCTGCATCAAGTCGACGTGAAGAGCGGCAAGCGCATCCGCTACGAGAAGGTCGTGCCGGGAGTGGGGCCGGTGGACGCGGCGCGGATCATCAAGGGCTTCGAGGTGCGCAAGGGCGATTACGTGCTCCTCGACGAGAAGGAACTCGACAGCGTGCGGGTGGAGTCGCGCAAGACCATCGAGCTGGTACAGTTCGTCGACGAAGGCGAGATACCACTTCTTTACTACGAGAAGCCTTTCTACGTGGTGCCCGACGGCGAACTGGCCGAGGACGGGTTTGTCGTGGTGCGCGAGGCGTTGCGGCGGGCGCGGAAGGTCGGCCTCGGTCAGATGGCGCTGCGCGGCGGGGAATCGATCGTGGCCGTGCGCGCCTGCGGCCGGGGATTGCTGCTGGAGACGCTGCGCTATCCGGACGAGATCCGCAAAGCGGACGCGCTGTTCGCCGGGATCGAGGACGAGGCGCCGGCAAAAGAGCTGATCGCCATGGCCGCCCAGCTGATCGAGCAGCGCAGCGGACCGTTCGACGCAACCCGTTTCGAGGACCACTACAGCGTCGCCTTGCGCGCACTGATCGAGCGCAAGACCAAGAAAGGTGGGACAGTGAGCGTCGAGGAGGAGGGCGCGCCGGGCAAGGGCAGCGCCAAGATCATCGACCTGATGGCCGCGCTCCAGGCCAGCGTCGGCAAGCCGGCGCCGGCGGCACCCAAGCGGCGCGGCAAGGCCGGTGCCCGCGCGGCCTGAGGGGCTCGCCCCCTACCACGCCAAGCGCGACTTCGCGCGCACCGCCGAGCCTCGAGGCGAGCCGGCGGCAAGCGAGGGCCGGCGGTTCGTGGTCCAGAAACACGCCGCGCGCCGGCTGCACTACGACTTCCGGCTCGAGCTCGACGGCGTGCTGGCGAGCTGGGCCGTCACCAAGGTACCGAGCTACGACCCGGCCGACAAACGGCTGGCCGTGCGGACCGAGGACCATCCGTTGGACTACGCGACCTTCGAGGGCACCATCCCCGCCGGCGAGTATGGCGGCGGCACCGTGATGCTCTGGGATCAGGGCACCTGGCGGCCGCTGCACGACGCCAAGGCCGGGCTCGCCGCCGGCAAGCTGCACTTCCTGCTCGATGGCACACGGCTGAAGGGCGAGTGGGCGCTGGTCAGGATGCGGGCCGACCGGACGGGCAAGGCGCGCGAGAACTGGCTGCTGATCAAGGTCGCCGACGGTTTCAACGGCGCGGACCCGGGCGAGGACGACCGCAGCGTCACCACCGGTCGACGCCTGGCGGAGATCGCCAAGGGCAAGACCGGCACCGGTCAGGCTGTTCGCGCGGTCCGTCCGCGGTCGAAGGGTAAGCGGCCGCCGCCCGGTTTCGTCGAGCCGCAGCTCGCGACCCTCGCGAACACGCCGCCCGAGGGCCCGGACTGGCTGTTCGAGCTGAAGCACGACGGCTATCGCGCCCAGCTGGCCCTGGGCGCCGGGCAGGCGCGCATCTATACCCGCTCCGGGCTCGACTGGAGCGAGCGCTTTCCCGAGCTGATCACCGCGGGCCTGACGCTGGGTCTGGAGGGTGCGCTGTTGGACGGCGAGATCGTGGTTACGGACGCCGAGGGGCGCAGCGATTTCGGCCTGCTGCAGCAGGCGCTCGACGGGTCTGGCGGGGCCATGTCGCTGGTGGCCTTCGACCTGTTGCAACTGGCTGGCCGCGATCTGCGCGCGGAGCCCCTGCTGGAGCGCAAGCGCCTGCTGGCCGAGGCCCTGGGCGAGCGGGGGCACAAGGGGCCGGTGCTGTACGGCGATCATGTCGTCGGCGACGGGTCGGCCTTTCTCGCCGAGACCGCGCGCCTTGGCCTGGAGGGCATCGTCGCCAAGCAGGCCGAGGCGCCCTACCGATCCGGCCGCGGGCATGGCTGGCTGAAGGTCAAGACGTCGGCGCGGCAGGAGTTCGTCATCGTCGGCCTGACCCCGTCGACAGTGCCGGGCCGGCCGTTCGCATCGCTGCTTGTCGCAGCGAGCGATGACGGACGGCCAGCTGCACTACGCCGGGCGCGTCGGCACCGGCTTCGACGATGACGCCATGGCGGCGCTGGCCGCGAGGTTCCGCGACCTCGCCGCCGCCGCGCCGGCCGTCGACCACGTGCCGGCGGCCATCGCACGGGGCGCGCGCTGGCTGACGCCGAAGCTGGTGGCGGAGGTACGTTTCGCCGGGAAGACCCGGGAGGGCTTGCTGCGCCATGCCTCGTTTCAGGGCTTGCGGGAGGACAAGGCGGTGAGCGAGGTGCGCGACGAGACCCCGGCCCCGGATCACGCGGTTCACCTCACCCATCCCGACAAGCTGTTGTTCCCCGAGGTGGGCATCAGCAAGGCCAAGCTCGCGGAGTATTACCGCAGCGTGGCCGACCGGCTGTTGCCGCATCTCGCCGGCAGGCTCGTGAGCCTGCTGCGCTGCCCGGACGGGGCCGGGGCCGAATGCTTCTTCCAGCGCCACCCCGCCAGCGGCGGCTCGGCCGCCCTCGCCCGGGTGCCGGTGGTCGAATCGGATGGGGGCCACGCCGAATACCTCCGCATCGACGATCTGGACGGGGTGCTGGCGGCGGTGCAGATCGGCGCGCTGGAGCTGCACATCTGGGGCTCGCACGCCGACGCGATCGAGCGCCCCGACCGGCTCGTGTTCGACCTCGACCCCGACGAGGGCCTAGGCTTTGCCGCCGTCCGCGCGGCGGCGCTCGAGGTCAAGGCGCTGCTGGAGGAGCTGGACCTCGCGAGCTTCGCCATGCTCACCGGCGGCAAGGGCATCCACGTCGTGGCCCCTCTGTCGCCAGACTGGGACTGGCCGGTGGTCGAGGCCTTCGCCAAGGGCGTGGCGCAGCGGCTGGCCAGGACCGCACCCGAGCGCTACACGGCCAACCTGCGCAAGGCCGCCCGCGACGGCCGGATCTTCGTCGACTGGCTGCGCAACCAGCGCGGCAGCACCGCGATCGCCCCCTGGTCGACCCGCGCCAAGCCCAACGCGACGGTGGCCATCCCGGTAAGCTGGGACGATCTGCGCCGCGCCCGGCGCGCCGACCCGGTCACCGTCAAGACCGCCCGCCGCCGGCTCGCCGCCGACCCGTGGCCCGGCTATTTCGAGCTGCGTCAGACAATCTCGCAGCGCGCCGCAGCGATGCTGGACGGCAGCCACGCTAACGACTGAGGAGCAATGTCAGCCAAGGTTACGGTATTCGCGACGTCGCCTTACGGCGTCGTACCAGTATAAGACACACACCAGATGGTCTTGTTGGCATCCTCCGAGACGAACAGCGAGCCGTCCGCGCCGACCGCGATGCCGACCGGCCGGCCCCAGACATCATGGTTCGCCACCACGAAGCCGGTCATGAAATCCTCGTAATAGGGCAGCGGGTTGCCGGCAGCATCGAACAGGATCCGGATCACCTTGGAGCCGGTCGGTCGGGAGGTGTTCCAAGAGCCGTGCGTCGCGACGAACAGGCTGCCCTGATACTCCGCCGGGAACTGCGTGCCGGTGTAGAAGGCCGAGCCCAGGCTCGCCGAATGCGCCTGCAACAGCACGTTCGGCACTTTCACCGGCGGGTGGTCCACGGGATAGTCGGCGGCGTGGCGTGGATCGAGATTCTCCCCGATGTAGAACCACGGCCAGCCATAGAATTCACCAGCACCGACGGCCGTGACGAAGTCGGGGACGAGATGGTCGCCCAGCTCGTCGCGCTCGTTGTTGGTAACCCAGAGAGCGCCGTTATGCGGCGAGAACGACATGGACACGGGGTTGCGCAGTCCCGTGGCGAGCACCCGCCGATTGCCGCCGCTCGGGTCGAAAGCAAGCACCGTCGCGCGGCCGGTCTCGTCCTCGCCGCCGGTCTGCGCATTCGAGTAGGAGCCAACCGAGACGTACATCGTATTCCCGGTGGGCGAGAAGATGATGTCCCGGGTCCAGTGTCCTTTGCCCGGCAGGCTGCCGGCCCCCTGAGGCAGGTCCGGCACCACCACCTCGGGCGCCGCGGTCGCTTCCACCATCCCGTTCACGTACGGATAACGCACGACCCGGCTGTTCTCCGCGACGTAGACAAATGACGGATTCGGACCAGGCGGATAGAAAGCGATCCCGAACGGCTGATCGAGGTCGGCGGCGAAGACGTAGATGCCGCCGAGCGCGCAGCGGCCGGCAGGTCGCAGCACCCTGATCCGGCCCTTCTTGCTGTCGGCGACGAAGATGTCCCCGTTGGGCGCGGCACGAATCAGACGTGGCTGCACCGAGCCGATGCGAAAGGCTTGCACCGTGAACCCGGCCGGTACCTGCGGCAGGCGTTCCCTGTCGCTGTGCGGGCGGGGGATCACGCGTGCGGTGCTGGTCGTGCTCGCCGTCGGCGCTCCCAGGTCAGTCGGCAGGATCTGCCGGCACAGGCCCGGCCGATCATCGCGCCAGTCGCTGTCCAAGGCGGCGGGGCCGTTTAGGAGGCCGGCAGCGCAGGCCGCGGCCTGACCACCCGCACTACCGGCCGTAAGCGTCATCACGACGCCCACGCTGACAGCGAGGCGATTGATCCAAGCGAGCATTGTCGTGGTCTCCTACAGCCCCTGCAGCCGCGGCAACGGCCCAATCTTGATGGTCGCCGTAGGTTAAGCGGCGACCTGCAAACCCGTTCCCAACAACGCGCCGGGATTGTGCCGCCATGCCTTGAACTGATGCAGATCCGCGCGATTCGCCAGCGCCGCGTTACCCGGGAATATTCGCCAGACCCAATCGAACCATTGAGGGAAAAAATGCTGGCGCTCGTGGTCGCGAGCTTCGCCCATCTGGCTGACTTTCGCCGGCCGCACGACCCTGCTGGCGTCGGCTGTCTGCGGCAAGCTGCGCGGACGGCTCCCGACAATAACGACGGCCCGCATTTACGCCGCGTTTACGTCGCGCGCCCGCCGACCAAATGGCGCGCTTAGCGCTTAGGCGGCACAAGCGACACCTTCGCCCGGCCCTCCGGGTGCGGTGTACGACTTGGAGTCCGACATGCTCGACGTCTTGATGCTCGCGCTCGTCGCCGCGAGCTTCGCCCTTCTGGCCCTCTACCTCACCGCCTGCGAGCGGGGCTGAGCCATGAGCTTCGACCTCGTCCTGTTCGGGCTCACCTTCGCGGGCCTCACGGCCTACCTGCTCGTGGCGCTGCTGCGGCCCGAGCGTTTCTGAGAGCGCTGAAACATGACCTTCCTAGGCTGGGCGCAGATCGCGCTCTTCTGCCTGCTCGTCGTCGCGCTGGCGCGTCCGCTGGGCGGCTACCTGGCGCGGCTGCTGGCCGGCGAGCAGACCTTCCTGTCGCCCGTGCTGGCGCCAGTCGAGCGCGGCTTCTACCGCATGGCCGGCATAGACCCGCGGGCCGAGCAGCACTGGGTGACCTACGGGCTCGCCATGTTGCTGTTCAACGGGCTCGGCGTGCTGCTGCTCTACGGGGTTTTGCGGCTGCAGCACCTGCTGCCGCTCAATCCGCAGGACTTGCCGGCAGTCGGCGAGCAGCTAGCCTTCAACACCGCGGTCAGCTTCGTCACCAACACCAACTGGCAGTCCTACGGCGGCGAGGGCACCATGGGCTACCTGGCCCAGATGACCGGGCTGACGGTGCAGAATTTTCTGTCGGCTGCCACCGGCATCGCCTTGTCGGTGGCGCTGGTACGCGGCTTCACCCGGTCAGGTGTCGGCACGATCGGCAATTTCTGGGCCGATCTGGTCCGCATCACGCTCTACGTGCTGCTGCCGGTCTCGATCATCTTCGCCCTGTTCCTGGTGTTCCAGGGCGTGCCGCAGAACCTCGACCCCTACGTCACCGCGACCACCCTGGAGGGTGGCCAACAGGTGATCGCTCAGGGGCCGGTGGCCTCGCAGGAAGCGATCAAGATATTCGGCACCAATGGCGGAGGCTTCTTCAACGCCAATTCGGCCCACCCGTACGAGAACCCGACGGCGCTCGCCAACTTCGTGGCCATGCTGTCAATCTTCGCCCTCGGCGCCGGGCTCACCAACCTGTTCGGCCGCATGGCCGGCGACGAGCGCCAGGGCTGGGCGATCCTGGCCGCGATGGGCGTACTGTTCATCGCTGGCGTCGCGGTCGCCTACTGGGCCGAGAGCCAGGGCAACCCGGCGTTGACCGCGCTGGGTGTCGACGGGTTCGCGGGCAACATGGAGGGCAAGGAGACCCGCTTCGGCATCGTGGCGTCGGCGCTGTTCGCGGTGATCACCACCGCTGCATCGTGTGGCGCCGTCAACGCGATGCACGCGAGCTTCATGCCGCTGGGCGGAATGATCCCGCTGATCAACATGGAGCTGGGCGAGATCATCGTCGGCGGCGTCGGCGCCGGGCTCTACGGCATCCTGCTGTTCGTCATCGTCGCCATGTTCGTGGCCGGGCTGATGGTCGGCCGCACGCCCGAATATGTCGGCAAGAAGCTCGAGGCCAGGGAGGTCAAGCTGACCATGCTGGCGATCCTGGTCCTGCCGCTGGCGATGCTGGGCTTTACGGCACTCGCGGTCGTCGTCGAGCCCGGGCCTCGCCGGCATCCTCAACCATGGCCCGCACGGCTTCGCCGAGGTGCTCTACGCCTACACCTCGGGGGCTGCCAACAATGGCAGTGCGTTTGCCGGCCTCACCGCCAACACGCCGTTCTACAATCTCACGCTGGGCATCGCCATGCTGCTGGGCCGGTTCGGCATGATCGTGCCGATGCTGGCGGTGGCGGGTGCCCTCGCTGCCAAGAAGCGCAGCGCACCGTCGCTGGGTACCCTGCCCACCAACGGGCCGCTGTTCGTGGGCCTCCTGGTGGGCGTGATCCTGATCGTGGGCGGCCTCACCTTCTTTCCCGCCTTGGCCCTGGGCCCGATCGTCGAGCATCTGGCGCTGACGGCCGGCACCCTGTTCTGAGCAGAGACAGATCCATGCTGACGCAAGAAACGCCGCTGCAATCCCACGAGGTGCGCAAGCGGATGCCGGTCACCACGATGCTGGACCCGGCGATCCTCCTCCCCGCTTTGCCCGATGCCGTCCGCAAGCTCGACCCGCGGCACATGATCAAGAACCCGGTCATGTTCGTGGTCGAGGTGGTCACGGTCCTGACCACCGTGCTGCTGGTGCGCGACCTGCTCACCGGTGCCGCCGGACTGCTGTTCTCGTCCCAGATCGTGCTCTGGCTCTGGTTCACGCTGGTGTTCGCCAACCTGGCCGAAGCCGTGGCCGAGGGCCGCGGCAAGGCCCAGGCGGCCTCGCTGCGCCGCACCCGGACCGAAGCCACGGCCAGGCTGGTGGCCATCGGCCACCGACCGCAGCGTGCGCGAGGTCTCAGCACTCACCCTCAAGCCCGGCGACCTCGTCCTGGTCGAGGCCGGCGAGCTGATCCCGTCGGACGGCGAGATCATCGAAGGCGTGGCCTCGGTCGACGAATCGGCGATCACCGGCGAATCGGCACCGGTCATCCGCGAAAGCGGCGGCGACCGCTCGGCGGTCACCGGCGGCACGCGCGTGCTCTCCGACCAGATCCTGGTCCGGATCACCGCGAGCCAGGGCTCGACCTTCATCGATCGAATGATCGCGCTGGTCGAAGGCGCGGTCCGGCAGAAGACCCCGAACGAGATCGCGCTCAATATCCTCTTGGCCGGCATGACGCTGATCTTCGTCATGGCCGTGGTCAGCATCCCGAGCTTCGCCGCCTATGCCGGCGGTGCGATCCCGGTGATCGTGCTGGTCGCCCTGTTCGTCACCCTGATCCCGACCACGATCGGTGCTTTGCTCTCGGCCATCGGCATCGCCGGCATGGACCGGCTGGTGCGCTTCAACGTTCTGGCCATGTCCGGCCGGGCGGTCGAGGCCGCGGGCGACGTCGACACGCTGCTGCTCGACAAGACCGGCACGATCACGCTGGGCAACCGCCAGGCGACCGAGCTCGTGGCCATGCCGGGCGTCCCGGACCTGGACCTGGCCGACGCCGCCCAGCTCGGCAGCTTTCCGGACGAGACGCCCGAGGGCCGGTCGATCGTGGTGCTGGTCAAGGACAGATACGGCCTGCGGGCGCGCGAGATGGCGCCGCTGCACGCGAAGTTCGTGCCGTTCACGGCGCAGACCCGGATGAGCGGCGTCGACGTCGACGGGCGGGCGATCCGCAAGGGCGCGGTCGACGCCATCGTCGACTGGGTCAGGAGCCAGGGCGGCCGCGTTCCGCCCGAGCTGCAGCGCGGTGCGGAGACCATCGCCAAGAGCGGCGGCACGCCGCTCGCCGTCGCGGTCGACGGGCAGGTGCTGGGCCTCGTCCACCTCAAGGACATCGTCAAGGGCGGCATCCGCGAGCGGTTTGCCGAGCTGCGGCGGATGGGCATCCGCACGGTGATGATCACCGGCGACAACGCGCTGACCGCGGCTGCCATCGCCGCCGAGGCCGGCGTCGACGACTTCCTGGCGCAGGCGACGCCCGAGGCCAAGCTCAAGCTGATCCAGGCCGAGCAGGCCAAGGGCAAGCTGGTGGCGATGTGCGGCGACGGCACCAACGATGCGCCGGCCCTGGCTCAGGCGGATGTCGGCGTCGCCATGAACACCGGCACCATGGCCGCCCGCGAGGCCGGCAACATGATCGACCTCGACAGCGATCCGACCAAGCTGATCGAGGTCGTGGCGATCGGCAAGCAGCTGCTGATGACCCGCGGTGCCCTGACCACGTTCTCGATCGCCAACGACGTGGCCAAGTATTTCGCGATCATCCCGGCCATGTTCGCGGTAATCTATCCGCAGCTGCTGGCGCTCAACGTCATGGGCCTGCACTCGCCGCAGAGTGCGATCCTTTCGGCGATCATCTTCAATGCGCTGATCATCATAGCATTGATCCCGCTGGCGCTGCGTGGCGTCAGCTACCTTCCCCTGAGCGCCGCCAGCCTGTTGCGGCGCAACCTCCTCGTCTACGGACTCGGCGGGATCCTGGTGCCGTTCGTCGGCATCAAGCTGATCGACCTCGCCATCACCGCCGTCGGCCTCGCGTGAGAACCACCATGCTGAACCAACTCCGCCCCGCCCTGGTCCTGCTCGTCGGCCTGACGCTCTTGACCGGGCTCGCCTACCCGCTGGCGATCACCGGCATCGCCCAGCTGCTATTCCCGGGCCAGGCCGAAGGCAGCCTGGTCAGCCGCAACGGCCAAGTGATCGGCTCGTCTTTGATCGGGCAGGCTTTCACCTCCGACCGCTACTTCCATCCCCGCCCGTCGGCGGCCGGCAGCGCCGGCTACGACGCCACCGCCTCCAGCGGCTCGAACCTCGGCCCGACCAGCGCGGCCCTGGTCGAGCGCGTGCGCGGCGACGTCGAGCGGCTGAAGACGGACGCGGCTGGCCCGATCCCGGCCGATCTCGTCACCGCCTCCGGTAGCGGCCTCGACCCGGATGTCAGCCCGGCAGGCGCCCTGTTCCAGGTCGCGCGCGTTGCCAAGGTCCGCGGCCTGCCGGAGGCGAAGGTCCAGGCGCTGGTGGAGTCGATGGTTCAGGAGCGGTTCCTGGGTTTCCTCGGCGAGCCGCGCGTCAACGTGCTGACTCTGAACCTCGCCCTCGATGCCCTGCCCGCGCCCTGACAGCGGCGGCACCGTGCGCTAGGCTGGGACGATGCCCGACGAAGCCCGCAACGGCGCCGCCCAGCGTCCCTCGCCCGCGGCCCTGCTCGCCGAGGCCGCGCGCGAGGGCCGCGGCCGGCTGAAGATCTTCCTGGGTGCTGCACCCGGCGTCGGCAAGACTTACGAGATGCTGACCTCGGCCCAGCGCCGGCGGCAGGACGGCGTCGACGTCGTGGTCGCCGTGGTCGAGACGCACGGCCGACGCGAGACCGCGGCACTGATCACGGGCCTCGAGGTCCTTCCGCGCCGCAGGATCGACTATCGCGGGCGCGAGCTGGACGAGATGGATCTCGACGCGCTGCTGGCGCGCCGGCCGCAGCTGGCGCTGGTCGACGAGCTGGCGCACGACAACGCGCCGGGCAGCCGGCACCCCAAGCGCTGGCAGGACGTCGAGGAGCTGCTCGCGGCCGGGATCGACGTCTGGACGACGATGAACGTCCAGCACGTCGAGAGCCTGAACGACGTCGTGGCGCAGATCACCCATGTCCGGGTGCGCGAGACCGTGCCCGACTCGGTGCTCGACCAGGCCGAGATCGAGCTGATCGACCTGACGCCCGACGAGCTGCGCCAGCGGCTGCACGAGGGCAAGGTCTACGTGCCGGAGCAGGCCCGGCGCGCGCTCGACCACTATTTCAGCCCGGGGAACCTGACCGCCCTGCGCGAGCTGGCGCTGCGGCGGACCGCCGAGCGTGTCGACGACCAGATGGTTCAGTACATGCGGGCGCATGGGCTCGCCGGGCCTTGGGCCGCCAGCGAGCATCTGCTGGTCTGCGTCCATGGCGGCGAGGGTGCGGCCGAGCTGGTGCGCTACACTAGGCGGGTGGCCGACCGGCTGAAGGCGCCGTGGACCGCGATCCACATCCAGACCGCCGGCGACCGCCGCGCCGGCGAGGCCGTGAACGACCGGGTCGCCGACACGTTGCGGCTGGCCGAGCGGCTGGGCGGGGAAGCCTTGGCCCTGCCCGGGCAGAACATCGCCGAGGAGGTGCTGACCTGGGCGCGCGCCCACAACGTGACGCAGATCATCATCGGCAGCGCGAAGCGCGCGGCCTGGCGTGAGCTGGTCGAGGGCTCGCTGCCGCGCGACCTGATCCGCAGCGCGGACGACATCACCGTCCACGTGCTGCCCAAGGGCGGCGAAACCACGCCTGCCAAGCGGGTGGCGACGCGACAGGCCGGCAAGGGGATCGGGCCGGTGCCATTCCTGGTCGCGGCGCTCCTGGTTGCCGCTGCGACCGGGGCCGGCTGGCTGCTGCAGGCGGCGGCGAGCCTCGACAATATCGCCCTGGTGTTCGTGCTGCCGGTACTGGTGGTCTCGCTCGCCTACGGTCTCTGGCCGGCGCTGGTGGCGGCGGTCGCGGCGACATTCGCCTACAACTACTTCTTCCTCGAGCCGGTCTACACCTTGCGGATCGAGGAGCCGGAAAACGTCGCCGGCCTGCTGCTGTTTTCGATCGTGGCGCTGGTGGCCAGCGGCCTCGCGGCGCGCACGCGGGTCCAGACCGTGGTCGCGCGCGAGGAAGCCGGCCGGGCCGCAGCACTCTACGGCTTCGCAAAGAAGCTCACCGGCGTGGCCACGATCGACGATCTGCTCTGGGCCGCGGCGCATCAGGTGGCGCTGATGCTCAAGGCCGAGGTGGTGTTCCTGTTGCCCGAGGACGGCCGGCTGGTGCTGATGGCGGCCTACCCGCCCGAGGACCGGCTCGACGACAACGACCTCGCCGCTGCCGAATGGTGCTGGCGCAACGACACGCCGGCCGGGCGCGGCTCGGACAACCTCCCCGGCGCGCCGCGCTTGTTTCTCCCCTTGCGGACCGGGCGCGGCAAGCTCGGCGTCGCGGGCATCAGGAAGGATCTCGCCGGCCCCTTGCTGACGCCAGCGGAGCGCCGGCTGCTCGACGCGCTGCTCGACCAGACCGCACTTGCGGTCGACCGGGTCCAGCTCGCCGCCGACGTCGACCAGACCAGGCTGCTGGCCGCGACCGAGCGCCTGCGCACCGCACTGCTGACCTCGATCGGCCACGACGTGAAGACACCGCTGGCCTCGATCCTGGGCACGGTCACCGCCCTGCGCAGCTTCGGCGCGCTCTACGACGACGCGACCCGCGAGGAGATGCTGGCGACGGCGCAGGAGGAGGCCGAGCGGCTGGACCGGTTCCTCGACAACCTGCTCGACATGACCCGGCTCGAGGCCGGCGCGCTCGGCCCCAAGCGCGAGCCGGTCGACGTCGCCGACGCGGTCGGCTCGGCGCTGCGCCGCACCAGCCGCCTGCTGGCCGGCCATCGCGTGACGACCGACCTCGCGGCCGACCTGCCTCTGGTCCGGCTCGACTTCGTGCTGCTGGAGCAGGTGCTGGTGAACCTGCTCGAGAACGCGGCCCGCTACGCTCCCAAGGGCGGCGCGGTCGAGATCGCCGCCCGTGCCGGTGCCGAGGCGTTCGTGCTGGAGATCCGCGACCGCGGGCCGGGGATCGCGCCGGAAGAGGCACTGCGGGTGTTCGACCCGTTCTACCGGGCGTCCGCCGCGGTGCCGGGCAAGGGCGTCGGTCTCGGCCTCGCCGTGGCCAAGGGCTTCGTCGAGGCGATGGGCGGCACGATCGCGGCCGTCGAACGCCCGGGCGGCGGGGCGCTGTTCCGGCTGACCTTCCCGGCCGGGCTGCTGGTCCCCGCCACCGGCGCGGAGCCGGCGCTTGCCTCATAGCCCCGCCACCGTCCTGGTCGTCGACGACGAGCCGGCGATCCAGCGCTTCTTGAAGAGCACGCTGGAGCTGCAGGGCTGGGCCACGGTCGAGGCGGTCGACGGCGCTGGTGCCCTCCGCGCCGTGCGGCATCACCGGCCGGAGCTGATCCTGCTCGACCTGGGCCTGCCCGACCGCGACGGGCTCAGCCTCCTGCCCGAGCTGAAGGCGCTGGGCGATGCGGCGATCCTGGTCCTGACCAGCCGCGACGACGAGCGCAGCAAGGTCGCGGCACTGGATGCCGGGGCCGACGACTACGTCACCAAGCCGTTCAGCATCCCCGAGCTCCTGGCCCGCATGCGCACCGCCCTGCGCCACCGCGTCCAGCAGCAGGGCGGCCATCCCACCGTCCAGGCCGGCGAGCTCACGATCGACCTGGTCCATCGCCGCGTCGGCCGCAGCGAGACGGAGGTCAAGCTCTCGCCCAAGGAATGGGACATCCTGGAGCAGCTGGCGATCCACGCCGGCCGCGTCGTCACCCACGGCCAGATCCTGCAGAAGGTGTGGGGCCGCAGCACCGAGACCGAGCAGCAATATCTGCGCGTCTACATGCGCCAGCTGCGCCAGAAGCTCGAGCCGGAGCCCGACCGCCCGCGCTGGCTGGTGACCGAGGCAGGGGTGGGCTACCGGCTGCTGGGGGAGTAATCGCGGCCCGGCCTAGAACAGCCTCTGATAGGCCCGCGCCGAGTTCGGCAGGTTGGTCGTCGGGTAGAGCTGGTGCTCGCGGCCGTTCAGATAGCCCTCGTGGGCAAGGCAGGAGCCGGCCTGGCTGAAGAACTGGTACATGTTCTCGATGTAGGCCGGGTTGTCGCCACGCCGGCCGTCACCCCATTCCGCCATCTCCAGTTGCTTGTGCTTCTTCGAGCATGCCAGATCGGCCCAGGCTTTCAGGCCCACCGGGCTGCCGTTGGGGCTGCCGTCCACCGTCTCGAAGCCGAACCTGGCCTCCGCATCGTCGAAATGGCTGACCCCGATATTGGTGATCAGGGCATCGTCCTGGTCGGGATAGATGGTGTAGACGTTGATCTTGCCCTTCTTGGCCATGTGCCAGGCGATGCGCAGGCCCGGTCCGCCGGCCTTGATGGCCCTTGCGGCGTTGACGAAGCAGGCCTTCCACTGGTCAGCCGGCTTGCCGACCGCCGTCCAGGGAAAGGAGCTGTTGTTGGCTTCCCAGCCGAGCCGGACCTCGGCGTCGGCGACCTTGGCGGCGAGCGCCTGCCCGATGGCGCGGTGGTTGGCGGCATAGGCGCCGGCGGCGCACGCGGCGAGGCTGCCGCCACTCTGGGGGAACAGGCCGAGCCCGATGCTGACATTGGTCGATCGCGACTTGAGGATGCCCGGGTTGCCGCCCTTCATGTAGCTCAACATGTTGGCCCAATTGTCCCACGGCGCCCAGCCGGTGGCGAGGCCGAGCGGCCGGCCACGCCAGGCCGCGAAGCCGCTCGCGTCGCCGCTGCCGACGCCCGATTTCCAGGTCACGTTCTGGGCCGCGACGCTCCCGGCGCCCAGGCCGAGCAGGATGGTAGCTGTCAGGATTGCACGGATCACTCGTTCACCTCGAGATAATAGAAACGATATTGGCCGGTAGATCGACGAGCTGGGTCTGGATAGCTTCCATCGTTTCGGCCATTCACCCGGTATTCTATCTCAAGATGAACAAGTGACGCTATATATTGAGATCCTCTCGCGACATGATTTGCCGTCACTTTCAGTTTCTACCCTCGAGATGCTTACGCTTTGCGGTGGCTGGCCAAGGACCATGATTGCCGCCTGCGCTGGCGCGTCGGCCCTATCAGCATTCCGGGCCGGACTACCGAGAACCGGGCAGTGCCCAACCATCCCAGACAGATAGCTCCCGGCGACTATAGTTTTGGCGGCCGTTCGGGCTCGCCCACGCCGTATTGCCCGGTGGCCGTCTCCGGACGGTACAGGGCGCGGCCGAGCGCTTCCGGCGAGGCGAGGTCGGCCGGGCCAAGGCCCAGCGGCAGCAGCGCGCCGGTGGCGGCGAAGCGGGCGAGGCCCGGCCAGTCGTCGGCGGCGAGCAGCCGGTCGAGCTCGGCGCTGACGGCCTCGGGCAGCTCGTCCGCAGGCATGGGCTCGGGTTGGTTCTGCGAGCCATCCGCGCTCGCGGAAACGGCAGGCGCGTGCTGGATCGATATGTCGTCGTTGGCGGGTTTGGGCGGGTCGTCGGGTTCGTTCCGCGCGTCGCTCAGCAACCGTTGTGAATCCGCGTTTCACGCTGCGGCCTTGAGCGGCTGCTCGCGCCAGGGGGTGTTGTGCTTGGCGATGGCGTTGAGGGTGACGAGGAGCTTGCGCATGGTGGCGACCAGCGCGAGCTTCTTGGGTTTGCCCTTTTCGACCAGGGCGCGATAGGCGAGCGCGAAGCGGGAGGCGCGGCGGCTGAGGGCGAGGACGGCCATGTAGAGGGCGCCCGGACCTCCTTGCGGCCGCCGTGGATGACCCTGCGGCCGCGCATCAGGCCGCTGTCCCTGGCGACGGGGCCAAGCCGACCAGGCTGGCGATCTGGCGGCGGTCGAGCTGGCCCAGCTCGGGCAGCTCGGCCAGGAGCGTGGCGACGAGCACCGGCCCGGCGCCGGGCGTGCCCTTGAGCAGGGTGGCCTTGGCCTGCAGCTCGGGGTCGCCGGCGATCGTGTCCTGCATCAACCGGTCGAGCTCGACCTTGTCGCGGCGCAGCCGCTCCAGCGCCGCCTGGGCGCGCTCGATCAGGGCGGGCGAGCGCAGATGGGCCAGCTGCTGGCTGCGCGCGCCGAGCTCGGCCAGCAGCTGGCGGCGATAGCCCAGAAGACTCGGCCAACGCCTCGCGGGCACCGGCCCGGACCGGCGTCGGCACGGGCTTGGCGAAGGCGCCGTAGCGGGCGATCACCGCCGCATCGAGCCGATCGGTCTTGGCCAGCAGACCGGCGGCTTTCGCGAACTGGCGCACCCGCAGCGCGTTGACCACGGCCGCCTTGATGCCGCGCTCGGCCAGGAGCCGGTGCACGAGCCGCTCGTAGCCGCCGGAGGCCTCCATGACCACCAGGCTGCCGGGCTCGAGCCAGGCCGCCAGCTCGGCGACGCCGGCCGCATCGTTGCCGACGGCGAACCGACGCCCGCTGGCCGAACAGACATCCAGCCGCGCCTTGCTGATGTCGACGCCCACCACCTGCTTCATCCCTCGTCCCTACCTTGTCTGCGGTCTTGATCCGTCCAACCGTTCGGGCTCAGAAGAATGCGGGGCGGGATCACGCTGAGACACGGGCTCATGCCCTGGGTTCGAACCGATCTCCGACCCCGCGCAGCCACCCCCTGCAGGGGGTGGTGCCACCTTCTGCCAAGACAACAAGACAGGGTTCGCCCGTGCATTCCGCGATCGCGTCGCGGCGCAGCAGCCGCAGCTCCTTGAGGCAGCGGGACAGCTCCCGTCCCTGCTGGGCCTGGTAGCCGCGGACGGCGTTGAAGCGCTTGAGGTCGAAGGTGGTCAGCGGGTCGGCCTGCTCCCACTCGAAGCCGGCCTGGGGCGGGCGGAGCTTCGGCGCGGCGTCGAACAGCGCAACCTCGATCCGCTCGGCGCGCTCGCTCTTCCAGAACGCGATCGCCATGCGCTTGACGAGCCGGGCCTCGATCTCGCTCTCGGGTTCGACCTCGGCAATGAGGCGAGTGGTTAGCTCCTCCAGCTCGGAGGGGGCTTCGTCCTCGAGGACGAAATGCTGCAGGGCGGCGAGGCCGTGCTTGAGGGCGTTGCGGGAGCTGCGGGCTTTGCCTTCGGGGGTGATGGGGCCACGCGAGCGGGCGCCGTTGCGGCGCGCGGCTGCGATCTGGGCGGGGCTGCGGGGGCGTGGGGCGGTGGCGGGCATGCTGGGTATCCGGCAGGTGGCAATGGATCGGCGGTGGAGCATAGCCTATCTAGGACTTTGTGCCTAGAAAAGTCATCGTAGGCACGACAGACCGAACGGCGCCGATTGCGCCCTGCGTATATCGTGGTAATATACACGAGTGTTCGACCTGGACCGCATCGTCGGCTTCGACTGGGACGACGGGAACGCCCGCAAGAGCGTCGACCGGCATGGCGTCGGTCAAGCCGAGGCGGAGCAGATGTTCTTCCGGCAGCCGTTGATCGTAGCGGAGGATCCGCGCCACAGTGGAGGCGAGCCACGATTTCACGGCCTCGGTCGGACGGCGGAGGGGCGCCTGCTCCAGGTGACTTTCACCGTGCGCGGGGACGGGGCATTGCTGCGCGTGATCTCGGCCCGCGACATGAGCCGCAAGGAGCGGAGGATCTATGAGCAAGCCACGCAAGGCCATTCCTGACTTCGCCGACGAGGCCGCGGAGCGGGTGTTCTGGGAGACGCACGACACGGCCGACTACGTCGACTGGAGCACGGCCCGCCCGGCTCGCCTGCCGAACCTCAGGCCGTCGACCACGGCGATCTCGCTCCGCCTGCCGTTGGCGCTGCTGGAGCGGATCAAGCTCGCCGCCAACGAGCGCGACGTGCCGTATCAGTCGTTGATCAAGCTGTGGCTGGCCGAGAAGGTCGAGGGTGGGCGTGGCCGGCCGGCGTCGAAGCGTTGAGCAACGCGTGCGCCCGCAGCCACTCCGACTGCGCCATTGGCACCAGCATAGCAGATCGTTTGGGCGATATGGTTGGTACCGAACCGTACCAGATGCTGATCAAGGGGTTCTCAGCGCGCACCGAGCAAGACGACCAGTTGCGCCCACCGCGTGCCTCGCGTCTTCGCCAACAGGCGTGCGTCGGCGGTGACCGGGGGGGGGCCGACTTCAGCTCGGCGAGGGCCAAGTAGAAACAGTCGTAGACGGGGTGGTCGATTGACAGCGCCGTGCGTGCAGCCGATGCGGCCAGCGGTGCTAGACCGGCGAGCCGCGCGAAGCAGGGCGTCAGCTCCACGGCCATCGCGTCGAGCTGCGCCGGCACCATCAACCCCAGCCGCACCGCCTCCCAGCCGGCATTCAGCACCTCGGGCAGGATCAGCTCCGGCGCCACGAGCGACCCCCGCAGGAGGAGCGCCCGCGCCACATCGCTGCCAACCTCGTCCTTGAACCATTTGAGCGCAACGCCGCGCGCCTTAGCCTGCCGGCTGTGGATCTTGATCACAGGGCGTCGAGCGGACGATGACTTGGGCCATGGTGCGGCACCTCTGAGGATGATATCAGTATCGATAGCCACCGCAACTTGGGGGATCGCAAAGAACGACAAAAAAACTTTATTGTTCGAATTCGGCCGCATAATTGAGGCCACAGACGGCAGGCGGGGCGGTGGCAGTGCGGCGCACCGTGAGCAGTAGCCGAGCCCGGCCGCCTGAGACGGTTGCCGGTCGGGCAAGAGTTATCAAGCGCTAATCAAATTGATACAGTAAATTCAGTAAAATTGGATAAATTAGATTTTGCGCAAAAGTCATTCGTGTGTCTGGTAATAATGTTATGCGAATATTATTTCAGATAAATTTTCAGGAGGCGACCAGATGCCAGCTCGCGCTTTCATGTAGCTCTGACACAATGTGACAATCTTTTCTTGCCCTCCATATCTCATCTTCTGTCGATCAATTGTAGTCAATTGCTCAAACGCATTGTTGGTAAAACCATAGGTCGACAGAAATAACGCTCCCGCTTTCTTTTCTTGGACTACCACCTTCAAAAGCTTTTCCACAGATGCGGCGCCAACCCTGGTCGACGAACGCCAATGCTTAATCTCGACGTAGTATTCTGAATGTTTACCTTCAACGATGCATTCAAGTATGACGTCTTTGCCGCCATCCTTCGACGACGGAGTAAGGGTCACGCGAAAGCCGAGGCCATCGAAAACCTCCGCAACCGTCCGTTCGACGTCGCGCCATTCAAGGTGAGCCAGGGTGCCGGGATCCCTTGCAATGAGCCGGGCGAACCCCTGGCTAGACGCTCGAAGGATTAGCCTTACCTCGTCCGCCTTTTCAGGTTCGTTGCCATCTCTAAGGCGGCCAATCCAGCTCTTTAGACCCCCGATGCTCATGAGTTCGATGCGCAATGGAAGATTATGCTCGACCGCCTCATGCGCTTGCGGTGTAAACTCCCGATTGCTGATAAGCATGACGCGGCCAATTTCTTTTAAAATCGCAGCGCCGACAAGCGCTTGAACTTCCTTCAGTGAAACAGGTGTTGAACTCGTACGAAACTTGAACTCGATACCCATCATCTCCTTTATGCCGGAATCTTGCTCATTAACCCGAATGGCATGAAAGTCAATACCGCCCCTGCCGTCGGTATATTTGACATCAAACCCCTCTTTGCGGAGAAGTATATTTAGAACTGCGCCTATGATCTGTTCAGCTTGCCGGGGCGACAGGTTCGCGGCGTCCTCCAGTCGCCGGATCCCGGCATCGATCTCGTCGCACTCGCTCTCGGACAGTTTCATATGCGCGAACTTTTCATGGAAGCAGCTCGCAGGGCGCGACTTGCGGCGTCAGGATTTCCCTCAGCTCCGCCGCCGACACCACATGGCAGTAGATCATGTTGATGATCTCCAGCTCCCTCTCGTGCAGCTCCTCCGTCCCGGCCGCACAGCCATCCTCCACCACCACGACGTCGAAGCTCTCGTCGGCGAGGCTGCGGACGGTCGAGGAGATGCACTGGTCGGTGAAGATGCCGCAGACGACGACGTGCTGGATGCCGAGGTTGCGCAGGAGCAGGCGCAGGTTGGTGCCGGTGAGGGCGCTGTCGGTGGTCTTGAGGACGGTGATCTCGTCGGCCTGCGGCGCCAGCTCGGGGACGATCTGGGCTTCCCATGAGGTGTGCGGCAGCAGGAGGTAGTTGAAGCCGGGCTTCTTCTGGCTCAGCGAGCGGTCGCGGCCGTCCTCGGTCAGGCAGGCGATGCGGGCGAACAGGCGCTCGATGCCGGCGGCGCGGAAGCGGGCGAGCAGGTCGGCGATGTTGGGGATGACGATGTCCTGCATGCGGGCGTGGAACGGCGCCCAGCGGGCGCGCTCGTCGGGGTCGGCCGGGATCTGCAGGTAGGTGTTCTGGACGTCGATGACCAGCAGTGCCGTCTGGGCCGGCGGCAGGACGAGGTCGGCGGGCTCGGGGGCGTGCTGGTAGTAGAACGAGCGGTGGGCGGTCTTCCAGCTCATGCGCGGCCCGCGGCGGTGCGGGCCTGGCCGATCGAGCGCTCGAGGCGCTCCAGCACGTCGTGGCACAGCTCCGGGGTCAGGAGCAGGCCGGGCTTCCATTGCAGCACGCGCGGGTCGAGGGTGGAGAAGATCGCCCAGACGCCGTTCTCGGTAGAGGGCGCGCATGACGTGCTTGGCACCCTCGGGGTGGTCGAACTCCAGGCCCATGACGAGGCCGTTCTGGCGGATGCCGGTGAAGAAGTCGGGGTGGAGGGCCTGGATCGCGCGCAGGCGGTCGGCCCAGAGGCTGGTCTGGGCGTGGACGTTGGCCTGGACCTCGGGGCGCTGGCAGATCTCCAGCACCTTGAGGGCGACGAGGCAGCCGAGCTCGGCGCCGCCGCCGGTGCTGATATGGCCGAAGCCGTCCTCGTGCAGCCAGGCGCCGGTCTGCTCGGAGACCAGCACGCAGCCCAGCGTGTAGAGGCCGCCGCTGATGCCCTTGGCGGTGACCAGGATGTCAGGGGTGACGCCGTAGCCGGTGATCGCCCACATCTGGCCGGTGCGCATCAGGCCGGTCTGCACCTCGTCGGCGATGTAGAAGGCGCCGTAGCGCTCGCACAGGGCCTTCACCGCCGGCAGGTAGCCGGGGCGCGGCATCGGGAAGCCGTAGGTGGCCGGGATGGTCTCCATGATCACGGCGGCGACGTCGCGGCCTCGCAGGGCCGCCTCCATCGCGTCCAGATCGTTGAACGGGACCTGGGTGAACTCGTCCGGCCGGTCGGCCAGGAACAGCTCGGAGAAGCGCGGGTCGCCGGTGCAGACGGCGAGCCCGGTATGGCCGTGATAGGCCTTGATGATCGAGACGATTTTGCGTCGGCCCGAGGCGTGGCGGGCGGACTTCAGCGCGATGTCGATCGCCTCGCCGCCGCCGGAGCCGTAGATCGTGTATTGCAGCGCGGGCGGGCCGACCGCGTGCAGCTCCTCGGCCAGGGCGGTGCGGCCCAGCGCGGGAAGTGGTGGTTGCCCATGTCGAAATGGTCGAGCGCCGTCCTTCAGCGCCTGGACCAGCTCGGGATGGCGGTGGCCGAGATTGTAGGTGCCGCCGTTGAGGTGCATGTCGATCAGGCGGTGGCCGGACAGGTCGTGGAGGACATAGCCCTCGCGGCGGTCGATCACGAGGTCGATGCCGGCATCCTGCCAGAACTGGGTCTTGCCCGGGTTCCAGTAGGCCTTCGACTTCGCGAGGAAGTCGGCCTTGTCCGCGAAGCGGGCGTGGATGGGCGTGCGCATCGCAGCTTGGGCCTCCAGGGCAGCCAGGCCCGGATGAGCCTTTCGGCGCAACATGTCGCAATGTCCGGCGGCTGACAATCGGTGGCGCCGCGCGGGTCAGCTTGCCGGCGGCTTGCCCCGCGCCGCTTCAGGCCCGCCTCAATGTCAGCCTGCCGGACCTGGATCGCGAGGTCGCTCTGGCCGTGGTGGACGCCGCCCATGAGATCTGCCCATACTCGAAGGCTACGCTGGGCAATATCGAAGTTCAGATCAACGTGGCCTGAGATGGGAACTCAGGGTTGGCACTAATTGCGAGTGACGTTCCGCCCCGGTTGTGTCACCGTCGTCCGGAACGGGGAACTGATCGGACCGCGGCGTCCTTGCCTGCCGTGGGAAGCTGGTTGAGGTCGGCGCTGACTCGACGACCTGGCCGGTAGTGGCCGCGCAGCGCGCGCGCTTTTCACCGTGTTCGTGCATTGGATTGACTGTCTGCGAGTGCCGCCCGTGGCGGTGGCCCGACGCAGAATGCGGGGTGGCCATAGCCGACGGGAGCGCCAGGTGGCGAGTATCGACGACAGCAATGAGAGCGGTCGCGCCATGCATGCCGAGATTGATGAGAGTCCGGCAGCGCAGCATTATCGCCGGCATGCGGCCGCACCCACCCAAGAACAGGCGATTGAGGGCTTCGCTGGTAGCGGCAGCTCTGGCCAGTACCTTGGCCATGCCGGTCAGCGTCCACGCCACCGGCAGCTATCTCGCCATCTGGGCATCCGACAAGGAAAAGCAGGACAGCGCGGCGAATACCGACTTCCTGGCGATCGTGGACGCGGATCCCCGCTCCTCCACCTATGGCAAGGTGGTCAATACCGCATCATTGCAGCGGGTGCCGGGAAAGAACCTGTTGAACGACCTGGGCTTCACCGAAGCGCTTGGACTCACCGCGAAATACCATCTGCCAGAGTCGGGCCTGCCGTCGAATGTGCTGAACGAAGCACATCACATGACGCATGAGCCGATCGCGGTGGGCCGACACCGCTACCTGTATCTCGGCGGGTTGATCAGCGCCAACGTGTTCCGCTGCGATGTCGCCGACCCGCTCAAGGTTCCAGACTGTCCGCTGGTCACCGCGGCGAGCGACGTCAAGAGCTTCTCCGGGATCGACGATTTCGCGAGCCTGCCGAACGGCAATCTGCTCGTCAGCTACATGGGTGCGAAGAATCTCACGACTCCGGGCGGCCTCGTCGAGCTGCGTCTGGACGGCTCCGTCGCCGGCGAATATCGCGCCGCCCGCCGCGGCGGGCCAGTCCGCTACATCCCGAGCGTCAACGGCGTGACCGATACCGGGCTGCTCGCGCATCCGCACGGCGTCGCGATCCGTCCGGACCTGGACCTGGTCGCCACGGGCGACTACGCGGATCCGCTCAGCCTTGCGACCGCGCCCTCGGTCGACAGCGGCACCCAGGACCTTGGCACGACGGTACGGTTCTGGAAGCTGTCGAATCTCAAGGCCGGCCCCACCGCGATCTCACAGCTGCCCGTCGGCAAGGGCCGCGAGAGCCTGGTCACCAACAACGCGCCCGAAGGGGTCATGTCCGTAGCGTTCACGAACCGGCGCGCGCACAAGGGAGTCTTCGCCGCGACCATGGGCGGCGGCTCGATCTGGTATGCGCCGGACGCGACCGTGCACCATCCCAAGTTCCGGCTCGTCTACCGGGTCGGTCCGGGCGCATCCGCAGCGGTGTTCACGATAACCCCGGATGACCGATACCTCGTGCAACCCATCCAGGGCACCTGGTCCAAGGACGACATATTCTTCAATCGCGACTATCCGGGCGAGCATAACCGCAAGGTCATCGCGCTGGATATCCGCAAGCTGCTGGCGGCCGGCACCGACGTCCAGTGCGGCGCCCCCCCGGTCGTGACCGATGCGGACGGCGTCATCACGCGCATCAGCGGTCGCAACAACGGCGCACCCGACTGCCCGACCGTCACGGGCAAGATCAACCTGGATTCCCGTGCGAACTTCGAGTCGCGCGGCGGGCCGCATTTCCTGGCGTTCAACCACGAGACGCGGCGAGTGGCGATCGTCAACTACTTCGTGCAGCTGACCCCGTTCAACCTGCCCGGCACGCACATGGCCGGCGATAATCGGGTCTGCATGGCGCGACTGACGCACGACGGAGATCTGATCCTCGATCGGGCCTTCAAGGATGAACTGACCGACGGCCCGTGCATCTCGCTCGACCGCCCGAAGTCCTATAACTGGCCCAATCACGGCCGGACCGGCGCCGCCAAACCGCACGCGGTAGCCTTCATCGACGTTGGCTGGGACGACAAGTAGCGTGCCCGCGAGATCGGTCGGCTCGCGGCGCACCATCCCGGTGGCACTTGGCGTCGGGCTGCTCGCCAGCTTTGCGGTCGCGCTCCACGCCGGGGCCGCGGATCGATCCGCGCGTGATCCGGAGCTTGCCAACTTCCGGCTCGTCGATGCGGCAGGGCGCGCCTACTCGATCGACAGCTTCGCGCCCGATACGGTGCTCGCGATCTATTTCGGCTACACGACCTGTCTTCGGGCCTGCCCGGTGGCACTCGACAACATTGCCGCGGCCATGGACGATCTCGGCCCCCAAAGTGCCTCGGTCCAGCCGGTATTCGTCGACATGGACCCCGAGCGTGTCGATCCGGTGAATTTGCGGATGTATCTGGAGTCCTTCGGCTCCAGGTTCCTGGGGCTGACCGGGCCTGCCGAATCCGTGGCGGAAGCCGCGAAATCGTTCAAGGTTCAGGTCGAACGCCTGCAGTTCAGCGCCGATCCGAGCGACTACACGATGACGCACCTTTCACCGATTTTCGTGATGCGGCCCAACGATCCCCAGCCCTTGTCGCTGGCCGCCACGAGTTCGCCGGAAATCATCAACGCCGCGCTGCAGAAGGCTCTCCACTCCAAAGCTCTCTAGCCATCGGGCGTCGACGAGTTGGCCCCTAGATGGTTGCGCAACACAACTTCTTAGTTGTCCGGCGCAACCGCCACCGTTATCGTCACTCGCATGGCAGCGGATTCGTCGACCATCGAGTCCATCCGGGATGCGTCCCGCAGGCTGGTGCGCGAGCTGGGTTTCATGCAGCGCTTCCTCGCCGACACGTCCCTGCCGCCGTCCGCCGTTCATGCCCTGGTCGAGCTCGATGCGCGCGGGCGGCTGCAGGCGATCGAGCTCGTCGACCTGCTTCGTCTCGACAAATCGAGCGTCAGCCGCATGGTTCGCAAGCTCGTCGATGCCGGGCTTGTCGCGGAGACGGCGCAGGCAAGCGACGGGAGGGCCAAGGCCCTGTCGCTGACCGTCAGCGGCCGCGCGGTGACGGCGGGCATCCACGAGTTCGCGCGCAAGCAAGTGGCAGCGGCGTTGGAGGGCATGCCGCCCGACCAACAGGGCATCGTGGTCGAGGGTCTGCGGCTCTATGCCGACGCACTCGCCGGTAGCAAGGACGCGCCGGCGCGGATGCCGGTGGCGATCGAGACCGGCTATGAAGTCAACCTGTTTGCCCGCTGCATCGAAATGCATATCGGCTTCTACGCCCTGCGGCATGGCTTCGGCCGGGCCTTCGAGGCCCGGATCGCAGCCGGCCTCGGCGAGTTCGCCGGGCGCATGGATCGACCCGGCAACGCAATCTGGCACGCCGCGCGGGCGGGAAGGATCATCGGCACCGTCGCGGTCGACGGCGAGGATCTGGGCGACGGGATCGCGCACCTGCGCTGGTTCATCGTCGATGACCGCCTTCGCGGCGGCGGTATTGGCCGGCGGCTGCTCGCCGCGGCGATCGCCCATTGCGACATGCACCAGTTCCGCGAGACGCATCTTTGGACCTTTCGCGGACTCGACGCCGCGCGCCGGCTCTACGAGACGAACGGCTTCGAGCTCGCCGAGGAACTTCCAGGGGCGACGTGGGGCCGCGAAGTGATGGAGCAGCGCTTCGTTCGCGTGCGCGGGGCACGCGGGCCATGTTGATCCAGCCGATCGCCTCGGCCGACGATCTTGCCGCGGTACGGACACTATTCCAGGAGTATGCGGCGTCGCTCGAGGTCGATCTCGCCTATCAGGGATTCGCCGAAGAGCTGGCCGGGCTGCCCGGGAAATATGCTCCGCCAGCCGGCGCGCTCCTGATCGCGCGGGGCGACAAGGGCCATTCGCTCGGATGCGTCGCATTGCGCCGGCTCGCGGGCGGGTCGGTGTGCGAAATGAAGCGGCTCTACGTCCGTCCCGCAGCCAGAGGCCTCGGGCTCGGGCGAAGGCTCGCCGAAGCCATCATCCACGCAGGCCGCGGCATGGGCTATGCGGAGATGCGGTTGGATACGCTTCCCTCGATGGCGGCCGCTTTCGGCCTGTACGAGGAGCTCGGTTTCAGGGCCGTCGAACCCTACTACGATACCCCGATTCGGGGCACCCGGTTCCTCGGCCGACGCCTCTCGGACTGAGATTGCCGCTACGACCGCGCCAGTTTCAGCTCCGCGCGGCAGGCTTGGCTGAAGGTGAACAGCGGGTCCAGCTCGCATGCCCTGGTGACGTCGCCGAACAAATGCAGCTCCTTGTTCGGCGCGAAGTAGGCGGCGCCGATTCGGTTCATCACCTGCTCCGCCGCCGCGACGGTGCGCGGCTGGCCGAACAGGCGGATCAGTGCTGACGATCGCATAGAGCTGCAGCAGCTTGGCCGGATCGTCGAGCTCGTGCTCGAACGCATCGACGAACAGCTTGGAGGCTTCGCGGATGTACTCGCCGTAGAGCGTCTCGCGGCGGGCGCGGTCCTGCACGCGCAGCGTCGCAACTGCCTGCGCATGCTGGGTCAGCCAGCTCGTCATCAACGAGGTGAGCGCGCCGATGGCGGAACCTGCGAGTGCCGCCATGGCCGAGACATAGGCTGCGTCCATTATCTTCGTTCGTTCTGCAAGACGGCCTCATCGCCAAGTGTCCACACGTCCACCTCGGTCGCGCGACCACGCACCGTCATGGGCGCGCGGCGATGCATGCCCCCGATCGCCTGCTCGCCGGCCTGCGCCAGCGCTCGACCGACCAGCGCCTCGCTCGCCGCCAGCGAGGTTCCAAGGCTGCGCGTCAGCCCTTCGAGGCGGCTCGCGGTATTGACCGTATCGCCGAGGACCGCGAACTCCAGCCGGCGCTCATCGCCAATGTCGCCCAACACCACCGGCCCGAAATGCAGGCCGATCCCGGCGCGCAGCGCCATCTCGCCGCGTGCCGTCCGCTCGCCGTTCCAGACCCCCAGGCTCGCCAGCATCGCTCGCGCGCATGCGAGCGCGTGGGCGGCGTCGCGCGGGCCTGGTTGAGGTGTGCCGAAGGTGGCCATGACGCTATCGCCGATGAACTTGTCGAGCGTGCCGCCATGCGCGAACACGCAATCGGCCATGCGGCCGTGAAACTCGCGCAGCATCGCCACCACCGCCTTCGGCGCCATCCCCTCACACAGGCTGGTGAAGCCGACGATATCGACGAACAGAACCGCCACCTCCTGGGTCCGGACCGGGCCGAACGGCTCGTCGACCGCCGCCAGATCCTCGACCAGGTTCGCCGAAACGTGGCGGGCGAGATTGGTGCGGGCGCGCTCGACCCTCGCCTGCGCGTAGACCAGCCGCCGCATGCGCCCGACGACGACGGCGAGGATGCCGGCAATCAGGCACGCGGTGAACACGCTGCACGCCCAGGCCGCCGTATCGACGAAGTGGGGATCGAGATAGCGGGCGAGGGACTCGGCTGGGCTCGCACCCTCGGGCAGGCCGAAGCCGAGCAGGGTGTCGGGCCGATGGAGAATGACGACGACGCCCACGCTCCAGGTCGCGATCACGATGAACGCCGCACCGATCACCATCCGTGGCGACAAGGTGAAGCTCGCCCAGGCGATCAGCAGCAGGAAGAACAGAAACTTCGGCGGCCGCAGCGCCATCTGCGGGGGCGCGAGCGACGGGACGAACGGATTCGGGACCAGCAGCGTCACGGTGAGCAGGACGGCGTTGGCCAGCACATACGCCAGGATCAGCCAGGCGGGCACGGGCCGCCTGGCGCGTCGCCCCCAGCCCCAGGCGAGGCCGACGAAGGCGGCGACGATGGCAAGGTAGTAGAGGGCACCGGGCCAGGGATGAACCAGGGCGCACCACACGGCCACGGCGCTGAACGCCAAGGTGAGGGCATGGGCTCCCAGTCGCCCACTCACCTGGCGCTCCTCGGCCAGCGCTGCAGCAACCCAACGGTCCAGAGCGCTGCCCTCCACCGTCCAGAGCGCAGGCTTGGCAAGCGCAGCAAGCTGATTTGCCAATCGTGCCGGGGCGCGCCGAGCGTTTTGCGCAGCGGCCAAAACATCGCCTGACGGCGAACCGTCAATCGGCAAACGGGGGGCGGTCTGCAGGATGGCTGGCATGGTCGGCTCCGTCATCGACTGGCGGGTTCGCTGAGGGCGGCTCAGATCAGGCCGAGGCCGCCGTCGACGGCGATCACCTGGCCGGTGATCCAGTCGGACGCCGGATCGGCGAGGCGGATGATCCAGCTGGCGACATCGTCAGGTTCGCCACGTCGTCCCAGCGGGATCCGGTTCCGCTCCTGCTCCCTGATCGCCGCGGCCTGCTCCGACGTCAGACCCATCATCCCGGTCAACGCCCCCGATTCGGTCGGACCCGCCGCGACCGCATTCACCCGAACGCCCTGTGGCGCCAGTTCCAGCGCCCAGCAGCTCGTGAGATGCTCCAGTGCAGCCTTGCCCACGGCCCGCGCGGCGTCGTCGGGATCGACCGCATCCGCCAACAGCCAGGCGATGCCGGGATGGCCGGCCGCGGCCGTCTCGAGCGCCGCGCGGCGGCCGGTGATGACGACCCTGGCGCCGAGCCCCGCGAAGCCCAGGGCGGCGGCCCGGCCGATGCCGGAGCTGCCGCCGGTGACGATGACGACCTTGTCGTTGAGCGCGGACATGGCGTTACCTCGGAACGGCTTGCTCGATGGAGGAAGTCAGGCGAAGGCGGCTCGGCGGGCATGCCGCCGGTGGATCGCCCACAGCGTCAGGGCCGCCCCGATGAGCGCCGGCAGGCTGACGGCGGGAAAATCCCGGACCAGGGCCGATGGCGCGCAGATGCCCACGGCCACTTCCCACAGGTGGAAGAAGGCGTGGGCGGCGAGCCACAGGGTCGCCACCAGCCACAGGCCGATGCGGCGCTCGGGCACGGCCAGGCCGACGCCGAAGGCGACGCCGAGAAACAGCTGGATCAGGCCGATGTCGCGGATGAAGTGCTGGTTGAAGAAGCCGGTAGCGGTGACCCCGGGCACGAATTCGTACCAGGGCTGGGGTGCCACCAGCATGAACAGACCGTTGGCCGAGAGAAACAGCGTGTTGAAGGTCACCATGACGAGGACCGCCATGGCAGCAAGACCATTCTCGTCGATCGACTTCATGTTCCGGCGTCCTTACTTCCTATCTTCGACTCCGACCCAACGAGCGGTCAGTAGTCCCAGAAGGCCGGAACCCAGCGAAAGGCGTCGCCGTCGACCGCCACCCGGCCGATGGATGGGAACGGCAGGTGCGTGGCCACCAGAAACTCGCCGCTCGCCGCCAGTTCCTGCAAAAGCCGGATCCGGACGCGGGCCGCCTCCTCGGGATCGTGCTCGAAGCCGTTGTGCCAGTCGGGATGGTCGAACCCGACCGTGAACACGGCGTCGCCGGCGAAGGTCAGCCGGTCGCCGCCGGATGCCAGGCGGACCACGCTGTGCCCGGGCGTATGGCCGCCGGTGCGATGGACGACCACCCCCGGCGCCACCTCGTGTTCGTCATCGAACAGCCGCAACTGGCTACCGTACTCGTTCGCGAACCGTTTGGCGGCCGACCTGAGTGCCTCCGGGAACCCCGGCGGCATGAAGACGTGGGTGAAGTCGGGCGACTCCCAGAACGCGACCTCGGCGGCCGCCACATGGATCCGCAGGTCCGGACGCAGCTGCTCTTTCACCCCGTCGACGAGGAGCCCGCCAACATGGTCCATGTGCATGTGGGTAAGCACCACATCGGTCACGGATGCTGAGATCGATGCCCGCTGCCGCCAATCGTTTGATCAGCTGCCCGGCCCGCGGCAGGTTCAGGTCAGGGTCCAACCCCAGCCCGGCGTCGATGAGGATGGTCTGATCGCCGCTACGCACCACGACCACGTTGAGCGACCAGTCGAAAGCGTCCGGCGGCAGGAACATGTCGTGCAGCCAGGCCGCCCGCACGGACGCGTCGGCATTGTGCCCCAACATCTTGCTCGGCAGCGGCAGCACCCCGTCGCTGATCACCAGCACATCAATCTCGCCGATCCGCAGCGCGTAGCGCGACGGAACCAGCTCGTCGGGCCCCGGCCTACCGGGGTGTGAAGGTGTCGATCATGCTCATGTTCGTCTCCTGGTGACCGCGGCTTGGCGCACGGCCTCGACCTCGAGGCGCGTTGGCGGTCGATTGGGTTTCAAGCGTTGAGCCGAGCACCGGACTCGGGCCGGCAATTTGGTCAGGCGGCCCGGTGTTGAAGGGCTGCGCGGTCAAGCCAGTCTTCGAAGCGCGTCGCGCCCAAGCGCGAACTCGGGGCCAGCCGTCAGGGACCGGTCGTTCAGTTCCGTCCCGAAGTACCGGGCATGGACATCCGAGACGACCTCGCGGGGATCGTTGCTGGCTCGCAGGAGCGTGCCGACGAGCTCGTCCAGAGGAATCTTCTCGGGGCCGGCCACCTCGATCGTACCGTTCACCGGCGCTGCGACCGCAATGTCGGCCAATGCCCCCACCACGTCGTCCGAAGCGATCGGCTGCAGGAGGGCCGGCGACACGCGGACCGTCTGCCCGATGGTGCTCGACTCGGCGATCCGGCCGACGAACTCGAAGAACTGGGTCGCGCGGACGATCGTGTAGGGCAGCCCCGACGCCTCGATCAGGCGCTCCTGGGCCAGCTTCGCGCGCAGGTAGCCGCTCTCCGGCGAGCGGTCGCTGCCGACGACCGACAACGCCACGTGATGGCGCACGCCGGCGGCCGCTTCCGCCGCGAGCAAGTTGCGGCCCGAGGTCTCGAAGAACTCCAGCACCGCCTGGTCCTCGAACGATGGCGAATTCGCCACGTCGACGACGACCTCAGCACCGGCCACGGCCGCCGCCAGTCCTTCGCCGGTGATGCTGTTGACGCCCGTGTTGGGTGAGGCGGCCACGACCTCGTGGCCATGCCGGCGCAGGCGGTCGACAAGCTTCGACCCGATGAGCCCGGTGCCACCGATGACGACGATCTTCATACTGTGGTCCTCCATTCGATCTTGACCGCCTTGCGGCGATCGATGTGCGGAGGGTGCCCGAAAGAAGCGGCGCCGGCCTTGTCGCGACCTTGAAATCCCCATGATTTTGGCTTGGATATCCGTCCAAGAACCAGCGCCTGGGTGCTACCAAGGGTTCACCGGCCCAGGAATGGCGTCGGGCGGCGCAGGTTTCATGATCCTGACGCGCTGGCCGAGGAACTCCGAATGCGCTTCGTGTTCGAGGATTGTGTGCTCGACCCTGACCGGCGGGAGCTCTTGCGCGGGTCCGTGGCGATCGCAACCGGGCCGCAGGTCTTCGATCTGCTGCTCTTTCTGGTGGAGAACCGCGAGCGCGTCGTGAGCCGGGACGATCTACTCGATGCGATCTGGGGCGGGCGGATCGTCTCGGAATCGACCCTGGCCAGCCACATCAACGCGGTGCGCAGGACGATCGGCGACAGCGGTCAGGAGCAGCGCCTGATCCGAACGGTCGCCCGCAAGGGATTCCGCTTCGTCGGTGATGTCCGTGAAGCACCAGCGGCAGACGGCCCAGACAATGTCGAGCCCGCTCCGCCGCCCTTGGCCCTCCCCGATCGACCCTCGATCGCCGTGCTGCCATTCGTGAACCTGAGCGGTGATCCGGAGCAGGAATACTTCGCCGACGGCGTGGTCGAGGACATCATCACGGATTTGTCGCGCATCCGCTGGCTGTTCGTCATCGCGCGGAACTCGAGCTTTACCTACAAGAACCAGGCGGTGGATGTACGGCGGGTGGGCCGCGAGCTGGGCGTGCGCTACGTGCTGGAAGGCAGCCTGCGCAGGACCGCGAGCCGGGTGCGGATCACGGCACAGCTCATCGATGCCTCGACCGGGGGCCACATCTCGGCCGACCGGTTCGATGGCACCCTCGACGACATCTTCGAGCTGCAGGATCAAGTCGCATCAAGCGTGGTCGGCGCGATCACCCGGGAGCTCGAGCGGGTGGAGATCGAGCGCGCGAAGCGCAAACCCACCGAAAGCCTCGACGCCTACGACTACTACCTGCGCGGCATGGCCTGCCTCCACCAGGGCACCAGCGAGGCCATCGACCAGGCGCTGCCGCTGTTCCATCAGGCGATCAGGCTCGATCCGGAATTTGCGTCGGCCCATGGGATGGCCGCGTGGTGCATCTTCTGGCGCAAGGTCAACGGATGGATGACCGATCGCCCGCAAGAGATCGCCGAGGGCGTTCGATTGGCGCGGCGAGCCGTGGCGCTGGGCAACGACGATGCCGTCGCCCTCACGCGCAGTGGCCATGCGCTCGCCCATCTCACGGGTGACCTCGACGAGGGCATCGCATTGCTCGATCAGGCCTTGGCGCTCGATTCCAACCTGGCGGCGGCCTGGTTTCTCGGCGGCTTCCTCAGGGCATGGAGCGGCCAGTCGGAAGACGCCATCAAGTTCTTCGAGCGGGCAATGCGTCTGAGTCCTCTGGACCCCGAAATGTATCGCATGCAGGCGGGAATGGCCGTGGCCCATCTGTTCGCCGGACAGTTCGACATCGCTTCGTCATGGGCCGCGAAGGCATATCGCGGCCTGCCGAGCTTTCTCATGGTGGTCGCCATCATCGCGGCGAGCCATGCCCTCGCCGGACGGAGCGATGAGGCGCAGCGAGCGATGCGCCACCTGCGCGAGCTCGACCCGTCGCTGCGCATGGCCGAACTGAAGGACTGGCTCCCGATCCGCCGGGCGGAGGACCTCGCTACTTTCGCCGATAGGGCTGCGGTTGGCGGGTTTGCCGGAATGACCGCGAACCAGTCCAGCACGCGCATTCCGCGCAGCGTATTCCACCGGCTGGCCTTGCCGACCCCGGCTTCCATGTCGAAGAAGCCCCGATCCGGATGCGCGACGTTCAGCGGCCATCGGCCGTTCTGGTGCCGTCGCTGCGCCACCAGCGCGACCGCCTCGCCCGCCCGCTCATCGGGCGCGACACGGGCGCTGCGCAGGTAGTCCAGCCCCCGGAGCACGTCGTAGTGCCAGGTGGGCGGGAATGAAAAGCGCGTCCAGCGGCGGTCGATCACCTCGCCGGAAGTCAGCGACCTGAACATGCGGCGCGCCAGGAGGTATTCCTGTCCGCGGGCCTGGGCGCGCTTCACCGCGGTCGTCGCACCCCGCGCATTCTCATACTCCAGGAGACCCTCCAGCACGCAGATCGTGCTGTGGAACGAGGAGCGCGTGCTCGGTGGCGCCGCGCAGTTCCAGCCGCCATCCTCGAGCTGCTCCGCGAGCAGGCGCTCCAGCAGCCGATCGCAGGGCTGACCGAAATACGCACCCGCCGCCAGGATGCGCCCGTTGATGCAGGCTTCGGTCTCGCCGTCGAAGAACGGCCGGCCGTCGAGCTGCCGCCAGGTGATGCGGTCCCCTACAAGGCCGATCGCGGCGCGAACTCTCGGGTCTGACGGGTCCGCCCCCAGCTCCTTCAGCAGCGCCAAGGCCCGGACGGTGGTCATCCAACCCTCGTCGTCGGTCGCGCCCCACTGCCCGCCGGGTGCCTGCAAGTCGAGCAGCCGGGCGCCCCAGCCCTCCGCGGCGACGCGCGCCCGCTCGGCACCGACATCCTCGTCCGGCGCATCCGTGAGGTCGCGCAGCACCTGCCAGCGGATCGCCGGATCGGATTCCAGCAGCCACCGCATCGCCGCCATCGCACTTAGTCCTCGAGCGCGGTCAGGCTCTCCGGCAGGACCTGACCGCCGTCGACGACCAGGGTCTGGCCGGTGATGTAGGCGGCCTCGTCGGAGGCGAAGAACAAAGCGGCATTGCCGATATCCTCGACCGAGCCCAAGCGGCGCAGCGGCACCGAGGCGGTCATGGCGTCGAGATAGTCCTGACCGAGATCGGCCAGGCCCTCGGTCATGACATTGCCTGGGAGCACGGCGTTGATGGTGATCTGGTGGCGCGCGAGCTCGATCGCGGCGGTGCGCACGAAGCCGAGCTGGCCAGCCTTCGACGCGCCGTAGTGGGACCAGCCGGGCAGGCCGGTGATGGGGCCGGTGATCGAGCTGGTGACGACGACGCGGCCGTGGCCCGAACGCTGCAGCGCCGGGAGGCAGGCTTGCACGGCAAGGAACATGCCCTTGAGGTTGGTGCCCATGACCTGATCCCAGTCGCCGATGCTCATGTCGGCGAGCTTGGCCATCGGGAAGATGCCAGCATTGGCGCAGAGGATGTCGAGGCCGCCGTGGCGTTCGACGGCAGCCGCGGCCATAGCCGCCATGTCGGCCGGCTGCGTCACGTCGGCGGCAAAGCCGGATGCGCCGTGGCCGATCTCGGCCGCCGTCGCTTCGGCATCGGTCCCCGTACGGGCGACGATGAGGACCTTGGCCCCCTGGCGCGCGAACACGCGGGCGATGCCCTTGCCGATGCCTTTGGAGGCGCCGGTGACAATGACCGAACGGCCGGCGATGGAGGTGAGCATCGTTTCTTCGCTCTCCGATCAGGGGCGTGAGGACAGGCGGCGGACGGCGCCGGCGACGAGTAGCAGCGCTGCGGCGGCGAGCACGGTGAAGGTGCCGAGCGTCGGCACCATTGGCGTGTAGCCGGCTACCATCTTGGCATAAAGCCACTCGGGCACGGTCGAATCGGCGCCGGTGGTGTAGAGCGAGAGGGGGAAATTGCCCCAGGACAGGAGGAAGGCGAACAAGCGCGCCGGACCAGATGCCCGGCCACAGGATGGGCAGGGTGACCTCGCGCAGGACCTGCAGGCGCGACGCACCCAGGTCAAATGCGGCCTCCTCCAGGGCAGGGTCGAAGCCGTAGACCTGGATCGCCATCACCAGCGTGACCACCGGCACGATCCAGACCAGGTGCGCGATGATCGCCGTGTGCCAGGACATCGGCATACCGACCGCGTTGAACCAGAGCAGCAGCGCGAGGCCCAGGACCGGCTGCGGGAAGAAGATTGGCAGCAGCACGAGTTTCTGGAATAGGCGGCGGCCGCGCCAGTCGTAGCGGGCGAAGGCCAGGGCACCGCAGAAACCCAGCATCACGGCAATGGCGGTGACCCAGGCGGCGAGCAGCAGCGAGGTGTGGATCAGGATGCCGATCTCGAGCGAATCGGCGGTGCGCTGCCACCAGTCCAGCGACCATTGCCGGATCGGGAAGGTGAAGTAGCGGGACTTGCCGAGCGAGGCCAGAAGGCCGCACAGGACCGGCAGGTAGATCAGCACCACGACGAACCCGGTCCAGGCGGCGATCCAGCGGTCGGTGCGGCGCGCCATGCTCAGCGCCGGCCCAGGATGCGGTCGAGGTCGAGATGGCGCAAGGCGAACAGCGTCAGTCCGCCGATGACCAGCATCAACAGCACGGCGAGGGCAGCACCCAAGGGCCAGTTCTGCGCGTAGGTGAAGGCGATCTCGATGTCGTGGGTGATGACGATGATCGACTGCCCGCCCAGGATCTTGGCCTCCGCGACCGCACCGGCAGCCAGCACGAAGGTGAGCAGGAAGCCGATCAGGATGCCCGGCATAGCGAGCGGCAGCTCGACCTCGCGCCAGATCTGCAGCCGCGAGGCGCCGAGATCGCCCGCGGCGTCGACCAGATCGCGCGGCACCAAAGAGAGGCCCAGGGTCATCGGGAAGAGCATGAACGGCAGGTAGACGTAGACCATGCCGAACACGATCATGCCGGGCGTGAACAGGATTTCCGGGCCGCCGAGACCGAACAGGCTCTTCAGCGTCCCATCGACCACGCCGCCCTTGATGAAGAACAGGACCCAGCCGTAGAGGCGGATGTTCTCGGAGATGAACAGCGGAAACACGAACAGCAGGCTGACGAGGCTGGACCAGCGTCCGAACACGTGGGCCAAGCCCCAGGCGATCGGGTAGGCGATCACCGCCAATAGCAGGACGGTGACGGCCGCCAGCGCCAGCGACCAGGCGAACGAGGTCCAGACCGTGTTGGCTGGGTCGAAGATCGCGGCGTAGTTGGCGAGCGTGAAGCTGCGGAACACGTCGAAGCTGCGCGGGGTCGCGAAGGAGTAGGAGGTGACCGTGACCAAGGGTGCTGCGAAGCCCAGCGCCAGGAGCAGCAAGACCGGGATGGCGCAGCGGGCGCCGAGCGTGAGTCGCGGCGAAGCCATCGCTCAGCCTGGCACGAAGATGGCGTCGCCGGCGTCCCAGCCCAGCAGGACCGGCCGGTCGAGACCGCCTTCCCAGGCCTCGCGGCGCGAGCGTTCGACCACGAACACCTTGTCGCCGACGCGGACCTGATACTGCATGCGCGAACCCAGCGAGTATTCGTTGTAGACCGTGCCCGCGACCGCGTTGTCGGCCTCGGCCCGGGTCGCGATGAAGCGCAGGAATTCCGGCCGGATGACGAGATAGCCCGATTCGTTCGCCATCATCGGCGCCCGGAAATGGCCGGGGACGTCGACGCCTTCATAGCCGCCGTTGCCGTTGGGCATGACGGTGATCAAATTGACGTCGCCCATGAACTCGGAGACGAACCGGTCGGCGGGGCGGTTGTAGATGTCCTCCGGCGTGCCGACCTGGACCAGCCGGCCGCGGCGCATGACGCCGATCCGGTCGCTCATCACCATCGCCTCCTCGAGGCTGTGGGTGATGTACATGAAGGTCTTGCCGGTTTCCTTGTGGATGTCCTTGAGCTCGCGCTCGAGGACTTTCCTGAGCTTGTAGTCGATCGCCGACAGCGGCTCGTCGAAGAACAGGATCTCGGGGTCGTAGGCGAAGGCGCGGGCCAGGGCGACCCGCTGCCGCTCGCCGCCCGAGCATTTGGTCACGTTCTTGCCGTAATAGTCCTCGGGCAGCCGGACCATGCGCATCAGCTCCTGCGCCCGCTCGCGCCGGACCCCGGCCGCGATGCCCTTCATCTTGAGCGGGAACTCGATGTTCTGGCCGACCGAGCGGTGCGGGAACAGGGCCAGCGACTGGAACACGAGGCAGGTCGGCCGCCGGTTCGCCGGCAGGTCGTTGATCCGCGTGCCGCGCAGGAGAATGTCGCCGTCGCTGGGCGTCTCCATGCCGGCCAGCATGCGCAGCAAGGTGGTCTTGCCCGAGCCCGACGGCCCGACCACGGTGAAGAATTCGCCCTCGCGCACTTCGAGGTCGACGCGGTCGACCGCCGCCAGCTCGCCGAACGTCCGGCTGACGCCGACGAGCTGCAGGATCGGCCGCGCCGTCGTCAAGGCGGTCAGCCGCGTGCCCGCTTCGCCGCCGTCATCAGGTCGAGCGCCTTGTCGTAGTCGGGCACGATGTCGTACTCGACCGACTTGCTCATCTCCTCCTCCAGGCTGTCCCACTGGATCGCGTCCAGCTCCTCGAGCGTAAAGCGCTCGAAGCACTTGGGATTGCCCATCTGGGCCACCGGGTTGAAGGTGCCCTCGGCGAAGGCCACGATGTGCGCCGTCTCGGGATCCTGCACGTGCTCCAGAAACTCCACCGCCAGCGGCGACAGGTCCGGATTGTTGACGGTCGAGGTGATCTCGATCCAGGCGATACCGCCCTTGCCGCCCATCGGCCCCTTGTTGGGCGTGATGCCGCGCAGCTCGGGATGGCCGTCGGCGCGGGCCGGTGACACCGAATAGGTGCCGCCGGTGAGATGCAGGTCGATCTCGCCGGAGACCAGAGCCTGGTTCATCGAGGCGATGTCGCCCACCAGCTTCGCGCCGCCGAACACCCGCTTCGCGGTCTCGGAGAATTTGGCGAGATCGGCCTCGCTGTGCTCGGTGAACGGGTCCAGGCCGGCGATGACGAAGATGTTGAACACGTTCCAGTCGTCGGACTCGAGAATGCCGTAGCGGCCGGCCATGGCTGCGTCGTTCCACAGGTCCCAGCCCTGGTCCTCGGCGGTGGCGCGGCTGATCTTGTCGGTGTTGACGACGAAGCTGTAGGGCCCGAAGCGCTGCGCCATGCCCAGAAGCTCGCTGCCGTCGTCGCTCATCGCCCAGCGATAGGGCGGCTTGAAGGCGGGCAGCATCTTGTCGAAATAGGGCTCCATCCGGGCACGATCCAAGGGCTTGATCAGCTTCTCCGGCGCCATGACCTTGCGCGCCCAGGGATTGTTGACGTTGATCAGGTCCCAGACATTGGTCTCACCGGCGCGCAGCCGGTTGATCATGGTCGGATCGTTGGTCAGCGATTCCGCGCGCACCGTGGCGCCCTTCGCGGCGCGGAACGGGTCCAGCACCTGGGCCGAGTTGTAGCCCTCCCAGCACAATATGTTCAGCTCGGTGGCCCGAGCCGCCTGTGCCGCCGGCACGATCGCCCCGGCAGCGGCCGCCGCGGCGGCAGTCCCCAACAGCTCACGTCGCGTCAGCATCGGATCACTCCCATTGTTCTTGTGCAGCACCGGCGGCTGAGGGCCGGCTCGCTCTCGGCAAGCCAAGACCATGCCAGTGCCGGTCGCCTGTCAAGTGATCAGCGGGAAGCGGACACAACCTGAAACTTGGGGCTTAAATGCCACGTTTGCCAAACACGCTATCGGTGCGGACGATTAACCACGGCGTGGCCACGCGAGCCGCCGCGTAGCCATTGCCGGCCAAGTCGTCGGCAATAGCTCGTTTTAGGCAAGCAAGCCGTCATCACGGAACAGAGCCGGAGATCACCGATGAAACAGCCGTATGAAACACCGGATGAGGATGGCCAGCAGTCGCGCGGCATCTCGCGCCGGACGTTCGGCGGGATCCTGCCGCTCGCGGCGGGCGCGCTGGCCGGCGGCGGCGTCCTGGGCCTTGGGGCTGGCACCGCCAGCGCCGCACCCAGCTACCTGAGCTCGTTCGGCCAGCAGCGCTACTTCACCTACCCGCACCTGAACGGGTATTTCGACCGCGGGCGGAAGATCGTGCTCGGGCAGATCGACGGCCGGGGCAAGTCGAGCCTGTGGGTCCAGAGCATCGACGGCGGGGCCAGCAGGAAGATAGGAAGTTTCACGTTCCCGGCCGGGCGCGACTTCGTGTATTACGATATCGGCGAGGACCGATGGTTGCTGGCGGCCAGCGACACAAAATCGGTGTGGACGATCGACCTCAGGCAGTCATACCCTAGCCCCAGGAAGCTTTACACCGCACCCGCTGGCAACAGCTTGGACGACCTGGTCAGCGTCCGGGATGACGGCAGCGCGATCCTGGCAGCCTATCGACCCAATGGCCGCAACTCGCCCACGACGGTGGTGAGGATCAACGTCAGCAACGGGGCGGTAACCCGGCTGTTCAGCAAGGACTTCCGTGCCAACCATCTACAATATTCGCACTACGACCAGGGCTGGTTCGGGTTCTCGCGCGACGAGGGCAATATCGATCGGATCTGGGGCTATCAATCAAGTAGTGCGCCAACCGGGAGACTGCTCTGGAACCAGCGATCCCCGAGCGGCGGCGCGCTGCGGGTCGGCCATGAGGTCTGGTGCCGCGACAGGCTGGCGATCCTGGCGGTCGCCTACCGTAGCAGTCCCGGAGCCCCGAAAGGCCTGTACCTGGTCCAGCCGAACGGCAGCAGCCGGCTGATCCAGTCAGGCAATAACTTTCTGCATTGCAACATCCGCCGCGACGGCCGCTTCGCCTTGGTCGATACGGTGGCCGGGGAGGTGATCTTGATCGACATGGCCGGGAGGGCCAAGCCGCGCAAGATCGCCCAAACCCGTCTCGCTGCCCACCCGCGCCACCCGCACCCACACTTCACCCGCGGTGGCTCGAAGGTCGTCTACAACGATACCAACGCATCCAATCAGGTTCGCGTCGCCCTGCTATCGATCTAGAGGGCGCCGCAGCATCGATCGCACGGGCATTCTGCCGGCCGCCCATCCGGCAGATCCCGGCCGAGGTCGCTCGGTGGCAGTCACCGATCTTCGGCTAGACTGAACAGCTAGCAAAACCCGCTAGTCGCCGATCCAGACGATATCAGCGACTGCCACCGAGCGCAGCGCAGCCATCTGCGCCAACCACGCGCGCGCCTCGGCATCGGTCGCGAACCGCTTGTCATACTCGGTGGTCGGCGTCAGCTCTTCGGCCGGCTCGATGGTGTAGTCCGCCTCGTAGACGCCTTCCTCAACCTTGTGGATCCGGGCCGTCATCCGGATTTCCGCTTCTTCGACCGTCATCGAAAGCCCCTGCCATCATCGCCTGCCGCCCCGGCGGGCTCATTCTCCGTCGCCACCCAATGCTCAGACCACGCCTGCGGATTCATGCTGTCAAGCCCTGCGCGCGTCAGTTCGCGGATTGCGCGGAACGATGGCGTCAGGCACTCCAGCAGCCCTTGAGGCGAGCAGCAGCACCTGTGATGGTCAGTACAGTTGCAACCCATCCCGCGCCCGACAGCCGCTACGCTTGGTGGCGGCTGGCGGCTTCGCTCGCGATCAGCACGATCGGTGGCGTCGGGCTGTGGTCGGCCGTGGTCGTCCTGCCGACAATCCAGGCCGAGTTCGGGATCGACCGCGGCAGCGCCTCGCTGCCCTACACGGCGACCCTGATCGGGTTCGCCATCGGCGGCGTGGGGATGGGGCGCCTCGCCGACCGGTTCGGCATCGTCGTGCCGCTCGTGATCGGCGCGTTGATGCTGGGCGTCGGCTATGTCGCCATCTCCCAGTCGACCAGCTACCTCCAGTTCGTTCTGTGTCAGTCGCTCCTGATCGGGCTGCTCGGCAGCTCGGCGACCTTCGGGCCACTGGTGGCCGACGTGTCGCACTGGTTTGTTCGCCGGCGCGGCATCGCCGTCGCCATCGTAGCCAGCGGCAACTATCTCGCCGGCACCATCTGGCCGCCGCTGCTGCAGCACGCCATCGCCGCGTTCGGCTGGCGCCCGACCCATCTGGCGATCGGGCTGTTCTGCGTCGTCACCATGCTGCCGCTGGCGTTCCTGCTGCGGCGGCGGACCCGGATCGATGCCGGCCCGGCACCTGCCGCCGGCCCGTCGCCGACCGGCCGGCCACCCATGTCGCCGGTCGCTCTCCAGATCCTGCTGGTACTGGCCGGGCTCTCCTGCTGCCTCGCCATGTCGATGCCGCAGGTCCATCTGGTCGCCTATTGCGGCGACCTCGGCTACGGCCCGGCGCGCGGCGCCGAGATGCTCTCGATCATGCTGGGCATGGGCGTGGTCAGCCGGCTCGCGTCGGGCTTCATCGCCGATCGGATCGGCGGTGTCGGCACACTGATCCTGGGCTCGACCCTGCAATGCATCGCGTTGCTGTTCTACCTGCCGTTCGACGGCCTGACCTCGCTCTATCTGGTCTCGGGCCTGTTCGGGCTGTCGCAGGGCGGCATCGTGCCGAGCTACGCGCTGATCGTGCGCCAGTATTTCCCGGCACGGGAGGCCGGGGCCAGGGTCAGCCTCGTGCTCACCGCGACCGTGCTCGGCATGGCGCTGGGTGGCTGGCTGTCCGGCGAGATCTATGACCTCACCGGGTCGTATCGCGCTGCCTTCCTCAACGGCATCGCGTGGAACCTGGTCAACATGTCGATCGCGTTCTGGCTGCTGCTGGGCGGTCTGCGCGCCAGGCCCAGCCTCGCCTAGCGATCCGCACCGGCCGTCAAGCGAGGTGCTTGCTCATATGCACCTTGCAACCACCCCAGATCGGCTCCTCGCAGTCGACCACGTAGCCGAGCCCGCGGTAGAGCGCGAGATTGCTGGTGAATTTCTGGTTCGTGTAGAGCCGCACGCTGGCGAGCCCGAGCTCGGTGGCCAGCTGCTCGGCATGGGCGAGCAGACGACGGCCGTAGCCATGGTGCTGCCAGCGCGGCGCCACGGCGACGTTCTCGATCAGGAGGTAGGCGTCGGCCGGAACAGTCTCGATCAGGGCCACCAGATCCGCCTCGACCAGGAGCAGATCGACGATGTGCTCGCGCACCGCAGCCTCGTAATCGGCCAGCATCGGGGTCGGCTCGCGCCCGATCAAGGGCACCCACTTGGCATAGGCCGCACAGGTCAGGTCACGCACGGCAGCCACGTCGGACGCGCCGGCACGGCGGATGCATGCCCGCTCATCGATCAATTCGGCCACCAGCACGCTCCCCAATGCGACCAGCGATCCTAGCCGGTCTCGGCGCCTCGGTCAGCGAGTGTCACCCGTCGCAGCGTGAGATTGATGCGCCCACCGCCGGGCAGCAGCTGCGGCATGGTCGGCAGCAATCGGTCGATGCCGTGGAAGGCGAGCCGCGCCTTCCCGCCAAGCACCATCACGTCGCCGCTGCGCAGCACCAGCGAGCGGGTCGGGTCCGTCCGGGCCGTGCCGCCAAGTCGGAACAGGGCATCGTCGCCGAGGGAGAGCGAGACCACCGGGGCTGCGAAATCCGCCTCGTCGCGATCCTGGTGCAGGCCCATCTTCGCTTGCGGCCCATAGCGGTTGACCAAGCAGGCTTCGGGCGGGTGCGGGTAGCCCGCAACCTCGCGCCAGAGGGCGAGCAGGCTCGGCGGCATCGGCGGCCAGGGCCGCCCGCTGTCCGGATGGTGCGGCTGGTAGCGGTAGCCGCTCCGGTCCGCGACCCAGCCCAACGGCCCGAGATTGCACATCGCCACCGACATGGGCCGGCCGGAGCGCGGCATCGTCGGCTGGAACCAGCCGGCGGCAGCGACGGCGGCCAGGACCTCGGCCAGGAGCGCGCCCTGTGCGGTCGGGTCGAGCAGGGCCGGAAGATGGCGGAAGCCTTCGGATACCGCCGGCGCAGGCTGGTCGAACGTGCGGGGGGTCCGAGACATGTTGAACGGCCGGTGCCATGCGGGAGCGGGACAGGCGACGCGCGCGGCGCGGACGGGTATCATCGCCGACGAGCGAGGCTCGAGATTGCCATGTGGGTGCGCCGAACCGTCCTGTCGACCATCACGGCCGTGGCGTCCCTAGGCGCTTGGCCTGCCAGCGGAGCTGTCATGAATTCTGCAGATGCTGTCGACCTCGCCGCCCTGCCAGCCGAAGCGCACGAGCGCTTCATGCGGCTGGCGATCGAGCAGGGTCGCCGCAACGCGGCGTTCCCGTTCGGCGCAGTGATCGTACGCGCCTCGGACCAGCAGGTGATGGCCGAGGGCTTCAACGACACCGCGCGCAACCCGACCCTGCACGGCGAGATCGCGGCGATCGACGACTATGTGCGCCGCCATGGCAGCCAGGGCTGGGGCCAGATGGTGCTCTACACCACCGGCGAGCCCTGCCCGATGTGCATGAGCGCCCTCATTTGGGCCGGCATCGGCGCGATCGTCTATGCCACCTCGATCGCCGAGCTGACGCGGCTCGGCATGGACCAGATCGGTATCGACTCGCGGGCGGTCGCAATGGCGTCACCATTCTGGCATGGCGGGCTGCTCGGCGGCGTACTCGTGGCGGAGACCGACGCCATCTTCGCCGGACGGCGGCGCAGCTAGCCGGCGGCGGCCTCAGCGCCGAATCGACGTTGCGGTCTGGCCGAACAGGACCTTCTTCGCCTCCTCGTCGACGGTGGCGTCGCGGCGTCGGTACTGGTCGCCGACCTCATAGGCGCGCACCGTGGCGGGCCTGGCTGCGATGGCATGGAACCAGCGCTCCAGATGCGGGAAGTCGCCGAGCTTCTGGCCCTGGTTCTCGTGCGGGACGATCCAGGGATATGAGGCCATGTCGGCGATCGAGTAGTCCTCGCCCGCGACGAAGGTGCGCTCGGCCAGCCTGCGGTCGAGTACGCCGTAGAGCCGGTTGGTCTCGTTGACGTATCGGTTGATCGCGTAGGGCAGGCGCTCGGGCGCATAGACCGCGAAATGGTGGTTCTGGCCGGCCATCGGGCCGAGGCCGCCCATCTGCCAGAACAGCCATTGCAGCACCTCGGCCCGGCCGCGCAGGTTGTCCGGGATGAACCGGCCGGTCTTGTCGGCGAGGTAAAGCAGGATCGCACCGGATTCGAACAGCGACACTGGATCGCCGCCGTCGGCCGGCTCGTGGTCGACGATTGCCGGCATCCGGTTGTTGGGGGCGATCGCCAGGAACTCCGGCGTGAACTGCTCGCCGCGGCCGATATCGACCGGGACGATGCGATAGGGCGTGCCGGTCTCCTCGAGAAACAGGGTGATCTTGTGTCCGTTGGGGGTCGGCCAGTAGTGCAGGTCGATCATGCGGGAGGCTGCCTCTGCTGCGAGCGCGTGGGATGGTCCTGCGGTCGAGATGGGGCGGGATCAGCCCGGATACCATGGCCGGCGCCGCATCACGGACATGCGAGCCGGCGGCTTCGCGCTGGTCATCACGGTCCTCGCCGGTAGGCTAAGCGCTCACGGTCGGCGCCAAGGGAGAGACGCATGAAGCAGGAGATCATCGCGCTGTACGACGAGTTCACGCATCGCGGGCTCGATCGGCGGGTGTTCATGAGCCGGCTGGCGGAGCTGGCCGGCGGCACGGCGGCGGCCGCATCGGCGCTCGCGGTGCTGCGCGCCGATCCTGCCCGGGCAGCCATGGTGGCCCCTGACGACGTGCGCATCACCGGCGACACCGTGACCATCCGGGAGGGCAACCCGCCGCTGAACGGCTATCTGGTCCGGCCTGCCGGCGCCAGCGGGAAGCTGCCGGGGGTGGTCGTCGTGCACGAGAATCGTGGCCTCAACCCCCACATCCAGGACATCGCGCGCCGGCTTGCGGTCGACGGTTTCATGGCGCTGGCGGTCGATTTCCTCTCGCCCTCCGGCGGCACGCCCGCCGACGAGGATCGGGCGCGCGACATGATCGGCACCCTGGATGGCGGCAAGGTGGTCAACGACGCCAAGGCTGCGGTGGCGTTTCTGAAGGCCCGCCCCGACGGCAACGGCAAGGTCGGCATGGTCGGATTCTGCTGGGGCGGCGGCGTGGTCGGGCGGGCCGCCACGGCCGACCCGTCGCTCGATGCCGCCGTGGTCTTCTACGGCCAGGCGCCCGCGATCGACGCCGTGGCCAACATCAAGGCGCCGCTGCTCTTGAACTATGCCGGGCTGGACGACCGCATCAATGCCAGCGTCCCGGCATTCGAGGAGGCGTTGAAGAAAGGCGGCAAGACCTACACGCTCTACCGCTACGAGGGCGTCAACCACGCCTTCAACAACGACACTTCGGAGGCGCGCTACAACGAAGCGGCGGCCAAGCTCGCCTGGCAGCGCACGGTCGACTTCTTCAAGGCGAATCTCGCGACCACCGCCTGAGCCTCAGCGGCCGCAGGCGCAGCTGGCCGGGCGCCCGCCGCCGTCGCAGGCCGGCGTGGCGTCAGGGTAGATGGTGCGGATCGCGTCGCGCCTGGCGACGACGACCATCTCGTAGTCCGTGCCGCCAGTCGCATCTATCGGCAGCAGGCACATCTCCTGCCCGCGCCGGCGGCGCAACTCGCGATAGGCCAGGGTGGCTTCGATCAGCAGCTCGCGGGCGCCGAGATCGTAGGGGTAGCCCTTGGGACAGGCGCTGCGCAGGGCGCCACCACCTGGCGGCCGGTAGCGGACGCCGACCGTGTAGACGGGCTCGTCGATCGCGGTGGCGCGGCACTCGGCGGCGGTCATCAGGCCGGCCAGTCCCAGCTCCTGGAGCTGGAGATAGCGGCCGCGATAGTGCAGACCGCCCAGTTCGTCCGGCCCCGGCTCACCGCAGAACACGTGCCTGAACCCGCCGGCATCGAACCAGACCGCGGTGAGCTCGTCCTTGAATCGCGGCAGGCCGACGGGACCACCGCGCACGCTGCGTTCGAGCGCGGCATAGAGCTGCTGCACCTCCTCGCGCGACCTCCGGGCGATCGAGCATCGCGCGGAAATCCCGCGCTCGCGGGCGGCTGCCCCAGTCGCCACAGACGTCGAGCACGCCATGGTCGAGCGCGTCCAGCGGCGGGGCCGGCGGAGCCGGGTCTTCACCGGCGACGGTCACGTCGTCGAAGAACGGCAGCAGGCCGGACGTGCGGGCAGGCACGGGCGCGGCCGCGACGACGAGACGACCGCAGCCGACGGAAACCCATCGCCGCTGCGGATCGACGCCGGGGACAAGCACGTGCAGCCACGCGCCGTCGACGTCGTTGCGCCCGACCACTCGATAGCTCGTACCGGGGGCCAGCTTGGCGGCGTCCGGGTTGGTCAGCTTGCGGAAGCTCACGAAGGCCTGGCACGGCTGCTCGGCCGCGACCTCGCCGGCGAGGTCGACGAAGGCACGCGCGGGTGCGCTCCAGAGCAGGCAGGCGAGAACGAGGCAGCCCCAGACCGTGCGCATCCCACCCTCGTCATCTGCCGCCACACACCCGATCGCGATGCCATGATAGGCTGGCCGTGCCGACAGAGCGAGCCATCGCCAACCGGGAGACCGCCGATGCCGATCTTCATCACCCAGGGCCGCTACACCCAGGCCGCGCTCACGGGCATGATGCGGAGCCACGAGAACCGCGCCAAGCCCGTGGCCGACCTGTACGAGCGTGCCGGCGGCAAGCTGCTCGCGTTCTACATCACCTTCGGCGAGTATGACTGGCTCTCGATCGGCGAGCTCCCAAACCACCGCGCCGACCTCGCCGTGCTGATCGCTGGTGCCTCGAAGGGGGCGATCACCGACCTGAAGACGACGGTCGCCGTGACGCCGGAGGAGTTCGCGCTGGCCTGCGCAGATGCCGCCGGTCTGGCCCCAGACTTCAAGGCCAGTGGTTTTGAATAGTGCCTATGAACGGCCTGCCGACCAAACTCTCTTCCCGCTGGTGGCGACCAAACTTAGCTGATATTTGCGCGACGAGTTGCCTGATCGAAGGCTGACCAACAACCGGGGGAGGCGCCGTGGCAAGTTCGGATCGTTCGTTCGCGACCATCGCGAGGCGCCGTATTCTTCTCCTGGGCTCCCTGGCGATGTCCAGCCTGGTGGTGTCGCCATCGGTACATGCGACGGAGGGCTGGCCTGCCAAAAAGCGGGCGCTGGCCACGGCGCTCGCGGCGGCGATCAAACGCTATGACATTCCGGGCGCGGCCGTCGGTGTGTGGACACGCGAGGGGCACTGGACCGCCGCCAGGGGCTTTGCCGATCTCGGCCGGCGGACACCGGTCCGGCTATCGGACGAATTCGGCATCCGCAGCATCACCAAGTCGTTCACCGTCACGGTGATCCTGGAGCTGGTCGCCGAGGGACGGCTGCGGCTCGACGACAAAGTGGCCAAATATGTCGCCGGCGTGCCCAACGGCCACCTGATCACGCTGCGACAACTGGCGAACATGACCAGCGGATTGGCCGACTATTCCAACAACAAGGCCTTCGTCGACAAGTTTTCCGCCAACTTCCGATACCGGTGGACGGACGCGGAGCTGTTGAGCTACGCATTCAGACAGAAGCCGGAGTTCGATCCCGGCACACAATACAGCTATTCCAATACGAACACGGTGTTGCTCGGGGTAATCGCCGCCAAGGTGACGGGCAAGCCATTCGCCAAGGTCATCGAGCAGCGGATCCTCGCCCGACTGCACCTCGGCGATACACACTACCTGTTTGGCAGCACCGTGCCCCGACCTCGGTCACTCAACTATGTCTACGACGAGGATACAGACAGGTACTTGAACCTCCCGGTCAGCTTCACCTCGCAGGGTCCGGCCGGTGCCCTGAGCTCCAACCTGAACGATCTGCGGCGCTGGGGTGAGGCTCTCGTCGATGGCAGGTTCCTGCCGCCCTACCTGCAGCGACAGAGGTTCGCCGGCCGGCCGCCGACGAACGGCCCCGAGTACGATCAGTACGGCCTGGGCATGGGCGAGCTCGACGGCTTCTGGGGCCATACCGGCTCGGGCCTGGGCTACCAGGGGCTGGTGATGCACCATCCCAAGAGTCACGAGACGGTGGTGATTCTGATCAACACGTCGCGCTACGAGGACATCCCGGCCCAGATCTTCCGCAAGTTCGCGCGAATCCTGGCAAAGTAAGCATGGCTCAGCCGGTGGATTGCAGCAGCCGCCGGGTCAGCCGATCGAAACGGACGACCATGGTGACCGCCACCGTCGCCAGCGCGAAGGCCAGCCCGATCCAGATGCCCGCACCGCCCAGCGGGGTGTGGAAGGCGAGCAGCCAGCTGATCGGGAAGCCCACGACCCAGTAGCCGAAGCCGGCGAGCCACATCGGGATCGCCGTGTCGCGCAAGCCGCGCAGGCTGGCGATCCCGATCACCTGCAGCCCATCGACGAGCTGGAACAGGGCGGCGATGCGCAGGAACACCATGGCGTAGCCGAGCGCCGCCGCGCCCTCCGGCGTGGCGGAATCGAGGAACAGCCCTGCCAGCGGCGCGCGCGCCGTCCAGAACAGCACCGCCATCGCCGTCATGAACGCGGTGCCCAGGCCGCAGGCGACCCAGCCCGACAGCCGCGCACGCGCCATGTCGCCGGCACCCGCGGCGAGGCCGATCCGGATCGTCGCCGCCTGACTCAGGCCCAGCGGCACCATGAAGGCGATGCTGGCCAGCTGCAGCGAGACCTGATGCGCCGCGAGCTGGGCCGTGCCGATCAGCCCCATGAACAGGGTCGCGATCGCGAACAGCCCGGTCTCCATCACCACCGCACCGCCGATCGGCAGCCCGACGCGCAGGATCAGCAGGAAGGTGGCGAAATCCGGCCGCCAGAACCGGCCCAGCACGTTGTAGCGGCGGAACGGCGTGGCGATCAGGCTGTAGCCGAGCAGCAGGACGAACATCAGCAGGAAGGTGATCGCGACGCCGATCCCGGCGCCCACGGTGCCCAAGGGCGGCAGGCCCAGACCGCCGAAGATCAAGAGCCAGGACAGTGGCAGGTTGAATGCGGCCGCGACCAGGGCCGCGAGCAGGACCGCTCGGGTGCGAGCGAAGGCCGCGATGAAGCTGCGCAACACGATGAAGCCGACGGCGAACGGCAGACCCCACACCGCTGCGCGCATGTAGCCCTCGGTCATCGTCAGCAGCGCCGGATCCTGGCCCATGGCGGCCAACAGCGGCCGCGCGAACCACAAGAGCGCCATCAGCGGCAGGGTGATCGCCAGCGTCACCCACAGGCCCTGGCGCACGATGCGGCGGATCTGGCGCGGCTGCCGGGCACCCTTCGCCTGGGCGATCAGCGGTGCGGTGGCGCTGGCGACGCCGACCCCGAACATCAGGCCGGTGTGCAGCAAGGCGGCCGCCAGCGTCGCCGCGGCCAGCGGCGCCGGCCCGAGCCTGGACAAAAGCAGAACCTCGGTGGTGTGGACCAGGATCTGGATCAGCTGGGTCAGGACGAGCGGCAGCGCCAGCGCGAGCATCGGCAGCAGCTCGCGCGCAACGGCGTTCGGGGCGGCAATCGGTGCCGTCGCCGTCGTGGCAGGGATGGAAAGCATTGGCCCGTCGATTTATGAAGCTTTGTTAACGAAGGTCCACCTTACCCAACAACCCGCCGCTCGGCAAACCGGACCCGCCGCATGGCAGGGCTGACGCGAGCCCGCCGGCCGGTTGCGGGTAAGACCTCGTGTGACGTCGGCCAGAAACCCGCATACAGCGAAGAGGCGAACGCGGTTTGGACAAGAAGCGGATGAGCGAGGCGCAACGGGCCCTGTTGGAGGAGTTTGCAGCCCCGCTCATCGGCTTGCCGGTCGCGCACGCCTGGCGGGGCTACGGGTCGGCCATCTTCCTGGAGTTTGGAGCCCTCACGCCCACCACCAGGATGAATGGATCGCCGGGCATCCCTCAAGGCGAGATGAGCCTGATGATCGAGTGGAGCTGGCGTATCGAAGGCCGGCGCTCGATCCTGTGCGGCTCATGGAGCGACGAGGCGCGGTGGCCGCGGGCGCTCGCCTGCCTGACCAAGGGCAAGGTCGTGGCGGTCACAACGTTCGGCCGCCTGCCCGAAATCGAACTCGGACTCTCCACGGGAATGCACATCGTCTCGCTGATGACGGCGAATGGCGGCCCCCTGTGGACCCTGTTCGACCGGCGGGGCGAACGGGATCGCTGGTTGTGCGTCCGGCGCGGCCTGCTGCGTGTGAAATACGAGCCTGCCTGATACGGCTCGACGCTACCGCCGTGAGGCCTTGCCACCGCTGGCAGCACTTGGCAGGACAGCGCGATGCCCCAGGACCTGAACGTCACCAACGGCGACGGCGCCGCCGAGCTGATCGGCCGCATCGTCAAGCCCGATCCCGTGCTGCCCTGGCGTGACATGCTGCATGACGGCCCTGTCCCAGCCGGGCTCGAGCTGGATGCGTTGTCGGCCGTGCGGGCGCGATATCTGGCCAGTACGTTCGGGCTCGAACCAGGGCCGGCGCTGGTGCGTTTCCGTAGCCGCGACCAGCAGCTGCGGCATGCGATCGGCGCCGGTGCCCGGATCACGCTCTGGTTCGAGCACGACCTCTACGACCAGCTCCAGCTGGTCCAGCTGCTGGCGATCCTGGCGGAGGCCGACGTGCCGCCGGAGCGCGTGCGGCTGGCGCAGGCGGACCGCTATCTGACCGAGATGAGTGCCGAGGCCCTGGCCCGCCTTTCCGCTCCGCTCGTCACGGCCGAGCAGATGGAACTCGCGCGCGACGCCTGGGCCGCGTTCCGGGCGCCGACGCCAGAGCCGCTGGCACAGCTGCTGCGGATCGACACGCGCGCCCTGCCCTGGCTGCAGATGGCGGTGGCCCGGCTGCTCGAGGAGCTGCCCGCCCCCGGCACCGGCCTCAGCCGCACCGAGCGGCGGATCGTCGAGCGCGTCGGCGAGGCGCCGTGGGCGGCGGGCCGGCTGTTCGGAGCGGTGAGCAACGACGAGCCGGCCCGGTTCCTGGGCGACGCGCCATTCTTCGCCCGGCTCGACGCGCTGGCCGCAGCACCGGCGCCGCTGGTGGAGGGCCTGCCAGGCACCTTTCCCTACACCGGCAACGAACGCGAGCGGCGGGCCTATGCCACGGCACCACTGGCCCTGACGCCGCTCGGCAAGGAGGTGCTGGCCGGCTGGGTCGACCGCGCGGCCGTGCAGCCGATCGACCGCTGGCTCGGCGGCACGCATCTGCACGCCGAACAGCTCTGGCGGTGGACTGCCGGGAGCCGCACGCTGTCGGGCGGTGGTTGAGAAGCGACCGGCGGTACAGGAGACAGCATTCATGACGAAAACCGAGCTAGCCGACGTCTATCGGGGCTACATCGCCTGCCTGAACCGCCAGAATTGGCAGAATCTGGGGCAGTTCGTGGACGATGAAGTGGATCGCAACGGTCAGCCTCTTGGACTGGCAGGGTATCGCGCGATGCTGGAGAACGATTATACAACGATACCGGATCTGTCGTTCAACATTCAGCTGCTGGTGGCCGATCCGCCCTATATCGCAAGCCGGCTCGACTTTCACTGTGCGCCGAAAGGGGAATTTCTCGGGCTCGCCATCGACGGCAAGAAGATCTCGTTCACTGAGAACGTATTCTATGAATTTCGCAACGCGAAGATTGTGCACGTCTGGTCGGTCATCGACAAGATGGCGATCGAAGCTCAACTTCACACGTCGATCAGCGGATAAGTCTTCCCATTTGGTTTCTGGACCGTGGCCCCGACGCGGAAGACGTTCGAGTAGATGCCGTGATGGGCATGGCCATGGAAGATCGCGCGGACGCCGAGCCAGTCAGCAGGGCGTAGAAATCCAGGGCGTCGTGTAAGTCGAACAGGCAGCGTAGGCGCCTAGGTCCCGCAACCGCTCCGCCAGCCCAGGCAGTGGCCCGCATGTCGGCGTCCCGTTCGAACCGGCGCTAAGCGCGCTACGGTAGCTCGGGACCGGCTTCGAGCTGCCGGCCCGCCGCGTACGCCTGACGGAACTCTTCGGACGCCACCCGATCCGCCAGTTCACGCAGCATTCCAGCCGCATCCGGTCCGAGCACGGTTTCCACGCGGTGGTTCGCCGCCGCCCAGAGCGCGCTCGCAGCTTCGAGCCGCTTGCGTCCGGCGTCCGTCAACAGCGCGTGCTTGGTGCGCCGGTCATGTGCATCCGGCCGCAGCTCGACCAGTCCGTCGCGCACGAGCGGGCGAAGGGCGTGGGTCATGGCAGAGATGCGGATGGCCAGCCGCTCGGCCAGAGCCTGGAGGGTTGGCCCATCGTGGCCGCCGGACCTGTCGATCTGCACCAGCAGGCTGAATTGTGTGGCTTTGAGCCCGGCCGGCGCAATCGCCTCATCATACAGATGGCCGAGTTGGCGTGCAGCGCGCCGGAGTGCCCGATTCGTGCAGGCGAGTTCGCCCAGCCGATCGATCGCCTCGACGGCTCCGTTCTCGTCCGACTGATCCGGATCGCTCGTCATTGCCATGCTACTAAAATAGTTGAGCACCATATCATTGAACAGGGGCGGGACGGCCGCTACATGGTTGAAGGCTCAACACTTGAGTGCTCAAGCAATCTGGAGATGGCTGATGTCCGAACCTGATGCGAAGGGAATCGCCCTGGTCACCGGTGCCTCTTCCGGCATCGGCGCGGTCTACGCCGACCGCCTCGCTGCGCGCGGCTACGACCTGATCCTGGTGGCTCGGCGCGAGGACCGCCTGCGCGCGGTCGCCGAAACGATCACCGGCGCCCATGGTCGGCACGTGGAGGTGCTGGCCGCGGATCTGGAGAAGGAGACCGACCTCGCTCGCGTGGAGAGCGTCCTCGCGTCGAACCCCGATATCCGCGTATTGATCAACAATGCCGGCCTCGCTCGGCTCGCTCCCGTCGCCACCGCTCCGCTTCAGGACTCCCTGACGCAGATCGCGCTCAACATCACGGCGTTGACCCGGCTGACCCAGGCCGTGCTGCCCGGCTTCGTGGCCCGCAACCGGGGCGTCATCGTCAACATCGCGTCGGTACTCGGTATCCAGACCCTGCCGATCAGCTCGGTCTACAGCGGCACCAAGGCCTTCGTCCTGGCGTTCAGCCGCGGTCTCCAGGCGGAATTGGCCGAGACGGCGGTGAAGGTTCAGGTGGTTCTCCCGGCCGCGACCGCCACCGAGATCTGGGACGCTTCCGGCGTGCCCCTTACGGCGCTCGACGCAAATACCGTGATGACCACGGAAAACCTGGTCGATGCCGCCATTGCCGGATTCGACCGGGGCGAAGCCGTAACTTGGCCGTCCTTGGCCGACGACACGCTCTGGGAGAGGTTCGAGACAGCGCGCGCCGACCTGTTCGCCGGCACCCGGACAAACCGGCCCGCACCTCGCTACACGCTGAACTAGCGGCGCCAAGCCTTGGGCCGCCGCCTGGCCCGTATGCCCGCTAGGGCTGGCCGGAAGTGTCAAGCAGGACCCGGCTCGGCTGTGGCGTGCCCTCGGCCGCTGCCGCCCGCCGGGCGGTGTCGAGCTGGTCCTGGACCTTGGGCGCTTCGGCCGGCGCGCCGATCGCCTGTTCCACCTGCTGCTTGGTCGCCTCGATCTTGACCTCGGCGACACCCTTGTCGGCAATACCGAGCTTCTCGGCGGCACCTTTGGACAGATCGATGTCCCGCCCCTTGGCGAAGGGGCCACGGTCGTTGATCTCGACCTCCACCTGCTTGTCGGTGGCGGGATCGGTCACCGTCACCGCGCTGCCCAGCGGCAGGGTCGGGTGCGCGGCTGTCATGGCGTCGGGGTCGTACTTGGCACCGCTCGCGGTCTTCTGCCCTGCCAGCTCGTCGCCATAGAACGAGGCCTTGCCTTCCTCCTGGAACACCACCGTGCCTGGCTCCTGGGCCAGGGTTGGCCCCGAGAGCAGGAGCCCGACCAGCGCACATTTGCCAAGTCGCATCACCATCCGCTCTGCTAGGCGACGGAGCGGAACCGCCACCGATCGCGCGCGGTTCCCTGCCGCCACCGGCTGCGCTAACCTCGGTTCATGAGCGAGCAACCGAACAAGCGCCTCGTCCTTATAGACGGGTCCGGCTACATCTTCCGCGCCTTCTTCGCCCTGCCGCCGATGACTAGGCCGGACGGGACGCCGGTAAACGCCGTGTTCGGCTTCGCCAACATGCTGTTCCGGCTGATGCAGGACCGCCCCGACGACGACCTCGTCGTCGTCTTCGACTATAGCGGCGAGAGCTTCCGCAACGACCTCTACGACCAGTACAAGGCCAACCGCGACGCGCCGCCGCCGGAGCTGGTGCCGCAATTCCAGCTGGTGCGCGAAGCCGCGCGCGCGTTCGGCCTGCCGGTGATCGACGAGGCCGGCTACGAGGCCGACGATCTGATCGCGGCCTACGCCAAGCACGCCAAGGCCGCCGGCGAGCCGGTGGTGGTGGTCTCGTCGGACAAGGACCTGATGCAGCTCGTCGCCGAGGGGGTCGAGCTGTGGGACCCGATGAAGCAGAAGAACATCGGGCGTGCCGAGGTGATCGAGAAGTTCGGCGTCGGGCCGGAGCTGGTCTGCGACGCGCTGGCCCTGATCGGCGATACGTCCGACAACGTGCCGGGCGTGCCGGGCATCGGGCCGAAGGGTGCGGCACAGATGCTGCTCGAATATGGCTCGCTTGAGGGCCTGCTCGCCAACCTGGACCAGATCAAGCAGCCGAAGCGGCGCGAGGTGCTGCAGGCGAACGCCGAGAAGGCGCGCCTGTCCTACCGCTTGGTCTGCCTCGCCGACGACGCGCCCCTGCCCCTGGGTCTGGAAGAGCTGCGCCGCCGCCCCTATGACGCCCCGACCCTGCAGGCCTTCTTGCAGCATAACGGTTTTCGCTCGTTGGCCGGCCGGGTCGAGGCAGCCGGCGGCGTGGTCACGCCATCGGCACCGGCGGCAACCCCAACCGGCGGCGAGGTCAGCCTCGCCGCGATCACCGACTTGGCCGATCTCGACGCCGTCATCGCCCGTGCGGTCGAGGGCGGCCTGCTGGCACTCGACACCGAGACCACTGCGCTCGACCTCTCGCGCGCCAAGCTGGTCGGCATCTGTCTCGCGGTGACGCCCGGTGAAGGCTTCTACGTGCCCCTGGCCCATGTCGACGAGTTCGGCCAGCGCCGTGAAGGGCAGCTCGACCTGGGCCTGGTGATCGAGCGGCTGCGGCCGGTGCTGATCGACCCCTCGGTGCTCAAGATCGGCCACAACATCAAGTACGACCAGGGCATGCTCGCCCGCTACGGGCTCGACGTGACCCCGGTCGACGACACGATGCTGATCTCCTACGTGCTGCACGGCGCCAGCCACGGGCACGGCATGGACGAGCTGGCCCAGCGCTACATCGACCACACCTGCATCCCTTACGAGACGGTGTGCGGCAAGGGTGCGGCGCAGATCGGCTTCGCCGAGGTGCCGGTCGAGAAGGCCACGGCCTACGCCGCCGAGGATGCCGAGGTCACGCTGCGGCTGTGGCGGGCGCTGAAGCCGATGCTGCTCGAGCACCACATGGTGGGCGTCTACGAGACCCTGGACCGGCCGCTGGTGCCGATCATCACCGAGATGGAAGGCCACGGCATCAAGGTCGACGCGCACCGCCTGCGCCAGCTCTCGGCCGAGTTCACCCAGCGCATGGCGGGCTTCGAGGCCGAGGCCTACCGGCTCGCCGGCCGCAGCTTCAACCTCGGCTCGCCCAAGCAGCTGGGCGAAGTCTTGTTCAACGAGCTGAATCTCGGCGGGGCCGGCCGCAAGACCAAGACCGGTGCCTTCGCCACCGGCGTCGAGGTGCTGGAGGAGCTGGCGGTGGCCGGCCACGAGCTGCCGCGCGTGATCCTGAACTGGCGCCAGCTGCAGAAGCTGACCCGTACCTACACCGACACGCTGGTCGAGCAGGTCGACCGGACCACCGGCCGCGTCCACACCAGCTACAGCCTCGCCGCCACCTCGACCGGCCGCTTGTCCTCCAACGACCCCAACCTGCAGAACATACCGATCCGCACCGAGGAGGGCAGGAAGATTCGCGAGGCCTTCGTGCCCGACGCGGGCAACGTCCTGGTCTCGGCCGACTACTCGCAGATCGAGCTGCGCATCCTGGCCCACATCGCCGACATCGGCACGCTGAAGGAAGCGTTCGCGAACGACATCGACATCCATTCGGTCACCGCGTCACAGATGTTCGGCGTGCCCGTGGCCGAGGTCGGCAGCGACCTGCGCCGCTCGGCCAAGACGATCAATTACGGCATCGTCTACGGCATCGGCGCCTTCGGCCTGGCGCAACGGCTTGGGATTCCGCAGGCACAAGCAAAAGCCTACATCGATTCCTATTTCGAGCAGTATCCGGGCATCCGCGCCTACATGGACAAGGCCAAGGCCGAGGCGCGCGAGAAGGGCTACGTCACCACCCTCTACGGCCGCCGCTGCTACATCCCCGAAATCAACGTCAAGCTCCCCTCGCGCCGCGCCTACGCCGAGCGCGCCGCGATCAACGCCCCGATCCAGGGCACCGCCGCCGACATCATGAAGCGCGCCATGGTCCGCACCTGGCGCGACCTCAAGCGCCAGCTGCCCGAGGTCCGCATGCTGCTCCAGGTCCACGACGAGCTGGTGTTCGAGGTGCCGGAAGCCCAGGTCGCGGACACGCAGGCGCTGGTGAAGCGGACGATGGAGCGCGCGGCCGCGATGTCGGTGCCGCTGGTGGTCGAGGTCGGGCACGGGCCGAGCTGGGAGAAGGCGCATTAGCGGCGATTGACCGCGCGACCTACTCCAACTGGCCGTTGCAGATTGCCTGCGCTTACATCACCGCGCCGATCTGCCAGGGCACGAACTCGTTGTCGCCCATGCCCAGTTCCTCCGACTTGGACTGCTCGCCGCCGGCGACGCGCACGACGAGGTCGAAGATGCGCTGGCCGACCTGCTGGATCGTCTCCTCGCCGTCGACGATCGTGCCGGCATTGATGTCCATGTCCTCGACCATGCGGTTGTACATGGTCGGTGTTGGTCGCGATCTTCAGCGACGGGGTCGGCTTGAAGCCGAAGCAGGAGCCGCGGCCGGTGGTGAATGCGATGATGTTGCCGCCCGAGGCGACCTGCCCGGTAGCCGAGGCCGGGTCGTAGCCGGGGCTGTCCATGTAGACGAAGCCCCTCTCGGTGATCGGCTCGGCGTATTTGTACACACCCATCAGGTTGGTGGTGCCGCCCTTCGCTGCCGCCCCCAAGGACTTCTCGAGGATCGTGGTCAGGCCGCCGGCCTTGTTGCCGGGCGAGGGGTTGTTGTTCATCTCGCCGCCGTTGCGCTCGCAATACTCTTCCCACCAGTGGATCCGCTCGACCAGCTTGTCGGCGATGGCGGGGTTGACGGCGCGCCGGGTAAGAAGGTGCTCGGCCCCGTAGATCTCGGGCGTCTCCGACAGGATTGCCGTGCCACCATTTCGGACCAGAAGATCGGCGCAGTAGCCCAGCGCCGGATTGGCGGTGATGCCGGAATAGCCGTCCGAGCCGCCGCACTGCAGCGCCAGCTTGATCTCACCGACCGAGACCGGCTGGCGGCCGAACTCGTTGGCGTGCGGCAGCATCTCCTCGATCATCGCGTGCGCCTGGGCGATCGTCCGCCTGGTGCCGCCCTCGCCTTGCAGCGTCATGGTGCGGAAGGTGGGGCCGGACTGGATACCGTAGACCTCCTTCATGAAGGAGAGCTGCATCACCTCGCAGCCCAGCCCGATCATCAGGATCGAGGCGAAGTTCGGGTGCGCTGCGAAGCCCCACAGCGTTCGCTGCAGGGTGGCATAGCCTTCGCCGCGATCGGCCATGCCGCAGCCGGTGCCGTGGGTGATCGCAACCACCCCGTCGACATTGGGATACTGCGCCAGCACCTCGGCCGGGAAGCGGTCGGCGATGAATTTGGAGACCGAAGCCGAGCAGTTCACCGTCGACAGGATGCCGATATAGTTGCGCGTTCCAATCTTGCCGTTGCCGCGCACGAATCCGCCGAACGACGGCCCGCTCGGCTTCCGGCACCATCGGCGTCGGCCGGACGTCCTGGCCCACCGCGTAGTCGCGCGCGAACTCGCGCATGCCGCAATTGTGGACGTGGATGTGCTCGCCGGGCGCGATGTCCGTGGTCGCGAAGCCGATGATCTGGTCGAACTTGCGCACCGGCTCGCCAATCGGGATCGGCCGCGTCGCCACCTTGTGGCCGGCCGGGATACGCTGGGTGACCGCCAAGCCTTCGACCTCGGCCCCGGGCAGCAGGTCGACCCGAGCCACCACGACATTGTCGTTCGCGTTCAGACGGACGGTGATGGGAAGCGCAACCATGTCCAACGGGCCTCTCCTCTGATCGGCGCCGATCATAGCGCCTCGGGCGCGGTGCGCCATGGCTGCCGCAGCATCGCTCGCTCGCGGCGCTGACTCACGGAGGCGATGGCGCGCACGAACGTGGTGCGTGCGCGGCAGGGTATCAACCGGGCTCGGCCCGACGCGCCGGCGCGAGGCCAAAGGTCTCGAGCACCGAGCGCCCGCCACCGAGGCTCGCCTCCCACTCGGCCTCGAGGGCGAGCTTGGCTTCGGCACCGGCGATGCGACCGCGGACCGCAGCCGGCGTCAGCGCCACCAGCCCGTCATCGTCGCCAATCACCAGATCGCCGGGGGTGACTAAGCACCCGCCGATGACGACGGGCAGGTTCACCGCGCCCCGGTCCGCCGAAGCCGGCCCGCGCGGCGTGATCCAGCGCGTGAACACCGGCAGATCGTCCCAGCCCGCCAGCGTCGCGACATCGCGCACAGCGCCGTCGCAGACCAGGCCCCGGCAGCCCAGCCGCCGCAGATGCCCGCCCAGGATCTCGCCGATCATCGCCGTCTCGGCATGACCGGCGGCCGCGATGACCAGCACGTCGCCCGGCGCGATCAACTCCAGCGCATGCAGGACCGCCCCGAAATCGGGCGGCTCGCAAAGTGCCGTCACGGCGCGTCCGAAGAGGCGCGGCTGTCGGCCCGCCGGCCGGAGCGGGCGAATCCGCGGGTCCAGCTGCCCGACATCGCGGCCGAGGTCGACCGCGACGGCGACCGGGATCGCGTGCCACCGGCCGAGTTCGGCCGGCGAGAGATCGCACGCCGGGGCAGTGTGCAGCGTCACGGGCATCCGGTTGCTCCTTCAGCCGCAGGGGCTCTCGAGGCGGCGCGAATAGGCTTGGCCCGGGTCGCCGGCGAACTCAATGGCCATTGGACGGCTTGCCCGAGCGGCGCCGCGAGCGCACTTCCCGTGGTGACGCCCGGGGGCCGAGAGCAGGGTGCACCGCCGCATCGGCAACGGCCCTGAACGCGATTCAAATTAAATTCTCGTCATGAAACCCTTGCCACCATCGATGGCGAGGCGCTGCCGACGGCGCATGCAACCGCAGTGTGACGATCTAGCCACTAACTGCAACCTAGAAGTTGGCTACGCAACCAATGGCTTAGGCGCCTGCTTATACCGATGTGGCTTCGGGTGGCGACCTTTCGGCCACGCAGCGCGCGAAATAAACCAGAAGCTGACCAGTCATATCTTTTAGTTGCGTTGAGGCTCCTACTGCGCTTACAGAAATACCAACAGGCTCACGACCATCGGGCGCAAATGGCATGCAGATATCTGCTCTGCAGCCAGTGCTTCATGCCATCAGGTAAATCGAGCTCAGCGCTCGGCGCCGGAAGGTAGGCAATAGTCTGTTCAGACCTCAGTAATAAGGACATATCTAATGGCTCCATCCATATCCGTTCGGCGTTTCATGAGGCAATCGTTGAAATATATACTGCCAATCTTTATGATTTATTTCTCAATATTCTACACGCCGCCAGCCATGGCGCGGCCGGAACGGGCCGACCGAATGCAACTGTTTCGCAACAGCGATCGCGGCGTGCCCTATCTCAAGCTGAGCCAGACGGGCGCCGCCAGCAGCAGTGCGCCGATCGTGATGCGGCCGGTACGCCAGATCGCGCTGGACGGAAACCCTCTGCTCAACGTGCGCGGCAACCTCTACCCGATCCACCTCGCGGCCAACGGCACGTTCGGTTTCGTGCACTTCAACGGCTACCGCTTCATGCGGGTCTACGACGCCGCCGGTAAAAAGCTGTGGCAGGTCAACAACCCGTCCGGCCGCGTGCATCGCGACACGATCCACCGCGACACGCTGGCGGTGCTCGACGCCGACGGCGACGGCGATCAGGACATCGTCCATTGCTGGGTCGAGGGCGGCAAGAAGGTGCTGATGGTGCGGCGTGGCACGGACGGCACGGTGCTGCGCCGGGCAGCGCTCGACAACGGCTCGCCGAACGACGAGTGCCAGATCGCGGCCTTGCGAGTACCGGGCCGCGCCTATCCCCTGATCCTGGTGTCGGCCACCAACCGTCGCGGCTGTGCTGCCTCGGGCAACTACATCGACACCTGGGGGCGGACGCTGGCGTTCGACATCAATCTAAAGCTGATCTGGGACCGCAACACCTGTGCCGCTGGGCACTATGTGTACCCGGTCGACGACAACGCTGATGGTTACGCCGGGCGGATTTTCATCGGCAAATATCTTTACGAGCCTGACGGCAAGCGGGTCTGCACGGTGAACATGGGCAACACGCACGCCGACGCGGTGGCGGTGGGCGACCTCGATCCAAGCCGGCCGGGGATGGAGGCGGTGCTGACCGGGGCCAACGGCGTCAAGGCGGTGAGCGTGGCGCGGAACTGCGCCCCGATCTGGAGCGTGCCGACGAGCACGATCCGCAACCCGCAGCAGCTTACCATGGCCAGGCTCGACGCGAATTCGGCGACGCCAACCCTGGCGCTCATCGAGCGGGGCAGCGAGACGAATGCCACCCTGTTCTTGCTGAACGGCGCCGGCCGGATCCTGGCCCGCTACGGCAAGAACGCGATCCAGAACGGCCGCATCACCGCGATGCCGTACCAGAACGCCAATCTCGACGGCAAGACCGGCACCGACGAGCTGATGATCAGCCTCGGCCGGGTGATCGACCGCAACGGCACGCTGCGCCTGGGCACCGACTGGTACTGGAACCTCAAGAGCAGCACGGCGCCGAGCGGATCGCCGCCGCTCTCCTCCTGGGACAGCTGGCCGCCCTACCCGCTGGCGCTGGACCTGGATGGCGATGGCCGTGACGAGCTGGTCACCTGGGGCCGGAGCCTGATCGTGGTCGGTAAGGCGCAGTAAGCGATCAGCTGGGCTACGACGCCTGACGGCCGCCTACCAGCTCTGCCATTCGGCCGGGGACGCCTGACCGCGTCCCCGGCCACTATCCGTCCGCCGTCGACACTTGCGTATCCGACAAATACTTAACTACCATTCCGCATCATATCGTTAAACAACCATCCGATGGCTTTGACCAACAGGTAGATATATTAGCCATCAGTAAACTGGCTTCAGTTTATTTCTGGACATAAATCATCGTGTCAAAATTTAACTTTAATCAAATTACAAGTAAATTTAAATTAATTCCAGCGAACCCTGCGACTAAGTTCGTGTATTCATTCTTAGCGAGGCAATTTGAAAAATATCAGTATTTACCGATTATTCAAACGCATCGGCGTTGATTGCGAGAGCGCTCTCTTGAGATGGCGCAACAAGACGACCATTCGCCACCTCCGCGCCGCTGCTCATCGCCTCCGCCGCGGCGGTGCCTTCGCCGGCCGCCTGAATCTCGTCCCGCCGCCTTTGCGCCCCCCACCCTTCTTCCACGCCGCCCTGGCCAGCTCCGCCCCTTTGCCAGGCTCGTGCGACTCCAGACGGAACAGCAGCGTGCCCTGGACCGGGTCGGCCTCGACCAGCTCGACCTTGACCCGGTCGCCGAGCGCGAAGCTCTCGCCGGTGCGCTGGCCGACCAGGGCCTGGTGGCGCTCATCCAGCATGAAGGCGTCGTCGCCCAGGCTCGAGACCGGGACCAGCCCGTCGGCGCCGATCTCGTCCAGCGTGACGAACAGGCCGAAATAGACCGCGGTGGTCACGCGAGCCGGGAACACCGCCCCGACGCGGTCGGCCAGGAACTGCGCCACCAGCCGCTCGTAGGCGCGCCGCTCGGCCTCCATGGCCTTGCGCTCGGTGCGCGAGAGGTGGTCGCCCAGGCTCGCAAGCTCGGCCTCGCCCACGTCCGCCGCCAGCCCGTCCTGGCCAAGCCCCAGATGCCGGATCAGCGCGCGATGCACGACAAGGTCGCTGTAGCGGCGGATCGGCGAGGTGAAATGCGCGTAGCGCTTCAGGTTGAGGCCGAAATGGCCGATGTTCTTCGGGCTGTAGACCGCCTGCGCCTGGCTGCGCAGCACGAAGCTCGACGCCATCTCGCGCATGTCGTGCTCGGCCAGCGCCTGGAGCAGCTTGGTGAAGTCGCCGGGCTGCTTCGCGGTCCGGCTCCACGGCACGCCCAGATGCTCCAGGAACTGCGCCAGCGCTTCCAGCTTCACCGGGTCCGGCTTGTCGTGCACGCGGTAGAGGCAGGCCTTCAGCGCCTGGGCGAGCTCGCTGGCAGCAGCCACGTTGGCCGCGATCATGAACTCCTCGATCAGCATGTTGCTGGCTTGGCGGACGCGCGCCTCGACGCCGATCGGGCGCCCCGTCTCGTCGAACTTGATCTTGCGCTCCGGCAGCTCGAGCTCGATCGTGCCGCGCCGGTGGCGTGCCTCGAGCAGCCGCTCGTAGGCGGCGTAGAGCGGCAGGATCACCGGCGCGAGCAACGGGGCGGTCAGCGCGTCGGTCTGCCCGTCATGCGCCGCCTGGACCTGGGCGTAGGTCAGCCGCGCCCGGCTCTGCATCAGCCCGCGGCAGAAGCGCCAGGAGCGGATCTCGCCCTTGCGGTCGATCTCGATCCAGACCGCGAGGCAGGCGCGCTCCTCGTCCGGCCGCAGCGAGCAGAGATCGTTGGAGAGCGCCTCCGGCAGCATCGGGATCACCCGGTCCGGGAAATAGACCGAGTTGCCGCGATTGCGGGCCTCGATGTCGAGCGCGTTGTTCTGGCGGACGTAGTGCGCGACGTCGGCGATCGCGATCAGCAGCCGGTGGCCGCCCGGATTGTCCTTGCTCTCGATCGGCTCGGCCCAGACCGCGTCGTCGAAGTCGCGCGCGTCCTCGCCGTCGATCGTGACCAGCGGCACCTCGCGCAGATCCTCGCGCTTGCCGAGCGCCACCGGCCGGGCCGCGTCGGCCAGGGCCAGCGCCTCGGGCGGGAATACCATCGGCAGGCCCAGCGCCACCGCGGTCATCAGCGTCAGCACCGCAGGGTCGTCCGGCCGCCCGACCCGCTCGCTTCACCTTGACCCGCGCCGGACCGAGCCGCCGGCTGGGCACGATCTCGGCCACCACCAGATCGCCCACAGCAGCACCGCCCAGATCGTCGGCGACGACATGGAATTCGGCCCGCGCCTTGCGGTCGGCCGAGCGGATCCTCAGCCCGTCGCGGCCCTGCTCGACGATGCCGGTGACCTCGCGCGGCTGGCGCGGCAGGATCCGCAGCGGCCGCGCCTCGAACCCGCCTCGCACTGGCATCAGCCGCGCCAGCACCCGGTCGCCGACGCCCGGCGCCAAGCCGTCCAGATGCTCGACCGGCAGCAGGATGCGCAGCTCCGGCTGCTCGGGATAGGTCAGCAGCAAATCGCCGTTATGGTCGATGCCGGTGACGTCGAGCACCGTCGTCGTCGGCACTTCCGTGCCGCGCGCGGCCGGCCGCTCCGTCGGCTTGCGACGGCTCCCGGTCGGGGGCTTGGCGCCGAGCTCGCGCAGGATCTCCTTCAGCACCGCCCGGTCGCCGCGCTCGCGCGCCAGCGCCTTGAGGACCTCGTTGCGGTGCAGCCCGGCACCCGCGCCTTCCAGGAAGCGGACGACCTCGGCGCGGGTGGGCGGCGGCAGCGGCTGGCGCGGGCGGGCCAAGACCGCTCAGGGCCGCTTGCGTGCGGCGGGCTTCGGCGCCGCCGCCTTGGCGGGCCGGGCACGCGCCGGGGCTGCCGGAGCATCGCCTGCCCGCCGCGGGCTCGCGCCCGCAGGCTTGCGCGGCGGTGCGGACTTCTTGGCCGGTGCCGGCTTCTTGCCGCTCGTGGCCGTCTTGCCGCGCCCGCCTTTGGCCGGCTTGCCACCGCCCTTGGCCTCACGCTCGGCCAGGATCTGCACCGCCTGCTCCAGCGTGAAAGTGTCGGGCGACGCGCCCTTGGGCAGGCTGGCATTGAGCTTGCCGTGCTTGACGTACGGGCCGAACCGCCCCGGGAGCAACTGCACCGGCGCATTGTCGGCCGGATGCAGGCCGAGCTCGCGCAAGGGTGTGGCGGCAGCCGCCTGGCGCCGACCCTTGGCCGGCTCGTTCAGCAGTGCCACCGCCCGGTTCATGCCGACCGTCAGCACGTCGTCGCCGGGCTCCAGACGCACGAACTTCTTCTCGAGCTGCACATAGGGGCCGTAGCGGTTGATCCCGGCCATGATCGGTTTTTTCGCCTCGGGATCGATCCCGACTTCGCGCGGCAGGGTCAGGAGCTGCAGCGCCAGCGGGAAATCGACCTGCTCGGGCGTCACCCCGGGCGGCAGCGAGCTGCGCTTGGCCTCCGCACCGCTGCCACGCTGGATGTAGGGGCCGAATCGCCCGACCTTCAGCCAGACCTCTTCGGCATTGGCCGGATCGACCCCGAGCAGCCGGTCCGACGCTCCGGCATCCGCCGCTCCCGCCTCGCCGCCGCCGACCGTGAAGGCGCGCGTGTAGTTGCAGTCCGGGTAGCGCGAGCAGCCGATGAACGGCCCGAATCCGCTGAGCTTCAGGCCCAGCCGGCCCTCCTGGCAGCGCGGGCAGAGCCGCGGATCGACCTCGCCTTCGCCATCGGCCTGGAACAGCAACGGCCCCAGCGCATGGTCGAGCGCGTCGATGATCTCGCGCTGGCGCTGCTCGCCGACCTCGGCGAGCTTGGCCGCGAACGGCCCCCAGAACTGGCGCAGCACATCCTTCCAGAACAGGTTGCCGCCGGCCACATCGTCGAGCTGATCCTCGAGCTGGGCGGTGAAGCCGTACTCGACCCAGTGGCCGAACTTCTCGACCAGGAACGCGTTGACCAGCCAGCCTTTGTCCTCGGGCACGAAGCGCTTCTGCTCGAGCCGGACGTAGGAGCGGTTCTGCAGCACCGAGATGATGCTGGCATAGGTGCTGGGCCGGCCGATGCCCAGCTCCTCCATCTTCTTGACCAGGCTCGCCTCTGAGAAGCGCGGCGGCGGCTCGGTGAAATGCTGGAGCGGGGTGACCTCGCGCTGGCGCAGCGCGTCGTTGACGACAAGCGGCGGCAGCATCGCGCCGTCCTCGTCCTCCTCACCGGTCGGGTCGTCGCGACCCTCCTGGTAGAGCTTGAGGAAGCCGTCGAACGCAATCGTCTGTCCAGTGGCGCGCAGGCCCACGAACCCATCCGCGGAACCGATGTCGACCGTGACCCGGTCGAGCAGGGCCGCGGCCATCTGGCTGGCCACGGTCCGCTTCCAGATCAGTTCGTAGAGCCGGCGCTGGTCGTCATCGAGCTGGCCCTTCAGCTCGCTCGGGATGCGGAACAGGTCGGTCGGCCGGATCGCTTCATGCGCTTCCTGCGCGTTCTTGGTCTTGGTCTTGTACTGGCGTGGCTTCTCCGGAAGATAGGCGTCGCCGAAGCGCTGCCCGATCAGCCGCCGCGCCGCACCCAGGGCCTCGCCCGACAGCTGCACCGAATCGGTGCGCATATAGGTGATCAGGCCCACGGTCTCGCCGCCGATGTCGATGCCCTCGAACAGGCGCTGCGCGGTCTTCATCGTCCGGTCAGCGGAAAAGCCGAGCTTGCGCGACGCCTCCTGCTGCAGGGTCGAGGTGCTGAAGGGCGGCGCCGGATTGCGGCCGACCTGCTTCTTCTCGATCGCGTCGACCGCCAGCTCGCGCGCCTGGATCTCGCGCACGGCACGGCGCGCCGCCGTCTCGTCGCGCAGCGCGAACTTGTCCAGCCGCTTGCCGTCGAGCTGCGTCAGCCGCGCCTTGAAGGCGCGCCCCTCGGGCGTCTCCAGCAGCGCCTCCACGGTCCAGTATTCCTGCGCCCGGAACGCATGGATCTCCGCCTCGCGCTCGCAGATCAGCCGCAGTGCCACCGATTGTACCCGGCCGGCCGACGAGCCTGATTTGGGCAGCTTCCGCCACAGCACCGGCGAGAGCCGGAAGCCGACGAGATAGTCCAAGGCACGGCGCGCCTGATAGGCGTCGATCAGATGCTCGTCCAAGGCGCGGCCGTGGCGCATCGCCTCGGTCACGGCGGGCTTGGTGACCTCGTGGAACACGACGCGCTCGACATCGACCCCGTTGAGCACCTTGCGAGCTTTCAGCAGCTCGAGCAGATGCCAGGAGATCGCCTCGCCTTCGCGGTCGGGGTCGGTCGCCAGGATCAGCCGTCTGGCCCCGCCCTTGACCGCCTGAACGATCTCGTCGACGCGCTTCTTGCGGTCGGCCAGGGCCTCGTAGATCATCTTGAAGTCTTCGTCCGGCAGGACCGAATCGTTGGCCTCCGGCAGGTCGCGGACATGGCCGTAGCTGGCCAGGACCTTGTACCCGTCACCCAGATATTTGTTGATGGTCTTCGCCTTGGTAGGCGATTCGACGACGACGACATCCATGGGCCACGCAGCTCCGCTGGCACGACCGGTCGGGCAAGGCTCTGCCCGCAGGCCCGCAGACCCCTCCGCCCCAACCCACCGCCAGCCGCCGCCCTAACCCGCGCGCAGGGCGACGCGGTTGCCGGTCTGGCGATCGATGCGCCCCGCCAACTCGAGCTCGAGCAGCGCGGCCTGAACGTCGGACGGCGCTGCATTGCATTCACGGATCAGTTCGTCAACCGCCAGAGGGGTTGGCCCAAGCACCTGCGCCACCCGCTCGGCGAGCGCCTCGGCACCACCGGGCGCTGGCCTGGCGGCTACCGGCAGCGACCGCGGCTCGACCGTCGACCCCGGGCGAAGCCGCAGCGAGCGGGGTGCCGGCGCGACCGCATTGCGCAGCATCGGTGCCAGGATCGCCAGCACGTCGGCGGCATTCTCGACCAGATGCGCGCCATCGCGCAGCAGCTGGTTGGTGCCGCGATGGCGCGGGTCCTGCGGGCTGCCCGGCACCGCCATCACCTCGCGCCCATATTCCGTGGCGAGGCGCGCCGTGATCAGCGAGCCGGACGCCGGCGCCGCCTCGACCACCACCACGCCGAGCCCGAGCCCCGCGATCACCCGGTTGCGGCGCGGAAAATCCTTGGCGCGTGCGGTGGCACCCAGCGGCCGCTCGCTCACCACGGCCCCCTCGCCCGCGACCCGCGCCATCAGCGCCGCGTTCTCCGGCGGGTAGGCGACATCGACCCCGGCCGCGATCACCGCCACGGTGGCCCCGCCGCCCGCCAGGGCCCCCTCGTGCGCCGCCGTGTCGATCCCGCGCGCGAGCCCGGAGACCACGACCAGTCCGGCTCGGGCCAGCTCCCTGCCGAGCGCCCGGGCGAACGCACAGCCATTGCCGCTGGCATTGCGCGCACCGACCACCGCCACCGCCGGCCGGTCGAGCAGAGCCGCATCGCCGAGCACCGAAAGTACCGGCGGTGCGTCCGGCAGCGGCTGCAGCAGCGGCGGATAACCGGCGCCGGCCTTGATCAGCATCGACCCGCCCAGCGCCACGAGCGCGTCGATCTCGGCCGCAAGGTCGGTCCGGCTCGGTAGCCTCCGCGCGGCACCCCCTGGAGCCGGCAGCTGTCGTGCCGCCCTCAGCGCCGCGGCCACTGTACGGTGGCGCTCCAGAAGTGCCGTGAACGTGACCGGCCCAACGCCCTCGCAGCGCGCGAGCTGGAGCCAGTCGAGGGTTTGATCGAGCGGCGTGCGATGCATCTGTAATCTGGCGGGTTGCGGCGACGACCAGCCGAATGGGTGCATGATGCGCGGCGCATGTCAACCTATAGGCGAAAGATGCACCGGTCATCCCTGCGCAACGGCGCCCGAGCACAGCTTGACCAAGGCAACCGTATGGCTACATCACCTGAGTTTAGCCGGGAGCATTGGCCGATGCCTGCACCGAGGCTGACCGTCTGGTCGACCCTCGTCGGAGTGCTCGCCTCCCCCCTTACCGTTCACGGGGCCGAGGCCAGAGTGCTTCGCGACGTCGAGATACCCAGCTCGACGCTCGGGCAGCCGATCCCCTGCGCCGTCATCCTGCCCGACGGCTACGACCAGGACCTGGAGCGCCGCTACCCTGTGCTGCTGCTGCTCCACGGCACCGACGGCGGTCACCATGATTGGCTCGACGCCGGCGGCGTCGCCGACGACATGGGCGCACTCCCGTTCATCGTCGTCACACCCGGCGCCGGCAACAGCTGGTATGTCGACAACGCGGCCGGCGAAGGCGCCTGGGAGACCGCGCTGGTCGACGATCTCCTGCCCGCGATCGACGCGCGCTTTCGCACCATCCCGGGCCGTGCCGGTCGGGCGATCGCCGGTCTGTCGATGGGCGGCTATGGCGCCGTCCACTTGGCGCTGCGCCACCCGGACCAGTTCGCGGCGGTCGCCAGCCTCAGCGGTGCGCTCTTCGCACCGGACGATCCCCTGACCGACGACGACATCGCCGACTTCCACGGCGCCTTCGGCGACCCGTTCGACGCCGAGCGATTTGCGCAGGACAGCGTCTACACCGATCTCTCGGCGCTGCCGCCTGACGCCCGCTTGCCACGCTTCTACCTCTCCAGCGGCGGCAGCGACCAGTATGGACTGGATGTGGCCGCCCTGCGGCTCTACCAGACCCTCAAGCAGCGCGATGTCCCGGCCACCCTGGTCGTCCGCGCCGGCTACGATCATGGCTGGCAGTTCTGGCATGACGATCTGGGCGAGGTGCTGGCGTTCGTGGACTCGGCGCTGCAGCAGGAGAGCGAGGCCGTTGGGCAGTAGGGCCCAGCGCATCCCGGCATGGCCGAGCGCCGAGCAGGCGAGATCACCGATCGAAGTCCCGGCGCCAGGGCGAGGTACGCGGATGCAGCGATGGTGGCATGACGGCCGGACGTCCCTGGCGATCTTGGCGCTGGCCGGCTGCGCTCAGATGACCAGCTCGACCATGGGCACGCCGGTGACCGGAGCGATGTTCCAGGACGAGATCGTCGGCCACGTGCTGAGCTTCCGCGTCGCCGGCGGGCGACTGGCCGAGGCGCAGTTCCAGCCTGACGGGACCGCGGTCTATTCCGGCGACTTCATCGACCGGGTCGGCCGCTGGCGCCCATGGCCCAACGGCTATTGCGCCTACTACCCGTCGCTCGGCGCCGGCCCGGCTCTCACGCCGCCGTTCAGCGGCCCGGTGGAGACCGACGGTTACCGCTGCTACGACGTCCGCGCTACGGACGGCTACTGGGTGGTGTTCCAGCCCGACGGCACCTATGTCGGCACCCTGGTCCCGATCCGCTAAGGAACTGCTGGGCCTCATCTAGGCCAAAGGACCGGCAGGCGGCCCAGCAGTTCCGGACGGTCAGCCGCCGGCGGCGGCGATACGGTCCGCGGTGGTGACCAGCGCTTCCGCCTGGCGGATCGAGGCGATGTCGATCAGGCGGCCATCGAGGGTGACCGCACCCTTGCCCTCCTTGGAGGCCTGCTCCATCGCAACAAGGATGCGCTTGGCGCGATCGACCTCCTTGGCGGGCGGCGTGAAGATCTCGTTGGCGAGCGTGATCTGCGAGGGATGGATCGCCCACTTGCCTTCGCAGCCCAGCACCGCCGAGCGGCGACCCTGAGCGCGGTAGCCGTCGGCGTCGCCGAAATCACCGAACGGACCGTCGACCGGACGCAAGCCATTCGCGCGCGCGGCCACGACCATGCGGGCGACAGCGTAGTGCCACATGTCGCCCCAGTGAACATCGCGGCTGCCGTCCTCGGCCTTGTCGGTCAGCACGGCGTAGTCCGGGTTCGGGCCGCCGATGACGGTGGTGCGCGCGCGCGTGCTGGCGGCATAGTCGGCGACGCCGAAATGCAGCGATTCCAGACGCTTGGAAGACTTGGCGATCTCGTTGACGTTGGCCATGCCCAGCGCCGTCTCGATGATCAGCTCGAAGCCGATCCGCTTCTTCCGGGCCTTCGCCGCCTCGACCTGGGTCACCAGCATGTCGACAGCGTAGACGTCGGCGGCGGTGCCGACCTTGGGGATCATGATCAGGTCGAGCCGATCGCCGGCCTGCTCCAGCACATCGACCACATCGCGGTACATGAAGTGGGTATCGAGGCCGTTGATCCGGACCGAGAGGGTCTTGGTGCCCCAGTCGATCTCGTTGATCGCCTGGATGACGTTCTTGCGCGCGCCCTCTTTCTGATCCGGTGCCACCGCATCCTCGAGGTCGAGGAAGATCACGTCGGCGCCGGACTGGGCCGCCTTCTCGAACATCTGCGGGGCCGAGCCGGGCACCGCCAGCTCGGAGCGGTTGAGCCGCGGCTGGCACTGCTCGACGATGGTGAAGCTCATTGGGTGTCTCCCTTGGTGGACTCGAGGATTGCTGCCGGCGGGTCGTGCTGGGGCCGGGCCAGAGGATGGTGGTGCGTCACCACTGCGGCAAGCCGCTCCGTCTGGACGTGGGTATAGATCTGTGTGGTCGCGATGTCGGCGTGACCAAGCATCGCCTGCACCGAGCGCAGGTCGGCACCATTGGCGACGAGATGGCTGGCGAAAGCGTGGCGCAGCACGTGCGGCGACAGCCGGCTGGCATCGAGCCCTGCCTCCGGCGCCAGCGCCTTCAGTAGCTGGGCCACGCGCTGGCGGGTGAGATGGCCGCTCCGGGCGCGCGACGGGAACAACCAGCGCTGACGCGACGGCTCGGTGACATGGTAGGGCCGCACGCCGAGCCAAGCCGCGAGCGCCGCACGGGCCGGGCCGCCGATCGGCACCATCCGTTCCTTGTCGCCCTTGCCGCGCACGGTGAGCACGGTCCGGTCCGACGCCAGCGCGGAGAGGGGTAGGCCGACCAGCTCGCTGACCCGCAGCCCTGTGGCGTAGAGCAGTTCAAGCAGGGCGACGAGGCGCAGGCTGTCGGGGCCGGCCCTGGCTTTCGCCGCCTCGATCAGCGCCTCGATCTCCTCCTGCTCCAATAGCTTCGGCAGGCGGCGGCCCTGCTTCGGGGTGTCGATATGGGTGGTCGGATCGTCCCCGCGTCCGCCCTCCAGGAACAGGAAACGGTAGTACTGGCGGATCGCGGCCAGGCGCCGCGCCGTGGTCGACGGCAGCAACCCGGCATCGGCGAGGTGGCCGAGATACGCCCGGATGTCGTCACCGACCGCCGTGGGCAGCGCGCCACCCCGCTTGCCCAGGAAGGCCTGAAAGTCGGCGAGATCGCGGCGGTAGGCGTCGAGCGTGTGACGCGACGAACCGCGCTCGGCGGCCATCATCTCCAGGAACGCGTCGAGCATGCCGCTCACAGCCCGACCGCACCGCCGGTGCCGGCCGCCAGATACCGGGCCTGCGCCGTAAGGCCCAGCTCGACCAGCGCGTCCAGGGCTCGGCGCAGGGTGACCGGCGCCGCGGCCTCCGGCCGGCCGTCGAGGAGGAGAAGGGTGAAGAGCAGCAGGCCACCGCGCTGCTCGTTGAGCCGGGCGAGCTCGAAGCCGCGCCACAGTAGGAGATCGGGCGCCGGGTCGGTGCTGGCGGGCACGGTCCGGTCCAGCTCGGCCCACACCGTCGCCGGCACCTCGAGACCCAGCCCATCCACCAGTGCCGCCCATCGCGCCCGCTGCGGCGCAGGCACCGTGGCCAGCGCCGCCATCCAGTCACCCGGCGCATTGCCGGCCAGTTCCGGACGCACCGAAGGGCCGGCGCGCGGCGGGCCGGTGGCGGCCGCACGGGCGGCCGACGGCAGCTCGGGATTGACGGCCAGCGCGCGGCGGACCGGCAGCGGCAGCCCGGCCACGACTCCCGGGTCGATGTCGAGGGGCACCGCCCGCAGCAGGGGTAGCAGTAGTGGATCGTTCGGCACCGGCGCGCGAAGCGCGAAGCGCCCGCCGGCAGCGGCGGCCCGCGCCAAGCCGGCCAGGGTCGAATCGGCCGGCTCACCGCGCGACTCCAGCAGGTCGAGGCCGAGCTCGACCGCGGCCGGATCGTGCGCCAGGGCGGCGCAGACGATGCGGGCCTCGGGCCACGGCGAGGCGACCGCCGCCTGTGCCTGGGCGTCGGCGCAGGCGGGCTCGGTCTGGCTGGCGGCGAAGGCCGCCAGCAGCCGGCGCGACGCGAATTCGGCATTCGGCGCCGTATCGGGCACCAGCTCCAGCAGTTGCTCGGCAGCCGCCGGCTCCGCCATCGCCAACAGGCGGTCCACGCGTGTGAGGAGCAGCCCGTCCGGAGCATCGGCCGGGCCGGGCGCGGTGAGCAGGGCAAGCTGCAGGGCAAGCAGGGTCGGATCGGTGATTTCCGCCGGTAGCCGTGCGAACAGATGCTCGACGCCGGACGGCGTGCCATGTGCCCAGAGCGGCCCGCCCAGCACGGTCTCGGCCGCCGGCAGGCCAAGGGCGGCCAACGTCGGCGGCGCCAGGCTCTCGACCTTGATCGGAGCGGTCGGTACGGGCGGGGCCGGCGGTGCCGCGACAGGCGGTGGCGCGTTCGGGAATAGGGCGCGCGGCGGCTCGGCGGCCACCGCCTGTGCGCCGACCAGCATCAAGCTGAGGACCAGCGACAGGAACGGCACGTTGCGCGGTCTATTTGGGCAGGCGATCGTCGGGGACCAACGTCTCGACCTGACGGGTCGGGGCCGGGATGTCCCAGGTGACGAGGAACACGGCGCCGCCGATCAGGATCAGCAGCAGAGCCAGCAGCAGCAGGCGCAGCAGGGCAGGACCCTCCTTGAATTCGCGGGCGCGAGGCCCGCCCTCGCCGGCCGCGGGTTGGCCGAACGCAAGCTGATGGTTGCCTCACTCCGAGAGGGCGGCTTTATATCGGTGCCGCCCTGGCAATTCAACGTCGACCCGGATGCCGCCCGACCACTCGCCGCACGTCAGTCCCACCGCACCCGCCGCAGCGTCCTGCCGGTTGGCGCGGAGCGTGGTGCTGGTCGGGCTGATGGGCGCCGGCAAGACCTCGGTCGGCCGACGGCTCGCGACCGCGCTGCGGGCTTCGTTCACCGATGCCGACGACGAGATCGTCACGGCCGCCGGGATGAGCATCCCGGACATCTTCGCCCTGTACGGCGAGCCGCGCTTTCGCGAGCTGGAGCGGCGGGTGGTGGCACGGCTACTGGAGCAGCCGCCGATGGTGCTGGCGCTGGGAGGCGGCGCGTTCATCGACGGCGAGACCCGCGCGAGGGTCAAGGTGCGTGGCATCTCGATCTGGCTGCGCGCCGATCTCGAAACGCTGCTCGCGCGTACGATGCGCAAGCGCGGCAGCCGCCCTCTGCTGGCACAGGGTGATCCGCGTGACATACTGGCGCGCCTGATGAGCGACCGCTACCCGATCTATGCCGAGGCCGACTACACGGTCGAGACGCAGGCCGAGCCGCACGACGCTGTGGTCGAGCGGATCACGGCGCTGGTGCAGCCGCCGGCGGGGGAGACCTGATGCAGGCGGCCAGCGTGCTCCGCGCGTCACTCGGCGAGCGGAGCTACGATATCACGATCGATGCCGGACTGCTCGATCGGGCCGGCACCCTGCTGGCCCCGCTCCTGGCGCAGCGCCGGGTGGTCGTCGTGACCGACGAGAACCTCGCCCGCACCGCGCACCCGGCCCGGCTGGTGGCCGCGCTGGAACGCGCCGACATCGCGAGCCGCACCATCGTGCTGCCCGCCGGCGAGAGCACCAAGAGCTGGGGCCATCTCGAACGGCTGGTGGATGATCTCCTGGCGCACGGCGTCGAGCGCCGCTCGGCGCTGGTAGCGCTGGGGGGCGGGGTGATCGGCGATCTCGTCGGCTTTGCCGCCGCGGTGACCCTGCGCGGACTGGAGTTCATCCAGATCCCGACCACGCTCCTGGCCCAGGTGGACAGCTCGGTCGGCGGCAAGACCGGCATCAACACCGCCCACGGCAAAAACCTGGTCGGCGCCTTCCATCAACCGCGGGCGGTTCTGATCGACACCGCTGTCCTCGACGATCTCCCGCTCCGCGAGCTGCGCGCGGGCTACGCCGAGGTCGTAAAATATGGCTTCATCCGCGACGCCGACGGGCTGTTCGACTGGCTCGAGCTGCACGGCGCCGCCTTGCTGGCCGGCGATCCCGCAGCGCGCGCCGAGGCGATCCGCCGCTCGCTCGAGGTCAAGGCGGCGATCGTCGCCGCCGACGAGCGTGAGACCACCGGCGAGCGCGCGCTGCTCAATTTCGGCCACACCTTCGCCCATGCCTACGAGGCGCTCGCGGGCTACGATGGCGGGCTGCTGCACGGCGAGGCGGTGGCCGTCGGCATGGCCGATGCGTTCGCGCTGTCCGCCCGGCTCGGATATTGCCCATCCGCCGACCTCGACCGTGCGCTGGGACACCTGACGCGCCTGGGACTGCCGACACGGATCGCCGACGTCAGCAACCGGCCGTTCGCGCCCGATGGGTTGCTGGCGGCGATGGGGCGCGACAAGAAGGTCGAGAACGCGCGGCTGCGGTTCGTCCTGGCGCACCGGATCGGCGCCGCCTTCATCAGCGCCGACGTCCCGGAGACAGCGGTTCGCGCCGTGCTGGCCCGGGATGTCTGAGCCGACCACGCGACTGGAGCGATAACGGCCGATGTATCTGTCGATCGCGGCCGTCCTCTTCCTGCTCGCTGCCAACGCCTTCTTCGTCGCGGCCGAGTTCGCGCTGGTCAAGGTGCGCGCCATCCGGCTGGAGGCGCTGGCTGCGGCCGGCAGCAGGCAGGCGAGGCTGGTCGGCAACATCCTCAAGCATCTCGAGGCCTATCTGGCCGCGTGCCAGCTCGGCATCACCATGGCGTCGCTGGGCCTGGGCTGGGTCGGTGAGCCAGCGGTGGCAGCCGTGCTGGAGCCCTTGTTCCGCGCTGCGGGCTTGAGCGAGCAGGTGTTGCACACCGTGTCGTTCGTGGTCGGCTTCCTGATCTTCTCCTCGCTGCACATCGTCATCGGCGAGCAGGTACCCAAGACCTTTGCGATCCGGCAGCCCGAGCCGATCTCGCTCTGGGTGGCAGCGCCCCTGCACGCCTTCTTCCTGATGTGCTGGCCCCTCAACTGGGCGCTCAACAATTCGGCACGGGCCATCCTGCGGCTCATGGGCGTGGCCGAGGCCAGCGACATCGAGGTCTATTCCGGCGCCGAGCTGCGCCAGCTGATCGGCGCCTCGCGGCAGCTGGGGGAGATGAAGAAGCAGGAGCACGACATGCTGGGGGCGATCCTCGACCTCGAGAAGCTCGAGGTCGGCGAGGTCATGACCCACCGCCGCTCCATCGTCTCGATCAACATCGATGCGCCGGTCGAGGAGATCGTGCGCCAGGTGTTGGAGGGCCCCCACACACGCTACCCGATCTGGCGCGGCGACCCCGACGCGATCTCCGGCGTGCTGCATGCGAAAGACGTGCTGGCCGCGGTCCAGCGGCAGGGTGCCAAGCTGACCAATGCCGAGCTGCGCCGGCTGGCCTCGCCGCCCTGGTTCATCCCGGACACCACGGCCCTCCTGCACCAGCTGGTCGCGTTCCGCCAGCGCCGGGCGCACCTCGCCTTCGTCGTCGACGAGTACGGGGCCCTGATGGGGCTGGTCACGCTCGAGGACATCCTGGAGGAAATCGTCGGCGACATCGTCGACGAGAAGGATGTCGAGATGAGCGGCGTCAAGCAGGAAGCCGACGGCAGCATCCTGGTCGAGGGACGGGTCACGATCCGCGACCTGAACCGGCAGTTCGACTGGCACCTGCCCGACGACGAGGCCACCACGGTCGCCGGGCTGCTGCTCTACGAGGCGCGCCGGATCCCCGAGGTCGGCGAGGTCTTCCAGTTCCACGGCTTCCGGTTCGAGGTGGTGAGCCGCCAGCGTCACCAGCTCACCCTGTTGCGCCTGCGACGAGAGTCGAGCGCTCCAGCCGATGCCGGATAGCGGAAATATCACGACACGCATGGAACCAATCATGAGTCCGGCGCGTTGTGCGGGTGGAGCAACTCCATTGTTCCCCGCAGTTACTGACGGCCACCCCGCTTTGGGACGGCCGTCTTTTTTTGGCGCGAGCGCACGGCGCCCCCGGAGGATCCCCCGATGCACCACCCTGCGCTAGCGCGCGGCCACGTCGCCGTCGTGACCGGCGGCGCCTCCGGCATCGGCCTTGCGGCCGCGGAACGGTTTGCGGCGATGGGCCTGCGGGTGGTGATCGCCGACCTCGGCGGCGCTCGGCTGCAGGCGGCGAGCGATGCGGTCGCGGCGATGGCTCCCGATGGCGCCGCGTCCGTGCTGGCGGTGCCGACCGACGTCAGTCGGCTCGAGGAGCTGATGCGGCTGGAAGAGGCCGCTCTCGCGGCGTTCGGCGACGTCCATGTGCTGATGAACAATGCCGGCGTGCAGCCGGGCAGCGGGATGTTCGGGCCGGAAGCCAACTGGGAACGTGTGCTGGGCGTGAATCTGTGGGGCGTCATCCACGGCACGCAGACCTTCGCGCCGGGCATGCTCGCCCGCGGCAAGCCGGGGCTGGTCATCAACACCGGGTCGAAGCAGGGCATCACGACCCCGCCGGGCGATCCTGCCTACAACGTATCCAAGGCGGGCGTGAAGGCGTTCACCGAGGCTCTCCAGCACGAGCTGCGCAATACCGGGGACGGCCGGATCAGCGCGCATCTGCTGATCCCGGGCTTCGTCTTCACGCCGTTGAGCGCCCAGGGCCGGAGCGAGCGGCCAGCGGGAGCATGGACTCCTGAGCAGACGGTCGAGTTCATGCTGGTCCGGCTGGAGCGTGGCGACTTCTATATCCTGTGCCCCGACAACGATGTCACGCGCGAGCTGGACGAGCGCCGAATCCTCTGGGCCGCCGGCGACATTGTCGAGAATCGCCCGCCCTTGTCACGCTGGCATCCCGACTACGCGGAGCGGTTCCGGCAGTCGCTGACGCATCCCCGGGTCAAATAAATCTGCCCGCATATGGGAGCCGATCGCCGCGTCGCGGGTTGTAGAGGCGGAGCATATTCGATGTTCCCCGCAATGACTGACGGCCGGCCCCACGTGGGTCGGCCGTCTTTTTGCGTGTGGGCGCAATCGGTCAGCGAATTCGGCGGTCGGCGAGGTTCTGCTCGATGCTCTTCTCGAGCTCGACGTCGGCAGCCTGGATCAGGTCGTTGCTCAGGGTACGCGCGAAAGTGTCCTTGCCCTCGACACTGGTTCGCGGTGACAGCGCACGCTTGATCTCGACCCTGGAGCTCGCGAAGCTCTGCTCGATGCCGAGCCCATCGACCACGGCGACCTTGAGCGCCAGCACGCCCACCATCTCCCAGGTCGGCTCGGTCGACAGGACGCCGCCCTCGGTGGCGCGGGCGCGCTCGATGATGCTGGCCTCCTCGACCGTCGCCCGGGCGAAGTCGGCGCCACCTTCCGCCACGATGTGCGACCGCAGGAAGGTCTGCGCCTCCTGGGCCAGCGCTTCCGATCGGCGTCGGCCGATGAAGTTCATGTTGGCCGGGTTCTGGGCGACGCTCGTGACTTCGACGCTGCCGACCGACAGGCGGATCGGCGGGGTCGGCGGCGCCACTGCCACCGGCGCGGATTCCTTGGTCGGCGTGCAAGCGGCCAGCACGAGAAGCACGGTAGTTGCGCGGACCCACCGCTTTGCCATGGTCAATGTCTCCGGGGTGCGAGCAGCTCGCTCAGCCGGTCCCGGTCATACGGGTAGACACGACTGCAGAACTGGCAGGTGACGGTGATGCCCCCGTCCTCCTGCCGCATGCTCTCGAGATCGTCCAGTGAGAAGCTGGCCAGCATGTTCCAGACCCGCTGCTCGTCGCATCCGCAGCCCGGACGAAGTGGCAGGGCGTCGAACACCCGCACGCCGTCCTCGTGGAACAGACGGAACAGCAGCTCATCGGGCCGCAGCGCCGGGTCCAGCAGCTCCGCATCGCTGGTCGTGCCCAGCAGGATCATCGCCCGCCGCCAATCCTCCTCGGCCTCGGGCATGCGGCGCGGATCGGTGGTCGGCAGGGCCTGCATGACGATCGCCCCGGCATGCCACCGGTCGCTGACCGGATCCCGGCCGACGGCGACGCGGATACCCGTGCGCACCTGCTCGGAGCGATGGAAATAGTTGAGCATGCAATCGGACAGGGTCTCACCACCCAGCTCGACAATCCCCTGCTGCAGCTCGCCGCCGTCGCCGCGCTGGTCGACCGTGAGCGCCAATAGACCGCTGCCCAGCAGGTCGAGGGGGCGGCCGGAGGTCATCGCGGCAACCCGCTCCTCGTCGAAGCCGGCGTAGCCGCGCATCTCGCCATCGTTGGTACAGTCGGCGACCAGGAGCCGAACGGGGCCGTCGCCACGGATCTGCAGGCTGAACCGGCCCGCGAACTTCAGGCCGCCGGCGAGTGCGCCGGCCAGCACCAGGAGCTGGCCCAGCAGATCGGACACCGGCGGCGGGTAGGCGTGCGCCTTCAGCACGTAGTCGACCGTGTCGCCCAGCCGCACGAAGCGGCCGCGGAGCTGCGAGCTCTCGAGCTGGAACGGCCGAAGCAGATCGACGGAGGGGATGCGGCTGATGCGCGATGCTTGGCTCATCCGGCGAGGCACCATTCGAGGATCGCCTTCTGCGCATGGAGGCGGTTCTCGGCCTCGTCGAACACCACCGATTGCGGGCCGTCGATGACGTCGGCCGTCACTTCCTCGCCGCGGTGCGCGGGTAGGCAGTGCAGGAACAAGGCGCCCTCGGCGGCGTGGCGCATGAGCACGCCGTCGACGCGAAACGGCTCCAGGAGGCGACAACGCTCTTCCTGATCGTCCTGGCCCATCGACACCCAGGTGTCCGCGATGACCGCATCGGCGCCACGCACCGCCTCGACCGGGTCGCTGGTCAGGCGGACGCGGCCCTGCCGCTCCGCGGCCCAGTCCAGCAGCCCCGGCGCCGGCGCCAGCTCGGGCGGCGTCGCGATGTTCAGCGCGAAGTCGAGCCCGACCGCGGCATGGACGAGCGAGGTCAGCACGTTGTTGCCGTCGCCGGTCCAGGCCAGGGTCTTGCCGCGGATCGCGCCGCGATGCTCCTCGATGGTCATCACGTCGGCCATGATCTGGCACGGGTGCGACACGTCGGTCAGCCCGTTGATGATCGGCACCGTCGCGTGGGCGGCGAGCTCCAGCAGCTTTTCGTGGGCGTCGGTGCGGATCATGATCGCATCGACGTAGCGCGACAGTACGCGCGCCGTGTCGGCCACGCTCTCGCCGCGACCGAGCTGCATGTCGCGCGAGGTCAAAACGATGGCGTCGCCGCCCAGCTGCTTCGCCGCGACCTCGAACGAGACCCGCGTGCGGGTCGATGGTTTGTCGAAGATCATCGCGAGGATGCGGCCAGCCATCGGCTTCTTGGCATCGCCGTGCTTGAACGCGCCCGCGCGATCGAGGATCCGGCGCAGCTGCCCCGCGTCGAGCAAGTCGAGGTCGAGGAAGCTGCGCGGTGCGCTCATCCCGCCAGCTCGCGGCAGACAGCCTCGATCATCGCGCAGCCCTGGTCGATCTCGTCGGCGCTGACGATCAGCGGTGGCAGCAGGCGCACGACCTCGTCGGCTGCCGGCACGCTGACCATGCCCTGGCCCTGCAACGCCTTGATGAACTCGGCGCTCCCGCGATGCAGCCGCAGGCCGACCAGCAGGCCACGGCCGCGCACCTCGGCGATAATGGCCGGATGATCGGCCCGGATCACTTCCAGCCGGTCGTGCAGCTGTTGGCCGCGCGCCTGCACGTGCGCCATGAATCCGTCGGCCAGCATGACGTCGAGCACGGCGTTGGCGACCGTGCAGGCCAGCGGGTTGCCACCGAAGGTCGAGCCGTGGGTGCCAGCGGTCATGCCGGAGGCCGCGCGCGCGGTGGCGAGGCAGGCACCGACCGGAAAGCCGCCGCCCAGCCCCTTGGCGATGCCCGCGATGTCCGGGGTGACGCCCATCTGCTCGTAGGCGAGCAGCGTGCCGGTGCGGCCCATGCCCGCCTGGACTTCGTCGAACACCAAAAGGATGTCGTGCTCGTCACACAGGGCGCGTAGTCCCTCCAGGCACTGCGCGGGCACCGGCCGGATGCCGCCCTCGCCCTGGATCGGCTCGATCATGATCGCCGCGGTTTCTGGCCCGATCGCGGCGTGCAGCGCGTCGTGGTCCCCGAAGGGCACGATATCGAAGCCCGGCAGAAGGGGATCGAAGCCCTCGATCAACTTCTTGCCACCCGCCGCCGACACCGTGGCCAGGGTGCGGCCATGGAAAGCACCCTCGAAGGTGACGATGCGCTGGCGCTCGGGGTTGCCGCGCGCCCAGTGGTAACGCCGCGCCATCTTGATGCAGGCTTCCATGGCCTCCGCGCCCGAGTTGCAGACGAACACCGTGTCCGCAAAGCTGTGCGCCACCAGGCGGTCGGCCAAGCGCTCGAGCTCGGGGATTTGGAACAAGTTCGAAACGTGCCAGAGCTTGCCCGCCTGCTCGCGCACGGCGGCCACCAGATGCGGATGGGCATGGCCGAGTGCCGTCACCGCCACGCCCGAGGCGAAGTCCAGGATCCGACGCCCGTCGACCGTGTAGAGCCAGGCCCCCTCGCCGCGCTCGAAGGCGAGGTCGTACCGTTTGTAGACCGGCAGCAGCGCGGGTAAGGCCTTGTTGTCCATCCATCCTGTCCGTTGGCGGGGAAGCGGGCCGTGTGCCGCAGGTGCGGCACCCTGTCAACGACGGCCCTCAAGCCTTCAATCGATAGCCGCTGCGCGTCAAGCGGTAGGCCCAGACCCACAGCGCCAGGTTGACGATGGCCAAGGCTGCGACACCCAGGCTGACCGAGCCATCGGCGTGGCCGGTGAAACTGTAACGGATACCGTCGATCATGTAGAAGAACGGGTTGACGTAGGCGAGCCAGCGCAGGGAATCCGGGAGCGCCTGGACACTGTAGAAGGTGCCCGACAGGAAGGAGAGCGGCGTGATGACGAAGTTGGTCACTGCCGCGAGCTGGTCGAACTTCTCCGCCCACAAGCCGCCGAGAAAGCCCACGAGCGCCAGCATCAGCGAGGCCGCGACGGCGAAGTAGGCGATCAGCAGCGGGTGCAGGGGTGCCAGCGGCACGAAGGGCAGCATGCATGCCCAGACCGCGGTCCCGACCACGACGCCACGGGTGATGCCGCCCATGACGATGCCGAACAGGAGCTCCCCCGGCCCGAGCGGCGGCATCAGGTAGTCGACGATATTGCCCTGGATCTTCGCGATCACCAGCGAGGAAGAGGAGTTGGCGAAGGCATTCTGCACGATGGCCATCGTGATCAGACCGGGCGCCAGGAACCGCAGGAATGGCAGGTCACCGATCCGGGTGTCGGCGCGGTGCATGGCCAGGGCGAAGATCGCGAGAAACACCAGGGTGGAGACGACCGGTGCCAGGATGGTCTGCGTCGCCACCTTCCAGAACCTCCAGACCTCCTTCTGATAGAGCGTCCACAGCCCGATCAGGTTGAGGTCGAACGGCGTGCCGAACGTGCTGCCGTCGGCGGGAAGCGTGTCCTGAGGGTCCATCGTCAGTAGTCGTACTTCCACTGCACGCCGACGCCGGTCTGCGACTGGTCGTTGACCGTGGTGCCGACGGACAGGTTCGGCGTCAGCTCGACCTGCACCCGCGCCTTGCCGGTCCCCTCGGACACGCCCCGCTCGACCTCGACATACACGTTGTCGCTCAGATATTTGCCGGCGCGCGCGGTGCTCCCCGCGCCATCCGCGCCCGTATCGCCACCTTGCACGTCCAGGGTGTCGAGCCCGGTCTTCTTGCGCACCGTCGACAGCACGTCGCTGACTACGCCGCCCCCTTGAAGCTGCTGCACCGCAGCCGCGAGTCGCAGCCCCTGCACCGGTGTGATCCGGGCAACCCCGGTGCCGAACAGCAGACGCGAGAGGATCTCGTCCTGGGGCAGGTTGGGGTCGCTCGACAGCGTCAGCTTGGGATCCGCCGCCGGACCCTTGAGATCGACGGTCACCGAGACATCCACCGTCTTCGCGGTCGCCGCGAGGTCGATCATCGGCAGCGGTGGGTTGCTGCCGACGAAGGTGACCTCGCCGCGCCCGATGGTGAACCGGCGGTCGAGCAGATCGAAGAAGCCGCGCTTGACCTTGATGCTGCCCACGACCTCAGGCGTCGCCAGATCGCCCTTCAGGCGCAACCCGCCTTCCCATTCGGAATCGAGGCCGCGCCCGCGCACGAACAGTCGTCCGGGCACGTCGAGTGCCAGGTCGAAGCTGACATCGAATGGTGCCGCCACCGGCTCCTGGGCAGTCGGCGTCACGTTGCGGCCGTTGACCTCGGTCACCTGCATGACCGGCACGCTGGGGCCGCCGGCATCCGGGATGGCGATGTCGGCGCGATCCACGGTGAGGGCTCCCTTGACGGCGGCGCGCGCAAGGTCGCCAGCGAGTCCGAGATTGCCCGACAACACCACCACGCCAAGGGGACTGTCCATCACCCTCGCCCTGGTCGCATCGAGGGTCACATCGTAGGCGAGGCCGCCACCCGGCGGCACCCTCAGGCCGCCGTGACCGGTGAGCTTGCCGCCGCCCCGATCGCTGGCGCTCAGCTCCTCGATCGCCAGCCGGTCGCCTGACGCCCGGGCGCGCAAGGTCACATCGCGCAGATTGATCCCACTGGTGAGCTCCTGGACCGAGCCCTTGGCCAGCGTGGCCGTGCCGTCGAGGCGCGGCTGTGCCAGCGTGCCGCCGAGGTCGAGCGCCAACTGGAGGATCCCGGCCAGCTGCACGCCGTCAAGGGCCGCCAGCTCGTCGACGCGCGCGAGATCCACCGGCCCCGCGATATTGCCGGCGAGGCCGGCACCATCATTCAGGGCGAACGCCGGCGGGTCCAGGCTGAAGCTCGCGGGCAGGCTGACGCGCGCCGTGAGCGGCGCCGCGCCGAGACCGGTCAGCTCCAGGGTGCTCTCGGCCCGCCCTCCCCGCAGCACGGCCTTGAGCGTGGCGTTCGTGGTCACGCGGGATGCTTTGTCCAGCGCCACTTTCTCCGCCACGACGTCGAGCGTCAGCTCCGGTGCCCGCCGCGAGCCGGCGAGGTCGAGGCTCGCGCGGGCGGTGCCGGCCAAGGCCGGGCCACCGAAATGCTGGAACTCCGCCAGTGGCAGCTCGGCCAGGCTCAGCTGGCCGCGGACGCGCGGATCGCCGAGGTCGAGGCTGCCCTGCAGCCGGGCCGGGCCGAGCGCGAGATCGAGGGCGTCGAGGCCGATGGTCGTGCCATCGACTACCACGGTCGCCGGCTGCGCCAGCCGCAGCGGCTCGCCGGCAAGCGTACCGGCGAGCTTGGTCAAGCGGATGGTCTTGCGCTGTCCCAGCACGTCGAGCCCGGCGGCGGCGGACAGATCGAACGGCTGGCCGCTTTGACTACCGTTGGCGGCGGCGGTGACGTCGAGCGCGGCCAGCCTGCCACCGACATCGACGGTGGCCGCGTCGACTGCGACGCCGGGCGTGGCGAGATCCGCGGCCCGTAAGCTCGCATCGATGACCCCACGGCCGAGCGCATCCGAGACCTTAGCGTCCAGGGTTGCGGACTGCAGCGTGCCAAAATCGCCGGCGAGGCCGGACGCGTCGACGCGCAAGGACGCATCCTGCCGCCCGTCTGGAGTGGTCAAGCGCAAGTCCAGCTTCGCGTTGCCCGCGAGCCGCTGACCGGTCCAGCGGTCCAGGGCGGCCAAGTCACGGGCTTCGCCGGCCAGCTGGCCGCGCACCAGTGGGCCGTCGAGCGCGATCTCGGCGTCGCCGGTCAGCTGTGTGGCCGGCCCGTCCAGCCGCAGCCCGGTCAACCGAAGCTGCTGACCGGCCAGCTGGTAGCCCGACGCCAACGCCACCTCCTGGGTCGCGCGCGTGACCGCCAGCCGCACCGACCCGCCGACGGCGTCGACTGGGCCTTTGGCCTCGCCGGTGAGCGATACCCCGTCGAACGCCTGCCCGGCAAGGACGACCGGCCCCGTATGCCCGTCGATGGCGATTGCCGGCTGGTCGATCGTGCCCGCCAAGCCGGCGCGAAGCTGCAGTGCCCCGGCCATCGGCTGCCCGACGAGCGGCTGAAGTCGACCGAGATCAGGCACGGCCAGCCGCAGCTCCCCACCGAGCGACCGGTCGGCCAGGCCGTAGCTGGGGTCACCTTCCAGGCTGACTCCCTGCCCCGTGAAAACAAGGCTCTCGAACCTCACCGCGCGCGCAGGCTCGACCACCGCACGGGCCTGCAGCGTCGGTGCCGCACCGACCAGCTCCTGCGCGCCCGCGGGCAACCCGCTCAAGCCGATACCGGCGCCATCCAGCGCCACCTCGATCCGCTCCGCCCGCTCACCCAACACGACATCCGCGCCGAGACGCAGGCCACCGGCCAACGGAGATGGGGCGGCGAACCCCTGCAGCACCGCGGCAAGCTCGGGCACGGTTGCATCGAGCCGCGCAGTGCCGGCGAGCCGTTCACGATCGATCCGGGCATTCGCGGTCAGCTCGCCCAGGGACGACCGCAGCGCGAAGTCGCGCACGACAGCGTCGCCGCTGGCCGGAAGCTCGCCGTCGAGGGCCAGGGTCAACCTTCCACCCTCGCCGAGATCGCGGCCGCCCTGGGTCAGGCCTTCGACCGTAGCGGTGCCGTTGGTCCGCAAGCCGACCGGCGCCTGACCGAGCGGTGCGGTGAAAGCGACATCGAAAGCGCTGGTGAGGCGGGCGGCGGCGATGCCCGCCGCGCGAAGGTCGCTGCCGTCGAGGGCGAGCTTCAACTCGGGTTGCGCCGCGGCGCCCGAGGCGGAGACCTGGAGCGATGCCTTACCCCCAAGTTCGGTCGCGGCCAGCCCAGCGAACCGGGCGAGGTCGGGCGCATCGAGTCGGAGGATGCCTTGGACGTTGTCGGCGGCCAGATCGGCGCTGCCGGAACCCTGCAGCGACAGGCTGGCTACCTGCAGTCGCAGATCGTCCAACGCATAGCGCCCGGGCGCGGTCTCGCCCGCACGCAGGGCCAGCTCGACATGGGTGCCGATCACGTCGGCCAAGTTCGCCGGCAGAGCGCCGGGTGCCGCATCAAGCGTTCCGGTCATCGCCAGCCGCTTTTGGTCGGCGTAGGCGAGGTCGACGGCCAGATCGAGATGGGCCAGCCGCTCGGCCTCCACGCCGAGCTTACCGTGCCAGCTCGAAAGCGGGCCTTGTCCCGTAAGCGAGAGGCGTAGGGCCCCGGCCTCCGGCCGACCGCTGACGGCAGCCAGCAGGCCACCGGTCTCGCTGCCGGTGACATCGATGCTCAGGTTCTGCGCGGCGATGTCCAGGCCTGCGGTCAGGCTCAGCTCGGCGGTCGGCTCATCGGTCCGGTGCATGGCAAGCACGGCCTGCGCCCGCCCACCGTCGATGCCCGTCGTGGCATGGCCATCGAGCGCGAAGACAGCCGCCTCGCCCAGCACCGGTCGACCCAGCTCGAGCGCATCGACGAACAGCCGGTCGATCGCGACATGCGGCAGGCTATCCGGCAGCTCGGGAAGCTTCGGAAGGCTGAACGGCGGCTCCGGTTGCGGCGGCGGTGCCGTCGGCGGCAGCCGATGCAGGGCGACCCGCCGCGCACCCGCCTGCACGACCCGGATCTCCGCCTTGAGGAGCGCGCGTGCCGACACCTCCAGCCGGGCGTCGTCGACCTCCAGCCAGACGCCCTGCGCATCGCGCAATTTTAGGCTGGCGAGCTGGACATCGAACGGCAAAAGACCGCTCAAGCCTGCCAGCTCTACCTGCCGCTCCGGCGTGCTCAGCTGCCGCGCCGCCAGCGCGGCGAGCTGCTTCTGGCCCACACTGGTCTGCGCGTAGCCGAACGCGCCCAGAACGGCCAGCAGCACCACGCCGACCAACGCGGCCAGCGCTATGCCCAGCCTACGCAGCATCGGCTGCCTCATCGATCGCTCGGTCACCCATCAGAACTGTTCGCCCATCCAGCCGTCAGAAGGACTGGCCGAGGCTGAAGTAGAGTTGCCAGGGCGCATCGACACCCTTGCGACGATTGAGCGGGAAACCGATGTCGACGCGCGCCGGGCCGATTGGCGTAAAATAGCGCAGGCCCGGCCCCGCGCCAAACAGCACCCGGTCCTCACCGCTCGGGAACACGCTGTCGTCGACCGTCCCGCCGTCCACGAACAGCGCCGCCCCGAAATTGTTGCGCCAGCGCGTACGCAGCTCGACGCTGCCCTCGACGACCGAGCGGCCGCCCAGCGGCTTGTCGTCATGGTCCAGCGGCCCGGCCATTTGGAAGCCGATGCCACGAATCGAGCCGCCGCCGCCGGCATAGAACCGCTCATCCGCCGGAACCGCGTCGCGCGAGGCGCCGCTCAACATGCCCAACGAGCCACGCAGCGCCAGGGTGAGCTGTCGCTCGGGCAGGATTTGGATGTAACGGGTATGGGTGACCCGGCCTTTGACGAAGTTGAGCGTGTCGCCGATCAGGTTGGTGTAGGGCGCTGCGGTGACCAGGAGCGTGCCGCCGCCGGTCGGGCTGAAGCGGTCGTTGGCGAAGTCCCAGTCGACCTTGCCCGGGAAGGACAGCAGGCCGAAGGTCTGTTCAGGCTCGTCGCGGTCGGTGATTTGAGCGTAGCGAAAGGCGGTGCCGAGCGAAACCTTGAGCTCCTTGCTGAGCTCGCGCTCGACGCTCACCCCGGTGCCGACGGAATCGCTGTCGTAGGCGTCGAGGCGCTCGCGCTTGGCGCTCGCCTCGACCAGCAGGCTCTGGCGCACCCGTAGGAAGTCGGGCTTGGTCAGGCTGGTTGTCAGCGACTGCTGCACCTCGGATGCGGCGGCCTCGGCCCGAAAGCGCTCGCCGGCGCCGAAAATGTTGCGGTGCTCCCAGAACACCCGTCCGCCCGGTCCGATGTCGGTGTCGTAGTTCAGTTCGGCGCCGATCGAGCGCGGCGGGCGCTGGCGCAGATCGTAGGCCATGTCGAGCCGACCCTGCGCATCCAGCGTGTCGGCCGGTCGGATGACGATGGTCGAGAACAGGTTGGTGTCGAACAGGTCCTTCTGGCTGTCCTCGACCAAGGTCGGGTCGTAGCGCTCGCCCGCCGCGAACGGCACGCGTCCGCGCAGGAAGCTAAAATCCACCCCGTCGCCGCCGCTGAACGTGACCTCGCCGAACTCGGCCCGTCGGCCCGGGTCCAGCCTTAGCGTGACATCCATCAGCTGGGTCTCGTGGTCGACGATCACCTCGCGCTCTCCGGCCTTCGCCAGCGCGAACCCGGCCTGCCGCGCATCGGCCACCAGCTTCTGCTCGGCATCGAGCACGGATTGGGTCAGCGCTGGCTCGCCGGCCACCAGGCCCTCCAGCTTCGGTGCGACGAAACCGTCCGGGTTGTCGGCGAGGTCCACGCGCAGGACGCCGAACCGGTAGCGCGGGCCGGTCTGCACGTCGTAGACCACCACCGCCTCGGGGCGGCTCGCCAGCCGCTCCACCTCGCTCACGACGCCTTGCGCCGGCGCCTGCTGGGGGTCCTCGATCCGAAAGTCGACCCTGGCGTCGAAGTAGCCCTGGGCCCGCAGAGCCTCCTGCAGACGCGGCACGTCTCGTTCGGCGCGCTGACGGATCGCCAGCCGGCTGGTCGGGGGCGGCGCCGACTGGCTGCCGCTCTGGGCGACCTGCTCCAACAGCGATTGCAGAGCGGACGGCATATCGCCCTGAAAGTCGACGGCGAAGGGTATCGGTGGCAGCTTTGGAAACTGCGCGTCGGCCTCCGCGGTCAGGGGCTTGGACGGATCGCTGGCGCTGGAGCACCCGGCCAGCAGGGCTGCGGCGGCCAGACCTGCCGCCGCCTTGCGACAGAAAGGGTGCATCAGCTCTCGCCGACAGTGCGCCGGCCCGGAGCGGCTCCCGCCAGCACCTCGCGCCGTCGTTGCTCGATCTCGGGCGGCGGCTCCTCGGTGACGCTCCCGGCGAACGTAACCTTCTGCTGCGGCACCGGAATCTCGATGCCCAGCTCGTCGAAGCGGCGCTTGATGCGGCGGTTGAACTCCCGCCCTACTTTCCACTGCTCACCGGGGCGCACCTTGGTGCGTGCCTTGATGATGACGCCCGAGTCCATGAATGCGTCGACGCCGGCAACCTCGAGGGGCTCGAGCATCAGACGCCGATAGGGCCACTCACGGCGCAGCTGGCTGTCGATCTCGCGCAAGACCTCGACCACGTGATCTGAATTCTCCTGATAGGCGATGCGCAGATCGAAGACATAGTATGAGAAATCCTTGGTCATGTTGGTGACGACGTCGATCGAGCTGTAGGGGATCGTATGGACGTCGCCGCCGTAGGCACGCAGCGTGATCGTGCGCATCGAGATCGCCTCCACCACCCCGGCCTTGCCGCCGAGATCCACCACGTCCCCGACCCTGACCGTATCGCCGACCAGGATGAACAGGCCGGTGATCAGGTCCTTGACCAGGGTCTGCGCGCCGAAGCCGATCGCGAGGCCGAGAACGCCCGCGCCGGCCAGGAGCGCATTTGCATTGACGCCGAATGCCGACAGCGCCTCGATCGCGCCGATAATAACCACCAGCGTAAGGCAGAGGTTCCTGGTCATGCTGACCAGCGTGCGCGTGCGGTTGTTGTAGAGGAGATTGCCATTGGCGTCGGTGGCGCCAATGTAGCGCCCCGCGACAGTCTGGATCAGCTTCGCCGCACCCAGCACGACCAGGCCGATCACGGCGATGCGGCTCGCGGTGGCGAGCGCGCTGCGGCCGGTGGCGCCAGCCAGCCAGCCTGCCACGTCCAGGCCCCAGGCCTGCAATATCACCAGCAGCGCGAGGCCCAGGCCCGCGGCGCGGGCGGTGGTGACGACCGCGACATACATGGCCGAGCGCGGCGGCGGCTCGGCCTCGGCCGGCTCCGGGACCCCTTCCGCGGCGTCCTCGGCGGGCCGTGAGCCAACGCGGTCGAGCCACAGGTTGAGCGCGCGCAGGCCGACCAGGGCGATCACTGTCGCCACAACGCCCTGGGTCAGCAGCCCTGCCCCGCTGGGCAGATCCAGCGCCCAGACTAGGTAGATCAGCGCGACCCAGGCCGCCGCGAGGTGGTGGCCGATCGCAGAGAACGTACGCCAAGGGAGATAGCGAGCGAGGCCCGAGCCGGTGTGTGTCCCCCAGCGCTCGATCGCGGCACCAAGGATCGCTCGCAAGCCATAAATGAGTCGGATTGACAGGACGGCGACCACGAAGAACAGGACATGGATCAGGAATGCATGGACGGTCCAGGGCATGCCGAGGCGACGCGCGGCCTCGAGCCCGAAATAGCCGTACAGGCCAAGGCCGAGCAGCAACGCCAGCCACCACTGGGCTCCCGCAGCCTCCTCGTCGCTCAATTTTGCCAGCCGCCGGCGTGGGTTCTTCGGCGCGAGGTAGGCCCGGCTCAGCGCGGTGATCCCGCGCACGCCGGCGATCGCGAACAGGATGTCGCCGGCAACGCGTTGCGCCACGATCGAGAAGCTGGTGTAGGTGAGAGTCGCGTAGGTCACCGCGATGAAGGTGATCAGGGCGGCAAGGTCGACCGCGAGATAGGCCAGCGACCCCTTGATCCGGGCCTTGGTCCGCGCGGCCAGCGGCAGGTTGGTCTTAGCGTCCCGCCAGCCGCGCAGCAGCCGACGCACCAGCAGGCTCGCGAGCAGGCCGGCGATCCCGGCCACGCCGACCTGCTCACCGATCGACCACCAGAATTGCCGGCTTACCGGGTCGGTCAGTTGCAGCCGGATCCAGCTTTTCAGCACCGGCAGCTGCCCGGCCGAGCTGGCTAGGCCGACCAGCGCCTCGCCGAGGCGGTCGACCCGCTCCTCGATCTCGCTGTTGACGGTATCCAGCACATCGCTGAGGAGACCTGCGTCGACCGCCGTCGTCGCAGGCGCCGCGGCGCTGAGCGCCTTCAGCCGCGCGATCAGCTCCGCGCGGCGCGTCTCGTCCTCGAGCGTGCCGATCAGCGTCTGAAGGTCGGAATCACTCGCGGCCGAGCTCTTTGTGGCTGGCGGGGCCGCTGCGAGCCCGGGCAGCCGCATCGCCGAAAACGCGGGCGGTGCTGCCGCCGGAGCGGGCGGCGTCGGTGCTGGATCGGCGAGCGGTGGCTCCTGTGCAATCGCGGTCGCGATCAGCAGCCACGAGGCCAGAACCGCGCCCAACGCCCGGCTTAACGGATGGGACAGGTTCGGCGCCTCCCCGACCGGCATGCGCTGCTTGCTCCGCGCTCACGGTGTACGGCAGTTCCGGCACAGCGACAATCACACCGCCCGCTGCCTCGGTGAGGCAGCTAGCGATCCGCGCGCATCGCGCGCAGGCGCTGCTCCCAGCGCCAGGCGGTGGCGACGATGTATTCGAGATCGTCATGGCGAGGGACCCAGCCGAGCAGTGCCTGGATGCGGCGGCTGTCGGCAACCAGCACGGCCGGGTCGCCCGGCCGGCGCGGACCCTCCTCGATCGGAAACGCGACCCCGGTGACGCGCCGCGCCATGTCCAGCACCTCGCGCACGCTGAACCCGTGCCCGTAGCCGCAATTGGCCACCAGCGACGCCCCGCCAGCGAGCAGATGCTCGAGCGCCATGAGGTGGGCGCGCGCAAGATCGTCCACGTGGACATAGTCGCGCACACAGCTGCCATCGTGGGTGGCGTAATCGGTGCCGTTGACGAACATCCCTGGCCGCAGGCCGATCGCCGTCTCGCACGCTACCTTGACCAGATGCGAGTTGTCCGGGGTCGCCTCGCCGATCCGTGCCTGCACATCCGCGCCTGCGACGTTGAAGTAGCGCAGGATCGCATGGCGCAGGCCGGTGGCCGCGGCCAGATCGACCAGGACGCGCTCGGCCATCATCTTCGAGGCGCCATACGGGTTGATGGGCGCCATGGGCAGGCTCTCGTCGATCAAGCTGGCATCGGGCTGGCCGTAAACCGCCGCGGTCGACGAGAAGACGAGATTGCGAATGCCGTGCCGGGCGCACAGGCCAAACAGCTGGACCGCGTTCGCGGTGTTGTTGGCGTAGTATTTGATCGGATCTCGCACCGACTCGCCGACCCAGATATGCGCTGCGCAATGAACCACGGCGGCGAAATCGCGCGAAGCCAGCAGCGCCTCCAGCTTGGCATTGTCGGCGAGGTCGCCCACGACGAGCTCGGCTTCCTGCGCCGCCCAACGATGCCCGGCATAGAGGTTGTCGTAGACGACCGGCCGGTGCCCGGCATCGAGGAGATGGCGAACAATGAAACTGCCGATGTAGCCGGCACCGCCGGTGACCAGCACGTCCAGCCCGGACCCGGGCCGCTTGGTCGTCATGAAGCTTGGCTCCCAGCCATTGATTTTAGGGTCGGCAAGCTAGCGCCGCCATTGCAGGTTCACCAGTCAGCGGCCCGTGCGCAGGAAGCGTCGCTCCGTGCCGTCCAGCACCAGGCAGGTGAGCCGCCCGGTCCAGCAGGCGCCGGTGTCGATCCCGATCCGATTGCGCCGGACGACCGGCGCGTCCTCGACGGTATGCCCGTGGACGATGATCTTGCCGCAGTCCCCGCCCCAGCTCAGGAATGGCTCGCGGATCCAGAGCAGATCGGCTTCTGTCTGCTGCTCCAGCGGGACTTCGGGCCGGATCCCGGCGTGGCAGAAGAAGTAATCGCCGAACCCGCAGGCTGGCTCGAGACGGGCCAGGAATTCGGCATGCTCGGCAGGAAACCGCTCCTGCAGCTGCTCGCAGGCCGTGATCAGGCGCTCGGTCTCGGGCTGACGCAGGTCGAGCTTGACGCCGTAGCTGAGCAGGGTGGCGTCGCCACCGAAACGCATCCAGCTCGCCGCCTGATCGGGGTGGACCGCGTCGCCGCCGGCGAACTCGCGCAGCCAGACATCGTGGTTGCCCGCGAGCAGGATCTGGGTCGGGCCCTCGCCGCGGCCGGCCAGCAGATGGTCGATCACCTTGCGGCTGTCATAGCCACGGTCGACGAAGTCGCCGAGATGGACCACGAACGCATCGCGGGTGCGGCCGCTGTCGCGCAGATCGGCCCGGATCAGCTCCTCGATCCCGAGCAACAGGTCGAGCCGACCGTGCAGGTCACCGACGACGAACATCCGGATGCCGCGCGGCACGGCCGGTGGCCGTCCGTGAACCGAGGGCTCCGAGGGCTCGGTGGACTTGGCACGCCCGAACAGGCGCTTCAGCATCGTGCGTATCGCCGGCTGCGGACCATCCCTGCTCGCTCATCGGCCATCGGCGCGTCGACACTCCACGATGTTGCAACCGGGCGACATATGGCGCGGAAGCGCCCAACCCGCCAGCACCGCCCAGCCACAGGTTCCAACCGCAGTTGTCATGGGCGTCGGCACTCAACTATCACAAGCACGCTGCGTTGTTGCCCGACCGATCTTGCCACAATGGTGAGATCCAGATGAGATTGGTTCTACCGCTGCGTGCAATAACATACAGAAGCGGCACCTGTGAGACGGTTCTCGGGGCCGCTACAGCCGACGGGATGATCGGCGCTGGGCCAGGGGGCGTTTGTCTGTGATCGTACCGGAGGTAACATGCATCCGACACTGAAGCGAACGGCCGCCACCTTGGCGTTGACCACTGCCCTGGGCGCGCCCGGTATGGTCGCCGCACAGCAGAACCAGACTACGGTCGATGATCCAGATCCGAACGTCACGGTCCAGGACCGGCCACGCCCCGACTATGATCCGTTGGGTATTCGCGCCGGAAGCTTCCTGATTTATCCCTCGCTGACGGTGAGTGGCCAGTACAACAGCAATGCGTTCACGACCAAAGACAACGAGGAGTCGGACGTCGCGCTGATCACGTCGCCCCAGATCGAGGTCAACTCGAACTGGAACCGGCACGCGCTGAATTTCGCCGTCGGCGCTACCGGCGCCGCCAACAAGGAATACAGCGAGAACGACTATCTGGACGCTTTTGCCGAGACCGTCGGCCGTCTGGACGTCAGGCGCGACGACATCCTCACCGGCAAGCTCCGCTTCGACCGGTCGCACGACGACCGCGACAACGCCGACAACGACACCGGCACCGACAATCGCGGCAATCTGGTGCGGTACTATTCTGGCCTGGTCGATGGCCAATACCGCCACAATTTCGCGCGCTTCTTCACGGTGCTGGGCGCCGGTATCAAGCGGCTCGAATATGAGAACATTGGCGACCGCCAGTACGATCGCCGCAACCGTACCGAGTATGGTGGACGCGCTAGGCTGGGCTACCAACTGTCGCCCCGCATTGGACCGTTCGTCCAGGGCAACGTCAGCTATCGCGCCTACGATGACGAGCAGAACATCAATGGCGAGTTCGACAAGCGAAACAACACCGGATACCGAGCGTCGGTAGGCACCACGGTGGACATCACCAGCATCCTGTTCGGCGAAATGTCGTTCGGCTACGAGGCGCGCAACTACGAGACCAGTCAGCTCCAGGACAGCAGCGGCTTCGGCGCCAACGGTGCCCTGACCTGGAACGTGACGCCGCTGACCACCGTGATCCTCGACGCGAGCAGCGGGGCCGACGAGACCACGGTGACCTTCGAGGGCGACACCGCGGAGGCGGACCTGCAGAACCAGGTCGGGCTCGACGTGACCCACGAGCTGCTGCGCAACCTGCTGCTCAACGCCAACGCGCGCTACACCCGTGACGACTACCAAGGCACATCGCGCACCGACAATACCTACGACCTCGGCGGCGGCGTCACCTATCTCATCAACCGCAATCTGTCCGTGAACGCCACCTACCGCTTCACCACCCGCGATTCCGACAACTCCGGGGCGGAATACGATCAGAATCTCGTCCTGGTCGGCATCACCGCGCGATTGTGACCCGAGCGGCCCAGGATATGCGAGGGCGCGCCGTTCCCTTGTCGCCCATCGGTGATGGATCTACTAACGGGGCGGTTTCGACGCTGGGCCCGACGAGCTTGCCACGGCCGGCGGCATAGTTGATGCGGCGGAGAGCAAGAATGAGATTGCGAATCTTCACACCCTGCGCAGCTTGGTTGTGCGCCATGCTCGTGCTCGCCGGATGCGCGGATCGCGCCGCTGGCCCAGCCGCACCGGCGGCGGTGCCCCTGGCGCCGGGCGCCTCGACGGCGGAGCTGGTGGCCACGAGCTACCGCCTGGGATCGGGGGACCGCATCAAGCTGACGGTCTTCCGGCACGATGACCTTTCCGGTGAGTTCGCCCTCGATGGCGCCGGCAATTTCTCGATGCCCCTCATCGGCGAGATTCAGGCCTATGGCCTGACCACCAGCGAGCTGGTGACGCGGGTCGAGCAGAAGCTCCAGGATGGCTACCTCGTCGACCCGCAGGTCGGGGTCGAGGTCCTGAACTACCGGCCGTTCTACATTCTCGGCGAAGTCAAATCGCCGGGCTCGTATCCCTACGTCAACGGGATGACCGTGCTCAACGCCGTGGCGCTGGCCGGTGGTTTCAGCTACCGCGCCAAGCAGAGCGATTTCCTGTTGCAGCGCGGCGGCAGCAATGTCGAGGGGGCCGAGGTGGGCGGCGACGTCGCGCTGCTGCCTGGAGACATCATCACCGTGCAGGAGCGGTTCTTCTAGGCCCGCGGGCACGATCGATCGGGAGCGGCGATGCGCGCTTGGCTCGATTCGGCTCGGGTCTATCTCGAGCCTCGCGTGCTGGTCGTCCTTTGCCTCGGCTTCGCCAGCGGCCTGCCGCTCCTGCTGACCCTGTCGACACTCACCTTCTGGCTTGCGGAGGCCAAGGTCGACAAAGCCGCGATCGGCTTGTTCGCCCTGGTTGGCCTGCCCTACACGTGGAAGTTCCTGTGGGCGCCGGTGATCGACCGGGTGCCGCTGCCGCTGTTCAGCCGTCTGCTCGGACGGCGACGCGGCTGGCTGCTGTTCGTGCAGCTTCTTCTGGCGATGGCCATGGTCGCTCTGGGCGCCACCGATCCGCAGCTGGACCTTGGCCGGATGGCCATCCTGGCGGCGCTGGTGGCGTTTCTCTCAGCGAGTCAGGACATCGTCATCGACGCCTACCGGGTCGAGCTGCTGGGCGAGCGTGAGCAGGGTGCTGGCGCTGCAGCGGTGGTGATCGGTTACCGGGTCGCGATGCTCCTTGCCGGTGCGGGGACGCTGTTCATCGCCCAGTTCGCCGGATGGTTCTGGGCCTATGCCGCCATGGCTGGCTGTCTCGTGGTCGGCATGGTGACCGTCCTTGTCGCTCCGGAGCCTGCGGTGCCGCCCGGAGCTCTGACCCCCAGCGGGCGTGGCGTCGGACCCTGGCTGAAGGAGGCCGTGGTCGAACCGTTCGCCGACTTCCTCCGCCGCAACGGCCTCGGCACGGCGGTGCTGATCCTCCTGTTCGTCATGCTCTACAAGCTCGGCGACGCGCTGCTCGGCACCATGACCAATCCGTTCTACGTCGAGACGGGTTTCAGCAAGCCGGAAGTGGCCACCATCGTGAAGGTCTACGGGCTGGTGGCAACGCTGCTCGGCGGCTTTCTCGGCGGGATGGTGGTCAACCGGCGGGGCATCGTGCCGGCCTTGTGGATCTGCGGCCTGATCCAGATGGCTTCGAACCTGATCTTCGTGCTGCAGGCCTGGGTCGGTCACGACCTGACCATGCTCGCGGTCACGATCTCCGTGGAGAATCTCGCCGGCGGGATGGGAACGGCGGCGTTCGTCGCGTACCTGAGCTCGCTGTGCAACGTCAGCTACACGGCCACGCAGTATGCCTTGCTGTCGTCGTTCATGGCGCAGGCGCGCACGACACTGAGCGCCGGGAGCGGCTTCCTGGCCGAGAGCATGAGCTGGATCGGGTTCTTCCTGCTGACCACGGCCGCCGCCATTCCGGGTCTGCTCCTGCTGCTCTTGCTGCAGCGGCGGATCGCGGCCACAACCGGTCCGACGACGGCGTTGGGCTTGCCGGGCGCCCAGCCCGAGCGAGCCTGACCGCAGCCTCTCAGCGGATCATCCGGATGCGCCCGATCATTCGACGCCTGCATTGGAGTCTCTGCGGGATCGGCCTGCTCCTCGGCACGTCCATGCCATTGCGCGCCGAGCCCTTCCAGCTCGCGATCGCCACCGGCGGCGTGACCGGGATCTATTACCAGTTCGGCGCCGCGATCTGTCGGCTGCTGACCGATCACCCGCCGGCCACTCCGATGGATTGCACCACCGAGGGTTCGGACGGTTCGGTGCGCAATCTGGTGGCGCTGCGCCAGGGCAAGGTACCGCTGGCCCTGGCGCAGTCCAACTCGCTCTACGACGCGGTCACCGGCGCCTCGGGCCCACCGGACACGAGCGTGCGCGCGTTGTTCTCGCCGGTCACCGAGGCGTTCATGGTGCTGACCAGGGCGCGCGATTGGGTCGCGCAGGTGACGGAGCTGCGGGGTCTACGCATCAATATCGGCGCGCCGGCCTCGGGCAGCGACGCCACCTTCAGGCGCCTGCTGGCGGCGCGCGGCTGGAGCGCGAGCCAGTTCGGCCAGATGTCCGGGATGAGGGCATCGCTGCAAGCCAGCGCGCTGTGCGCGGGGCGCGTGGACGCGATCTCCTTCGTCGCCGCCAATCCGGTGCCGCTGATGCAGGAGGCGACGTTCAGCTGCGACGCGCGTTTCGTGCCGCTCGACCAGGAGTTCGCCCGCTCGATGCTCGAGCGCTACCCGTACTATGTTCCCGCCGAGGTGCCGGGCGGCCTGTACCCGAACAATCCCGACCCGGTGCCGACGATCGGCGTGCGCGCCGTGGTGGTGGCGTCGAGCTCGACCCCGGACGACGTCGTCTATCAGATCACCCGCACCGTGTTCGAGAACCTGGCCGAACTGCGCACGCTGCATCTGGCGTTCGCCCATATTCAGGCTGACGACATGCTGGACCAATGCGTGTTCGCACCGGTGCATCCCGGCGCTGCGCGGTACTACCGCGAGGCGGGGCTCCAATTGCCCAGGCAGTGCCTGCCCGGCTGAGCATGCGGCGGCATGGCCGGGCCTTCGCCAAGGACCTGGGTCGGCGCGACGGAGACATACTCTCTCCCGCACGAGCCATACCGGCTGTATAGCGTGGTGCGTGAACTCGGCGCCGGGGCATCAATTGGCCAAGAGCTTCGATCTGCACCAGGACGCCGCGGTCGGCGGACAGGGCGGTGCTTCGTCCCGGCCACGGCTCGCACGCTGGTTCGTGGCGCTCACAGGCTTCGGCGAGGGCGCACCCGGCCGAGTGCGGCTGCATACGGTTTCGCTGATCCGATGGGTCGCGGTCATCGGCCAGCTGTTCACCATCCTATTCGTCCATTTCTCGCTCGGCATTGCCCTGCCTCTGGCGGCGCTGCTGCCGGCCGTGGCGCTCAGCGCGCTCGTCAACCTGATGCTGGGCCTCGGCCTGAAGGCGACCACCCGCCTCCCCGAGCGCAGCGCGGCCGCCCTGTTCGCGTTCGACATCGTCCAGCTCTGCTATCTCCTGGCGCTGACCGGTGGTGTGCAGAATCCGTTCGCGGCGCTGCTCCTCGTGCCGGTCGCCCTGGCCGCGGTGACGCTGGACATTCGCTCCGCCATGGCGATCACCGCGCTGTCGCTCGTCGGCATCGCCGTCCTGGCCCTGGCCGCCGGGGCGCTGCCCTGGCGCGACGGGGGGCTGACCCTGCCGGCGCTGTATCGGGTTGCCGGCTGGGCGGCGCTCAGCCTCGGCACCATGCTGATCGCCGTGTTCGCCTGGAGCGTCGCGGAGGAGGCACGACAGCGTTCGGAGGCCCTCACCGCGACCCAGCTGGCGCTGGCCCGCGAGCAGCAGCTGTCGGCACTCGGCGGGCAGGCGGCAGCGGTGGCGCACCTGTTGGGCACGCCCTTGGCCACCATCAACATCATCGCCAAGGAGCTGGTGCGCGAGCTGCCGGACGGCAGCCCACTGGCCGAGGAGGCCGGCGACCTGCTGACCCAGGCCAAGCGTTGCCGCGAGCTGCTGGCCGGCCTGGGCAAGCGCGCCGACGAGGATGGTCATCAGAGCTTCACCAAGGCGCCGTTCACCAGCCTGCTCGAGCATATCGCGGCGGAATACGCCCGACCCGGGATCGAGGTCTCGGTTCGGCTGGAGCCGGGCGACGAGACCGCGGAGCCGAGCGTGGCCCTGACCCCGGAGCTGCGGCACTCCCTGGCCAACCTGATCGACAATGCGATCCAGTTTGCCGAAGGAGAGGTGCTGATCTCGCTGCGGCCGTCGCGCTCCATTCTGTCACTGGTGATCCAGGATGACGGCCCCGGCTTCCCGGCGGAAGTGCTCGACTGGCTGGGCGAGCCGTTCCTTTCCACCCGACGTGAGGAAGGCGGGTTGGGGCTTGGGATCTTCATTGCCAACACCTTGCTTGCCCGGACCGGTGCCAAGGTTCATTTTGACAACACGCAGCAGGGGGCCCGAGTTCGGCCTGAGCTGGCCGACCAACTATCTCGAGCAGGCCTTCGGAGAAGCAAACCATGATGGAAGACGTCACTGACGCGCCCTCGGCCGGCGTGCTGCCCGTCGGCGAGCGTGCAGTCGGCGACGCACCGCTGCTCATCCTGGTCGACGACGACGCACCGCTGCGGCGCAGTCTCCAGCGAGCGCTCGAGCGCCGCGGCTTTCAAGTCTATGCGGCCGAAAGCCTCAAGGCGGGCATGAATCTCGCCCACAGCGTCAAGCCGGAATACGCCGTGATCGATCTGCGGCTGGAGGATGGCAGCGGCATCGAGCTGGTCAAGCGTCTGCGCGAGCTCTACCCGAAGGTGCGGGTCGTCATTCTGACCGGCTACGGCAACATCGCCACCGCGGTGGCCGCCGTGAAGGCGGGTGCGGTCGACTATCTGGCCAAACCCGCCGATGCGGACGACGTGATCAACGCGCTCCTGGCTACCGGCTCGACCTTGCCGCCGCCGCCGCACAACCCGATGTCGGCCGACCGCGTCCGCTGGGAGCACATCCAGCGCGTGTTCGAGCAGTGCAGCCGCAACGTCTCCGAGACCGCGCGCCGCCTCAACATGCACCGCCGCACCCTGCAGCGTATTCTGAACAAGCGGGCGCCGCGGGAGTGAGCAGCGCTGCACCAGCGCGGCACGCACCAGCCGAGGGGGAGGTCACGGTGCAGAAAGGGCAGACGGGCGCCATGACGGCGCGGCCGGGCGCGGACGGCCGCAAGGTCATCCTCGTCGACGACGACGCGCCACTGCGCAAGAACCTGCTGCGTGCCTTCGAGCAGGCGGGCTTCGAGGTCGCGACCGCCGCCAGCTTGCGGGAGGCTCACGAGGTCGCGGCCGATTTCTGTCCGGATCTTGCCGTGCTCGACCTCAACCTGCAGGACGGCTACGGCATGGAGCTGGTGGGGACCCTGCAGGCCCTGCGGCCCGGTGTCCGCATCGTGATCCTGACCGGCTACGACAGCATCGCATCGAGCCTGGTGGCGCTGAAATCCGGCGCCGTCGGTTACCTGGCCAAGCCGGTCCAGGCGGACCAGGTCCTGGCCACGCTGTTGGGCCGCGCCGACGAGGAGCCCGCCGAGCCCGCGGAGCGGCCGATGTCGGCGGACCGTATCCGCTGGGAGCACATCCAGCGCATGTTCGAGCAGTGCGACCGGAACGTCTCGGAAACCGCCCGACGGCTCAACATGCACCGCCGCACCCTGCAGCGCATCCTGTCGAAACGCGCGCCGCGACCCTGAGCACCGGCTGCACAGCCGACGCTCTTCAGTTGCGGCCGGCCAGCGTCTCGAACATGACCACCGACCCGCGCCGGGCCGCCCTGCCCGCATCGACACTGGCGAGCGCCAGCGCGGTCGCCTGGGAGGTACGCACCTTGCCGGGCGACACATAGGTCGCGTTGAACGCGGCGCGCGGCAGCCGACCGTCGGCGAGACCGGTCCACAGCTCCTTCAAGTTCTGCCCGCGCAGAATCATGATGTTGTCGAGCCGCAGGCCGACCGTGGCGCGCGGGTCGAGGTTGAGCCAGAGCGCGAAGGCGCGGTTCAACTGCCGGATGGTCCGCTCGCCGTCGAGTACGAGGCAGGGCATCGGGCAGGCCTCGAGCACGCGCGTGAGGTCCTGGGTGTTGCCGGCGAGCGCCAGCCGGTCGACCTCGCGTTGCAGCGCCTGCGAGCGCAGCCTTGCGTGCGTCAGGGCATAGGTGCGCAGTGTCGAGGCGAGATTGGTGCGCTCGGGTGTGGCGCTGGCGATCTCGTTGACCAGCGCCGAGAGGCGTATGTTGCGCTCGTCGCCTACCTCCTTAAGATAGGACCAGAATTCTTTCTCGAGCTTGATGGAGGTCCGGACCTCACCGATGCGCATCGTCTTGCGAATCATGCGCCCGGGTCCTCGTCTTGCTTCGGCCATATGAACTGCATGACTGCATGTCGCCAGAAAGTTTCAGTACGCTTCATCAATAAAACACCTATAAGTTTCGTTTTGGTTAATATGCAACCCTTCGGCGTTCACCGTGACCGGGATGGTCGTGGAGCGAGAGCATGAGCGAAGCAACAGCATCATCGTCGGCGGACGGTGGTCTCGTCATGGCGCAGGGCAGCCCGAGCACGGCCGGCAACGGGCCGCTGGTGCTGGAGCCGCCCGCGGCCGGGCAGCGTGTCATCGTGCCGGTCGGTCCGGGCCAGCCGGTGGCGCTCCCGGACGAGATCTTCGACCCGAGCACCGCGCACTACGTGATCGACGGCCACGATCTCGTCGTCACGCCGGCGGGCGGCGGACTCGTGGTGTTCGGCCAGTTCTTCGCCTATCCAGACGATCCGCCATCGCTCTCGGTGCAGGGCGGGCCGCCGGTCACCGCCAACGAGCTGATGACCCGCGCCGATCTGACGGGACCGCCGGCCGAGCCTGTGGTGGTGGCGCAGATCCCTGTCCCCGACGACACGGATTCAGGCGCCGGACCACATGCCGGCAAATACAGCGCCGGCGGCGGCGCCGATTTCCTACCCTATGATCCGGGCGACATTGGCGACGGCCTCCACCCGGTGGGGCCACTCGGCCCGACCTCGCTGAGCTATGGCGCGGAGTTCCCGAAGCTGGACGACGCCTTCGGCGACCGTGGCGACCACCGCGATACGGCCAGCGCGGGGCCGCCCGAGCCACCGCCTCCTCCGCCTCCACCGTCGATTGGGCCGACGATCACCGTCACCCAGACCTTCGGCGCCCTGGCGGATGCGAGCCGGGGCTTCCAGTTTGCGTCCACGGTGGATGACCCGGGGCTGATCGAGAAGCAGCGACTGACGGGCGATCAGATCAACGGTATCGATCCGGCCAACGTCACGCTCGACGCCGAGCGGGCGGTGAGCGTGGTGTTCGAGAGCGAGGTCGCGAAATTCCAGAGCTCGCTGGGCGCCTTCCAGATCGGCCCCGACGGGTTGTTGGGCAATGCTGGCCTCGTCTTCGCCAACGTCAGCAGCACCGAAGATCTCGCCCACGGCGGTGGCCCGCTCGCCCCGGGCACCGCGGTCGACCTCGGCAACGTCGCGGCAGGCACCCAGCTCGGCTTCTTTCTGGTTGCGGATGGTTTCCAGCTCAATGACCAGAGCCAGTTCCAGGGCGGCCAGTTCGAGCTGCGTAATGGCGGCGACCTCACCAAGGTGGCGAGCCTGGACGACGGGACGCCCCCCGTGCTGGTCTATGTCAAGGGCGACGAGCTGATTACGGTGCAAGGCGTCACCTACTTGACCGTGAACTCCGACCCGCTCGATCCGCACCTCAATGTGCTCAATCCCGACGGCCAGACGCATGTCGCGTCCTGGTACGACAGCGCGACCGGCGATCTCGTATTCGGGTTCGAGGACAAGGCGCTCGCCGGCCATGGCGACGGCGATTTCAACGACGCGGTGTTCCGCCTGCATTTCGGTGCCGTCACGGACCAGCAGCTGTTCTACGGCGGCGCGGTCGGCGACGGCTCGTTCAACATCGCCATCGCCGACGACGGCAGCCAGCTCAAGGGGGCCGAGCTGCAATTGACCGACTTCAAAACCGGCGATCAGCTGGAACTCACGCACACGCTCGACGCCAATGGCGACGGACTGATCGACGGCACTTCGATCCGGATCGTCGAGGCCAGCGCGACGCATTTCGTGCTGTCCGGCACGGGAACCATCGACCAGTACGAGCAGGCGCTCAACAGCCTGAAGATCGGCAATGAGGCCGACCCTCAGGCGGGATTGCGCCACGCCTCGCTGATCGTCACCGACATCGACGGCAACCATAGCGCGGCGGCCACGATCACCGTGGCGATCGCGAACACCATCGTCGGCACCGCCGGCAACGACACGCTGACGGGGACTGGGGGCATCGACGCCCTGTCCGGCGGCAACGGAGACGACAATCTGGCGGGCGGCGCTGGCAGGGATTTCCTCGACGGCGGCGCTGGCAACGACATCCTGGACGGTGGCGCGGACAACGACTTCCTTGTCGGCGGCCCGGGTCAGGACACGCTCAGCGGCGGTTCGGGCGGCGATCAGTTCATCTTCACGGCGCTGGGCGATGGGCAGGACACCATTCTCGATTTCAATGCGGGCGCCGGTGACCGACTCAACCTCGAGGCGCTGTTCTCGGATAGCGCCGGCTTCGACCCGACCGCTGCCAATGCAGGCGATTTCCTGCGCTTCGAGGCGTTCGACGCCAACGGCGACGGCGTCCAGGATATCCGCGTGATCGCCGATCTCGATGGCGCCGGGACGAAGTATGCCGCGGCGCAGGTGGCGACGCTGATCAACCCGGTCGGGATCGCGGCCGGCACGCCGCTCGAGGATGTGACCACCTTCACCGGCTCGGACGGGGCCACCACGTAGCGGGCGCGCCGGTCAGGCCCAGTCCACGCGCTGATTGGACGCACGGCGAGCCTGCGGCCGATTCGGGCCGTTGTCTTGTGGCTGTTTTGGGCAGGGGGTAGACAAGGCGCACTTCGCTTTCGCAGCATGAAGCATCCGTCGAGTAGGGGGGCGCGCTCGCATGGCTCGCAAGAAGATTGCGCTGATCGGCGCCGGTCAGATCGGGGGCACGCTGGCCCTGCTGGCCGCACAGAAGGAGCTGGGCGACGTCGTTCTGTTCGACATCGCCGAGGGCCTGCCGGCCGGCAAGGCGCTGGATCTGGCGCAGAGCTCGCCGGTCGAGGACTTCAACGCCGCCCTTGCCGGCACGAACGACTATGCGGACATCAAGGGTGCCGACGTCGTGATCGTCACCGCCGGGATCCCGCGCAAACCGGGCATGAGCCGGGACGACCTGATTGCCACCAACGCCGCCGTCATCAAGAGCGTCGGCGGCAACATCAAGCAATACGCGCCGGACGCCTTCGTCATCGTCATCACCAACCCGCTGGATGCGATGGTCTGGGCGATGCAGAAGGTGACCGGCTTCGACCCGGCGAAGGTGGTCGGCATGGCCGGCGTGCTCGACAGCGCGCGCTTCCGCTATTTCCTGGCCGAGGAATTCAAGGTCTCGGTCGAGGATGTGACGGCCTTCGTCCTGGGCGGCCACGGCGACAGCATGGTGCCGCTGGTGCGTTACTCGACCGTGGCCGGCATCCCCCTGCCGGATCTGGTCCAGATGGGCTGGACGACCCAGGAGCGCCTGGATGCGATCGTCCAGCGCACGCGCGACGGTGGCGCCGAGATCGTGGGCCTGCTCAAGACCGGCTCGGCCTTCTACGCCCCGGCCGCCTCGGCGATCCAGATGGCCGAGAGCTATCTCAAGGATCAGCGCCGCCTGCTGCCCTGTGCCGCGCACCTGACCGGTCAGTATGGTGTGCAGGATCTCTACGTCGGCGTGCCGGTGATCATCGGCAAAGGCGGCGTCGAGAAGGTGGTCGAGATCAAGATGAATGCCGACGAACAGGCCATGTTCGACAAGTCGGTGGCGTCCGTGAAGTCGCTGTGCGACGCGGTCAAGCTCTGAGAGGCCCGGACGCATGAACATTCATGAATATCAGGCGAAGGCGCTGCTCAAGGAGTATGGCGTCAACGTGCTGCGCGGGCAGGTCGCCTACACGCCCGAGGAGGCCGAGCAGGCCGCCCGCGCGCTGGGCGGGCCGGTCTGGGTGGTCAAGGCCCAGATCCATGCCGGCGGACGCGGCAAGGGCGGCGGCGTGAAGATCGCCAAGTCGATCGAGGAGGTGCGCCAGCGCGCCAACGACATACTGGGCATGACGCTGGTCACCCACCAGACCGGACCGCAGGGTCGCATCGTCAAGCGCGTCTACATCGAGGACGGCTGCAACATCGCCCGCGAGCTCTATCTGGGTGCGGTGCTCGACCGGGCCACCTCGCGCGTCACCTTCATGGCCTCGACCGAGGGTGGGGTCGAGATCGAGGAGGTGGCGGCCACCCATCCCGAGAAGATCATCAAGGTCGCGATCGACCCGGTCTCGGGCTTCATGCCGTTCCACGGCCGCGAGCTCGCCTTCGGCCTCGGCCTCAAGGGCAAGGAGGTCGGCAAGGCGGTGGCGTTCATGAAGGGGCTCTACCAGTGCGTCGTCGAGCGCGACGCGTCGCTGGTCGAGATCAACCCGCTGGTGGTGACCGCCGATGGCGACCTCGTGGCGCTCGACGCCAAGATGAATTTCGACAGCAACGCGCTCTATCGCCAGACCAAGATCATGGAGCTGCGCGACCTCGACGAGGAGGATCCGCACGAGATCGAAGCCAGCCGCCACGAGCTGAACTACATCAAGCTCGACGGCAACATCGCGTGCATGGTCAACGGCGCCGGTCTCGCCATGGCAACCATGGACATCATCAAGCTCTATGGCGGCGAGCCCGCGAACTTCCTCGACGTTGGCGGCGGCGCCACCAAGGAGCGGGTCACCGCGGCCTTCAAGCTGCTGCTCAGCGACCCCAACGTCGAGGGTGTGCTGGTCAACATTTTCGGCGGCATCATGCGCTGCGACGTGATCGCCGAGGGGGTCGTCGCCGCCGCGCGCGAGGTGAACCTCAATGTGCCCCTGGTGGTGCGGCTCGAAGGCACCAACGTCGATCTCGGCAAGCAGATCATGCGCGATTCGGGCCTGCCGATCATCCCTGCGAACGATCTCGCCGACGCCGCCGAGAAGATTGTCCACGCCGTGAAGAAGGCCGCCTGATGTCCGTCCTGATCGACGCCAGCACCAAGGTCATCTGCCAGGGCTTCACCGGCGCGCAGGGGACCTTCCACTCCGAGCAGGCCATCGCCTACGGCACCCGCATGGTCGGCGGCGTGACCCCGGGCAAGGGTGGCGAGAGCCATCTCGGCCTGCCGGTGTTCGACACCGTCATGGCCGCCCGGCACGAGACCGGCTGCGACGCCTCGGTGATCTACGTCCCAGCCGCGTTCGCCGCGGATGCGATCCTGGAGGCGGTTGACGCCGAGGTGCCGCTGATCGTCTGCATCACCGAGGGCATCCCGGTGATGGACATGGTCAAGGTCAAGCGCGCGCTGGACGGCTCGTCCTCGCGCCTGGTGGGGCCGAACTGCCCGGGTGTCATCACGCCTGGCCAATGCAAGATCGGCATCATGCCGGGCCACATCCATCTGCCGGGCAAGATCGGCGTGGTCTCGCGCTCCGGCACGCTGACCTACGAGGCGGTGGCGCAGACCACGCGGCCCGGGCTCGGCCAGTCGACCTGCATCGGGATCGGCGGCGACCCGGTCAAGGGCACCGAGTTCATCGCGGCGCTGGAGCTGTTCATCGCCGACCCGCAGACCGAAGGCGTGATCATGATCGGCGAGATCGGCGGCTCGGCCGAGGAGGACGCGGCGGCGTTCTGGCAGGCTTCGGGCTGCAAGAAGCCGATCGTCGGCTTCATCGCCGGACTGACCGCCCCGCCGGGCCGACGGATGGGTCACGCCGGCGCGATCATCTCCGGCGGCAAGGGCGGTGCCGAAGAGAAGATCGACGCCATGCGCGCCGCCGGCATCAGGATCGCGAAGAGCCCGGCCCATATCGGCGAGGCCATGGTCGAAGCAATGGGCGGGCACTGAGCGCGCGGGACGCACGGATCCGGCCAGGCAGGTAGATGCACCGGTAACGCGAGGTTGACGCAATCGCCGGAGCCGCCCAACTCTGCGCCGGGCGCGATACCGGCTGGAGGTGGCGGGAACGATGGCGAAGCGACGCGAGCTCGAGCAGACATCCTTCCTCTATGGCGGCAACGGCTCGTTCATCGAGGAGCTGTACGCCCGCTACCTGAGCGATCCAGGCTCGGTCAATTCCGGCTGGCGGGCCTATTTCGACGAGATGGAGCCCGAAAACCGGGCCCTGTTCGAGCGCGCCCGCGCGGCCCTCGAGCCGCGGCCTGCCCATCTCAGGCTGGTGCAAGGTGATGCAGCTCCCGCCGGCGAGCACAGCATCGACGATCCGAGCGTCAAGGCGCTGATCCACGATCACCTGCGCGTGATCATGTTGATCCGTGCCTATCGAGTGCGCGGCCATCTGATCGCGAAGCTGGATCCACTCGGGCTCACCCACAACGACCGGCACCCGGAGCTCGACTACCATACCTATGGATTCACCGACGCCGACCTCGATCGCGCGTTCTATCTCGACTTCGTTCTCGGGCTCGAGAAGGCCACGCTGCGGCAGATCATGGAGGTCTTGCAGAACACGTATAGCGGCTCGGTCGGCATCGAGTTCATGCACATCCAGAACCCCGAGCAGAAAGCCTGGATCCAGGCGCGCATCGAGGGCACGGCCGGCCTGTTCACCTCGACCGCCGAGGAGAAGCGCGAGGTTTTGGAGCACCTCACCGAGACCGAGGGCTTCGAGCAGTTCCTGAACGTCAAGTTCCCCGGCACCAAGCGGTTCGGCCTCGACGGTGGCGAGAGCGCCATCCCGGCGCTGGAGACGATCATCCGCACCGCAGCCGAGCTCGGCGGCGAGGAGATCGTGATCGGCATGCCGCATCGTGGCCGGCTCAACGTGCTGGCCAATGTGATGGGCAAGCCCTACGCCGCGATCCTGTCCGAGTTCCAGGGCAAGGCGGTGCTCGACGAGGTGCTTGGGTCCGGCGACGTCAAATACCATCTGGGCACCTCGATGGACCGGGTGCTGCCCGACGGCCGCACGATGCACCTCTCGCTCACGGCCAACCCGTCCCATCTCGAGGCGGTCAACCCGGTGGTGATGGGCAAGGTGCGCGCGAAGCAGACCCAGAAGGGCGATACCGAGCGGACCCGCGTGATCGGCCTGCTGATGCATGGCGACGCTGCGTTCATCGGCCAGGGCGTGGTGCACGAATGCCTGCAGATGATGGATCTGAAAGGCTATCGCATCGGCGGCACGATCCACCTGATCATCAACAACCAGATCGGCTTCACCACCAGCCCGGCCTACTCGCGCAGCTCGCCCTACCCCTCGGACGTCGCGCGCGGCGTGCAGAGCCCGGTGTTCCACGTCAACGGCGACGACCCGATTGCGGTCACCCACGTGGCCAGGCTGGCGACCGAGTTCCGGCAGAAGTTCAAGATCGACGTGGTGATCGACATGTGGTGCTACCGGCGCCACGGCCACAACGAAGGCGACGAGCCGGCCTTCACCCAGCCGCTGATGTACAAGAAGATCTCCCAGCACCCCACCGTGCGGCAAACCTACGCCCGCCAGCTGGAGCAGGACGGGGTGATCGGGGCAGGCGAAGGTCAGGCCGTCTACGACGCCTTCATCCAGCGCCTGGAGGCGGCCCACGAGACCTCGCGAAATTATAAGCCCAACAAGGTCGACTGGCTCGAAGGCGCCTGGAGCGGCCTGCGCGCGGCGCCTACCGAGTATCAGCGCGGTAGCACGGCGATCTCTCCCGAGATGCTGCGCGAGCTCGGCCTGACCATGACCGACCTGCCGGAGAGTCTGAACGTGCACCCGCGCCTCAAACGGGTGATCCAGCAGCGGCGCAAGGCGATCGAGGACGGCCAAGGCATCGACTGGGCCACGGCCGAGCATCTGGCGTTCGCGTCGCTGCTGGCCGAGGGCTTCCCGATCCGGCTCTCCGGCGAGGATGTCGGCCGCGGCACGTTCAGCCAGCGCCACGCGGTCATCTACGACCAGATGACCGAGGACAAGTACATCCCGTTGCAGCATCTGCGACCTGAGCAGGCGGCGATCGAGGTCATCGACAGCATCCTCTCCGAGGAGGGTGTGCTGGGCTTCGAGTATGGCTACAGCCTGGCGGATCCGAACTGCCTGACCATCTGGGAGGCGCAGTTCGGCGATTTCGCCAACGGCGCCCAGGTCTACTACGACCAGTTCATCAGCTCCGGCGAGAGCAAGTGGCTGCGCCTGTGCGGCTTGGTCAGCCTGCTGCCGCACGGCTACGAGGGCCAGGGTCCCGAGCACAGCTCGGCGCGGCTGGAACGCTTCCTCCAGCTCTACGCCGAGAACAATATCCAGGTCGTCTATCCCAGCACGCCGGCCAGCTACTTCCACGTGCTGCGACGGCAGCTGCATCGCGAGTTCAGGAAGCCGCTGATCGTGATGACGCCGAAGTCATTGCTGCGCCACAAACGCTGCGTGAGCACGCTCGACGAGCTGTCGCCGGGCTCGAGCTTCCATCGCGTGCTGTGGGAGACGCCGCCGTCGGATGCGGACCAGTCGATCGAGCGCGTCGTGCTGTGCAGCGGCAAGGTCTATTATGACCTGCTGCAGGCGCGTGAGGATCAGGGGCTCGACGGCAAGGTTGCGCTGATCCGGCTGGAGCAGCTGGCGCCGTTCCCCGAAGAGGCGCTCGAAGGCGAGCTCAGACGCTACAGCAAGAGTGCCAGGTTCATCTGGTGCCAGGAGGAGCCGCGCAACATGGCCGGCTGGTTCTTCGTGGCACCGCGGATCGAAAACCTGATGGAGGCCGTCGGCATCGCGCAGCAGCGGCTGATCTATGCCGGCCGCAAGCCGTCCGCGTCGCCGGCGACCGGCTCGCACGGGCAGCACGAGCGCGAGCAGCGCGAGCTGGTGGCGGACGCGCTGACCGCATGAACGAAGTCCGCACGCGCGATCACAGTCGGGGAGACAAGCAGTGAGCATCGAGATCCGCGTGCCGACACTCGGCGAATCGGTCAGCGAGGCCACCATCGCCAAATGGCTGAAGCAGGCCGGTGACGCGGTCAGCGCCGACGAGCCGATCGTCGAGCTCGAGACCGACAAGGTGAGCCTCGAGGTGCCGGCACCCTCCGCCGGCGTGCTCAGCGAGATCCTGATCGAGGCCGGCACCGACGTCGCCGTCGGCACGCTGATCGGGCGGATCGAGGCCGGCGCCAAGGCCGCCGGCGCCGCAGTCAAGGCGGAGGCGAAGGAGCAGGCGCTGGGCGAGGGCAGCGGCCCGCCTTCGCCGGTCAGCGCCCCGGCGCGCGAGATCGAGCAGGCCGAGGCATCGGGAGACGGCGCGGCGCAGGCCGGCCCAGCGGCGCGCAAGCTCGCGGCCGAGAAGGGCATCGACCTCGGCACCGTGCCCGCCACCGGCCCGAAGGGCAACGTCACCAAGGGCGACGTGGTGACCGCGCTGGCCGACAAGGCGCTCGACGCCGCGGAGACGGTGCCCACGCAGGCGGCCGCCGCTGCCGCGATCGCGCCGGCCGCCCGGCCCAGCGGCCGCGAGGAGCGGGTCAAGATGACCCGGCTCAGGAAGCGGATCGCCGAGCGCCTGAAGGAGGCGCAGAACACCGCGGCCATGCTGACGACCTTCAACGAGGTCGACATGGGTGCCACGATGGAGATGCGCACCCGCTACCAGGACGCGTTCACCAAGAAGCACGGCGTCAAGCTCGGCTTCATGGGCTTCTTCGTGAAGGCCGCGGTCGAGGCGCTGAAGGCCTTTCCGGCGGTGAATTCAGAGATCGACGGCGACGAGGTGGTCTACAAGCACCATTTCGACATCGGCGTCGCGGTCAGCACCGGCACCGGCCTGGTGGTGCCCGTGGTCCGCGACGCCGACGCCATGAGCATCGCCGACATCGAGAAGGCGATCGGCGACCTCGGCAAGCGCGCCCGCGACGGCAAGCTCACCATGGAGGACCTGAACGGCGGCACGTTCACGATCACCAATGGCGGCGTGTTCGGCTCGATGCTCAGCACGCCCATCCTCAACCCGCCCCAGGTCGGCATCCTCGGCATGCACGCGACCAAGCAGCGCGCGATGGTGATGCCGGACGGCTCGATCCAGGCCCGGCCGGTGATGTACCTGGCGCTGTCAGCTACGACCACCGCATCATCGACGGCCGCGAGGCGGTGAGCTTCCTGGTGCGGGTCAAGGAGTGCATCGAGAGCCCGGAGCGGATGCTGCTGGACGCCTGAGTTGCCATGCCGACGGTCGAGCGATGGCGGGGCTATCGCTTTTACTTCTATAGCCACGAACCTAACGAGCCTATGCTTTACTTCTATAGCCACGAACCTAACGAGCCGCCGCACATCCACGTGGACGCCCGTGGCTGCACCGCCAAGTTCTGGCTGCGGCCCTGTTGCACTTGCGCGTAACAGTCGGTTTGCTCGTTTTCTGGCGAAGGATTGCCAGAGTTTGACGGCCAACGTGCGGGAACGCAAGCGGCCCCAGAGGCATGTGGCACGGGCGCGCAACATCCTGCACTCGGCCAAGCGGCCGGACGTGGCCGAGGTGGCCCCGGGCCGGGCTCAGCCGGCCGGCAGTGTGGCGCAGGCAGCAGCGCTTCGACGAGGCAGGCGTCGATGGGCTTTTGCGCGACAAGACCAGAAAGCCCGGCAAGCCGCGCACGCCCGAGGCCGACGTGCAGCGGGTGGTGGCGCTGACCTGCGCCGAGCCGCCCGGCGAGGCGACCCACTGGACGGGCCGGACGATGGCCAAGGCGACCGGGCTCTCCTTGCGGACGGTGCAGCGGATCTGGACGGCCCACAAACTGCAGCCGCACCGCCTGCGGACCTTCAAGCGCAGCTGCGACCCCGAGTTCATCACCAAGCTCGCGGACATCGTCGGGCTTTACCTGGCGCCGCCGCGCCACGCGGTCGAGCTGTCGGTCGACGAAGGGAGCCAGATCCAGGCGCTGGACCGCACGCAGCCCGGGCTGCCGATCGAGCCCGGCAAGGCCGGGACGATGACGCACGACTATGTCCGCCACGGGACAACCACCCTGTTCGCCGCGCTCAACGTGCTCGACGGCACCGTGCTCGGCCGCTGCATGCAGCGGCACAGACATGAGGAGTTCATCCGTTTTCAACGTCATGGAGGCGGCAGTCTCGGCCGGCAGCTGGTGCATGTCGATCCTCGAAACGACGCCACCCAGGAGCACACGGTCACGGCTGGCTGGACCGGACCGGGGCAGGACTCCACGGCATCCGACTTCCGGCTTGGACGAAGCCCTCGAAGGGCTGCTTCGCGGTGACCGCCGCCGGCTGCCGGGGTGTTCCGTTCGCTCGTCGACCTGCAGGCGGCATCCACCGCTACCTCGCCGAGCACAACGCCGACCCCAAGCCGTTCGTATAGACCACATACGTGAGAAAAGATCATTTTCAAGCTGGATCAGTTATGCTGTCTGGAAGTGTTCCGAGGAAAAATTTGTGAAAATGAGTGACGATAAAATTCCGCGCAAAGCCGAAAGACTAGTTTATCAGGAGAAGAAGATCAGCTCGAGTACGCTTTCAAAGATGTATCTGCAGTGGAGAAACGAGCAAGACCCACCACTCCCAGAAAGATGTGATAATTCGAGGTGCCAATTCTTCTCTAGATCTCTCGTATGGTGCGATCAACCTTTAAAAATGACATTAGATCACATTAATGGCGTAAATAGCGACAATCGGCCGGAAAACCTGCGTCTTCTCTGTCCGAACTGCGATTCTCAGCTTGAAACGCGGGGCGGTAAGAATAGAGGGCGAGTGGTAAAATTGCCCAGCTTCTACTCGATGGGACGGGAAAACGATGAAGAAAAGTGAAAGGAGGCAATCTGTGGGTATGCGATAGACGATCGGGAGGAGCGAGTAGCTGCTGACGCCGTTGAAAAAGAAGAATAAGAAAATCGGTCGAGAAAGTTCTGCCCAGCGCACGGAGAGGAACGGTGAAGGTGTCGATGCGGGACAGCGACAGGTGGACGCAGAGTGCCAGCGTGAGCGACCGGAACCTGGACGCGGACCTTGACGTCCCGCCAGGATCGATATGTTATAAAAAAAAAAAAAAAAAAAAAAAAAAAAAAAAAAAATTGCGCAGACATTTTTTGCGTGGAAATCGACTTAGAAAGAGAGACTGCCGCGCTCAGAGAGAGAGATTGAGAGAAGAAGTTCGACAGCATAAAAAAGGCCACTAGAAGCGACTCCGTACGAGCGATGCGCAGCTGCAGCCGAAAATCTCGACAAATGGGTAGGGAACAGAAAAGCTGCCGCTTTCCCGTGCGCCATGGAAGCTGGATGCGATCCGAGGTGCCGGAAGACACGGAGGTATCCCGCCTGCAAAAACGGAACAGCAAAACGTCGCGAGTGAACAAGGAGATGCTGCAAAAATCGACGCATCAAGGGCAGCAAAAGCCATGAGGACAGCGGCAGGCAAAGAGAAAGAAAAAAAAGGAAAACAAAAAAAAGAAACGTAATATGTAACTATGTAATGATGAAAAAAAAAAAAAAAAGCCATTCGCTCCAAGGAGGTGATTTCGATACCACGATCCCACTTGTGACCAAGCGTATTACTGTTACGGCTCCTGATCCCAAAATCCCAACATCAGCGTCAGATCCTATTCAGGTACTAGCTCGGCCGCGCTTGCGCCCCTGAGGCCAGAGTGCTACTTTGTAGCACGAAATCGGAGCCAGTGATGACCGATCTCGCATCCATCACCCTGCGCGATGCCAACCAACAATTCTCGGAGCTGGTCCGGCGAGTCGAAGCCACTGGACAGGGTTATCTTGTCCTGCGGCATGGCAAGCCCGTGGCGAGGCTGCTGCCTGTCGAGGACCAACCCGGCCGGTTGACCCCTGAGCAGAGCGCCGCGCTGGGGCGACTGCTGGCGACCAGCTGGCCCCTCGGCATCGATCGGTTCGACCGTGAGGACGCCTACGCCGAGCGCCTGGAGCGGGTCGGCGGTGAGCGCTGAGCGGTTCGGGCTCGACACCAACGTCCTGATCTACCTGGTCGACGGCCGCGATCCTGCCCGCCAGTCCCGTGCCCGCGAGGTCGTCGGGCGCGCCATCCGCACCGGACGCTGCGTCCTTTCGGTCCAAAGCTTGGGCGAGTTCTTCGTCGTGGCGGTCCGCAAGAGCCTTGCCGCGCCGGCCATGGCGCAGAAGGCCGTGGACGATCTGACCACGGCCTTCACCATCGCCTCGCCGCCCGCGGCCGATGCGGGGATCGCGGTGACCGCGGCGGTGGCCGGGCGGTTCGCCTACTGGGACGCCCTGCTGCTGGCGACGCTCGAGCGGGCCGGCTGCACCACGGTCCTGAGCGAGGACATGGGGGACGGCGGCATGCTCGGCGGCGTCACCGTGCGCAATCCGTTCGCGGGCGACCGGTTGCCGGCAGAGGTCGACCGCCTCCTGTCCTAACTGGAGCTTGCCGCCGCACGCTGCCAGTGACCGTCGGTGGCCCAAAGCCGATCCCGTGGCGCAATATCGCCTGGACGAAATGGTCCGAGGTTTCCCGCTTCGCCCTGCGCTACCGGCAGCCGACCCGGGCTGCGATCGGCCCCGACCATCATGTCGGCGGCGCGGAGCTGGAACGAACAGCAGACGAGCTGACCATGGCTCCTGTCCCGGCCGCTTCCGTTGGCCACCTCGCTGAGAGCAGCCGTGATTCGCCGCGCGGTTTCGCCGCCCGTCGCGCGATGGAAGGTTGCGGATTCCGGAGATGACGGGGACTTGAGCTAATCGCGCGAGGTCCCTCAATTACGGACGGAGCGCATGCTGCTCGACGCCTGACAGAATCCTCAACGGCAGGGCGGCCAGTTGCCTCCGAGGCGAATGGCATGGCGACCTAATGCCACATTCGTTGCTCAATCACCCACTTGGAACAACCGGCGAATGTGGGCATCGTCAGGTGCCCATGCAGATGCGGGCACCGATCGGCCTGATCGAATCGCCGCTTCGGCGGCGTGCCATTGGAGGTGTGATGAATAAGCTTCTTGTTGCCGTTGTCCTGCCGACACTGTTCCTCGGAACACAGGCGGCCATGGCGGCCTCCAGTTCCGGCTGCGGCCTCGGGACCCAGGTCTTCGAGGGTCAGACCGGCATCGTCCCGCAGGTGCTGGCGGTGACCACCAACGGCACCTCCGGCAACCAGACCTTCGGCATCTCGTCGGGCACCTCGGGCTGCGTGCAGAACGGCACCGTGGCCTCCCCGTCCAAGATGGCGATGTTCATGGGCGAGAACATGAACAAGCTGGCGATGGACATGTCGCGGGGCCAGGGCGAGACCTTGACCACCCTGGCCGGCCTGAAGGGCGTCGCCCCGGCCGATCGGGCACACTTCTATGCCGTGACCCAGGCCAATGTCGGCCGCATTTTCGCGAGCGACGACGTCACCGCCGGCGAGGCCCTGCGCGGGCTCGACTCGGTGCTGGCCGCGGATCCGACCCTGCGGCGCTACGCCACCGCGTGATTCGCCCATGTGAAGGAAGGCGCCGCTGCCTGTTGGCAGTGGCGCTCTTCTTTTGTGCCGTGTCGCGCGCGCTGGCGGCCGATCCGGCAGCACTCGCTCGCGATCCGCAGTGGCTGGCACTGCTGCACGAGCGTGGCGGTGCCGGGCTGATCGACGATCCCGCCTTCTACCTGGCACCCGACGGCCGAACCGATCCACGCGCCGAACTCGAGGCGACGCTGTCAGCGTTCCAGCAGCCGCCGCCAAGCGATCCCAACCGCGATCCGCGCTGTCTCTGGCCCGCCCGCTACCGGTTTCTGGACGGGCGCCTCGGGCTCTCCCAGGCGCGACCGAGCCCTGCCTGCCCGGAACTCACCGCTTGGCTCGAGGCGATCCAGCCGCACACCGCCACCCTCGTCTTCCCGGCCGCCTATCTCAACAATCCATCCTCGATGTTCGGCCATACATTGCTGCGCATCGACCCTGACACCCAAGGCGAACCGACCCCACTCACCTCCTATGCGATCAACTATGGCGCGGAGACCGGCCCCGACGGCGGAGTCGCGTTCGCGCTCAAGGGTCTCGCCGGCTTCTATCCCGGCTATTACTCGTTGCAGCCTTATTACAGCCTGGTCCGACAATATAGCGACCTCGAGAACCGCGACATCTGGGAATACCGTCTGGATCTCACGCCAGCCGAGGTCGAGCTGCTGGTCCGGCATGTCTGGGAGCTGCGCGGCCGCTGGACCAAGTATTATTTCTTGAAGGAGAACTGCTCCTACATGCTCCTGGCGTTGCTGGAGACTGCCCGCCCCGCGGCACGTCTGACCGCGGACTTCCACGTCTACGCCATCCCGGTCGATACCGTACGTGCCGCGGTTCGTGAGGCGGGCCTGGTCCAGATGGCGGTCTTCCGGCCTTCCGGCCGCACCCGGCTCGAGGACCTGCAGGCGGGGATGCCCCAGTCGGTCCGCCGCCTCGGCCGGGATCTGGCCGACGGTAGGATCGACCCCGACAAATCCGGCTGTCACCGGCCTGTCGCGGCCGGAGCAGGCGCGCGCGATCGAGATCGCCCAGGATCTTCTGCTCTACCGCCTGGATACCGGGGAGCTTGCGCGAGCGCAGGCCGCGCCGCGCGGTCTGGCGCTCCTGCGGGCGCGCGCCGCGCTGGCCGACGTGCCGGCACCGGCCGAGCCGCCGACACCGGCAACTTCGCCGGAACGCGGCCACGCCTCGGGGCGGGTCACGGCCGGCGGCGGGGCGACCGGCGGCCATCCCTTCGCGAGCCTGGCCCTGCGTCCTGCCTACCATGCATTGGATGACGCGGCCGCTGGCTTCGTTCCCGGCGCATCGATTCAGTTCCTCGATGGCGAGCTGCGGGCCTGGGCAACCGACGAACTCTCGCTGGAACGTTTCGACCTGCTGGCCATCCGCTCGCTGAGCCCGGTCGATGCGCTGTTCCATCCCGTCTCGTGGTCGGTCGATGCGAAGGTCAGCCGCTGGCGTCGCGACGGCGACGATCGCGGCGATCTGGTCGGCGAGCTCGCGGCCGCCGGCGGCCGGACCTGGCGGGCCGGGAATCTGCTGTTCGGCACCCTGCTCCAGGCCGGATTGCTGGGCGACGGCAGCTGGCCGCGGGACCGCCTGTTCGAGCTCGGCCCGGTCGCCCATGCGATCTGGTCCCCGAGCGAGCGCCTGACGCTTACCGTCGACGCCCAGGCGGGATTGGTGGCCGGGATCGATGCCGTCGACGCCCGCTACGGACTGGTTGCCGGCCAGAGCTGGTCGTTCACCCGCGACCTCGCCTTGTCCACCAGGCTCGGCTGGCACGACGATGGCGGTCGCGGCTGGAGCGAGCTCCAGGCCGGCATCGCCTGGTATTTCTGAGTGCGCCGCCGCACCGCCGTCGCCTGCCTGCCCCTGCTCGCTTCGGTCGGCTGCACCCGTCTCGCTTTCCAGCCGCAGCCCATCCTGGTCAGGACGCCCGCCGAGCTCGGTCTCGCCTTTCGCGACGTCCACGTCGAAACCACCGACGGTGTGCCGCTCCATGGCTGGTTCCTGCCCGCTACCGGCCAGCCGCGCGGCACGTTTCTGTTTCTGCACGGCAACGCCGAGAACATCAGCACCCACCTGCTGTCGGTGTCGTGGCTGCCGGCAGCCGGATACGGCGTCCTCCTCGTGGACTATCGCGGCTATGGCCGCAGCGGCGGTTCGCCGAGCCTGGACGGTGTGCACGAGGACGCGAAGGCCGCCCTCGCCGCCGTGCAGTCATTGCCCGAATCGACGCCAGGACGGCTGGCGGTGCTCGGCCAGAGCCTGGGCGGGGCCATTGCGATCGACGTCCTGTCCGGCTCGCCGGACCGCGAGCGCTTTCGCCTTCTCGTCGCCGACAGCCCGCCCGCCTCGCTGCGCCGCGTCGCGCGCGACGCGCTGGACCGCTTCTGGCTCACCCGGCCGTTCGACACGCCTCTGTCATGGACCATTGCCGACGATTGGCGCCCGATCGACCGCGTCGCCGGTCTCGCACCGCTGCCTCTCCTGCTGATCGCCGGCACGGCTGATCCCATCGTCAATGCCGACCACGCGCGCGATCTGTACGCCGCCGCGCGGGAGCCGAAGGAGATCTGGCTGCTCGACGGTCTTGGCCACATTCAGGGCCTGCAGCTGCCAGCGATCCGCCAGCGGCTGCTCGATAAGCTGGCCATGCTGGGAATGGGCTGATTCTCTCCGGGCGAGGAGGCCGGTGAAAAGGTCCAAGCCCGCCATCGGCAGACAAACGGATCTGACCTCAAAAGCCTACTGCGTCATAGAAAGAGGCCGCACTGCGGGACCAGGAGAGCGCGCGTCGCCAGCGGGTCGATGAGTTCCTGGCCGAACTGGATGCCGAGCCCGACCTGGCGCCGGGCTTTACCGACAAGGATCTCTACGACCAGAACGGCGATCCGATTCTGTGACGCTCGTCGTCGATACTTCCGCGGTGGTCGCCATCCTGATGGACGAGCCGGAGCGTGACCCATTTCGCGATCTTCTGTTGCGAAGCAGCCCGGTCATCTCGGCGGGCAGCCTGGTGGAGGCACTCCGGATCTCGGCGGTGCGTAAGACCCGCGCCATCTCACCCGCATGGACCTTTCTGGAGCTGTTCTCGGTCCAGGTCGTACCTCTGGATGAGGTTCAGGCGCGCCTCGCCGAGGAAGGCAACCGCCGCTTCGGCAAGGGCCGCGGCCAGCCACCGGCCGTGCTCGATTTCGGCGACCTGTTCGCCTACGCGTTGGCTCGCCACCTTGACGCGCCGCTGCTGTTCAAAGGCAGCGACTTTAGCCGGACCGATCTACGCCCAGCACTCTGACCCCAGCATTCGGCATCGGTCCTAGGATTTTCATCCGCATCATGCTACTCTCCGGCTCCCAGCTCCCGCCGGAAGAATGCCATGCAGGCCACCCGCAGCCCCGCCCAGATCGAAGCCTCCCGCCGCAACGGCGCCCGCTCCAAGGGCCCGGTGAGCGAGGAAGGCAAAGCACGCGCCTCGCGCAACGCTCTCAAGCACGGCCTCACCGCCATGGAGCATCTGGTCCTCGAGGACGAGGTGCCCGACGCCCTCGAGGCGCTGATCGAGACCGTGGCCGAGGAAACCGGTGCCGCCTCCGAGATCGAGCACCGCCTCGCCCGACGTCTCGCCATCGCCTTCTGGAAGAGCGAGCGCGCCGACAGGATCGAGACCGCCCTGTTCGACGCCGCCCCCAAGCTCCGGCCGCCGCAGGCCGGCTTCGAATGGGAGGAGGCTGACCCACTCACCACCTTCGACGTGAAGCGGTTCAATGCCGTCCGCGGCTACCAGGCGCAGCAGGGGCGCGAGATCAGCCGCTGCCTGAAGGAGCTGCGCACGTTGCGGATGGAAGTGCAGTCGAAGTGCACGGGCGAACCCAAGGCCGCGCCGGAAAAGGAACCCAAGGCTTCGCCCGCGGCAGCCAACGACGATGCCCGCCACCGCCAACCGGCGCCCCTGCATACGCCCGAAAACGAACCTGACCGCCCCACTGATGCCGCCCCGCCCGAGATATGGACGGTCGACAGCGTGCCCCTGCTCGACGTCTGGGGCCGGCCACGCCCAAGTCCGCTGGCCTTGATGCACCAATTGAGTGAGCCCGAGGGCGTCAACCGTCGCCTCGCGGTCGCTGCGGACTGACCGGGGCCGATAGTCTAGCCGCGTCCCTTGGGAGAACCTTCGATGCGCCAATTCTGCGGCACCGCGCTGGACGCGTTCGCAGCCATTATAATCGCACGCGCGCCCGAGTTTTTGGGACGGCGAGGCAACCATCGAAGACCCGTCTGCCCACGCGAACTGTCAGATTGCCGGCCGGTCGATGCGGATGCCGGCGATCAGGATGTCGACCAGGCCCCGCGCGCTGCCCGCCCAATCGGCGCCACTGCTGATCTGCGCCACACCGGCCAGCGCTCGCAGCAGATCGAGCGGCTCGACCGCGACCCGGGCCACGCCACTCGCCACCGCGCGATCGACCAGGAGGCCGACGGCGTCGCGCACCAGGGCTGCCGAGGTGGCATAGAGTGCCGCCGTCCCGCCGGCGAGGCCGTTCAGCAGCTCGGCCATGCTGCGCTTGGTGACGAGGTGATCGACGAACAGCAGCAGCCAGCGACGCAGCGCCTCCAGCGGGTCCGGCTCCTGCGCCAGCAGCCGCGCGGCGTCAGCCAGTTGCCGCGCCTCGTCGCGATAGACCTGCTCGACCAGCGCGTCGCGCGTCGGGAAATGCCGATAGAGGGTGCCGATGCCGACGCCCGCCGTGCGCGCCACCTCCTCCAGGCTGACCGCGGCACCCTGCCCCGCGAAGGCCTGCCTCGCCGCGTCGAGCAACCGGCGCCGGTTGCGCGCTGCATCGGCACGCGGCTTGCGCGTCGGGACAGAACCGACCTTGTGCACCGCCGATCGGCTCCCTTGTAAAACGGAGGTATCCTCCGTATGTTAAAGCGGAGGCGCTCTCCCTTTAGCGGGCGGGCGTCCAGCTCACAAGCGATGCGTCATGGAGGCCAGCTTGACCCAATCTTTTGGTGCGACCTCGACCACCGACGAGGTGCTCGCGGGTATCGATCTGCGCGGCACGCGGGTGCTGGTGACCGGCGTCTCCGCCGGGCTTGGCGTCGAGACGGCGCGGGCGCTGGCTGCCCACGGCGCCCAGGTGGTCGGCGCTGCCCGCGATCTCGCCAAGGCCGAGGCAGCAACCGCCGTGGTGCGCGCCGATGCCGCCCATGGTGGCGGAATCGAGCTGGCCGAGCTCGACCTCGCCTCGCTCGCCAGCGTGCGCGCCTGCGCCGACCGGCTGCTCGCCGACGGGCGCCCGCTGCATCTGGTCATCGCCAATGCCGGCGTGATGGCGCCGCCCTTCGGCCTTACCGCCGACGGCTTCGAGCTGCAGTTCGGCACCAACCATCTGGGCCATTTCGTGCTCGTGAACCGGATCGCACCCCTGATGCCGGCCGGCTCTCGGCTGGTGAACCTCAGCTCGGCCGGCCACCGGCGCGCCGACGTCGATCTGGCCGATCCGAACTTCACGCAGCAGCCCTATGATCCGTGGGTCGGCTATGGCCGTGCCAAGACCGCCAACGTCCTGTTCGCGGTCGAGTTCGACCGCCGCCACCGCGCGCGGGGGGTGCGCGCCGCGGCGGTCCACCCGGGCGGTATCCAGACCGAGCTCTCCCGCCATCTCGAGCCGGAAGCGTTAAGCCAGCTCCTGGCCGGCACCGACGCCGAGCGGGCGGCACAGGGCCTGCCGCCCTACCGCCTGAAGACCGTCGCGCAGGGGGCCGCGACCAGCGTCTGGGCGGGCGTGGTGGCGCCGGCCGACGAGGTGGGCGGCCGCTACTGCGAGGACTGCCACGTCACCACGCGCGTCACCGATGGCCCGATCACCGTCGCATCCGGCGGCGTCCGCCCCTATGCGCTCGATCCCGACAATGCGCGTGCGCTCTGGGCCAAGAGCGAGGAACTGGTCGGCGAGCGCTTCTAGGGTGGCGTATTCAGCCTGACGGCACTGACGTCGCCCCCTTGAACGAAGCCGGCACCCCGCGACGAGGACCGGGTTTCAAGGGGCGTATCGGTTGAAGACGAGGTCGCGCGCTTGCACGATCGCATGGCAGGGATAGCAGGTGTTGTGGACTGTCTCGCTGGCTGGCTTACCACCGTCGAACTGGGCGAACCCCCAACCGCCGGTGGAAGCGTACCGGATCGAGTCCTTGACCATGAACTGGACCCCGTTCTTGGGCGGGCCGGCCACGAACGACTGGGGGTGGCCGAACGCTTGGCTGCTTTCCGCCAGCGGGTCGTAGCTCCAGGCGAGCCGGGCGATGATGGTGCCGTCCGGGTACGGCAGCCTTGCTGCCCGGGCGGCCTCGATCGCCGTGTCGTTGCCCAGAATGGCGCGCAGGTCGTCGAGCCTGCCTGCCTCGTGGGCGACGGCGATCAGCCGCCAGTCGCGATATCCGGGCGGCATGACAATGCCGAAGACCGGCGCCGCCGCGCCATCGGATTGCCCAAATGCCGTGGCCATGCAGGTGGCCCCGCCTGCCAGCGCGCCGACCGCAAGTACGAACCCCATTCGTCTCATCGGCACGTCCTTCAGTACACATCGCCCAGTCGGGTCGATCGAACCAACTCATCCCAACAGCGGTTTACCTCTTTGCTGGCCGGAACCAATGCCCGATTGGGTGTCCCCGGGCGCGAGCAGGAGCGATGCGTGGAGGCTGGACGGTGACGGAGACCGCTGACATGTCGACCGAGATTGTCCTTCCGCCGAAACCGATTGCCGCAATTGACGTCCCGTGGACCGAATGGTCGGACGTCCCGCGCTTCGGCTTGCGCTACCGGCATCTTACCCGCGCGGCGGTCGGCGCGGACTATCACGTCGGCGTGGCGATCGAGGAGCTTGAACCGGGCCGGCAGAGCGCCCCCGCGCACTGGCACGTGTTCGAGGAAGAGCATGTCTACATCCTCGAAGGCGAGCTGACCGCGCGCATCGGCGCCGACCGCCATCCGATGCGGCCGGGCGACTATGTCTGCTTCCCCGCCGGGCAGAAGGCCGGGCATTGCCTCGTCAACGAGGGCTCCGCGCCGTGCCGCTACGTGCTCGTCGGCGAGCGCAACCCTAACGAGGTCGTGGTCTACACCGACACCAACAAGGTCCTGGTGCGGGCGCTGGGTCGGCGCGCGATCTACGATCTTGGGGCCGAGCGTGGCTACTGGGATGGCGAGGATACCGGCCTCCCGGAGGGACAACTTCCGCCGGCCGAAGCCGCCGACGAGGTGAGCGCGCGATCGGCGCCGAGGGCGCCGCTCTCCTCCCGGGACGTACCTTGGGAAGACACACGCGTGGGCACGCGATTCGGTGGCCGGGCGAAGCACCTCACCCACGCCGCACTCGGCGGGCGCTACCATGTCGGCATGCTGATCGAGGCGCCGGCCCCCGGCATGCGGCTGGCGCCGTTGCACTATCACATGCTGGAGGAGGAGCACGCGCTGATCCTCGAGGGCCAGGTGACGCTGCTCATGGGCGAGGAACGCCACGTGATGAAGCCGGGCGATTATGTCTGCTTCCCGGCCGGACAGAAGATCGGCCATTCGTTCCTGAACAGCGGCACCGGCCCCTGCAGCTACCTGATGATCGGCGAGCGCAACCCCAACGAGGTGTGCGTCTACCCGGACTCGAACAAGCTGGCGGTCGACGCCCTGCGCACCAAGGACTCGATCTTCGACATGTCGACCGTGAGGCAATATTGGGATGGCGAGCAGACGAGCTGACCATCTCTTCCGATCGCGCGTGCTCGTAGCCCTCCCGTTCCTGGGGAAGTATCCAGGGGTGCTCGGCTCAGCCTACTTTCGCGAGATCGCCCAATTGAACGTGGGCGGCGCCCCAGACCCGGCACGGAGAAGGCAACCATGCTGCACTATGACCTCGTACCTGCGGCCGCGGCATGACTGCATTGCTCGAGATCGCCCTCGATGGCTGGCACGGCACAAGCGACCGGGTCATGGGTGGCGTCAGCCACGAGACCGTGCGCATCGAGGAAATGGACGGCCGGCGCTGGCTGCGGCTCACCGGCCGGGTCAGCCTCGAGAACAATGGCGGGTTCATCCAGATGGGGCTCGACCTCGCCCCGGGCGGCGGGCCGGTGGACCTGTCGGCCTTCGCCGGCATTCGCCTGCTGGTGCGCGGCAATGGCGAGCGCTACGGCTGTCATCTGCGCACGACCGCGTGCCAACGGCCCTGGCAGTCCTACCGGTCCGAGTTCGCGGCACCGGCGACGGCGGCGGCGATCGAGCTGCCATTCACCACCTTCACCCCGCACCGGGTCGAGTCTCCATTCGACCCCGCAGCCCTGCGCCGGCTCGGTCTGGTCGCGATCGGCCGTGCCTTCGACGCCGATCTGGCCGTGGCCGAGGTCGCGTTCTACGGCCGCGTCGCCCCGACCGTTGGCGGGTGCACCCACGCCTGAAACAGGCGGAAACCGAGCGCGAACACCACCGGGCCGACGAACAGGCCGATCAGGCCGTGCGCCACGAGACCGCCGATGGTGCCGATGAAGATCACCGCCAGCGGCACGTCGCCGCCCCGGCTGAGCAGGTAGGGCCGCAGGAAATTATCGCTGAAGCCGGCGATGACCGCCCAGGCGACGAACAGCACGAAGGTCAGCGTGCCGGTATTGGAGAACACCCAGACGGCGGCGCCGATCAGCACCAGTGCCGGACCGATCTGCACGACGCAGAGCAGGAAGGTGATCAGGCACAGAAAGGCGGCACCCGGGATGCCGACCGCGAACAGGCCGAGGCCGACCAGCGTCGACTGGATCAGGGCGGTGCCGATGATTCCCCGCGCGACGCTGCGCACGGTCCGCTCGGCGAGATCCACCAGCTCGCGGCCACGGTCGCCGACCAGTCGCGTCGCGACCGAGTTCGGCGACCTCGCCCGCACCCGCCGAGCGCGCCAGCAGGAAGCCGGCGATGACGATCGCGGCCAGAAAGCCGAAGAGGCCGAAGCCGGCGCCGGCGACAAAGGTCAGCAGCCAGCTGCCCAACGCCTTCAGCTGGGGAGCTATCTGCGCCAGGGCCGTGCCGACATTGACCAGGGCCAGATGCCAGAACTGGGCGATCGGCTGGCCGATGATCGGCCATTCCGCGAGCGAAGGTGGCGGCTCGGGGATGGAGAAGCCGCCTTCCGACATCAGGCGGGCCAGATCGGCGCCATTGTCGATCAGCGCGCGACTGAGGACCGTCAGCGGCACGATCATCACGACCAGCAGCAGGATGGTCACGATCCAGGCGGCGATGCCGCCGCGCCCGCCCAGCCGGTGCCGCAGCCGATCGTAGCCGGTATGCACCGCCACCGCGATGATCATGCCCCAGACGATCGGGACCAGGAAGGGCTCGGCGATGGTGAAGCACCAGTAGACCAGGACCAGCAGCAGGCCGACGCGGATTGCCGCCTCGGCACTGATCCGGGCGATCGCGAGATCGCTGCTCTCCGGGTTCGACACGGGCATCAGGGCCTCCCAGGCGGTTCGCCGCCGCTGCGTGCACAGGGCAGAATAGACCGCGCGCGGTCAAGCGGCACGGCTGCGCGCCCATGTCGTACCGGCGGAGCGTGACCGGCGGTCGCCCCGGGGCTAGGCTGCCTAGCGACTCGAGCGGGGGGATGGAGCATGAGCGAGGCGGCGTACGATCTGGTGGTGATCGGCGGCGGGCCGGGCGGCTATGTGGCTGCGATCAAGGCGGCCCAGCTCGGGCTCAAGGTCGCCTGTATCGACAAGCGTGGCGCTCTTGGCGGCACCTGCCTGAATGTCGGCTGCATCCCGTCCAAAGCCCTGCTGCATTCCTCGCACCTCTACGAGGAGGCCGCGCACGGCATGGCCAAGCACGGTGTCAAGGTAAGCGGCGTCGAGCTCGATCTCGACACCATGATCAACAACAAGGACCAGGTCGTGAAGGGCCTGACGCAGGGCATCGAGTTCCTTCTCAAGAAGAACAAGGTCGACTACGTGCTCGGCGCCGCCCGGATCGAAAGTGCTGGAAAGGTCGCGGTCGAGCTGAATGCCGGTGGCGGCAAAGAGCTCACTACCAAGAATATCCTGATCGCCACCGGCTCGGACGTCATGCCGCTGCCCGGCGTCACCATCGACGAGCAGCGTATCGTCTCCTCGACCGGCGCCCTCGACCTCGAGGACGTGCCCGGGCACCTGCTGATCGTCGGCGCCGGCTATATCGGGCTGGAGATGGGCACGGTCTGGCGCCGCCTCGGGTCCAAGGTGACCGTGGTGGAGTTCCTCGACCGCATCACACCCGGGATGGATGGCGAGACCGCCAAGGAGTTCCAGAAGATCCTGACCAAGCAGGGCATCGTCTTCAAGCTGGGCACCAAGGTGACCGGGGTCGACAGCGCAGGCGAGCAGATCAAGGTCACGGTCGAGCCGGCCAAGGGCGGTGCCGCGGAGACGATCGAGTGCGACACGGTGCTGGTCTCGATCGGCCGCCGACCCTACACGGAGGGGCTTGGGCTCGAGGCCGTCGGCGTGACGCTGGACAAGGCCGGCCGGGTTGAGACCGACGGCCACTTCCGCACCAACGTGCCCGGGATCTGGGCGATCGGCGACGTGATCGTGGGCCCGATGCTGGCTCACAAAGCCGAGGAGGAAGGCTCCTGCGTGGCCGAGATGCTGGCCGGGCAGCAGCCGCACATCGACTACGACCTGATCCCGGGCGTCGTCTACACCGACCCCGAGGTGGCCTCGATCGGCAAGACCGAGGAGCAGCTGAAGGCCGCCGGAGTGGCCTACAAGGTCGGCAAGTTCCCCTTCATGGCCAACAGCCGCGCCCGCTCGGTCGGCCACACGGAAGGGTTCGTCAAGATCCTGGCCGACGCCGCGAGCGACCGGGTGCTGGGTGCCCACATCATCGGCCCCGAGGCCGGCATCCTGATCGCCGAGATCGGCGTCGCCATGGAGTTCGGCGCCAGCTCCGAGGACATCGCCCGCACCTGCCACCCGCACCCGACGCTGGAGGAGGCGGTCAAGGAGGCGGCGCTCGCGACGTTCAGCAAACCGATCCACATGTGAGCGGCAGACCGACGATGCCCATCGCACCGATCCGCCTCGCCATCGCCATCGTTGCGGCCCTCTCGTTCGTCCTCGCCGAAGCGCGGGCCGCCGATCTGTCCGGGGTCTGGTCCGTCGACCAGACGGCCTGGGCGGCCCAGGCGGAAAAGCTGGCAGATGCCATGCTCGCAAAGCTGAAACCGGACGAGCTGGCAGCCATGAAATCGGCCGGGGCCGATCCGGCAGCCGCGATGCGCGAAGCGATGCAGGAGCCATTCGAGGCCACCCTGGAGTTCCTGGCCGGTGGTCACCTGCGGGCCACCACGCCCGACGATGGTCCGAACGATTCCGGCACCTGGACGCTCACCGGCGATGCCCTGCACCTCCAGATCGCCGTCGACGGCGAGACGGAAACGCTCGACGGCGAGCTCGATGGCGACCGGATCGTGCTGAAGCCGACCATCACCGATCAGGAGGCGGACGCCGCGGAGCTGATGGACAATTTCGTGATCACCTTCGTCCGCCAGCCCTGAGCGGCGACACGCCGCTAACGGAGCGTTAAGCATCGCGGTGGCAGGGTGCGCCGGCACGCCACTGCGAGAGGCCCGATGCACGCTCTGCTGGCCACCATGATCACCTTCGCGATCGCCACCCTGCCTGCGGTCGCCCGAGCTGCCGACCTCTCCGGCGTCTGGGTGGTGGATCAGCGAGTTTGGCGGCAGCAGCTCGACGGCATGATCGGCGCGATGCTGGCGCGCATGCCGGCGGATCTGGTGGCGCAGGTGCGGGCGCAGGGGAATGACCCGGCGGAGCTGCTTCGGTCGGCAGCGGCGCAAGGGCTCGACGGCACCATCGAGTTCCTGCCGAACGGGGTAGTCCGATCGGTCACCCCGCGGGAGGGCGCCAGCGAGGACGGACACTGGACGTTGGCGGGTGACCAGCTGCGCGTCGAGATCGATGACGCGGACGGGCTCGAGGCGCTGGTAGGCGCGGTCGAGGCCAATCGGATCACGCTCAAGCCGATCCTCGCGGACACCGGCCGCGACACCGCCCTCATGCGGGACATTACCTACCCACTGGTCCGCCAGCACTGACGGGGCGTCGGGGCCGGGCCTGAGGTACGGGGCAGATTGATACCCTATTGACTCGATAGTCTTTACGCATAATTCTCCGGCAACACTGGTTGCCTGGGATGGTGCGATGCAACGACGCGATCTGATCTGGCTGGCCGGCTTGGCCGCCCCCGCCCTACGTCTGTCCTGGCCGGCGCACGCAGCCGACAAAGTGCTGCGGATCGGCTACCAGAAATACGGCACGCTGGTGCTGCTCAAGGAGCGCGGCCTCCTCGAGCAACGGCTCGGGCCACAGGGCTGGTCGGTCACCTGGACCGAGTTTCCCGGTGGACCGCAGCTGCTGGAGGCGCTGAACGTCGGCGCCATCGACTTCGGCACCACCGGCGAGGCGCCGCCGATCTTCGCGCAGGCGGCCGGGGCGCCGTTGCTCTATGTCGGCCACGAGCCGCCGGCGCCGAGCGGCGAGGCGATCCTGGTGCGCAAGGATTCGCCGATCGCGGATGTCGCCGGCCTCAAGGGCCGCAAGGTCGCGCTCAACAAGGGCTCCAATGTCCATTATCTGCTGGTGCGGGCGCTGGAAGCGGCCGGTGTCGGCTATGGCGACATCGAGCCGGTGTTCCTGCCGCCGGCCGACGCGCGCGCGGCCTTCGAGCGCGGCGCCGTCGATGCCTGGGCGATCTGGGACCCGTTCCTGGCCGCAGCCCAGGCGGCGACCGGGGCGCGCACGCTGACCGACGGCACCGGGCTGGTCAGCAATCACCAGTTCTACCTCGCGGCGCAGGCGTTCGCCGCCGCCAATCCGGCCACCGTCCAGGCGATCCTCGCCGACATCGGCGACACCGATCGCTGGGCGTCGGGCCGGACGCGCGAGCTCTCGGCCCTCCTGGCGCCGCGGCTCGGCATCCCGGCGCCGGTGCTCGAGGTGGCCCTGGGCCGGCTCGGCTACGGCGTGCAGCCGCTCGGCGACGGCGTGGTCGCGGAGCAGCAGAAGATCGCCGACACCTTCCATGACCTTGGCCTGCTGCCCAAGCCGATCACCGTGCGCGACAGCGTCTGGAAGGCCACGGCATGACCGGCGCCGCGACCACCGACGTCCTCTGGTTCCTGCCGACGCACGGCGACGGTCGCTATCTCGGCACGACCCAGGGTGCGCGCGAGGTCGACCTGCGCTACCTGCGCCAGATCGCCCAGGCGGCCGACGATCTGGGCTATTTCGGCGTGCTCCTGCCCACCGGGCGCTCGTGCGAGGATTCCTGGGTCGTGGCCTCGGCGCTGGTGCCGCTCACCGAGCGGCTGCGTTTCCTGGTCGCCGTCCGCCCCGGCCTGCAGACGCCCAGCGTCGCCGCCCGGATGGCGGCGACGCTGGACCGGATCTCCGACGGCCGGCTGCTGATCAACGTCGTCACCGGCGGCGATCCGGTCGAGCTCGCCGGCGACGGTCTGTTTCTCGACCATGCGGCCCGCTACGCCGTCACCGACGAGTTCCTGCGCGTGTGGCGCCGGCTGATGGAACGGCGAACCGGTCGACCACGAGGGCCAGCATCTGCGGGTCGAAGGCGGACAGCTGTTCTTCCCGCCGGTGCAGCAGCCCTACCCGCCCCTCTATTTCGGCGGCTCGTCCGCTGCCGGTGTCGAGATCGCGGCCGAGCAGGTCGACGTGTACCTGACCTGGGGCGAGCCGCCCGGCGACGTCGCCCTCAAGATCGAGCAGGCACGGGCGGCGGCCGCGGCGCGCGGGCGCAAGCTCCGGTTCGGTATCCGTCTCCACGTCATCGTCCGCGAGACCGCGGCCGAGGCCTGGGCGGAGGCCGAGCGGCTGATCGAGCATGTCGACGAGGCGAGCGTCGCCAAGGCCCAGGCCGTGTTCGCGCGCATGGATTCGGTCGGCCAGCAGCGCATGAGCCGCCTGCATGGCGGCCGACGCGACCAGCTCGAGATCAGCCCCAACCTCTGGGCCGGCGTGGGCCTGGTGCGGGGCGGCGCCGGCACGGCGCTGGTCGGCGACCCCGAGACGGTGGCCGCGCGGATGAAGGAATACATGGCGCTGGGCATCGAGACCTTCATTCTGTCCGGCTACCCGCATCTGGAGGAATGCTACCGCTTCGCCGAGCTGGTGTTCCCCCTACTGCCGCTGAAGGCGACGACCGGGCGCGCGCGCAAGACGGTGCGCAATGCCGGCCCGTTCGGCGAGATCATCGCCAACGAGATCATGCCGGTGCGGCAGGCGCGGGCGGCGTCGTGAGCCCGGCGCTCAGGAGCACCCTCGACCGGCTGATGCCCTGGCTACTGCCCGTAGCACTGCTGGTGATCTGGGAGCTGGCCGCGCGTTTTGGATTCATCTCGGCGCGTGTCCTGCCGGCGCCCTCCGCCACGGCCCGCGCGTTCTGGGACACGCTGCTCAGCGGCGCGTTGCTGCACCATGTCTGGATCAGCACGCAGCGCGCGCTGATCGGACTCGCCATCGGTGGCAGCCTGGGCTTCGCGCTCGGCCTGCTCAACGGCATGTTACCAGTTGCCGAGCGCCTGCTCGATTCGTCGCTGCAGATGCTACGCAATATTCCGCACCTCGCCGCCATCCCGCTGGTGATCCTCTGGTTCGGAATCGACGAGGAGGCCAAGCTGTTCCTGGTGGCGGCGGGCGTCCTGTTCCCGATCTACCTGAACACATTCCACGGCATCCGCCATGTCGACCGGGCATTGATCGAGATGGCCCGCTCCTATGGTCTCGGGCCGTGGCAGATGTTCACCCGTGTCATCCTGCCGGGGGCCTTGCCGTCGATCCTGGTCGGCCTGCGCTACGCGCTGGGCATCATGTGGCTGACCCTGATCGTCGCCGAGACCATCTCGGCCTCGGCCGGAATCGGCTACATGACGATGAACGCCCGCGAGTTCCTGCAGACCGACGTCGTCCTGCTCGGCATCCTCATCTACGCGCTGCTCGGCAAGATCGCCGACGTCCTGACCCGCCAGCTCGAGCATCGCTGCCTCGCCTGGCACCCGGCGCACCAGACCGTGGCAGCCGGCGCATGAGCGCGGCGCTGGCGCTGGTCGATCGCCCGCGGCCGCTGCCTGCGGAGGCCCTGCCACCGGGCGCTGACCTCGACCACGTTGCGCCGGGCCTCGCCGTCGAACTGCGCGGCGTCGCCAAGCGTTTCGGCGACCGGTCGGTGCTGGAACGGCTGGATCTCGCTTTGCCGGCCGGGCGGTTCGTCGCCATCGTCGGGCGCTCCGGCGGCGGCAAGAGCACCCTGCTCCGCTTGCTGGCCGGCCTGGAGACCCCTTCCGCCGGTGACATCCAGCTCGACGGCCGGCCATTCACGGGGCTGCCGCCCGGCGTGCGCATGCTGTTTCAGGACGCGCGCCTGCTGCCCTGGCAGCGCGTGATCGACAATGTCGGCATCGCCCGTGGCGAGGGCTGGCAAAAGCGGGCCGAGCTGGCCCTGGCCGATGTCGGCCTGCTGGATCGCGCCGGCGACTGGCCGGCCGTGCTGTCCGGCGGTCAGCGGCAACGTGTTGCCCTGGCCCGGGCGCTGGTCAGCCGACCACGGCTCCTGCTGCTGGACGAGCCGTTCGGCGCGCTCGACGCGCTGACCCGGATGGAGATGCACGACCTGCTGGGGCGGATCTGGGCGCGCGACCGGTTCACCACGGTCCTGATCACGCACGACGTGGTGGAGGCGGTGACCCTGGCTGACCGGGTGCTGGTCCTGAAGCACGGCCAGATCGCGCTGGATGCCGCGGTGGAGGCGCGACGGCCGCGCGTGCCGGGAGATCCGCAGGTGCTCGCCATGGAACGGCGGGTGCTGGCCGCCGTTTGAAGCTGCATCAAGAGTAGGAACGGATCGGCATGGACGGATCGGATCTGCGCTTCTTCGCAGAACGGCTGCGGTTGCTGGCGCCAGCGCCGCGCCTGGGCCCGGAGGAGCGCCGCCAGCTGTTCCAGGAACCCCGCTGCCATGGCGCCTGGTTGCAGCAGGACGTGCCGGACTCCTTGCTCGAGGAGGCCTGGGAACTGGCGCGCTTCGGCCCGACCAGTGCCAATGGCAGCCCGTTGCGCATGGTCCTGCTGCGCAGCGATGCGGACAAGTCGCGCCTCCTGCCGTCGTTGGACAAGAGCAACCGAGAGAAGTCGCGCTTGGCGCCCGTGGTGGCGATCCTCGCGCACGATCGCGAGTTCTGGCGCCAGCTCGGCCATCTCCACCCGCATGTCGATGCCGCTGCCTGGTTTCGCCACGACGAGCAGGTCGCCCGCGAGACGGCCTTCCGCAACGGCACCCTGCAGGCCGCCTATTTCATCTTGGCGTTACGCGCGTTGGGCGCGGATATCGGCGCCATTTCCGGCTTCGACGCACGGGCCGTCGAGCGGGAGTTCCTGGCGGGGAGCACGCTCGAGGTCAACTTCATCTGCAATATTGGCTATGGCGATCCGGCAGCCCTCAAGCCGCGCCTGCCGCGACTGGCCTTCGACGAGATCCTGCATCGGCCCGGCCGTCCCGGGCACTGAACGGCGACGGCCGGCCTCCCCAGGAGCGGCAACGATGACTGGTCACGTCAGCCTCGGCGCGTGCAGGCGATCTGAGCGCGCGGGCTCTCATCAAACTGTGACAATTCGTCGATAGGTTCCGCTCGCCCGGCGCCAAAGCGGGGCAACCGCCCACAACATGAGGCATCGTTCATGAAGCGCCGTCAGGCAACTCAACTCGCCATCACATTGGCAGTCGCCGCCATCTTCGCCGCACCGGTGCAGGCCGCCGACGTCAAGGTGATCGGCTCGGGCGCCAGTTTTCCGTTCCCGATCTACTCGACCTGGTTCAAGGCCTTCAGCAAGGCCAATGACGGCGTGATCGTCGACTACCAGGCCAAGGGCAGCGGTGCGGGCATCCAGGACCTGATCAACCACACGGTCGATTTCGCGGCCAGCGACGCCGGCATGACCGACGAGGAGATCGCGAAGGTCGACGGCGGCGTGCTGCTGCTGCCGATGACCGCCGGCGAGATCGTGCTGGCCTACAACCTGCCAGGCGTCACCGAGCTCAAGCTGCCGCACGACGTCTACCCGGACATCTTCCTGGGCAAGATCACGAGCTGGAACGACCCGCGGATCGCCGCCGCGAACCCGGGTGTAACCCTGCCCGACACCAATATCACCGTGGTCCGCCGTTCCGACAGCAGCGGCACGACGTTCGTGTTCACCAAGCACCTGAGCGCCATCAGCGAGGCGTTCAAAGCCGGACCCGGCTCGGGCACCACCGTGCAGTGGCCGACCACGGCCAACATCGTGGCGGCACCCAAGAACGATGGCGTCACCGCGACGATCAAGCAGACGCCCGGTGCCATCGGCTACATCGAGTACGGTTACGCCAAGCTGACCAAGGCGCCGACCGCCATGCTGCAGAACGCATCCGGCAATTACATCGCGCCGGGTGGCGAGGGCGGGCCCATCGCCCTGGCCGATGCCAAGTTCCCCAGTGCAGATGATCTGCGCACCTGGGTCGAGAACCCCCAGGCGCCGGAAGCCTACCCGATCACGACCTTCACCTGGATGCTGTTCTACAAGAAGCAGGATCCGGCGAAGGCCGAGGTGCTGCGCAACATGGTCGAGTACGGCCTGACCGACGGCCAGAAGATCGCGGACAGCATGGGCTACATCCCGCTGCCGGAACCCGTGGTCGAGAAGGTGCGCGCGGCCGTTTCCGCGATCATGTGATCAGTGTGCGCCGGGGCGCCCTGCCCCGGTGGCGACGCGTCGCGCCCGTTGCCGGCTCGACGCGTCGCGCGCTGCTGAAGCATTGACCCGCGATCGCCTCGCCAACGGGACCGAGCACATGGCCGCCAGTAAGAGCTTCGCCGACATTGGCTCGTCCAAGTCGATTTCCCAACCGCCATCCGCGCTCGACCTCGCTGTCGACCGCACCTTCACCGGGCTGACCCTGGCCGCGGGCGCGGCCCTGGTCCTGCTGGTCGCCTACATCCTGTACGAGATCGCGGGGCAGGCTTTGCCGGCGATCGGCGACTATGGCGTCGGCTTCCTGTTCGGCACCGCGCTGGGATGTGCAGCGCAACACTTTCGGCATCCTGCCGCAGATCTGGGGCACGCTGTACAGCTCGCTGCTGGCCCTGCTGATCGGCGGGTTTTTCGGCATTACCGTCGCGATCTTCCTGACCCAGGACTTCCTGCATCCCGCGATGGCGGCCGTGTTTCGGACCGTGATCGACATGCTGGCCGCGATCCCCAGCGTCGTGTTCGGCCTGTGGGGCATCTTCGTCGTGATCCCGGCATTGCGGCCGATCGCCGATTGGCTGCATGCCTATCTCGGCTGGTTCCCGTTGTTCGGCACCTCCTTGAGCGGGCCGGGCCTGCTCCCGGCCGCGATCGTGCTGGCGATCATGATCCTGCCGACGGTCGCCGCGATCTCCCAGGATGCGTTGCGGCAGGTCCCCTACAAGACCAAGGAAGCCGCCTACGGCATGGGCGCGACCCAGTGGGAGGCAATCCTGCGGGTGATGGTGCCGACCGCGTCCGGCGGGATCTTCGGCGCGCTGGTGCTGGGCTTCGGGCGCGCGCTCGGTGAGACGATGGCCCTGGCGATGCTGATCGGCAACGCGAACCAGATCAGCCTGTCCCTGTTCTCGCCCGCCAATACGCTGGCCTCGCTGCTCGCGTCCAATTTCCCCGAGGCCGGAGCGGTGGAGCGCACCGCGCTGATGTACGCGGCGCTCGTCCTCCTCGCGATCACCCTGATCGTCAACATGCTGGGCAACCTGATCCGTGCCGCGTCGGCACGCAGGGCTGGAGGCTGATCATGGCGCAAGTCGCACTCTCGGCCATCGCCCCGCCGGACCTGTCCCGCTCGCGCACGGAGCCGCGCTCCGTGCGCAATCTCATGCTCACCGGCGGCGCCTGGGCGGTGGCGATCATCGCCGGGATACCGCTGCTCTCGGTTCTCTACATGCTGATCGTCAACGGCGGCGCGCGGCTCAGCACCGAGCTGTTCACCGAGCTGCCGCCGGCCGGGTTCGAGATGGGCGGCGGCTTCGGCAACGCCATCGTCGGCACGCTGCTGATGGTCGGGATCGCGGCGCTGATCAGCATTCCGCTGGGCATCCTGGCCGCGGTCTATCTGGCCGAGATCGGCCCGCAGAACTCGCCTCGCCGCCACGGCGCGCTTCCTGGCCAAGGTGCTCACCGGCTTTCCCTCGATCCTGGCCGGCGTGTTCATCTATGCGGCGATCGTGCTGGCGATGGGCACCTACTCGGCGCTGGCCGGCGGCGTCGCGCTCTCGGTGCTGATGCTGCCGACGGTGATCCTCACCGCCGAGGACGCGATGCGGATGGTGCCGCAGCGGATGAAGGATGCGGCGATCGGGATGGGCTGCACCCGCACGCAGGTGATCTGGAAGGTCACCCTGCCAACCGGGCTGCCCGGCATCCTGACCGGCGTCATGCTCGCCGTCGCGCGCGTGGCCGGCGAATCGGCGCCGCTGCTGTTCACCGCCCTGTTCAGCAACTACTGGCTCAGCAATCTCGCCGAGCCCACGGCCTCGCTGGCCATCCTGATCTACAACTTCTCCAGCATGCCGTTCGACAACCAGATCGAGCTCGCCTGGGCCGCCTCCCTGGTGCTGGTGCTCATCGTGCTCGCGTTCAACATCCTCAGCCGCCTGATCGGGCGCCCCAAGGTCTAGCCGGGAAAGGCCCCAACTATGAACGCCATGTCGTCGGCCGCTGCCAGTGCCATACCGCCCAGGGGGGCGGTCGGCGCCGCCGCGAGCGTCGCCCCGGCTTCCGCACTCGCCATGGATTGCCGGATCGAGAAGCTCTACTACGGCGACTTCCTGGCCGTGCGCGACAGCCATGTGCCGATCGAGAATTCCAAGATCATCGGCTTCATCGGCCCCTCCGGCTGCGGCAAGAGCACCGTGCTGCGCAGCCTCAACCGCATGAACGACCTGATCCTGTCGTTCCGCTTCGAGGGCCAGGTCCAGTTCCTGGGCCAGGACATCTACGCCAAGTCGGTCGACCCGGTCGTGGTCCGGCGCCACATCGGCATGGTGTTCCAGCAGCCCAACCCGTTCTCGATGAGCATCTACGAGAACGTCGCTTTCGGGCTGCGCCTCAATCGCTACCAGGGCGACATGGACGAGCGCGTCGAGCACGCGCTGCGCCGCGCAGCCTTGTGGGACGAGGTCAAGGACAAGCTCAAGAACAACGGCCTGTCGCTCTCCGGCGGCCAGCAGCAGCGGCTCTGCATCGCCCGTGCCGTCGCCATCGAGCCCAAGGTCCTGCTGATGGACGAGCCCTGCTCGGCGCTCGACCCGATCGCCACGCGGCGCATCGAGGAGCTGATGCTGGAACTCAAGAAGGACTACACGATCGCGATCGTGACCCACAACATGCAGCAGGCGATGCGGGTCGCGGACACCACCGCCTTCTTCTCCGTCGACATCTCCCAGGGCGGGCGTACCGGCTATCTGGTCGAGATCGGGCCGACCAAGGAGATCTTCGAGGCTCCGCGCGAGCAGATGACCAAGGACTATATCGGCGGCCACTTCAGCTGAGCCGCAGGAGCACGCCCATGACGAGCTTGCAGCGGCGCCGGGTCCTGGCGACAGGAACCGCGACCCTGGCCCTCGGACTGTCCGCAGGCGGCCGCGTGCGCGCGCAGTCCGCGCTGTCGATCCAAGGTGCCGGTGCTACCTTCCCGGCACCGCTCTACGCGGCCTGGATCGCCGCATTCCGTCAGGCCAATCCGGACCTCGCGTTCGCCTACGATGCGGTCGGCAGCGGCGAGGGCATCCGGCGGCTGATCGCGGGCTCGGTCGACTTCGCGGCCAGCGACGCGGCGATGACCGACGAGCAGATCGCCAAAGTGCCCGCCGGCGTACGTCTGATCCCGGCCACCGCTGGCTTGGTCGTCCTTGCCTACAATCTCCCGGAGGTCACGGCGCCGCTTAAACTAGCGCATGATGTCTATCCGGCGATTCTTTCTGGCGAGATCACCAGCTGGGCCGATCCGCGGATCGCGCAGGCCAATCCGGGTATCGACCTGCCCGACCGGACCATCGCGGTCGTCGCCAGGCTCGACAGCAGCGGCACCACCTTCGCTCTGACCAACAATCTGAGCGCGGTCAGCGAGGCCTGGCGCCTCGAGCGCGGTGCCGCGATGCGGATCGACTGGCCCGGAAGTGTGATGCTGATGCGCGGCAATGAAGGCGTCGCGGGCCGGATCAAGGTAACCGACGGGTCGATCGGCTATGTCGAGTACGGCTTTGCCAGCCGCCTGGGTCTTCCCATGGCCGTCCTGGAAAATCGGGCGGGCCGCTTTGCGGAGCCGACCCTCGAAAACGGCGCGCGGGCATTGGCGGAGACTCTGGGCGAGATGCCTGCGAACCTGCGCATGTTCGTCGGCGATCCGGCTGGCGAAGACTCCTATCCCATTGTCACCTACAGCTGGCTCCTGCTGTTGGGCAGCTATCCGGACGCGGCGCGTGCGGACGCCATGCGCAAGTTCGTCCGTTGGGGTCTCACCGATGGTCAGAAGCTGAGTACCAGCCTCGGCTACATCGCCTTGCCGGAGGCAGTATCCGCTCGCGCACTGGCAGCCTTGGAAATCGCGGCCTAGTTCAAGTCAACGTGCGCCCTTGCCCGGCGCCACCCATTGTAACTGAAAGGGGGTCGATCCGTTGGCAACAGCCCGCCTCGACCTTGCCGCGATCGAGCGATCACTGCGTGCAGTGCAACGGGATTTCGCCCGCATCAACATCCAGCTGAAGGTTCGGCGCGATCCGATGGGCGAAGAGATCGTGAGCCGGATGCTCGCCGGCTACGAGCTCGTCGACGGGTACCTCGCCGAGGGCATCGATCTCTTCGCCTACGGCAATTCCAAGCTCTGGCTCGAGCTCAACACCATGGTGCTGTGCGGCAGCGACGAAGGACGCCGTCGTGACGTCGCGGCGCACATTGCCGCCACCGAGCGGCGCTTTTACGACGAGCATGGCGGCGGCATCGGTTCGATCGTCGACTGGCATGCCCGCCATCGGCGCGAGTTGCCATGGCTGAAGGCGGCGGGGGTCTATGTCCGGGTGCTCAGCGAACCGCAGCTGTTCATCGAGGGCAACCACCGCACCGGCGCGCTCATCATGAGCTATCTGCTCGCGTGCGACGGCAAGCCGCCCTTCGTGCTTTCGGTCGACAACGCGGTGGCGTATTTCGACCCGTCCTCCGTCATCAAGCACACGCGCAAGTCGACGTTCGCCCTGTTGGTCCAGATCCCCCGGATCAAGAAGACCTTTGCCGCCTTCCTCAAAGCCCAGTCCGACCGACGGCTGCTGCACGCGAGCATGCCAAAGCGCCAATCGGCGCTCGGCACGGTCAGGGAGGCCACTCCCTGATCATCGGCGCGGCATCCTGCCGCACCAAATCTATGCTGCATTGCACAATGATAGGCCTTGAGTAGGCCAATTCGCGCCCCAGATATTGTGCAGTGCAGCATCAGGAGAGACGATCATGGCCAAGGCCAGCATTGCCCAGCCCAAGCTTCCCGCTTTCGACGCCGCCCTCCCCAAGTTTCCCGAACTGAAGCTCCCCAAGTTCGACCTCGCGGCGATCTTTGCCTTGCAGACCGCCAATCTCGCCGCCGCCCACGAGGCGCAGACCGTGCTGGTCGACGCGGTGCAGGCGATCGTCAAGATCCAGCATTCCTGGGTGCAGGAGAGCGTCGCCGCCGCGCAGGCGCTGGCCGCCGTCAAGGCGCCGAAGCAGCCGCAGGCCATCCTGGCCGACGTCACGGCAGCCGCCGAGAAGGCCGCAGCCGTCGCGAAGGAAGGTGTCGATCTCGGTGTCGCCGCACAGCGCAAGGTGGTCGAGCTGGTGACCCAGCGCGTGCAGGCGAACGTAAACGAGTTCAAGGCGCTCGCCGCTTAACGGCGGTTCGAGCGCTGCTGGCGGCCCCGTTCCTCCCTGCGGACCGCCGGTCGAGTGGCCCCCGCGCACGCAAGTGCCGGGGGTCTTTTTTTGCCCATCTCGTCGCGGCCGTCGAGATAGACGGCCTGCGCACTGAACGGGCTCATGGGGCAGCCAGTACCTGACGTCCGCGAGGCCGAACGGCTCCGGTAGCATCCGGCGGGGTGCCGCCCACGCCGCGACCGTAATCTACGAGTGAGCCGCAACCATGTGCGATTGGGCTCAATGCCGAGAAGGTTTAAGCCCTGTGATGCAAGTTGCGTTGTAGAAAATGCTCAATTATGTCATTTGCATATTATTTAAGCTTGTAATAAATACTACCATGATTATTTCTCATTGCGAGGTGTTATTTTCTGGAATCTGCCGATGCGACTGCGGTCTAAACTTCTGCTCGTCAGTGCGGTCATGGGTGGCTTGGCAGCCGCGGCGTTCGCGCTCGCCTATGCCAGCGTCCTGCAGGTGAAAGAGGACTAACGTCAGACGACCGAGGACAACCTCCCATCATCGCATTGATCCAGGACCTTAGAACCGCTGCGGCCGAGGTCGTCGCCAGCGCTGACCATCTGACCATCCTTCTTGATGGGCTTGGCTGACGAAGAGGCGCTCGCGACCGCGGCGGCCAGACGACGCGAGCGCGGGTCGACGTTGGTCGACCTAGCGGCAAGATATACTTTCCTGATCGGCCGGCTCCACGATCACGGGTTCGAGGACGAGCGGCGCGTTGCCGAAAACATCGCCCATAAATGCCGGGAGCTGATCACAGCGGCTGGGGTGTTCGCGATCCCACTGGCCGAGAACCCGGGTGCGACCGGCCTGCTCGAGGCACGGCGACGGCTCCTCGCTGCGAAGTCGGGCCTGCTCGAGCCCGTCGCCGAGGCCCTCTCGGTCGAGAGCGCCGAACTGGCCGAGTTCAGCGTGCGTACTGAGGCGGCCATTCGCACGAGCCGTTACCGTGTCGCTCTGGCCGCATTGTTCACGCTGCTGTTGCTGATCGGTTCCACCTACGCAATCCTCCGCATGGTTGTTCGGCCAGTCAACAGGCTCACCCGGGCGACGGCCCAGGTCGGTGCGGGCGAGGCCGTCGATCTGGAGGTACCTCGCTCTCGCACGAGCTGGGCGACCTCGTCACGCGTTCCGCCGCATGGCCGATGACCTGCTGCCGAACGGACCGGGCCGATCAGGCCAGCCGGGCGAAGGGCGACTTCCTCGCGGCCATGAGCCACGAGATCCGCACCCCGCTGACCGGCGTGCTCGGCATGGCCGACCTGCTGGCGGCGGAGCAGCTGGGCGAGCGGCAGCGGCGCCATGCGGAAGCGATCCGGATGTCCGGCCGCCATCTGCTGAGCATCATCAACGACATCCTGGACTTCTCGCGCATCGAAGCCGGCAAGCTCGAGCTCGAGGCGATCGACTTCGCGCTCGGCGATCTCCTTGAGCAGGTGCAATCGCTTGATGGCGCCCCAGGCAGCTGAGCGGGGCCTCGAGCTCGGATGATCTCGGTCACGGCGTCCCGCGCTCCTGGTCCGCGGCGACCCGACCCGGCTGCGCCAGGTGCTGCTCAACCTGATCGGCAACGGCCTCAAGTTCACCGCACCGAGGCGGCGTCACGGTCGAGGCGTCGGCCCGTCCCGGGGACAACGGCAGCGGCCTGGTCTGGCTCCGCTTCACGGTGCGCGACACTGGTATCGGCATCGCGCCCGACAAACAGGCCGGGCTGTTCGACGCCTTCACCCAGGCCGATCGCTCTACCAGCCGGACCTATGGCGGCAGCGGGCTGGGGCTGGCGATCTGCAAGCGCCTGGTCGAGGCCATGGCGGCACGATCGGGGTCGAAAGCGCGCCCGGCCAGGGCAGCACGTTCTGGTTCGAGGTGCCGCTCGAGCTCGGCAACGCGGTCGCGGTGGCCCAGCGGACCCAGGATCTGGCGGCGGACCTGTCGCGCCTGCGGGTCCTGGTCGCCGACGACGTGGCGATCAACCGCGACCTGCTGGAAGAGATGCTCGGCCGGCACGGCCATGAGGTGCTGCTGGCCGAGGACGGTGCCGCCGCCGTCGCGATCGTGGCGCGCGAGCGCTTGGACGTGGTGCTGATGGACGTGCAGATGCCGGTCATGGACGGGCTGAAGGCGACCCGCCGCATCCGCCGCCTGCCGCCGCTCGCGGGGACGGTGCCGATCTTCGCGCTGACTGCCAGTATCATGGCCGAGCGAGCGCGAGCGCTATCTCGCCTCCGGCATGAACCTGTGCCTAGCGAAGCCCGTGGTTTGGCCCGACATGTTCGCGGCCTTGGCTTCCGTGGCGAAGGGTAAGATGGCACCGTTGCCGCCGCCGACGGACGGCTTGGTTCCCGCCACGGTGCCGGCGCCGGAGACCGGCGGGGTGCCGCTCCTCGATCGCGCGATGCTGGCCGAGAAGGCCCGACACCTGCCGGCGGAACGGCCCGGCGCTCCGGCGCATGGACTCGACGACGCGGGCAAGAGCAGTGACCGGCTCAGGCAAGCGCTGGGCGCATCCGAGCAGCTGGCCCAGGAGGCGCACCAGCTGCGCGGCACTGCCGGTAACCTCGGCTTGGGTCGGATCTCGGCGCTGGCCGAACGCATCGAGGACGTGCCGGCCGTGGCGAGGACCCGACCCGCCTGGTCGCGGAACTCAAGGGTCTGTTTATCTGGGCCACTCGGGCAGCGGTCGCGCAGTTCAGCTTCGGCGTGGAGGCGGCAAGCGCCTCTTAGTTGCCCCAGGGTCCGCGCCGCCCGCCGGCGCGCGGAACACTGCCATAACGCACTGTTCGGGCGTCGGGCCGGGCACGACGGCGCTCTGCTCCAGCGCCAGCAGCGCCCGAATGCGATCCTCCGTCCGCGGATGGGTCCGGAACAGGTTGTCGACCCCGCCCATCCGCAGCGGGTTGATGATGAACATGTGGGCGCTGGCCGGATTGTGCTCGGCCGAGGCCATCACTCGGCCGCTGCCCGCCTGCTCGATCCGCTGCAAAGCGCTGGCGAGCCAGCGCGGCTGGCCGCAGATCTCGGCCCCCAGCCGGTCGGCCGAAAACTCCCGCGTGCGCGAGATCGCCATTTGCACCAGCGAGGCGGCCAGCGGCGCCAGGATCATGATCAGGATCGCCGCAATCGGGTTGGGCCGCTCGCCGTCGCGCGAGCTGCCGCCGAAGAAGAACGCGAACTGGCCAAGAAAGCCGATGGCCCCCGCTATGGTCGCGGCGATGGTCATGGTCAGCGTGTCGCGATTCTTGATATGCGCCAGCTCGTGCGCGATCACGCCGGCCAGCTCCTCGCGGCTCAGGCTCTGCATCAGGCCGCGCGTCACCGCGACGGCGCTGTGGTGCGGGTCGCGGCCGGTGGCGAACGCGTTGGGCTGGTCGGTCTCGATCAGGTAGATCGCCGGCAGCGGCAGCTGCGCGCGCTGCGCCAGCTCGGCCACCAGCGCATACAGCTCGGGTGCCGACGCCCTGGTGACCGGCCGCGCATCGTGCATGCGCAGCACCATCGTATCGGAGCTCCACCACGCCCAGACGTTGGTGGCGATGGCGATCGCCAGCGCGATCACCGCCCCGCTGCGCCCGCCCAGCAGGTAGCCCACGACCAGGAACAGCGCGGTCAGTGCCGCCAGCAGCAGACCCGTGCGCGCGATGTTCATGGCGCCTATCCCCCGCGGAACTCGACCCTGTTCAGGTAGGCGCTGCCCGTCGCGGGGCCAAGGTGCGCCGGCGGGTCACGCTTGCGCGCACGGCTCCCGCGCCGCAAGAAAGACCCGGCGCGGCCGGGGTGCGCCGGGGGGCGGGACGATGACGGGGCGAAATCAGGGTCCGAGCGGGCTCGAGCCGGAAGCGCAGTCGGCGCACGTGACCACCGAACAGGCGCTGGAGCTGCATGCCCGCGGCCGGCCCGGCAAGCTCGAGATCACGCCCACCAAGCCCTTGACCACCGCGCGCGACCTGTCGCTCGCCTACTCGCCCGGCGTCGCCGCACCCTGCCTCGCCATCTTCAAGGACCCGGATGCGGTCTACGACTACACCGCGCGCGGCAACCTCGTCGCCGTGATTTCCAACGGCACCGCCGTGCTGGGCCTGGGCAATCTCGGCGCCCTCGGCTCCAAGCCGGTGATGGAGGGCAAGGCGGTCCTGTTCAAGCGCTTCGCCGACATCGACGGCATCGACCTCGAGGTCGACACCCAGGACGTCGACGAGTTCGTGAACTGCGTGCGCCTGCTCGGCCCAACCTTCGGCGGCATCAACCTCGAGGACATCAAGGCACCCGAGTGCTTCATCATCGAGCAGCGCCTGCGCGAGCTGATGACCATCCCGGTGTTCCACGACGACCAGCACGGCACCGCGATCATCGCCGCCGCCGGGCTGATCAACGCGCTCGACCTGACCGGCCGCACGCTGGCTGACACAAGGCTGGTGGTCAACGGCGCCGGTGCCGCCGGCATCGCCTGCGTCGAGCTGATCAAGGCCATGGGCCTGCCGCACGCCAACGCCATTCTGTGCGACACCCAGGGCGTGATCTGGCAGGGCCGCCCGAGCGGCATGAACCAGTGGAAATCGGCGCACGCCGTGCCGACCGACGCGCGCACGCTGGCCGACGCGATGCGCGGCGCCGACGTGGTGCTGGGCCTCTCCGCCAAGGGCGCCTTCACGCCCGAGATGATCGCGTCCATGGCCGACCAGCCGATCATCTTCGCCATGGCCAACCCCGACCCCGAGATCACGCCCGAGGAGGCCCGCGCCATCCGCGCCGACGCCATCGTCGCCACCGGCCGCAGCGACTATCCGAACCAGGTCAACAACGTGCTGGGCTTCCCCTACATCTTCCGGGGTGCGCTCGACGTGCGCGCGTCGACCATCAACGAGGCGATGAAGATCGCGGCCGCCCACGCGATCGCGGCCCTGGCGCGCGAGGAGGTGCCGGACGAGGTCACCGCCGCCTATCGCGGCCGCCGCCTGCGCTACGGGCCGGAATATCTGATCCCGACCCCGTTCGACCCGCGCCTGATCAGCGCGATCCCGCTGGCCGTCGCCAGCGCCGCCATGGAGACCGGCGTGGCGCGGCGGCCGCTCGCCGACCTCGAGCCGCTACCGGCAGACCCTGAAGAGCCGCCTCGACCCCACCGTGGGCCGGATGCAGCTGATCATCGACCGGGTCAAGGTCCAGCCCAAGCGCGTGGTGTTCGCCGAGGGCGAGGAGGAAAAGAGCATCAGCGCGGCGCTGGCCTGGCGCAATAGCGGCCTGGGCACGCCGGTGCTGATCGGGCGCGAGGAGCAGGTCCTGCAGACCGCCCGCGGCATGGGCCTGGGTGCCCTCGACGGGCTCGAGATCCACAATGCCCGCCTGTCGGAGCACAACCGGCTCTACGCCGAGTTCCTCTACCGCCGCCAGCAGCGTGTCGGCCTGCTGTTCCGCGACTGCCAGCGCCTGGTCAACCAGGGCCGCAACGTGTTCGCCGCCTGCATGGTGGCGCACGGCCACGCCGACGCGATGATCACCGGCCTGACCCGCACCTACCATGCCGGGCTCGAGGACGTGCTGCGGGTGATCGACCCGAAACCCGGCTCCCGCATCTTCGGCCTCAGCGTGATGCTGGCCAAGGGCCGCACCGTGTTCATCGCCGACACCACCGTCCACGAGCTGCCCGACACCAAGACCTTGGCCGACATCGCGACCCAGACCGCGCGCACCGTCGAGCGCATGGGCTTCGTCCCGCGCGTGGCCCTGCTCTCGTTCAGCAATTTCGGCAACCCGCCGGTCGCCAAGGCCGCCTCGCTGCGCGACGTCGCGATCGAGCTCGACCGCCGCCAGGTCAGCTTCGAATATGACGGCGAGATGGCCGCCGACGTGGCGCTCGACCCCGAGCTGATGGCCCTCTACCCGTTCTGCCGCCTCACCGGCCCCGCCAACGTGCTGATCATGCCGGCGCTGCACTCGGCCAACATCGCGTCGAAGCTGCTGCAGCAGCTGGGCGGCGGCACGGTGATCGGCCCGCTGCTGGTCGGCCTCTCCAAGCCGGTCCAGATCGTGCCGATGAACGCCACCGTCTCCGACATGCTCAACATCGCCGCCATTGCGGCGCACGATGCGATCACCGAGGCGCCGGCCGAGGCGCGGGTGGCGGGCGGGTAGCGACGGCATCCCGGCTAGGTCCGCGACATGCAGGAGGATGTCCTATTGGCTCGGCTCGAGGCGCGCCTCGGCCGCTTGCACGCTCGCCAGCGTCTGGGGATCGAGGCCGATCATGAGGCGCAGATCTTCGGGCAGGGCCTGAATTTCCTGCATATCGAGAACTGGTATTCGGTGCATGCCTTCATCCGGACCACGCTGCGCATCGCCGGCCTCTACCAGCGCGGCATACGCAACGCGGGCCGGGTCCAGCTGCGCCGCAACACCATCGTTGCACCCAGGCTGCCCCTCGCCTTCGCGGGCTTCACGATCCTGCATCTCAGCGACCTCCATGCGGACATGAGCGAGCCGGCGATGACGACCTTGACCGAGCTGGTGGCCGGCCTCGACTACGACATCTGCGTGCTGACCGGCGATTATCGCGCCCAGACCTTCGGGCCATTTGCGGCGGCGCTTGAGGGCGTGGCGCGGGTCCTGTCCCACCTCCAAGGCCCGATCTATGGCGTGCTCGGCAACCACGATACCATCCGCATGGTGCCCGAGCTCGAGGACATGGGGGTGAGGATGCTGCAGAACGAGACGGCGCGAATCGAACGCGCGGGCGCTCATATCCACCTTGCCGGCATCGACGATGCCCATTTTTACCGGGTCGACAATATCGAGAAGGTGGCGGCCGATATTCCCACCGACGAATTCTCGCTGCTGCTGTCGCACACCCCCGAGATCTACCGGCAGGCAGCCCACGCAGGCTTCGACGTCCTGCTCGCGGGACATACCCATGGCGGGCAGATCTGCCTGCCCGGCTCGATCCCGATCACGCTGGATTCCCGACTGCCCAGGGCCTACGGCGCCGGAGCCTGGCGCCATCACGGCATGACCGGCTACACCTCCGTGGGTGCCGGGTCGAGCGTCGTCGCCGTGCGTCTCAATTGCCCGCCGGAGATCACGCTGCACCGGCTGGTGCCGGCTGCAGGTCAATAGGGCCGGTCTCGGATCCCGATCGCGTACAGCGCCCGCGAGAGCAGCAACTCGCCGGCCCAGAACAGTGCCGTCGCGGCAATGATGTCGGGCCAGCCCAGCCCCAGCGTCGGCCCGCAGGCGAGCAGCGGGAGCAGCAATTCCGGCACCTGATCCAGGCCCGGTGCCATGCTGCTCGGCGGCATTCGCAGGCGTCGCTTGACGAAGCTTGAGATCAGGTCGCCGCCCATCGCGGCAGTGGCCGCCAGCGCTCCGAGCTGCCAGGGGAGACCCAGGACTGTGGCCGCCGCCGCGGTGGCAAGGATCGCGGCCGCGAGCCCACGAAACGTCTTGGAACGCCCCAGCCAGGGCTCGCCGTCGACGAACCTGGCGCCAAAATCGATCGGCCACGCGCCCCAGCCACCCAGGAGCCGATGCGCCAGGACGGGCGCCCCATTCGCCGCCAGGAGGAGAATCAGGGCCTGCAGAATGGCTTTGCGGTCCATATCGGGATTGTAGCAAGCGCTCCGGCCGGTTTGACAGCGGTTACGCTCTCGAGCTTGCGCGGCTCGACCAGATCACGGCCCTGCCGCACGCACAGCACCGAGCTGTCCACGGCCGGGGAACCAAACTCCCTCTCGCGCGTTTCAGCAGTCAACGGGGGAGGATTCGCGATGTGGTCGCTTATGCTTGGTATCGTGACATTCGGCGCTGCCGTCGTTCTCATCTATACGGCGGCCACGTCACCGAGCCTGCTTGATGGCCACCAGTCGTTCCAGGACCATTCTCCGCGTCATCCTTCCTCGGACTAGCCTCTCGTTCGTCCATCCCACCCGTCGGCTGATTCCCGACGCACGCTCATATCATGCACGCCGGTTAATGCCCGCACTCATCCCGACGCCCGCTGCGGGGTAAAGACCCGCCAGCCGGCTTCGCCTTTCAGGATCTTTTATCTAGGAATATTATCGCGTATCGTGCGCTGGAGCTCTTGGATCACCAGCCCAGCCGGACGAGCGCCACTATGTGGTCCCCGCGCAATGGACGATGCGGCCAGACGCAATATCCGCCCGGACCCAGGCACCGCGGCGAATGCCTCTGCCTATGCACGAACCAACCCGCCCTGCCGGTGACGCGCAGCAGACAGGCGACGAAACGAACCCGACGACACCTGCGGGTGCAAACTAAGCGAACGCATTCGCGCGCGAGCACGAGCGAACCCGACCGCCGCCCCGGGCGAGGCATGGGGGCTCGCATAACGGGGCGCAAAGGCGCTCGCGGACTTGCACGATCGATGCTATCGGCCCGCTTGGCCGTTGGGCATGAGGACCCGCTCGCGGTTCTCCCGATCGCGAATGCAGGTGCCGGACCCATGCTGCTTTCCCGTCTACTGCGACCGCTGATCCGCCACGGGCGCCTTACCGTGATCGATGCGGATGGCCATGCGCACGTGTTCGGCAGCGACGCCGAGCCGGCCGTTACGGTCCGGCTGCACGACCGACGGCTGCACTGGCAGCTGGCGCTCAACCCCGGCCTGCATGCCGGCGAGGCCTACATGGACGGGACGCTGACGATCGAGGGCGGCGAGCTGTACGGGTTCCTCGACTTGGTCGCCAGCAACCTGGGTATTCGCGGCAGCGGCGCGCTGAAAGGACCGATCGGGCGGCTGCGCAAGGCATTGCGCCGGCTGATCCGGCGTAACAATGTCAGCCGCTCGGAGCGCAATGTCGCCCAGCACTACGACCTCTCGGGCGAGCTGTACGAGCTGTTCCTGGACAGCGAGCGGCAATACACCTGCGCCTACCATCCGACCGGCTTGGAGGACATCGAGCAGGCCCAGCGCGCCAAGGAGCGGCACATCGCGGCCAAGCTGCTGCTGGCACCCGGGCAACGGATCGTGGATCTCGGCTGCGGCTGGGGCAGCCTCAGCCTCCATCTGGCCCGCCATCACGATGTCGACGTGACCGGCGTCACCCTCTCGAAAGAGCAGTACGAGTGGGCCAATGCCCGTGCGGCGGCGCTCGGTCTCGCCGATCGCGTCCGGTTCCTGCACCAGGACTATCGCGCGACGCAGGGCCAGTTCGACCGGGTGGTCTCGATCGGCATGCTGGAGCATGTCGGTGTCGCCCATTTCGGCACCCTGTTCCGCAAGATCGACGCCATGCTGACGCCCGACGGGGTCGGCCTGGTGCATTCGATCGGCCGGATGCGCGGCCCCGGCACCACCAACCCGTGGATCCGTAAGCACATCTTCCCGGGCGGCTACATCCCGGCTTTGTCCGAGGTGCTGCCGGCGATCGAGCGCAGCACCTTGTGGGTCACCGACATCGAGGTGCTGCGGCTGCACTATGCGGAGACGCTGCGGCTGTGGCGCGAGCGGTTCATGGCCAACCGCGCGCGCGCCGCCGTGCTGTACGACGAGCGGTTCTGCCGCATGTGGGAGTACTACCTCGCCACCAGCGAGATCTCGTTCCGGCACCTGGACAATTACAACTTCCAGATCCAGCTGGCCAAGCGCCACGACGCCGTGCCGCTGACCCGCGACTACATCCAGACGACGGAGCGGAGCCTCGCCGGCATCAGCGGCTCATGAGGCCGGCTTGGCGCCGAAGCTCAGCCGGTTCTCCTGGCCCTTCAGCAGCCGGCCGATGTTCTCGCGGTGCTTGTAGAGGACCAGGGCGGCCACCAGCAGATAGAGCCAGATCGCCGGCCCGTTGCCCAGCAGCAGGGCCGCGACCGGAGCCAGACAGGCGGCCACGATCGAGCCCAGCGAGACCCAGCGGGTCGCGGCCACGACGGCGATGAACGCCACCAGGATCACCGGGAACAGGATCGGGGTCAGGCCCAGCACCACGCCGCCCGCGGTGGCCACCCCCTTGCCGCCGTTGAAGCCGAGCCAGACCGGGAAGCAGTGGCCGAGGATGGCGCCCGCGCCCGCCAGCACCGCGGCCTGGGGCCCGAGCCAGGCGTGGCAGACGGCCACCGGCAGGGCGCCCTTGGCGAGGTCGAGCAGGAGCGTTGCCAGGGCCAGGCCCTTGCGGCCGGTGCGCAGCACGTTGGTGGCGCCGATATTGCCCGAGCCGATGGCCCGGATGTCGCCGGCGCCGGCCCAGCGGGTAATCAGCAGGCCGAACGGGATCGAGCCCAGGCCGTAGCCGGCCAGGAACGCCAGGGCCAGCACCCACCAGTCCGTCATCGCATTGCCTCCCGAACGAGTAAGACTGGTAGCACGGCGGTCCCGATGGACCAACCCAGAGCGGTCAGATCGACGCCGTCGGCGGCGGCGGCTCCTCGTCGAGCCAGCTGCGGAACAGGGTGTAGCCCACGCCCAGCAGCGTGGGCCCGACGAACAGGCCGATGAAGCCGTAGGCCAGCAGCCCGCCGATCACCCCGACGAAGATCAGCAGCAACGGCAGACGCGCGCCCTGGCTGATCAAATAGGGGCGGATGAAATTGTCGACCGTGCTGACCACGAACGTGCCCCAGACGAACAGGAACACGGCATAGCCGGTCTGGCCGCGGTAGCCGAGCCAGACCACCACCGGCAGCCAGACCAGCCAGTTGGGTAGCTGCAGGACCAACAGGAAGAAGGTGAGGAAACCCAGCACGGCCGGGCCGGGCGCGCCGACCACGACCAGGCCGAACACCAGCAGCAGCGCCTGGATGAAGGCGGTGAAGATGATCCCCGCCGCCACGCCGCGGATGGTCTGGGCGGCGACCTCGAGCAGGCTCAGGTGATGCTCGCCGCCGACCCGCGCCACGAACCGGCGCAGCACCTGCACGGCCGACTCGCCGGCGACGAACAGGATCGCCGCGATCACGATGGCGACCAGGAACTCGATGATCGCCACGCCGAGCCCGGCGCCGAACGAGAGGCCGTAGCCGGCGGCGGTGCCGATATAGGGCTGCAACTGCGACAGCGAGGCCGGCAGGTCGACCATGGCCTCGCGCCACTGTTCGTCGAGGCTCAGCCCCACGACCGGCAGATCGCGCAGCCAGGCCGGCGGCTCGGGCAGCTGCAAGGTGGTGAGGTCGCGCAGCAGGCCAGCCACGGCGCCGACGCCTTCGCCCAGCGAGTTCGACCAGCATCGACACCGGCACGACCAGGATCAGCAGCAGCGCCAGCGCCATGATCACCGCGGCCAGCGTCCGCCGGCCGCCCAGATAGTCGGACAGCCAGCGATAGGGGTACCAGGTGGCGACGGTGATGATGATGCCCCAAAGCAGCGGCCCGATGAACGGCTGCACGATCTGCACGCAGGCGAACACCAGGAACGCCAGCAGCGTCAGCAGGATCAGCCGCTCGACGAAACGGTCCCGGAGAAAGTCGCCGGACTGGTTCATGCGCTCCCGCCATCCCGCCTGTCCGAGATCAGGCTAGCACGTCCCGGCCCCCGCGCGCGAAGCGGTTCAGCCCTCGTGGTGGAAGATGGTCCGGCCGTCGACCAGCGTGCGGATGACCCGGCCCTCGACCAGCCGGCCCTCGAAGGCGGTGTTCTTCGAGAGGCTCTTGAGGCTGGCCTCGGTGATCTTCCACGGCGCCTCGAGGTCGAACACTACGAGATCGGCCGGAGCCCCCCGCACGAGCCGGCCAGCGTCCAGGCCCAGGATCCGCGCTGGCGCCTCGGTCATCGTGCGCAGCAGGGCCAGCAGGCCGAGCTCGCCTTCATGCACCAGCCGCAGGCTCACCGGTAGCATGGTCTGGACGCCGATCACGCCGCAGGCCGCCTGTGCGAACGGCAGCCGCTTGCTGTCCTGGTCCTGCGGACAGTGGTCGCTGGCGACGACGTCGATGGTGCCATCCTTGAGGCCGGCGACCACGGCCTCACGGTCGGCCTCGGCGCGCAGCGGCGGCGAGACCTTGGCGAAGGTCCGGTAGCCCTCGACCTCGAGCTCGTTGAGCGCGAGGTAGTGCGGGGCGGTGTCGCAGGTGACCCGCAGGCCGCGTGCCTTGGCGCGACGGATGGCCTCGATCGCCGCAGCGGTGGAGACGTGCGCGAAATGCAGCCGCCCGCTCGTAAGCTCGAGCAGGCGCAGGTCGCGCTCGACCATCATCGCCTCGGCCGCCGGCGCGATCCCGGCGAGGCCGAGTCGCGACGCCAGCGGCCCTTCGTTCATCACGCCATGCTCGGCCAGGGCAGGCTCTTCGGGGTGCTGCACGATCAGCGCGTCGAAACCAGCGGCGTAGGACAGCGCCCGGCGCATGACGCGGGCATTGGCCAGGGCCCGCTCGCCGTCGGTGAAGGCTACCGCACCCGCCGCCTTGAGCAGCCCGATCTCGGCCAGCTCCTCGCCGCGCAGCTGCTTGGTCACCGCGGCGTACGGATAGACCTTGCCGAGCTTCACCTGCCGGGCGCGGCGGGCGACGAACTCGACCATCGCCGGCTCGTCGATCGGCGGGTCGGTGTTGGGCAGGACGGCCATGCTGGTGACACCGCCGGCTGCCGCCGCAGCGGCACCGCTGTCGATCCGCTCCTTGTGCTCGGCACCGGGCTCGCCGAGCTGCACCCGCATGTCGACCAGGCCGGGTGCCAGGCACAGCCCCTTGGCGTCGATCACCTCCGCGCCACCGGGTGCCAGGGCGACCGTGACCCCAGGGCCAAGCTCGGCGATACGGCCGCCGACGATCAGCATACCGCCGCGCCCGTCGAGACCGGTGGCCGGATCGAGCAGGCGGGCGTTGACGATGACGACGGGCCGGCTCATGCGGCCGGCTCCTCGCGCAGGTCACGGGTCAGCACGTCGAGCACGGCCATGCGCACGGCGACGCCCATCTCGACCTGATCCAGGATGGCGCTGCGGTCGATGTCGTCGGCGACCACGCCATCGATCTCGACGCCGCGATTCATCGGCCCCGGGTGCATGATCAGCGCGTCCGGCTTGGCGGCGCGCAGCTTGTCGTAGGTGAGCCCGTAGAAATGGAAGTACTCGGCCACCGACGGCACGAAGCTGCCCTGCATGCGCTCGGTCTGCAGGCGCAGCATCATCACGATGTCGACGTCCTCGAGGCCGCGCTGCATGTCGCCGAACACCTCGACACCGAAGCCCTCGATCCCGGCCGGCAGCAGTGTGGTCGGGGCGACCACGCGAACCCTGGCACCCATGGCCAGCAGCAGCAGGATGTTGGAGCGCGCCACGCGGCTATGCAGGATGTCGCCGCAGATCGCCACGTTCAGGCCTTCGATCCGACCCTTGCGGCGGCGGATCGTCAGGGCATCGAGCAGGGCCTGGGTCGGATGCTCATGCGCCCCGTCGCCGGCGTTGATCACGGAGCAGTGCACGTGCCGCGCCAGCAGCGCCACCGCACCGCTGTCCTGATGCCGGACCACCAGCACGTCGGGATGCATGGCGTTCAGCGTCATCGCCGTGTCGATCAGCGTCTCGCCCTTCTTCATGGCCGAGCTCGCCACCGACATGTTGACGACGTCGGCCCCCAGCCGCTTGCCCGCCAGCTCGAAGCTGGTCTGGGTACGCGTGCTGCTCTCGAAGAACAGATTGATCTGGGTCAGACCCTTGAGCAGCTGCAGCTTCTTGTTGGCCTGCCGGTTCAGCCCGACGAAACCGTCGGCCTGGTCGAGCAGATCCGCGATCTCGAACGGCTGCAGGCCCTCGATTCCGAGTAGGTGCTTGCGCTGAAAACCAGAAATTGTGGGGTCCGTGGGCATCGGGCGCGGACTATGCCGCCGTCATGCGCGCACGGCAAGTGCAGCACACTTGCAGCGCGGACGCGCAGGACCTCGCAGTAGCGCTGGCCATAGCCAGTCTTCTACCTTAAGTTTTAAACCAATGAGCTGCTCGCGCATGGAGTGAATGATCGTCATGGCCGAAGGCCTGCTCGCCCGCGAGCCGATAGCCAACTATGGCGAGTTTCGCGCCTATCATCGGCGCGAGCGCCGGGAGCTGGCGTTCGAGGCCTTCCGCGAAGGCGACGGCCGCGCCTGGCTGTTGCGGGTGCCGGTCGAGGCACGCGACGCCATAGCCGGGTTGCTGCGGGATGTCGGCCCGATGATCGGCGACGGGCGCAGGCTCGCCACGGACACGGCCGGTGTCCTGCGCCGTGTCACCCTCGGGCCCAAGGACCAGCTTGCCGCCGTGGTGCTCGAGGACGGCCAGGACCGGGCGTTCGCCCTGTGGCGGCAGGAGGAGCTGCGCAGCGGCTGGAGCTGGACGATTGATGTGGTCGTGGTGCCGCTGGATCTGGCCAAGGGCCTGTGCCAGCTGACCCTCCACGCTCTCGATCAGGTCAGTGCCGCGCACTGAGCCTCAGTAGATCATCCCCAGCTCGAGCTGGGCGTCCTCGCTCATCATCGAGGGGTTCCACGGCGGGTCCCAGACGATCTTGACCTCGCAGCCGCTCACGCCGTCGACCGCACCGACCTTGTGCTCGACCTCGCCGGGCAGGGTCTCGGCGACCGGGCAGTTGGGCGAGGTCAGGGTCATGTCGAGCAGCACCCGGTTATCGTCCTCGACGTCGACTTTGTAGATCAGGCCCATGTCGTAGATGTTGACCGGAATCTCGGGGTCGTGGACCGTCCGCAGCGCCTCGATGATCTTCTCGCCGAGCTGCTCGACCTCGGTCTGCCGCTCGCGCTCGACCGTCACCGCCGGCTCATCCGCGAGGATCGCCTGGGCGCGCTCGATGGCCGTGTCGCCGGCCATGCTTCCAGTGTCCATCATTGCAGCATCTCCCCGGCTCGCCTGAGGCTGGCGATGAAGGCGTCTATATCGTCGTGGTTCGTGTAGAGGCCGATCGAGGCCCGTGCGCTGGCATTCAGGCCAAAACGCTCATGCAGCGGCATGGCGCAATGGTGCCCGGTACGCACGGCGATCCCGTCGAGATCGAGCAGTGCGCCGATGTCCTGAGGATGCACGCCGGCGATGGCAAACGTCAACACGCTGCATTTCTCGCGCGCGGTGCCGATCACCCGCACGCCCGGCAACTGGTTGATCGCCCGCGTGGCGTAGGCCAGGACCTCGCTCTCATGCGCGGCGATGGCGTCCAGACCGAGCGCCTGCACATAGTCGATGGCAGCGCCCAGGGCGACGATGCCGGCGATGTCCGGCGTACCGGCCTCGAACTTGAACGGGATCTCGTTCCAGGTGGTGCCGGCGAAGCTGACGCGCTCGATCATGTCCCCGCCGCCCTGGTAGGGCGGCATCGCTTCGAGCCGCGAGGCCTTGCCGTGGAGGACGCCGACGCCGGACGGCCCGTACAGCTTGTGGCCGGAGAAGACGAGGAAGTCGGCGTCGAGCTCCTGCACGTCGACCGGGATGTGCTGCACCGCCTGCGCCGCATCGATCAGGATCGGGATGCCGCGTTCGTGCGAGATCCGCACCAGCTCGTGCACGGGATTGACCGTACCCAGCACGTTGGAAACCCAGGCAATGGCGATCATCCGCGTGCGCTCGGTGATCCGCTCGACAAACGCATCGAGCAGCAGTTCACCGTCGTCGCCGACGGGTGCTGCCACCACCTTAGCTCCGGTTGCTGCGGCCACCATCTGCCAGGGCACGATGTTGGCGTGGTGCTCCATCTCGGTAACCAGGATCTCGTCGCCTGGCTGCAGCATCGGCCGTGCGAAGCAGGCGGCGACCAGGTTGATCGCCTCCGTGGCGTTGCGGGTGAACACGATCTCGCGCCAGTCGGCGGCGTTCACGAACCGCTGCACCTTGCGCCGTGCCTCATCGTCGGCGGCCGTGGCGCGCTGGCTGAGGTCGTAGACGCCGCGGTGAATGTTCGCGTAGTCGTGCTCGTAGAAGCTCTTCAGCGTGTCGATCACGACCCTGGGCTTCTGCGCGCTGGCAGCCGTGTCCAGATAGACCAGCGGCCGGTCGTTCATCCGGGTCGCGAGGATCGGGAAATCGCGCCGCACACGGGCGACGTCGTAAGGTGCGATGGCGGCGGGGCGGGTCGCCAGCAGGGTCACGCGAGATCCTCCAGCGCGGCACCGCCTGGGAGCCGGGTCAGGGCCGCATGCCGGACGTGGTGGCGCACGGTCTCGTCGGCAAAACGCTCGATCACCTCGGCAGCGAAGGCGAAGGTGAGCACGCTCTCGGCGGTCGCCCGCGGCAGGCCGCGCGAGCGGAGATAGAACAAAGCCATGGGGTCGAGATCGCCCGACGTTGCGCCGTGGCTGCACTTCACGTCGTCGGCATAGATCTCGAGCTCGGGCTTGGTGTCGATCTCGGCGTCGTCGGACAGCAGCAGATTGTCGTTCTTCTGGTAGGCGTTGGTCTTCTGCGCGTCCTTGTGAACGATGATCTTGCCGGCGAATACGGCACGGGCGCGCTGGTCGATCACGCCCTTGTAGAACTGGTTCGAGTGGCTGCCCGCCGCGACGTGGTGGACGCGGATCAGGTTGTCGACATGCTCGCGCCCGGTCGCGAGGTAGACGCCGTTGAGCAGGCAGTCGACGGCCGCACCCTCGATCCTGGCCTCGGTCTCGTTGCGCACCAGCGCGCCGCCCAAGGTCGCCACCGTCTGTGAAAGGCGGGCGCCCGCGCCTAGCCGCACGAAATGCTTGCCGATGTGGGAGCACTCGCCGGCGACCAGCTCGACCCGGTCATGATCGAGCACAGCGCCGGTGGCGAGGTCGATCTGGGCGACGAGGTTGGTCAGACTCTGACCGGACCCTATGCCGACGTGACTTCTCGATCAGCCGCAGCTTCGCCCCCACCCCTAGGCGCACGATGTTGCGCGGGTGGCTCATGAACGGCGCCGCTTGGCCAACCGTCAGGAACAGCAGCTGCAACGGCTCGCCGGCATCGACGCCATCGTCGAGCTCGATCCAGCTGCCCCCGCCGGTGAACGCGGCGTTCAGCGCCGTGAACGAGCGGTCGTCCTCGGCCTCCGCGAGGACGGATGCGACGCGGCCGGGGTCCAGCTCCAGCGCACGACCCAGGCTCATCACCCGCATGCCGGCGGGCAGGCTCTGCACATGGCTGAGCTCGGGCACGACGTGGCCGTTGGCGAAGATCAGCCGGCGCGCCATCGGGCCGCCCAGAAGATGCGGGCTGATCGTGTGCAGGCCAATGTCGACCTTCGGGGCCAGCGCCATAGCCACGTTGGTGACCGGAGCTACGTTGGTGTATTTCCACGCCTCGGCCCGGGTCGTCGGGATGCCCTGCTCGCTGAACCGGGCAAAGCTCGCCCGCCGCCAATCGCGCAGGCTCGCGGCCGGCAGCCGCTCCTGGACGTCGGCGAACACAGCGCCAAAGGCCGGCGGCGGCTGGGTCGATGGCTGCAGCCGGGCCATGGTCAGGACGCCGCCACGGCAGCCGCGGCGCGCTGGTCGGTGAACTCGGTGCCGAGCACGCCGGCATAGCCGGTCTCCTCGAGCTCGAGCGCCAGCTCCTTGCCTCCGGAGCGCTGGATCCGGCCATAAGCGAGCACGTGCACGTGGTCGGGCACGATGTAGTCGAGCAGCCGCTGGTAGTGGGTGATCACGATCATGCCGCGGCTGGGGTCACGCACCGCGTTGACCCCGTCGGCCACGGTGCGCAGCGCGTCGATGTCGAGCCCCGAGTCGGTCTCGTCGAGGATGCTCAACCGCGGCTCGAGCATCGCCATCTGCAGGATCTCGTTGCGCTTCTTCTCGCCGCCCGAGAACCCGAAGTTGAGGTCGCGCTTGAGCAGGGCCTCGGTCACGCCGACCACCTTGGCCTTGGCGCGCAACCGCTTCATGAACTCGCCGGCGCCGATCTCGACCTCGCCGCGCGCGCGGCGCATCGCGTTCATGGCCTGGCGCAGGAAATACATGTTGGCCACGCCCGGGATCTCGACCGGGTACTGCATCGCCAGGAACACGCCCGCCGTGGCGCGCGCCTCCGGATTCATGGCCAGCAGATCCTGGCCGTCCAGGGTCACGCTGCCGCCGGTGACCTCGTAACCCTCGCGGCCTGCCAGCACGTAGGCGAGCGTGCTCTTGCCGGAGCCGTTCGGGCCCATGATCGCGTGCACCTCGCCCGCCCCGACATGGAGCGAGAGGCCATTGATGATCTGCTTGCCGTCGACCTCGACGACGAGGTCCTTGATATCGAGCATGGTGCGTCCCGTGTTGCTGGCGATCAGCCGACGCTGCCTTCGAGCGAGATGCCCAACAACTTCCTGGCCTCGACCGCGAATTCCATCGGCAGCTCTTCCATCACCTCGCGGCAGAAGCCGCTGACGATCAGCGCCACGGCGTCCTCCTGGGGGATGCCGCGGCTGCGGCAGTAGAACAGCTGGTCGTCGCTGATCTTGCTGGTGGTGGCCTCGTGCTCGCACTTGGCGCTGCGGTTCTTGACTTCGATGTAGGGGATCGTGTGCGCGCCGCAGCGGTCGCCGATCAACAGGCTGTCGCACTGCGTGTGGTTGCGGGCGCCGTCGGCCGACTTCAGCATCCGCACCAGCCCGCGATACGTGCTGTCGGAGCGGCCGGCCGAGATGCCCTTGGCGACGACGCGCGAGCGCGTGTTCTTGCCGATATGGATCATCTTGGTGCCGGTGTCGGCCTGCTGGCGGTTGTTGGTCACCGCCACAGAATAGAACTCGCCCACCAACTCGTCGCCCTGGAGGATGCAGGATGGGTATTTCCAGGTGATCGCCGAGCCGGTCTCGACCTGGGTCCAGCTGATCTTCGACTTGCGACCGCGGCAGGCACCGCGCTTGGTGACGAAATTGTAGACGCCGCCCTTGCCGTCCTTGTCGCCGGGATACCAGTTCTGGACGGTCGAGTATTTGATTTCGGCCTCGTCCAGGGTCACCAGCTCGACCACGGCCGCGTGCAGCTGGTTCTCGTCGCGCATCGGCGCCGTACAGCCTTCGAGGTAGCTGACATAGGCACCCTCATCGGCGATGATCAGCGTGCGCTCGAACTGGCCGGTGCCGGCCGCATTGATCCGAAAGTAGGTGGACAGCTCCATCGGGCAGCGTACGCCCTTGGGTATGTAGACAAAGCTGCCATCCGAAAAGACCGCTGAATTCAGCGCGGCGAAGTAGTTGTCGCCTTGAGGTACGACCGAACCCAGATATTTGCGCACCAGCTCTGGCTGCTCGCGGATCGCTTCCGATATCGAGCAGAAGACGATGCCGAGTTCGGCGAGCTTGGCCCGGAACGTGGTCGCGACCGAGACGCTGTCGAACACGTAGTCGACGGCCACGCCGGCCAGGATCTCCTGCTCACGGATCGGGATGCCCAGCTTATCGTAGGTCTTGCGGATCTCGGGGTCGACCTCGTCGAGCGATTTCGGCCCTTCCTTAGCTCTCGGGGCCGAGTAGTAGCTGATGCCCTGATAGTCGATCGGCGGGAAGTGCGGCTTCTGCCAGGTCGGCTCCTCCAGGGTCAGCCAGCGCCGATAAGCCTCCAGCCGCCATTCGGTCATCCACGACGGCTCGTCCTTCTTGGCCGAGATCGTGCGGACCACGTCCTCGCTCAGCCCGTTGGCCACGCGGTCCTCATCGACGTCGGTGACGAAGCCGTATTTGTACTCGTTGCCCGTGTACTCGCGGACCTGCTCAAGGGCCGTAGCCATCAATCCTACTCCGTCACGTTCCCACGGCCATGCCGCACCACCTGTCGGGGCGCTGGATCATTGCCGGACATTCGCCGGCTGCCGTTCGCCAGGCAGCAGAAAAGCCGAGGGGATGGTGTGGGCCATCTCGGCCAGGGTTACGTCGCTCAGCGCCTCGCGGATCGCCAGATTGATCCGCTCCCAGTTGGCCCGAGCCGGGCAAAGGCTGAGGATGCTGCAGTCGCCGGGCGTCGGCTCGGTGCAGGACGTGATCGCGATCGGCCCGTCCAACGCCTCGATCACTTCGGCCACCGTCACCCGCTCAGCAACCCGCGCCAGCCCATAGCCGCCATGTGCGCCGCGATGCGAGGTCAGCACCTCGGCGCGCGTGAGCAGCTTCAGGACCTTGCTCGTCATCGGCAGCGGTACGCTCGTTGCCGCCGCCACCTCGGGCGCCGTCTGCTGCCGATCGGGCTGTCGGGCCAAGTGTGACGCGATGACGATGCCGTAGTCGGCAAGCTTGCTGAGCCTGATCACCGTCTGACCGATCGCCTGGGGGATACGGGACCAACGCGGTCCTGATTGGTTCTAAATCGGCTTCCGCCGACCCGATGTCAAGCCGTGCGTCGGGCTTGCGGCACCTCCGGCGGACGGTTAAGCACCGCCTCTGGCACTGTCCGGTCAGCGCATGGCCGAGGCCCAGCCGGAGGACCGAGCATGACGTCGGCACAGGCCCTGACGGGGATTCGCGTGCTCGATCTGACCCGCATCCTGGCGGGGCCGACCTGCACGCAGCTCCTGGGCGACCTCGGCGCCGACATCGTCAAGGTCGAGCGGCCCGGCGCCGGCGACGACACCCGCAAATGGGGCCCGCCCTATGTCGAGGGAAAGGACGGGCAACCCACGGCGGAGAGCGCATACTATCTTTGCGCCAACCGCAACAAGCGCTCGGTGGCGATCGACATCGCGCAGCCCGCTGGCCAGGACCTGATCCGACGGCTGCTCGCGCAGTGCGACGTCCTGGTCGAGAACTTCAAGGTCGGTGACCTCACCCGCTATGGGTTGGGCTATGAGCAGCTCCGGGCCGAGTTCCCGCGGCTGGTCTATTGCTCGATCACCGGCTTCGGCCAGACCGGCCCGTATGCGCCGCGCGCCGGCTACGACTACCTGGCCCAGGGGCTCGGCGGGATCATGAGCCTCACCGGCGCCCCGGACGGCGAGCCGATGAAGGTCGGTGTCGGGATCGCCGACGTGATGTGCGGCATGTACGCGGTCGTGGCGATCCTTGCCGCTCTTCGGCATCGCGATGCTACGGGCGAGGGCCAGCAGATCGACCTCGCCCTCCTCGACAGCCAGGTCGCCTGGCTCGTCAACGAGGGCACCAACTACCTCCTGTCCGGGCAGGTGCCGCACCGGCAGGGCAGCGAGCACCCGAACATCGTACCCTACAAGACCTTCGCCAGCCGCGACGGTTACGTGATCCTGGCGATCGGCAATGACGGACAGTTCCGTAAGTGGTGCCGCTTCGCGGATGCCGAAGCGCTGGCGGCGGACCCGCGCTTTGCGACCAACAGCCTGCGGGTCGAGCATCGTCGCGAGCTGTACGAGCTTATGCCGCCCTATGTGCGGGCCAAAACCTCCCAGGAGTGGGTCGACGGCCTTGCGACGCTCGGGGTGCCGTGCGGACCGGTCAACACCCTGGATCAGGTGTTCGCGGACCCGCAGGTGCAGGCGCGGCAGATGCGGGTTGACGTGGCGCATGCAACAGCAGCAGCCGGTACCGTGCCGCTGGTGGCGAACCCGATCAAGATGAGCAGCACGCCGCCCGCTTATCGGTACGGCCCGCCGACCCTGGGTCAGCACACCGACGAGGTGCTGGGCGAGCTGTTGCGGCTGGACGAGGCCGAGCGCGCTGCATTGCGTACGAACGGCACCATCGACTGAGGGCTAGAGCGTTTTCGCGCTGCGCGAAGATGCTCGCCTCAAGTAGGCCGAAGGCCGATAGGCCCAAAATAACCCTGAAGCGTGTTCGGTCGAACCGAAAACGCTTCAGCGTCGCGCCTTGAAGAACTCGCGCAGCAGCGTGGCCGAGCGCGCCTCCTCGATCCCGCCATAGACCTCCGGCCGATGGTGGCAGGTAGGGCTCGCGAAAATCCGGGGGCCGTGATCGACGCCTCCACCCTTGGGGTCCGCCGCACCATAGTAGATCCGTCGCAGGCGAGCGAAGCTGGCGGCCGTGGCGCACATCGGGCACGGCTCCAGCGTGACGTAGAGGTCGCAGCCGACCAGCCGGGGCGTCCCCAGGCGCGCGGCGGCGGCGCGGATCACCAGCAGCTCGGCATGCGCCGTAGGATCGCGAAGCTGCTCGATCCGGTTGCGGTCGCGCGCCAGCAGGATGCCGTCGGGCGCTACCAGGACGGCGCCCACCGGCACCTCCCCGTCCTGCGCCGCGGCCTGCGCCTCCAGCAGCGCCACCGCCATCGGGCGCATATCGGCGCGGCCGGTCAGCGAGGCGCGCCGAAGGAGACCGTGAAGTCGCTGGCCTCGGGTGGCGGCGCGCCGAGCTGGACCTCGAACCGCGCCTGGCCGCCAGGGCCCAGCGCCGGCTGCGGGGGGTCGAACAGGCCGAAATCGAGCTCGCGCCGATCGGAATCGAGCAAGGCCACCCGGATCGGCGGCACGTCGCGCGACTGTCCGGAGACGTTCGCGATCTCCCCGGTCACCACGAGCACGGGCTGGCCCGCGTCCACCCGCTGCACCGAGCTCAGCTCGCGAAACTCCATGCCCAATGGCAGCTCGAGCGGCAGCCCGAGCAGCTGGTAGAGCGGCACGGTCGTCGGCAGCCTGGCGGCGATCTCGTTGCGGCCGACGAGCGCCGCCACGACCAGCAGGGCCGCAAGGCTGGCCAGCAGCAAGCCGGCCCTGCCGCCATTGCGCCGAGCTGACCTCGCCGCCGCCACCGGCTCGATCGCCACCTCGGCGAACGGCGGCGGCGGAGCCAGCTCGGTGAACGGCTCGACAAACCAGCGCTCGTTGCAGCTGGAGCAGCGCACCGTCCGCCCGGCGCTGCCCAGGGACGCAGGCGCGATCCGGAAGCGGGTTCGACAGCTCGGGCAGGTGATGATCATCGGGGTGGTCGCCATCCGGCAGCAGGCGGCTGCGCTCCAGAGTTGAAAGCAACTGGACGTATTCTATTATATGTGTAGTGTGAAGTCAGCAAGCTAGGCGGACCGGACCTGCGACTTTGGCCGAGAATGGCGCAACGATCCTACAGCTGGAACAGGTCGGGATGCGGTACGCCCCGGCGGAGGAGGTGCTGCACGGCATCGACCTCCAGCTCGCTGCCGGCAGCTTCCACTTCCTGATCGGCCCCAGCGGTGCCGGCAAGACCTCGCTTCTGCGCCTGCTCAGCCTGACCCAGGCGCCATCTTGCGGCAGATTAATGCTGTTCGGCCGCGATGTCGCCCAGCTCGATCGGGCCGAGAGCGCGCTCCTGCGCCGCCGCGTCGGGGTCGTCTTCCAGGATTTCCGCCTGCTCGACCATATGAGCGCCTTCGACAATCTGGCGCTGCCGTTGCGGCTGAGCGGCGCCAGCGAGGAGCAGATCTCGAGCCACGTGTCCGACATGCTGGCGTGGCTCGGGCTGGGCGAGGTGATCGAGAAGAAGCCGGGCGAGCTGTCGATGGGCCAGCGCCAGCTCGTGGCGGTCGGCCGCGCGGTGATCGTACGGCCGAGCCTGCTGCTCGCCGACGAGCCGACCAGCAGCGTCGACCCGGCGCGCAGCCGGCGGCTGATGCATCTGTTTCTCTCGCTGCACCAGTTGGGCACGGCGGTGGTGTTCGCGACCCACAACGAGCGGCTGGTCCGGCGTCACGGGTTCCCCGTGCTCGAGATGGCGGCCGGCCGTCTGCGGCGCCAAGAGCCGGCAGCGGCACCCTTGCCGCTCAGCGCCTAGCCGGGGCGGCGATGGCCACCATCCTCAACCTCGAGCTTGATCTGCCCCTGGCCGACACCCCGGCCAGTCGTTTCCTCGCCTGGATCGCCGGCGGCCTGGTGTTCCTGGCTGTGCTGACCCTGGCTCTGGCCAGCGCTGCCGGCGGCACCGCACGCCGGCTGGCACTGGAGCCGCGGATCGTCACGGTGGCGCTGCCGGCGAGCGCGGGCGCGATCGTGGCGGACACGGCAATGGGCGAGATCACCGCTGCGCTGGAGCATCTCGACGGGGTCGCGTTCGTGCGGGTCGTGCCACCGGAGGAGGTCAGCCAGCTGGTCCAGCCTTGGCTGACTCCGGATGCCGATGCGGCCGGCTTGGCGCTGCCCCGTCTGGTCGACGTCGCGTTCAATCCAGGCCGGGAGCCCGATCTCGCGGCGCTGTCGGCTCGGCTCTTATCCCTCGCGCCCGGTGCCATGATCGACCAGGCACCGCCCCCTGGCGACAGCGCGTTGCGCACCGCTTCGGCGCTGCGTGCGCTGGGCCATGTCGCGACCTTGTTGCTGCTGGCCACGCTGCTCGTGGTGGTGGTGGTGGTCACGCGAATGAGCCTCGACCTGCACGAGGAGACCGTCGACCTGTTGCGGCTGATGGGTGCTGGCGACGACTATGTCGGCCGCCAGTTCGAGCAGCACGCGCTCAGCAACGCGCTGCGCGGCGGGCTGCTCGGCTTCACCGCGGCGATCGTGACCGTGGGCGCCTTCGTGATCGCGACCACGGCCGGTAGCATGACAGCGCTGCCACGGCTGGAGTTGGCGACCCTGGATTGGCTGTTGCTCGGCTGCGTGCCGGTGGCGGCAGCGCTGCTGACCGCGGTCGTCGCGCGGCGCACCGCGCGCTGGGGCCTCGCCCACCTGCGTTAGGCCGCTTGCCAAAATCCGGCGCACCGGCTCTCTGTCGGGCTCCCGCGAAGCCACGGAGCACCGACGCCTTGCCCGCATCACCCCTCCTGGCCGTGCGCTCGTTCCTGTTCAACCTGTTCTTTTTCGGCTGGACGACGGTGTACTGCCTCGCCGTCCTGCCGGGTTATCCGTTCTACTCGCCACGCGTGATGCGGCAGGTCGCGAGAGGGTGGCAGCGGGGGCTGTTGGTGGGTCTGCGCCTGATCGTGGGGCTGAGCTACGAGGTACGCGGGCGGGAGCACATCCCCCCGGGCCCGGTGGTGTTCGCATGCAAGCACCAGTCGGCCTGGGAGACCGTGGCCTGCCATGTGCTGCTCGACGAGATCGCGGTGGCGCTCAAGTACGAGCTGACGCGGATCCCCGTGTTCGGCTGGTACCTGATGCGGGCGGGCAGCATCCGGATCGACCGCGGCGCCGCGTCCGCGGCGATCCGCTCCCTGGTGGCCGGCGCCAAGCGCGAGGTCGGCCTCGGCATATCCCTGCTGATCTTCCCCGAGGGCACGCGGCGCGACCCGGGCGCACCACCCGACTACAAGCCGGGCGTGGCCGCCGTCTACAACGCGGTCCGTCGACCGGTGGTGCCGGCGGCGCTGAACTCCGGTCTGTACTGGCGCAGGCGCGGCTTCATCAAATATCCCGGCCGGATCGTGCTCGAGTTCCTGCCGCCCATTCCCCCGGGCCTCGGCCGCCAGGAATTCATGCAGCGGCTGGAGCAGGCGATCGAGACCGCCACCGCCCGGTTGGTGGCCGAAGGGCGCCGGCTTTAGTGCGGGAGGCACGGCCGCCGGCTGGGCTGGACAGCCGCCGACGATGCCGCTATAGGCCCACCGGTCGTCGATGCCCAGGTAGCTCAGCTGGTAGAGCAGCGGACTGAAAATCCGCGTGTCGGTGGTTCAAATCCGCCCCTGGGCACCATTATTTCGATCACTTAGCCTCCCGCGCATTTCTTAAGTCGCTTACAGTGTAACCGCCGGGTGACCACGAGAGCGGCTTTCGGCTCGCGTGGAAGCGATGCCATATTCGACTACAGCGGAGCCTTCCGAAGCACGATGACGTTGAGTGCCTTTTTGCATTCCTCAGACGGCGCTACTGGGGCGATCGGCTCGTCGGGCACTTTCCTGCCGCCGCCAGCCCCAGCCAGAGCACGCCGAAGAGGCCCAGCATCACCTGGCAGTAACGCCGCCAGAAGAGCGGCATCGCGAGGCGTGGTTGGCGTCTGGAGTTGCTCGGGCCGACGGTGAGGTGACACTCCAGTCTGATGCGTTTCGAGGCCTGTCAAAGGGAATGCAGTTGACCTATCCGGCTGCCGTCATCGCCTCCGCGACCACGTGACGGAGCGCGCGATTAAGGGCCGTGAGCGCTGACCGCGACTATCAGCCCCTCATTGGGACCGATGTCGAAGCTCCGCGAAATTGCCTCGTCGATTCGGTCAAGGCCCGTGGAAAGTATGATTTTCGCGAACGGTGGGGCATCCTCCAACACGGCTGTCTTGGCCACGGATTCGAAATTCAACACCACGAACAACCTATCCCGGCCTTCGCCGCGCGCATAGCACAAGAGATCGTCCTTGGCGGCGATCGGCGTCCAGGAGCCAGCAAGCAGGGACGGATGCCGACGTCGCAATGCGAGCAACGCTCGGGTCAACGCAAGCATCGACGTCGGCTGGACATCCTGCTGAGCCACCGAACCTACATCGGTCGTAGATCCAATGGGCAGCCAGGGCGTGCTGGTCGTAAAGCCCGCATTTGCACCTTCATCCCATGGCATTGGCGTGCGCTGCGGGTCCCGGTTCGCACCCGTCACGACACCACTCCCGACAAACCGGTCCTGTATCTGATCGGGCGGAATTGGAACGTCCAACATGCCGAGTTCGTCGCCATAATACAGCGTCGGTGTGCCCCGCAGTGTCAGCAGCAGCATCATCGCCACGCGCGCCTGGGCCGGACCGACCCGACTGGCGATTCGACTCTGGTCGTGATTGCCGAGCACCCAGTTCGGCCAGGCGTGCAAAGGGATGGCGGCATCATAGTCGCGGATCATGCGTAGCAGGGAGGCCGCATGCCAGGGCGCGCTGATGAGTTGAAAATTGAACGGCAGGTGGGCCTCATCCGCATCCTGGCCGTAGTAAGCCATGAGACGCTCCAGGGGCAGGTAGATCTCGCCAATCAACAGTCGATCATCGGCGTACTCGCCAAGTACCCGTCGCATCTGGCGAACGACGTCGTGGATGTCCTCGTGATCGATCGAGTGCAGTGGCTGCAGACGCGGCAGCACGGACGAACCCTGCTCCCAGGTCGGATCGACGGGATCGTCGCGAAACTCGGGATCCTTCATCAGGTGGTAGATGACATCGACGCGAAAGCCGTCGACGCCGCGGTCCAGCCACCAGCGCAGCACGTCGAGCATCGCCGCTTGCACGGCAGGATTGCGCCAATTGAGATCCGGTTGCTCAGGCAGGAAGGAATGTAGGTAGTATTGCCCGGTGCGCGGATCGAACGTCCATGCCGGGTATTCGCCGGCACGACTGCGCCAGTTGTTAGGGGGGCCGCCGTCGGGGGCCGGATCGCGCCAGACATACCAGTCACGCAACGCGGAATCGCGGCCGCTGGCCGACTGCTGAAACCACGGATGCAAGCGGGAGGAATGGTTCGGCACGAAATCCAGGATCAGCCGCAGGCCCCGTTCGTGCATCTCAGCGAGCAGGCGGTCGAAGTCGGCCAGCGTGCCGAAAATCGGGTCGATGCCGCAATAGTCGCTGACGTCATAGCCATGGTCGGCCATCGGCGAGGGATAGATCGGGGAGATCCAGACCCCGTCGATGCCGAGGTTGACGAAGTGATCCAGTCGGCGCCGGATACCCTCGAGATCGCCGATGCCGTCGCCGTCTGTGTCCTGAAAGCTGCGCGGATAGACTTGGTACAGGACGGCGTCCTCCCACCAGGGGCGATCCGTCATGGGCTGTCTCCATCATCTGGGCGTGGCGTATGGGGCCTCGCGGCCTCGAGAGCTTTCTGCTGTTCGGTCCGGCGTTGGCTCGAAGGTGGACCCGGGCGCAGCAGGCAGGCGGCCCGACCTGCCAGCACCCACGGAGCGTCGGGAGTCGGCGACTGGTAGCCGCTGCCACCATACTCGGGCGCCTCGCTCGACCAGAGGCACGCCCAGTCGCAGCCCTCTGGTGGTGCCAGCAGGGGTTCGGGCATGATGGTCAGCCGCAGGTCCGAGCCGAGATTGATCAGAAGCAGCCGGTCGTCCCCATCGTTCCCATAAAAGCGCAGAACGAATGCCTCGCCCGACAGGACTGCACCATCGACACCGCCGGCCCGGCGGGCGGTGCACAAAGACGGATCGGCACGCCGCAGGCGGATCAGGTCGCGGTGCAGAACGAGCACCTCCTCGTGACGCTCCGCCTCGCCCCAATCAAGCTGACAGCCCTCAAAAGTCGTCCGCGCTGCCGGTGGCGCCATGATGGCGCGCATATCCTCCGTGGCGAGGCTCGGGAACTGTGCCCCGGATTCGATCCGGCCTTGTGCCACCACCTCGGCCATCTCCGGCACGAGCTCGGCGAAATACCGAAATGGTCTGCTCGAGGCGAATTCCTGACCCTGAAACAGCATCGGCGTGTTGGGCCCGAGGAGCAGGAGCGCGGTCATGGCCCGCAGCGCCGCGGGGTTGGTGGTCCGGCACAGCGGCAGGCCGCGGCCCGAGTTGGCGATCTGGTCATGGTTCTGCAGGAACACGACGAACTGCTCGGGATCGATCCCGCCGGTCGGGGTGCCTCGCGGCTGCTTCTGCCAATGGTACCGCTGACCTTGAAAGAGAAAGCCGTGCTTGGCCGCGGAGATGAACTCCTGGGGTCGTCCGCCATAGTCCGTGAAATAGGCTTCGGAGCGACCGGTGAGGGCGACGCGCGCCGTGTGGTGCCAGTCGTCGTTCCAGAGCGCGTCGAGCCCGGCGCCGCCGTTTTCCCGACTTCGGATCAGCGCGGCGAGCTGCGGTTCGCACTCGCCCACGATCCAGATGCCGCGATCGCCGGCCGCCGCCCGCGCCTCGCGGGCGAGTTCGGCCACGATCGGCTCGGCGCTCTCGAAATCGTAAATGTTCTGAACGGCATCGAGGCGCAGGCCGTCGAGATGGTACTCCTCGATCCACATCCGGGCGTTGGCGACGACATGGTCGCGAACCGGCCGGGCGGACGGACCTTCGAACGCCAGCGATTCGCCCCAGTCGTTGGCGTAACGGTCGCTGAACCATCCCGCGGCGAACTGATCGTGGAACGAGCCCACTGGGCCGAAGTGGTTGTAGACCACGTCGAGAATCACGCCGATGCCGAGACCATGGGCGGCGTCGATGAAGCGGCGAAAATCGTCGGGCTGTCCATACAGTCTGGTTGGCGCGAACCAGGACACGCCGTCATAGCCCCAGCCGAAGGTACCGGCGAATTCACCGACCGGCATGACTTCCAGCAGCGTGATACCAAGCCCAGCGATGTGAGGCAGCCGCTCGGTCGCAGCAGCAAAGGTGCCGTCACGGGTGAAGGTGCCGATGTGAAGCTCGTAGACGACATGACCGTGGCGGGTCACGCCGGGCCATTCCCTGTCGTGCCAGCAATACAGACGGGGATCGACCACCATCGAGGAGCCGGTTGGACCGAACGGCTGGTAGCGCGAGGCCGGGTCGGGGCAGGGCGTCGCGTTGCCGAGGCGCAGATCGTAGAGCGTGCCGTGTCGTGCATCGCGAACGGTATTGCTCCACCAGCCCTGCGCCTCGGGCCTGAGAGCATGGTCCTTGCCATCGATCACGACGGCGAGCGCGCTGACGTCGGGTGCCCAGACCCGAAACAGCGTGCCATCGCCGGTGGGAATCGCCCCTACCTGTCCGCAACGTTCGCCGCCATTTTCAATCTTGCTCAAGCGAACTCCAGGTGAATCTGGTGCGGCCATGACCTGTCCCACCCGTCGTAATTAGCCTGAGCATTTGCCCGCTACGCCATTCAAGCCGACCTCTCCGTCTGCCACTTTGGAGGCAGTAACCGCAGGTAGGATGTTTCGTGCGACAGAGTCGACCGAGAACGGCCCAGCTTGCCATTGGTTGCTCACCTGTGCCGCAGCTAGCCCGTCCACCTGCACGCAGCGCGAATAATCTCGTTTTCGCAGGGCCTCGCCTAACCAGCCATCCTTCGCATCGTCCGCTGCCGCCGCTGATGGGCCGCCAACACAAATGCGAACGGGTATTCGCATCCGGAATGCCATTCGCTGGTCGGCACCGCCGAGGGTGAGGAGGCTCGCGCGTCCCGAGATGATCGCGGCGCTGGCGGCTGTGGTGGATGAGATCCGCTCGAGGTGGTGCGCGCGGTCGATGTGGGCGCGGCAATCCGAAGCGGCGCTGCCTTGCCGCCGTTACCTAAGCGGCTGGAACTATTTCATCGTCTGCCGCCAGCAATTGCCCGGTAGTCAGCGTCCGGACGATCTCCAGAATAGCGTCGCTAATGCTACGCAATGATCAGGCCTCCGGAGCGCCGGCCGCCCCCCGAATGTCAGTAGGTCCCGGCGTTCGCGCGGCCCTCCATCGTTAATGTCATAGACCAGTGCCAGCTTGCGCTCGGCCATCTCGCGGGCGAACCTGCTGATAGCCTTCTTGTGTATCCCGGCCATGTTGATGAAGTCGTGCATAAACTCGAGAAATGCCGAATGATGAGGCATCAATACAAACGACCGCTGAACGTTCATGCCATCAACAAAATAGCCGACGTCGACCTCCAGCGCCTGTGCAAGCGTGAACAGCCGGCCTGCGCAGATTCGGCTGCTCCCGTCCTCGTATTTTTGCGCCTGCTGTTGGGTGACGCCGATCAGCTGGGCTATCTGCTGCTGCGTCAGGCCGAGCTGGATCCGACGCTCACGTATCCTCCGGCAGACATGGCGGTCGACCGCCGCTGCCGGCGAGCGGCCAAATCGTGCCTGCGCGTTCGTTTTATCTCGTGGCATCGGCGTCTCCAGTCGAGATGGCGTCGAGCGTCGCTAGCTGACACCACGGCCCGGAGCACTAACCTGGAGCAGTCTCAGGAGGTCTGTGAGGGTGCCGAGGTCTAAGGCTGCGGCAACTTGGGCAGCGGCGGCGGTGCGGCCCTGGCTGTCCCGCATATCGTCATACTGTCCCGCTGGCATCGCCAATGCCGGCCAGAAGTACGGCGGCGGCGGCCCCCCGCCGCCGCCGTCTCCACGGCTTCCTATCGCCCTTGATGTGCCGTGGGCAGTCCCAGGCCAAGCCCGCTGATCAACGCCTCAGCGACGTCGTGGCCGTCGCGGTAGCACCAGACGACCGGACGCCCGCGCGACGCGATCGAGGATGTGGCCAACGGGATGGGAGACTGCGACTGTTGCAGCGGGCTGGAGCAAGACGCGCATCCCTGCCACGTCCCTCTAGTCTTTGTCGGAACTGTTCCGGCGCCTTTGGTCACGCGCCAGCCGGTCAATGCCTTCCTCGAGCGACCGGAGACGCTGCTGCAGTTCCCGGATGTCCTCATGCAGGGTGGCCTGCTGAGCCACTAGCTGAAGCAATGGATCCGGTTTTGCGCGCGCATTGTCTTCGGCCTGGCGCAGCCTGGCCATGAACCCGCCCGCGGTCGCGTGAGGCGCGCCGTTGCCATCGTGGATATCGGTCATCTTACGACTCCCCCGAAGCCGTGTTCATACCCGAAAATCGGCGCGCCGTCTTCGATCGCGCCACGAGGTACGCGGTAGGTGTCCGCCGCCGCGAGGCCGGCCTTCGGCACTTGCTGGATCGCCCGGCCGGGCAAGCTCCTCGTAGCGGCGCGCCGTCGACGTCGAGAGGCCTGCTTCAGCTGGTCGATGTGCCCGCTGGCCGGAAGCCTGGACCTTTTCGTCCACACTTCAAGTTCGGCGGCGTCGCGACTGTGAGCCAGTGCACAGACGCTGCGACGGTTCGCTTTGCGTTCCAACGACGGTAACGCTTCGCGAACCTCGCCGTTCCGCGTTAGCCTTAAGGGTGCCCATCAGCCCCGTAGGCCGCCGCTACAGGTTATGGGCTCCGAATGTGCCAGCCAGGGGGACGTCGGGGGTCTCGGTGTCCGGGATGATCAGGAAGCGCTTTTGTTACTGCCGAGCGGAGTATGGCTCTCCATCACCAGGGAAATGGTTTCATGGACGTTGAACAGCAGGACGCCGTTGAGCGCCGCGCCTATGAGTTGTGGCAGGCCGCAGGATTCCCCGAAGGCCAGGCGCTCGCGCATTGGCTCCAAGCAGAGCGGGAATTGGGATTGCCGGCCGGCACAACGCTACCGTCACTCGATCTTGCAGCTGAGGCATCCATTGAGGACGATGCGGCCGGGAGCCTGCCTAGCGAGATCCGGGCCCTCGACGACCCGGCAGGCCATCTGGACCGGCCATAGCGTCAGTGCGGGGCGTGCGAGGAAGGAAGGGCGGCCTTGTGGCCGGCACCGGGGCAAGGAGCGGCTTGGATGGCAGTTCGTCTCGGCGGCCGCTCGAAGCGGCTTGGCGGAATCGGATTATGGTGTCGACGACGGTAACGGGCTCGCGCGCTGAGTGTTCACCGACCGGGCTGTCATCTGCATGATCTGGGCATAATGATCGAATTCCACCTCGCCGATGTGGCTACGCAGGACGCTTCGCGCATCACTCGGATCGCCGGCCGTCGCATACGCCAAGGCCAGATTGTTCATCACCCGTTCCGGCGCGTCCTGGCGCTGCGCCAGCGCGCTCAGGATGGCAATCGCTTCGCCGGTACGCTCAGCCAGCATGAGCGACACTGCGTAGTTGTTGCCGATTGCCAGATTGTCCGGCGCAGCCTTCACCGCGGCAGCGTGCCAAGGCAGTGCTTCATCGTGTCGACCTTCCAAGTCTAGTGCCATCCCTTTGCCGCTGAGCGCGCTGGCATTGTCAGGGGCCAACGCCAGTGCCCGGTCGAATAGTTCGCGGGCGCCGGCATCGCCGCCAAGGAGTCGGATCTTGCCGGACTGGGTCAGCAGCGCAGGTTGGTCCGGCGTTCGCTGCAGCGCTCGCGTCAATACCTCGTTCGCCTGTGCCAGCCCGCCGGCCTGCATCAAGGCGATCGCGTAGCGAAGCTGTGCTTGCGGGTCGTCCGGATGGGTCGTCGCCTCGATGCTGTAGATGGAAAGCGCCACGCCCGGTTGTCCGTTCGCCTCGGCGACGGAGGCCACGCGCAGGCGAGAGGAAGCGTCGGGCTCGCGCAATGACGCGTCCTCCGGGAGCGCACAGGCCGCAACCGCCAGGGTCAGCGCCAGCATTGCCATCCGCGACAAGGCAGAGGCGCTCATCGCCGCATCACAGGTTGGCTATCAGCTGCAGGATGGATGGGCCGATCAAGACGATGAAGAGACTTGGCATGATGAACAGGATCAATGGCAGCACCAGCAGTGCGGGCAGGCGCGCCGCCTTCTCTTCCATCGCAAGCGTCCTTTCCTGGCGCATCTCGGCGGCGAGCACGCGCAGGGCCTGGGTCAGCGGCGTGCCGTAGCGCAGGGCCTGAGCCAAGGTAGAGCCCAGGCGGCGGTAGCCCTCGAGACCGGTCCGCTCGCCCATGCGCCCCAGCGCCTCGCGCCGATCCGGCAACATGCGCAGTTCCTGGCTGAGGGTCGCGAATTCGCGGGCTACTGCGGGATTGGAGCGCGCCACCTCGTGCGCCACGCGGTTGACGGCAGACTCCAGCCCAAGGCCGGCCTCCCCGCACACGACCATCAGATCCAGCGCGTCCGGCAGGCCTTTGCGCAAGGTTTTGACATAGGGTCGCCGCAGGAACCGCAAGACCCAGTTCGGCCCAAGGACCCCCACGATCAGCATCCCGGCCACGACGAGCAGGTGCATCAGGGCCGTGGGTGCAATCAGGCCGCCCAGCACGTAGCCGAGCAATGGGAAGCCCAGCATGATGACCATCTTGATACCGATGAAGGCCGAGGCCGCACGCCGCGGATCGTAGCCCGCGGCGGCCACGGCACGCTCGAGTTGCGTCAGATCGTGGGCGGAGACGAGGGTGCTGCTCAGCACGGCCTCCCCGAGCCGGGCGAACATGCCGGCGATGCCGGCGGCGAAGGAAGCGCCGGTGGGTCGCTGCCGTTCGCTCAGCGGCTGCATCACGCCCCTGATCCGGCTGGACAGGTCGCCTTCCTCGGCCAGATGGGCCAGGACAACCGCCACGACGACCGACAGGCTGAGGGCGGCAAGACCCGCGGCGACCGCGCCGACGACGGCAGATGCGATCATCAGTCCTCCGTCGCCCGGCGGATCAGCCAGCGGCTGCTGAGGCCACCCAGGGTCATCAGGAACAGGCCCGTGACCAGCATCTTGAAACCGGCAGGGTCGTACCAGAACGGGGACAGATAGCCCGGCCGGATCAGCGACATCGCCAGCGCGCACACGAAAGGTAGAATCATCAGGATCGCAGACGATGCGGTGGATTCCGAAGCCAGGGCACGGGCGCGGGCGGCCAGCGCCACGCGCTTGCGGACGATCTCCGCCAGGTTTTCCAAGGTTTCGCCGAGGCTCCCGCCGGTCTGGGACTGCAAGCCGAGAGTGACGGCAAGAAATCCGTACTCGGTGACCTGGGTCCGCTCATGAAGCCGCAAAAAAGCGGAATCCACGCTGTTGCCGATCGCGGTCTCGCCGACGATCCTGGCGAACTGGGGGCCGGTCGGGGCCGGCATGTCGCGCGCGACGCTGCGCAATGCCTCCGCCATCGGCAGCCCCGAGCGGACCGCCCGCAGGATCAGGCCCAGCGCATCCGGCATCTGCTTGAACAATGCGTCCCAGAAGCGGCGATGCTGCCACTGGAAGATCGCGCGCGCACCCAGCAGGGCGCCGAGCACCCCCAGCGGCAGCGCCAGCGTCTTGCCCAGATAGAATCCGGCGATCCACCAGGCGACGACGCCGGCAGCGGCGGCCAGCACCGCCACCAACGGCCAAGGGACGATCTGCTCCTCCGGCAGGTCGGGGTTGAACCGCAGGAGGCGCGCCAGCCGTTGCAGCAGAGGCCGGTCGCTGATCGCCATGATGCGGATGCTGGGTATCGCGTCCACCGCGACCGTCGGCGCGGCGCTGGTGAGCGCACCCATCTCCTGCACCCGCGACCGCAGCTTGCGATTGCCCGGACGGCCGATCAGCCAGACTGCGATCCCCAGCAAGGCGACAGCCAGCAGGGCCGCAGCGCCAGCGATGGCATGATGGAGGTCAGGCATCGGCCAGGCCCCGCATCCAGGCGTCCCCCAGGCCGAAATATTCGAGCCGGTCGTAGAAGCCCGGCCGCATCCCGGGCGTCGTCCAGCGCCCGACGATCCGACCGCCGCGGTCCTCGCCGCCGAACTCGAAGGTGAAGATGTCGTTCATGGTGATGATGTCGCCTTCGAGGCCGAGGATCTCCGAGACCTGGGTGACCCGGCGGCCGCCGTCGCGCATGCGCTGGATCTGGACGATGATGTCCACAGCACTGGCGATCTGGGTCCGGATCGCGCGCAGCGGCAGGCTGGCCATGCCCATCTGCACCATGTTCTCGATGCGGGTCAGCGCGTCGCGCGTGGTGTTGGAATGGATGGTGCAGAACGAGCCGTCATGGCCGGTGTTCATCGCCTGCAGCATGTCGAAGGCCTCCGCACCGCGGACCTCGCCCACGATGATGCGGTCGGGCCGCATCCGCAGCGCGTTCTTGATCAGCTCGCGCTGGTGGATCTCGCCGCGGCCTTCCAGGTTCGGCGGCCGGGTCTCCAGGCGGACCACGTGCGGCTGCTGGAGCTGCAGTTCGGCGGCGTCCTCGATGGTGACGATGCGCTCGTCATGGTCGATCAGCCGGCTCAGGGCGTTCAGCATCGTCGTCTTGCCGGAGCCGGTGCCGCCGGAAATGACGATGTTGAGGCGGGAGCGGGCCGCGACCTCGAGCACGCGGGCCAGCGCCGGCGACAGGCTGCCGAACCCGATCATGGCCTCGAAGTCGATCTTCTTCTTCGAGAACTTGCGGATCGAGATGCACGCACCGTCGATCGCGAGCGGCGGGAACACGACGTTGACGCGGCTGCCGTCCGCGAGGCGGCAGTCGACCAGCGGGCTCGATTCGTCGACGCGTCGGCCGGCTGCCGCGGCCATCTTCTGCGCGATCGTCGCGACCTGGGCCGCATCGCGGAATCGGACATTGCTGCGTTGCAGCTTGCCGCGCACCTCGATGAACACTTGGTGCGGCCCGTTGACCATGATGTCGCTGATGCTGTCGTCGCGCAGCAGCGGCTCGAGGGGGCCGTAGCCGACCATGTCGTGGGCCAGCTCCTCGGCGATCCGGGTCTGCTCGTGCGCCGACAGCTCGAGCCGCCCGCGGCTGGCCAGATCATGGACCAGGGACTCCAGCTGAACCTGCAGCTGGGCGGCCGGCAGCGCCGAGGCCGTCACGGCGTCGACGCGCTCCATCACCTTGTTGCGCAACCGGGTGATGGGCGATTCGACGGGCAGCCGCAGGATCGGCGCAGCCGACGGCGCGGCGGCGAGCGGGGCCTTGGGCGCCTCGTCCTTGCGGCCGAAGGTCTTCATCGCGTGACGAGCCAGCGCAGCAGGGCAGAACCGCCGGCCGGCATCAGGCCGCACGCCGAAGATCTCCTGCGTCAGGGGCGCCAGGGCCTTGCGGAAGGGTGCGCTGCCGGAAGCGGTGGGCTGGCCGAGATTGGCTGCTCGCGGCAGATGGCGCGGCAAATCGGGGATGATCACTCCTGGGCGCTGGCCAAGGCCCTCGACGATCAAGGGCAGCTTCAGGCCGCCGGGCGCCCCGGCGCGATTAAGGACGAAGATCGGGTGGCTGCTGCTCGAGATCGAGGCCAGGAGCTTGCGCGTGGCCTCGGCGTCGCGAATGCCCGCGAGATCGGGCCCGAACACCACGACGGCGGTGCGCGCCTCGGCAAGCACCTGTCGGTCCCAGGGCGAAGGCGGGATCGGCAGATCGACCACGATATGGCTGAACCGTTGGCGCAGCAGCTCAAGCAGCTGCGCTACGCCTTCCGGCGTCGGGTTGGGCTGGGACTCGAACGGCTCCTCGGCGGCGAGCAGCCGCAGCCGGCCATGGACGTTGACGGCGATACGGTCGAGGAACAGCGCATCCGCGCGTTCCGGCTCCTCGAGCGCAATCCGCAGGCCGTTGGTGGCCTTCACCCCCAGCATCATCGCCGTCGTCCCGCCGCGCAGATGCAGGTCCAGCAGCGCGATGTGGCCCTTGGTGGCCTCCAGCTGCAGCGCCAGATTGACGGCGACGGTAGTGGCGCCGGCTCCGCCGCGGGCGCCGCAGACTGCGATGATCTGCCCGCCGCGCTGCGTCGACTTCTCGCCCGACGGCACCACCAAAGGCCCGAACAGGCTCGCGACATTGCTGCGCGTCAGCGGCTTATAGATGTATTCGGCGATGCCGAGATCGCGGGTGAGCTCCCGATAGAAGCTCACCTCCGACCGGTCGCCAATCACCAGCACGCGCACGTCGGGGGTGCAGACGGCGGCCAGATCGTGCAAAGCGGCGATCGGGTCCTCCAGGCCGGCGACATCGACCAGCAGCACGCGGGGCGAGGGCTCGCTCGCCAGCGCACGGGTGGCTGCGCGCACCGAGCCGCGCCGGACCTGCGCGCCGGCCATCCGATCTGCCAGCGCCGTCTGGATGGCGGCCTCGCTCTCCTCGTCCGTGACGAAGGCCAGCAGCGCCGCGCGCTCCGTATCCGCCGACACGGCGCCGGCGGTGCGAGCGGCGGGCGGCGCGGCGTGGGCGGTCGCGGTCTGGGGTTCTGCGGCCATCCGGGTCGCGCTAGTTGCCGCTCAGCGTGGTGAAGGCCGCCGGCAGCGGATAGCGTTTGTCCGTGAGCAGGCGATCGATCGGATCGGCGGCGGCGCTGCCGAGCGCACCGTTGGCCCCGATGCCCAGGCGCGAATGAGTGGGGTCGACCAGCATGGCCTGCAGGTTGGCCGCGTTCACGCCCGAAGCCCGGATCGTGCCGGGACGGCCCAGCGGATCGGACTCGCAGGCGGCGAGGGCCAGGAGCAGCATCAAGGTCACGGTCGCGCGCAGCATGGTGGTCCTAATCCAGGATGAAGCCGGCATCGAAGGGGACGGTGCTGGGCGGACCCGGCGTGATGCCGCGTGCCACCTGACGATTGAGCAGGATCCGCTCGAAATCGGTGGCGGGGCGAAAATTGTCGAGTGGCGTCGCCAGCGCCCGGGGGTCGGAAACGGGCTGGACCAGATAGGGCGTGACGATGATGACCAGCTCGGTCTCGTTGCGACGGAACGCCTCCGACTTGAACAAAGCACCCAGCACCGGCACCTCCGACAGCCCGAGCACGCCGTTGGTGAGCTGGGCCGAAGAGCTTTGCAGCAATCCTGCGATGGCGAAGCTCTGGCCGCTGCCGAGCTCGACCGTCGTCTCCGCACGGCGCACGGTCAGCGCGGGGATGCGCACCGTGCCGCTCGCCAGCGGCACGGTGATCGCACCGGTCTCCGAGAGCTCGCTAACCTCCGGCCGCACGCGGAGATTGAGACGTTCCGGCGACAGCACGGTCGGCACGAAGGATAGGCTCACGCCGAACGGCTTGAACTCGATGGTGATCTGGTCGTTGTCGGCGGCGACGGGGATCGGGAACTCGCCGCCCGCGAGAAAGCTCGCCATCTCGCCCGACTGGGCGGTGAGGTTCGGCTCGGCCAGCACGGTGATGAGCTGGTCGGCGGCGAGGGCATCGATCAGCGCGTTGAGGTCGAAGTTGGATGAATTGTAGCCGACGCCCAGGCGGTTGGGCAGCCCGCCGCCCAGGAGCGTGCTCGGGCGATTGTTGAGCGCCGAGCCGATCTGCGACGCGGCCGCGGCGCCTGCGATGAAGGGGGCCGTCGCACCGCTGGTCGCGAACCCGATCGCGAGGCCGCCCGAGCTGAACAGGGCCTGCCAGTTGAAGCCGAGCTCGCGGGTGATCTGGCGCGAGATCTCGATCACGCGGACCCGCACGTTGACCTGGATGGTCGACAGCACGGTCAGGTCGTCGACCAGGGTCTGGCCGTCCGCGAGATAGCCGCGGGCCACCGCCACGGCCTGCTGAGCGCCAGCTCCCGTCGTCATCGTGCCGGACAGCACGAGCGTGTTGTCCGATGCCCGCACCTTGACCTGCCCGCCGGCCGTCAGCATCCGGTGGATCGCGGCCTCGATCGCGGCGGCGTCCAGCGGTGCCAGCGTCTTCGCACCGGCCGCCGGCCCGGCGCCGGGCACCTCTGCCGCCGCTGCCGCCGGGCTCTTCACCACCGTGACGTCGTATTCCGCGATCGGCGTCCCGTTGGCGCTGGTGGCGATGACGGTGGTCCGGCCCGGCGCCACGCCCATCACGAACAGCGAGGTCGCCGAGGCCGGCTGCACCCGCGCGATCCGCGGGTCCGCCGCGAGCACGGTCGCCGCCTCGCCCGGCAGCGTCATGATCCGCCCCGTGCCCGCCTCCAGCTCGAAGCTCTCCGGTCCGGTCGCCATGCCGGATGTGCGCGGCTGTTCAGCCGGCTCCCGCCGCACCGCGCCGAATGGGTCGAGCCGCCGCCCCTGCGCCAGCGCCTCGCCCGCCTGGCAGCCCAGGATCAGGCACACAGCCAGCAGCCGGCGGCCACGGCTCATGGAAAGACCACCACCTGCTGGTCGCCGCCCTGGATCACCCGCATCTGCGCCGGGACGGCAGGTGCCGGAACCAGGAGCGCCGCGGACACGTCGGCCCCGAACACCGGCGCCGTGCGCCCGGGGACCGCCGCCGTCAGCGGCCCGTCGGCCGCCCGCACCACCAGCGCGATGTTGCCCAGCCGTGCGGCGACCGCCACCCGCTCGGCCTGCGCAGGCTCGACCTCGAGCGTCACGGTCTGGGCCAGCTTGCGCTCCTCCTCGGTATCGGACCGGCCTTGCGCGATCTTCTGATCGACGGCGATCACCCGCAGATCGGTCAGGATCGTCTCGCCCGCGAACCGCTTCGCCTGGCCGGCCGTGGCGGCCTCGATCTCCTGGGTGAGGATCAGGTCGACCTGATCGCCCGGCCAGATCAGGCCGCCGGCACCGGTGACCGCGTCGACCGCGATCGTGATCGCACGCGTGCCCGGGCGCAGCACGGCGGCGAGAAAGCCGCGGTCGCGCAGCCGCAGCACGTCGGTGTGCAGGATCGGCGCGCCCGAATCGAGGTAGCGGCGCAGCATCGCACCCCGCATCTCCGCGCGCGCCTCGTCGGATTCGAGCACCGCGCCTGCCGGCAGCTCGGTCTGCGCGACCTCGCGCGCGACCAGGTCGCCGTCCTTGAGCAGGGTGGCGACCGGCAGCGCCTGGGCGAGGCCACGGCGGCGGCGGCCCGCAGCGCCATGCTCGACCCGACCCTCAGTGGCTGCGTGCAGCCGGCGGCCCGGATCGTGGCGGCGACGCCGTTCCTGCGCCCGGCCGCCCTTACGCTGTGCGTCGCCCGCAGCGTCGCGGCCGGCCGCGTCACGCTGACGATCGACGCCGCCTACCCGTTCACGGGCGTGCTGCCCGTGCTGCGAGTGACGGGCAACAGCCTGACCGAGCGCACCATCGTGACCTACACCGCCGAATGACGCCGGAGACATGGACGTGAAGATCTTGGGGCCGCGGCAATGGAAGGCCAGAGGTCTCGCGTCCATCGCTGAGAAGGGCATCGGCCATGTGGGCACGGACCTTGCGCTCGCGAGCCTGTACGGCCTGTTCGCCTACGCCCAGCTCCAAGCCTACTGGCAGCATGGGCGGCTGAGCTCGCTGTTGATCTGCGCGTTCGAGGCCGTGGTGCTGGTGCTGTTCCTGATCCGGCGCCATGCCAGCCGGACGTCGTTCGCCTGGCAGGCTTGGGCCACGGCCGTCGCCGGCACGTTCGGACCATTCCTGCTCCGTCCGGACGAGGCAGGTGTCGACGCATTGATCGGCACCAGCCTCCAGGTCGCAGGCGGCATGCTCCAGATCGCAGCGGTCTTCGCGCTCGGTCGATCGCTGGGCGTGCTGCCGGCCCTGCGCCGGATCAAGACCGGCGGGCTGTACCGCCTCGTCCGCCACCCGCTCTATCTTTCCTATTTCGTGGCGCAGACCGGCTACCTGATCAACAACCCCACCGGCTGGAACGTCGCGGTGGTTGCGATTGCGACCGCTTGCCAGGTCGGGCGGATCAAGAATGAAGAGCTTCTCCTGCTCGCGGATGCAGAGTACGCCGCCTACGCCAGTCGCGTCCGATGGCGGGCCGTACCCGGGTTCTGGTGAGTGCAGACGGCAGCCTAAGGCGGAGGCAGAACTGAGGATTCGCATCCCGTCAGTCATCCGGCGGTTCGAATAGCGCGACCTCGGCAGGTCGCGTCGAGCCAACTCTTCCTATCGGCTTTCCGCACCAGTTCGTCGCGTGGTCAGCTCGTCCCTTCCGGCGGTGGGCGGCAGGCCGTTCACGATATTACTACGAGGACGCTGCAGAATATATTATCGGTTCTTGCGCTCATCGGATCGGAACAATTTGGAACTTCCACACTTCGTCCTCTAACCATTGCATGAGGAGACGGATGGTGGAAACCGGCAGCATTATCCCGTGGCTTGCAGGGATAACCTTGTTACTTGCACTTGCGTTCGGTATATACCAGCGCGTCCGCGTGCATCAGGCCAAGCGCGACCATGAGCCCGCGGTTCCTGGCGAAACGACGAGCGGCGGGATCATCCGTGATCTGGACGCGAATGGTCGGCCGCCGATGCCTTGATCTAGGCCTCGGTCGACCATCAGCTTGCGCGTTCGCTGCCGGTCTGCAAATCGGCAGCGGGGCCGGCTGGTTCGTGGCAGCCCTCGCCGCCATCGCCCGCTCCGCGTCCAGATTCAGCTCTCCCTTGGCGCACCAGCGGGCATGCTCATGAACGCCTATGCCCTGTCGCCTGAAGGTAGTTCAGGTGCGGGCTCAGCCACGCGATCGAGCACGGCTTGGTTCAGCTCGAACAGCTTGTCGGACTGGTCGGCCCAGCCAACGATGACGTCGATGGCCGTTGCCGGGTCCCGGATGGCCTCGAGAGCCAGATGGGCCATCTCGGCCTGGGCCTCGTCGGTGGCGCCTTCGAGCAGCTTGAGGAACACGAGGATCCGGTCGTCGGGCATCGTCGCCTCCCGCTGGGCCGCAGCGAATGGTGCCGATCAGTCCCGCGGGATGCAATAGGCCGCCACTTGGCGACGGAGTAAACCGAAGCCTGGCCGCGTTGGTCGCCGGAGAACTGCAAGCTTACGGCTTCTCGCCGTCGTCAGGATGGCTTGCCAGCGCCTCGTTCACCGGTGGGGCCGGTTTCGGCAACGCTACCCTGCGGGAGATCGTCCAGCGCCACGTATGGGTCTTCCTCACCCGCGACGGAAAGGCCACCGATCTCCTGCTCGGCCTGGAGCCAATGCTCCAACTCCCGACCCTCCGGACAGCCGGCAGCCGCCCACAGCTCGTGCGCACGACGCTCGACGGCCTTTCGCAATTCGTCGTCCATGTCGGATCTTCCAGCTAGGTGGCGCAAGGTTACGCCGCGGAGCAAGAACGTCCACGGGATCGGGCTTGTTCCTGAGCGCCTTGCTCGGGTGGCGGAGCAGCTCCATCGCCAGGGTTTTATCCGCTACCTTCTGTCATTCATGACATGGCACGAGGACCGCAATTGGCAGGTGGGCGAGCATCGCCTCAACTGCCATGGTCTGGCCGCCGCATTCGATGATGTGGCCACTCAGCAGGTCGCGCCAACGCCGTACGCCCGCGACACCAAACGGCCAGGGAATGGCGGTATCGGACCAGCCCGAAGCGACCTCGAGCCGGGCGGGAAAGCGGGTGGCGATCACCACCAGGGTCTCCTGCCCCTCGCTGCGCGCGAAAGCACAGACATGCTCGGCCTTGGCGCCCTGAGCGGGCAGCGGCTGATAGTCGCCGTGCGAAAATAAGTGCGGATACCGGCGCCGGTACTCCAGCAGGGTCGCGGTGAGCGCCAGTTTCACGCGGCCGTCCTGCCAGTTCTCGAGCATCTCGAGGGTCGCCGCACCTCGCTCATGCTCCGCTGCCGCCAGCACCTCCTCGAGCAATCGGGTGCGCGTGGCGAAATCCACCGGCCGGCGATTGTCCGGATCCACCAAGCTGAGATCCCAGAGTTCCGCGCCCTGATAGATGTCGGGCATGCCCGGCAGGGTCAGCTTCAAGACGGTCTGTACCAGGCTGTTGCGGACACCCAACCGCGCCAGACGTTCCTGAAACGGCCGGAAAGCATCAAGAAAAGCATTGGGTCGGGAAACATCGAGCGCAGCGCGCACAAAACTCAGTACCGCGTCCTCATAGGCGGTGTGCGGCGCTGCCCAGGTGGAATGCAGCTTCGCTTCGCGGACTGACTTGATCATGGCGGCTTCGACACGCTCGGCAAACGCGCGCACCTGGTCCGCATCGAGCGAGTCGATGCCGGTCAGCTCGGCCGGCCAGGCGCCGAGCAGGAGCTGGTAGAACAAATATTCGTCGCTGCGATCGGGGGGTGCCGTGCCTTCGACGTCGCCGCGGCGAGCGCGCAGGGTGCGACTCCAGGCATGGACCTGCCGTACCCATTCCTCGGGCATCTCTGCCAGGACGGCAAGGCGGGCACGGGTATCCTCACCGCGCTTGGTATCGTGGGTAGAGGTGCTCAGCATTGCGTGCGGCCAGCCTGCGGCCCGCTGCGCGTTCGCCCGATGGAACGCCGTCAACGACACACCGAACTCGTCGGGATGGCCGCCCACCTCGTTGAGCGCGACGAATCGATTGTAACGATAGAAGGCGGTATCCTCGAGACCCTTGGCCATTACCGGGCCACTGTACTGCTGCAGTCGCATGGCGAAGCGCACCACCGCTTCCCGGCTGAATCCGCTGCGCGGCTGGGCGACCAGGTCGGTGCCGAGCAGCCGGTGCAGGAAGTCGAAGACGCTCGGGTCGACCTCCAGCTCGATCCGCCGTGCCTGCGCTACCGCCCAGTCGAGATCGCGGCGGTCAAGGTCGGTCGGCTCGGCGGCGGCATCCACGTAGGTGCGGTAGACCGGAAAGCAGGCCACGATCGCTTGCAGCGCCCGCTGCAGGATGTTGCGGGTGAAGTCGGCGGTGCGGGGGTTCTGCCGCGCCACCCGGGCGGCATCGCGGGCAAGCACGTTGAGCTCGCTCGCCATCTCGTTGACCATGATGCCGATCTTGCAGGTGCGCACGATCTCCGCGAAGGGCCTCTGCGGGCCGGCGAACTCCACATAGGCTCGGGTGCAGCCATCCTCGCCGCATGGGTCCACCAACAGGCCAAGCACCAGATTGGCGAACTCGTAGCCGGTCGTGCCTTCGACCGGCCAATCCTCACGCAACGTCTCGTGCCGAGCCAGGATCTTCTCGACCACCAAATAGAACGGCCGCGGGGCCTGCGCCCGCAGCCGCAGCAGATAGCCCTTGGGGTCGAGCAACCCGTCCACGTGATCGATCCGCAGACCGTCCAGCATACCCTCGCGCAGCAGCTCGAAGACGAAACGGTGTGCGTGCTCGAACAGCTCCGGCAGTTCCATGCGCAAGCCGGCAAGTTCGTTGATGCTGAAGAACCGCCGGTAATTGATATCATCGGCAGCGACGCGTGAATGTGCCGCGCGCCAGTGCTGGTCCTGGATCAGCAGATCCAGCCCGCGCCAAGTGTCGAGCTGCCCCGGCTCGCCGTTGAGCCGGCCCACCGCCGCTGCCAGTGCCTCGCGGACGTCGGGCCGTTCGTCGACAAGTGCCGCGAGCTCGGCCTGCAGGTCCTTGGCTCGCTGCGCGATGCGTGGCCGCCAGTTCGGCAGGCCGGAGAAGGCATCCCCCAGCCGCTCGAGCTCGGGATGTTCGTCGCCCAGGACGCGCTGGTAATGCAGCGGGCAGATGGGCAGTTGATGGGTGCCGTAAGCCCAGACCGCGAGCATACCCGTGCCCGCGTCGAACCGCACCTCGAGGGCGCCGGATTCCAGCACGGCGCCGTACTGATCGCCAAGAAAGGGCACCAACAGTTTCTCGAACAGATATCGCCGGTCCGGGTCCCAATCGATATCGAACCAGCCCGCATAGGCCGAGTCCTGACCCCATTCCAGCACGTCGAGCCACCACGGGTTATCGGCACCACCCACGCCCATGTGGTTCGGCACGAAGTCGACGATCTGCCCAAGCCCGTGAGTCCGGAACGCCGCCACCATGGTGCGAAAGCCCGCTTCGCCGCCGAGCTCCGGGTTCAGCTGGCCATGATCGACGATGTCGTAGCCGTGGCTGCTGCCGGGCCGGGCCTTGAGATATGGGGACGCATAGACGTGGCTGATGCCAAGCCGGGCCAGGTAGGAAGCAAGCGCCGCCGCCTCCCGGAAGCCGAACCCGGCGTGCATCTGCAGCCGATAGGTCGCCCTGGGAATTGGCGGCGTGCTGGTCTCAGGCATGTCCACTCTTTCTATCCGTGCCGGGCGACAGCTGCCTGACAGTCATTGATCAAGCTCGTGACGCTTCCGGTGGCCCGATGGACCAGCACACGGCCCATGGTTGATAAACGCCAGCCTCGTCGGATTCACCCTCTCGCCACAGCAGTCGGCCAGAGGTCGACGGAAAGCCGGACTTCCGCGCCGCCGACAGATTGGCCGCGAGCACCAGCTCGTCATTCGACTGGCCCAGGCGCCAGCGGACCACGATCCCGCCGTCTCCTACCGTCTCGTACCGCCCACCTGCGCCAATCTCCGCCAGCCGCGGCACGATAGCCGCATGTCGCACGGCCAGCACACGGCGATACCAGTCGAGCCAACTCCGGTGCGGCTCATGCTTGATCGCCTCCCAATCGAGCTTGGCCGAGGCAAACGTCGCTTGCGCGATCGGGTCAGGGATGAGGTCTCGCATCGCTGGGTCCTGAAACTCCGGAAAACGCGCGAACTCGTTGCGTCGGCCGTCGCGGACGGCATCGGCCAGATCAGGCCCGAAGTCGCAGAAGAATGGGAAAGGCTGAGCGGCAGCCCATTCCTCGCCCATGAACAGCATCGGTACCTGGGGCAGGAGCAGGTAGACGGCGGCGATGGCGCGCACGGCCTCGGCAGGCGTGGCGGCAGTCAGCCGGTCGCCGAACGCACGGTTGCCGATCTGGTCGTGATTCTGAATGAAGGCCACAAAAGCGCTTGGCGGCAGGCTTGCGCTCGGCTCGCCGCGGGGGTGACCGCGATAGGGCATCATCTCACCCTGGAATGCAAAGCCCTCGGCAAGGGCTCGACCCAACTTCTGCGTGTCGCCCACATAGTCACCGTAATAGCCGGTCGCCTCACCCGTCGCCGCCACATGCAGAACATGATGAGCGTCGTCGTTCCATTGCGCGGCGTACCAGCGCGGACGACCGTCCGCATTCCGCACCAGCCGCCGTGCCTCGTTCTCCTCGTTCTCCAGCAATAGGTGGATCGGCCGTTCCGGCGTCGCCGCATGGACGCGCTCGGCCAGCTCCTCCAACAGGTGTTTCGGGCCGTGGTCCAGGATCGCATGGACCGCGTCCAAACGGAGGCCGTCAAGATGGTATTCCTCAATCCAGTATAAGGCGTTGTGGATGAGATATTCCCGAACTGGACCCGCTCCGTCGCCATCGACATTGAGCGCGACGCCCCAAGGAGTCTTGTGGCGGTCGGAGAAGGTTTGCGGCGCGATCGCGTGGACGTAGGCGCCCTCCGGCCCGAAATGGTTATAGACGACGTCGAGCAGCACCATCAGCTGCCGCGCGTGAGCGGCTTCCACCAGCGCTTTCAGATCATCTGGGCGGCCGTAGGTGGCATTTGGCGCGTATGGCAACACACCATCATAGCCCCAATTGCGACGACCAGGGAAAGCGCCGATCGGCATGATCTCGATCGCGGTCACGCCCAGAGCGACGAGATGGTCGAGCCTCCCTATGGCGGCGCGGAAAGTGCCCTCGGACGTGAACGCGCCGATGTGCAGCTCGTAGATGACGGCCTCGGTCCAGCGGCGACCCTGCCAGCCCGCGTCGCCCCACACGTATGCTGCGGGATCGACCACCTCGCTCGGCCCATGAACACCCTCCGGCTGATGGCGGGAAGCCGGATCCGGCACGAGCGAGCCATCCGGCAACACGAACCGGTAGCGCGTGCCGGGACGCGCCAAGTCGGTGACGAGCTCGTGCCAGCCCTGGCCCACCGCTGGCATCAATGTGGAATACCCGTCGAGTTCGACCCGAATCTCTGCATGGCTCGGCGCCCACAGACGAAAGCGGACACCGCCGTCCATGTGAAGCGCCGCCCCAAACGGCATGTGATGCATTCGACTGGTCATGTAAGATCCTTGGCAAAGGGCGAACCCTGTTACCGAGGATAACGTTGCCGGTCGCAAAGGGATCCGGCCTACTTGCTTAGCCGCACCATCCCTCACCGGCAGCTCAGGTGCTTACGGACCGGAAAAAGTGCCCTAGCCCGTGGCGCCGGTTGTTCCCTCCTGTCCCACTCGCAGATTGTTGATGACGTAGTGCACACCAGCCACGGCTGCGGTGAGGTCCTCCGCACGATCACGCGCCTCCGCGCTTTCGACATCGCCGGTCAAGGTCGCTTCGTTTGCGCTCACCTGGATCTGGACACGCGTTAGCCCGCCATCTTGCTGCAGACGATCACTGACCGCTTTCGCGATCCGCTCGTCGTCGGGATCTTGCCCGCGCGCCAAACCTTCTTCTGCCATCTCGTCGCCCTCCTGATCATTGGCTTACTCAGAGAGGTAAAATGGATTGTCGGAGTGGAGGTTCCGGCGAGGGCGACTCGTCGGCCGGCTGCACTCTGGCAAAACATCCCTGGCGTCCGGCCTCTGCAAGCCAACAATGCATATCGATTCGGGCGCGCTGCCCGGCAGAATAGCGATTTCGAGAGGCCTAAATAGATCGCGGAGCTCAAGGAGATGGACCTCCGTTACATTCATAGTAGCCCACACCAAGTTCATGAATTACTCGCCGGCGTAAACCGCAGCACAACGCGTAAGCCCGGGGCGTTGTCCTCGAGCTGGATGTCGGCTTCGTGCATGCGCGCGATCGCAGCGACGCTGGCAAGTCCGATTCCAGACCCGGGCGTCGAGCGTGCGGCATCCATCCGCATGAAACGCAGGAACATGCGCGAATGCAGCTCGCTGGGAATACCCGGGCCATTGTCGGCGACACTGGCGACGATGGCCGGGCCTGATCCGTGTAACGCCACGACGATGCGGCTGCCGGGCGGAGTGTGCGAGAGGGCGTTCTCGATCAGGTTGACAAACAGCTGGCCAAGCAATTCCCGATCCCCGACCACGCCAACGCGGTCCTCGATCGAGCCGATCAGGGAGAAGTTGGCCGCCGATCCTCCGCGACGGCGGCATAGGATTTCGACCAGGGATTCCAGGAGCGCGTCAAGTCAGGCCGAAGCGGGAGCGATGGCCTGTTCGCCGATCTGCTTTTCCCGGGCGGTGGGTGCGCGGTCAAGGAAGGTCTGCATCGGCGTCTTGCCGTAGCAGTAGCGCCCCTGGTGGGTACGCCGCTCGTTGTACTCGTTCAGCCAGAGCTCGAGGTCGGTCTGCAGCTCCTCGATCGTGGCGTAGATCCTCTTGCGGAAGGCGACGCGGTAGAACTCGTCGAGCATGGTCTTGTGGAAGCGCTCGACGATGCCGTTGGTTTGCGGGCTCTTGGTCTTGGTTCGGCTGTGGTCGATGTTCTCGACGGCGAGATAGAGTTCGTACTCGTGGCGGTCATGCGTGCCGCAATACTCGGTCCCCCGGTCGGTGAGCACCCGCTGCAAGACGACGCCGTGCTCGTCGTAGAACGGGATCACCCGGTCGTTGAGCAGGTCGGCGGCGGTGAGCGGGGTCTTGCGGTCGTACAGCTTGGCGAAGCCGACCTTGGCGTAGGTGTCGATGAAGGTCTGCTGGTAGACCCGGCCTACCCCTTTCAAGGTGCCGACGTAGAACGTGTCCTGCGCCCCGCAATAGCCCGGGCACTCGCTCTCGAACTCGCCGTGGGCCTCCTTGTCGGCCTTGGCCTTCTCCAAAGCGGCCAGCTGGCTTTCGGTCAGGATCAGCCGCTCTTGCGCCATCTTGGCCTCGAGCGCCTTCAGCCGGTGCTTCATGGTCGCCAGGTCGTGGCGCAGCCAGATGCAGCGCACGCCGAACGGCGAGACCGTGACGCCGCGCTTGAGCAGCTCGTTGGAGACCCGGGCCTGGCCCCAGGCCGGCTGGTCGATCGCCAGGGCGACCACCGCCTCCTCGACCGCGGGCTCGACCCGGTTCTTGAGGATCGGCTTGCGCCGCGACAGCTCCTGCAGCGCCAGCTCGCCGCCTTTGTCGTACAGCTCCTTGAACCGGTAGAAGCTGTCGCGGCTGTAGCCCATCATCTTGCAGGCTTGGCTGACATTGCCGAGCTGCTTCGCCAGCTCCAACACCCCTACCTTGGCGCGGATGATCTTCTGGTCCTTGGTCATGATCGCTGTCCTTCTGGAACGCCGCGGCAGGGGCTGCGCAACCCCGACCAGCTCCGCCCCTGCCGCGGCTCTCCTCGAGCCTCAGCAAATACCGACCGTCAGATTAAATCGAGACTTCTGGCACATCCGATCCACGATGAGAACGTCGTGGTCACCAGCGAGTGCCGATACCAGACCGGCATCGCCGTCGCCGGCGACGTCCACCTCATGGCCATGCTCTTCCAGACCGTCGCGAAGCGGGGCGCCATGTCCTGGTCGTCGGGCAGAATCCTGGCGATACCTCGCTGCGGGGCGCCGACATCTTCGACTGGATGCAGCAGACCATCATGCGCGCCCGCCAGGTCACCCAGCGGCCGATCGTCGTTCGGCCTCATCCCGTCACCCCCGAAGCCAAGATGAGGGAATTCGCGGAGCGTTTCGCGCGGCTGGACGGCATCATCCTAGACTATCCGCCCAAGCAGACGATCCGGGCCGTGCTGGAGGATTGCTGGGTGCTACTGGCCTATTCTTCGAGTGCCACGATCGACGCCCTCATCGAGGGCGTTCCCTGCATCACGCTGGACTCGGCCAATCTGGCATGGCCGGTGAGCGACCACGACGTCGGGATGATCGAGCGGCCCACGCTGTTCCAGCGCGAGCAGTGGCTCTACGACCTGGCCTATGCGCAATGGTCGCCGGCCGAGATGCAGACTGGCCGCGTCTGGCGTCATCTCCGGCCAGCCGTCGTAAGAGCACAGGAAGAGAGGCACCATGGACTACGGCTTGGATCTTATGTGAACATCCCAAGCACGCTCGCTTCATAGAGGCCGGGTTGCAGTTCAGCGATACTTTGACGACGGATACCGGCCTGCGCCGCATCGTGCGGTTCGTGGCGCTGCTCAACCTCGGTTACTTTGGGGTCGAGTTCGCTGTCGCCCTCTCCATAGGCTCGGTGTCGCTGTTCGCCGACAGTGTCGATTTCCTCGAAGACGCCTCCGTCAATTTCCTGATCCTCGCGGCGCTCGGCTGGAGCGCGGCACAGCGGGCGCGGGTCGGCATGGCGCTTGCCGGCATCCTGCTCGTGCCGGGCCTAGCCACCCTCTGGACGGCATGGGACAAGTTCAATGTCCCCATGCCGCCGGACCCCCTGCCGCTGTCGCTCGCCGGCGCCGGAGCGCTTACCGTCAATCTGGCCTGCGCCTTCATGCTGGCCCGCTACCGGGCGCACCGGGGAAGTCTGACCCGTGCGGCCTTCCTCTCGGCCCGCAACGATGCCTTCGCCAATGTCGCCATTATCGCGGCGGGGTTGACGACGGCCTTTCTGTGGCGTTCGGCTTGGCCGGATCTGATTGTCGGGCTGGGGATCGCCGCGATCAATGCCGACGCGGCGCGGGAAGTCTGGACCGCTGCCCACGAGGAACATCAAGCCGCGAAAGCTTAGGCCGCTCTCCGCTCACTCCAGCCCACTCGGCCCGCTGCGTCGGCCAATGAAGCCGTGGAGCTCACACGGACCTACCGACCCAAGCTGGCGTTCATCGTCATCGGCGAGTGCGCTGACCGAATATCGCGCCACGTCGTGAATCCTCCTGACCGGGCAGGCTGATCGAGCCAGGACGGTGAGGGCTACGTCTTCGATCCCGGCGGGGGGTAGAGAAATTCTCGCAAACCGCAGCCGCGGTGTTGCCCAAGGAGTACAGGTCCCGCTCTCAGCAACATCGCACGGCGTGCGCGCGTTCGCTTACATTGCCAAGACCTGCTAGCGTTCTCGGCTAGGAATGCTCGAGGCTGGCAAGGGTAAGTGTGGCCGGGCAGTGAGCCTGGTCAGGGGGGAGATCCGCAGCGCATGGGTGCAAGCGAACCAGCCGCCGGGCAGGTCACGGGATCAGACCTGGTTTCCCCGGGCGGCGAGGGTCGCGCGGTGCTCAATAATCAGCGCGACCGGGTCCTGACACTGGCCGCCTGCCTCGGATGGGACGAATCGGACGACGCCAACCGTAGCCTCCGGCGGAGGCTGGGCACCGTCGGCCCGGCATGGCAAGAGATTCTGGATCTCGCCAATCGTGAGCTGCTCGCCCCGACCTTGTGGTCGCGGTTGCGCGGTAAGGGCCTCGCCAGTGAGCTTCCGGCTGAAGCGGGCGCCTATCTGCGCCGCTGTCATGCGGTCAACACCGTCCGCAACGATCGCATCAAGGCACAGCTCGGCGAGTGCGATTCGGGCGCTGAACGGCCAGGGCATCGAGCCCGTGCTCCTGAAGGGCGCCGTCGACCTGTTCATCAGCCGCTACGGCGATTCCGGCGCCCGCGTCCTGCGCGACGTCGACATCTTCATCAGGCACGAGGACATCGACAAATCCCGCGCGGCACTGGTGGGCGCCGGCTACCGGGAGGTTCCGCCGGAGCCGGGCAAGTTCGTCACCTACTTCGTCGAGTTCACCCGGCCCGGCGCCATCGTTCCCTACGATGTGCAGTGGTTCATCAGCGGCCAGCGAGACGTTCTGCCCCCCGAGGACGCGTTCCGGCAGTCCATGGTGCACCGCGACGGCGATCTGATCTTTCGCACGCTGTCCGCCAACCATCAGATCGTGCACAATCTACTGCACTCGGAATTGCAGGATCGTGGCGCCGACCTCGGCTTCGTCTGGCTGCGCCAACTCCTCGACCTTGCGGCGCTGGGCCGGCAGCTGGGCGACACGATCGCTTGGGACGAGGTGCAGGATCGCCTGGCGCAGGCAGGATCGCCGAGCCTTCTCGCAAAACGCCTTTACATGGCGCACCAGCTCGTCGGCATGCCGATGCCGGACTCGGTCGAGCTGACCGTGGGCGGCCGGATGCATCACCGGCGCGCCCTGGCGCAACTCCGCTGGCCTTGGGTGACGCGGCTGCTCCGCTTCTGGGCGACGATGACCAGTCCGATCGACGCCCGGCTCCTCGAGCTGGTGTACGAAGCCGATTCGAAACGCCCTTGGAATCCGTGGCTGCGAGTCCGTCACATCGCCCGGCTGGTTCACCGCCACCGGCACAACCTGCCGGCGGTCATCCGCAAGCGTCACATGAAGTTCGACCAGGCGTGAACGGCACCGCGACGATCGCCCGCCTGCCTGCCGGACTGACCGGGTTCGACGAGGCTGTCAGCAGGTTCGAGGCGGCGGCGCTGGGCGCGGGGCCGCATCTGGAGCGGCACTATCGCATCGCGGGCAGGATCATGCGCCTGCGGGTGGTGGGATCGGCGCTGGCGAAGGAATTGTCGGATCCGTTCGAGCATCTCAGGATCGCGCCCGCCGAGCCTTACTTGACGATCGATGCATGGCACGAGGCCGACACCGGCGTTGGCCTCGAGCGCCAAGGTCTGCCGCCGTCGCTTGGCACTTACGGCGTGGTGACCGCGTCCGCCGATGGTGCAGTCATTGCCGAGCACCGACCGCACAGTGCCGCCCTGTTGAGCCGACGCGAACGCCGTATCGTGGCGTGGGTGTCGCGTGCCGACCGCCTCCACCTGGACGAGCGGGCCAGGCCCTTCCACAAGACACTGGCCGTCTGCCTGGGCGATCTGGGCATCCAGCTGGTTCACGCCGGGCTGGTAGCATCGCATGGCAGGGGTGGGCTGTTCGTCGGCATGGGTGGGTCGGGCAAGTCGACGTCGACGATCTGCTGCTTCCTCGAAAACCTGCCTTACCTGGGCGACGACTTCATCGGGCTCGCGGCGGGCGAGGACGGCTCCTTCATCGGCTACAGCCTCTACGGCTCCGCCCTGATCCATCCCGGCCACATGCGACTCTACCCTGCGCTCTTGGCCGCATGCCGACCCGGGTATTACGCGGACGAGGAGAAATCTGTCGTTGATTTCGGGCGCATCGGGAAGGGCCAGCTCGCGAGCGAGGTCGGCATCGACGCAATAGTCCTGCCTCGCGTCGTCCGGCGCGAGGACACTGACTTTCGGCCCGCGTCGGCCCGTGACGCGCTTTTGGCCCTGGCGCCGAGCTCGCTGCTGCTCCTGCCGGGCGGGGGACCCGGTGCCATGAACAGGCTGGGCGACCTGGTCAGCCGGGTACCGGCGTACTGGCTCGAGCTCGGCGCGGATGTGCGGCAGATCGCGCCGCAGGTGCGCGCATTGCTGGCCCAAGCCGGCGTCCGGCCATGACGCCGACGATCAGCTGCATCATCCCCGTGTTCAATGGCGAGGCTTTTTTAGGCGAAGCACTGGAGAGCGCGTTCGCGCAGACCCGGCCGCCGGACGAGGTGATCGTCGTCGACGACGGCTCGACCGATGGGACGCCTGCCGTGGCCCAGGGCTATGGCGAGCGCGTTTGCTACGTGCGTCAGCCGAAAGCCGGACCGGCCGCTGGTCGAAATCGGGGCATCGCGATGGCAAGCGGCGAGCTGATCGCCTTTCTCGATGCCGACGATATCTGGCTTCCGGGCAAGCTCGCCCGTCAGGTCCAGCACTTTGCCGAGCGGGCGGACCTGCAGGCGTCCGTGACCCAGTTGCGGAACTTCTGGGCCGAGGAGCTCCGGACGGAAGCCGAGGCGATGCGAGACCATGCTTTGGCCGCGGAAGCACTGCCGGGCTTCGTCCCACAAACACTGGTCGCCCGCCGCGAAGTTTTCGCCAGCGTCGGCCTGTTCGACGAGTCGCTATTGATCGGTGAGGACACCGACTGGTTTCTTCGAGCGTCGGACCTCCGCATCGCGCTCGAAATGGTGCCGGAGGTTCTTGTGCTCCGCCGTTTCCATGCGAATAATCTGACCCGGACGGCGACCGTGGCCCAGAGCAAACTCCCAGACATCGTCTGGCGATCGCTCCAGCGCCGCCGCGCCGGCGAACGGCCAGACACAAGCTTGGTCTCGTCGCCAATCGACAATGCAACTTCAGAAGAGGCCGTCTCATGATCGCAGAAGATACTTTGGTGCGGGCGAAGGTTGATGAGGTCGCCGCGAAGGTGATCGACGGCGAGGCCGTACTGATCAATCTGGCGACGGGCGTCTACTACAGCATGCGGGGTTCCGGGGCCTACCTATGGTCGCAGCTGGAGCCGGGCTCGACGCTGAGCCGCCTGGGCGATATTGTGGCGATTCGTTACGGGATCGACCCGGAGTTGGCCCAGCGGGATGTGCAACGCCTCGTCGTGGAGCTGCACGCGGAGGGCCTCGTAATTCTCGACGAGGGTCCCGCGGGCCAAGCTCTTGCCGTGACCGCAGAAGCGGAGCGAGGCACCGACGCCTACGAGACACCGCAGCTCGAAAAGTTCGACGATATGGCCGATATGTTCGCCCTCGATCCACCGCTGCCCGAGTTGCCTGCCGTAGGCGGCGCCGGACGCCCGTGACGCCTTCGATGGCGATCGAACCAGCGTCATTCACCTGTGTCATCCCTGTCTTCAATGGAGCATCGTTCCTGGCCGAGGCGGTGGACAGCGCCCTGGGTCAGACCCATCCGCCGCTGGAGGTGATCGTTGTCGACGATGGCTCGACCGACGACACCCAAGGCATCGCCGAGCGGCTGGTCCCGCACATCCGCTACATCCGTCAGGAGAATGCTGGGGCTCCAGCCGCGCGCAACACCGGAATATTGGCGGCTCGGGGCGAGTTCATCGCCTTCCTCGACTCGGATGACCTATGGCATCCGGAGAAGCTTGCCCATCATGTAGCGCGGTTCATGACAAGGCCGGAGCTGGCCGTGTCACTGACGCACTTCCGCAATTTCTGGGTGCCTGGGCTTGAGGACGAGGCACTGCAATTTCGCGACCACCCGCTGTCGAAAGACCAGCCGGGCTATATCACGGTTGCAATGGCAGTCCGTCGCCAAGCATTTGATCGGATCGGCAGGTTCGACGAGGCGGCGCGGCAGAGAGACGTGCTCAGTTGGCTCGTCAAGGCGGTGCGCCACGATCTGACGATCGAGGTCATGCCTGAGGTCTTGGCTTTTCGACGTATCCACCACTCGAACATGAGCCGACGGCGGGGTGACGAGTACCGCGTGGAACTCCTGACGCTGGCGAAGAGTTTGCTCGACCAACGCAGAAGCCGGCCGCCGCCTACGTGACGGCCGTCGCGCCGACAAGCGCCGCTCGGCTTGCCGCCCAACGCAACGCCCTGCACTCGATCCTTCCGAACGGCGTCGAACCCGACCTGTTGCGCGCGATCCTTTGGGCGGGACCAGACGGTGGCGACGCCTGGGATAGGCTGCGCGAGCACCTCGGGGGCTTCGCGTCCGGGATCGACCGGCTCGTTCCGGCGCAGAGGGGTCTGCTGCCCCTTTTGCATCTGGCATCGCACCGGTCGGGAATCCCACTGCCTGCCAGGGACGTCACCTACCTGAGCGCCGCCTATCTCCGCGAAGAGCTGCGCGGCAATGCCTATCGCCGCATCCTGGCCGCCCTGCTCGACGCGCTGTCGGCGGCGGGCATTCCCGCGGTCATCCTCAAGGGCTGCGCGCTCGCCGACACCGTCTACCCCGACCCGGTGGCCCGCCATTCCCACGGGATCGAGCTTCTGGTCCACGAACCGGACATCGACCGGCTGCCCGTGGTATTGGCAGCGTCGGGCTTTCGGGCCGAGCGCGGCTACGGCGCGCGCCACCTTCGTGGCATGGCCCTCTCCTGGCGGCACGAGCGCGGTCTGCCGCTGGACCTGCGGGTGACGCTGCTGGGCCCGCAGCTCTACCGGATTCCGACGCCGGAGCTTTGGGCGCGCAGCATTGCGCTCGCGGGCTGCCATCCCCATGCGCGGACACTGTGCCCAGAGCACAACCTGATCCATGCCTGCGCCGATGCGGTGCTGTCGCCGAGCAGGATTACCCTGCGCTGGGCATGTGATGCGTGGTTTCTTCTGGCGCGCCATGGCGACACGCTCGACTGGTCGATGATCATGGATACGGTCAGGGCCGCCCAGCTCGCGCTGCCGCTGAACCTTGCGGTCGGCTTTCTGGCCTGCGATCTGCGCGCGCCGGTGCCGACCTCGGTCCTGGCGCGACTAAAGGCCGACGCGGCCGACGCGGACGATCTTGTCCACGAAGTGACGCTGCTATCGGGCCTGACTGGTGCGCACGGCCGCATGCGCGCGGCCATTCTGGCTGCTCCCGGACTACGGGCGCGTCTCGCCGTGCTGCGGCCGTTGGTTGCTCCTTCTCCGGCGGCCATGCGCGCGATCGACGGCCCGTCCTCCAGCATCGCGCTACGCTATGCAGCGCGCCCGTGGGGCTATGCGTGGCGCCGGCTGCGCCGGCAGACTGTGCGTCGCATCGGGCCAAGTCTTCGTCAGGGCGGGTTGCCCTAAGGGATGCGCGCGATCTGCGTCTCGTGACAGAGTTCCGCGATCGGCTGGCCTTCGATGCCGTCCAGCCGCGCTCCCAGCAGGTGGGCCACGGTGGGGCCGAGATCGGTGATCGAGGCGCGAAAATCGGGGCGGGCGGACAGCACGGGACCGCCGGCCAGGCAAAAGCCGTCGCCGAGATGATTGCCCGTGCGATAGCCGGCGGTTCGTGGGCGCATCGTGCCGAGCAGCGGCGAATGCGCCGAGGTGATCGGCGCCTCTCGATTCCACACCACGAACAGATCGGGCAGCAGCTCGCTGTGATCGCCTTGATAGATCTGGTCGGATCGCAGCACCTCGCGCACGAGCGGCCCGCCAGTGGTCGGGTTGACCAGGCGCAGCAGTTCGCGCGTCAGCTCGACGACGATCGTTTCGGCGTCGGCGCCGCGTTCGACCATGCCCGCGGGCTCGCGTCCCTGCAGATTGAGGCGGATCGCGCCGCTGATCTCGTTGTGCTCGAGCTGGTACGCGAGGCGCCGAGGGCGGAGCGGCCCGGCTCTGGCCACCCGTCCAGTGAGCGGTTGAACGATCCGGCGTTCGACGGCGTGCAGAGTCTCACGCCAACCAAAGCTGCGGCTGGCGCGCTCGGGCCATAGACGGGCCTCGAGCGACTTCAGGATGTCGTCGAGGATATGCTCCCCGGTGTAATTCGGACCCATGTCGAGGTCGCTGAAGATCAGCAGGTGGGCCTCCGGGCCGGCGAGCGCCGCGAGCTCGCCGACGGCGCGGTCGAGAGCTCGGTAGACCTTCAGCAACGGGTCGGCGAGCCGCTGTGCCACGGCCGCCGAGTAGCGCGGATGGGTTGGATCGACCAAATGCCAGCATTGGTGGCCCGCACAATGGGCCTCCTTGAAGACGAGCAGGAATAGATCCCATGCCTCCTGCGCCAGCACCTCCTGGGCCAGCTGTACCTTGTCTTCGACGCTTGCGAGCAGATGCGCGACAAACTGCTCCAGCTTCGACTCGTCGAGTATCTCCAGATGGCAGAGCCAGTCTTTCGTCCCGGGCCGATCCGTGCGGTCGTCGCCAAGGCGGCCGAGTACCTGCGGCGCCAGCTCCACCGGAAAGCTGCGGGTGGGGCCGTCGCGGCCATGAACACGCCAGTCGGCGAGCTGCAGCCCGTTGACGCTGCTGCTAAGGCGGCATTTGGGCACGTCGACCACGGCCGTGCGCAGACCCTGGCGACCCAGCGCGTCCCAGAACGATTCCCGCTTGCGGTCGCTGTCCCGCAAACATCGATACTCGTACCTCGCTTGATCGATGGCACGGAAATAGAACCGGCCATGCGACCCCGGATTGGTGCAGGTCGCGAACGAGGCCCAGGTTGCGTCGTCGCCGAGCCCCGGCGGGCTCAACAGCACACCCCAGGCGCTCTGCTCCCGCAGCCGCCGCAGGTTAGGCAGATCGCCGGTGGCCATCCAACGCCGGACGAGCGTCACGCTCGCCGAGTTGAGACCGAGGAGCAATACCCTAGCCGGCACGATCGATCCACTTCACCTGCGGTCGAATATCCCGCCGGCAGCAGGTAGGGGCGACCCTGGTCTGTCAAGCCTTCCGGCTGCGCCAGCGACCACCCGGCCGCCACGGAACCACCCCTTCCGAACGAAGTCGATCAGGCCGGCCATCGCCTTGCCGCTGTAGACGGGGTCGAGGATCAGGCCTTCGGTGCCGGCAGTCAGTCTCAGAGCCTCGCGGCACGCATCGGTAACCACACCGTTACGCTCGCCGATATATTCGTCGTGGCTCTCGATCTCCTCGCATCACGTAGATATCTTCAAGCCAGGCACTTGCCATAAACGACATATTTCGATTGAAGAAATCTTTCTAATTTACTCCCCCGATAAAATCGGTCTTGCCGACTTTCAAAATCCAACAATATCCGGGCAATATGAACCGACAGACACGGAACCCTGAAAAACTAGGTGCAATCGGCTGATGTTCGATCTTCTGGTGCGTGGTGGTCGGGTGCTGGATCCGGGAAGCGGGATCGACGGTCTGTTCGATGTGGGCTTCGCCACCGGCAAAGTAGCGGCGATCGAGCCAATGTTGCCTGTCGACAACGCCAAGGCGCTGGTCGACGCCACTGGCCGTCTGGTGGTGCCGGGCCTGATCGACCTGCACACCCACGTCTACTGGGGCGGCACCTCCCTGGGCGTGGATGCCGACGCGCTGGCGCGGCGCAGCGGCACCACGACCTTCATCGATGCGGGCAGCGCCGGGCCCGGCAACTTCATGGGCTTTCGCCGGCACGTGATGGAGCGTTCGCGCGCGCGGATTCTGGCCTACCTGAACATCTCGTTCGCCGGAATCTTCGGCTTCTCACGCAATGTGATGATCGGCGAGTGCCTGGACATCCGCATGTGCGACGCCAAGGAGGCGGCTGCTGTGCGGCCGCGACCATGGCGACGTCATGGTCGGGATGAAGGTCCGCGTCGGCCGCAACACCTCCGGCGCCAACGGCGTGGCCCCGCTCGACATCGCGGTCGAGGCCGCGGACCGTCTGGGCTGGCCGGTGATGGCGCATATCGATTGGCCGCCGCCGTCGCGCGAGGAAGTGTTGAGCCGGATGCGCACGGGCGACGTGCTGACCCACTGCTTCAAGCCGTTCCCCAATGATGCGTTGAACGGCGCCGGGCAGATCCGGGCTGAGATCCTGGCCGCACGCAAGCGCGGCGTCTGGTTCGACATCGGCCACGGCATGGGCTCGCTCGATTTCGACGTCGCCCGGACCATGATGAAGGAGGGGTTCCTGCCCGACGCCATCTCCAGCGACGTGCACGCGCTGTGCGTCGATGGCCCCGCCTACGACCTGCTCGTGACGATGTCGAAGTTCCTCTGCCTCGGCATGCCGCTGGCGGAGGTGATCCGCGCGACGACGGCGACGCCGGCTCGGGCCATCGGCCGGCCGGAATTGGGCTCGCTGCGCCCCGGCGCGGTCGGCGACGCCGCGGTGCTCGAGCTGCGGCACGGCCAATTCGACTATGTCGATTCGCCGGGCCAGCTCCTCGCCGGCGCGGAGCGGCTGTACTGCGACGGCGTCGCCATCGCCGGTGCATGGTGGCCCAACGAGGAGGCACGGGGATGAGTCGCGAGCGCCTCGCCTACGACCAGGGCCTCGTCGGTCAGCCCGGCTCGCGGCTGCTGATCGATACGCCGGCCCTGGTCCTCGACCTCGACGCCTTCGAGGCGAACGTGGCGGCCATGGCGAAACACGCCGCTACGCGCGGCATCGCCCTGCGGCCGCATGCCAAGACCCACAAATCGGTGCAGATCGCCCGGGCGCAATTTGCGGCCGGTGCCCTTGGTCAGTGCTGCGCGAAGTTGGGCGAGGCCGAAGTGCTGGCCGATGGTGGCATTGGTGGCCTGTTGATCACCTCGACGGTCCAGGATCCGGCCAAGATCCCCCGCCTCGTCGCGCTGACGGCACGCTCTCCGGGCTTGGCCTGGTGGTCGAGGACGCAGCCAATGTCAGGATGCTGGGCGAGGCGATGGCCGCCGCAGGCTTGGCGCTCGACGTGCTGATCGACGTCGATATCGGCACGCACCGCTTCGGCGTGACCTCGCCTTCGGCGGCGGTCGAGCTGGCGCAGGTGATCGCGACCCAACCTGCGTTGCGGTTCAAGGGAGTCCAGGGTTACGCCGGCCACTGCCAGGCGACCCCGGACTATGCCGAGCGGCGGGCGCAGTCGCTGGCCGCCCTCGCGGTGCTGGGAGCGGCGCGCGACGCGCTGGTGGCGGCCGGCTTCCCCTGCCCCATCGTCACCGGCAGCGGCACCGGGACGCACGATTTCGACCATGAGCCCGGCCTGCTCACCGAGCTGCAGGTCGGCTCCTACATCTTCTGCGACGTGATCTACGACGCGGCCGCCCTCACGCCGGACGGCACGCGGCGCTTGCGCGACGCGCTGTTCGTGCATACCCGCATCGTCAGCAGCCAGCATGACGGCTATGCCACCAGTGACGCCGGGTCGAAGAGCTTCGCGACCGATGGGCCGGCGCCGACGATCGTGGCCGGCGCGCCCGAGGGCTCGCTCTACGACCGCTTCGGCGATCATTTCGGCAAGGTCGTGCTGCCCGATCCCACCGCCCGGCTGCCGGTCGGCGCGCTGGTGGTCTGCGTGGTGCCGCACTGCGATCCCAACGTGAACCTGCACGATTGGTATCATTGCGTGCGCGGCGACCGCCTGGTGGGGCTATGGCCGGTCGATGCCCGCGGCAGCCTCGGCTGAGTGCTCCGCATGTCGGCCGTGACCACGTCGAAGGCGCGGCTGGGGAAGGCATTGCGGGCGATCCGTAGCCAGATGCAGCTCACGCTGGCCGATGTCAGCACCCTCACCGGCGTTGCCGTGTCGACCCTGTCCAAGGTCGAGAATGGCCAGCTGTCGCTGACCTACGACAAGCTGGTGCAGCTCAGCGAGGGCCTGCAGGTCGACATCACCGCCCTGTTCAGCGCCGACCCGACGGTCCCGGCCATCCCCACGCCGGCGGTCACCGCGCGCCGCAGCATCACCCGCCGCCGCGAGGGGCTGCTGGTCGCGACCCCGAACTACGATTACCGCTATCTCTGCGCCGACCTCGCCCACAAGGCGATGGTGCCGATCCTGATCACCATCCGCGCCCGCTCGATCGCCGAGTTCAGCAGCATGAGCTCGCACTCCGGCGAGGAGTTCATCTACGTCCTGCGCGGCAGCGTCGAGCTCCACACCGAGTTCTATGAGCCGACCGTCCTGTCGGTCGGCGAGGCCGTCTACATCGACAGCACCATGCGCCACGCCTTCCTGACGACGCGCGACGAGCCGGCAATGATGCTCAACGTCTGCCATAGCCCGCGAAGCGGGCATTTTCGCACGCTGGTCGAGCTGGCGAAGGCGGGGGTGGAAGGTGACGTGAAATAGGGGTCAGGGCGCGAGGGCTCCTGTGCCGCGCGCCTCGGCCAGCACGCGATCGATCAACATCGCCGCGCAGGCGGGATGCTCCGCCCGCCGGCGCACCTCCTGCCAGTCGATCGGCAGCGATGGCGCCCGCTCGGCCAGGATCGCCAGCAGATCGCGGTCGGTCGCCAGCACTTCGGCGCAGGCGGCCTTGACCAGCTTCTGCGCCTCCGCGCGCGGCAGATGTGCCGCGAGCTCGAAGCTCGCAGCCTCGGCCAGCGGCAGTCCGCGGGTCGCGGACAGCACCGCCGCCATCCGCCCGGTATCCACGACCATGGTGCGCGCGAGCGCGTCCGCGTGGGCCAGCGCCGCCGCCGTGCCCGAAACCATGTCCGGCAGGATGCCCCATTCGAGCTGCCACGCAGCACCGTCGCGCTCATGCGCGTGCAGCGCCGCCTGATGCATGCCGCCGACCAGCGTCGCATTGCGGCGCGCCAGCGTGACCAGTGCCTCGGCCCGGATCGGGTTCGATTTCTGCGGCATGGTCGACGAGCCGCCGCCCTCGGCCTCGCGCACCTCGCCGACCTCGTTCTGCGCCAGCAGCAGCACGTCCTGGCCGAGCTTGCCCAGTGAGCCCGTGACCAGCGTCAGCCAGGAGGCGAGCTCGCCGAAACTGTCGCGTTGGCTGTGCCACGGCATCGCCGGACAGCCGAGCTTCAACTCGACCGCCAGCGCCTCCATGACCTCGACCCCGTGTTCCCCGATCGCGACCAGGTTGCCGGCCGCCCCGCCGAGCTGGACCACGAGCAGGCGCGGCCTCAGCTCGGCCAGCCGGTCGCGATGGCGCAACAGCGGCGCCAGCCAGCCGGCGACCTTGAGTCCGAACGTGGTCGGCACCGCCTGCTGGAAACGCGTCCGGCCGATGATCGGCGTGGCGCGGTGCTGGTCCGCCAGCGTGGCCAGGGCCGCGATCACCGCGTCGAGCCGGAGCGCCAGCAGTGCCAGCGCCTCGCGCAGCTGCAGCACCAGGGCGGTGTCGAGAATGTCCTGCGAGGTGGCGCCCCAGTGGACGAAGCTCGACGCCTCACCGCCGACCTGACGCCGCAGCTGCGCCACCAAGGCCGGCACCGGCACGCCGGCCGCCGCGGTGCCGCGGGTCAGATCGTCGAGGTCCGGCGCGAACCCCGCAAGGCCGGCCTCGATAGCGGACGCTGCCGCTGCGTCGATAACACCGAGCCGGCCCTCCACCCTGGCCAAGGCGATCTCGACCGTGACCATCGCCCGCGCGCGGGCTTCGTCGCCAAGGATCGCCGCGACCTCGGCATCACCGAGCAGCGGCCCGAAGATCCCCGCGCTCATCGCCTCTCTCAAGCCGCCGGGCGCAGGTGCAGCAGCGCCCGCGCCTCGGCCACCGTCGCCGGCCGCCGGCCGTACTCGGCACAGATCCCGGCCAGCCGCGCGACCAGCGCGCCGTTCGACTCGGCCAGCGAGTTCTTGTCGAACCGCACATTGTCCTCGAGCCCGGTGCGGCAGTGCCCGCCCAGCTCCAGCGACCAGCGATTGAGCGTGAGCTGGTCCTTGCCGATGGCGGCACCGGTCCAGGTCGCGTCCGGCGCCAGCCGCTTCAGCGTCGCGACGTAGAACTCGAACGCCTCGCGGTCGACCGGCATCGCGTTCTTCACGCCCATCACGAACTGGACGTGCAGCGGGCCCTTGATCTTGCCGGCCCGCTCCATCTCGACCGCCTTGAAGATCATCGAGAGATCGAACGCCTCGATCTCCGGCTTGACGTCGTGCGCCAGCATCTCGGCCGCCAGCCAGTCGATCAGATCGGGCGAGTTCTCGTAGACCCGGGTCGGGAAGTTGCACGAGCCCGTGGCCAGCGAGGCCATGTCGGGCTTGACCGCCAGCATGCCGCCGCGCTCCTTGCCGGCGCCGGAGCGGCCGCCGGTCGAGAACTGCAGGATCATGCCGGGGCAGGCCCGCTCCAGGCCCTCCTTCAGGCGCGCGAACTTCTCCGGGTCGGAGCTCGAGCTCTGGTCGTCGTTGCGGACGTGCAGATGGGCCAGGGTGGCGCCGGCCTCGAACGCCTCCTGGGTCGACTCCACCTGCTCGGCGATGGTGACCGGCACCGCCGGGTTGTTTTCCTTGCGCGGCAGCGAGCCGGTGATCGCGACGGTGATGATGCAGGGTGTAGGCTCGGGCATCGGTCGTGCTCCTTCCGTTTCGTTCACGTAATTCGGCTCAACAGGCGGTCGCCGGCCTCGCGCACCCGGCGTGCGACCTCTTCCGCACCGACTTCGCGAGTCAGCCGCTCCATGGGCGCCTCCAGCGCGATCGGGATGCCGGGCGGCAGGTGGCGCAGCACGCCATGCGCGGCGCCGCGGCGAGGAAGGCGTCGACCCGGGCGGCGTCGAAATTGTTGCCCAGCACATGGCGCAGGTAGGCGCGCGGCGCCGCCGCGGCCTCGACGATCCCGGCGCGCTGCGCCACCGGGTTCAAGGGCGCCCACATCCAGCCGCCGGACCAGGCCGTGGTGCCGCCGAGCACCGGCTCCTTCTCCGCCACGATCACCTTGAGCCCGTGCCACGCGGCGGTTACGGCAGCCGACAGCCCACCGGCTCCGGAGCCGATCACCAGCAGATCGCACTCGATCTGACCGGCGGCCTGCGCCTGCGTCGCCATCGTGCGCCCTCCGACCGGATCGTCGGCCGCTAGGCCCAGATCTCGGCGTCGGTCGGCACCTTCTTGCCGACAATGACCTTGCCGATCCGGGACACGTTCATCAGGTGCTTGTAGTCGAGGTTCTCCGAGATCGAGTTGCCGCCCCAGGAGCCGCAGCCGAGCGTCGTCGTCGGCGCGAAGCCATTGGTCAGCGAGCCGCCGGCGGTCAGCGACGACGACTGGTTGACCACCAGCCGGCTGATCGGCAGCGCCACGCCGGTGGCGCGGATGTTCGCCTCGTTGTGGGAGTGCAGCGCCGCCGAGTGGCCGGCGCCCTCGACCAGCAGATTGGCCTTGGCGAAGCCGACCGCATCCTCGAACTTCTCGTAGGGCAGGATGGCCACGACCGGGCAGAGCTTCTCCCGGGCCAGCAGATCGGCCGTGCCCGCGCCCTCGGCCGGCAGCAGGATGATCCGCGCCGTCTTCGGCACCTCGATGCCGACCAGCGCGCCGATGTCGGTCGCCGACTTGCCGACCACGTCCTTGTTCAGGTGGCCGTCGGGGAACACGATGTCGCGGAACTTCTGGATCTGGTCCTTGTCGGCGGTGAACCAGACCTTGCCGGTCGCGATGAACGATTCGACGGTCGCATCGTATTGCTCGACCGGAGCCAGCACGAACTGCTCATGCGAGCAGATGATCCCGTTGTCGAACGAGGCGCCGGCGACGATCTTCGCCACCGCGTCGTCGAGATCCACCTCGCGGTCGATGATCACCGGCACGTTGCCGGCGCCGACGCCGAACGACGGCCGGCCGGACGAGTAGGCCGACTTCACCATCGCACCGCCGCCGGTCGCCACCACGACGTCGACGTCCTTCATCAGCTCCTGCGTCGTGACGACCGAGCCGTTGCGGACCATCTGCACCAGGTCTTCCGGCCCGCCATTCGCACGCACGACTTCGCGGAACGCTTCGGTCAGGTGCCGGGTGCATTTCTCCGCCTTGGGATGGGGCGCGAAGATCACCGCGTTGCCGGCTTTGAGCGCGAACATGGCGTTGCACATGGGCGTGACGATCGGGTTGGTCACTGGCGTGACCGCCCCGACCACGCCCATCGGTTTCGCGACGAACACCAGGTTGGTCGCTTCATCCTCATCGATGATACCGCGCGATTTCTTGTCCTTCAGGCTGTTCCAGATCACCCTGGCCTTGCCCTTGTTCTTGAGGATCTTATCCTCGTAGACGCCGATCCCGGTCTCGTCGACCGCCATCCGCGCCAGCATCTCGCCATGGTCGTAGACATACTTGCCGATACCCTTGACGATGGCGTCGACCTGCGCCTGCGAGAACGCCTCGAACTCGTGCTGGGCGGCACGCGCCTTCGCCACCAGCTCCTGCACCTGGGTCCGCGTGGTGGTGGTCCGCTGCTTGATGCCGTCGCTGAGGAGTGCTTCCGCGCTGCTCGCCATCGACTGTTTCCTCGCTACGAATTCTTACCGGGTCTCACGTGAGTGTCGGCCCGGGCGCTAGACGTCAAAAAACACCGTCTCGTCGTCGCCCTGCAGGTGCATCTCGATGCGGTAGACGATCTGGCCTTCCCGCTCCTCGCGCCGCGCGATCAGCGTCTGGCGGCGCTTCTCCTGCTCCACCAGCCGCAGGACGGGGTCCTTGGCATTGGCCTCGACCTCGTCGTCGAAGTAGATCCGGGTATTCAGGTGGACATTGATGCCGCGGGCGAAGATCGCGACATTGACGTGCGGCGCCATCATCGTGCCATGGCGACCCGCCACGGCGCCGGGCTTGATGGTGTCGAACCACCATAGCGCCGTCTTGAAGTCGGCGACCGCACGGCCGAAGCCGCGGAAGGCGGGGTCCAGCGGCTTGTCCTGGTGGTCGTCGGGATGATCGTAGCGGCCGTGTGCGTTGGCCTGCCAGATCTCGACCTGGGCGTCGCGCACCGGCGTGTCCGTGCCGTCGATGATCATTCCTTCCAACCGGATGCGCTGGCCCTGCGCCTCGGGGCCGGCCATCAGATGCCAGCCTTCGGCCCAGGCAACGTCGATCCCGCCGGCCCGGGGCATCATGCCGATGTGCAAATAGGGGCCGGCGGTCTGCGATGCGGTCTCGGTCAGCATGGCGTCAGGCTCCCTGCAGCTTGTTCTCGATCGGCGTCTGGCGCCGGCCGCGCAGGACGATGTCGAAGCGATAGGCGATCGTGTCCAAGGGGATGGTCTCGTCGAGGTCGAGCGTGGCCACCAGCCGCTCGCGCGCGCCGAGGTCCGGTATCGACCGGTAGATCGGGCAGTGTTTCAGCAGCGGGTCGCCCTCGAAGTAGAGCTGGGTGACCAGCCTGGTGACGAAGGCGTGGCCGAAGATCGAGTAGTGGATGTGGGCCGGCCGCCAGTCGTTGAGACGGTTGCGCCAGGGATAGGGACCCGGCTTGATGGTGCGGAACCGATACCACCCGTCATCGTCCGACAGGGTGCGCCCGCAGCCGGTGAAGTTGGGATCGGCCGCCGCCACATAGTGGTCGTTGACGTGGCGATACTTGCCGCCGGCATTGGCCTGCCAGATCTCGATCAGCGTGTTCGGCACCGGCCGGTCGTTCTCGTCGAGCACACGGCCATGCACGATGATCCGCTCGCCGACCGGTTCTTGGCTGACCTTGCCGTTGAGCAGCAGATCATTGTCCATCGGCTGCAGCATCTCGTGGCCGAAGACCGGGCCAGTGATCTCCGAGAGCGACTGCTGCAGCGCGATCAGCGGCTTGCGCGGCGAGCGCGCGACACTGGTCTTGTAATCCGGGTAGTAGGCGGGCGGGTGGATCTCGCGGTTGCGCGCCCGATACTCGCCGTCACGGTTCATCCCTGCTCTCCAGCATGGTCGGCATAGACTTCCTTCGCGATCTTGATCGCCGTGTTGGCGGCCGGGACGCCCGCATAGACCGCGACCATCAAGAGCACCTCCTTGACGTCGTCGGGCGTCGCGCCGGTGTTCCGGGTCGCTTTGAAGTGCATCGCCAGCTCGTCCTCGTGCCCGAGGGCTGCCATCAGCGCGATCACCAGCATCGAGCGGGTGCGCTTGTCGAGCCCAGGCCGCGACCAGACCGAGCCCCAGGCGCCCTCGGTGATGAAGCGCTGGAAGTCGGTGTCGAACGGCGTCTGACGCGCCACGGCGCCGTCGACATGCTCGTCGCCGAGCACACTGCGGCGCACCTTCATCCCGGTAGCGAAGCGATCGTCAGACAAGCCTCGTCTCCTCGAGGAAACCGAGCATCGCCTCGGCCACGGCCTCCGGCTGCTCGACGCAGGGCAGGTGGCCGGCACCCGCGATGGTCACGAGCTTAGCGCCCGGCACGAGGCCGGCGAGCTCGGCTACCAGAGCGGGCGGCGTCGATCCGTCCATGTCACCGACCATGCACAAGGTCGGCACGGCCAGCGACCGCGCGGCGGCGGTGAGGTCCGCGTCCCGGATCGCGGCGCAGCAGCCGAGATAACCGTCCAGCGGTGTGCGGTTGAGCATGTTGCGCCAGCCAGCCAGCTCCGCCGGCCGCTCCTGCGTGGAACCCGGGCGAGAACCAGCGGACCAGGATCGCGTCGGCGATGCTGGCGATGCCGCCGGCCTCGATGGCAGCGATCCGCTCGCCCCACATCTCGGCCGTGCCGATCTTGTGGGCGGTGTCCATGAGCACGAGGCCACGCACCAGTTCGGGCCGGGCACTGGCCAGCGCCTGCGCGATCATCCCGCCGATCGACAGGCCGCAAATGATGACGTCCCTCGCGTGCCGGGCGTCGAGCAGCCGCGCCAGATCCTGCGCCAGCAGCGCCATCCGGTAGGGGCCGGGCGTCGCATCGGTCAGGCCGTGGCCCCGCTTGTCGTAGCGGAGCAGGCGAAAGCGTTGGGCCAACCTGGGCACGAGCGCATCCCAGACCCGCAGATCGGTGCCCAGCGAGTTCACCAGGACCAGCAGCGGCGCGTCGGCCGGGCCGGTCTCCGCATGGTGCACGACTATGTCGTTGAGGCGTATGAATGCCATCGACTTGGCCTCCCTCCCCACCGGTGGAATCCACCGGTAGATGCAGTCTGGCCGATCTCTGGAGCGGTTGGAAATGAGAACTTGGCGTCACGCGATAACCGTGAGGTAATCCCCGCAACAAGAGGGCAGCGGGAGGCCGTCGTGATAGACGCGCGCATGAAGATCCGTCACCTCCAGTGTTTCATGGAGGTTGCTCGGCTGGGTCACGTCGGCCGCGCCGCCGACCAACTGGCCGTGACGCAGCCCGCCGTGTCCAAGACCCTGCGTGAGCTGGAGGAGCTTCTAAACGTTCGGTTGTTCACACGCGGGCCGAAGGGGCTCGCACTGACGCCGCTGGGCGAGGCGTTCCAGCACCACGCGGCGACCGGCGTGGTCGCTCTGCAGCACGCGATCGCCAGCGTCGCCCAAGGCCGGCTCCAGGGCGACACCAACATCCGCATCGGCGCGCTGCCGACCGTCGCCGTGCGCCTGATGCCGCAGGCCGTGCACGAGCTGACCGCCCTGCGCAAGGATGCCGCCGTCCACCTGATCACCGGGCCGAACCGCATCCTGCTTGAGCGCCTCAAGGGCCGAGAGCTCGACCTGGTGGTCGGTCGTCTGGCCGACCCCGACCAGATGATCGGCCTCGCTTTCGAGCAGCTCTACCTCGAGCGGATGGCGGTGGTCGTCCCGCCGGGGCACCCGCTGCTCGCCGACCGACCGCTCGATCTGCGGCGCATCGCCGCCTTCGAGGTCCTGATGCCGAGCCGCGAGGACATCACGCGTCCGATCGCCGACCGGCTGCTGATCGCCAACGGCATCACCGGCATCGAGCGGCGGATCGAGACCGTCTCCAGCGATTTCAGCCGCGCCTATCTAAGACAGTCGGACGCAGTCTGGATCATCTCCTACGGGGTGGCGGCGCTGGACATCGCCGCCGGTGATCTGGTCGAGCTGCCGATCGAGGTCGCCGCCACGCTTGGGGCCGGTCGGCATGACCACGCGCGCCGACGACCGGCCGACGCCGATCGTGGCCGAGTTCATGAAGATGACCCGCAACGTCGCCGAGCAGCTGCGCAACGGCGCGGCGATCGCGGCGGCATGAGGATGTCGCGTTGAGACAACGATATGATCGGGGAGACGTTGGATGAAGGCAACTCGGCGTCGGTTGATCGCGGCCGCGAGCCTGCTCGCGGCGCCGGCCATCCTGCGACCGCGCTCGGCGCGGGCGGCGGAGGTCACGCTCAAGCTGGCCCACTTCCTGCCGCCGGTGGCACCCGCCCACGCCAAGCTGCTGAAGCCTTGGGCGGAACAGGTCGAGGCGGCATCGGACGGGCGGATCAGCATCCGCATCTTTCCCTCGATGCAGCTGGGGGGGTCGCCGGCCCAGCTTTACGACCAGGTCCGCGACGGCGTGGCCGATCTCGCCTGGACCCTGCCGGGCTACACGCCGGGGCGGTTCCCGCGGCTGGAGACCTTCGAGCTGCCGTTCGTGGCGGCTCCGACGGCCCTGGTCAACGCGCAGGCGGTGCAGGAATTCGCCACGACCGAACTCGGCGACGAGCTCGGCGACGTGCACCTGATCTGCGCCTGGGCGCACGATCAGGGTGTGCTGCACAGCCGCCGGCCGATCACCGATCTTGCCAGCATGCAGGGCCTCAAGGTGCGGTTCCCGAACCGCCTGACCGGCGAGGCTTTGACCGCCCTGGGCGCCAGCGCCGTGGGCATGCCGGTGCCGCAGGTGCCGGAATCGCTCTCGTCCGGCGTCATCGATGCCGTGGTGGTGCCCTGGGAAGTGGTCCCCGCGGTCAAGATCCAGGAGCTGGTCCAGTACCACGTGCAGTTCCCGGGCACGCCGACCTTCTATGTCGCGACCATGCTGCTGGCCATGAACAAGGCCAGGTACGAGGGCATGCCGGACGACCTGCGCCAGATCATCGACGCGCATACCGGCATGGAGACGGCAATCCTGGCCGGCAAGGCGTTCGACGAGGGCTCGGTCGCCGGCAGGAAAGCCGCGGAGAAGCGCGGCAACGCGATCAGCACGCTGAGCGAGGAGGAGACTGCGCGCTGGCGCGCGAGGACCCGGCCCGTGGTCGACAATTGGCTCGCCGCCAAGAAGAGCGAAGGGGTCGACGGCGCCAGGCTGCTCGAGACCGCCCAGGCGCTGATCGCCAAATATCAGCAGGCCTGAAGCGGGGCGTTGCGGTGATCGACCGGATGCTCGCTGTCGCCGGCCGTATCAGCGACCGGCTGGCTCTAGCCGGCGGCGTGCTGCTGTTGGGGTTGGCGGGCCTGGTCACGGCCAGCGTGGCCGCACGTTGGCTCACCAGTCGCGGCATTCCCGGTGACTTCGATCTGATGCAGATCGGTTTGGCGCTCGCAGTGTTCGCCTTCATGCCGCTCTGCCAGCTGCGCGGCGGCAACCTGTTCGTCGACACGTTCACCTCGAAATTGCCGGCTTCAGCGCAGCGCGCACTCGACGGTCTCTGGTCCCTGGTCTACGCGCTCGTCGCCGGCCTGATCGCCGTGATGCTGGCGGTCGGCGCAATCCAGACGATCGCCAGCGGGACGCGCAGCATGGTGCTCGGGCTGCCGATCGGCTGGGCGATCGGGATGGCGGCCGTGCTCGCCGGCTGGCTCACCCTGGTCGCGCTGCTCACCGCCTTGCGGAGCATCCGCCGGTCCGAGACATGAGCGACGCGGCGCTGGGCGGCCTGTCGTTCGCCGTCCTGCTGGGCCTGATGGCCCTGCGGATGCCGATCGGGCTCGCCATGTTCGCCGTCGGCGGGGTCGGCTACGTGCTCCTGACCGATGCCGGCACGTTCCTGTCGTGGCTGAAGTCGACGCCCTACTATCTGTTCTCCAATTACACGCTATCGGTCATCCCGCTGTTCATCCTGATGGGTGCCCTGGCGGAGCGGGCCGGCCTTTCGCGCGACTTGTTCCGGGCTGCCGAGGCGGTCATCGGCCATCGTCGCGGTGGGCTCGCCATGGCGGCGATCGGCGCCTGCACCGCATTCGGCGCGATCTGCGGCTCCTCGGTCGCGACGACGGCAACCATGGGCCGGGCGGCACTGCCGGAGCTGCGGCGCTGTGGCTACGACGAGGCCCTGGCCACCGGCACGCTCGCGGTCGGCGGCACGCTGGGCATCCTGATCCCGCCCTCGATCATCCTGGTCATCTACGCCATCGCGACCGAGCAGAACATCGCCAAGCTGTTCATGGCGGCGCTGGTGCCGGGCTTGCTCGCCGCGACGTTCTACATCGCCGTCATCGCCTGGCTGGTGCGCCGCGACCCGGCAGCCGGGCCGGCCGGGCCGAAGCTGTCGGGCGCCGAGCGACGCGGCGCGCTGGTCAGGGCATGGCCGGTGCTGCTGATCGCGCTCGCCGTGGTCGGCGGCATCTATGGCGGCGTGTTCACGCCGACCGAGGGCGCGTCGGTCGGCGTGATGGCGGTGCTGGCGATCGGGCTGCTCACCGGAACGCTGGGCACGGTCGCGATCGCCGACAGCCTGCGCCAGACCGCGGAGACCACGGCGATGATCTTCATCGTCCTGCTGGGCGCGGAGATGTTCAACGCCTTCCTGGCGATCTCCGAGCTGCCGCTCGAGCTCGCCGAATCGATCACCGGCGCGGATCTGCCGCCCCATGCGGTGCTCGGCGGACTCTTGCTGTTCTACATCGTGCTGGGCGGCGTCATGGACGAGCTCGCCATGCTGCTGCTCACTCTTCCCGTGTTCTTCCCGGTGGTCATGGGTCTCGACTTCGGCCTCGATTCCGAGGAGACCGCGATCTGGTTCGGCATCCTGGTCCTGGTGATCGTCGGCATCGGCCTGACCGCTCCGCCGATCGGGCTGAACGTGTTCGTCATGAAGGCGATTGCGGGTCGGACGTCGATCACGACCATCTATCGCGGTGTCCTGCCGTTCCTCGCCAGCGACCTGGTCCGGCTGGCGCTCCTCGTCGCCTTTCCGGGGCTGTCGCTGGCATTGGTGCGGCTGCTGACCTGACCGATCGACCTGCTGCCGGCACTGCTGCAGTTGCGCGGGATCGAACCGGTCATCGTCGACAGCCGCTCGTGGGTGGAGATCGAGGCGACGATGCGCGCACTGGCCGATCGGCTGCGCGGCGACTTGGCCTGCCCGGCAATAACTGCACAGTTATCCACTCCACTCGAAAATTTCATTTCTCGGCCATACACGCCAACGTTAACCTGATTGCCTATCGGCAGGCGAGGCGTTCGTCACCTATCGCGTGCGATTACGCGATCAATCGGGCGCAATAACAAAGGAGTGCATCAACAGTGCGCACCCAGGTCGGGATCGTCGGGGCCGGGCCGGCAGGCCTGCTGCTGGCGCAGCTACTGCACCTGCGAGGGATCGAATCGATCATCGTCGAGAGTCGCTCGCGCGATGCGATCGAGGCCACGATCCGCGCCGGCGTGCTGGAGCAGGGCACCGTCGACCTGATGACCGAGATCGGGGCCGGCGACCGCCTCAAGCGCGAGGGTTTCACCCACCACGGCTTCGAGATCCGCTTTCAGGGCCGCAACCACCGTATCAACCTGCAGGAACTCGCCAACGGCCGGGTGATCACCGTCTACGCCCAGCACGAAGTCCTGAAGGACCTGATCAAGCTGCGGCTCGCGACGGGCGGGCAGATCCATTTCGAGGCGAAGGTGCAGGGCGTCGACGACGTAACCGGCACCGCACCGAAAATCCGCTTCACCACCAAGGAGGGCACGGCCGAGACGCTCGCCTGCGACTTCATCGCCGGCTGCGACGGCAGCCACGGCGTTTGCCGGGCGGCGGTCCCGGAAGGCGAGGTGCGCAAGGATTATTTCCGTGCCTACCCGGGCGGTTGGTTCGGCATCCTGGCCAAGGCGCCGCCGTCCTCGGACGAGCTGATCTACGCCCACCACGAGCGCGGCTTCGCGCTGGTCAGCACGCGCTCGCCCAGCGTCCAGCGGCTCTACTTCCAGTGCGACCCGACCGACAAGGTCGAGAACTGGTCCGACGACCGGATCTGGGCCGAGCTGCATGCCCGGGTGTCCGGCAACGGCTTCACTCTCAAGGAAGGCGAGATCTTTCAGAAAGGGATCATCCCTCTGCGCAGCTTTGTCTGCGAGCCGATGCAGCACGGCCGGCTGTTCCTCGCCGGCGACGCGGCCCACTCCGTGCCGCCGACTGGGGCCAAGGGCCTGAACCTCGCCGCCGCCGACGTCCATGTGCTCGCCCGGGCAATCGGGTCCTACTACGCCTCTGCCAGCAGCGACCTGTTGGACGCCTACACCTCGACCGCGCTGCGCCGCGTTTGGCGGGGCCAGTGGTTCTCCTGGTACATGACCCAGTTGCTGCACCGCTTCCCCGACGCCAGCGACTTCGACCTCAAGCGGCAGCTAGCCGAGCTGCAACTGGTGACCAGCTCGCGCGCCGCCGCGACCACCGTCGCCGAGAACTATGTGGGTCTGCCGCTCTCCTGAGCGCGCGCTATCCGATAGTTTGAGAAGGGATCAGGATCATGCCAGCCGCACGTACCGTCGACGTCCAGCACTTCCTCAACGAGCATCCGTTCTCCGGCTTTCAGTGGCTGATCTTCGTGCTCTGTTTTTGTGTCGTCCTGTTGGACGGCTTCGACACGGCCGCGATCGGCTACATCGCCCCGTCACTGGTCACCGAATGGGGTGTGGAGCGCCCGGCGTTGGCGCCGGTCCTAAGTGCGGCACTGTTCGGCCTCGCCTTTGGTGCCCTGTCCGCCGGGCCGCTGGCCGATCGCCTCGGGCGCAAGACGGTATTGGTCGGCTCCGTGCTGGTCATGGGTGTGGCCTGCCTCGCCTCCGCGTTCTCGGCCGACCTGAGCCATCTGGTGATATGGCGCTTCCTCACCGGCCTCGGGCTCGGCGCCGCGATGCCCAACGCCGTCACGGTGATGAGCGAGTATTGCCCTGACGGCCGGCGTGCCACCATGACCAACGCGATGTTCTGCGGCTTTCCACTGGGTGCTGCCTGCGGCGGCTTTCTCGCGGCCTGGATGATCCCGCAATGGGGCTGGCGCAGCGTGCTGGTCCTGGGTGGCACCACGCCCCTGGTGTTGACCGTCCTGCTGCTCCTGCTCCTGCCGGAATCGGTGCGCTACATGGTGGCGAGGCAGCAGCCGGTGGAACGGATTCGTCGCGTGCTGCGACGCATCTCCGCCACTGCCACGGATGCCACCTCTTTCGTCTTGAGCGAGAAATCGCCGACAACCGATGCCAAAAGCGGCATCGGTGTCGTGCTGTCGAGTTCTTACCTAGTAGGTTCGGCAATGTTGTGGATCACTTACTTCATGGGCCTGGTGATCTTCTATGCGCTGATCAATTGGATGCCGCTCCTGTTCAAGGACGCGGGGCTGGAACCGCGCAGCGCGGCCCTGATTTCCGCCCTGTTCCCGCTCGGCGGGGTGGGTGCGATCCTGTTCGGCTGGCTGATGGACCGTTACAATGCCAACAAGATCATCGCCGTTGGGTTCGCACTCACCGCGGTGGCGATCTACGCGATCGGCCAGACGGCCGGCAATCTCGGCCTGCTGGTGCTGGTGGTGTTTGTGGCCGGCACGCTCATGAACACCGCCCAGTCGTCGCTGCCGGCCCTCGCCGCCGGTTTCTACCCGACGCAGGGGCGCGCCACCGGCGTGGCCTGGATGCTGGGCTTGGGTCGCTTCGGCGGAATCGCCGGCTCGTTTCTCGTGGCGGAGTTGGCGCGCCGCCAGCTGACCTTCAGCGAGATCTTCACCATCGTAGCGATCCCCGGCCTGATCGCCGCGGCTGCCCTGATGGTCAAGCAGCTGGTCCATCCCGAAAGCAGATCAACCCGCGTGACCGCCGCCAGCGAAGCGCTGGGTCACTGACGCCCGGTAGCGGGGCTTGCCGCGCCGTGGATCGCATGTCGGCGTCGATTGACGTGGCGCCGGTCTGAAGCGGGCCACAATAACTGCCCGGTTATGCAGCTCCGCGAATTCCTCATTTCCCCACGGCCAAGAACGTCTTTAGCCTGTTTCATAAGAGAGGGCCGGGGAGGCAAGGTTACGCCATGGGCGCTACCGTCTATGTCCTGAATGGACCCAACCGCAATCTGTTCGGCTCGCGCGACCCTACGGTCGGGAGAGCATGGCCGATGTCGAGGCTGCCTGCCGCGCGACCGCGAGCGATCTCGAGCACACGGTCGACTTTCGCCGGACGCACCTTCAAGGCGTCCTGATCGATTCGAGTCACGAGGCGGGCGGCAAGGCAGGGGGAATCGTCATCAATCCCGGCTGCCTGCACCTCCACCTCTACTGAATGCTGTCCCGTGCAGACATGCGCTCAGACCCCGGCTACAGCGTGATGCAATCCGTCCAAGCCATCGCGGAACGACCGAAATGTGGACACGAATGAGCAACGCTAAAGGAGGTTCCAATGGCTAGCGTGGCTGAACATGAGCCGCAAGGCAAGCACCAGTCAAAAAAGGCTGCCGCCAGTGGCTGGATCGGATCGGCGCTCGAGTATTATGATTTCTTCATCTACGCCACCGCCGCCTCGCTGATCTTTCCCCAGATTTTCTTTCCCTCGACCGATCCCAAGGTCGCGATCATCGCATCGCTCGCAACCTACGGCGTCGGCTATGTCGCGCGTCCGATCGGCGCCTTCGTCCTCGGCCATTGGGGCGACACACACGGCCGCAAGACCGTGCTGATCGTGTGCATGTTCCTGATGGGCTTCTCGACCATGGCCGTCGGCATCCTGCCGACCTACCAGCAGGTCGGCTGGCTCGCCCCGATGCTCCTCGTCGCGTTGCGCCTGATCCAGGGCTTCGCCGTTGCCGGTGAGATTTCCGGCGCCAGCTCGATGATCCTCGAGCACGCGCCGTTCGGTCGCCGCGGCTTCTTCGCCAGCTTCACCCTGCAGGGCGTGCAGGCAGGGCAGATCCTGGCCGCCGCAGTCTTCCTCCCGCTCGCGCACTACATGCCTGAGGACGCGTTCAATTCCTGGGGGTGGCGCATCCCGTTCCTGCTCAGCTTCGTCGTCATCGTCGCCGGCTACATCATCCGGCGCGAGGTCGACGAGACCCCGGCGTTCGCCGAAGAAGGCAAGCACGGCGGCGTTCCGAGATCGCCGATCGCCGAGGCCTTCACCAACAGCTGGCGTGACATGCTGCGGGTCGTCTGCATGGCGCTGATGAACGTGATCCCGGTGGTGACCTCCATCTTCGGCGCCGCCTATGCGGTCCAGGCCGCCTACGGCATCGGCTTCCACAAGGACGTCTATCTGTGGATCCCCGTCCTGGGCAACATCCTGGCCGTGTTCGTCATACCGATCGTCGGCAACCTGTCGGACAAGATCGGCCGCCGGCCGCCGGTCATCATCGGCGCGCTCGCCGCCGGGCTGCTGTCGTTCGCCTATCTCTACGCCATCAGCATCGGCAGCGTTCCCCTGGCGATCGTCTTCTCCTTGCTGATGTGGGGTGTCGTCTACCAGGGCTACAACGCCGTGTTCCCGAGCTTCTACCCCGAGCTGTTCCCGACCCGGAACCGGGTGTCGGCGATGGCGATCTCGCAGAACGTCGGGACCACCATCACGGCCCTGCTGCCGGCGCTGTTCGCGGCCGTCGCGCCGCCCGGCTCGACCAACATCCCGCTCACGATCGGCGCCATCACCTTCGCGATTACCTGCATCGCAGCGATCGCGGCCTTCAGCGCCCGGGAAACCTATCGCGTCCACATGAACGACCTCGGCGACCCCGCCGCGGTCCCCGTCCCCAAGCCGGAGTATGATCGGCTGCGTGAGCAGGCGATTGCCGATGCGGTCAAGTCGTGACCATGGCCAGCGGCGGCACGGCTTCGTCCTGCGGCCGCAAGTCAGGCGTCTCTGCCGCGATCATGGATCATCCGGCGGCCGGCATCGCGTGGTCGATCAACAAGCTGGCAGCACTCGACGCGCGTCTGGAGGCCGGTCAGATTGTGCTCGCCGGCTCCTTCACCCGACCGGTGTCGGTTGCCGCTGGCGACGTGATTCACGCCGACTACGGTTCGCTCGGCGTTTCGTTCATCTGGGCTGGGAGGCAAGCATGATCACGGGCAAGACGACACTCATCGCCCACCTCGGTTACCCGACCGAGGCGTTCAAGGCGCCGATGATCTACAATCCGTACTTCGAGAAGGCCGGGATCGACGCCGTCGTCGTGCCGATGGGCGTCAAGCCCGAGGACTACGCGCAGTTCCTGCCGCTGCTGTTCAAGCTGAGCAACATCCGCGGTGCCCTGGTGACCATGCCGCACAAGATCGCCACGGTGGGCCTGGTCGACGAGGTCTCGACGACGGCGAAGATCGCGGGCTCTGCCAATGCGGTCCTTCTGCGCCCGGACGGCTCGCTGCTGGCTGACATGTTCGACGGCGCCGGCTTCGTGCGCGGCGTCGAGCGCAAGGGGCGCAAGGTTGCCGGTGCCCGTGCGCTTGTGGTCGGCAGCGGCGGCGTCGGCTCGGCGATCGCGGCCTCGTTGGCCGCCGCCGGCCTCGCCGGAATCGGCCTGTTTGACGCCCATGCCGCCTCGGTCGAGGCGCTGGGCGATCGCCTGCGCGAGCACTACCCGAAGCTCGACGTCAAGATCGGCTCCAAGGACCCGGCCGGCTACGAGATCGTCGTCAACGCGACGCCGCTCGGCATGAAGGACAGCGATCCGCTGCCGATGGACGTGACTCGGATCGATCCCGCCACCTTCGTCGGCGAGGTGGTGATGAAGCAGGAGATGACGCCCTTCCTGCGCGCGGCCAAGGCCAAAGGCTGCCCGATCCAGATCGGCACCGACATGCTGTTCGAGCAGATCCCGGCTTATCTGGAGTTTTTCGGCTTCCCCACCACCACGGCCGACGAGCTGCGCGCAGTGGCAAAGATCAACTATTGAGCCGCGGGAGTGTGCAACTCGGCTGGCGCCGTTACCATCACCGTCTCCAACCTCGGGAATGCCAACGATGAGCCGCCTCGTCTTCTTCCTGAACGGCCCCAATCTCAACCTGCTCGGTAAGCGCCAGCCACAGATTTACGGCCACGAGACGCTGGCCGATGTCGAGGCCGACTGCCGCAAGCTCACCGACGAGCTGAAGCTCGAGCTGCGCTTCCACCAGAGCAATCGCGAATACGAGATCATCGACTGGATCCACGAGGCGCGCGAGATCGCGGGCGGTCTAGCGATCAACCCCGGCGCCTTCACCCACACCTCCGTCGCCATCCTCGACGCGCTCAACGCGTTCGAGGCCCCGGTCATCGAGGTGCACATCTCCAACGTCCACAAGCGCGAGAGCTTCCGCCATCATTCCTATGTCTCGCTGCGCGCGGACGGCGTGATCGCCGGCCTCGGCACGCAGGGCTACGGGCTGGCCCTGCGGCGTCTTGCCCGCCTGATCGACGAGAAGGCGACGTGACATGACAGCAGACCCCTCGGACTATGCAGCAGCGTTCGGCGCAACCAAGGGCATGGTGGTGCGCGGCACCGGTGCGCTAGGCTGCCGGACGCTGACCGGCGGTGGGATGGCCAGGTTTCAGTCCTTGGACGCATTCCGGTCGATGACCGGCGTGCAGCCGGACGTGGCGCGCATGCAGCGCCATATCGCATTCATGGTCGGCTGAGCACAGCGGCCAACAGGGAGGTAAACGAATGCAACGAATTGTGGATGGGTATTTTACCTGCCTCAAGGTCGCGATCGTCGCGTGCCTGGCGCTCATGGTCATCCTCGTCTTCGGCAACGTGGTGCTGCGCTATGCCTTCAACATGGGCATCACCGTGTCCGAGGAGCTGTCGCGCTTCCTGTTCGTGTGGCTGACCTTCCTGGGCGCCATCGTCGCCTTCCGCGAGCACGGCCATCTGGGCGTCGACATGGTGGTCACCCGCCTGCCGGCTGCCGGCAAGAAGGTGTGCCTCGTCGTGAGTCAGGTGCTGATGCTCTTCGTGACCTGGCTGTTTCTGAAGGGTAGCTGGGAGCAGACACTGATCAATCTCGACGTGAAGTCGCCCTCGGCCGGCATCTCCATGGGGGCGTTCTATGGCGTCGGCGTCGTCTTCAGTATCTCCGTCGGCATCATGCTGTTGAATGATCTGTATCGACTGGCCACCGGCCGAATGTCGGACGCCGAGTTGGTGCAGGTCAAGGAATCGGAAGAGCTGGAGGAAGTCGAGGAGCTGCAGCACGAGATTGCGGCGCATAGCGCTGCCCACAACCCGAACCAGAGCCGGTAGGAAGCAGCCATGACCATCCTGATCTTCCTCAGCTCGCTGCTTGGCGCCATGGCGATCGGCATGCCGATCGCCTACGCGCTGCTGGTCTGCGGCGTGGCGCTGATGGTGCAGCTCGACCTGTTCGACTCGCAGATCATCGCCCAGAACATCGTCAACGGCGCCGACAGCTTCCCGCTGATGGCCGTGCCGTTCTTCATGCTCGCCGGCGAGATCATGAACGTCGGCGGCCTGTCGAAGCGCATCGTCAATCTGGCGCTGTCGCTCATCGGCCACGTCAGGGGCGGCCTCGGCTACGTCGCCATCATGGCCGCCTGCCTGCTCGCGGCCCTCTCCGGCTCGGCCGTGGCGGATGCGGCAGCGCTCGGCGCACTCCTGGTGCCGATGATGGTCAAGGCCGGCCACGACAAGGCGCGCTCGGCGGGCCTGGTCGCCGCCGCCGGCATCATCGGGCCGATCATCCCGCCCAGCATCGCCTTCGTCGTGTTCGGCGTCGCCAGCGGCCTGTCGATCTCCAAGCTGTTCCTGGCCGGCATCTTCCCCGGGCTCTACCTCGGCATCGGCCTCGCCGGTGCCTGGTGGTTGGTGGCGCGCAAGGAGAACCTGACCATGCCGCCCCGGGCCAGCGGTCAGGAGAAGATGCGCGCATTCGTCGACAGCCTGTGGGCGCTGGGCCTGCCGTTCATCATCATCTTCGGCCTCAAGTTCGGCATCTTCACGCCCACCGAGGCCGGCGTCGTGGCCGCGGTCTATTCGCTGTTCGTCGCCACCGTGATCTACGGCGAGATCAAGGTCGGCGATCTCTACCCGGTGTTCCTGACCGCGGCCAAGGTGACCGCCGTGGTGATGTTCCTGGTCGCGGCGTCGCTCGTCTCGGCCTGGCTGATCACCGTCGCCGACCTGCCGGGCCAGGTCACCGAGCTGCTCACGCCGCTGATGGGCAGCCCGACCCTGCTGATGATCGCGATCATGGTCTTGGTGGTCGTCGTCGGCACCGCGATGGACATGACGCCGACCATCCTGATCCTGACCCCGGTCTTGATCCCGGTGGTCAAGGAGGCCGGCATCGACCCGATCTATTTCGGCGTGCTGTTCATCATCAACAACGCGATCGGCCTGATCACGCCGCCGGTCGGCACCGTGCTCAACGTGGTCGCCGGCGTGTCCAAGGTCAGCATGGACGATGTGATGAAGGGCGTCTGGCCCTTCATGGCCGCCCAGCTGATCGTGCTTGCCCTGCTGATCGCCTTCCCGGCGCTGGTCCTCGTGCCGGCCTCCTGGATGCATTGACCAGACACCTTACGGCATGGGCGCCACACGCGCCCATGCCACCCTTACGTCCGAAACCTGCCAACAATAGGAATAATGTCATGTACAGACGCAGTCTCGCGCTCCTCGCCGGCCTGCTGCTCATGGGTTCGGCGCTGTCGCCCGCCAACGCCCAGGACATCCAGGAGCGCACCCTCAAGTTCCCCTCGGCCAGCAACAAGGGCCACCCCCAGGTCATGGGCGTGCAGAAGTTCGCCGAGCTGGTGAAGGAGAAGAGCGGCGGCAAGATCACCGTCAAGCCGTTCCCGGGCGGCGTGCTCGGCCCGGACCTGCAGACCGTCTCCGCCATGCAGGGCGGGACGGTCGACCTCACGGTGATGAACGCGAGCCTGCTCGCCGGCAACGCCAAGGAGTTCGCCGTCCTCGACTTCCCCTATCTGTTCGCCACCGCGGCCGAGGCCGATGCCGTGGTCGACGGGCCGGTCGGCCAGAAGCTGTTCGACAAGCTGCCGGAGAAGGGCCTGGTCGGGCTCGCCTACTGGGATCTCGGGTTCCGCGACATGAACAACGAGAAGCGCCCGATCACCACCGCGGCCGATCTCGAGGGCCTGAAGATGCGGGTCATCCCGACCCCGATCTACATCGACTTCATGAACGCGCTGGGTGCCAACGCGGTGCCGATGCCGTTCACCGAGACCTACACGGCACTGGAGACCGGCGCCATCGACGGCATGACCAACCCGCTGCTCAACATCACCGACATGAAGTTCTTCGAGGTGACCAAGTACCTCACCTTGACGAACCACATGTACAACATCCAGGCCGTGATCATGAGCAAGAAGGTCTGGGACGGGATGTCCGAGGACGAGCACAAGATCATGCGCGAGGCCGCCGCCGAGGCCACGACCTACCAGCGCCAGGTGGCGCGCGAGGCCAACGAGACGGCGCTGGCCCAGCTCAAGGAGGAGGGCATGGAGGTCAGCGAGCTGCCGCCCGAGGAGCTGGCCAAGATGAAGGCGAAGGCGCAGCCGGTGATCGACAAGTTCACGGCCGATGTCGGTCCTGAGTTCGTGGCCGAGGTCTATGCCGCGGTGAAAGAGGCGCACGCCAAGAACTGAGCGACCCCGATCCGGGAGGCGGCCGGCCCTTGCCAGATCCGCCTCCCGGCCTATTCCTGTCCCGCACGAGCCCGCTTCGTGACGCGCTGGAGACGCCGAGGATGAACCGCAAGGCCATCGCCACCGTCTGCATGTCCGGCACGCTGGCCGACAAGCTCGCCGCCGCCGCCGCCGCCGGCTATGACGGCGTCGAGATCTTCGAGAACGACCTGACCTATTTCGGCGGCAGCCCCGAGGAGGTGCGCGAACTCGCGGCCTCGCTCAAGCTCGAGCTGATCGCCCTGCAGCCGTTCCGCGACTTCGAGGGCCTGCCCGAGCCGTTGCGCACCCGCGCCTTCGACCGCGCCAAGCGCAAGTTCGAGCTGATGAACCGCCTGGGCACCAGTCTGCTCCTGGTCTGCAGCTCGATCTCGCCCGACGCCATCGACGACATGGCACGGGTCGGCGCCGACCTGCACGATCTGGGCGAGCTCGCCACAGGCGCACGGTGTCACCGTCGGCTTCGAGGCCCTGTGCTGGGGCAGGCACATCTACGACTACCGCCAGGCCTGGGACGCCGTGCAGCGCGCCGACCACCCCCATGTCGGCGTGATCCTCGACACGTTCCACGCGCTGGCCCGCAAATGCCCGGTCGAGCCGATCGCCGCCATCCCGCCCGAGCGCATCGTCCTGGTCCAGACCGCCGACGCACCGGCGATCGACATGGACCTGCTCTTCCTCAGCCGCCACTACCGCTCCTTCCCCGGCCAGGGCGAGCTGCCCGTAGTCTCGATGATGCAACAGCTCGCCCAGATCGGCTACCGGGGCTGGGTCAGCCACGAGATCTTCAGCGACGATTTCCGCGCCAGCTCGCCGCGCCAGACCGCGATCGACGGCATGCGCTCGTTCCGCTGGCTCGACGAGCAGCTGGGCCTCGGCCCGAGCCCCAGCCCCGTCCCCAAGGTGGAAGGCATCGAGTTCCTGGAGTTCGTCGACGAGCCCGGCAGCGCCGCACCGTTCCGCGCCATGCTCAAGGCCCTGGGCTTTCGCCGCACCCACCGCCACCGCTCCAAGGACGTCGAGCTGCACAGCCAGGGCGACATCCGCATCGTCCTCAACCTCGAGGACGAGGGCTTCGCCCACTCGTTCCAGCTCCTGCACGGCCTCTCCGTCGCCGCGATCGCCCTGCGCGTCGACGACGCCACGGCCGCGGTCGACCGCGCCGACTCCCTCCTCGGCAAGCATTTCCGCGGCCCGATCGGCCAGGGCGAGCTCGAGCTGCCGGCCGTGCGCGGCGTCGGCGGCAGCCTGCTCTACTTCATCGACCAGAAGCTCGGCCCCGCCGCCTTCCAGGAGGTCGACTTCCTCCCCGACCCGGAAGGCCCGCTCGCCCCCGACCTCGGCCTCACCACCATCGACCATCTGGCCCAGGTCGTGCCGCAGACCGAGTTCCTGAGCTGGCTGCTCTACTACCGCGCCATCCTGGGCCTCGAGCCCGACGCCCGCACCGACCTCAACGACCCGCGCGGCCTGATCGTCAGCCGCGCGCTGACCAACCCCGCCCGCACCCTGCGCCTGCCGCTCAACGCCTCCCAGGCGCAAGCCTCCGCCGCCGGCCGCTTCATGGAACGCACCGCCGGCGCCGGCGCCCAGCACATCGCCTTCGCCTGCACGCGACCTCGTGGCCGCCGCCGCCGCCCTGCCGCCCGCCATCCGCCTGCCCGTGCCCGAGAACTACTACGAGGACCTCGAAGCCCGCTTCGGCCTCCCCCCGGACCAGCTCGACACCCTGCGCGCCCACTCCATCCTCTACGACCGCATCGGCGCCGGCGAGCTCTTCCACCTCTTCACCCGCAGCCTCAACGGCGTCTTCTTCGAGCTCCTCGAACGCCGCGGCGGCTACGACCGCTACGGCGAAGCCAACGCCGCCGTCCGCCTCGCCTCGCAGGCCATGCTGGATCAGACGCCGTCGGAGGCGCTGACGGCGATGAGCAGGTGAAGACAAGACGGAAGGGGCCGCACGGCCCCCTCCCGGCCTCCCCCGCGAGTTCGCAAGCCGCACCCACGCCTCACGCCCCGCACCTCATATCCCCTCTCCCTGGTGAAGGCAAGCGGGAGGGGCCGCACGGGCCCTCTTGTTGGTGGTAACCGACCATGCCGACTGGGACGGGAAGCTGGCGACCATCGACGAGGTGGGCGCACCCGAGGTGTGGATCACGCACGGGCGGGAGGAGGCGCTGGCGCACACGGCCGGGCTGCGGGAAATCGTGGCCAGGGTGGCGGCGTTGGTCGGGTACGAGGGAGAAGGGCGGTGAGAGTCAGCGCGAATTTGCAATTACAACTAACGCTAGGGATGTCCGCTTTTATTCAACGTGCGAAACCGCTGTCGAATTTCCGCAGGTACATTCGACGGCACAACATCACAGGCTGCAGTTAAGACCTCTGCTATTTTTCGCCAACCATTTGCACTGCTTGCGCATGCCTGTTGCAGGACCGGAACCGTCACCGCCGGTGCACGTAGCAGGAAGCTTCGGCTACATAAGCGCAGCCACCCAGACGATATTAATCGCTCAATGTCTGGCATAGGAAGCAGTCCAGCCGTCTCATTTGGGAGTGTGTCTATCCAATATGCGTGAATTGCCAAGAGTTCTTGGGGGGTAACGGCGCCATCTATCGCGGTCCTGATTGATGCTACCGCTCGCCAAGGACCAGGTAATGATAGTTCACGCACGGCCTTTTCTGGATCAATAGTATTTTTAACGAAGAGGGCCTCCACAAATTGTAGCCATGGATCGATCGTCGCGGACAGACCGACGCGCTTCGAACTAGTGGTTCGTCTCTAACGTTTGATGCCCACGTTTGACCTTGGCCAGGATCGCTTCGGGCTGAGCGGTCCAGATGAATGGCCTGGGTGCCTGGTTGTGCTCGGCGAGGTAGCGGTTGATCGCGGCCTGGAGGTCGACGAGCGAGTGGAACACGCCGCGCTGCAGGCGCCGCCGGGTGAGTTTGGCGAAGAAGCCTTCGACGGCATTCAGCCAGGAGGCGGAGGTCGGGGTGAAGTGGAAGGTCCAGCGTTCGTGGCGCTCGAGCCAGGCGTGGACCTTGGGGTGCTTGTGGGTGGCGTAGTTGTCGAGCACGACATGGATCAGCTTGCCGGCCGGGACGTCGCGCTCGATGCGGTTGAGGAAGCGGATGAATTCCTGGTGCCGATGCCGCTGCATGCACTGGCCGATGACCGACCCGTCGAGCAGGTTGAGCGCGGCGAACAGGGTCGTCGTCCCGTTGCGCTTGTAGTCGTGGGTCATGGTGCCGGCCCGCCCCTTCTTCATGGGCAGCCCGGGCTGGGTGCGGTCGAGCGCCTGGATCTGGGACTTCTCGTCGATCGAGAGCACGATCGCGTGGGCCGGCGGGTCGACGTAGAGCCCGACCACGTCGCGCAGCTTCTCGGCAAAGCGCGGGTCCGTGGAGAGCTTGAAGGTCCTGACCCGGTGCGGCTGCAGCCCGTGCGCCACCCAGATCCGCTGCACCGAGGCCGGCGAGATGCCGATCTCGCCCGCCATGGCGCGGACCGTCCAGTGCGTCGCCTCGCCCGGCGGCGGCGCCAGCGTGCGGGCGACCACCCGCTCGACCAGGTCCGCCGCCAGCCGGGGAATCCGGGAGGGCCGGCTCTTGTCGCGTAACAGCCCGTCGACACCGGCTTCCAGGTAGCACGCCTGCCAGCGCCAGACACTGGCCTTGGCCTTGCCGGTCCGACGCATGATCTCGACCGTGCCCACCCGGTCGGCCGAGAGCAGCACGATCTGCGCCCGCCAGACATGCTTTTGCGGGCTGTTGCGGTCGGTCACGAGCGCCGCCAAGCGCGCACGATCGGTAGCCGAAAGCCAAAGGCAGCAGGGTTCTCGCATGCAGAAACCCTACCACGAAAGTCGACGCAAAACTGGACTCTTATGTTAGAGACGATCCACTAGCGGCCCACGTGGCCAGCAAATGCTCCATGACCACACCCCGTGCAGCCGAGACAATGACAGCGTTCAGCATTCCCTTTAACATTAGATCTGCGTTTAGTTGCCGTTTCTCCACCGTAGTCACTGCGGCAGGAATAGGATCAGCGGCGCTGAGGCCGCCTTGCATGTAGTAAATGCGGCAGAGTTCAAACGACTCGACCCAATCTTCAACGACTTCGACAAAGTCTGTTAGATTCAAATGCCTTAACCGATATCGTAGTCGCAAATGATTGAATGTCAAGCGCATCAGTCCAAACCTAGACGCCTTTAACCGATCTTCGTATGCGCTGAATTGATCAGCGCCAAGTTCAGCGGCAAATTCAAATTCTATTATGTGAACCCACATTGCATCGCTGGGCGTCGAAGAAGTATTTACTTCTTTCATGGGCTCTAAACTGCTGCACCATGCAGCAGGCGGCGCAAGTCAGTCACCCAGCGTAGTGCCAGAAGCTGTATGCGCAATCCACATGATCACATGTCCTGCACGTTTTCGCAAGAGGAAGGCACCTGGATCCGCATCATCGGAGGCGAGTTGGTCAATTGCAATGAGGCCCTCCACGAGACAACGTAGTGCGGAGTGATCGTCGCCTCCCTTCCAGCGCGCGTAACCTTCGTCCACCAAAAGACCGGCGCAGTAAGTTGGTTGGTTGATGTCATCGGCTAATTCTCGCGCACCGCGTAACCAATCGGCTGATTCGTTCCATTTGTCCAAGCGTGCGGCGGCGACGGCTGCTTCGCGATGTGATAGGGTTTGTTGCAGATCAAATTCATCCATAGGTGTCCAGCTCGGAAGAATTCGGCGCCAAATTGCAAGCGCGCTCTCAGTCTCGCCCGCTCGCAGCAATATCGTCGCCCGACCATCTTCCTGACTCGGCGACCATCCAATGTCCGCGGCCATCGCCTCAGCAAGTTTAAGCGCTTTAGCCGAATTGTTCAAATTCTCGTCGGTCATGCGTGAGATCGCGCGGGCGGCCCCTTTCGCCAAACCCAGGAGGTCGTGACTTCGCCCAAGATCATAGGCCCTGCTGAAAACATCTCTGCACGCGACCCAATCCGGGGCGGACTCCCCCATTTCAGCCAGCCAGATGCGATCGAAGACGAGCCCAGCCGTGGAAACCCGTCCTCCAACAAACCATAGAAGTCGACGAAGTTCAGATGTCTGCAATGCCTGACAGGCATCTAGAAGCTCCGTTAAGGCATTCCGATCGGTGAGGTTTTGAGTTAGCAGAAAGCCGGCAACAGCCGCCAATTCGAACGTACCATCCAGCCCTTTCAAGACGCCGCCCACCATCGTATCATGAACTTTTGAAAGCACTTCTGCTAGTTCGTCAGATAAAAGCATGTACTCAAGGCTAATCGAGACAAGCTGGGCTATAGGAAGATTGACCTCCGGATGAAGGAGTAACTGGCCAAGAAAAAAATATCGTGCCATCCGTAGCTGCGTTCCAGGAATGGTGGTCGGCAACTCGCTATTCATACACTCGATGATTGACTGTAAAGCTTGATTATTTCTTGCGGCCAAAGCCAAGCGAAACTGTAATAGCCGGATGAGAAAAAGCGAAAAGGAGTTCGTCTCTGGGCGAGAGACGGCGTTTCCGGTGCCGATCCACACGAACCAACCGGCGCCCGATGCCAGAGCCTCCCACACCTCGCTATCCGACATAAGGATACCGTACGAAAGGCGCGCTAGCGCGAGCCAATCTTGGCCCGCAAATCCATGAAATAAGATAGCCGAGACGTCATTTGGTGTCAGTGTTCGGAACCCGAGGAGAGCGCGGACGATGCTGCGATGGGTTATTCGAGTCCATTCCTCACCCTGTACATCCTTGCCGACGTTCCGGAGGAGTGGTGACACCCGGTAGAGTCTCCGCCGACGACTTCCAACCATGGTCCGACTAGTCTATCGAGAGCGAAGCCTGGTTCGACGATGGCTGGTGGTTGGACCGCAATCGCAAGCAATTGCTTTTGTGGTAAGGACCCGATGGTTAGGCTCAATCGATAGACGAACTCCCGTGTTGGGGCGTCGAGTATTGCAATCAGCCGACGCGCTTCCGCCCTCGCTTCGACGACGTCAGATGGCGTCGCCACTAGGCTGCCTATCTCTGGCGCAGGGAACCCCTGCGCCTCCAGCGTAGCTATACGCGCATGCACAAGTTGCGCATGGCCGCTTGTATGGAGTTCTATGAAGGGTGCCCACCCGCCCGCAAGCTCCGGGGAAGGACAGCCCCGAGCTATCAAGAATGCTTCGATCTCGTCTCGCTCAAAAGCCGGGACTGACATTGTCCCGCTGGACGGCAGTGCAAGCGCAAGTGACAGCCGCTGCGGGGGCGCAACGGACGACGTGATCACAAGATGGCCGTTCCGATCGGCGACGATGGTTCTGATCCGAGCGAGATGTGTCTCAAGCGGACGGGGATCGGCCGGAGGCTCGATATCGTCGAGTACGATGTCTGTGATACCGCCCTCTACGCTCAGTTCTGTGACTACTCGACGCAGTCCGTCGATGAGATCGGCGGCTTGGAGCCCGCGCAGGTCGACCCATCCCCAGGTTTTGGTTGAGACGGCGACATGACCGGCTGCGGCGGTTGACTTTCCGACACCTGTACCACCCTGGAGAACCACCACCGGATATTCGGAAAGCTGCTTTCCAATGTCGGCCATAAAGGCCGCCCGTGCATAGTACCGAGACGGCAATGGCGGAGGGCGGCCGATGGCCGCGGCATTGCCGCCGACGGCTAGGGGAAGATTTTCGTATACGCCAGATCCGAACGTCGCCAATTGTCTCGGGATAGCGGCCAGTAGAGCGTTGTAGGTGGCCGCAGGGACCGATTGATGGGTCCGCTCGTGAAAGATCCTCAACAAATCCGCGCGGGTCAGGTATCGATCCTTCTGGCGCGTGGCCATCGTATAGGCGATGTCGTACAGATGGGCTGAGACGGCTTCGGCCCTATCCGGCGTGACTCCGAACTGTTGGCCTATAATGACAAGCCGGTCCCGGATCTCGTTCTTGACCTCCGGCGCTCCTCCGCCTCCGTGTCCCACTCGATCGGTGCAATGAGCTTTTCCCAGATCGTCGCGTCAGAGGCCGTCCGTAAAAACGCCTGAACTGCCGCGGACACCTTGCCCTGCGACAACGAATGCAGCAATTGCCCTCGCATTGCGCTGGCACTCTACAACATCGTTCGACAGCCGGGTGTGCTCCATAGGCGTAATCCGCCAATACCCTTACCGAATGGAGCACCCTGCTCCACTCCACTCCGGCCGTCGTCAGGAAGCGGAAACGAATTTGGCGTTTCGGATTTCTCTGTTGGTTTACCCACGCATTGTCAATTGCTTCAACGACATCTCCAGATCGAAAGGAAATATTGCCCCTAACGTTCTTTACCTGAACTGTCTCCGCTGCATGTCCGCTGATACGGTCGAAATCCTCTGCGCCTTCCAGATAGAGGCGTTCCGTGTCACCGAGGTCCATCCAGAAAGGACACTTCGCCATATCTGGGTCCAGTAGCCGCGTATCGACGGGACCGCCTCCCGAGCGGGGTCGTTGAGGAGCGGTTGGTTTTCATCCAAGCTTACCATACAGTCGACAATGTCGCGTTCTTGCCGGCACGGCAACTGCCGCGCCGAACGCGAGCAGGCTCGGTGCAGAGGCTTGCTCACACCCTGTCAAGCCCCAGCCCCCACCCACACCATCCCTGCCTTCGCCGTCCGCCCTCGCTCCGCTCGGGCTCCCGGCTCGCCGCGGCACCTCCTCCACCATCCCCACGATAACCCGAAGACCGTTACCGATCCCTCAACGCCGCCCTTGACACCGCCACCCGATCATGCCGTCATTGCTAGGCTTATGATCCTATCAAACCAAGCGGCCCGCCAATGCCAATGTCCGTTCCTCGAACCAACCCGAGCCCGACCCGCTCGCAGCTGCCGACGAACGCCATTCTGCACGAACGATTTCACCCGCGTGCACGTCCGAACCCAACGGCACCGTCCCAGCCTTGCATCCCTGTGTGGTCCGCCAATGCCAGCGCCCTCTCCCACCGCCCAACCCGAGCCTGGCCCGCTCGCAGCTGCCCACGAACGCCATTTCGCACGAACGATTTCACCCGCGTGCACGTCCGAACCCAACGGCAGCGTCCCGGCCTCGCATCCCTGCGCGGCCCGCCATGCCGGCGCCCGCCCCACGCCCAGGCCGGTCCGCAGCTCGGGTCGACGCGAACCCAGGGCACGAGCCCGTGGCTCAGCGTGATCCCGCCCCGCATTCTTCTGATCCCGAACGGTCGGAGGGGATCAAGACCGCAGACAAGGTAGGGACGAGGGATGAAGCAGGTGGTGGGCGTCGACATCAGTAAGGCGCGGCTGGATGTCTGTTCGGCCAGCGGGCGTCGGTTGGCCGTCGGCAACGATGCGGCGGGCGTCGCCGAGCTGGCGGCGTGGCTCGAGCCGGATAGCCTGGTGGTCATGGAGGCCTCCGGCGGCTACGAGCGGCTCGTGCACCGGCTGCTGGCCGAGCGCGGCATCAAGGCGGCCGTGGTCAACGCGCTGCGGGTGCGCCAGTTCGCCAAAGCCGCCGGTCTGCTGGCCAAGACCGATCGGCTCGATGCGGCGGTGATCGCCCGCTACGGGGCGTTCGCCAAGCCCGCGCCGACGCCGGTCCGGGCCGGTGCCCGCGAGGCGTTGGCCGAGCTTCTGGGCTATCGCCGCCAGCTGCTGGCCGAGCTCGGCGCGCGCAGCCAGCAGCTGGCCCATCTGCGCTCGCCCGCCCTGATCGAGCGCGCCCAGGCGGCGCTGGAGCGGCTGCGCCGCGACAAGGTGGAGCTCGACCGGTTGATGCAGGACACGATCGCCGGCGACCCGGAGCTGCAGGCCAAGGCCACCCTGCTCAAGGGCACGCCCGGCGCCGGGCCGGTGCTCGTCGCCACGCTCCTGGCCGAGCTGCCCGAGCTGGGCCAGCTCGACCGCCGCCAGATCGCGAGCCTGGTCGGCTTGGCCCCGGTCGCCAGGGACAGCGGCCTGATGCGCGGCCGCAGGGTCATCCACGGCGGCCGCAAGGAGGTCCGGGGCGCCCTCTACATGGCCGTCCTCGCCCTCAGCCGCCGCGCCTCCCGCTTCGCGCTCGCCTATCGCGCCCTGGTCGAAAAGGGCAAACCCAAGAAGCTCGCGCTGGTCGCCACCATGCGCAAGCTGCTGGTCACCCTCAACGCCATCGCCAAGCACAACACCCCCTGGCGCGAGCAGCCGCTCAAGGCCGCAGCGTGAAACGCGGATCCACAACGGTTGCGAAGCCCGAGCCACGCCCCACCTTACCATGTGATCGGCTATCGCCAGCTTTGCCTCCTCGCCACCTTTGACCAACCGGCCCATACCATCCGTGCCTTCGCCGTCTGCCCTCGCTCCACTCGGGCTCCCGGCTCGCCGCGGCACCTGGTCCACCATCCCCACGATAACCCGAATACCGTTACCGATCCCTCAACCCCGCCCTTGACAGCATGTCTCGTTCATGGCCTCATCCTAGGTTAATGATCCTAGCAACACTGCCAGTCTCGCCAATGCTCGCGACCTCTCCGACCGCCCGACAGCTCGGCACGGACGATTTCCCCCGCGTGCACATTCGAACCCGGCCGCCGCATCACTGCCGTGCACGCGGTCCTGCACGAACCAACCCCCGGCGGTCCGATCGCGGAAATGGCGAAACGAACCCACGGTCGCCCGCACACCGCAGTCTCCGGCGCCAACCGGCGGCCGGAGTCGGCGTTGACAGGCCGCGCGCGTCCCCGCAGTCTGCCCGCCGACCGAGGGGAGGCGAGCTTGCTGAAGTCGATCGATCCGCTCTTGAACGCGGACATCCTGCACGCGCTGCAGGCCATGGGCCATGGCGACGAGCTGGTGCTGTGCGACTGCAACTTCCCGGCGGATTCGGTGGCGCGCGCCACCGTGCTGGGCAAGCTGCTGCATATCGACAACGCCACCGCCGCCCGGGCCGCGCGCGCCGTGCTGTCGCTGCTGCCGCTGGACAGCTTCGTCGAGGCGCCGGCCGCGCGCATGGAGATCGTCGGCCGGCCGGACGAGATCCCCGACGTGCAGGCGGAGGTCCAGGCCGAGATCGACGCGGCGGAGGGCCGGTCCTGGCCCATGGGCCGCGTCGAGCGGTTCGCCTTCTACGAGCGGGCGCGCCAGGCCTACGCCGTGATCCAGACCGGCGAGCGGCGCTTCTATGGCTGTTTTCTGTTCAAGAAGGGCGTGATCGCGCCCGAATGAGCGGACGCCGGTCGCCCGGCGGCGCCAAGACGGCGCCGCCCACCGTCGACACCGCGTTCCGCCCGGGCGACGGGGTCACGTTCCAGCATCGCGGCGCCACGTGGTCGGGTGAGATCGTGCGCGTGGCGGACCGGTCCGCCCGCGTCGTGACCGACGATGGCGGCCAGTATCGGGTGCCGGTCGGCCTGCTGCGGCGCGCCGACCCCGCTGCGGCCACGGGCAGGCTGCAGGCCGTGGCGGCGCTGGCCGAACGGCTGCTGCGCCGGCACGGGCTCGCCGGCTGGCGGTTCGCGTTCGATCAGGCGAAGCGACGCGGCGGCGCCTGCCATTTCGGCCGCCGGACGATCTCGCTCGCGCTCGGCTACGCCCACGCCGCCGACGACGCCGAGCTTCGGGACACCCTGCTGCACGAGATCGCCCATGCCCTGGTCGGCCCGCGCCACCACCATGACGCGGTCTGGCAGGCGCAGGCGCAGGCGATCGGCTGCAGTGCCCGGCGTTGCCACACGCTCACCTTTGCCGAGCCCAGCGTGATCGCCCGCTGCGCCAATGGCTGCTTCGCCGTCGGCAAGCACCGGCGCCGGCGCGGCATGCGCTGCCGGCGCTGCGGCGGGGCGGTCCTCTACGAGCCGGCCGGCGCGAGCTCCAGGTCCATCGCCAGCGAGAACGGCTGAAAGCCGAAACGCAGGTAGGCCCTGATGGCAGGCTGGTTGGCGCTGAGGGCCGCGATCCGGATCCGGCGCGCGCCCAGCCCATGCAGCCGGTCGACCATCGCCTGCAGCAGTGCCTGGGTGACGCCGGTGCCGCGATGTGCCGGGGCGACATAGAGGTCCGAGATGTGGCCATGGGGTCGCCATGCGGCGAACTGCAGCTCGTCCTCGTGCACGCCCAGCTTGCCCGCGATGAAGCCGACCGGGTGGCCCCCGTCCAGGGCCAGGAGCACCTGCGCGCCATCGCGCTGCAGTTCGGCATAGCACAATTGATCGACATCGTGGCCTGGCCGGCGGCTCGCGCAGATGGCGGCCTCGACGTCCTGCAGGTCGCGCAGGAAAGCCGTTAGGACCAACTCGTCGTCACCGGTGGCATCGCGGATGACCAGGCTCAACGGCTTGCTCCGGTGCGGCGCAGCGCGCCACGCGCGCGCCGGCCCGACGAGCCTTCGCACAGGCGGCGCAAGCCGTCGAGTCGGCACGCCAGCCCGCAGCTTCTTACGAATTGGCAATGATTGCTGACTTGACATCGCGCCGCACCTATCGGTTAATCAGTATGATCGTGAAGTAGCTGCGCAAAGACCATCAAATTGCGTGCTCGCGAGCGATGCAACGATGCTTGCCTCTGATGAACAACGTCGACGAATGTGCTCAGTATTCGCCTCGAAATCGTCTGCCGGCGCTCATTTAAAGCTCTCGGTTGCAGCGGGCGGATTGTGACCCGACGCTCAGGCTATGGAAGGGAGATGCAAGGCGATGCCTGCCCTGACCCGGCTCTTGTTCGTGACCACCTCGACGCTGGCGGCGTCCTTTACGCAGGTGGCCGCGAATGGCCCTGGTGTCACCCTGACCCCGTTGGGCAGCTATCGCGAGGAGATCTCGCCTGGCGTGTGTCGCGCCGGGATCTCCCAGATTGCGGCCTACGACCATCGCTCGCATCGGCTGTTCGTGACCAACTCGGCGGACAACGCGCTCGACATCCTCGACATCACGAACCCGAGGCACCCGACCAGGGTGGACCGGGTCCTCGTGTCCGATCTGACGGGCAGCGGCAATTTCGAGCCGCCCGGCGTGGCGGCCGCGTTCGGGTTGGTGGCGCTTGCCGTCGAGGCGATCGATCCGGTCAGCGCCGACGGCCAGATCCTGCTGCTCGATCGCAACGGCAAGCTGCTGCGCACGTTCTCCGGCGTGGGCTCGGGGCCCGAGCGCGTCGCCTTCAGCCCGGACGGTCGGTTCATCGTTGCGGCCGTGCAAGGTGAGAAGGACGCCGCCACCGGGGTCGACCCCAAAGGCGGCATCGCCATCATCGACCTGGCGCACGGTATCCGGCGGGCGAAGGTCAGGTTCGCCGGTTTTTCGGGCTTCAGGTCAGAGACGCTGGTCGCGCGCGGCATCCGGATCGGACCGGATCCAACCGACCCCGACCAGCTTGAGCCGGCGGCGCTCGACCTCGAGCCGCATTCCATCACCGTCTCGCCCGACTCGCGAACCGCTTTCGCCTCGCTGCAACTGAACAACGCGCTGGCGGTCGTGGATCTCCGCGCCGCCAGGGTCACGGCAGTCCTGCCGTTCGGTTTGAAGAACCACGACCGGGCCGGCAATGGGCTCGATCCGAGCAAGAAGGACGATGCTCCCGACCCGCCCATCACGCCGAACATCCGGCCGTGGCCGGTCTGGGGCGCCTACATGCCGGACGGGATCGGCGCCTTCCGCGCGCACGGCCGGACCTATCTCTTCACCGCCAACGAAGGCGATACGCGTGACGATGCCGTCGAGGTTGGCGATGCCGCGGTCACGCTCGATCCCTCGATCTTCCCCGATAGCGCCGCCTTGAAGGACGATGCGGCCCTGGGCGGGCTGGAGGTGTCGACGCTGCGCCAGGACGCACGCCCGAACGCGCGAGGCGAATACCGGCGTCTGGTCAGCTTCGGCGCCCGCTCGATCGCGGTCTGGAACACCTCTGCCCAGCGCATCTACGAGAGCGGCGCTCGCCTAGAGCGGATCACGGCCGATCCGACGCTCTATCCGGCAGGCACCAATTTCTTCAACACCACCGACGACGAGAACAGCCCCGACAATCGCAGCCCGCGCCGCGGCCCGCAGCCGCTGGGTGTCGCCGTCGGTGAGGTCGCCGGCCGAACCTACGGTTTCTCCGGGCTTCGCAAGCAGGGGGGCGTGATCGTGGCCGACCTCACGGACCCGGCAACGCGGGTGCCGTTGAGCTATTTCAGCACCCGCGACTTCTCCCAGGACCCGAGCAATGGAGGCACCCTGGACACCCATACCGCAATAAACTGCGCGCGGAATCCGAATGTGTCGAAACCTGGTCGTAGTGATCTCGGACCCGAAGGGCTGCTGTTCATCCCCGCCCGTCTCAGCCCGAATGCAAAACCGCTGCTCATCGTCAACTACGACGCCAGTGGCAGCACGCGGATCTACGAGGTCGACCCTGATTTGCGATGACGGCATGAATCGATTTACGGGCCGCGGCAAAGCGTCGTCGCGGCCACAATCAAGCGCTTAGCGCCCGTCGCCTACATTTGCCGGTGGCAACTAGCGTGGCGCGCGGTAAACTCGCGCCATGTTCTTGATGGTCTCGCGACGGAACCGGCGATGATACCAGCGCGCTTCATTTATCGCTCGATCGCGTTTCTCGTCTTTGTCGGGATCGTGATCGCAGCGCTGCATCAGGTCATCTGGACCGCGTTCGAGCATAATCCCTGGCTCAATGGCGTCATCCTGGCGATTCTCGCATTCGGGATTTTCTTCAACCTGCGCCGGATCACTCGGCTCAGACCCGAGGCGCGCTGGATCGACGCGTTTCGCACCAATGCGCCGGGCTTCTCGATGCAGGACGCGCCGCGCCTGCTGGCCCCGATCGCCGCTGTGCTCGGCGAGCGGCAGCGGCGCGGCCGGACCGCGCTGTCGGCGATCTCGCTGCGGCATTTGCTGGACAGCATCGGCTCGCGCCTGGACGAGAACCGCGACATTTCCGGCTACTTACGTAACCTGCTGATTTTCTTGGGCCTTCTCGGCACGTTCTGGGGCCTGATCCAGGCGATCGGCGCGATTGGCGGCGTCGTCTCGGGCCTCACCATCGGTTCGGGCGACTTCACCGCCGTGTTCAACGAGTTCAAGGCCGGCCTGCTGCAGCCGCTCCAGGGCATGGGCACCGCGTTCAGCGCCTCGCTGTTCGGGCTCGCAGGCTCGCTGGTGCTGGGCTTCCTCGATCTGCAGGCAAGCCAGGCCGAGCAGCATTTCTCCAACGAGCTCGAGGAATGGCTCTCGGGGATCACCAAGCTGGCCATGCCGGACGGCGGGCTGCCCGACACCGCGGGAGGCCCGGCGCTGCCGGCGTACCTCTCCGCCCTGCTGCAGCAGACAGCCGACAATCTCGACCGGCTGCAACAGGTGATCGGTCGTGGCGAGAACGATCGCGGCGCGCTGCAGGGCAGCCTGAACCAACTGAACCAGAATCTGGCGACGCTCGGCGACCGACTCGGGCGCGAACAGGACATGCTCGAGCGGATGGTCGGCAGCCAACAGGCGCTGCTCCAGCATCTGGCACAGCGTGGCGAGGCCGGTGGACTGGATCAGGCGAGCCGCGACCATATCCGCAACACCGATGTCCAGCTCGGCCGATTGACCGAGGAGGTCGCGCGCGGCCGGGTCGAGCTCAGCCGCGAGCTGCGCAACGAGATCAAGCTGGTGGCGCGCACGATTGCGATCGTCGCCGGCGAGCCGCAGGTGGTCGGGGACTAGGCCGTGGCGCGCTCGCGGCGGGAGAGCCGCCATCAGGTCGACATCTGGCCGGGCTTCGTCGACGCGCTCTCGACGTTGATCCTGTCGATCATCTTCCTGCTGGTCGTGTTCGTGCTGGCCCAGTTCTTCCTCGGCCAGCTCCTGCAGGGCCGCACCGAGGCGGTGACGCGCCTGGAGAGCCAGATCCAGGATCTGACCTCGCAGCTGGGCCTGGGACAGGACGAGGCGGCCGAGCTGCGCCGGACCATGGGCCGGATCAACGCCGATCTGCAGCAGGCCTTCCTCGACCGCGACGAGCTCTCGGCCGACCTGAACGAGAGCGAGGCCGCGCGCGCCCAGCTCGGCGAGCAGATGGCGGTCATGACGCGCGATCAGGCGCTCATGCAGCGCACGCTGGAGGAGATGCGGCTCGGGGCCGGCCAGTCGCAGGGCCGCGTGGCCGAGCTGGAACGCGAGCTCGCGGCCACTCGCGAGAGCGTCACGGCCGACAAGGGCCAGATCGAGCTGCAGCTGGGCCAGCTGACCCAGCTCCGGCGCGATATCGAGGCGCTGCAAAAGGTGCGCACGGAGCTCGAAGGCAAGGTCGCCGAGCTCTCCACCAGCCTCGGCAGCACCGACGAGGAGCGCCGCCGCCTGCTGGCCGAGATCGGCAGCACCCGCGACCGGGCCAGCGCCCTGGAGGCACAGCTCGCCGACGCCGACCAGAAGACGGTCCTGGCGCAGCGCGAGCTCGCGGCGCGCGATCTGCGGATCGAGGAACTGCTGCGCGGCTCGAAAGACCTGGAAGGCAAGCTCGGCGGGGCCGCCACGGCCAAGGATCAGGCGGTACGACAGGTGCAGATGCTGACCCAGCAGATCACCGCGCTGAGCCAGCAGCTTGCGGCCTTGGACAAGGCGCTGGACCTGAAGCAGACGGCGATCGACGCGCAGGGTGCTACCATTGCCGATCTCGGTCAGCGCCTGAACCTCGCGCTGGCGAACAAGGTGGAGGAGCTGTCGCAGTATCGCTCCGAATTCTTCGGCGAGCTGAAGAAGGCCCTGGGCAACCGCGAGGACGTGCGGATCGTCGGCGACCGCTTCGTGTTCCAGTCGGAGGTGCTGTTTGCGAGCGGCTCGGCGGACATCGGGCCTGGCGGCCGCGAGGAGCTGGCCAAGCTCGCCACCGCCCTGAAGGAGATCATCGGCCGGATCCCGTCCGAGCTGCCCTGGGTTCTGCAGGTCGACGGGCACACCGACCAGATCCCGATCAGCACGGCACGGTTCCCGAGCAATTGGGAGCTGTCGTCGGCCCGGGCGATCGCGGTGGCCCAGTTCCTGATCAGCCAGGGCATCCCGCCGGATCGGGTGGCCGCCAGCGGTTTCGCGCAGTTCCAGCCGCTGGACCCGGGCAGCGGCCCCGACGCCAACCTGCGCAACCGCCGGATCGAGATCAAGCTGACCACGCGCTGACCAGCCGCGCGTTCCGCGTCGGTCTGGCTCCCCGCTTCGGCTACGGTCGGAGGCGGATCCCAGACAGGGCGCCTAGGCGGCGCGGCTCAGGTTGAATTGCAGCTCCGCCAGCTTGGCGTAAAGGCCGCCGCGGCCGAGCAGATCCTCGTGGCGGCCCTGGTCGACGACCTGGCCCTCGTCGAGCACGACGATCCGGTCGGCCTTCAGGACGGTGGCCAGACGATGGGCAATCACCAGCGAGGTGCGGCCCTGCATCAATCGCTCGAGCGCCACCTGCACCAGCCGCTCGTTTTCCGCGTCGAGCGCGCTGGTCGCCTCGTCCAGCAGCAGGATGGCCGGGTCGCAGAGGATCGCACGGGCGATCGCGATCCGCTGCCGCTGGCCGCCGGACAGGCGCACGCCCTTCTCACCCAGGAAGGTCGCGAAGCCGTCGGGCAGGCGGTCGAGGAATTCCGTGGCCGCCGCGGCATCGGCGGCGGCGCGGACCTCGGCCTCGGACGCGTCGGGACGCCCGTAGCGGATGTTCGCGAAGGCATCGGCCGAGAAGATCACCGGCTCCTGCGGCACGAGGCCGATGCGGGTGCGGTAGGCGCAGGGCTCGAACTCGGTGATCGGCACGCCGTCGAACCGGATCTGGCCCTGGGTCGGGTCGAAGTAGCGCATCAGCAACTGGAACACGCTGGTCTTGCCGGCGCCGGACGGCCCGACCAGGGCCACGGTCTCGCCGGGCCGCACATCGAGATCGAGACCGCCCAGGACGATCCGCTCGGGATGGGACGGGTAGGCGAAGCTGACATGCTCGAACCGCACGGCACCGGCGCTGTGGGCGGGCAGCGGGGTGGGCACGGCCGGGGCCGCGATCTCGGCCGGCGAGTCGAGCAGGTCGAACAGGCGCTCGGTGGCGCCGGCGGCGCGCTGCAGATCGCCGACCACGTCGCTCAGGCCACCGACCGCGCTGGCGACGACCGTGGCATAGAACACGAAGGAGGAGAGCTGCCCCGCCGTGATGCGACCACTCAGCACATCGTGGCCGCCCAGCCAGAGCACGAACGTGATCGCGCCGAAGATCAGCGTGATGACGATGGCACCCAGCAGCGCCCGCGCCTTGGCATAGCGGGCGGCGGCCGCGAAGGCGCCTTCGGTGGCGACGGCGAACCGGGCGCTCTCACGATCCTCCTGGGCGAAGGACTGCACGGTCCGGATCGCGTTGATCGTCTCCTCGGCAGCACCGGAGACGTCCGCCATGCGATCCTGCGCCGCGCGCGACAGCTGTCGCACGCGGCGCCCGATCACCACGATCGGCACCACGACCAGCGGCACGACGACGAGGATCAGCCCGGTGAGGCGCGGGTTGGTGATCGCCAGGAGCGCGAGGCCGCCCACGGTCAGCAGCACATTGCGGAGCGCCTGGGTGACGCTGGCGCCGATCACGGTCTGGATGACGCTGGTATCGGTGGTCAGGCGCGAGAGCACCTCGCCCGTGCGCGTGACCTCGAAGAAGCCCGGCGAGAGGTGCAGGACGTGGCGGTAGACGTCGCGGCGCAGGTCGGCCACGACCCGCTCGCCGAGCCAGGTCACCAGATAGGAGCGCAGGAAGGTCGCGACCGCGAGCACGACGATCACGATGCCGACGGCCTCGATGGCATGGTTCAACGCCTCGGGATGGCCCTGGCTGAAGCCGCCGTCGATCAGGTAGCGCACCCCCATGCCCAGCGACAGCACCGCGGCCGACGCCAGCACCAGTGCTGCGATGGCGCCCAGCACATGGCCGCGATAGGGGCGCAGATAGGCGGCGAGGCGGCGCAGTTGGCCGAGGTTGCGGCTCGACGAGCGCTTGTCCCCGAGCTTGCCGAGCGAGCGTGCGCCCTGCTCCATCCATGTTCCTTTGGCACCGAGACAACTGGGGACGACCTGTCCCCTGCCGCGCCCCTTGAGTTCGAACGCAGCCTGCGGCTATATACCGGCCGCCCTTCAACGAGGTAAAGAGCCGTGAAACCCGACATTCACCCCGACTACCATGAGATCACCGTGGTGATGACCGACGGTTCGAGCTTCAAGACGCGCTCCACCTATGGCAAGGAGGGCGACGTGTTGACCTTGGACGTCGACCCACTGTCGCACCCAGCCTGGACGGGCGGGACGTTGCAGGTGCTCGAGCGTGGTCAGGTCGAGAAGTTCAACCGCCGCTTCCAGAATTTCCGCCGCAAGAAGTAGCTCGCGGCGAGGAGACGATCATGAAAGTTAGAAACTCGCTTAAGACCGCCAAGGCCCGGCACAAGGATTGCCGGCTGGTGCGGCGCAAAGGCCGGGTCTACGTCATCAACAAGACCAACCCGCGCTTCAAGGCGCGTCAGGGCTAACCGGGCAGCCACGCCCGACGTCCAGGCCGGGGCCGGCGCGGCCCCGGCCTTTTTGCGTTCCGCTGCCGGCACCGCGCCGCAATGAGAGGGCATCCGATGAGCCACGCCGATATCCTGGCCGCGAACGGTCTGTCCCGTTCGGAGCTCGCCGGCGGCACGCTCGTGGTGCGGACCCCGGTCGACGGGACCGAGCTGGCACGGCTCAAGGTCCACGACGCTGCCGACATCGGCGCCATGGTCGCCACCAGCAAGGCGGCGTTCGCACACTGGCGCGACGTCCCGGCGCCACGCCGCGGTGAGCTCGTTCGCCTGCTCGGCGAGGAGCTGCGGCAGGCGAAGGACGCGCTCGGCCGTCTGGTCACCCTCGAATCCGGCAAGATCCTGCAGGAGGGCTGGGGCGAGGTGCAGGAGATGATCGACATCTGCGACTTCGCGGTCGGCCTGTCGCGCCAGGTCTACGGCCTGACCATCGCCTCGGAGCGCCCGGGCCACGCCATGCGCGAGACCTGGCACCCGATGGGGGTATGCGGCGTGGTCACCGCCTTCAATTTTCCCGTCGCACCCTGGGCCTGGAACGCGGCCCTGGCCCTGGTCTGCGGCGATCCGGTGATCTGGAAGCCATCGGAAAAGACGCCGCTCTGCGCGCTCGCCACCGCCCGGACCTTCCAGCGCGCCCTCGACCGGTTCGGCGATGCGCCGGACGGCCTGCTGCAGGTCGTCGTCGGTGAGCGCGCGGCGGGCGAGGCGCTGGTCGGGCACCCGGACGTGGCGATCGTGTCCGCGACCGGCTCGACCCGCATGGGTCGGGCGATCGGGCCGGCGGTCGCAGCGCGGTTCGGCCGCTGCATCCTGGAGCTCGGCGGCAACAATGCCATGATCGTGGCGCCCTCGGCCGACCTGGACATGGCCCTGCGCGCGATCGTGTTCTCGGCCGTGGGTACCTGCGGCCAGCGTTGCACCAGCCTGCGCCGCCTGATCGTCCACGCCGACATCTACGACACGCTGCTGCCGAAGCTGCAGGCAGCTTACCGGTCGCTGCCGATCGGTGACCCGCTGCGGGACGGTGTCCTGGTCGGCCCGCTGATCGACGAGGCTTCCTTCACCGCCATGGAGCGGGCGCTGGAGCAGGCGAGGAGCGAGGGGGGCACCGTTTCCGGCGGCGGCCGGGCACCCGGCGACGGCGGCCATTACGTCCATCCGGCCATCGTCGAGATGCCAGGGCAGACCGCCATCGTGCGCCACGAGACCTTCGCGCCGATCCTCTATGTCCTGCGCTACCGCGAGCTGGACGAGGCGATCGCCTTGCAGAACGACGTACCGCAGGGCCTGTCGTCGTGCATCTTCTCGACCGACGTCCGCGAGACCGAGCTGTTCGTCTCGGCCGCAGGCTCGGACTGCGGCATTGCCAACGTCAATATCGGCCCGTCGGGTGCGGAGATCGGTGGCGCCTTCGGTGGCGAGAAGGAGACCGGCGGCGGCCGCGAGTCGGGCTCCGACGCCTGGAAGGGCTACATGCGGCGCCAGACCAGCACCGTGAACTACTCGCGCAAGCTGCCACTGGCCCAGGGCATCAAGTTCGACCTCTGAGCCGCGGCCCCGCGCCAGAACGGCGGGCCTGAAGACACTATTGCGGCAGCGCCACCCGGAAGCCGATCTCGTCCTCGCGGTGCGTGTCGTCCATGCCGTTGCGGCTGGCGCAGCGGGCGCGGCGGTCGCGATCGTCCCAGGAGCCGCCCTTGATCACGTGCTCCTGCGGGTCGGGGCCGGCGAGGCGGGCGGCCGCGTCGGCGGGGCGGCCGGAATGGCCGTCGTTCCAGACATCGACGACCCACTCCCAGACATTGCCGTTCAGGTCGTAGAGGCCCCACGGATTGGGCGGATAGCTCGCCACCTCGGCGGTGCCCGCCCGATTGCGGCCATAGTTCGCCAGCGCGGGCCCAATGGCGTCGCCGAACGGATAGGCGGTCGCCGTGCCGGCGCGGCAGGCATACTCCCACTCGGCCTCGCTCGGCAGCCGGTAGGGCTTGCCGGTCCTTTGCCGCAGCCAGCCGACATAGGCCTGCGCCTCGTTCCAGTCGACGTCGATGACCGGGCGGTTCGCCCTGCCCCAGCCCGCATCGTCCGGAACCCGGTCGCCACAGCCGCCGCCCGCGCTGCAGGCCTGCCACTGCGCGAAGGTGACCTCGGTCCTTCCGATCGCGAACGGCTGCGTCACCGCGACCTTGACCTGCGGCCGCTCGTCCGACTGGGAGTCGCGGTCGAACCACGACGCCCCCATGGTGAATTGCCCCGCTGGGACCGGGATCATTTCCGGACAATCCGGGCAGTCGCGAAACGGTTGCGCCAACCCGCCACCGCCGACCGGCGGCACCTGCGGCCGGTCGGGATTGGCGCGCCACTCGATCAGCGAGGGCAGCGCCAGCAGCACACCGGCGAGCGTGCCCAGCGCCAGGATCGCCCCTGCCGCCCAGCGCAGCCAGGTCCGCCTGGGCCGGGGCGGGCTCGGCGCGGGCTCGGAACGGTCGGGCACCGGCACGCCGGTACGCAGCGCGTCGATCGCCAGCTCCAGGTCGGTCAGCCCGGGATGCTCCCCGCCTTCCCAGCCCGTGAGGTCGACCGCATGCAGTGAGCGGTAGCCGATCGGCGGCTCGGGGGCACCGACCAGCACCGGCACGAGAACGCCGCGCTCCATGCCCTCGTGCGCCTCGTCGCGCACCCAGCCCGACTTGCTCGAGGCCGGCGACCAGAGGACCACCACGGCCTTGGCCCGATCCAGCTCGGCCGCGATCAGCTCGGCGAAATCCTTGCCCGGCAGGATCTCCCGGTCCCACCACACGCTCCGCCCGCCAGCCTCGAGCCGATGAGCGAGCCGCGCCGCGAACGGCCGGTCCTCGCGCGCGTAGCTGATGAACACGTCTGCCATAGGGCTTGTTTACGTCTGCGCGCCTGTGCGTTCTATCACAGCGTGCGACGGGCAGATGTGGCAACCTGATTCTGACAGGTGCGGGGGGCATCGCCATGCCGGATCTTCAAGTCGATAGCGCGACGGCCTATGCCCGCGCGAAAGAAGCACTCGCCGTGGGCGAGGCTGGGATCGCGCAACTCGGAGCAGCCGCCGAGCGGCTGCGGGAGATCGCCCCCGAGATCGGAACGATCCTCGGCGCCTCCGAGGTCAGCGCGCACTTGAGCACCTATGCTCGCTGCGATGACGAGGCCGTGCGCCAGCAGAGCCTGCTGTTCTGGGAGACCACAGCCGCCAACCTGTGCCTCCTGGCTGCCGCCGTGTTGAGCAGCAGCGTGCTCGCAGTGCCTGCCATCCAGTCGGTGCTGGGCGAGACGTGGACTTCGCACCTGCTTCTGGCAATCGGGCTTACCGCGCTCCTGCTCGGTGCCTTGGCGGCGCTCTATGGCTATCGGGCGCGCGAGGGCAACCGGCTGCTCCGTTGGCTCAACATGCGCGGCCGCGCCGAAGTCGCGCGCATCGACACGTTTCGTGCGATCGCGCATCGCGCCGCGGCCGCGGGTCCGGTCGCCGCGGCTGCGGGCCTGGCGCTGTTCTGCCGCCACCTCTTCCTCGAGCAGCGCGACTGGCTGGTGGCGCGCGCCCGGCGTCACCGCGTCTCGTCCGACGTCACCAACCGCTGGGGCGGTCTCGCCACCGCGCTCACCTTCCTCGGCGGCAGTGCCGCCACGATTGCCGCGTTCCAGGACACGATGAGCTGGCTGGCCCTCGCGGGTGTCGTGGGCACGGCGTTCATGGCCTTCGCCCTCAACCGCGAGGGCCTGCGCCGCGATCGGGCCAACGCCGACCGTTACGAGGAAAAGGCGGTGGCACTGGACCAGCTCTCCACCCGGCTCGACGAGGTGGCGGGCGAGATCGCCGCCGGGCGCCCCGAGGCGCTGACCGCGTTCGTCGACCAGGTCACGGCCGAGCTGGAGTCCGAGCACAAGCAGTGGCTCGACGGCACCAAGCAGGTCGAGGCCGCATTGGCCAGCCTGGATGCGCGGCTCAAGGAGCTGCGCGAGGCACGGCCCAGGGGCGGACCGGCGTTGGTCGTTAGCAAGGCCGATGAAATGGATGGCGCTGGGCGATGAGTGCCAAGAACAAGCAGCGGGCCTTCATCGTCATGCCCTTCGGCAAGAAGAAGGCGGCCGATGGATCCGAGATCGACTTCGACCGCGTCTATGCCGAACTGATCCGGCCGGCGGTGGAGGCGGCCGACCTGATCGCGCACCGGGCCGACGCCGAGCGGCGGGCCGGCTCGATCCATGCCGACATGTTCCAGGAATTGCTGCTGGCCGAGCTGGTCGTAGCCGACCTGACGATCGACAATCCCAATGTCTGGTACGAGCTCGGAGTGCGCGACGCCCTGCGCGCCAGCGGCTCGGTGATGCTCTTTGCCCAGCGCGACCGTCTGCCGTTCGATGTCGGCGGCCAGCGCATGCAGCACTACACCCTTACCGACGGCGCGCCCGGACCCACAGGCGCTGCAGGCCGAGCGTGCCGCGCTGACCGCCATGCTCCAGGCCACGATGGAGGACTGGCGCGGGCGGCGCGCCAGTCCGGTCTACGCGCAGCTGCCCAACCTCAAGGAGCCGGATTGGCGGAGCCTCAAGCTCGGCGCCGTCAATGAATTCTGGCAAGGCCTGGAGCAGTGGCAGGAGCGGGTCCGGATCGCGGTCCGCCAGCAGCGGCCCGCCGACATCATGGTGCTGGCCGACGATACCCCCAATCGTGTGCTCGAATTCGAGGCCCTGCGCACCGCCGCCGACGCGCTGATCAAGCTGAACCGGCCTCTGTTCGCGCTCGGCGTCTTGCAACGCGCCGCCGAGCTGACCCCGGACGACGTCAAATGCCGGCAGCTCGAGGCGATCGCCCTCGGCCGCACTCGGCCGCCTCGACGAGGCGCGCGAGAAGCTGAACCGGCTGGCGGACGAGCTCGGCAGCCGCGCCAAGGGCGACGGCGAGACGCTGGGCCTGCTCGCGCGCACCTGGAAGGACGACTGGACGCGCAGCTTCGATGCCCATCCGCAGCGCGGCTACGGACCCGCTGGCGGCCGCGCGCGATACCGCCACGACCCTGCGCCCCGCCGCCGAAGCCTATGCCGCGGCCTTCACCGCCGCCCCCGCCGACTATTATCCGGGCATCAACGCGCTGACCCTCGGCCGCCTCTGGGAGCACGTGGCCGGCCGAAAGTCCAAGCTCGATCTCGACGGCATCGCCGGCGGAGTGCGCTGGGCCGTCGGTTGCGCCCTGGCCCGCGAGCAGAACTACTGGGCACTGATCACCCGCGCCGAGCTGGCCCTGTTGCAAGACGAGGAAGATGCCGCCGTGGACGGCTACGGCGAGGCTGCGGCCCTGGCCTACGACCAGCGCGACCGCTTCGCGCTGGACTCGTCCAAGCAGACCCTGGCGCTGCTGCGCGACCTGCAGTTCCGCGCGGAACTGGTGGCCAAGGCCATGGCGGTTGTGGAGCAGACCGAGCAGCAGCTCGCCCGCATTTCGGGCGGCAATGGCCGTGCCGCCGCCTCAGCCGAGCCCGCCAAGGTCGTCCTGTTCAGCGGGCACATGATCGACGATCCGAAGGTGCGAGGGCCGGGCATGGCCAAGCCAGCCCGGTTTCCCGCCGCCAAGTCGGACGCCGTGGCGGCCAACATCCAGGCTGCCCTCGACGGCCTGGAGACTGGTGTCGGCGATCTCGGCATCTGCGGCGGCGCCTGCGGCGGCGATCTGCTGTTCGCCCGGGCCTGCCTCGCCCGCGGCATGCGGATCGAGCTGCGCCTGGCGCAACCGCAGGCCGCCTTCCTGCGCGATTCGGTCACCTTCGCCGACCCCGACCATCGCTGGGAGCGCGCCTTCGCCGACGTCGCCGCCAAGGCGCAGGCGGTGCTGGTGATGGACGAACAGCTGGGGCCGCCGCCCAAGGGCGTCGACAAATACGACCGTTGCAATCGCTGGATGCTCTACACGGCCCTCGCCCACGGCCTGACCAAGGTCTCGTTCATCACCTTGTGGGACGGCAATGCCGGCGACGGCCCCGGCGGCACCGAGCACATGGCCAACCTCGTCCGCGACCTCACCGGCCGCCAGCCGATCCGCATCGACCCGACGCTGCTCTGAGCGGGTGCGCGCGCAGGTCATTGACCGGCCCTCCCAGGCGACCCATCCTCGGATGGCCGAGATGGAGCCACGCCATGCAGATGCCCGCGCCCGACGCCGAAATCCTCGCCAAGCGCGACCGGATCATTGCCGCCCTGCGTGCAATCGTTCCCGGCGAGGGCGTGATCGCCACCGAGGATGAGCTGCGCGCCTATGAGTGCGACGGGCTCACCGCCTATCGCGCCTTGCCGATGGCCGTGGTTCTGCCGGCCACGACCGAACAGGTAGCGGCCATCCTGCGCTATTGCGATGCGGAGAAGGTCAATGTCGTGCCGCGCGGCGCCGGTACCGGTCTGTCCGGCGGCGCCCTGCCCGTCACCGACGGAATCATCCTGGGCCTCGGCAAGTTCAATCGGATTCTCGACATCGACTTCGAGAACCGCACCGTCACCGCCCAGTCGGGCGTGACCAACCTCGGCATCACCAAGGCGGTCGAGCACCGGGGCTTCTACTACGCCCCCGACCCGTCCTCGCAGATCGCCTGCACCATCGGCGGCAACATCGCCGAGAACTCGGGCGGCGTGCACTGCCTGAAATACGGCCTCACCACCAACAACGTGCTCGGGGTCGAGCTGGTCCTGCCCAGCGGCGAGATCGTCCGTCTCGGCGGCAAGCATCTGGATTCGGACGGCTATGACCTGTTGGGCCTGATGACCGGCTCCGAGGGGCTGCTGGGCATCGTCACCGAGGTCACCGTGCGCATCCTGCAGAAGGCCGAGACCGCGCGCGCCGTGCTGATCGGCTTCCCCTCGGTCGAGCAGGGCGGCTCCTGCGTCGCCTCGATCATCGCCGCAGGCATCATCCCGGCCGGGCTTGAGATGATGGACCGGCCGGCGATCAACGCGGCGGAGGATTTCTGCCACGCCGGCTACCCGCGCGACGTCGAAGCGCTCCTGATCTGCGAGCTGGACGGCCCCGCCGCCGAGGTCGACCACCTGATCGGCATCGTCGCCGCCATCGCCCGCCAGCACGGCTGCACCTACAGCAAGGCGTCCGAGAGCGAAGCCGAGCGCCTGCTGTTCTGGGCCGGCCGCAAGAACGCCTTCCCCGCCGCCGGCCGTCTGTCGCCCGACTACCTGTGCATGGACGGCACCATCCCGCGCGCCAAGCTCGGCTACGTGCTGGAGCGGATGCAGGAAATGTCCGCCCGCCACGGCCTGCGCGTCGCCAACGTGTTCCACGCCGGCGACGGCAACCTGCACCCGCTGATCCTCTACGACGCCAACATCCCGGGCGAGCTCGACGCCGCCGAGGAATTCGGCGCCGATATTCTCCGTCTTTGCGTCGAGGTTGGAGGCGTGCTCACCGGCGAGCACGGCGTCGGCGTCGAGAAGCGCGACCTGATGGAGACCATGTTCAACGAGGACGATTTGAAGCAGCAGCAGCGGGTCAAATGCGCCTTCGACCCGGCCCAGATCCTCAACCCGGGCAAGGTGTTCCCGGTGCTGCACCGCTGCGCCGAGCTGGGCCGGGTGCATGTGCACAGGGGGGAGCACCGGTTCCCGGAGCTGCCGCGGTTCTAATTTCGGCCTCGGACTCGCGGTAGATCGAAATCGTGTTCAGCTGCCGAGTTGCGGCGCTGCGTTCGCGCTCTGCTGGATGGGAGCCTGATCCCGCATCGCGCGCACGAACTCACCGGCCCCGGTGCCCCATTTCGAGAACACGCCGATGGCCTGCGTGAACGGGATGTCGACCGGATGCACCCGGCCGCGCGGCAGGATGTAGACGCTGCCGGCCATGGGAGTCGGCGCCGAGGGGACGAGGACCGTGTAGGAGCCGTCTTCGAGCTCCTCGACGATCAATGCCGGAACCAGCGCATCCTCGATTTCCACCAACGCGGGTTGCAGGGTTTGCTCCTCGCTCTTCCCGGCGAGACGCTTGGCAAATCCGCGCAGGAAGGTGTAGCCGGGCAGCCTCTCGAACACCGCCCGCTCACAGGCGTTCTTCGCGCGGAGACCAGGTCCGGTGCGGACGATCAGCCCAACAACGAAGCAAACACCGACCAACAGCACGATCGCCACGATCTGGCGGAACTCGACGGATGCGGGGACCCGTTCCGCTACGGGTTGCAGCAGACCCAGCAATCCCTTCACGGTCTTGGCCAGGAGCAGGACAGCAATATAGATCGGTAAGATAATGAGCAGACCGCCGACCAGGGTGGTCCTGGTGAATTCAGCCAAGGTTTTCATCTCGATACTTCCCTCGCACCGTCCGGATCGATCGGCCGACGCGCCAAGCGGATGACGTCACATGCAGGCTGAGAAAAAAGGTAGCCTCTTGCGGAGGCTACCCTAGTTCGAACGGACCAAACATCGTGAAATTTGCTACGGGCAAGCTCACAATCTAGCTTACTTAACATCGCTAGTTGCGCCCGTATTGCGGGCTGGGGTGGGATCCTATTGCGCAGCGCCGAGCAGACTTTCGTCCAGGCGGCCGGCCGTTCAATGAGAACCTACCCCAGCGACAGAGTGTGCTTGCTGAGGCTCTCCCCATGGGAGTATCTTACAGTAGGCTACACGCGCGCCTGTTCCGGGGCCTGCTGAGTGCAGGTGTGCCGGGGTCCACGGCAGCGTCCGCCGCGGTAAGGCGGACGCTTGGCGGTGCACCGCCTTCAACCGGCCCACGCTCGCACTGTAGCCTACAGTATCGTCGGTCAGTCAGGCTTGGCCGGGCGCTAAAGGAACAGAAGCTCACCGACGTCGAGGATGGCTGTGAGCAACCGTTTTCGGAGAATCACCATGGACCGACTCCAAGTCGCGAATTTCGCCGTAGCGCTTGTAGTCGGCTCTGGAGTTGCCATGGCCGAGGAGGTGGTTGGCAGCGTCGAATATGTCGATGCTCCCAATAATGTCGTCATCGTGAAAGGCCAGCCTTACACTTTTGAGCCGGCCGTCAAGCTGGCGCCCGCCGATATCAAGGTCGGCGAAAAAATCCGGATCGAGTACGACGCCACCTCCTTCATCGTCTACAAAGCAGAGCATGCCAAGTAGGCACGAGATCACTTGCCAATCAGGGAGGATTGGACCTTGCTCAGTTTAAGTTCGCGCTAGCGTGCGCCGCCATGAAGGCAAGCGAGTGGCGATCACGCGCGGCGTGTGTCACGCCGGCGCAAGGGAGATCACGGTGATGGATTCGATCGAGGCGTTGGTTCGCCATCTGCCGGAGAGCGCCGACCTCGTTCGGCATCGTTTCTGCTGTGACGTCGAGTTTCGCGCTCTATGCGAAGACTATCGCGATGTCGTTGAGATCCTGGCCAAGCGTGAGCGCGTCAGGGCGCCCAATAGTGAGCGCACAAGGGAGTACCAGCAGTTGGCAGCCCAATTGCTCGCGGACGCGGCGGCTATGCTGGGAGAATCCCCCGAGGTCGCGGTACGATAGCATTGCACAACGGGAGGGACCACTCATCCGACGCCGCCTGGGCCTCGCTTTCCACGGCCAGCCACGCGGTCTTACCTTGCTGCTCGCGCTCCACCAGAACCGTCGACTGATCGGCATCGCCTGCCGAAGATGCTACCCGTCGACTCGCTACTCTGACACCAAATTGCGGATGCTCGAGGCGCGCATCTGCGGCGGATCTGTTCTCGGACGATGCTAGCATGTTCGTCCGACGACCTAGAGTTCGTATTCCAGGGTCTCGCCGCGGGTAGTCACGACGGCCTTCACCAGGCTGCCGGCGTCATCGTACCACACGCTGCCGGACCGGCCTTTGGTCCCGTTCATCGAGAAGCGCAGAGCTTCGACGGCCTGTCCGCGAACCATGATCCGTTCCTTGGCGCCGCCCTCGACCTGGATTTTGATCAGCTCGGCGGTCTGGCTGTCGACCAGTGCCGGCCCCTTGCTGATCGCCTGATTCCAAAAGCTGATGTCGGTCATCGCCCCGAGCTGGGTCGCAGTGCTCCCAGCCGGACCTTGGACCGCGAGCCGGCCGTCTCGGGCTTCGGCCTGAACCAAGGTCTCCTTCCCGTCGTCATTGGTTTGAATGCGCGTGCGCACGAGAACATCGTTCTCCCAATCGTCGGCGGCGGTCTGCTGGTAGCTATACACGGTAATGAATGCGACCTTGACCCGGAGGTCGACCTGGCTGGTGACCTTCAAGGTATCGCCGGCTTGGCCGAATCGGATCACATGCGTACCGATCGGCGAGCCCTTGCGAATGACATTCAAACGAATATCTGCGGGCGTCGCGGTCGCCGCTCGGCTACGCAAGCTGATCGCCAACAGGCCGCCCCCTGCAACTGCGATCGCCTGCCGGCGGCCGAGCCTCGAGGTCGTTTCCGCGGAACGGCTTACTCCCGCACGTGGCATACCCATCGCCTCCATCGCCCTCCGCGTTCCCTGCATTGCCGTTCCGCTGCAGGCCTAGTCTACCGGATCGCCGGCCTTGCTTGTGGGCAACGGTGCAGCCTTCGCTCCCTGGCTTGCCACATAGGCGCGGACATGGCCGCGCGCGATGCCCGCGCCGCCCGGCCGAGGTCGCGTCAGCGGCGGACCTCGATGTACTCTACACCCTCATTGCTGAACTTATCACACTTCCCGTTGCCCTGAATGAACACGGGTTGCTTGTTTGTCCAGGCCGCGAGTAGCGCCTCGTGCCAGAGCCTTTGCAGGCCGCTGTCGGCGCGCTCGAACGAGAACCACTGGGGGCCGTGCACGCAGGGGCCGCCATGTGGGCCGACTTCGATGGAGATCCTGGCCGGGCTGGTGCCTGTGTTGTAGCGTAGCGCGATGATCTGACCCGTAAAGTCGGATGCGGATGCTTCCGCCGAAGGTGCCGACAGAGCCGAGACCGCCAGGAGTACCAAAGCAGCAACAGACGTTTCCCTGATATTCATTGCATTCCTCCTCTGAGGGGTAGTGCCTTCCAGATCGCAAGGTGCTTAGCGTTCTGCAGGCTCGGTTCGACTATTGCGGATGTGGCATTAGAAATATCTCACATCATTTGTAATAGCTAATTTGAACGTAATGAATACATCAGTGATGCGGCTAAGTCATTGTGATATCGCATCACGCACCCTTGGCTTCCCTTCCCTTGGCAGCCGCCAACTTCGCGTTAGCACGGGCAGCAATCTCCGCCGGACGGGCCTCTCTCCGAAAACCCTCGCGCGGCGCCGGCCAGACTATCGCGCGGGCGGCGAGCCCTTGGTTGGTCCCTGCCCTCGCTTCAGAGTGTGCTTGCTGGCGCCCTCCCCATGGGAGTATCTTACAGTAGGCTACGCGACATCGGCACTCGCGCACGTAACGCGGGGTCAGGTGCCGCGGGGGAAGATCGGGCGTGCAAGAACGGAACGGGCGGCCCATGGGCGAGGCCATCGGCGAGGCGCTGTCTGTACCGTCGCCGGAAGAGGTGCGTGCGCAGCTGGCGCATGTCCTGGTCAGCCCGGAGTTCATCGTCCCCGAGCGCGCGCGCTGCTTTCTGCGCTACCTCGTGGAGCAAACTCTCGCCGGGCGTGCCGACCGTCTGAAAGGCTACACCATCGCCACCGCCGTCTTCGAGCGCGATGGGAACTTCGACCCCCAGGCGGACCCGGTGGTGCGGACCGAAGCCGGGCGGCTGCGTCGCGCGCTGGAACGCTACTATCTGGTCGCGGGCCAGGACGATCCGGTCCTGATCGAGGTTCCGAAGGGCCGTTACGTACCCAGCTTCTCCCGCCGCATCGCGCCCACGCCGGAACCGACGGCAGCGAAAGCACAGCCGTCTGAGGCCGAGCCAATACGCCGATCGGCCGCACCGGCCCGCTGGCGTTCGACGCCAGTGATTCTGGCGGTTCTGATCGGGCTGGCGGCGGTTCTCGGCGTGGGGCAAACCTACCAGGCGCGGCAATCCGCGGCCATCGACGACGTCGCGTTTCCGGACGAGCCCACGCTGCTGGTGATGCCCTTCGATAGCCTCGGCGAGGGTAACGAGGCGACACTCTATGCGGCAGGCGTGACGGAAGAGATCCTGACCAAGCTTGCCCGCTTCACCGACCTGGCGGTGCTGGGCGGCAGGTCGGCGCCGGGCGCCCAGGCGGCGGCAGATCCGCGCGCGACCGCACGCGAGTTGGCCGCGCGCTACGTGGTCACCGGCAGCCTACGGCTTTCGGGGTCCGATATTCGGGTGACCACACGTCTCACGAACACCGGCACCGGTAACGTCCTGTGGGCGCAGACCTATCAGGAAAACCTGGGTGCCAAGGAGCTGTTCGCGATTCAGGAGGACATCGCGCAGCAGGTGGCTACCACCGTGGCCCAGCCCTACGGGCTCGTCTTCCGGTCGGAGCTGCAGCGCACGGCCGACCAGCCGCCGGACGACCTCGAGGCCTATGCCTGCACGCTGCGCTTCTACGTCTACCGGGCCGGGCCCAGCCCCGAGTTGCACGCTCTGCTTCGAAAGTGCCTGGAGGGCGCGGTGGCCCGCTACCCGGGCTATGCGACGGCGTGGGCGATGTTGTCGCTGCTCGCGTTGGACGAGGATCGATTCGCTTTCAATTTGCGGCCCGGCATGCCCGGCCCGATTGAGCGCGCATTGGATGCGGCACGTCGGGCCGTCGACCTGGACCCCGACAACGCTCGCGGGTTGCAGGCCCTGATGATGGCGTTGTTCTTCCACGGCGAGGTCAACGAGGCGGCACGCGTCGGCGAGCTGGCATTGGCCGCCAATCCGCAGGACACCGAGCTGCTGAGTGAGTTCGGCCTGCGCATCGCCATGGCCGGCCAGTGGCAGCGCGGCCGCGAGCTCGTGGAGCGGGCGCTCGCCCGCGACCCGGCCTATTCCGGCTATTGCCACGCCGTGCTGGCGCTGATCGCGTACATGCAGCGCGATGGCGATCGTGCGGAGGCCGAGATCCGGCAGGCGAACCTGACCAGATTCTCGCTCTACCACGCGATCGCGGCCGTGATCTACGCCGAACGCGGCCTCACGGCCGAGGCACACCGGGAGGCCGCCAAATTCACGGAGCTTCACCCCGTGTTCGCCGCGAACATCGATGCGGAACTGCGCAAGCGCAACCTGCGGCCCGAGGATCGCACGCGCCTGGTCGAGGGCCTGGTGAGGGCAGGCGTGCCGGCGCCCACGGAAGCAGCCGCGTCGGCAACACGGCCACCTGGCGGATCTTGAGCGCTCGCAATCGACCGGCACCCGCACTGTAGCCTACTGTATCTTGCGCCACCTATACCCCGTTCAGCTCTAGAGTTCTGGGTCTCCGGCCCTGGAATGCCGGAGACAGTGGGGAGGACTAACATGCGATCACATGGTCTCGCGGCCGCAGCCTTGTTGCCGCTGCTCATCGGCAGTTGCGCCAGCAAGTCGGACGTCGACGCGCTGAGCTCGCAGGTCGACAGCCTGCGCGCGCAAATCCAGGCGGTCGACGCCAAGGCGACCCAGGCTCAAGCTCAGTCCGCAGCGGCCAGGAGCGATGCCGCCACCGCGCGAACCCAATCCGAGGCTGCCGCCATGAAGGCGCACGCGGTTCATCAGAAGGTGACGAGCAACTAGCACGCACGATTCGTCAAATGGCGACGGGCCGAGTGCTGGGCCATTCGAGAACCGGCTGAGTTCGGCCGACCAAGAGACGGCTGCTACCTCGGAGGAGGCCGATGGTGGCTGATCGGCCGCGACCGCCGATTGCTGAATGACGCGGCCGACAGCCCCATCCTCAGGGCGGAAGGCGAGCAGGATCAATACTTCGCAGCAGCCGTCGTCGGCGGTCGGTTCTGAACTATGCGGGCGCAGCAGCGGCGAGCTGGGTCGCGCGCAGTTGCACGAGGGCGAGCATCGTGAGACGGGAGCCGTGGTCGAGGACGAGTTCAGGGCCTGGATCCCGGGCAATATCGTCACCGTCTACTGATGGCCAGCGTAAGTTATTCGGGATAAATCTCACCGCCGTCCGGCACCGCCTGGTGGAAAAGGATGAATGCCAGCGGGTTGCCGGGCTCGGCCGTCGCGTCGCTACGCTGGCCCGATACCGCTCCGGCCACGCTGCTCGTATATTCCGCGACCACTTCACCGAAACTGTTGCGCTGGATCGCCACCTTCTGTCCAGCTTCGACCTTGTCATTGAGCTTGACCAGATGCTCGACGAGCCCGCCGTGGGTGGCAAGTATCGGCAGCGCGCTGTTGCCGATGAAGACCTCCACGTCCTTGCCCGTGCGTCCCATGGGCCCGGCCAGGATGCCGTAATGCTTGAGGACGTTGATGGTCCCTTCCACGAACAGCGAGATCATCTCGAGGTTCAAGACCCGCGCCGCGCCGATCTCCGGCGTGAAGGCCGGGATGCCCGCGTCGATCAGCGCATTGTGCAGCACGCCGGGATACACATGATTGTCGAAGATCTGGCCGACGGGGTAAAGTTCCGCCATCGCCCTGATCTCGGGCACATCCATGGCCGCGATATTGAACGCCGTGACGTCGAATCCGGTCGTCCCGGTGTGGAAGTCGATCGCGGCGTCGGCGTTCGGCCGCAGCAGCCGGTTGAACAGGAGCCCGGCGTGGCGGCTGGGCGCGGTGGCGCCGTTCTCGTTCCCGGGCCACTCCCGATTCATGTCGATCAGATCGGCGCCCCTGCCCGAATTGGGCCATCGGCGCTGCATGCCTTCCATGGCCGGGCGAGAGACGTCCGTGACCGCCATCACCGTGCCCGACATCGCCGCCGGATCGAGCTGGCTCATCACGGTCTGGACCGTATGCACGGAGCTCATCTCGTCGCCATGCACGCCGCTGACCAGGACGACGCGCTTGCCCGGCTTGGCCCCCTTGGCGACCGTCACGGACACATGCCAGTACTGTCCGGTGGGCATCTGAACGCCCTGAAGGTACAAATAGTGCTTCTGCCCCGGCTCCAGGTCGTCGACGTCGAGCGCGCTGACGACCTTTTTTCCTTGGATGATATCGCCGGTATAGACTGTTGCCGATGGTCCGCCCGGTGCCGGGCTGACGGGGGAAGCCGCGGAATCCTGGGCGTTCGCAGCAGAACCAGCGTTGGCCACGAGAGCAGCCGATGCGCCGATCGTTCCGATCGATGCGACCATGAAGTCACGGCGATCGATGCGTTCTTCTGGCTTGCTTGGCATGACGGGGTCCTACCCTGTGAAACATGAGTTTCGGATACCGGCATACACGTCGACTACAAATTGCTCCACTTCATGCGTCAGTCCTGCCCACCTCGCGGGCTTGCCGGCAGCCTCCCCTGTCGACCTGGAGGAGCAGCCCGAGGGTGGCTTCACCGGGACCTTCGGCGACGTTCCGGAGGCGATCACCCATGGTCGCGACCGCGACGAGGAGCTGCAAGAGGCTGCCACGGCACTGGCCTCGGCGCCGTCGTTCTACGCTGACGAGAACCAGCCGCCGCGCTCGCCGCCAGACGCCCGGTTGTCCAAGTAAGTCTGTTGGCGGCAGACAAGCTGGCGCTCCGGACGGCGCTGGCTCAGACCGGGGTGTCGCAGGGCGAGCAGGAACGAAGGCTGGGCTGCGACCCCAAGGGCGTACGGCGCCTGGTCGACCTGCGCCATCGCAGGCATGTGGATGAGGTCGAGCGGGCCTTGCGCGCGCTGAAGCGCCTGGCCCTGATCGTCGGCTGGTCCGACGCCGCATGACGGCCTGGACGCCTCCGCGCCGAACACCCGTCTCTACAGCTTCCCCTCCGCCAACGCCTCCCGCAGCACCGTTTCCACCCTGGCATTGTAGCCGCGGCCGGTAGCGCGGATGCCGCGCACGACGTCCGGGGCCAGGCGGAAGCCGATCCGCACCTTCGGGCTGTCCACCGGCGGCCGGCCGCGCCGGCGGAACTCGGCCACGGCTTCCAGCATGCCGGGGTCGATCTCCTGGATCGGCCTGAAACGTCCGATCTCGGCCTCGGTCAGTTCCCTGACCTCGCCATCGTCATCCACCAAACGCTCGCGCATGGGCACGTATCTCCCGCCGATTGGCCTTCCGGAAGCTGATGATCCACCGCACCTCGCCCCGCTCGCAGTAGCAGACGACGTGAAGGCGGCCCCGCAACGGCGCCAGGGCGATCATTCTCGTCTCGCCGTAGTCGAAGCGCTCGTCCTCGTAGATGACGGCGCGTGCCCATTCGAGCTCGGCCGCTAGCTCGAACGGCAGGTCCCGTTCCGTCGCGTTCCTGGCGCTCTTGACAGGATCGAACCCCAGCAGCATGCGGAAGCCTAGTCGTAGGGCACGCTTTCCGTCAAGATTGTTGTCATGACAGAAAGCATGCGCCAAAGGGATATCGCGTTGAGGTGTCAAGTATGCGCGATCTCAATGATGACCTCGCCCGGTGAAGCCACGGCTCGCCAGGCTCGTGACGCAGCGGATGAAATTCCTTGCATTGTGTGGTAGAGTGACCGCTGGCTCACCGCGCCCGGAGGTCCTTCGATGCCCGATTTTGCCGGCTGCAGCGAAGCAAATACCCTGAACAAGGCCGAGATCGCCCGCCGCGATGGCGCCCTCTCCACCGGCCCCGTCAGCGCCGAGGGCAAGGCTCGGTCCGCCCGGAACGCCCTCCGCCACGGTCTCTGCTCCAGGAGTCTGATCCTGCACGACGCCGAGGAAGCCGCCGAGTTCGCCGACCTGCGTGCCGCAATGCTCGGCCGCTGGACGCGGCCGAGGCGCATTGAGTCGAGGAGCTGGTGTTCGTCGCCTGGCGCCAGCGGCGGCTGCGGGTGCTGAAGAATGCCGTACTGGCCCGCGCCGGCGAGCCGGAGACCGCACCGCCCTGCCCTCGCTCGCGACCGTGATCGGCTACCGTGGCCGCCTCGACCGCGACTGGCGTCGCGCCGGCGAGGAGCTGGCGACCCTGCGCCGTAAGCGCGCGACCTTGGCCGACCCCGCCCAGCTCCGCTGGCTCGCCGACCGGCTCGACCACGCCGCGGCCACCGCCTCGCTGCCGTCGATCATCTCTTCGGCCGACGACGTCACCACACCTGACACGAACGAACCGAGGCATGCCGTGCCACCGCTGCACGAGCCGGGCACGAACGATCCCGCGCAGGCCGGCCCGCGCGAACTCCGCATCGCAAACGGCACGAACGAAAGCGAATGCGGCACGAACGAACCGACGCCACCGAATCGCACGAACGATTTCACGGTCGGCACAAACGAACCGAGACACGCGGTCCCGCCATTGCCCGCGTCCTACGCCGACGCGCCCGCCGCCCGCCCCCTGAACCGCCACCAGCGCCGCCGCCTCGCCACCCTCACCCGACGCGCCGCTTGATGGCGACGGTCGGCGCTGCTAGCCCAAACTTCGGGTGCGCCGCGCCGCCTATGATCCACGCCGCCACGGAGCTTCGCCGATGCGACCGGTGACCGTCGACGAGGCGCTCGAGACCATCGGCATCGGGCCGTTCCAGTATCGGCTGCTCGGCATCTTCGGCCTGGTCTGGGCCGCCGACGCGATGCAGGTGCTGGCGATCGGCTTCGCGGCACCCTCGCTCGCGGCCAGCTTCGGCCTCACCATCCCGCAGGCGATCCAGGCCGGCACCGTCTTCTTCCTCGGCATGCTCGTGGGCGCCTGGGGCTTCGGCCGGCTCGCCGACCGGATCGGCCGCCGCAAGGTGCTGATCGTGACGGTGCTGATCGACGCCGTCTTCGGCCTCGCCTCGGTCTTCGCCCACGATTTCACGCTGCTCCTGGCCCTGCGGCTGCTGACCGGCATCGGCGTCGGCGGCACGCTGCCGGTCGACTATGCCATGATGGCCGAGTTCCTGCCGCCGAAACGCCGCGGCCGCTGGCTGGTGGCGCTGGAGGGCTTCTGGGCCGTCGGCACCGTCGCCGTGGCGCTGGCCGCCTGGGCCGCCAATCATTGGGCGGGAGATCAGGCCTGGCGCTGGCTGTTCGCCGCAACCGCCCTGCCCGCCATCGTCGGCTTCTGGCTCCGCCTCTGGCTGCCGGAATCGCCGCATTACCTATTACATGCCGGTCAGGGGCAGCAGGCGCGGACGGTCCTCGACCGGATCGCGGCCACCAACGGGCAGGCACCGGCCACCGCACCCCTGGCCGCCACGGTCCGCCAGCGCGCCCGGCTGCGCGATCTGCTGGGACCGGAACTCCGGCAGCGCACGCTCCTGATCCTGGCCGCCTGGCTCCTGGTTTCCACGGCCTATTATGGCGTGTTCATCTGGCTGCCCGGCCGGCTGGTCACCCAAGGCTACGGCTTCGTGCGCGGCTACGGTTTCCTGGTGCTGCTCGCGCTCGCCCAGCTGCCGGGCTACGCGCTGGCCGCCATCGGCATCGAGACCATCGGCCGCCGCCGCACGCTCGTCGCCTTCCTGTGCGCCAGCGCCGCCGGCTGCCTGCTGTTCGCGCTGGCCGAGCAGCCGGCCTGGATCGCCACCGCCCTGCTTGCCATGAGCTTCGCGCTGCTCGGCACCTGGGGCGGTCTCTACGCCTACACGCCCGAGCTCTATCCCACCGGTCTGCGCGCCACCGGCATGGGGGTGGCCGGTGCCATGGCCCGCGTCGGCGGCCTGCTTGCCCCCTCGGCGATCGGGCTGATCATCGGCGCCTCCTTCGGGCTGGCGATCGGCCTGTTCGCGGCGCTGCTCCTGCTCGCGGCGCTCGCGGTCAGCCGGATCGACATCGAGACCAGGGGCCGGCCGCTCGGCCAGTCTGCCGCCAGTCACGCTTGACAACGGATTGCCGCTGCCGCAACCTTGAACAGGTTTTCAAAGAACGAACGAAAGTTCGCACGCGCTGTTCAGGGAGCGCCTGTTTGCAATCCGACGAGCTCAGCCTCGCGACCCGTGCGGCATGGCTCTCCTATGTGGGCAAGCATACCCAGGAGGAGATCGCCGGCCGGCTCGGCGTGTCGCGGATCAAGGTCAACCGGCTGATCGGGCAGGCGGTGCGGGCCGGGCTGGTGCATGTCTTCGTCGAGGGCACGGCTGCCGAGTGCATCGCGCTCGAGGAGGCCATCGCGGCCCGCTGGGGGCTGGAGTTCTGCACCGTGGCCCCGGGCGGCGACGACAATCCCTTGCCGCTGGCGACGCTGGGTGCCGCCGGCGGCCACTGGCTGCACCGGGTGCTCGAGGCCGGTCGGACCTCGCTGATCGGGGTCGGGCACGGGCGCACGCTGGCAGCCTTGGTCGGCAACCTGCCGCGCATCCCGCGGCCGGGCGTGCGCTTCGTGTCGCTGCTCGGCAGCCTCACCCGGCACGCGGCCGCCAACCCGTTCGACGTCATTCACCGCCTGGCTGAGATCACCGCGGCCGAGAGCTATTTCATGCCGGCGCCGTTCTTCGCCGACAGCATCGACGACAAGCAGGTGCTGCTGGGACAGCGCAGCCTGCAATCGGTGTTCGCCCTCGCGCGCGACGCGGAGCTGGTCATGCTCGGCATCGGCGAGGTCGGGCTGCGGTCGCACCTCTACACCACCGGCATGATCACGGCCGAGGAGTTCGCCGAGGTCGAGCGGGCGGGTGCCGTCGGCGAGGTGCTGGGCCGGTTCGTCGGCGCGGACGGGCGACCGGTCGCGGCCGGCATCAACGAGCGGGCGCTGGCGGTGCGGCTGGAGGAGCTGGCCGGCCGGCAGGTCGTGGCGATCGCCGGCGGCCGCGACAAGCCGCGCGCGATCGCAGCCGTGCTGCAGAGCGGGCTCGTCACCGGGCTCATCACGGACGAGGCCACCGCCCGCGAGGTGGTGGCGCTCGGCTCGGCCGCCGCGGCGCGGCCGGGCTTCATGGGTTCAACAAAGGCAGCCACAGGGAGTGCTGGGCATGCATGACAGAGAACGGGATCTGATCCGGGCATTCGTCGCCGGTCGAATGGACCGGCGCGAGCTGCTCCGTGGCGCGGGCAAGCTGGGCCTGGGGGCCGCTGCAGCGGGCTATCTGCTCAACCAGGCGCAGACCGAGGCCCTGGCCGCCGATTTCGACTGGCAGGCCAACAAGGGCAAGACGGTCAACCTTCTGCTCAACAAGCACCCCTACGCCGACGCGATGATCGCGGATCTCGACGCGTTCAAGCAGCTCACCGGCATGGACGTGAAGTACGACGTGTTCCCGGAGGACGTCTACTTCGACAAGGTCAACGCGGCCCTGTCCTCGGGCAGCGACCAGTATGACGCGTTCATGACCGGCGCCTACCAGACCTGGGGTTATGGCCCGGCCGGCTGGATCGTCGATCTGAACGAGTTCATCTCCGACCCTTCCAAGACCAACCCCAAGTACAACTGGGACGACGTCCTGCCGAACCTGCGTGCCGCGACCTCATGGTCCGGCGTGCCGTTCGCGGCGCTGGGCGGGGACGGCGCCAAGCAGTGGGCGATCCCATGGGGCTTCGAGCTGAACTCGATCGCCTACAACAGGCGGATCTTTGACGATCTCGGTATCAAGCTCGCCGGCAACCTGCCGGAGTTGGTCGAGCAGGCCAAGATGATCACCGACGCCGGCAAGGGCGTGTATGGGATCGGCGTGCGTGGCAGCCGGAGCTGGGCCACGATCCATCCGGGCTACCTCTCGGCCTTCGCCAATTACGGTGCGCAGGACTTCGCGGTTGCGGATGGCAAGGGCCGGGCCTCGATGAACAGCAAGGCCGGCAAGGAGATGACCGCACTCTGGGTCAAGATGATCCAGGAGTCCGGCCCGAAGGACTGGGCGACCTATACTTGGTATCAGGTCGGCACGGATCTCGGCGCCGGCGCCTCCGCGATGATGTATGATGCGGATATTCTCGGCTACTTCATGAACGGCGGCGATAACAAGGAACGCGGGAATCTCGCTTTCTCCGCCTTCACCCCCAACCCGGCCGCCTCGGCACCCACGCCCAATGTCTGGATCTGGTCGCTGGCGATGGCGAACGCATCCAAGCAGAAAGACGCCGCCTGGGCGTTCATGCAGTGGGCGTCGGGCACCGAGCACGGCCTGTTCGGTGCGCGCAAGATGGACTTCGTCAACCCGGTTCGCGCCTCGGTCTGGGCGGACGATGCGGTCCGCGCGCGATTCGAGAAGTCGTATCCGGGCTACCTGGCGCAGTTCGAGGCTTCGGCGCCTGGTGCCAAGATCTACTTCACGCCGCAGCCCTTGTTCGAGGCGGTGACCACCGAGTGGGCGGCGACGCTGCAGCAGATGGTGGCGAAGGAGGTCCCGGTCGACGAGGGCCTGGACAAGCTGGCCGGCAGCATCGACGAGCAGTTGAAGCAGGCCGGCCTCGGCTGAGCCTGACCCGGGCGGGCGTCCCTCGGGGCGCCCGCCATCTTCTTCTTGCGTCCGGCAGGGGTGGCGGCACATGGCGACCACGGCGAGCATGGCGATGGTGACGGCGCCGAAGCAGAGCTTCGGGCGCACCGCGCTGCCGTATCTGCTGTCGCTGCCGGCGCTGCTGGTCTGCATCGGCATTCTGGTGCCGTTCGGCACGGCCGCCTGGTATTCGCTGCAGCGCTACAACATGAATCTGCCGATGCTGCGCGGCTTCATCTGGTTCGAGCAGTATGTGCAGCTGTTCCAGAGCGGCGCATTCTGGAACACGGTCTGGGTCTCGCTGCTCTATGCCGTGTGGACCGTCGGGGTCGAGTTGCTGCTCGGGCTGGGCATCGCCCTGCTGCTGCGGCGCTCGACCTGGTTCAACAACGCGCTCTCGATCGCGCTCCTGCTGCCGCTGATGGTCGCGCCGGCGATCGCGTCCTTGATGTGGAAGCTGATGATCCATCCGGACTTCGGCATTTTCAGCTATTTGCTGGGCCTGTTCGGGATCCACGACTTCCGCTGGGCCTCGGCACCGTCCAGCGCCCTGTTCACGGTGATTCTGGTCGATGTCTGGGTCTATACCCCATTCATCATGATCCTGCTGCTGGCCGGCCTGCGCTCGCTGCCGCGGCAGCCGTTCGAGGCGGCCGAGCTCGATGGCGTGCCGGCGAGCTTCGTGTTCTTCCGCATCACCCTGCCGATGCTGACGCCCTACATCATCACCGCGGCCCTGTTCCGCATGCTGGACAGCCTGCAGCAGTTCGACATCGTCTACGCCATGACCCAGGGCGGCCCCGGCAACGCGACGCTGCTGTTCCAGGTCCAGGCCTATCTCGATTTCTTCAAGAACTTCAATGTCGGCCGCTCGGCCGCCATGCTGATGGTGCTGTGGCTGATCGCCAACCTGCTCTCGACCCAGTTCATCAAGCACTGGCTGCGCCTGCGCGAGCGCGCCCGAGGGGCCAGCTGAGATGGAGCGCACACCTCTCCTCGGACGGATTGTCCAGGGCACCCTCCTGACGCTGGTGGCCCTGTTCTTCCTGTTCCCGATCTTCTGGGTCTTCCTGATGTCGTTCCAGACGAACGACCAGATCCTGCGGATCCCGCCCTCGATCGTGTTCGCGCCGACCTTGAGCAACTACGCGGCCCTGATCTCGGGCAAGCTGACCAGTGCCGCCGGCACGCTCGAGATCGCGTTCATGAACAATCTCAAGAACAGCGTGATCCTGAGCACGGTGTCGGTGGCGCTGGCACTGGTGCTGGGCGTGCCGGCGGCCTATGCCTTCGCCCGGTTCAAGTTCCGGCTCGGCGAGAACATCGCCTTCACCCTGCTGTCCTTCCGCTTCGCGCCGCCGCTGCTGGTCCTCCTGCCGCTCAGCCTATACTTCCGTCAGCTCGGCCTGACCGATACCTGGGTCGGCCTGATCTGGGTATACCAGCTGATCGCACTGCCATTGATCTTGTGGATCGTGCGCGGTTATTTCGAGGACATCAGCCCGGACATCGAGCACGCCTACCGGATCGACGGTCATTCCTGGTGGCGCACCTTCACCCGGATCGCGCTGCCGCTGGCCGGGCCGGGAATCGCCGCGGCGGGTCTGCTCGCATTCATCTTCTGCTGGAACAACTTCGTGTTCGCTTTGATCCTGGCCTCGGCCGACAAGCAGCCGGTCACGGTGGGAGCCCTGGCCTTCGTCACCGCGTCGGGTATCCAGTACGGTCAGATCGCCGCGGCCGTGATCCTTTCGGTGACACCGACACTGCTGCTGGCACTCTATGCGCAGCGCTATCTCGTCGAAGGCCTCTCGCTCGGGGCGGTGAAGGGATGACCGCTATGCCGCGCCTACTCCTCGAGAACGTCAGCAAGGAATATCGTGACGTAGCGGTGCTGGACGGCGTCTCACTGACGGTCGAGAGCGGTGAGACGGTCGTGGTCTGCGGCCCGTCCGGCAGCGGCAAGACCACGTTGCTGCGGCTGATCGCCGGCACCGTCCTGCCAGAGTCCGGCGACATTCGGATCGACGGGGCCTCGGTGCTGGGCCGAGGTGCGGAGGAGCGCGACGTCGGCATGGCGTTCCAGAACTTCGCGCTCTACCCGCATATGAGCGCCTTCGAAAACATCGCGAGCCCGCTGCGCGCGCGCCGGCTGGCCGAGAGCGAGATCAAGGCCAAGGTCGACCAGATCGCGCAGCTGCTGCGGATCAGCCATGTGCTCGGCCATCGGCCGCGCGAGCTGTCGAACGGGCAGAAGCAGCGCACGGCACTCGGCCGCGCCCTGGTGCGCGGTCCGGGCGTGCTGCTGCTGGACGATCCGTTGCGCAACGTCGACGCCAAGCTGCGCTACGAGATGCGGCTCGAGCTGCCCCGGCTGCTCACCGCCTTCGGCTCGGCCGTGATCTACGTGACCCAGGACTATCGCGAGGCGATGGCGCTGGGGCGCAGGATCGCCGTGCTGCGCAACGGCAAGTTCGAGCAGGTCGCGGCACCGCCCACGGTCTACAGCCAGCCGGCCAACCTGGAGATCGCGCGCCTGTTCGGCGATCCCACCATCAACCTCTTCCCATGCCGGCCGCAGGCGGACGGGCTGGCATTGTTCGGTCAGACACTGCCGCTGCAGGGTGAACTCGCCGCGTTGGCCGGGCGCGACGTCACGGTGGGCATTCGCGCCGAGGATATCGAGATCGCGCTGGAGCCGGTGCCCGGGGCCGTTCCGGTCGAGCTGGACGCCGTGACCCCGCTCAACGTACGCGCCGTGCTCTATCTGCGCAGCCAGGACGGCAAGGAGCTGCTGGCGACCGTGGCCGAGGACGACGCGCTGCGCTTCGGCCGCGGCCACCGCCCGGTCTGGATACGGTTGGCGCCGGAGCGGTTCCTCGCCTTCGATTCCACAAGCGGCACCCGGCTCGTGCCGGCGGCGGCCTGAGGAGGAACTCATGGCCAGCCTGGTCCTCGATCATGTCAGCAAGGTCTATCGCAGCCGCGGCAAGGCGCCGGTGACGGCCGTCGACAAGGTCGACCTCACTGTCAATGACGGGGAGATCGTGGCGCTGTTGGGCTCGTCCGGCTGTGGCAAGACCAGCAGCCTGCGGATGATCGCAGGCTTCGAGGACGTGAGCTCGGGTGCCATCAGGGCCGGCGACAAGGCGATCCACGATCTGCTGCCCAAGGATCGCGGCGTCGCCATGGCGTTCGAGGGCTATGCGCTCTACCCGCCTTTGACCATCCGCGACAATATTGGCTTCGCGCTGCTCCGCGAACGGCGGCCACGCGACGAGGTGACCGGGCGCGTGGCCGAGATCGCCAAGCTGCTCGAAATCGAGGACGTGCTCGACCGCTACCCGCCGACGATCTCGGCCGGCCAGCAACAACGCACGAGCCTCGCCCGGGCGCTGATCCGCCGGGCCGATGTCTCGCTGCTCGATGAGCCGATGTCCCAGCTCGAGCCGCAGCTGCGGGCGATCCTGCGCGCACGGATCAAGGACTATTTGATCCAGCACAAGATGACGACCGTGTTCGTCACCCACGACCAGACCGAGGCCATCGCCCTGGCCGACCGGATCGCCGTGATGGAGCAGGGCATCCTGCAGCAATACGCGCCACCGGCAGAATTGAAGGAGCAGCCGGCCAACCTGTTCGTCGCGAGCTTCATCGGCGAGCCGCCGATGAACATCGTCGATGTGCAGCTGGCCAAGCCCGACGAGCTGCTGGCGCTCGATCCTGCCGGCCAGCCGGCGTTCCGCATTCCGCTGGCACGGCCGCTGGCGGCAACCGAGGCGGCGCTCAAGCTCGGCATCCGCCCGCACCGCATCCTGGTCGGCGACCCGCAAGGCCTGCCGGCCAGCGTCGTCTCGAATCAGTGGCTCGGGGACCAGGCGCATCTGGCGCTCGACCTGCACGGCTGTTTTCTGGTCGTGGTGGCCCACCGCCGCATCGACGCCGCGGTCGGCGGCACGGTGCAGGTCAGCCTGCCGCCTGCCGCCATGCATCTGTTCGCGGCCGACACCGGCAAGGCGCTGCAACACGGCCTGGCCGCGCGGGAGGCTGCCGCCGCATGAGGCAGGATCTGATCATCGGCGTGGACGCCGGCACCTCGGTCATCAAGGCGGTGGCGTTCGACCTCGACGGCAACGAGCTGGCGGCGACCGGGCGGGCCAATGTCTATGTCGACCTGCCGGGCGGTGGCGCCGAGCAGGACATGGCGCGCACCTGGGACGATACCGCAGCCGTGCTGCGCGATCTGGCGCTGCAGGTGCCGGACCTGGCGCGGCGAACCGCGGTGCTGGCGATCACGGGACAGGGCGACGGCACCTGGCTGATCGACCGCGAGGGTGAGCCGGTGGCGCCGGCATGGCTGTGGCTCGACTCGCGCGCGGCCGAAATCGTGCGCGAGTTGGACCGCAGCGGCGTGCGGGACCTCGTCTACCGCTACACCGGCTGCGCCATGAATGCCTGCATGCAGTCGGCGCACCTGATCTGGCTCAAGCGGCACGCGCCGGAGGCTGCTAGGCCGGGCCGTCACCGCGTTCCATTGCAAGGACTGGCTCTACTTCAAGCTCACCGACAAACGCCGCACCGATATCTCCGAGGGCATCTTCACCTTCGGCAACTTCCGTACCCGCTGCCTACGTGCCGGAGCTGCTGGATGCGTTCGGACTTGACGGAAGAGGCGCGCCTGCTGCCTGAGATGGTGGAGGGCAGCCGGGCGACCCATCCGCTCACGGCTGCGGCGGCGGCGGCGACAGGGCTGCCCGAAGGCCTGCCGGTGGTGCTGGGCTATCTGGACGTGCTCAGCGCCGGCCTAGGTGGGGGGATCTACGAGCCCGGCCGGGCGATCGGCTGCTCGATCGTGGGCTCGACCGGCATGCACATGCGGTTCGTGGCCGATGCCGCCGGCCTGCAGCTCGGCCCCGAGCCCACCGGCTACACCATGCCGTTCCCCGTGCCGGGCAGCGTCACCCAGATGCAGTCCAACATGGCGGCGACCTTGAACATCGACTGGGTGGTCGACCGGGCGCGCGAGGCGGCGGAGCTGCTGGGGCACCCGTTCGACCGCAAGACCACGCTGGCCACGCTCGATGCCCGGGTGCTCGAGGCCCGGCCGGCGGCCACGATCTATCATCCTTACATCCACGAGGCCGGCGAGCGCGGGCCGTTCGTCGACGTCAACGCCAGGGCGCAGTTCATCGGCCTGTCGATGCGGACCAGCTTCCTCGACCTGGTGCGGGCGGTCTATGAGGGCCTGGCCTTCGCCGCGCGCGATTGCTACGGCGCGATGGGCCACGTGCCCGAGGAAATCCGCCTCGCCGGCGGAGCCTCCCGTTCCAAATCGTTCAAGACGATTTTGGCATCGGCGCTGGCCACGCCGGTAAGAGACAGCAAGCGTCAGGAGGCCGGTGCGGCCGGTGCCGCCATGATGGCCGCGGTCGCGATCGGCGTCTTCCCCGACCTCGGCGCAGCTACGAAGACGTGGGTGACACCCCTCTTAGGCGACCTTTTCCCTCCGGACCCGACCCTGGTCGCCATCTACGACCAGGCCTTTCCCGCCTATGTCGCCGCCCGGAAGGTGATGCCGCCGGTCTGGGCCGACCTCGCCGCCATTCGCAACGGAGCTCCTGCATGACCGAGATCGCGATCATCGGTGATCGCTTCATGCTGCCTGACGCTTTCGCCACCGCCCTGCGCCCGGTGGTGGGCGACGACGTGCGGCTGCGGACGCTGGAGCTGCCGTGGCCGGACGAGCCGATGACCCACGGTTATGCCGGCCCGGGTCTGGCGGGGCTGAAGGAGTATCAGGGCGATCCCGACGCCATGGCCGAGTTCATCGGTGAGGCGCAGATCCTGGTCGATCATCTGGCGCCGGTCACCGGCGGGATGCTGGACAAGCTGCCGGGGCTGAAGCTGATCGCGGTCAGCCGCGGCGGGCCGGTCAACATCGACATGGAGGCCGCCCGCGAGCGTGGCGTGCTGGTGGTGAACACGCCGGGCCGGAACGCCTCGGCGGTGGCCGAGTTCACGATCGCCGCCATCCTGGCCGAGACCCGGCTGATCCGCGCGGGCCACGAGGCGCTGCGGCAGGGCGTCTGGCGCGGCGATCTCTACCGCGCCGACCGGACCGGCACCGAGCTCTCCGAACTGACCGTGGGCCTGATCGGCTACGGCCTGATCGGCACGCGCGTGGTCAAGCTGCTCAAGCCGTTCGGCTGCCGGATCCTGGTCGCCGACCCCTACGTGCCGTTGTCGCCCGAGGACGTCGCCGACGGCGTCGTGGCCACGGACCTCGGCACGCTGCTGGCGGAATCGGACGTCGTCAGCCTGCATGCCCGCGTCACCGACGAGACTCGCGGCTTCCTGGCGGCACCGCAGTTCGCCCGGATGAAGCAGGGCGCCTACTTCATCAACACCGCCCGCGGGCCGATGGTGAACTACGACGACCTGTACCAGGCGCTGGCCAGCCGGCACGTGCGCGGGGCGATGCTGGAGACGTTCTGGCAGGAGCCGACGCCGCCCGACGCGCCGCTGCTCAAGCTGGACAACGTCACCCTCACCCCGCACATCGCGGGCGCTTCGACGACCACGGTGCGGATCGCCGCGCGCATGGTGGCCGAGGAAGTCCGCCGCTGGCTCGCCGGCCTGCCGCCGCTGAACCCCTGCTGAACAGGAAAGATCGATGAACAAGGACGAGCTGGAGCAGCGCCGGGGCATCATCGCCGCCTGCCTGTGGATGAACTCCTCCGGCCTCAACCAGGGTACCTCGGGCAATATCAGTGTGCGCTACGGCGACACCATGCTGATCAGCCCTTCGGGCGTGCCCTACGAGCAGCTCGAGCCCGAGGACATCGTCACCATGACGCTGACGGGCGAGTACGGCGCCTACGAGGCCAAGGGCGACAACATCCCGTCCTCCGAGTGGCGCTTCCACCTGGACATCATGCGCGCCCGCGCCGATGTCGGCGCCATCGTCCACACCCACTCGCTCTACGCCACCACGCTCGGATGCTGCCGCAAGGACATCCCGGCCGTGCACTACATGATCGCGGCCTCGGGCGGCCCGACCATCCGGTGCAGCGGTTACGCCACCTACGGCACGGCCGAGCTGTCGACGGTGGCGCTGGCGGCACTGGAGGGGCGGACCTGCTGCCTGCTCGCCAATCACGGCATGATCGCCACCGGCCCCAATCTCGCCAAGGCGCAGTGGCTCGCGGTCGAGCTCGAGACCATCGCCAAGCAATATTATCTCACCTTGTGCATCGGCGGGCCGGTGGTGCTGCCGGACGACGAGATCGACCGTGTCAAGGAGCGGTTCAAGAGCTACGGGCCGCGACCCAAGGCCGATGCCGCCAACGAGAACTTGGGCGAGCTGCCCAAGCGCAAGAAGAAGAAGGGCTGAGGCTGCCGTGGAGCCGTTCGACCTCGTCGTGGTCGGCGGCGGCGTCAACGGCGCCGGCATTGCGCGCGACGCTGCCGGTCGCGGGCTCAGCGTGCTGCTGTGCGAGCAGGACGACCTCGCTCAGGGCACGTCGTCGCGCAGCGGCAAGCTGGTCCACGGCGGCCTGCGCTATCTCGAATATTACGAATTCCGCCTGGTCCGCGAGGCGCTGATCGAGCGCGAGGTGCTGCTGCGGGCGGCGCCCCATATCGTCTGGCCGATGCGGTTCGTGCTCCCGCACGTGCCGGACATGCGGCCGGCCTGGTTGGTCCGGCTGGGCCTGTTCCTCTACGACCATCTGGGCGGCCGCCGGCTCCTGCCGGCGACGCGCACGCTCGATCTGCACCACCACCCGGAGGGCCGGCCGCTCAAGCCGGAGTACCGCAAGGCATTCGAGTATTCTGACTGCTGGGTCGACGATGCGCGGCTGGTCGTGCTCAACGCGCTCGACGCGTGGACCAAGGGTGCGGAGATCCTGACCCGCACCGCAATGGTGAGTGCCCGGCGCGACGCCGGCTTGTGGGAGGTCGAGCTGGAGGACCGGCGCGACGGCGGCCGTCGCCGGGTGACTGCACGCGGCCTCGTCAATGCGGCCGGCCCGTGGGTCGAGCAGGTGCTCAGCCGCGCGGTCGGCGTCAACAGCAGCCGTCGTGTCCGCCTGGTCAAGGGCAGCCATCTGGTCACCCGCAAGTTCTGGGACGGCAACCAAGCCTACCTGCTGCAGAACACCGACAAGCGGGTGATCTTCGTGAACCCCTACGAGGGCGAACTGGCGCTGATCGGCACCACCGACATACCGGTCGAGGGCCAGCCCGAGGACGCCACGATCGAGCCGGCCGAGACCCAGTACCTGCTGGGGGTGCTCGCCCGCTACTTCGCCGATCCGCCCGGACCGGCCGACATCGTCCACAGCTTCAGCGGCGTCCGGCCGCTCTACGACGACAGTGCCGAGAACCCGTCGGCGGTCACCCGGGACTATGTGTTCGACGTCGAGCCCAAAGCGCCTGGGGGCGAGCGGGCGCCGCTGCTGTCGGTATTCGGCGGCAAGATCACCACCTACCGCAAGCTCGCCGAGCACGCGCTGGACAAGCTGGCACCCTTCTTTCCACGGCTCGGCCCAGCCTGGACCGCTTCTGCCCCACTGCCGGGCGGCGACCTCCCCGACGCCGATTTCGAGGGCTGGCTCGCGGAATTCCAGGCCGAGCGCCCTTGGCTGACGGAGCCGCTGGCCCGGCACTATGGCCGCCTCTATGGCAGCCGTGCCGAGGCTCTGCTGGACAGCGCGGTTGCCATGGACGATCTCGGGCATCATTTCGGGGCGCTGCTCTACGAACGCGAGGCCGCGTTCCTGATCGACCACGAATGGGCAATGACCGCGGCCGACATCCTGGAGCGGCGCACCAAGCACGGCCTGCATCTGAGCGCGGCGCAAACCGAGGCGTTCGCCAAGTGGCTCGCTGCGCGGGCGCAGCCGGCGGCCAAGCGGCGGAGCGTCTGACCCGATGACCGAGGTGCTGGCCGGGATCGACCCGCTGCTCGACCGCTATGACGGCTTTCTGGTCGACAAGTTCGGCGTGATCTTCGACGGGGTGCGCGTGATGGCCGGCGCGCGCGCGGCGCTGGGCTTGCTGCAGCGCGTCGGCAAACCGGTCGTCATCCTCTCCAATTCGGGCCGGCGCGCGGCTCCCAACGAGGACCGCCTCACCGGTCTCGGCATCGGGCGCGATCTCTACCGCGGCCTGGTCAGCTCGGGCGAGGCTACCTGGCAGGGCCTGCGCGAGCGGACGGATCCGACCTTCCAGGGCCTCGGCCGGCGCTGCCTGTTCTTCAGCCGCGGCGGCGACCGCTCGATCGTCGACGGTCTGGAGCTGGACAAGGTCGAGGCGGCAACCATGGCCGATTTCGTCCTGCTGGCCGGGCTCGACCACGATGCGGCCGCCCGCGCACACTGCGATGAGCAGCTTACCCTGGCGGCGGCCCGCGGCCTGCCGCTGCTGTGCGCCAACCCCGATCTGGTCAGCCTCGAGCACGACACCCAGGTCGAGGGCCCCGGCGCGTTCGCCGCGCGCTATGCGGCGAGCGGCGGCGAGGTGCGCTATATCGGCAAACCGTGGCCGGTCGTCTACCGCGCGGCGATGACGCTGCTCGATCTTCCGCCGGGCAGAATTCTGGCCATCGGCGATTCGCTCGACCACGATATCGCTGGCGCCGCCGCGATGGGCATTGACGGGGCACTGTCGATCGAAGGCGTCCATGCCACGGCTTTCGCAAGCGACATGGCCGATGCCGATCTGCTGAGCCGTCTCGACGAGCTGTGCCTCACCCGCCCCGATCGCCCGCGCTGGCTGCTGCGGGGCTTCCGGCCGCTACCTTGAGCGAGGACCCGGTCGACCGCCTGCGCACGATCTGCCTGGCCCTGCCGGAGGCTGCCGAGCAGGAAACCTGGGGCGCTCCGACGTTTCGCGTGCGCGGCAAGATCTTCGCCATGCCGCGACAGGACGACGGCCGCATCTCCGTCTGGTGCAAGGCGCCGCCCGGAAGCCAGCTGATCCTGATCGGGGCCGATCCGGAGCGCTTTTTCGCCCCGCCCTATGTGGGCCCGAGGGGCTGGATCGGCGTGCGCCTCGACGAGGCGCCTGACTGGACCGAGGTGGCAGGCCTGGTCCGGCGCAGCTACCGGCTGATCGCGCCCCGACGGCTGGCGGTCATGGTCGACTGAAACATTTATTTCAGGATCGCGGCGGGAGCGTAACCGTAGATCTCGAAGGTGGCGGCCAGCGTCGGGTTCTCCGCCGTCTCGTCGCCCTGCCCGGAGCCGAGGCTCAGGTCCATGCGGCGCACGATCAACATCGGTTCGCGCGTCTCCACCGCGTAGAGGAAGTCGCGCACGGTGGCGGTGTCGCCGCTCAGGCTGAGCCGCAGGCCGATCCGGGCGAACGGCGGCGCCTCCTCGGCTTCCAGGATCTGCACGGTGGTGACCTCGCCGCCCATCGCCGCGGCCATTCCGGCGAGCTCGCCCTGCAACTGGGCCGCCGCGACCGCCGGCGTGCTGCCGGGCAGCAGGGCGCGGCCCATATCGGTCGAATCTTCGAGCAATCGTGCCTGGGCCAGCAGTTCCTCGCGTCCGGGTATGCGCGCCTGAAGCTCGGCTATCCGGTGCTGCCCGGCCATCAGCGCCGCGTCCTCGCGCTGCAGGTAGGCCAGCGGAAACCACAAGGCGGAAGCCAGCCCTAGCCACCACCAGCGCCAGGATCGCGATGGCCAGGATCCGCCGCTGCAGCGGGGGAAGGCGCTCGATCACGGAGTCGGTCCGGCGGACGAATCGGCAGTGGCACGCAACGCGAACCGCTCCACTTCGCGCTCGGCACCGTCGGCGCCGCGCACGGTCATCCGCGTGCTTGGGGCATGGAAGCGCACCTGCGAGAACTCGGGTGCGGCCTCGACCAGCGGGATCAGGGTCGCGGCGTCGTCGGCCATGCCGGAGATGGCGAGATCGCTGCCGTCCAGCGTGAGGTCGCTGAGCCAGACCGAGTCGGGAAGCAAGTTGCTGAGCGCTTCCAGCACCAGCAATGGCGACGGCCGGCTGCGACGATCGTTGGCTAGGAAGTTCGCCTCGACCCGCATCGCATCGATCTTCGCGCGCAGCTCGGGCAGATCGGCCAGCTGCTGCTCGAGCTCGCCCACGGCGCGCGCCTGCTCCGCCAGCTCCAGCTGACGCTGGTAGATTTGCCACCCGGCCCAAGCCGCACCGCCGGCGAGCAATGGCAGGAGCAACGCCAGCAGGAGAATCAGGGGCGCCCGACGGCGGCGCACCGGGGCGCTGCTGCGCAGGAGATCGATCCCGGCAGTGCGACCCGGCTCCTGACCCTGCGCCACGTCGACCCCGACCGGCGTCACGCCGAAGGCGGCGAGCTGGCGCAGGGTGCGGTCGAGGCTCGGTCGTGCCGCAGCGGCCAGCAGGACCTCGAGCGTCCCGTCGCGCCGCCGCGCCATCACCTTCTGCGCGGCATAGCCCTGCTCGGCCGACCAGGGCGTGAGCAGGTCGAGCTTGTGCGCCATGATCTTGCCGAGATCGTTCTCGGCCGAGCCGGGGAGCACGTCGAGGTAGGTCAGCGCGTCCGCCTCGCCGAGCACGAGGACGGCCGCGCCGCGATGCCGGTCGAGCGCCTGGCGCAGCCGCGGCTCGATCGCGGGAACCGCCGCACCGGACGCCGCGCCGAGATCGAGATCCGGCAGCAGCAGACTGCCAACCGATACCAGCCGCCGGCCACGACGCTCGTGCACCCGCACGAACGGGCGCTCGAGCTGCAGCAGCAGCGACGGCCGTCTTGGCCCACTTGCACGCCAACGCGGCGGCAGCAGCTCGCGGAGCTCGCCCAGCCACCAGGCGAACAGGCCACCGCCCGACCCCGATGGGGCGGCTCGGGCCAGCGCCATCATGTGCCACCACTCCGTTCGCCGACGATCGGTGTCCAGTCTAGCACGACGAACGGCTCCTCGCCGCCGCCGGCGCCGCCGAAAGCCACCACGGCTTTGGCCGCGGCCTCGTAGCCGTTGGGGAAGCGCACGTCCAGGAAAAGGCTCTGTGCACCGGTGACGTCGTCCGCGGCACCGGCGGCCGCACCGCCGTCGGTTTCGCCATTCTGCGCGCGGCGCCGCTCACTCGGATCCTGCAGCTTCGACAGGCTACTAGCCTCCCCGCCGCTCTCGCTCAGCTTGCCTGCCTCCAATTTTCCACCAGTGCCGCTACCGAACCCGCCAGTGTCGCTACCGAAATGCTGATTGCCACTTGATGTACCGGCGCCGAGCCCGCCGGCACGCGAATCGCTGCCGAAGCCGCCACCCGCGCGCCCGCCTAGGCCGCCGCTCGATTCCTTATCCTTGCCCTCACTATCACCAAGGGAATTGCCGTTCCCACTGCCGGAGCCGTCGCTGCCGCCGAGACCGCCATTCGAGCCCGACTCGTCCGTCTCGTCCTTGGTCTTGGCGAGGCCGCGCGCGATCTGCAGCGCACGGCGGACCACTGCCGACGCCTTACGCGGTTCGGGCTGTTCCTGGCCCGAGTAAACGGTGACGTGCGGCGCCAGCAGCGCCGCCGTCGCCGGGTCCACGTTCAAAACGTAGCGCAACTCGGCCGGATGCGAGAATGGCCGGTCCGCAGCACCCGAGCTGGCACCCCCCTCGCCGCCATAGTCGCGATCCTCGGCGCCGCTGTCCCGCTTGATCTGGTTCTCGTCGCGCCAGTCCACGACCGAATCGGCGATCGACTTGGCCTTGTCCTCCGGCAAGCCCAGGGCGAGGACAAGTCCCTGCAGCATGGCGCCATCCGCCTTGTTCAGGTCGATCTTGCCGCTCTCGCCCTCGATGCGCACCTGTACCTTGACGTCGGCGAACTGCCAGCTGAGTTGGCCGGGCACGCGCTGGCGCGGCTTGCGATTGACCACCACGGCCACCGTTTCCTGCAGGGCGGCGTCGAGCATGGCCTGTGCCTCCACAGCCTGCAGCTGGCCACGCAAGGCCAAAGCATCGGTGTGACGACCCGCCAGGAACGCGACAGCGGCGGCGGCCATGGCCGTGGTGAAGATCAGCGTCACCACCAGGGCTGCACCCCGCTCGCCGCGGCGCCGGCTCACTGGCTCCCCTTGTCGAAGCTCGACGTCGACTTGCCGAAATTGCTCTCGCTCTTCCCACCCCCCTGGCCGAACTTGCTCTCGCTCGATCCACCCGCCTGCCCGAACGGCTTGTTGGCATCGTCACCCGGCTCCAAACCTTCTCGTTGCCCCTGTTCCGGCTTGTCGCTGCAGCCGGCGGTGCTCGGGCCTTCGGCCACACCACAGTACCAGGGCGCCATCACGCGCATCGCGACCGTCAGCTCGGGCCAGGCTGGATCATCGCCTGCGGCGAGCCGGATCGCCTGCGGGAGCTTCGGCCCAATCGGCCAGCTCTTATGCCAGGCAGCCGCGTCGCGCTCGCCGAGCTTGCCGAAATAGCTGAAGCGCAGCTCCGGACCGACCCGTAGCACTGTCCGGGCTTCGCCGGCCTCGACCACGGCAAGGTCGGGAGCGGCGGGATCGAGCGCGGCGCGGCGCAGCTCGATCCGGTAGTTGCCGCCATTGTCGGGGACCACCGCATATTCGTAGGCAAGGTAGGGCGGGCCGTGGAGGTAAGGCGGCTCGACATTGCCGAAGCGCACTCGGTCGGACCCGCCCGAGAACAGGACCAGGTCGCGCTTGCCGACCTTCACCATGAGCGGCTCAGCCCGCTCCAGCTCGCCACGCAGTACGGACAGCCCCAGGGTCAGCTCCTCCATGGCCTCGCGCCGGCTGTCGGTGCTGCTCATCGCGCGCAGCACGAAGCGCAGCCCGCTCGTCATGACGACCGCCACCAGCGCCAGCACCACCATGCTGACCAGGAGCTCGACCAGTGTAAAGCCGGCCCGGCGGCGCGCGGCCGCGCGAGGGTCAGAGCGCACCGGTACGTTCACGACGTGGCTCGATGGCAAGTCCGGTCAGCTCGAAGCTCTGCCCGGCCTTCTCGACCGTGACCCGGATGAGCCGCAGACGCAGATCCTCCTTGGGCTCGACCTTGCCCGGCCGGTCCTGTCCCAGCGCGGTACCGGAGCGATCGCCCATCGCGCCTCTGGTACCACCGGACCCCGACTGCTGCCGGTCCGCGCGATCACCGCCGAACGTCGACTTCCCGGCACCGGTCGACTGCTCCGCACCAAATGGCTTGGAGTCGCCGCCAAGCCCGGTCCCGCCGCCGGCTCCGGTCTCGCCATCCTCGCTGCCCGCGGGCTTCAGACCCCGGTTGGCATCGGGATCCGGTGGCGGGGGCAGGATGTCCTCGGGCGGCGTGTAGGGTTCGCTCTCGATCCGCCACGTCAGGCCGCCACCGATATCACCGTGGCGCGGGCCATCGGTCGTGGTCAGGTCGAGGCGGCTGCGGGTCAGCAGGTTCTGCGCGACCAGTCCCAGCAGCAGCCGGTCCTCGTCGCGATGGGCAGTGCGCAGGCCGTTGCCGATCACCGCGAACACGGTGGTGAGCACGATGCCCAGGATCGCCAGCGCCACCAGCGTCTCCAGCAGGGTGAAGCCGGCATTTCCCTGGCAGCGCGGCCGCCGGCTCATTGCACCGTTCCGACCGTCACGCGCCCGGTCAGCCAGTCGACATTCACCGCACGCCGACCGTCCGCCGCAGCGAGGACGAGCCGGCCGCCGCTCGACGTGCCGTTCGGGAAGAACAGCAGGCCGGGATCACCGAACCCATCCTCCTGTATCTCGGTGCCGCGCGGCAGCAACGGCAGCAGGGACGCCCCGCTCAGGGTCACCATCAGGCCGGTGCGCATCGCGGTGCTGCGCTGGTCACGCACCGCCAGCGCGACACTCCGCGTCGTCCGGTCGATATCCGGTCGCAGCAGCGTCCCGACCCGTGGCAGCGCCACCGACACCAGCAGCGCACCGATGGTCAGGACCACCAGCAGCTCGATCAGCGTGAACCCGCGCTCACCCTTGCCAGCTCGTGACATCGCCCGCCTCGCCGCTACCTCCCGGCGCTTTGTCCGAGCCCAGCGAGTATAGATCGTAGGCCCCGTGCTCGCCTGGTGCCTTGTACAGATAGGCATTGCCCCACGGGTCGACCGGGAGGTTAGGGCTGTCGATGTACGGTCCTTTCCAGCCTGGGGCGGTGTTGCCGGGGCTGCGCACCAGGGCCGCAAGCCCCTGCTGCGTGGTCGGGTAGACGCCGGTATCAAGCCGGTAGAGATCGAGCGCCGACTTGAAATTGTCGACCTGGAGCTTGGCTGTGTCAGACTTCGCTCCGCCCAGATACCCGATCACCCGCGGGCCGGCCAGCGCCGCCAGCAGGCCCAGGATCACCAGCACCACCAGCAGCTCGATCAGCGTGAACCCGCCCTGCCCGCGTTTTTGTATCCGCTGGCGCCCGTCTCTCTCTGCCATCGTGTCGCACGCTCCCGCAGCTGGCCGCCTCGGCGGTCGGATTCGATTCATGGCTGGCTCGCCTCGTCCTGCGGCTCGTCCGGGGGTACATCATCCGGCGTACCCACGTCTTGCGTCTGGTCCTCTCCGCCCGCGTCCGGATCGGGCGACGACACCCCCGCATCACTCGGTGGCGGTTCCGCCCCATCATTGGGCAGCGAGTCCGCTGCACCGTGGCGCGGCGGCCTCGGCGCGCCCCTGGCCGGTCGTTGCCTGCCACCATGCGCCGCGGGCTTGGCTTTCGCGGCCGCCGGCGGGCGCGCCGCAACCCGCGCCCCGGCGCCGAAGATCTCGAACTTCCGCTGCTCGTCGCCCAACCCGAGCACCAGCTTGTCGCGCTCGACGGTCAAGACCTCCCACTCGCCGACCCGATCGCCGGGCACCAGCCGGCCGACCTTGGTCGTACCTGGGAAAGTGACCAACGCTGCGGCCTCGCCGTCCTGGCGCGCCGTTCCGAAAAACCGCAGCTCCGGCTCCGCCGGTCCAGCCGCGGCCTCGACCGGGGCCTCGACCGGCGCCGTGGGAGTGTCCTCTGCCGCCGTCAGCACCGGCATGCGCCGGGTCGGCGAGAACAGCGGACGCTCGACCACCGCAGTCAGCTGCTCCAATGGCGGCAGCACGAAAGCCGCCGGGCCCGCGTCGACTGACGCCGGCGGATCGTCTGCCGCTGGCGACTCCGGGCGCGTTACGCTGGCCGCGACCGCTGGCGCCGTCTCTTCCCCGCGGGTCCACAGCAGGTAGGGCACCACGAGGAGCGCTGCCACTAGCAGGAGCTTGGTGGCCGGATGCCACTTGTTCACGAACGTCGGCAACTCTCTTTCAAGGAGGAGGCAGGTTGTGTCTAGGTGACCGCGCGACCGGGCGTCAATAGCACGAGCCATACCCGAGGCTGGACTGACGGCGAGTTCATCAGAGCGCGAGCTCGTTGATGCTGAGTACCGCAGTCAGGATCGACATCACGATTCCGCCGACCACGAGCCCCAGCACGATCACCGTCACCGGCTCGATAATCGCCACCAGTCGCTGCAGCCGCGTCGCCACCCGGTCCTCGAACGTGGCCGCCAGATGCGCCGCCACCGGCTGCATGCGACCGCTCTCCTCGCCGACGCGGAGCATCTTGACCGCAAGCGGCGTCACGATCCCGGCGGCGCCAAGGCTGTCGGCGACAGTACGGCCGGTTCGCACGCGCGTGATGACCTCCTCCATCGCCGCGCGGGCGTGGAGGTTGCCCAGGATGTCGCGGCAGACCGCCAGCGCCGCCGGCAGATCGAGGCCGCCGCCGAGACAGGTCGCGAGCCCACGGCAGAGTTGGGCGGTGATCCGGTCGCGCAGAAGCGGGCCAAGCATCGGCACGCGCAGCAGGGCGGCGTCCATCGCGCGGCGCGGGCCGGGTCGCCGCAGAATTCGCTCACCGAGCAGCAGCCCGGCCGCCAGCAGCACCAGCAGCAGGTAACCCTGATTGCGCAGGAAATCCGTCGCCGCCAGCACCACCCGCGTGCTGGCCGGCAGCGCGGCGCCAGCCGACGCGAACATCGGCTCCATGCGCGGCACCACGACGGTCAGCAGGACGATCACCGAGCCGACCGCGGTCACGAGCAGGACCACTGGGTAGATCATCGCCGAGGTCAGTTTCGAGCCGAGCTGCTCGGTCCGCTCGCGCATGGTGGCGAGCTCGCTCAACGACTGGCTCAGCCCACCCGACTGCTCGCCGGCACGCACCAGACTGACATAGAGCGGCGGGAAATAGCGCGGCTCGGCGGCCAGCGCGTCGCTGAGGCTGGAGCCACTGCGGACCTGGAGCAGCACGCCTTCCAGTGCTGCGGCCAAACCCTTGTCCGGCACCTCCTCCCGCGCCAGCGACAGCGCGGTCTCGACGGTCTGGCCGGCTCCCAGGAGCGTGGCCAGCTCGCGCGTCAGCTGCGTCACGTGCTTGACGGCGCGGTATGTGGTGGCTGGCGCACCACCACGGCGGTCGGCCCGACCGGCCGGGGTGGCGTCGATCGGGATCAGGCCGTTGTCCTGCAGCCGGGCGATGGCGGTCGGCACGTCGGCGGCCTCGAGCTCGCCGGCGACCTGCTCGCCGCTCAAGGTCAAGGCGCGATAGGCGAAGTTCGGCACTAGAGGCGCGCCCCTACCATTCCTCGCTGGTCACGCTGCAGACCTCCTCCAGCGTGGTGATTCCAGCCTGGCACTTGAGCAGCCCGTCGACATACATCGTGCGCATCCCGGCTTCGGCGGCCAGTTGCGCCACCGCCTGCGTCGAGGCCTTGGCCCGGATCAGCTCGCGGATCGGCTCGCTCATCTCCAGGAACTCGAAGATCCCGACCCGGCCGACGAAGCCCATGCCTTCGCAGGCGTCGCAGCCCGGCGCCTCATAGAGTTGGAGATCGGCCGGCACGTCGAGTCCGGCCTGAGTGAAGAACGCGCGCTCGTCGGGTGTCGCCGTCCGGGGCGCCTTGCAGGCCGGGCACAGGATGCCGACCAGGCGCTGGCCCATCACCCCGCGCAGCACCGAGGCCAGCAGATAGGGCTCGACGCCCATGTCGAGCAGCCGCGCGATGGCGCCGGCGGCATTGTTGGTATGAAGCGTGGTCAGCAGCAGATGCCCGGTCAGCGCGGCGTTGACGCCGATATTCGCGGTCTCCGCGTCGCGGGTCTCGCCGACCATGATCACGTCCGGATCGTGGCGGACGACCGAGCGCAACACGCGCGCGAAATCGAGCTCGATATCCGGTCGCACCTGGATCTGGGTGATGCCGTCGATCTGATACTCGATCGGGTCCTCGATGCTGATCAGCTTGTCCGTGGCATTGTTGAGATGGCGCAGGGCGGCATAGAGCGTCGTCGTCTTGCCGCTGCCGGTCGGGCCGGTGACCAGGAGCATGCCGTGCGGCGCCGCCAACGCGTGCAGGAAGCGGGGCGCCAGCTCGGGGCCGAGGCCGAGATCACCGAAATCGCCGCCCTGGGCGCTCTGGTCCAGGATGCGGATGACCAGGCTCTCGCCGTGCACCGAGGGCGCCGTCGCGACGCGCAGGTCGATCCGGCGCCCGAGCAGGGTGAGCCGTGCGCGCCCGTCCTGCGGCAGCCGGCGCTCGGCGATGTCGAGCTTGGCCAGGATCTTGATGCGCGAGATCACGGCCGCCGACAGGCGCGCCGGGGGTGCGCCCGCCTCCCGCAGCCGGCCGTGGACCCGGTAGCGCACGCGCAGATGGTCGCGCGCGGGCTCGATATGGATGTCCGACGCGTGCAGCCGCAGCGAATCGGTCAGCAGCTGGTTGACGAGCCGGACCACCGGCGCCTCCTGGGCGGCGCCGATCAGGTGCTCGACATCGGCGCTGAGCTCGCCCAGCAGGTCCTCGCCGATATCGTCGACGATACGCTGCAGGGCCGACTGGCCCGCATCCCAGTAGCGCGCATAGGTCTTCTGCAGGTCTTCCAGGGCGGCGATCACCGGCACGACCCGGCGCTGCACGGCAAGTCCGACGGCCTTGATCGCGTAGCTGTTGCCCGGGTCGGCCATGGCCAGCCAGACCGTGTCCTCGGTAGCGCGCACCGGAAGCACCGCGGTGTGACGCAGGAAGCGGGGCGAGATCCCGTCGGCCAGCAGCGGCTCGCGCGGCATGTCGTCCGGACCGACCAGCTCAATCTCGTAGTGCCGGGCGACCGCCTCGGCCCATTCGCGGCTCGCGATCAGACCGAGGCTGGTCACCGTCGCGGCGAGGCTGTGGCGCTGCTCCTGCGCCGTCGCGGCGGCGCGCACCGCCGCATCTGCCGAGATCCGCCCGGCCAACACCAGACGCGCCAGAACCGGATCGAGCTGACGCGTGCGCGGGTCCTCGAGCGCGGTGTTCGTCGCGCGTGGCGCCGCTGGCTCGAGCGGGGATACTGTCGACATGGTGGCAGGTCCGGACCGGTTCACCCAGAAGCCGCGACCGGAAACGCGGCCCCGGTTACATACTCCACTCGGCCGCGTGCCGATAGGCGCTCGCGGGCGGTGGCAGGAGCGTGCGCCATAGCCGGGAGCACATCCAGCTACGGCGATGTCGCGCGCGGGCCCCACGTCTGCTAACTGACAGTGCAAATCGCGCCGCGAGAGCACCGTCCTATGTCCTACGCCGCCATCGTCCTGATCGGTTTCGGCATCCTGGCCCTGGTGCTGATCGTCCTGTTCGAGCTCGCCCAGATCCTGAGCGAGGGTGGCGCCAAGCTGCTGCTCTGGCCCCGGCTCAATCACGGCTACGAGGTGGCGCCCGTGACCCGGCTGGCGATCGCGCCGTGGCTACTGCTGCTGTTCGCGCTCGGCGGCAACGGCGCCTGCATGCTGCTGTTCGGCCACGACCTGGTCGGGCGGCCCGACATCCGCTACACGCCGTGGCTGATCGCGGCCCTGGTGCCGTTGCTGATCATCCACCTGGTCGACTATCAGCGCAGCGTGATCGCGGCGGTCGTGGCGCTGGTCCTGCTCAGCGTCGGCGCCGCCTATGTGCTCTACGTACTGCACGACTGGATGTGGCTCCCAGTCGTGGCGCTGTTCCTGTTGTGGGCCTTGAACGGCGTGCGCGCGGTGCATGCCGACCGCGTCATGGGCTGACGGGAGCCTTTGGGTGGAACCGCGCTACGACGCGATGATCGACGCACGCGGCCTCAGCTGCCCGCTGCCGCTGGTCAAGGCGCGGCAGGCACTGATGGTGCTGCCGCAGGGTGCCCGCGTCTGCGTCCTCGCCACCGACCCGGCCGCGCCGCGCGACTTCGAGGAGTTCGTCGAGATCACGGGCCATGAGCTGGCCGAGCAGCGGGTCGAGGACGGAATCTACCTGCTGGTGCTGGTGAAGAACGGCTGATCCGACCCGGCCTACGCGTCGCGATCGACGCAGCCACGTGGCCGCACGAGGGCAAGCCCAGGCGGATGCTTGACGACGCGGCCACCGCCGCGCATCGCTCCGCGGAGCCAGATACCAGCAGGGGAGAGCGGTGTGAGCGGGAGACTGGAAGGCAAGCGCGCGGTGATCACGGCGGCGGGCCAGGGCATCGGCCGCGCCAGCGCGGAACTGTTTGCGCGCGAAGGCGCAACCGTGATCGCGACGGATCTCAACGAGGCGACGCTCGCGGGCCTGGATGGCTGCGCGACCCAGCGGCTCGACGTCACCGATCCCGCGGCGATCCTGCAGTTCGCGGCCGAGGTCGGACCCGTCGACGTGCTCTTCAACTGCGCGGGCTACGTCCATCACGGCACCATCCTCGACTGCGAGGAGGCGGACTGGACGTTCTCGATGGACCTCAACGTGCGCTCGATGTATCGGCTGATCAAAGCCTTGCTGCCGTCGATGCTGACGCAGGGCGGCGGCAGCATCGTCAACATGAGCTCGGTCGCCTCGAGCGTGAAGGGCGTGCCGAATCGTTTCGTTTATGGTGCTTCCAAGGCTGCCGTGGTCGGTCTGACCAAGGCCGTGGCGATGGATTTCGTGGGCCGCGGCATCCGGTGCAACGCCATTTGTCCAGGTACCGTCGAGACCCCGTCCCTCGATGATCGTATGCGCTCGCAGGGCGACTACGAGGCCGCGCGCAAGGCGTTTGTGGCCCGGCAGCCAATGGGCCGGCTCGGCACGGCAATGGAGATCGCGAATCTGGCCTTGTTCCTGTCTTCGGACGAAAGCGCCTACACGACCGGCGCCATACACGTTATCGACGGCGGCATGACCTGCTGATCAATCGAGGAAAGGGCGCGGCATCCTGGTAAGCGATCGAGCGATGATGCTGTGGCCCATGCTCGGCATGATGGGCTTTTGTCTGCTGGTGGCCTGCAAGGCCGAGCCACCGGCGGCGCCGCGCCCAGTGGCCGCCACGGCACTTGAGCCGCGCGCCGACTGGAGCATGGAGCTGCCCCGGCTGATGCCGGGGATCACGGTTTGCCTGGAGAAGGCCGGCCCAGCGGTCGCGGTCACCAAGGCGTGGCCGATCGGCCTCGAGCTGACCGGTGCGAGGCTGCTCGAGGCGGATGGCAAGCGGGTCGACTGCGTGGCCGCCGGCGATGGCAGCGCCGTGCTCCTGGTCGAGCCGGTGCGGGTCGCATCGGTGCTGTCAGGCGAGCGCGATCCGCTCTACACGCCGGGCGCCGCGGCCCCACCCCGGACCTCGTGTCTCGAGACGACGCCGGTTCAGGACCAAACGGGCGGCGATGTCGGCTGGCTGTCCTACGAGGGCTGCGGCCCAACGCGGACGGTGAAGCCGTCGGCGCAGGTCGAGCCGCAGCGCCGCGCCGCGCCGCGCGACAGTGCAGGTTGAAAAAAAGCCCGACCGCAATATGCAGCCGGGCGAGAAGCTTTCGGGGGAAAACCGACGATGGCTCGGACCGATGACCGAGAGTCTCGTTGGTTCAACAGAATTTACGTGGCGCCGCCGCACACGGATCAGCCGAGCAGCGAGCATACCCAAGTCACGCTTGCGTGAGCGCTGCATGTTTGCTCATGGCGGACTCGGGCATGATCGAGGACTTCGCCGCGCGCCCCTGGAGCGGCGGAAGAGAGGTGCCATGGCTCGAGCGTTGATGATGGCGATCGCCTTGCTGGTCACGCTGGCGGGCTGCGGCACGACTCGCGACATGCTGACCAAGGCCAGCCGGGATTGCCGCGACCGCAATGCCGACAAGGCCGAGGCGCTTGCAGCCTGCAACCTGATGCTCGACCGGCCGCAGTCGGAAGCGGATCGTGCCCGCTACCTGACCGCGCGCGGCTTCGCGCAGACCAAGACCGAGCACTATGCCGAAGGCATCGCCGACCTGACTGCAGCGCTGGCGCTGACCCCCGATGCGCTTCCTGCCCGGCTCGAGCGGGCCAAGGCGGAGGAGAAGACCGGCGATCTGGCGGCGGCCAGAGCCGACTACGACCTCGTAATCGCCGCGGCACCGTGGACGGTCGACGCATTGGTGGCGCGTGGCCGCATGGATGTCGAGGCCAAGCGCTATCAGCCGGCCATCGTCGATCTGACGGAAGCGATCAAGCTTCGTCCGGAGCGGTCCGCCCTCTACTCGCTGCGAGCCACCGCCTATCGCAAGACAGGCCAGCCCGCGGCTGCCGCACGCGACCTCAGCGAGGCGATCCGATTACGCCCGGACAATGCCGGCCTTTATCTGGCACGCGCCGACGCGTTGAACGCGGCCGGGGATCCGGCGGCAGCGCTGGCGGACTACGATACGGCGATTCGGCTCGATCCCACGGCTGCATCGCCCTATGTGGCGCGTTGCTACCTCCAGACCCGCCAGGGACGGTACGACGCGGCGCTTGCGGATTGCGACCGGGCCATCGAACTCGGTCCGGCCACGGCCGGTGCGTACAAGACGCGGGCACGGGCGGCCTATCTCCTTCTCCGCTACGACGCGGCCATCGAGGACCTCACCCGGGCGATTGCGCTGGCCCCCGATGATCCTGCCGCCTACCAGGCGCGCGGCGACGCGCTGGCAAAGCTCGAGCGCTTCGACGAGGCGCTGCTCGACTACGGCGTCGCCATTCGGCTGGCACCCGAATTCGGCCGTGGCCTACGCCGCCCGCGGCAGCGTCCTTGTCCGGCGCAAGGAATACGACCTCGCGATCGTGGATCTCGACACGGCGATCAGTCTCAAGCCCGATTTCGCGGGTGCCTACTACACCCGCGGCCGTGCGCACCAGCTGCTGAAGCAGACGGCGCAGGCGCGGGCAGACTACCGGCAGGCGCTGGCGCTCGACCCCGAGTTCACCTCGGCGCGAGATGCGCTCGGTCGGTTGAAATAGCCGTATGGTCGGAGGCACCCTTTACTAAGGGGCCGATAATTGGCGCCGCAGCTCGGCGCCGAAATTATGCGCCGGGTCCAGCTCCGGCGCCGGCCGGCCAAGGGGTGCTGCGGCCGGCCCACCGCTGCGGGGCAGGAACCGGCCCGAGCCTAGGGGCGCCTGCAGCGCGCCATCCGCCACGATCACCTGGCCGCGCCGGAGCACCGTTTCGGGCCAGCCGCGGATCGTCCGCCCGGCATAGGGCGTATAGCCGGCGCGGTCATGCCGTGGCCCCTGCACGATTTCGACCTCCCGGTCCGCGTTCCAGATCGCGATATCGGCATCGGCCCCCACGGCAATGGTGCCCTTGCGCTCGTGGAGCCCATAGAGCCGGGCTGGGGCAGTGGCGGTCAGCTCGACGAACTTCTCCAGCCCCAATCGCCCCCGGCTCACCATCGCGTCGAACAGCACCGGCAGGCGCAGCTCGAGCCCCGGCATGCCGTTCGCGATCTCCTTGAAATGTGCGCCCTCGCCCTTGGCGAGCTTGCCGCTCGCGTCCATGCGGTAGGGTGCATGGTCGGAGGAGACGGTCTGCAGCGCCCCGATCTCCAAGGCCCACCACAGCGCCTCCTGGTCGGCGGGCTCGCGCAGCGGCGGCGAGCACATCCACATGGCGCCGTCGAGACCAGGCCGGTCGAGGTCCTTCGCCCCGAGGGTCAGGTACTGGGTGCAGGTCTCGCCCCACACCTTGCGGCCCTCGCCGCGCGCGCGGTGGATCACGCCGGCACCCTCGGCGGTACTGACATGGAAGATCATCAGCGGCTGGTCGACCAGCGCTGCACAGGCGATCGCCCGGCCGATCGCCTCGATCTCGCCCAGACGTGGGTGCGAAGGGACGTGGTAGCGCGGCGCGCGGTAGCCGCCCGCCAGCAGGCGCTTGCCCATCCAGGTGATCATGCCGTGGTTCTCGGCGTGGACGCAGACCATCTGGCCGTGTGTGCGCGCGGCGTCGAGCACGTCGAGGAACTGCGCGTCCTCGACGCGCAGCCGATCGTAAGTCAGGAACACCTTGAGCGAACCATGGCCGGACCGCGCCAGCGGCGGCAGCTCGTCCCGCAGCACCTCCGGCCGCGGGTCGCACAAGATCATGTGGAACGCATAGTCGACCACGGCGCCGCGCTCGGCGGCCGCATGATAGTCCTCGACCACCTGGGTCAGGCTCGTGCCGACATGCTGCGCCGCGAAAGGTATCACCGTCGTGGTGCCGCCCATCGCAGCTGAACCGGTGGCGCTGGCAAAATCGTCCGCGTTCATCAGGCCCGACGCGGTGAGCTGCTCGATATGGCAGTGACTGTCGACCCCCCCCGGCAGCAGCAGCCTGCCCAACGCGTCCAGCTCGACCCTGCCCGGCGGGAGTCCCTGGCCGATCGCGGCGACGCGCTCGCCACGGATCGCCACCTCGGCCGGAAAGATGCCGGTAGCGGTAGCGACGGTGCCGCCACGGATGACGAGATCGTACTCGGGCATGGCGCCGGTCCTCCAGGTCACGGCAACTCCTAGCCTGCATGTCGAGCCGGCCGCAATCGTGGCGGAACGAAGCAGCGATGACGATGTTGCAGCGCCGTCGGGTTGACTGGGCGCGGCTACCGCAGCAGCTAGGCGGCCACAACATCCCTTCGCTTCATGGAGCCGACGATGAGATTCACGCTGGGCTGCAGGCTTGGCTACAAGATCGAGGACTCGGCGTCCTTCGTCCTGAACATCCAGCCGACCGAGCTTCCGCAGCAGAAGCTCCTGCGGGAGTCGCTGGTGCTGACGCCCGGTCTGCCGGTCGAGACCTACGTCATGCCAGAGAGCGGCAATCGCTACGTCCGCTTCCAGCCGCCGACCGGCGAGCTGCTGATCGAGTACGAGGCCGAGGTGGAGCTCGACGTCCGGCTGGACGATCCCGCTGCCGTGCCGGAGATCCCGCTGCCGGAACTGCCGTTCGAGACCTTGCCGCATCTCTATCCAAGCCGCTATTGCCAGGCCGATCGCCTGCCGCGCGCGGCGCAGAGCGATTTTGGCGAGCTGGCGCCGGGGCATGCCCGGGTCACCGCGATCTGCAACTGGATCTACGAGCATATCGAGTATCGCCGTGGGACCAGCGACGAGCACACTTCGGCCTGCGACACGCTGGTCGACCGCGCCGGGGTCTGTCGCGACTTCGCCCATCTGGGGATCGCCCTATGCCGCGCGATGGGCATCCCGGCGCGCTTCGTGAGCTGCTATGCTTGGCAACTGGACCCGCCGGACTTCCATGCCGTGTTCGAGGCCTATCTCGGCGGCCGCTGGTATCTGTTCGACGCGACCCGGCAGGCGGCGCTGGACGGCCTGGTGCGGATCGGCATCGGCCGCGACGCCTCGGAGGTCGCCTTCACGACGATCAACGGCAGCGTGGAGCCGACGGTGATGGAGGTCCGCATCGAGCCGACCACACCGCTGGCCCATGCCTATGAGCCGACCGTCCTCGCGGTCACGACGTCGGCCGGTTGATCGGCCGGGGTCGCAGGGGATGCGCGCGAGTTTGCCAATGTACGACCTGCCGGAGCTGCGCTGGGCCACCGATTCCTGGTGGTCGGGCCTGGCAGGCGCGATCTCTGCCCAGGGCTTCGTCGACGCGCCGCGCATGCTCGAGCGCAGCGAGCCCATTGCCGCGGTCTGGCGGGCACCGGATCTGCTGCTGAGCCAGTGCTGTGGGCGCGATCTCGTCACGCATCTCGTGGGGCAGGTCGTGCCGGTGGCGATTCCCAGCTTCCGGGCGCCCGGCTGCAGCCCGGGCAGCTACCGGTCCTGGCTGGTCGTCCGCCGGGACGATCCGCGTCGCGAGCTCGCGGATTTCGCCGGCGCGAAGGCCGCCGTGAACCAAAGAAATTCCCATTCGGGCTGGGTCGCGCTGGGCCACATGCTGGCCCAGGCTGGGCTGCCCGAGCGGTTCTTCGGTGCTGCGATGCTGACCGGCGCGCATGTCGCGTCGCTGGCAGCGGTCGCTGCGGGAGAGGCGGACGTCGCCGCCATCGACTGCGTGACGTTCGCCCTCGTCGGGCAGGTGGCGCCGGACCGCGTCGCCGGTCTACGCGTGCTGACCCAGAGCGAGCTGGCCCCGGGTCTGCCCTACATCACCTCCGCTCAGCGCTCGGCGGCCGATCGCGCCCGGATGGTTGCCGCGCTAGCGCAGGCGGCCGAAGATCCGGCGCTCGCGAACGCGCGGGAGGCGCTGCTGTTCGACGGCTTCGTCCCGATCGAGGCGGACGCCTACGCGCGCACCATCGCGATGGCCGACGAAGCCACGACCGCTCTGCGCGGCCTTGCCGCCGTGCTCGACCTCAGCTCTGGCGCTGCGCCCCGCTCATCGACACCAGCGTAAGTCCGCCCCCGGCAGCACGATCGAAGGTGAAAAAGCGCGTGTTGAAGCCCTGACACGTCTCACCGCCGCGGCCGGGGCTCTCGTCGAACGAGCTGAAATAATAGGTGACCGCCATCTTGACCTGGGTCGGGCTCTGATTGACCACCTTGCTGGCATCGACCGTGTCCATCTGGACCTCGTCGCAGAACCAGTCGTCCTCGGTCGCGTTGTCGTCGTAGAAATTCTTGATCTGCCCCTGGACGCCCGGGAACTCGGTGAGCGCCGTATTCTCGGCCTTGTATTCCGCGCATGAGGCAACGCCCAGCGCCGCGACCAACATGACGAGCCAACGCATTTTCCCAACCTCCCCGCGATAGGACCGGTGTCAGCCTATAAGGCGCGCGTGTAATCGTCGAGGTTGGCCGTGAAAGAGAGCGTAGTGCGCCGACAACACGCAAGCGGTCGGGTTGCGCTGGCTGCTCAGGCCTGCAGCGCAGGTCTTCGGCAGGAACAGGTCGGCATACCGGTCGCGCCTGCTTCCACGGCGCCATCGGATTGCCTCACGCCGCCAGATCGCGCCCCAAGATCTCGAAGGCGATGGCCATGGGATTGCTGCCGGGGCGAGTGGAGGCGCTAAGGATCTCAATACCCACCACCTCGCCGGTCTGGCCAAGATCCAGGTTCACGTCCGGCGCCGCCTCGCACGTCTCCGCGACCTCGCCATCACTCACCTGGATGTAGAGGGCGTCTGCAGCAGGATCATAGGTGATGCGCATCTCAGGGCCTCCGGCGAGCCGCACGATCGAGGTGCGCCGACAGAACATAGCGGATACCGAGGCGATCCGCGATGGCGACCCTCAGCGTGGTTGGTGAAGACGAACTTCAACGCGCGCTGCCTCAAACTCCGGGCGGAGCGCGCGATAGAGTGCGCGGAAGCGCTGCGCCGCGCTTCTTGTAGCCGTCCACCAGACGACGCTCCGGTTGCAACACGTCGGCGACCTCGGGCTTCCAGCACACCTCGCCCACCGGCTCCCCGGTCGCGGCAAGTCGCGCCAGTCGCGCGGCGCCGAACGCCGGCCCCTTGGCGGCACCGGCGTAGAGCGTGACCGGGCGGTCGAGGATGGTGGCGAACAAACGCATCCAGAACGGGCTGCGCGAGCCGCCGCCGATGGCGGCGGGCGCAGGTACATCGGTGCCGGCCTCCGCCAGATAGTCCTGCGCCTCGGCCAGCGAGAACGCGACGCCTTCCAGAACCGCCTGGGCGACGTCGATCGCGGCACTGTCGGCGTCGAGCCCGAACAGGACGCCACGTGCGTGCGGGTCGTCGTGGGGGGTGCGCTCGCCGGCGAGGTAGGGGAGGAACAGGATGCGCGACGGGCCACGCCAGGCCGCCTCGACCCGGGCGAGCAGGGCCGGAATATCGGGCTCGCCGAGCAGGCGGGCTACCCAGCCGACGCAGCTGGCGCCGTTGAGCAGGGCAGCACTCTGGAACCAGCGCTCCGGCAGGCCATGGCAGTAGGCGTGGATCAGGCGCTCCGGATAGGGCCGATAGCTCGCCGTCGTGACGAAATACTGTGCCGAGGTGCCCAACGAAACGAAGCCGTCGCCGTCGTCGATGGCACCGATGCCGATGGCGCCGGCGGCAGCATCACCGGCGCCCCCGGCCAGTGGGATGCCCGTTGGCAGGCCGAGCTCGGCGGCGATGGCCGGGCGGATCGATGCAGCCGGCAGCGAGCCTTCGACGATGCGCGGCATATGGGCGGTGGTCAGGCCGGTGGCGGTGAGGATCTCGGGCGACCAGGCCCGGGCGGCCTCGTCGAGCCAGAGCGAGCCCGCGGCGTCGCAGGGGTCGGTGAAATGGTCGCCGGTAAGCTGGAGCGCCACATAATCCTTGGGCAGGAGCACATGCGCGACGCGGGCGAACACGTCCGGCTCGTGCTGCGCCAGCCAGAGCAGCTTGGGTGCCGTGAAGCTGGGCATGGCCGGGATGCCGGCAATGCGGCCGAGGTCGGGGACGCGCTCCATGAGCAGGTGGCACTCGGCCTGGGCGCGGGCATCGTTCCACAGTATCGCCGGTCGCAAGGAGCGATCGGCAGCGTCGAGGACCACGGCACCGTGCATCTGCCCGGACAAGCCGACCGCTTGCGTTGCCGCGAAGCCGTCCGGTGCGCCGGCACGCAGCCCGGCAAGCGCCTCCCTGGTCGCGGCCCACCAGGCATCGGGCTCTTGCTCCGACCAGAGCGGGTGCGGACGCGAGATCGAAAGCGGCACCTCGGCCTCGGCCAGTAGGCGCTGCTCGCCGTCGACCAGCACGGCCTTGACCGCCGAGGTGCCGATGTCGATCCCCAGGAAGGGCAAGGGGCTCGCTCTACTCGTGCTTCACCGCGTATGCGGCGGCCAGGCGCTGCGCTTCCATGAATGCCTTGGCGTGCCGGGCCAGGTCATAACTGTCCGACCAGAGATTGCGCCACACGCCCAGCATGTTGGAGAGCATCGGGTCGACCACCGCCGAGGAGAAGGATTCGAAGGCGATCGGGCCGTCATAGCCGATCCGTGCCAGGCTCCTGAACACCGCGGTGAAGTCGACCGTGCCGGTGCCGAGATAGCCGCGATGGCTCTCGCCGACGTGGAAATAGCCGATCCGGTCACCGCACTGCTCGATCGCCCCACTGAGGAAGCCATCCTCGATGTTCATGTGGTAGGTGTCGATGTGGGCCTTGACGTTGGACAGGTTGATGAGATCGAGCAGCGCCACGCACTCGGCTGCGGTGTTGCAGATGTTGGTCTCATAGCGGTTCACGACCTCCACGCCGACCATGATGTCCGACGCCGCGGCCTTCTCGGAAACCCGGCGCAGCACCTCGACGATCTGCGCGACGCCGCGCTCGGTCTTGGGCTGCATGTATTTCTGCAGGGCGGAATAGATCACGCCGCAGAAATGCTTGGAGCCAAGATCGCGCACCACCGAGACGGCGGTGTTGAGCAGGTCCTCGCCGCGCTTGACCGCATCGGGATCGTCGCTCGAGATGTCGGTGGCCGCCGTCAGGCCCAAGGACGCCGTGGCGCCCAGCTTGTGCTCCTCCAGCCGAGCACGCGTGAACTCGAGCGGAAAGCCGTACGGGTTCAGCAGCGGGATCTCGATGAAGTCGTAGCCCAGTTCGGCCGTGTTGCTGATCGCCTTGGCGGCTTCGGCCTCGGACCAGCCGCCGACCCAGACCAGGGCATGGACACCCAGCTTGCTCATTATTCTCTCCGGCTTGTTTTGACACGATTTGCCCTGGCCCACCGCTCGGTGAGCCAGGGCGCCAACAGAAATTTCACACCCATCACGGCGATTAGGGTAAGGCCCCAGATCGCAAGGGTCAGATGCTGGCTGAGGCCCAAGAGATTGCAGCCCGACGAAATCACCTGCAGCACGACCAGCGCCAGCATCAGTCCGGAGATCCGGCCGAAGCCGCCGAACGGGTCGACGCCGCCGAGCACCGCCGCCAGGATCGTGATCAACAGGTAGGACTGGGCGTAGCCGGCGCTGGCGGAGTTGAAGCGCGCCAGCATCAGGCAGGCGGCGACGAAGCAGAGCACGCTCGAGAACGTATAGATGCCGATCAGCACGCGACGCGTGTCGACGCCGGAATAGCGCGTGGCCTCGAGGTTCGAGCCCAGCATGTAGATCGAGACGCCGAACGCGGTGCGGGTGAGCACCAGGCCCACCGCGACCGCGGCCAGAATCAGCACGACAAAGGGCACCGGCACGCCCAGGAGCACGCCGTTGCCGAGCCACTGGAACGAATCGGGCAGGCCGGAGACGACGGTGCCGCGGGTGAGCCAGATCGAGACGCCGTCGATCACCGACTTGGTGCCCAGCGTCACCAGGATCGGATGGACCCCCATGGTGGCGACGAGGAAGCCGGTGATCAGGCCGATCACCGTGCACAGCACGAGGCCGGCAAGGAGTGCCGCCGCGATCACCAGCACGGTCTCGGGGCCGCCGGCACCCGGGGCAATGTAGGTCGACATGATCCAGGCCATCAGCAGCGCGCACTGGTTGGCGGTCGCGATGATGGCGAGGTTGAGGCCGCCCGAGATCAGCGGGATCACCATCGCCAGCGCCAGGACGCCCAGCTCAGGGAGCTGGAACATCATCGACTGCACGGTGCCGAGCGTCGGGAACTGGTGGGGCAGCAGGAGCGAGAAGAACAGGACCAGCGCCACCAGCAGCGCCAGCAGGCCGCCGCTATTGCTGGGGAGCCGCAGGCGATCGAGGACGCCGCTCATGCCGGCGCCCGCCGGTCACGGCGGCGGACACGGCTGGAGAGGCCGGTGATCGAGGTCGAGACCAGGATCACCAGCCCGATCACGATCTGGAAGAAGTAGGGGGAGACCCCCAGCAGGTTGAGGCCGTTCTGCAGCATCGCCAGCAGCAGGATGCCCAGCAGCACGCCTCCCACCGTACCGATGCCGCCGGTCAGGCTGGCGCCACCCAGGACCGCCGCGGCCAGCACGTTCAGCTCGTTGCCGTACATGGCGTTGGGCACGGCCTCGCCCACCCGGTGCGCCTGCAACAGCCCGGCGAGGCCGGCCATCAGGCCGAGATAGCCGTAGGCCAGGAAGTGCATGGCGGCGATGTCGATGCCGAGCCGGCGCGCGGCCTCGGGGTTGCCGCCCATCGCGGTGAGCTGCCGGCCGGCGGAGCTGCGGGTCATCAGCAGCCAGGTCAGCAGGGCCGCCAGCGCCGCCACCAGGATCGGCAGCGTGATCCGGATCAGGTCGCCATTCGCCGCCTCGGTCTGGAACAGGACCACGCGGGTGCCCCACCAGTCGGGCAGATTGTAGATCGACTTGCCGCCGGTCAGCCACATCAGGAGCGCGAAGTAGACGCTCATCGTGGCGATGGTGATGATGATCGACGCGACGCGCAGATAGTAGATCAGCGCCGCGTTGAGACAGCCGAGCACCAGGCCGACGGCAAGCCCGAGTGCGATGCACAACGGCGCGGGCAGGCCCCAGACAGTCGCGACATAGGCGGTGGCGTATTGCGCCACGGAGGCCGTCGCCGCGAACGAGATGTCGATCCCGCCAGCGACGAGGACGACGAACACGCCCAGCGCCAGCACGGTGGTGACCGAGTAGCTCTCGATCAGGTCGACCACGTTCGAGAGGGTCAGAAAATAGGGGCTGGCGATGGCGAGGACCGCCCCGAGCAGAAGGATCACCAGCAGCAGCAGGACCTCGCTGTGCGTGGTGAGGCGCGAGGCCAGCTCACGCATAGACCTCCTCCTCCAGCGCATGCTCGGCGATGGTGCCGGGAACGCAGTCGCCGACGATCCGGCCCGCGCGCATGTGCAGCACACGGTCGGAATGGTAGTAGACTTCCGGAATCTCGTCGGAGATCAGCAGGATGCCGACGCCGGATGCCGCCAGCTCACGGATCAGCTCGTAGATGCCGCGCTTGTTGCCGATATCGACGCCGACCGTGGGCGAGTCGAGAATCAGCACCTTCGGCCCGGTGGCGAGCCACTTGCCCAGCACGACGCGCTGCTGGTTGCCGCCGGAGAGCTGCTGCACCGGGTTGCCCAGCCCCGGGATCTTGATCCGCAGCCGTTCGACCCAGTCCGCCGCCAGCTTCTGACGCCGGCTCGGCGGGATCCATCCCGCGGCGTTGGCCAGCCGGTCCAGCGAGGCCAGCACCAGATTGTCGCCGACCGACTGGCGCATGTTGAGGCCGAGATTGAGGCGGTCCTCGGAGACGTAGGCGATGCCGGCGCGGATGGCGTCCTGGTTCGTGGGCAGCGTGATCGGTTGGCCTTCGAGCCGGATCTCGCCCTCGTCGGGCCGGGTCATGCCGAACAGCGACAAGGCGAGTTCGGTGCGGCCGGCGCCGAGCAGCCCGGTGAGGCCCAGCACCTCACCGCGATGCAGGGTGAAATCGACGTTTGCATACTCGCCGGCGCGCGTCAGGCCGCGCACCTCCAGCAATGGGGCGGCGCCGGCCAGGTCGCGGGCGGAGACGGTGTGCTCGATGGTGAGCCCGGTCATCAGCTCGCCGATCCGCCGGGCGTCGACCTCGGCCACCGGCCATGTGCCGACCTTGCGGCCGTCGCGCATCACCGTGACGCGTTCGGCGATCTCGACCACCTCGTCGAGGCGATGGCTGACGAACACCACCGCGACACCGTCGGCCTTCAGCTTCGCCACGATGCCCAGCAGCGAGTCGACCTCGGCCCGGGTGAGCGAGGCCGTGGGCTCGTCCATGAACAGCAGCTTGGCGTCGGCGGCGAGGCCGCGACAGATGGCGACCACCTGCCGCTCGGCGATCGACAGCGAGGCCACCCCGGCATCCAGCTTCAGATGGAACCCGAGCCGCGCCAGCAGGTCGCCGGCCACCTGGCGCATCCGGCCACGCCGGACGGGACGGGCGAGCCCCCCCAGGCTCTGGTCGATGGCGATGTTCTCGGCCACCGACAGGTTCGGGAACAGCGACAGGTCCTGGAAGATGACCTGCACGCCCAGCGCCTTGGCCATGGCCGGGTCGAGGCGCTCGCGCACCTCGCCCGCGATCTCGACCCGGCCGCCGGGGTCGGGCGCATGCACGCCCGCGACCAGCTTGATCAGGGTGGACTTGCCGCAGCCGTTCTCACCGACGAGGCAGTGCACCTCGCCCGGGAGCACGTCCCAGTCGATCCGGTCGAGCGCCAGCACACCGCCAAATCGCTTGCTGACGGCGGTGAGCCGGAGGAATGGCGCAGTCGGCTCCATCGTCGGGGGCGCCGGTCGGGCGCCCCCTCGCGATGCGTCAGAGGCCCATCCCGACCAACTCGTCGATGGTGTCCTTGTTGATCGCCTGCAGCTTCTGCGCCTGGATATTGCGCGTCGCCGGGTCGACCGTGACCGGGCCGAGACCCGGGATCTCCATGCCGTCCGTCGGCGTCTTGCCCTCCGCCAGCATGTTGCCGACGTAGACGATGACCTCGCCGGCGAGCATCGGGTTCCAGATGAAGCCCTCGCGGATGGCGCCGGACTTGATGTACTTCGCCCCCTGGCCCGGCGAGAACGGCCCGACCACCGCGATGCTCTCCTCCTTGCCGCGCTCCTCGACGGCGCGCGCGGCGCCGATCGGCCCCTGGCTGCCGAACGCCAGGATGCCCTTCAGGTTCGGGTTGGCGCGCATCTGGTCCAGCGCCGTCTTGTAGGAATCGTCCATGCTCTCGGCGACCCCGAAGCGGTCGGTGACCATCTTCATCTTCGGGTACTTCTCCTTCTGCAGCGCGATCGCGGCATCCGCCCACTTGTTGTGCAGCGGCACGGTCAGCGAGCCGACATAGACGATGTACTCGCCCTCGCCGCCCATCGCCTCGGCCAGCGCTTCCATGTGGGTCTCGCCGAAGCCCTTGACGCTGGTCAGCTCGACATTCCAGTCGTTGAACTTCTGGTCCGGGCTCTCATGGGTCAGCACCTTGATGCCCGCTTCCTGGGCGCGCTTGAACACGGGCTCGAGCGCCACCGCATCGTTCGGGACCACGGCGATCACGTCGACCTTGCGGGCGATCAGGTCCTCGACCGCGCGCACCTGCTGCGCCGCGTCGGCCTGCGTCGGGCCGATCATCGAGGCGTTGACGCCCAGCTCCTTGCCCTCCTTCTGGATGCCCACCTCCATGGCGTTGAACCACGGGATGCCACCGATCTTGACCACGGTGACGATCTCGGCCGGGTCGGCGGCCCAGGCGGCACCGCCGAGGGTCAGCGCCAACGGGATGGCGGCAGCGAATCCGAGCAGATGACGTCGCATCGCGATCATGGTCCAGTTCTCCCTGTCATGGCGGCAGCGCCTCTTGATGTGGGCTATCTGCCGATGCGGTCGCCCGGGGTCGCGCCACGGAACCTCGCCAGGCGAGGGTACAGGGCAGCCGGACGTGGCATAAAGCGGGGGCACCTCCCATGGGTGCGGCCCCGGTAAGGAGGGCGAGCCGCTGCCAGGCCGCATGCGCCATCTCCGCCACGGGCTGGCGGATGGCGCAGAGCGGCGGCCGGTAGGCCTCCATCCAATCGTAGTCGTCGAACCCCAGCAGCGAGACATCGTCCGGGATCGCGAGGCCCAGGGCGGCGATGGCCTTGAGCGTGCCGAGGGTCAGCACATTGTTCAGCGCGAAGATCGCGGTCGGCCGCGGCTTCTTGCCCAGACGGGCGGTGAGGGCCTGGGCGATCGCCTCGACGTCGTTGCCGGCCTCGATCAGCTCGGCCCGAGCGCCCTGCACGTCGGCGATCGCCGTGTCGATGCCGGCGACGCGCTCGCGGATATTGCCGATCGTGGTCCAGGACGCCACCACCAGCAGATGCCGGTGCCCCATGTCCAGCAGACGCTGGGTGCCATCGCAGCCGGCGGTGAAATTGTCGACGGCGATGGTGTCGACCTGCCCGCCATCGTCGAGCGGCCGGTCGATGACCACGAACGGGATGCCTTCTCGCTCCAGCGCCACACGGGCGGTGAACGTGCCGTCGCACGGCACGGCGATGATGCCAGCCGGGCGCCAGGCGGTGATCGCCGCGATCTGGCGCTCCTCCTCGGCCGGATCGCCGCCGCTGGTGGCGACGAGGAGACGCCGGCCGGCGAGGCGCGCCTCGCGCTCCAGCCGGTCGACCAGCTCGGCGAAGAACGGATTGCCGAGTTCGGGCATGACGGCGCCGACCACGGTCCGCTGCGTGCTGCGCAGCGCCGATGCGGCGACGTCGCGGCGATAGCCCAAGATTTCGATTGAGGACAGGACGCGGCTGGTGAGCTCCGGATCGACATGCCGGCGCCCGGTCAGGACGTTGGATACCGTCGCCGGCGAGACCGCGGCCGTGCGCGCCACATCGTGGATCGTCGGCCGTCGGCCGATCCTCCGGGCGTCGCGACCATTCTCGGCCTCACCAGCCACCCCAGCCTCCCGTAAAAAACGATTTTCCGGACTCTAGGCCGAACCGTTTCGCCGATCAAGCGGCGGGCCGGACCGGCGGCTAGCTTGCCGAGACCCGCTCGATCGCCGCCTCGGCCTCGAGCCAGCGACTTTCCGCACCCTCCGTCAAGCCCTTCAGCTCGGCAAGGCGCTTCTGCAGCGCCGCGATGTCGGTGCCGTTGCCGTAGCTGCCGGGGTCGGCGAGCTTGGTCTCCAGCCGCCTGCGCTCCGCGTCCAGCGTGCCGACCTCGCGCTCCGCCTCCTTGGCACGCTTGCGCCAGGGCGCCAGCTGGGCGCGCCGTTCGACCGCACCCAGGCGATCGTTGCGCGCAGCGCCGGCCGCCACCGCCGGCTCGCTCGACGTCTCCAGCAGCAGCCGGCGGTAATCGTCGAGGTCGCCGTCGTAGGGGCGCACCCGGCCCTCGTCGACCAGCCACAAACTGTCGGCCACCAGCTCGACCAGATGCCGGTCGTGGCTGATCACGATCACCGCGCCCGGAAAGTCGTTGACCGCCTCGACCAGGGCCTCGCGGCTGTCGATGTCGAGATGGTTGGTCGGCTCGTCGAGGATCAGCAGCTGCGGCTCGCCCAGGCACATCAGCGCCATGGCGAGCCTCGTCTTCTCGCCGCCGGACAAGTGCCCGGCCTTGGTCTCGGCCTTGCCCTGGCCCAGGCCGAAGCGTGCGAGATAGGCGCGTACCTGCTGCACGCGGTCGCCCGGCCGGCGTTCCACGACATGGGCCATGGCGGTGGCGTCGGCGTCGAGATCCTCGATCTGGTGCTGGGCGAAGAAACCGACCTTCAGGCCGCGCGCGCGGACCAGCTCGCCCGCCATCGGCTCCAGCCGCCCGGCGATCAGCTTCGCGAACGTGCTCTTGCCGTTGCCGTTGCGCCCCAGCAGCGCCACCCGGTCGTCGGGATCGAGCCGCAGCGACAGCCGGTCCAGGATCACCCGCTCGCCATAGCCGACCTTGACCGCATCCATCGTCACCAAGGGGGGCGCCGGCACGCTGCCGGCCGGGAACGAGAAGCGGATCTCGGGCTCGATCAAGGCCTGCGCGATCGGCTCCATCCGCTCCAGCATCTTGAGCCGGCTCTGCGCCTGGCGCGCCTTGCTGGCCTTGTAGCGGAACCGGTCGACGAAGGACTGGATGTGCGCGCGCTCGGCCGTCTGCCGCTCGCGCGCCTTCTCGGCCAGCACCAGCCGCTCGCGCCGCGTGCGCTCGAACCGGTCGTAGCCGCCGCTGTAGAGGGTGAGCTTGTTGCCCTCGAGGTGGCAGATCTTCTCCGGCACCGAGTTCAGGAAGTCGCGGTCGTGGCTGACCAGGATCAGCGTGCGCGGGTAGCGCTTGAGATGCTCCTCGAGCCACATCGCGGCCTCGAGGTCGAGATGGTTGGTGGGCTCGTCGAGCAGCAGCAGGTCCGGCTCCAGGAACAGCACGCCGCCCAGCGCCACCCGCATCCGCCAGCCGCCCGAGAACGACGACAGCGGCTGCTGCTGCGCCGCGTCGTCGAAGCCCAGCCCGTTCAGGATCCTGGCCGCCCGCGCCGGTGCCGCCGCGGCGCCGATCTCGATCAGCCGGTTGTGGATCTCGGCGATGCGCAGCGGGTCCTGCGCCGTCAGCGATTCCGCGAGCAGGCCCGCCCGCACGCGTGTCGGTCGCAAGCACGGCCTCCACCGGCGTGAGATCGCCGCCCGGCGCCTCCTGCCGCACCATGCCGATCCGCGCGTTGGCCCGGACCCGCAGCGTCCCGGCATCCGGCTGCAGCTCGCCGGCGATCAGCTTGAGCAGCGTCGACTTGCCGGTGCCGTTGCGGCCGACCAGGCCCACGCGTGTGCCGACGGGCACGCGCAGCGACGCGCCCTCGAGCAGAGGGCGGCCGGCGATGCGCAGGGTGACGTCGGTGAGGTCCAGCATGGCGGGTGGCCCCATACCATGCCGTCACGGCCAGCCCAACCCCGGCTAGGCCACGGCCGGCCGCCGGCCGCTGTAAACGGCGAAGCGCCACTGCTTGAACGCGCAGTCGACCTCGGCGAAGCCGGCGGCGCGCAGCCAGGCCAGCTGGTCCTCCAGGCTGGCGCAGCGGTCATGCGCCATCCGCGCTTCCGCGGCCGCCACCGTCGCTGCCTCGGCACCGAGCGCCAGCGCCTGCCGGCGCCATCGTGCGTGGGCGCGCCGCTCCAGCTCCGGCGTCGGCGCCAGCACCTGCTCCGCGTTGACGAACAGCCCGCCCGGCCGCAGCGCGGCCAGGATTCGCGTGAACAGGCCGCACTTCGCCGCATCGTCGAGATGATGGATCGACAGCGCCGAGACGACGAGGTCGTAGGGTCCGCCGAGCTCGGCCGTGCTGTAGTCGGCGACGGTGACGTTCACCTCCGCCTGGCCCGCGAAACGATGGCGCGCCAGCTCCAGCATGGCCGGGGCGACGTCCACGAGGTCGATCCGGATGCCGGGGAAGGCGCCACGCACCAGGGCCGCCAGCAGGCCGGTGCCGGCGCCGAGGTCGAGCAGCCGCGCGCCCGGCGGCGGCCCCCACTCGGCGATGAGCTCGATGGCGGCCCCGTAGAAAGCGTCGAAGCACGGGATCAGCCGGCGGCGCGGCGCGTCGTAGTCGCTGGACGCGGCATCGAAAGCGGCGGCGACGGCGGGGATGCTCACGGCTTGGCACTCCACGGCAGCCGCCGCGGCGTTGCGGCGGCCGGTGCGGCGACGCATAAGGTCATCGCCAACCGAGGGAAAGCCCATGCGCATCGACGGCCGCCACCAGCGCACGATCTGGCTCGCCGATGACGGGCGCACGGTCAGGATCATCGACCAGACCCTGCTGCCGCACGAGCTGCGGGTCGTCGACCTGACCGGGCTGGAGGCGGCCGCCGTCGCGATCGAGACCATGCAGGTGCGCGGCGCGCCGCTGATCGGCGCCACCGCCGCCTACGGGATCTGCCTCGGCCTTGCGGCGGACTCCTCGGACCTCGGCCTGGAGCAGGCCCACGCCCGGCTGATCCGCACCCGGCCGACCGCCGTCAACCTGCGCTGGGCGCTCGACCGGATGCGTCTGCGGCTGCTCAACCAGCCCCACGAAGAGCGGCTGGCGCTCGCCTACGCCGAGGCGGCGGCGATCTGCGACGAGGACGTGGCGCTGTGCCGGGCGATCGGCGAGCACGGGCTGCCGCTAATCCGAGCGGCGGCGGCGCGCAAGGGCGCCGGAGAGCCGGTCAATGTCCTGACCCACTGCAATGCCGGCTGGCTCGCCACCATCGACTGGGGCACCGCCACCGCCCCCATCTATCTCGCCCAGGAAGCCGGCATCCCGGTCCATGTCTGGGTCGACGAGACCCGGCCGCGCAACCAGGGCGCCTCGCTCACCGCCTTCGAGCTGCTGCACCAGCAGGTCCCGCACACGGTGATCGCGGACAATGTCGGCGGCCATCTGATGCAGCACGGCATGGTCGATCTCTGCCTCGTCGGCACCGACCGCACCACCCGCACCGGCGACGTCGCCAACAAGATCGGCACCTACCTCAAGGCGCTGGCCGCGCACGACAACGGCGTGCCGTTCTACGTGGCCCTGCCGTCGACCACGATCGACTGGAGCCTGCGCGACGGCATGGCGATCCCGATCGAGCAGCGCGACCCCGCGGAGGTGACCGAGATGCGCGGCCGCACCGCCGACGGCCGGATCGAGAGCGTGCGCATCACCCCCGACGGCTCGCCCGCCGCCAACTTCGCCTTCGACGTGACCCCGGCCCGCCTGGTCACCGGCCTGATCACCGAGCGCGGCGTGTGCGCGGCCAGCGAGGCCGGGCTGGCCGGGCTGTTCCCGGAGCGGGCGGCGGCTGAGGCGAAACCCCGCCTCACGTAGGCCAAAGGCCGATAGGCGCCGGGGGAAGCCCCGCCTCACGTAGGCCGAAGGCCGGTAGGCGCTGGGGGAAGCCCCGCCTCACGTAGGCCAAAGGCCGGTAGGCGCCAGAGACGCGCGAGCATGCCCGGACCTGACGATGCCAGTTCCATCTTTACCTGAAGCCCTGGACGCCCGGTTCAGGGAGCGATTGTCGCCATGTTGGCCGCACCGGCCGCGCCGGCCGCAACCCGGCCGGACCACGGTCGCGGCCAGGACGGGGGCCATTCCCTCCTGCTGGCGCAGCCACTCGACCAGGCTCGGGATCGGCATCTCCTTCAGATGCTTGACGGCCGGCAGGCGCGTGGGCGGCAGGCGGCTCTCCAGCACGTCGAGCACGGCGTCGGTAGGTGCGCCGGCCACCGTCGGGTATTTCAGGATCTCGGTCGTGGCCATCAACAACCGGGTATCGTCGACGGCATATAGCAGGCTGGCGGTCAGCTTCGCCAGGGCGACCGCCTCCTCGGGTGTGGTGGCCTGGGCCAATACGCCTTTTGCTGCCGTCAATGCCTTCTCTCGAGAGGCGGCATCTAACTGCGGCTCGAGCGCCAACAGCAGCAGGGCCAAGCCTTGGCGCGCAAAGCTGTCCGGTGCTTGCGAGATCGCGCGGACCGCCGCGTCGGCGAGAGCGTTCGCGTCGGGTCGGGGTAGGCGCCGCGCACCAATGGCAAGCGCCCGCGCCAATGCTCCCGAACGATATCCTCTCTCGCCGGGAACCAGTGGCAGCAGCAGGTCATGCAGCGGCTGCATCGACGGCCGCGAACCGTCGCTGCCGCCGCCGATGGCCCACAGGGCCGCAGTGTAGGCCGCGCCATTGCCGTCGTTGCGGCCTCCGATGACGATACCGGCCAACAATGGCGCCGACTTGGGCAGATTTGCCGCACCGAGTTGCGCGACCAGGCTCATTGCCGCACGAGCCAGCGCGGCGCGCTTGAATGGCTCGTCATATGAACCGAGCACGCGCACGATCCGCTCGTCGGTCGCGGTGGGGTTCGCCGCTCCCAGCTTGCCCGCCAGATAGTCGACGGCATCGACCAATGTTAAAGGATAGCTGGGATCGCCACTTTCGGTTGTGACGGTTGCGACTGTGCCGAGCAGCGCTTCCGCTGCATCGGTGAGGTCCCGCCCGCGCATTTGTGCGCGTCCCAGCGGTTGCAAACGTGCGACCAAGGGTCCGATCTGACGCGCTGCCCGCGCGCCACCCCCGAAGCCGGAATTTGGTTGTTTCATCACGAATTCGATCAAATAGTCGAATGCTGCCCAGGTTCGACTGGGGGAAAACGGCGGTAGGCTGGCTCCCAGTCCAATCCCGAACGCAAGCCCCGGAGTGGCCTTGCCCGTCGGTGAAGACAAAGCGGCATCGATCGCCGCCGCCACTTTCTCCCTCAGGACGTCGATGGTGTCGGAATCGAGGTACTTGGTTTTACTTCCGCCAATCTGCGCAACCATCCACAGGCGAGTGGGATCAGCGACCGCACGTTCAGCCGAGGCTCGCACCGCCCGGGCGACATACTGGCGTGCCTTCTCCTTGGTAGCGGGGTCGAGCAGGTCCGTAAGAGCAATTATCGCCCTGATGGTGCCGATCGTCTGCCAAATCCCATTGTCCGTCGTATCGGGTGGAGTGGATACCGCCGTTTGGATCCGGCTAAGTATTTGGTCGCTCGCGGCTTTCGGCCAATCCAAGCCAACCGCGCGAGCGATCGCCTGCGGATTCATACCAAACTGTCGCATCAGATTTGGTTCTTCGGTCATCTGATGGATAAACGCAGCGCGCACTTCTTCGGGGCTGGCAGCCAGATCCCAGAGCGCCTTCACGTCTTCTGGGCGAAGCGTATCCGGAAGGAGTTGCAGACGCGCCCAGAACGAACTGGCTTTCGCCTCGATTGCCTGCTGCTCGGCGACCTTTGTCTGTTGCTCAGCGATCTTCGTCTGTTCTTCAGCCCGCTTCTTCTCGGTCTCGGCGACTTGCCGCTGCTCATCTGCCGATCGCCACTGATAGGCTGCGAAACCACCAAATCCCAATGAAACGACGAGTGCTGCAGTAAGCGCGCTTCGAGTGAGCGTACGGTTTCGCTCCGCACGCTTGAGCTTGGCCAAACTATCTACAAACAGTTTTTCTACAGCATCGAAGTCACCACCATAGCGCTCCGCCCATGCAGCCGTGCGAGGGCGCTCGTTCCACCACCGCAGGCGCTTGGTGATCTGATCGACGGGCAGGGTCGGATTCACGCCCACCGGTGCACCGCGAATCAGCTCGAGCAGGGTGCGATAGGCGTTGCCGTCGGCGGCCTCGGCCCATAGCCAGCCTGCCCGGTGGTGATTACCGGCCGCACCGGCGAAAGCGGCCTCGGGTGCGGCGCTCATCCGCTTCCAGCGCCGAATCAGCGCCTCGTGGCCGATGTCGACGACGGTATCGTTCTCGATCTCGGTCGGTGGCGGCGGCACCAGGAACGAGCAGTCGAGACGGCGGAAGCGGTCGATCACCGTGCGCAGGTGGCCCTCCTCGCAGCCCGTCTCCGCGAAGAGGGTGACAAAGCGCCGTGCCCGCCGGACGGCGCGACCCTCGCGGTCGAGTTCGGCCAGCGCGCGGAACACCTGCTCGACGGCGGTGTCGAGGCCGGGCAGGTCGGCCATGACCTCGTCGGCATGGATGGTCAGGGCGTGGGCAAGACTGCCGATGGCCTTGTAGTCGGTCAGCAGCAGTTCGCGGGCGCGGCCCGGTCGCTCGCCTTCTCGGGCCAGCCGATGACCGGCATATTCCCAGGTCCGCATCAGCGCGTGCTGCAGAACGGGCAGCTGGTCGAGCTCGTCGCTGCCGTCGTTGAGCAGCCGCTCCACGAGCTCGTGCTCCACGGTCGCGCCGGCGCGCTCGATCGGGTCGCAGATTGCCTGCTCGCGTTGGTCCCGCGTCATCGCCGGCACGAGGAACTGACTCTGTGTCACCGCCTCGGGCAATCCCTGGAAGCGGGCGCACTCCCCCAGATAGTCGGACCGCATGGTCAGCACGATGTGGACGGCATGGTCGGAGGACCGTGCGGCCTGCAGGAGCAGCTCGACGAATGCGGCGGCCTCGTGCCGCGCCGAGAGGTCCGCGGGTCCGTCGCCGACCGCGCGGCCGAGATCCGCGAACCGGAAGATCTCCTCGAACTGGTCGACCAGCAACAGGACGGTCCACCCCTCGGGAAGCCTGAGCTCCCGCAGCGCTTCCTGGATACCGAAGCTCGAGTGCCTGAGATTGAATTCCAAGGAGTCGCGCAGTCCCGCTCGGACTGCGTGTTCGAGCGGATCCGCGTCCGCGCCGGGCACGGGGCCCGCGAGCGCGTCCGCCAGCCGCGCCATCGGCGCATCCCCGGGGCGCACGTCGAAGCACCGCCACTGCTTGCCTCCTCGTTCCACGGTCTCGGCCGCGAGTACGGGGAGCAGCCCGGCCCGGACGAGGGAGGACTTGCCGCTGCCGGAACTGCCGACCACGGCGGAGAATCGATTGCGCTCGACCAAGGTGTAAAGCGCCGAGGTCTGCAGTTCACGGCCGCAGAACCACCTGGCGTCGTCAAATCCGTAGGGACGAAGGCCCGGGAAGGGACGCTCGGGACCAAGGTCGCTGGCCCGGGCCATGCTCACGGAGCGCCCTCCGTCAGCAGACGGATCAGCGGTGCGACGACAGCGGCGGTCAGCGGCGGCTCGGACACCTCGATCAGCTTGACCGCGCCCGGACGCAGGGCCTTGTACGCATCCTTCGAGATCTTCGGGGGCGGCGCCATGATCACGCTGCCGCAGGCGAAGGGCTTGTCGCGGCCGAACTCCTTCCAGCGCAGCAGGTCGTTGGTGTTGTTCCTGATCCACGTATCGGACGCCTGCATCCAGCAGAACAGAACCGCGTCGCACTCGCGCAGGCGTTGCCGATGAAAAGCCTCGCGCCCATCGTCGGGATCGATGGGCGTGAGATCCGCTTTCATGCCCGCCCGGCACAGCTCCTCGGCGACATTGATCGCGAGCTGCAGGTCCGCGAACTGGCCATCCTGGAAGCGTAGATAGACGTCGGCGGCTCCTCCCGCGAAATTCGTGACCGAGCGCGTCTCCAGGCGCTCCAGCACGAACTGGACGAACTTCGGCAGCACATCCCCTTCGACCTTGTCGCCCGGGCGCAGGGAATCGGGATCCATGCTCTTGAGCACGGCGAGAGGATCCCGGTCCGCCTGATCCGATCGCTCCCCCAGGCATTTGGGGGCCCAGATCAGGCGCTGGAAAGTGGCCGGCGCACCATCGCCGTTGGCCGCCTGGGCTCGCAGCCGCCGGGCCGCGCTGAGCAGCTGCAGCGCTGCCAATGGCTGGGCATTCTCCGGCGCGAAACCTTGGACGCCTCCGAGCAGGTGAATCGAGCATTCGGCATGCTGCAGCGCCTCGTCCAGATACGTCGCGGCACTGGCGGCGTTGGGTAGCCGGGCCATCCGCTCCACCAGCGTGAGCGGTGGCGGAACCACGGCGAAACCCCGGGCCGTCAGTTCCTGTACCACCGTCTCGTACACATTCTCCATGTCCGAGGCCGGCCACGCGACGAAGACGGAGCGCTTGCTCGACCCCATGGCAGACGGCACAGGAGGCGGCGGCGGCGGTGGCGCCTTCCCGGCAAGCTCATAGACATGGCGCGTCAGCCCATCGGCCAGCTGAACGCATTTGTCGTTCAGCGGACGGCCCCGGAAGTACTCGGTCTCCTGATTGTTATCTTCGGCCACGTCGAAGAATTTGTAGCCTTCCTGTCCCTGGAGAAGGGATGGGCGGTCAGATGGCGGGACATGACTTTTGATGACGCAGACGATGCGTTCGCGCAGCTTGTCGTCGCCAAGCGCACGATGGCTGGCGGCGAAAGCCTCGAGCTCGCGCAGACACCAGGGCCGCTGGAGCCAGTTCGGCGAGAGGACGACGACGAGAATGTCCGAGGCTGCCAGGGCATCCTCGAGCTCTTTGGTGAACTGCTCGGCCGCATCGATCTGGCGCGTGTCGCGCCAGACCTTGGGCCGTGGCTCCGGAAATTGACTTAACCGCCACTGGATCTGGCCGTAGAGCCAGTCGACGAAACCCTTGGCGGCCGCTTCGTCGGGAGGCGCTGCATTGTCATTGCGGGCGTAGGAAATAAACAGCTGGTTCATGCGCGGGGGCCCTTTTGCGGCCAAGACGTTCCGTCACGCAGATGCGTCACACCTGCCACTTTCCCGGCCCCGGCGCAATCACAGGTATGCAGGCTATAGATCGACACGCCGTCATGATGTGCGAAAAGTCACGTTCTGCCACCGGGACGACCTGCTCGCGGGAGCAGCGGCTCGGCTCTCGTGCCGAGCGCCGGTCGATGGGACGCCCGCCGCCTCACGCAGTCCAAAGGACGGTAGGCGCCGAGCACCCGCCTCACGCAGTCCAAAGGACGGTAGGCGCCGAGCAACCGCCTCAGGCCAACGGCCGGTAGGCGCCCCGGGGAATCCCCGCCTCACGCACTCCCCTGTCAGCTGTGCTGACATCCCGCCGGCGGATCGACCGCAGGGTGGTCGATCCGGTCCCGTAGGGAACCGCCCTGCGCAATCCGGTCGGTAGGCGAGGCAATGCCCGATGGACGGTAGGCGCCAAGCACCCGCCTCAAGCAGGCCAAACGCTGGTAGGCGCCAGGCAATCTGCCTCAAGCAGGCCGAAGGCCGATAGGCGCCCCTGAAGCAGGGCCGACAGCTCCATCTTGATCGCGGCCATGTCGAGCAAGCTCGGGGCCGCCTCCGGCTCGAGCTCGACCAGCAGATCGACATCGTCGGCGGGGCGTGCCGTGCCCACGGCCACCGATCCGAACAGCGACAGGCGGTGGATGCGATGGCGCCGGCAGAGCTGCGTTAGGGCCTCGTGGTCGGGGATCAGGGCGGGCATGGCGGGCCTCGGCGGGCGGTGTCGTTGCATGGTAGATTGCGCCGAGATCGGTGGCCTTCGTCTTTCGGCCCCGAGACTGCCCTCCCCGCGGACACAACCGCATCGAACATCTCGAACGGCAAGGCACAGTATCCTCTAGGCCATCGCTCGCCATGGCTGGGCCAGTGCCGTCGTGATGACCACGTCGAGCGCTACCAAGTAAAATTCACCTGTAGATTGTCCCTTAGACCCGCTATACGCTCAATGGCGCTCTTCACCCAGTGGGTCGCCGAATTTGGCTGAAGAATCTCCCGCGCCCTATGAGCACAATTTCAGGCAACTGGCCGACACGTGGGAAAGCCTTGCGTTTGAGTCCATCCACGAAGAGGCGATGCCATACATACGCTCCAAGCCTGGGCTAGTTCTGGACATTGGCGCTGGAAGTGGACGAGATGCCGCATGGTTTGCGTCCGCTGGCTGGGAGGTCGTTGCCGTCGATCCGGCAAACGGGCTTCGAGAGCACGCGGCAAGCCTTCATGGCTCAGTACGCATTCACTGGGCCAACGACCGCTTGCCGGGCTTAGAAAATACGCTTAGGCGCGGCCTCTCTTTCGATCTGATCTGGCTAAGTGCCGTTTGGATGCACGTAGCTCCAACGGATCGGCGACGAGCATTTCGCAAACTCGTGACCGTGATGAAGCCGGGCGGCCGATTGATAGTCTCGTTGCGACACGGCCCCAGTCCACCAAATCGTCATATGCACGATGCGAGTGGGGAGGAGATAGAGCAACTCGCGTCTGAGCACGGGGTGGCAGTCAAGGCGACCAAAACTTCTCCAGATCGTCTCGGCCGTAGCGAGGTTAGCTGGACATTAGTTGTACTTGAGCTGCCCGAAGACGGCACTGGCGCCTTACCGATGATTCGAGGTATCATTCTGGAGGATCAAAAGGCATCCACTTACAAATTGGCGCTTCTCCGGGTGATAGCTCGGATAGCAGACCAGTCAGCTGCTGTTGGACGCTATACTGACAATTATGTGCAGCTGCCACTTGGTCTTATTGCACTCTACTGGATACGAATGTACAAGCTTTTGATCAAGGACGATATTCCCCAAGCGCCCCGTCATCAGAACTGGCAAGGACTCGGCTTTGTCAAGCGATCTTTTCAAGCAATTGATGAAATTTCTCCCTTTGAGCTTAGGCCAGGGGCATCGTTCGCTCCGCCAATGGCTCATTTGGTCGTTAGAGCCTTGGGAGATGCGGCGTTTACGATCAAGACGATGCCCGCTCGATATCTGACCTACCCGGATGGCAGTTCGATCTTTCCGACAGTTCTCACTGGCCGCCCGCGGATTGGAAGCAGTGATCGGCTCAATATTGATTCATCGTTTCTGTGGTCGTACGGCACGACGGCCGTACCCATGCATCTTTGGATGGCCCTTCGGAGGCTAGCAGCGTGGATCGAGCCGATGTTACTTGCGGAATGGGCACGACTGATAGGACGATATGCGAAAGGGCAACAGCGAAATGTATCTCTGGATGCCATTAATCGGGCATTGAGATGGATCAATCCAGAGCGCGATACCCTCGAGACACGACGTGTGATAGCGAGATTGCTTGATTCAGGTAAGCACATTCACTGTGCTTGGACTGGCGACCGCCTTGTGGACATGGCGAATATCGAAATCGATCACTGCTTTCCTTTTTCAGCGTGGCCCTGTGATGATCTATGGAATCTGCTACCAGCTTCGCGACGCGCAAACCAGATAAAGCGCGATCGTTTGATTACGGCCAATTTGCTACGAAAGTCGGAATGTCGGATCCGTGAGTGGTGGAAGGTCGCCTACCTTGACCCCGGGCAACCGTTGCGGGTCAGGCAGTTCAAGGAGGAGGCACGAGCAAGTTTGCCAATTGATCGCAACGCAGACGTGTCAGCGGATGTGCGCTTTGAACTAGCGGAAACCGCATCAGCCAATCCATTTTCTTCTGCTGAGACGATCTCTATGTTAGACACTGAAGCAGTATTCGAAGCAATGCGCTATCAGCGACTAAGGATTTACCAAGATCAACGCCTACCAGAGTGGGATGGAATAAAAAGATCGTGATCTAACTATTTAAAATGAGTTCAGAGGCGACGGCTCAGCAATCAATATGTACTGGCCTCGATGGTTCGAGTAATATGAGGCATAAACGGTGGCCACATTTTTTCCTCGGAATTTTGGCCCTTCTCGGGTCGGCATTGTCGACGGCATCCTCAGCCTGGCGCGCCCGACCCTCGACCACCAGTGTCGCTTCTAGCACGGTGGCCACCGAGACGAGCAGCAACGGATCGGCGGCGATCAGGACCCGGAACCGTGCCGCCCCGGGCTCGTCGAACAGAACCGCGACGATCGCCGAGGTGTCGATCACCATCAGCGCGGCGCGCCGTGCTCGTCGTAGCCGAGGATCTCGTCGGGGGACCGATCATCGTAGACGGGCAGGGCCGCGCATTCCTGCGCGATCGCATCGAGACGGGCCGCGAGGTCCGGCTGGCGCGGCCGATTGCGGGCTCGCGCGATCGCCGCAGCGACGACCGGGTCGGCCAGCGCACCAGCCGCCAGGTCCCGCTCCAGTCGATCGCGGAGCGCGGCCCGGACGGCCTCGGCCACGCTGCTGCCAGTCGCGGTCCGCAAGCTCATGGGCGAGCCGGTCGATCTCCGGGTCCTCGATGTGCAGCGCCACGGCGGGGCTCCATCCACAAAAACGATGCCGGCAGGATAGACGGAGTCGGCAGGGAACGTCCATTGCCCCGGCCCGGCCTGCCCCGGGGCCGGGTTGCTCAGCCTGGTCCCGAACGATCCACCCCGCCCCAATCCTGCAGCAGCCGCACCGTGACCCCGGTGCCCACCACCCTGGTCACCATCAGCAGCGCCGGTGCAGCGCCACCGGGTTGCCGCTTTTGGTGCGGCCGGTGCGGTCGGGGTTGCAGCCCCACAGCCCGGCGCCAAGGCCTCCTCCACGGGTTGTTGCCGGCGAAGCTGTGCGTCGCCCAGGTGGACTCCGAGCCCGGGTTGGCCAGCTTCTGCAGCGTGCCCTTGCGCCAGTTCATCGCCCTTGCTCCCGCCTCTGCCGCATGCCCTGTCGCGCGTCCAGGCTGTCCTATCCCGATCGTTGCGGCCGCAGTTCGGGCAGGCACGCCTTTGCTCCTAGAGCTGCGCCCTCGGCATGCGCCAGCCACATGGGATCTGCCCCACATTTGCTGGATTTGCTCGCAATCGAGCCGCACCGCCACTGGCCATATCCTCTCCGTCTATGCTATTATTCCTTGCGTCGTCCTCGACCTGCGAGCCCGCCATGGCCACGAATTCCCCGCCCGCCCCGATCCAGTGACCGCCCCCGATCCCGTCACCACCCGCGCCGAGCGCGCCCGCCGCAACGGCGCCCGCTCGCGCGGCCCCGCCACACCCGAGGGCAAGGCCCGCTCCTCGCGCAACGCGCTGACCCACGGCCTCACCGCCAAAGTCCACCTGCTCCAGCCCGGCGAGGACGAGCCCGCGTTCCAGGGCCTCGCCACCCGGCTGTTCGCCGAGCTCGCCCCCACCGGCGAGGTCGACGGCTTTCTCGTCGCCAATCTCGCCGCCGCGATGTGGCGCACCGGCCGCGCGCACCAGCACGAGAGCCTGGCCTGCGACGGCCCGGGCGGCCCCGACGAGCGCCGGCTCGGCCTCGCCTTGCGCTACCACGGCAGCGCCTCGCGCGAGCTGTTCCGCTCCCTGCGCGCGCTCCAGGAGCTGCGCCGCCGGCCGCTTGCGGCCCAGCCGGCGGTCGAGAACCAGCCGATGGCGGCCGCCGCTCCGGATGCGATCCCCGCCGTCGCCCGGCTCGCCTGGGGTGGCGCCTGCCCGCCTGCCCCACCGCCCGGCTGCCTGCTGATGCGCCCGGTGGCCGGCAGGGCACCCGCCGACTGGCGCTGGAGCCAGCACAACGCCTTCCCGGGCGCCGAGCCCGTCCCGGTCGACGCCGCCGGCGTCGCCTACGCGCTCGTCGACGGCGCCTGGCTGCCACAACCGGCGCCGGAGCCGGATCTGCCGGCGATCCGGCAGCCAGGCTCGCCACCGCCAACGCCACCGCCACGGGCTACTGAACCCCAGCCCGAGCCCGCTACGACCGCGCCCTTGTCCATCACACTCGGCCCATCGCGCCACGATCTGCCGGCGGATCGCCCGGCGCCGCCCGAGCCTGAACGCGCTCGCGACGGCGATCCCCAGCGACGAAACGAACCCAGAATGCCAACGGCCGAATCGGTGGCACCGGGCGACGCCAACCGCGGCCGACGACCCGGCCGGGCCGGATCCCGCGGACGGACGACCCGAGCCGATGGTACCTGATGTGGGGCCTGACGCCGCCCGACGCGCCCCAGGCCGATACGGCCCGGCCACCGATCGCGACCCCGGACGAGCCGGCGTCACCCGAAGACGGCAGCACGGAGCCGCCCCCGCCGCCCGAAGCAACCATCATCGCGTCCGACGGCGGCCCTTCCTGGCTGACGCGCCCGCGCGCCGGCTGGCGGATCCTTGCGACGACCCCGCCCGCCTCCCCGGAGCCGGCAACGGGCTCCACCGATCCGATCGCCGACCCCGGCTCTCGGATTGCGTCGGGCGGAGAAATTCGTTGACGAATATGCCCGACAGGCGTACTTAACCATCAAGCTAAATAACCGAACGGTTCGCCATCGCATGACGTCCGACCGCCTGAGCACCACCTTCGCTGCACTCTCGGATCCCACCCGGCGGGCGATCCTGGCGCGCCTGGCGTTGGGCGAGACCAACGTCACCGAGCTGGCGGAGCCGTTCGCGATGAGCCTGCCGGCGATCTCCAAGCATCTGAAGGTGCTGGAGCGGGCCGGGCTGATCGTCCGCGGCCGCGACGCGCAGTGGCGGCCCTGCCGGCTGGAGGCCGGACCGTTGCGCGACGTGGCCGGCTGGCTCGAGCATTACCGCCGCTTCTGGGACGAGAGCTTCGACCGGCTCGAAGACTATCTGCGCCAGATCCAGCAGGCCGAGCCCGGTGGCGATGCCAATTGAAACCTTCCCAACAGCGATACGGTTGATCCGCACGGCCAATCGATGGAGGCAACGATGGAGCTGAATCCCTACCTGGCGTTCGACGGACAGTGCAAGGCCGCCTTCGAATTCTACCGGCAATGCCTGGGCGGCGAGATCGTCGCCATGATGACTTATGCGGACACGCCGATGGCGGCCCAGATGCCCCCCGACGCGCAGGGGCGGATCGCCCATGCCAGGTTGGTCACGGACGGGCGCGTGCTGATGGGCGGCGACAGCCCCCAGAACAGCCACGCCGCCCCGGCGGGCTTCTCGGTCAATATCGGCGTCGACGATCCGGCCGAGGCGGAGCGCATCTTCGCGGCCCTGGGCCAGAACGGCACCGTGCGCATGCCGATCGCGGAGACCTTCTGGGCCCATCGCTTCGGCATGCTGGTCGACCAGTTCGGCACGCCGTGGATGGTCAACTGCATGAAGACCCCCTGATTTCCCAGGTGGAGTCTGACCCCGCGCCTGGAGGAAGAGCCATGAGCGCAGCCAACGCGGCCACGGCGTTCGCGCCCCAGCCCGACGACGATCGCCGCCTCGTCATCACCCGCATCCTCGATGCCCCGCGCGAGCTGGTGTTCAAGGTCTGGACCCAGCCCGAGCATGTCGTGCGCTGGATCGGCCCGAGCGGGTTCACCTCCCCGTCCTGCGAGATGGAGGTCCGGCCGGGCGGCACCTATCGCACGCTGATCCGCTCGCCCGAGGGCAAGGACCACTGGATGCGCGGCGTCTATCGCGAGGTCGTCGAGCCGGAGCGGCTCGTGCTCACCTTCGCGTGGGAGGACGAGGATGGCAATCCGGGGCACGAGACGCTGGTGACGGTGGCCTTCGCCGACCATGGCGGCAAGACCAGGCTCACCTTCCAGCAGGCGGTGTTCAAGGCCGTGGAGGATCGCAATTCGCATCAGAACGGCTGGAGTCAGTGCTTCGATCGCCTCGCTGCCTATCTCGCCACGGTGTGACGCCGGCAGCGGATCACAAGGGAGAACCAGGATGCAGCACCAAATCGTATCCCGCGAAGAGTGGCTGGCCGCGCGCAAGGCCCTGCTGGCCGACGAGAAGGACTTCACCCGCCGGCGCGACCGCCTCAGCGCGCGGCGCCGCGAGCTGCCGTGGCAGCGTGTCGACGAGACCTACCGGTTCGACGGCCCCGACTGGCCGGGAGACTTTGGCCGACCTGTTCGCCGGGCGCAGCCAGCTGATCGTCTACCACTTCATGTTCGCGCCGGGTTGGGAGGAAGGCTGCAAGAGCTGCTCCTACCTCGCCGATCATTTCGACGGTGCCGCCGTGCATCTGGCCCAGCGTGACGTGACCTTCGTCGTGGTCTCGCGCGCACCGCTGGCGGAGATCCAGGCGTTCCAGCAGCGCATGGGCTGGCGGTTCAAGTGGGTCTCGTCGTTCGGCAGCGACTTCAACCGCGACTTCCACGTCTCGTTCACGCAAGACGAGCTCGCGCAAGGCGAGGTCGACTACAATTACGAGCGGGCGCCGTTCCCGGTCGAGGAGGCGCCCGGGCTCAGCGTGTTCTATCGCGACGCGGCCGGGACCGTGTTCCACACCTACTCGGCCTATGCGCGCGGCCTCGACATCCTGGTGGGTGCCTACAACTTCCTCGACCTCGTGCCCAAGGGCCGCGACGAGGACGGATTGTCCTTCACGATGGACTGGGTCCGTCACCACGACCGCTATCCGGACGATGGCGCGGGCCACCACGGGGTCGCCACGGGTTCGCATCCGACCGTCGCGGCCTGCCCGGCCTGCGCGTCCGCCGCGCATGGCTAGCACCATGGACACGGCGCAGGCGTCGTTGCACGCCACGCCCGACGCGGCCGCGATGCCGGAAGATCGGGTCCTCGTCATCACGCGCGTCTTCGATGCACCGCGCGAGCTGGTCTTCCGGGCCTGGACCGATCCGGCGCACGTCACGCGCTGGATGGGGCCGCGCGGCTACACGGCCACGCACTTCAAGCAGGACCAGCGGCCGGGCGGCGCGTGGCGGGCCTGCCTGCGCCGCGACGACGATGGCGAGGAGCTCTGGCAGGGCGGCGTGCTGCGCGAGGTCGTGGCACCGGAACGCCTGGTGTTCACGTTCGGCTGGGACGGCGATGACGGCCGGCCGGGTCACGAGACCCTGGTGACCGTCACCTTCGCCGAGGAGCACGGCAAGACGCGCATGACCTTCCAACAGGCCGTCTTCGAGACCATGGCGCAGCGCGACGGCCATCAGGGCGGCTGGAGCAGCGCGTTTGATCGCCTCGAGGAGTGCCTGGCTCAGGATCGAGGGCGACATGACCGACAGCAGATCTGAAGACGAAGCGGGCATCCATCGGATCATCGCCGACCGGCGCGCGGCGCTGCGCCTGAAGGACGCCGAGGCGCTGACCGCCCACGATGCGCCGGGCATCCTGTCCTACGACTTGGCGCCGCCGCTGATGACCACGGGTTCCGATCTCACGAGCATCCGGGACTGGTTCGCGACCTGGGATGGTCCCATCGACTGCGAGGCGCACGAGCTCAGCATCACGAGCGGTGACGGTGTCGCCTGGAGCACCAGCCTGCAGCGGATGCGGGGCACCAAGATCGACGGCACGCGGATCGACCTATGGTTGCGCGCGACCGCGGGCTACCGCAAGATCGGCGGCCGTTGGCTGGTCGCGCACGATCACGTCTCGGTGCCGTTCTACATGGACGGCAGCGAGCGGGCGGCGCTCGACCTGCAGCCGTAGCGGGATCTCGTCGGAGGCATCATGACACTCACGCTGCACTATCATCCACTGTCCTCCTTCTGTCAGAAGGTCCTGATTGCGCTCTACGAGTACGGGACACCCTTCGAGTCGCACCTGCTCGATCTCGGCAACGAGGACTCCAGCTCCGAATTCAAGCGGCTCTGGCCGATCGGCAAGATGCCGGTGCTGCGTGACGCGGCGCGGGCGCGGACCATCCCGGAATCCAGCATCATCATCGAGTATCTGACGCTGCACTACCCCGCCGAGACACGGCTCATTCCGGCCGAACCCGACCTCGCCCTGCAGACGCGGCTCTGGGATCGCTTCTACGACCACTATGTCATGGAGCCGATGCAGAAGATCGTCACCGACAAGTTGCGGCCGGCCGGGGCCGACGATCCGCACGGCGTGGCGCAGGCCAAGGCCATGCTGCTGACCGCCTACGGCCTGATCGAGGCGGAGATGGCGACGCGGAGCTGGGCCGTGGGCGACCCGTTCAGCATGGCCGATTGCGCTGCCGCGCCCTCCCTGTTCTACGCCAATCTCGTGCTGCCCGTCGCCGACGCGCATCCGGTGGCTGCGGCCTATCTGCAGCGCCTGATGGCACGGCCTTCCTTCGCGCGGGTGGTGCAGGAGGCGCAGCCCTATTTCGCGCTGTTCCCCGGCTAGCAGTGAGGCAACCCATGGCAACCAGCATCTTCGTCAATCTGCCGGTGGCGGATCTCGGCAAGTCGATCGAGTTCTTCACCAGGCTCGGCTTCACCTTCAATCCGCAATTCACCGACGAGACCGCGACCTGCATGATCGTCGCCGACAACATCTTCGTGATGCTGCTCACGCACCCGAAGTTCCAGGGCTTCACGCCGAAGCCGATCTGCGACGCGAAGGCCAGCACGGAGGTGCTGGTCTGCCTGTCCCGCGAGAGCCGGGCAGAGGTCGACGAGCTGGTGGGCAAGGCGGTCGCATCCGGTGGGACGACCTACAATGAGCCGCAGGACCACGGCTTCATGTACGCCCACGGGTTCGCGGATCTGGATGGGCATATCTGGGAACTGGTCTACATGGTCCCCGGCGCCACTGGCCCCACTTGAGGCGCGCGATCAGGCTCGGTTCAGGCGAGCCTCGCCGGGCGGCGGGCGCGGGTCTCATGGCGCAAAACGTAGAGGCCACCGGCGATGATGATCGCTGCACCCAGCAGCATCCGCGCGGTCGGCAGGTCGCCGAACAGCAGCCAGCCGACCGCCAGGCCATAGATCATCTGGCTGTATTGATAGGAGGCGACCAGGGCGGCCGGGGCGCTGCGGAAGGCGCTGGTCAGCAGCAGGAAGGCTGCGCCGGCGGTGAGGCCCGCGCCGGCCGACAAGGCAAGATCGTGCGGCGTCGGCGCGACCCAGACGAACGGCAGCAGGAACAGGCTCGCCAGCAGCGTCAGGCCGTTGCCGGCGACGCCAGTGGCCTCGACCGGCTCGCCGCGGACGGCGATCTTGCGGATGAACAGCAGGTTGAAGGCATGCCCGGTGGCACCTGCCAAGGTCACCAAGGCCGGCCAGTCGATGCGGTCGTGGCCGGGGTCGAGGACCACCAGCACGCCGGCGAAGCCCGCGAGCACCGCCGCCCAGCGGCGCCAGCCGACCGGCTCGCCCAGGACGAGCACGGACAGGGCCGTCACCAGGAGCGGGGAGGCGAACAGGATCGCGTAGGCCTGGGCCAGCGGCAGGCGTGGGTAGCTCCAGAAGATCGCCAGCGTGGCGAGGTAGGAGCAGCTCCAGCGCGCCAGATGCAGCCGCCAGTGGCGGGGCCACAGCTGGAGCCGGCGGCCGCGCGCGAGGGCGATCGCGACCACGGCCACCAGCGCGAACAGCGAATTGAAGCAGGCGACCTGCACGACGTGATAGTGCCCGCCCAGCACCTTGATCGTCGCATCCATGCCCGTGAACAGGGCGAAGGCCGTCAGGGCCATCAGAATGCCTCTGGCCGGCGTCGCCGGCGCGAGCTCGACACCCTGAACCGCGATCGTCATCGAAGCCCCGCCCGAGTCGCCATGCCGACGCGGACATTCTGTATGCCAAGTCGGGGAGCCCAACCAGTGCGCGAGCACTGGTTTTCGGCAACACCGGGCGAGCGTCGTCGACCGCTTCTCGCCCGCGCGACCGCGCGCTACACCGGCCGGGCCGCGATGGCGCGGCCCTCGTCGGGAAGCCAGCCCATGGACCTCACGCTATCGCCCGAGATCGAGACGGTCCGCGCCCGCGCCCGCGCCTTCGTCGACGACCGCCTGCTGCCGCTCGAGGCCGAACCGTCGAGCTTCGGCGAGGGTGAGCATATCCGCGAGGATCTGCTGACCGAGGTACGGGCCGAGGCGAGACAGCGGCAGCTATGGTGCCCGCAATTGCCGCTTGGCGCGGGGCGGCCTGGGTCTGAGGGCGGCCGGCATGGCCGTGGTCTACGAGGAGCTCGGCCGCTCCCGGTTCGGCCCGGTCGCCTGCAACTGCGCACCGCCGGACGACGGCAACATGCTGGTGCTGGAGCAGCTCGGCACCGAGGACCAGAAGGCGCGCTGGCTGCAGCCGATCGTCGACGGGGCGGTGCGCTCGGCGATCGTGATGACCGAGCCCGACCCTGGCTCCGGCTCCGATCCCGCGGGGATGATGCGCACGCGTGCCGTGCGCCGGGGCGACCGCTACGTCGTGCACGGCCGCAAATGGTTCATCACCGGGGCCGAGGGTGCCGCCCACTTCATTCTCCTCGCGCGCACCTCCGACGATCCGCGGCGAGGCCTCACCGCGTTCCTGTTCCATCGCGACCAGCCCGGCTGGCGCATCCTGCGCCGGATCCCGATCATGGGTCCCGAGGAGCATGGCGGCCATTGCGAGCTGGAGTTCGACGGGCTGGAGATCCCGGTCGAGAACGTGCTGCTCGGCGAGGGGCTGGGCATGCGGGTGACGCAGACCCGCCTCGCCATCGCGCGGCTGACCCACTGCATGCGCTGGCTCGGCATGGCGCGGCGCGCGCTGGAGATCGCCCTGCCCCATGTCCGTGGACGGCGCGCGTTCGGCCAGCCTCTGGCGGACAAGGAGAGCGTGCAGGGGCTGCTGGGCGAGGCTGCGCTGCAGATCGAGATCGGGCGCCTCCTGACCATGCGCGCGGCGTTCGAGCTCGACCAGGGCCGGCGGGCGCAGGCGCAGGTCTCGATGGCCAAGATCCAGGTCGCCGACGCGCTGCACCGTGCCGTCGACACCGCCATCCAGCTGCTGGGGGCGAAAGGCTACTCGAAGGACACGCCCTTGGAGTGGATGTACCGCTACGCCCGCCAGGCGCGACTGGTCGACGGCGCCTCGGAGGTGCACCGGATGGTGGTGGCGCGCAATCTGCTCGAGCAGGGCGGGGACTTCTTCGCATGGCCCTGAGCGGCGCCCTGAGCGGCGATGCGCTGGCGCGCTGGCTCGCCGCCGAAACCGGTGCCGCCGCGGTCACCGTCGAGCATATCGCGCTGCTCGGCGGCGGCGCCATCCAGGAGAATTGGGCGCTCGACATCGCCTGCACGGGCGGCCCGCTCGACGGCCGGCACGAATTGGTGCTGCGCACGGACGCGGCCTCGCGGGTAGCGGTGAGTTGGAGCCGCACGCAGGAGTATCGGATTCTTGAGGCTGCGTTCGCCGCCGGGGTCGCCGCGCCGGAGCCGGTGGCGCTGTGCGAGGACGAGACCATCATCGGCAAGCTGTTCTACCTGATGCGCCGCGTGCCGGGCGAGGCACGCGGCCGCTTGCTCGTGCGCGACCCGGCCGTGCGTGCCAATGGTGATGAGCTGGTCGCAAGGATCGGCGCGGAGCTGGCGAAGCTGCATCGACTGAAGCCGCCGATTGCCGGCCTAGACTTCATTCCCATACCGGACCGCCCGCCGGCGCTGTGGCGGATCGCGGAGTATCGTCGTCACCTCGATGCGATGGGTGCCTCGCGAATGCGTCCTCGAATGGGCGCTGGCTTGGCTCGAGCGCCATGCGCCCGCCAGCCAGCGGCTCTGCCTCGTGCATGCCGATCTGCGCACCGGGAACTTCCTGGTCGAGGGCGGCCGACTCACGGCAGTGCTCGATTGGGAGTTCGCCGCGTTCAGCGACCCGTTGGAGGATCTCGGCTGGATGCTGGCCAAATACTGGCGCTTCGGCGCGTACGCGTTCGAGGCCGGCGGCATCGGCACGCGCGCCGCGCTGCTCGAAGGATATGAGGCAGCGTCCGGACAGAAGGTCGATCGTGGCGCCGTCGCCTATTGGGAGGTGATGGCGACGGTGCGTTGGGCGGTGATCGCGCTGATGCAGGCGGCGCGCCATTTCGACGGCCACGAGAGCTCGCTCGAGCTGGCGCTGACCGCTCACGTGCTGCCGGTGCTGGAGCTGGATCTGCTGACACGGATCCATGAGATCGAGGAGACCGGCCGATGAGCCATCTCGACGCCACGGCCGCACTGCTCGAGGTCGCGCGCGACACCTTGCGCGAAAAGGTGGCGCCCGGGCTCGGCGCGGAAGCCCGCTATCATGCGGCGATGGTCGCCAATGCCATGGCGATCGCCATCCGCGAGTTGGAGCTCGGCCCGGGCATGCGCACCGCTGAACGACGGCGGCTCGGCGAATTCTACGCCAGCCGAGAGACCACACTCGCGGAGCTGCGCGCCCGGCTTTGCCGAGATCTGCGCGCCGGCGCGTTCGTCGACGAGCGGGCGCGCGAGCTTCGCGCCCTTCTCAGGGAGTTCGTCCAGGCACGGCTCGCCATCAGCAATCCCGGATATGACGACGCGACGACGGGCTAGACAGGAAACTGGCAGCCGCCACGGTGACCCGGCCGGCGTTCGTGGCTGGCCGGGTCGGTGGAGCTAGTTCAGGTCGGACTGGAGCCGGACCTTGGTCATCTTGGTCGGGTTCGCGGGCGGCTCGCCGACGGCGATCTTGTCGACGTTCTCCATGCCTTCGATCACGTTGCCCCAGACAGTGTACTGCCCGTTGAGGAACGATGCGTCGGCGAAGCAGATGAAGAACTGGCTGTCGGCGCTGTTCGGATTCTGCGAGCGGGCCGCACCGACCGCGCCACGCACGAACGGCTTCTTGTTGAACTCGGCCATGATGTTGCCCTTGCCCGAGCCGCCGGTGCCGGTGCCGGTCGGATCGCCGGTCTGGGCCATGAAGCCCGGGATCACGCGGTGGAAGATGATCCCGTCATAGAAGCCGGCCTTCGCCAGCTCCTTGACCCGGGCGACATGCTTGGGCGCCACATCGGGCAACAGCTCGATCAGCACGTTGCCGCCGGAAGACAGCTCGATGACGAGCGTGTTGTCGGGCGTGGCCGCGTTGGCGGCGGAAGTTGCGGTCATGAGCAGGATGGCTCCGGCTAGGAGATGGCGACGACGCATGGCCCGGTTCTTATCTCGAAAGGGTTGGCGCGATTGGCGGCCACCCGGCAGGGCGGCGGCCTTCTCCTAGCTCATCCGGACGCGGGGCTGAACCCGTAAACCGCGCCTCATCCGCGTTCGGCGCAGGCGACACACAGCGCAACGGCCGGGTCCAGCTCCAGCCTGGCATCGGCGATGGGCGCGCCGCAGGCGAGGCAGAGGCCGTACTCGCCCACCTCCAGCCGCTCCAAGGCCGCCTCGACCCGCAACAGCTCCAGACGCCGGCGACGCTCCGTATCCTGAGCGATGGCCTGCTGCTGTTGGGCCTCGAGCCGGGAGTCATGCTCGACCTGATGCGGGTCGAGCTCGACGGCCGCGGTACCGCTCTCGCCCTGCTCGAGCAATTTGCCGAGCTTGCTGCGCCTCGCGCTCAGCAGCTGGCGCGCCGCGTCCGGCTCATGCCGTAGTCCGATCATGGGGGCTCCTCAATGCCGTCCTGATCCAGGTATAAACGCTTGATGGGTGTCTGGTTCCATTGTCGGCAGGGCGCGAATCGACCACCCAACGGTTGCAAGTGAAGTCGATGTCTGGCCTGCACCGGGAATGGTCGCCGCCAGCGGACGCGGTCTATATGGCCTTTGGCGACGGCAGCTCGAACGGCGCCGGCTCGTTCTATGGTCTGGTCCTGATTCCGGAGGCATCCGTTCCAGCGGTGGAAGCAGAGATCGCCGCGATCAAGCGGGGCTTTGGCGGCCGGAACGACGATCGACTGCATTGCAGGGAACTGTTCCATAGGTTTGCCCGCGCCCGGAGCAGCTGGTCGCACCTTCAGCCGGGTGCTGTCGTGGCGATGTGCGAGCAGGTTCTGGCGATGGTCGCCGAGCATCGAGCTAGGATCATCGTGGCCTACCTGCCCAAGGAGAGTTTCCCGGCACGAATCCGTGTGCCGGATGACCGCGGCGGCCCATCCCTCGTGCATCGGCTCGACGAGAAATGGCTGACCTTGTGGGGCTTCTTCCAGGCGGGCAGTCTCCTCGATCCCGTTGCCCTGATCCCACCCGACCGCTCGCTTGCCGGGCCCGGACCAGGGAAGCTTCCGCTCGACAGCATGCTGTTTCGCCGGCCGGGGCCAGGTCCGAAGGTCCGGACCATCCATCTGGATCGCGAGACCACCCGGGTGCGATGGCTGTCCAGATCGCTGCCGTGGTGCGTAGCAGCCAGAATGCTGACGATCGAGACCGCCAGGGGCCCGACCCACCTGCCGATCGCCCCTGAGCATGACCCCCAGCCCACGCTGGTGGAGTTGGCCGATCTCGTCACCTATTCGGTCGCGCGCGAGATCGCGGGCACCGATCCGATTCCTTACCGGCGAAGCCTCGCCAGCCTCGACCTGAAGCTCGTCATTGTTACCGAGCCGCCTTCTTCCTTTCCCGAGTGCACCGCAGCGCCTAAATAGCCGGCCGTGCACCGTCGGAGCCCTTACCGTGACCTCGCCCATTGCCGACGCCGCCGCCCGCCGGCGAACCTTCGCGATCATCTCGCATCCGGACGCGGGCAAGACCACGCTGACCGAGAAGCTGCTGCTGTTCGGCGGCGCCATCCATCTCGCCGGCGAGGTCAGGGCGAAGGGTGAGCGGCGGCGCGCGCGCTCCGACTGGATGAAGATCGAGCAGCAGCGCGGGATCTCGGTCACCACCTCGGTGATGACGTTCGAATATGCGGGCTGCACGTTCAACCTGCTCGACACACCGGGCCATGAGGATTTCAGCGAGGACACCTATCGGACACTGACCGCCGTCGATTCCGCGATCATGGTGCTGGACGCGGCCAAGGGCATCGAGCCGCAGACGCTGAAGCTGTTCCAGGTCTGCCGCCTGCGCGACATCCCGATCATGACCTTCATCAACAAGATGGACCGCGAGGCCAAGGACCCGATCGAGCTCCTGGACGAGATCCACGACCGGCTGGCGCTCGACGTGGCGCCGATGAACTGGCCGATCGGCATGGGCCAGAACTTCAAGGGCGTTTTCGACCTCGCCAGCCGCGACCTCGTGCTCCTGGGCGAGGGCAACGGGCTCGAATCCGAGGACGTGGTCCGCCGCGACAGCAACAGCCTCGCCGCCCGCGTGCCCGCGAGCCCAGATGGCCGAGCTCGACGAGCAGCTGGATCTGGTCGAGGGGGCGCTGCCGGCGTTCGATCTCGACCAGCTATCGGGAGGGCCACCTCAGCCCGGCCTTCTTCGGCAGCGCCCTGCGCAATTTCGGTGTCCGGGCGCTGCTCGACGGGCTCGCCGCCTACGCCCCCCCGCCGCAGCCGCAGCCCACCGACCAGCGCACCATCGAGCCCGGCGAGGACAAGGTCACCGGCTTCGTGTTCAAGGTCCAGGCCAACATGGACCCGAAGCATCGCGACCGGGTCGCGTTCGTGCGGCTGTGCTCCGGCCGGTTCCAGCGCGGCATGAAGCTCAACATGGTCCGGCACACCAAGCCGATCGCCATCGCGAGCCCGATCTTCTTCTTCGCCCGCGAGCGCGAGATCGCCGAGGAGGCCTGGCCCGGCGACATCATCGGCGTGCCCAATCACGGTCAGCTCCGGGTCGGTGACGCGCTGTCCGAGGGCGAGCCGCTGCGCTTTACCGGCATCCCCAACTTCGCTCCCGAGATCCTGATGCGCATCCGGCTTGGCGACCCGATGCGCGCGAAGCATCTGAGGGCGGCGCTCGAGGATCTGGCCGAGGAGGGTGTCACCCAGGTATTCCGGCCGGAGCTCGGTGCCGAGTGGATCGTCGGCGTGGTCGGCCAGTTGCAGCTCGACGTGTTGCGCACCCGGCTCGAGGCCGAGTACAACCTGCCGATAGATTTCGAGCCCGCCCCCTACGTCACCGCCCGCTGGTGCGACGCGGACAGCGCGGGCGAGCTGGAGCAGTTCGTGCAGGCGAAGCGGGCGAGCCTGGCCAAGGACCGCGACGGCAACCCGGTCTTTCTGGCTCGTAACAACTGGGACCTCGGTCGTGTGCAGGAGGACTTCCCAAAAGTCCGCTTCACGGCGACGCGTGAGCGGCATTAGCCGCCAAGCATTCGCGTATTGGTGCCCACTTGCTCTGATTGATCCAGATCAAGGCTCGCCGCCCCACCGCAACCTAGCATGTTTCCTTTCGGGGCCGTTCTGGAGCCACCAAGGGGAGCAAGATGCTGGCGCATAGAGTTCGGTTTAGGGTGCGGCGTCAGGGTGAAGCTGCGACGGCCCCTACCGGCGGGACTGGCCTGTTGGCGTCGGCACTGGCGCTCACCCTCTGCACCGCCGTGCCGGCCTGGGCGAACGGCAGTACGGAGCGCGTGAGCGTGGGACCGAGCGGCGCCCAGGGCGATGGCGGCAGCATCCTGCCGTCGATCTCCGCGAACGGACGCTTCGTCGCCTTCATCGCCACCGCCGACAATCTTGTCCCGGGCGACCATAATGCGCAGTGGGACGTGTTTGTCCGCGACCGCAAGACGGGCTCTACCCGATTGATCAGCCGGGGGCGTGGCGGCGTGCAGGGCAACGGCGACACCCTAACGCAGACCAGCCCCGCAATCTCGGCGGGCGGCAGGTTCGTCGCCTTTGCCTCCTACGCCAGCAATCTGGTCGCAGGCGACACCAACGGTTCCGCTGACATCTTCGTGCGCGACCGAGCCACGGGCACGACCGAGCGCGTGAGCCTCCGGTCCGGCGGCGGACAGGCCCATGGAGACAGCGACTATCCGGCGATCTCGGCCGACGGGCGGTTCGTCGTGTTCGAATCCCTGGCTGCCGATCTGGTGCCTGGCGACACCAACGGTACCTACGACGTCTTCATTCGGGACCGGAAGCTGGGCACCACCCGGCGATTGAGCACCGGCCCCGGCGACATTCAGGGCGACGATTACAGCAGGGGGCCAGCGATTTCCGCGAACGGCCGGTTCGTTTCCTTCTACTCACGGGCCACCAACCTCGTGCCTGGTGAGACCAACCAGACACAGAACGTGTTCATCCGCGACCGTCAGACGGGCACCACCGAGTATGTCAGCGTCGGCCCAGGCGGTATCCAGGGTGGCCCGTTCAACAGCACCCTCTCGGCGATCTCTGCGGACGGCCGGTACGTGGCCTTCGATTCGGATGCGGCCAACCTCGTGCCGGGCGACACCAACGGGCGCTACGATGTGTTCATCCGTGATCGCAAGGCGGCAACGACGCACCGCCTCAGCCGAGCCTCCGGTGGTGCCCAGGGTAATGCGCAGAGTTTTGCGCCGACGATCTCCGCGGACGGGCGATTCGTGGCGTTCGCCTCGGAGGCCACGAATCTCGTGCCAGGTGATAACAACGGCGCACCAGACGTCTTCATCCGCGACCGCCGGACCGACACCACGCGACGCCTGAGCATCGGGCCGGGCGGCATCCAGGGCAACGAATACAGCTTCAACCCCGCTATCTCGGCGGACGGGCGGTTCGTGGCCTTCTGGTCGACAGCCAGCAACCTGGTGTCGAACGACACAAACGGGGTGGCCGACGTGTTCGTTCATATCCTGGCGCCGTGAGCGTCGGCGGCCGCACGAGGCACACGAAGTTGCTCGGTCATGAAGCGGATGCGGGGACCACTGCACCTTGCTGCATGAAGAACAGGTAGGAAAAGGCCAGGTAGGACGCGATCAGCGGTGCCTGCAGCCACGCGTTGCCGACTGCGGTCAGGTCGGCCAGCGCGCTCAGTACGATGCTGCCGGTCGCCTCGGCCGCCCAGCTCAGGGCCAGGGTCAGGGCGACAGCCGCCACGGCGACCGGCAGCGTGGCCAGGATGAACCCGCCGAGCAGCCGCCAGCCATTGGTGCTGGTCAAAGCCCAGGAGCGGGCCGGCGTCATGGTCTGGTCGCCGATCGCCGTCGCCGGGAACATCAGTTGCAGCCGCAGCGCTGCATACAGGCAGGCGAGCATGGTGATCGGAACCAGGATCAGGCTCAGGCCGGGTCCCTCCGACTCGACCGCTCCAGCGTCGGGTGCGCCCACCAGAGCCGCCCCGCCGGTCATCAGCAGCACGATTAACGGAGCGGCGCCGACCATGAACGCGAGAATCACCGTGAGCATGAAGTAGCGCCCGACCCTGGCGTCGACGGGTGCCATTCGGACGGTCAGCGGCTCGTTCGCCAGAATGTGCCGATGCCAGACGACCGCGATTGCCGCGGCCCCAATTGTGACCGCGAGGTCCGCGGCGATGGTGAACAGGGCCGAACCGCTGCGCGAGAGCAAGAGCAGCGCCCAGCTCAGTAGCAGCCACGGCCCACCGATGCGGAGGAGGCCCTGCGCGTTGGCGAGCACATCGAGATAGGCGTGCCGGGCGAGGCGCAGGGCCGGGAGTTTGTTCATGCGGGCTGATCCGGTGCGACGATGTTGAGGAGCGGCCGGCCCGTGAGCCGGCGCTCGAGATTGTCCAGGAAGAAGTCGGCCAGCCGAGATTCCCAGTCCGCCACCGCGTCGGCGCAGTGAGGCGTGAGGATCAGGTTGTCCAGACCCCAGAGCGGGCTCTCAGGCGGCAGCGGCTCGGTCTCGAACACATCGAGATAAGCGCCGCCCAGTCGGCCCGCGCGCAAAGCCGCGACCAGCGCCGCCTCGTCGACGAGACCGCCCCGCCCTGTATTGACCAGGAGGCTGCCCGCCGGCAGCGCCCATAGCGCCTTCCCGTCGATGATGTGGCGCGTTTCCTTGGCCAGCGGCAGATGCAGGCTGAGGATGTCGGCCTCGGCCAGGCTCGGCAGCAGCTCGGTCAGCGGCAGCACGGCATCGAAGTGGGGTAGCGGCGCTACGGTCCGGTTGAGGCCGATGGTTCGTAGCCCGAACGCGCGCGCCAGCCGGGCGACCTCGCAGCCCACCGCACCGGTACCGAGGATCACCAGCGTCCGGCCGGTCAGTGGGCGCCATGGATTCTTCTGCCAGCAAGCTTTCTGCTGCTGGCGCAGAAAGCGCGGCAGGCCGAAGCTCAAGGCCAGCAGTGCCGCCATGACCGCCTCGGCCAGGAACGGCGCCAGCACGCCGCGGCTGTTGGTGAGCAGCAACGGCCGCGTCTCCCACCCGGCCAAATGGTCGTAGCCCGAACCGCCGACATGCAGCCAACGCAGGGTCGGGCAGTCGAGCAGCGGCCGATGCGCCGGGCCGGGGATGCCCGGGGTCTTGCAGGAATAGGCCATGGTCGGACGGAACGTGGCCAGCAGGCCGGGCAGGCGGTCCGGCCGGGCGCAGACCTCGACCTCGAGGTCGGGAAAGCGGCGCCGCAGCCGGTCCAGCCAGCCCTCGGCGTGCTCGTGGACGAGGAGCAATCGCTCCAAGGCGTCGCCTCGCGCTGGGGCCGGGGTCACGGGCGACACCGGCGCGGCCGTCGTGTAGCATGTTTCGGGATTCTGAACAGAACACGGCAACCGCGAGGCCACCCTCTCCCATGCGCACCGTCCGCTTTCTCTCCGCGGCCGTCCTCCTGGCCACGGCCAGGATCTGGCTACCCGGGCCTGCCACCGCAGCAGAACCGGTGCTCGAGCGGGTGCTGCTGTCGACCGGCGGTGTGGGTTATTTCGGCTACCGAGCCACGGTCGAGGGCGATGGCCGGCTGCGCCTGACCGTACCGCTGCGGCAGGTCGACGACGTGCTCAAGAGCCTGACCGTGCTGGCCGATGGCGACACGGTGCGGGCGGTCAGCCTGCTCGGACCGACGCCGCTGGCCGACCTGTTCCGCGACGTGCCGTTCGGCGAAGCCGATCTGGTCGACCTGCCCACGCTCCTACTGAGTCTGCGCGGCGCGGAAGTCGAGATCCGCGGTGCCGCGACGCTGCACGGCCGCATCCTCACCGTCGCGCGCGAGGAGGCGACGGACGGTCAGCACACCACCGTCACACACCGGCTCAGCGTGATGGGCGCCGAGGGCATCCGCTCGGTGGTGCTGGAGACGATCGACGGGCTCACCTTCACCGAGCCGACGCTGCAGCGGCAGGTCGAGCTGGTACTCACCCGTCTGGGCGAGGACCGCGGCGAGCAGCAGCGCGAGCTCGAGATCGCGCTCGGCGGCGCGCCGGGGGCCACGGTCGGCCTGGGCTACCTCGCGGAGATGCCGCTCTGGAAGGCCAGCTACCGCCTGGTCGCGCGTGCGGCTGACGGCCTGCTGCAGGGCTGGGCGATCCTGGAGAACGCCAGCGGCCGGGACTGGCACGACGTCGAGGTCACGCTGATCGCTGGCAGCCCGCGGGCGCTGCGGCAGGCGTTGTTCGCGAGCCATTTCGTCGACCGGCCCGAGGTGCCGGTCGGCGAGCCGGCGCGCAAGGAGGGCCGCCTCGATTCGCCCATGCTGGCAATGGCCGCGCCGCCCGCCGAGAGCATGGCTGCCATGGACATGGCCGCGCGGGCACCGGCCCCGCTCGCCGTCGGCAGTGCGCAGGAACTCACCGCGCAGACCCTGTTCCCGCTGCCGCAACCTGTGACGCTTGCCGCTGGCCACACGGTGATGGCGCCCATCGTCGACCGCACATTGCCGATCGAGCGGGTGGCCCGCTACCGCACGGCCGAGGGCGGGCTGCACCCCAATGCAGCCCTGCGCTTGCGCAACCGGACCGGGGCCAGCCTGCCCGCCGGTCTGGCCACGCTTTACGAGGAGCTGCCCGGCGGGGGCCTGACGTTTCTTGGCGACGCGCCGTTGCCGCAGCTCGCGCCGGACGCCGACCAGCTCCTCGACTACGGCTTGGACGGAAACATCGACGTCGCGGCACGGAACGAGGTCCAGAACCGAATCGATCGCGCCCGGATCGTGGACGGCGTGCTCGAGCTTGCGCGGGTCGAGCAGCAGAGCTTCGCCTACACCGTCACCGCGCGATTCACGGGCACGCCGCGCCAATTCGTCCTGGAGCTGCCGCGATCGGATGGCTGGCACGTCGCCGAGCCGGCGGACGCCGTGGTCGAGGGCGATACGCTGCGGATCACCCGCGCGCTGCCGCCCTCTGCCGACCTGCAACTGGCGGTGCTGCTCGAGCGGCCGACGCTGCAGCACGTCGAGCTGCTGGACACCGACTTTGAGCATCTGATGCTCGAGTTCGATGGAGCAACCCCACCGCCCGAGCTGCGCGATGCGTTGGCGCAGTTGCAGACGTTGTCCGGACGCGTGACCGATCTGGAGCGCGAGATCGGCCAGGTCTCGACCCGCCAGAGCGAGCTGGCGACCGAGCAGGCCCGCCTACGCGAGAACCTGGCCGCAGTGCCGCCGGGGAGTGATCTGGCACGGCGCTATCTGGGCCGGCTGGCGGCAAGCGAGGACGAGTTGACCGAGCTGGCCAGCCGCCTCAGCGGCCTGCGCGCCGATCAGCAGCGTACTGCGGCGGAACGGCGCGCCTTCATCCGCTCGCTCAAGATCTGAGCCGCCGGTCAGGCATTGGTTCCGGGTTGCCGGTAGATCTCGGCCGGTGCGCTCTGGCCGTCCTTGGGCGGCAAAGCCGGCTGCGGCAGCGCGTAGAAGCGCGGCTCGCGATCGTCCAGCGTCGGCTCGAACGGCAGCCGCATGCGGACCGCCGCCTGCCGCTCGGCGGCCTCGCGCGCCGCCTTCTGCAGCTGCTCGGCGGCGCGCTGGTCCCACGGCAGGACGTAGGCCCGCGGCTCGCTGACGCCGTCGACCTGCAGCCAGAGATAGATGGCGACCTTCTCCGCCACCGAGCTGCCGAGCACGGTCGCCTCCGTCGCATTGTCCAGCCACCACTCGAAGGTCACCGGCTTGGGTTTGCTCAGCAGGTCGACCATGGCGGCGTAGGCGGCCGGCAGGAAGGCGCAGGCGAGCAGCACGGCGCCGATCTTCACCGGCAGGCGGCGCGGTGCCCAGATGCTGATCGTGGCCAGCGTCGCCGCTAGCACGGCGGCGACCGCGAACAAAGCGGGGATGCCGGTCATGTCGGCCGCCAGTCCCGCAGGGGCCGCTGCAGGCTGCCGACGCTTCCGGGCACCAGCTGGCCAGCCGCGTCGAGCTTGAACCGGAACACGGTCAGCTCCTGCCCCTCGCGGGTCAGCGCGACCTTCGTCGACAGCAGCTGCCTCGCGGATTCCGTCTGGCTGCTCTTCACGCTGGCGACGACGGTCACCGGGATCGGGCTGACTCCGGCGGCATTACGGTAGAGATGCACGTTGACCACGTACTCGCCGGGCGGGATCCCGCGCGAGTAGCTGACCTCGTAGTTCATCTCGGTGGCATCGGCACGGCGGCCCAGATCGTCGCGCAAGAGGTTGAAGATCGCACCGCCCTTGTTCGAGTAGCCGACCGGGACGTCGCCTGGTGCCTGCACCCACAGGTCGACGTCGCTGTCGAGCTGGTCGGGCCAGCGGACCTCGACGATGACGTTCCCGGGTGGCTCCAGAAGCTCCGTCGCGGCCTTCGCCTTGGACTCGCCGATGTGCGGCAGCAGCAGGATCGCCACGGTCACGAACCCGCTCAGTGTCAGCATGATCAGGTCGCGAAAGACGATGTCCCCGTCGTCCCCGGGCTCCTCGTCAAGCGGCTGCATCGCGCTCGCCCATCTCGACGGTGTGGGTCAGCAGGTGCGTGGCACCGGTCTCGAGCAGGCGGTAGTTGACCATCAGCCAGACATTGAGGATCGAGCCGACCAGGGTCTTGAACAAGGCCATCGCCATGCCGTGCAGCAAGGTCGCGACCATCGGGCCGATCGCCGCCGAGTCGGTCACCGCCGTCTGATCGACACCCGACAGGGCGATGATGAAGCCGATGATCGTGCCGATCAGCCCCAGCAGGACGAGGGTGCTCGCCATGTGGCGAACTGGCGCGATCCGGTGGATCAGCTTGAGGCGCAGCGTGCCCATCAATGCGGCCCGGACGAGGCCGTCGCGCCCGGTGATCTCGCGCAGAACCGTCGTCACGCGGGAACTCGGGCCGAGCGGCCATTGCTCGAGCGAGTTGAGCTCACGCGACAGCATGACCACGCGCTGGCCCGTCCACACCAGGCCGACAACGAACAGGCCGAAGATCAGCTTGCAGATGTTGGTGTCGTCTACGGCGAGGATACGGGCCACCCAGCCTTGCAGCCAGACCACGGCCAGGATCGACGTTCCGGTTGCATTGATCAGCAGAAAGCGGAGCAGCAGCAGGAATCGATAGCGATCGGCCTGGCCGAAGACGGCGGCAGCGTGGTCGCCCGCTGGATCAAACCGCTTTCGGCCGACATCGCCCAACGCGTGGGCTGCCAATGTGTTCATGGTCGATCTCCTTGGGGGATCTCCTAGGCTCCCGATTCGATCGAGGGCCATTTCCATGTCAAATCCTGGCCAGCCGCCCCCGCCCTCGTCTCTGCGCGACGGGCCAAGCCCGCCGGTCTGCCGTGACGCGAGAATGCCTCTTAGTGTGCTCTCCACGCACGCATCAGCTCTTCCCATAAATAGCATGGTCGTGATAGAAATTCAACTACCGATTGCACAGGAGGGCCAGCGAGACCGAAATCCTCGCCGTTCAAATGACTCTAAGACGTTGACAAAACAATCTTGTGTTCATGATGAAATAACATTATGAAATGGGACTATTATGTCTTGCATTATAAGTAATGATAAAACTTTATCTGCTAAATATTCATAACGCCATTGAAAAGTTCACTAAACATTTGGAAATTCATATACAGATTGGTCTACGGCTTGACATTTTAACCAAAAGAATTCTGCCCAAGATTCCTATTAACTCATGGAAAAGAAAAAACCAGTTATCCACAAGTCATACGCTGATTCTGCGCCCCTGCCACTCGGCAAGCCGCTGCCGATGGAATCGGCCGCTGTGTTCGCGACCGCAGCAAACCCGCCGGAGGGGCTCTGCGCCGAGCTCTCGGCGCGACAAGCATCGCTGCTTCAGCAACTAGGCGATCATTTGCCCGCGAAAGCATTTGCAACTGTCGGCATTCATGATAAGGCGTCCGCTCGCGTTGTATATATGGGAGTGCGTTGATGACCTTGGACGAGCTGAACTCCGCCGTGGCGACCGCAACCGGCAAACCGAAAGGTGACGCCGCCAAGGCGGTCACCGCCGTGCTGCACGGCATCCAGGACGCCTTGAGCAAGGGCGACAAGGTTTCAATCGCCGGGTTCGGCGTGTTCGAGGTGACCGCGCGCCCGGAGCGCGAGGGCCGCAACCCGCAGACCGGCAAGACGATCACGATCGCCGCCAGCAAGGTGGTCAAGTTCAAGCCCGGCAAGGGCATGCGCGACGCCGTCAACGGCTGACGCGGCTGGCGGGCCGCAGCGCGGCGCGGCCCGCCTTCTACCGAATCAGATACCTTCGCCGCGGTGGATGCCGCACTCGGTCTTGTCCAGCTGCGACCAGCGGCCAGCGCGGATGTCCTCGCCGTCCTTGACGGCACGGGTGCATGGGGCGCAGCCGATCGAGGGATAGCCCAGTGCCAGCAACGGGTGCAGCGGCAGCTGGCGCAGCCGCCGATAGTGCCGGATATCGTCCAGCGACCAGTTGACCAAGGGATTGAGCTTCAGCTGACCGGTCACCCGGTCGGTCTCGATCGCCGGCAGCGAGGTGCGCACACCGCCCTGAAACCGCTTGCGGCCGGTGATCCAGCCGGCAAAACCGGCGAGCGACTGGTCAAGCGGCTCGGTCTTGCGAATGTGGCAGCACAGGTCGGGCTCGCGGCGCCAGAGATCGCCGTCGGGGTCGGAGCGCGCGAGGTCCGCGGGATCGGGCGGGATGTCGCGGACGTCGGTCAACCCAAGCCATTCGACCAGCTCGTCGCGGTAGGCCAGCGTCTCAGGAAACAGCTTGCCGGTCGCCAGAAAAATCACCGGGGTCGCGGGCTCGACGCTCGCGATCATGTCGAGCAGCACGGCGCTCTCGGCCCCGAACGAGGAGACCATGGCGATCTGCCCGGCGAACGGCCCGCGCAAGGCCGCCCGCAGCAAGGACAAGCCTTCCAGGCCACTCCAAGCATCGCGTGCCCAGTCGAGCGAGGCGCTGGCGGTCGCGGCTGGCTTCGTTTCGGCGGCTGACATGACGCCCCAATCCATCGCACCCAATTGTCCCGTGCTTCATGTACTCACACGAAACATAAATGTAAATGCTTACAATATACAACTAGTTGGCCGTTTAAACTGCGTTGGTCAGTGCCGACGGCCTCGCCCACGGTCGCGAACCCGTCTCGGGCCAGCAACACGTCGAGTTCGGCCAGGATCCGGGCGACGATGCCAGGACCCTGATAGATCAACGCGGTGTAGAGCTGCACGGCCGCAGCGCCCGCGCGGATCTTGGCATAGGCGTCTGCCCCGGTGGCGACCCCACCGACGCCGATCAGCGGCACGCGGCCGACGAGCAGGCGGGCCATGCGAGCCAGTTGCGCCGTCGATCGCTCGAACAAGGGTCGGCCACTGAGCCCTCCGGTCTCGGCCGCCAACGGCGAGCGCAGGCCTGCCGGTCGCTCGATCGTCGTGTTGCTCACGATCAGCGCTGCGACCTCGTGCTCGATGCACAGCGCCGCGATGTCCGCTTCGTCGGCGGCCGCTAGATCGGGGGCCACCTTGAGAAACAGCGGCGTGCCGGCCCGCTTCGGTGCCAGGGCAGCGAGCAACCGGCTCAGTGCCGCGCGTTGCTGCAAGGCGCGCAGCCCGGGGGTGTTGGGCGACGAGACGTTGACCGTGATGTAGTCGGCGGAGCCGCCCAGCAACTCGAGCCCTTGCAGGAAGTCGGCGGCCGGGTCGGCCGCGTCCTTGTTCATGCCGATATTGACGCCGACCACGCCCCGGCTACGGTCGCGACCGGCGAGGCGCTGGGCCAATGCGCGCGCGCCGTTATTGTTGAAGCCCAGCCGGTTGATGAGCGCCCGATCCTCGTGCAGCCGGAATAGCCGCGGCCGCGGATTGCCGGGCTGCGGTCGTGGCGTGACCGTGCCGACCTCGACGAAGGCAAATCCCTGCCGCAGCAACCCGGCCCAGGCTTCGCCATTCTTGTCGAACCCGGCCGCGAGCCCGATCGGGTGCGGCAGCTCGAGCCCGGCCAAGCTCGTGCGCAGCCGGGGCAGCGCCGGCAGATTCCGGGCCGGCAGCCAGGGCAGGCAGCGGATCGCTGCCCGGTGTGCGCTCTCGGGTGGCAGCAGGCGCAGGAGCCCGGCCAGCGGCGAGAGCGGCGCCGCGCCGGCGGGAAGGGTGGACCCGCTCAAGCGCCCCAGGCGATGAAGCCGGGGTTGCGGAAGCCCTGCTTGACGTAGAGGAACGGGTCGCCGTCGATGGTGGTCACCCGACCGCCAGCCGCCCGCAGCACGGCGTCGCCGGCCGCGGTGTCCCATTCCATGGTCGGCCCGAAACGCGGGTAAACGTCGGCCTGACCCTCGGCCACCAGGCAGAACTTGAGCGAGCTGCCGGCCGAGAGAGTGTCCTCGATCCCTTCGCCCTGCAGCCAGGCGTCGGTCTCGGCGTCGCGGTGCGACCGGCTGGCCACCGCCACGGCCCCCTGCCCGGGTCGCGCGCGAACCCGGATCGGGCGCACGATGTCGCCCTCGCGCCGCGAAGCGCCGATGCCCGCGGCACCCCACCAGGCGAGCCCTCTCGCCGGCGCCAGCACGACACCCAGGATCGGCTCGCGATGCTCGATCAGGCCGATATTCACGGTGAACTCGCCGTTGCGCGAGATGAACTCCTTGGTGCCGTCGAGCGGGTCGACGAGCCAGAATGGGCCATCACCCACATTCGGCAGCTCGCCACGCGACACTGCCTCTTCGGCGACGATCGGCACCTCGGGCGTGAGCAGGCGCAACGCTGCCAGGATCACCGCCTCGCCCGCCTCGTCGGCCTCGGTCACCGGCGAGGAGTTGGCCTTCGTGGAGACGGTGGTCCCTGCCGCATAGTGCTGGAGAATCACCACTGCCGCCTGCTCGGCGATCGTCAGGACCTTGGGCAGCAGCAGGGCGGGAGGAAGCATTCGATCACCAGGGCTGGGGAGTCGGGAGGTGGGTCAGGCTACCGACCCACTTGGGGCGCTATCAGGTCGTTGCCGGGCTGTAAAGGTGAGCGGCCCGGACAGCTGGACACACCAGAGCGTTAACCCGGCATCAACCCAGTTTGGCCTAGAGTGACCGCGATCACGGCAGCAGCGACCGATCGTGGCCGCCGGACAGGAAGCCCGTCATGCTCGACCGCCCGCCCGTCGCCGGAGCCGATCGCGACTCGCCCGAACGCTGCAACCCAGCGGATCGTCTCTCCGCCTGCCGGCTGGCATTTCTCGCTCAACCGCCGTCCCGGCGGCTCGGCTGCCTGCAGATCGTCGATCTGAGCCGGCTGCGCCAGCGCCTCGGCAAACGCTGGCCGGACCTGCGGGGCCGGGTGGCGGATGTGGTCGACGCGACCTTGGCGCGCAGTCTCGGGCCGGGCGACCTGTCCCTCGAGGTCGGCGAGGATTGCCGCTACGTGCTGCGAATCGGCGTAGAGCGTCGGGATCTGGAGCGTCATGGCGAGCTGCTGGCCGCGGAAGCGACCGCGCGCTTGTGCGGCACGATCCCCGGAGGTGCTGCGATCCGGGTCAGCACGATGGGCCTCGACCTCGATGCCGGGCTCGACGGGGTGAACAGTGCCGAGACGCTTCGAACCCGGGTGGCGGCGATCGGGCTCGCGCCCGGCCACGACCGCACCGACGCTGTCGGCAACCAGCTGGAGCTGCTGCAACCTCGCTTCCGGCCGATCCTGAACCTGCGCAAGCATTTGGTCTCGGCCTACCAACTCGCCTTCGACCGGGACCTGCCGGGCAGCGACGATTGCGGGCAGGCGCAGCTCGACGAATGGAGCCTGAAGCAGGCCGCGCTTGTCGTGCGCGGTTCGCCCGGCCGCCGCGCGCCAGGGCTGGTCGTGGACGTATCATACCCGACGCTGGCCACCATGCGTTGGCGCGAACCATTCATGCAGCAGTGCCGCAGGTTGCCCCGGCAATCGGCAGGCCGACTGATCTTCCAGGTGCACGACCTGCCGCCCGGACTGCCGCAGGCGCGGGTGCGCGAACTGATGGCCTACCTCCGGCCGTTCTGCCTCGTCATCGCCGTCCGATTGCCGGCAACGGCTGCGGATGTGGCACACCTTGCGGCCAGCGGAATCGGCGGCGTGTCCGTGGCGGAGGGATCGCTACCGACCGACGAGCGCGGGTTGGCCATGGCGCTCACCACATTGGCTGGCTCGGCAAGAGCGATCGGCCTGCGAAGCGGCCTCGCTGAGGCCAGCTCGGCACGCATCTGCCGCGCGGCCCTCGCGGCCGGAATCGATCATCTCAGCGGCGACGAGATGATGCCCACCTTGGCGCAGCCAGGGCGGGCGCTTCGGATCTCACGCTAGCCCTTCCCGGCCAGTATCCGCGCGAACAAGTCCGGGTCGACGTTGCCGCCAGACAGGACAATGCCGATGGTCCGGTCCCGCGTCGGGATCCTGCCGGCGAGGGCCGCGGCCAGGGCTACTGCCCCGCCAGGCTCGACGACCAGCTTGAGATGCCGGAAAGCAAGGCACATCGCCTGCGCCACCTCGTTGTCGGTGACGACCACGCCAGAGGCCAGGAGACGGGAATTGACGGCGAAGGTGAGCTCGCCGGGCATGGGCGCCAGAAGTGCGTCGCACAGCGAGCGGGCGCCGGGTTCGTTCCCCATTCGGTAGCCGGCCGTGAGCGAGCGGGTGGTGTCGTCGAACCCCGCAGGCTCGACGGCGTGGATCGCGATGTCTGGAATGAGGTGCGTCAGTGCCATGGCGCAGCCGGCGACCAGACCGCCACCACCACAACAGACCAGGGCCGCGTCCAGCCTGGCCCCGAGAGCAGCCGCCTGCTCGGCGAGCTCGAGGCCAAGCGTGCCCTGCCCGGCCATGATCAGTGGGTCGTCGTAGGGCCGGATGAGCACGGCGCCGGTGCGCTCGGCGATCTCACGGCCGATCGCCTCGCGATCGTCGGCGGCACGATCGTAGGTCACGACCTCCGCCCCGAGCGCCCTGGTGCCCTCGAGCTTGGTACGCGGTGCGTCGGCCGGCATCACGATGGTGGCCGGGATGCCCAGCAGCCGGGCGGCCAGCGCCACGCCCTGCGCGTGGTTGCCGGACGAGTAGGCCACGACCGCGGCAGGCCGCAGCACCGAGATCGCGTTGTAGGCGCCGCGGAACTTGAACGAGCCGGTGCGCTGCAGCGGCTCGGGCTTGATCAGCAGCCGGCCAGCGACCAGGGCGTTGAGGGCTTCGCTCTCGAGCAGCGGCGTCAGCGTCGCGATGCCGCGCAGCCGTTCGGCCGCCGCCGCGACATCGGCAAAGCCGATCGGCAACGGGGCGGTCACGGTACGCTGCTGGCGGGATCTGCCGCCGCGAGGCCGAGCAGGGTAGGAAGCGACGCGAGGTCGCGAATCACCCGCACGGGCGCGCCGGGCAGGCGATCATCCGGCAGGCCGGCCCGATTGACCCAGATGCTCTGGAACCCGAACGATGCCGCACCATGCACATCCCAACCGTTGCTCGAGAGAAAGACGACCGCCGACGGCGATCCGCCAAACCGCTCGATGACCAGACGATAGACCTCCGGGGCCGGTTTGAACACGCCGACCGCATCGACCGAGAGCACCGCGTCAAGAAGGTCGGCGATGCCGGCCGCCGACACCGCGTCCTGCAGCATGTCGCGGGTGCCATTGGACAGGATCGCGGTCGGCAGCCCGCTGGCGCGCAGCGCACGCAACGCGGGTTGCACGTCAGGATAGGCCGCGAGCACCCGATAGGCGGCGAGCAGGCGTGCACGCAAGCTCGCGGCGGGCAGCGCCAGCGCCGCCAGCGCGTAGTCGAGCCCATCCTCGGTCACCTGCCAGAAATCGGCGTGCCGGCCCATGAGCGAACGCAGCCACGTGTATTCCAGCTGCTTGCGGCGCCATAATGCCGACAGCTCGTCGGCCCGAGCGCCCAGCGCCGCGGCCTGGGTTGCTACCGCCGATCCGACGTCGAGCAGCGTCCCATATGCGTCGAAGACGCAGACGGAGATGCCGGTGACGGGCACCACTCTCACGAGGCCGGCTTGGTGCGCGGGGCGGGTGGGCCGGTATTTGCGGCAGTACGCGCGGACGCAGCCGCCGACCCGGCCAGGATGACCCGATACATGCCGCGCCCCTCGAGCACGCGTTGCACGTAGTTGCGGGTCTCGGCGAACGGAATCTGCTCGATCCAGTCGATCAGGCGGTAACGGTCGCCGCCGCGCGGATCACCGTTGACCTCCAACCAGCCGGCCACGCGGGCGGGGCCCGCATTGTAGGCGGCCAATGCCAGCGCCGGCTCGTCGTCGAACCGGCTCAGCTGGCCGCGCAGATAGCTGGCGCCGAGGCGGACATTGTAGTCCGGGTCGGTGGTCAGGCGGCCCTTCGCGAACGGGACGCCCAGCTCGCGCGCGGTCGAGAGGGCGGTGCTCGGCATCAGCTGCATCAGCCCCATGGCCCCGGCCGGGCTGCGGGCGGCAGGGTCGAAGAGACTTTCCTGGCGGGCCACGGCCAGCATCAGCGCCGGCTCGGGGCCGCCTTCGAGATCCTCGCGAAAGGCACGCGTGCGCGGCAGCGGGAACGCGTCGCGGACAAGGTACTTGCCGTTGTTCGCCGCGGCCCGCGTCACGGCCAGGACGAGATCGGCCCGGCCGCAACCGCGTGCGAGGTCGACCACGGCAGGTAGCGCCTCGGGATCGGCGGCGGCTTCGTAGCCGAGATGCCGAAAGAACGGCTGGGCCGGACCGGACAGGTCGAGATCGCAGAACAGCGTAGCGAGCGCTGCCGGGGTCCGCCGCCCGAGTGCCTGGCGCGCGTCAGGTGATGCCTTGGTCGCCGGCCCCACGCGATCCGCCAGCGCCAGCCCGAGCTGCTGGGCCGCGAGCTGGCCGTAATAGGCGTTCGGATGAGCGGCCGCACGCCGGTACCAAAAGCCCGCGGCCTTCTTGTCGCTCATCGCGTCGGCGGCCCGACCCGCCCAATATGCGGCGCGGGCACGGCTGATCGGTGTCGCCACGGCCGGCCAGAGGCGCTCGAAGTGGCGCCTCGCCACTTCCGGCTTGCCGATGCGGCGCAGCGCCAGCCAGCCGGCGAGCCATTCCGCCTCGGCGAAGGCCGTGCCCGCCGTCTGCCTGCTGCGACTTGCCAGACGATAGGCCAGCTCGTAGGAGCCAGCGTCCGTCGCGTCACGGATCTCGCGCTGCTGCTCGGACCACCATTTCTCGGGACGGCCCAGCTTTTCGGGTGGATTCAGCAGGATTTCACGCACGCCCACACCGTCGCCGCGCTTGCTGCGCCAGCGCAGGCGATCGTACAAAAGGCCAGGATCGCGTCGTGCCCGAGGGGGCACCGCGGCGAGCGCCGCGGCGACACCAGGATCACCGACCTGAAGCTTGAGCCGCGCAGCACCGGCCGCGCGGTCGGCGCCTCCGACCCGGGTGAGCATGCGGCGTGCCTGGTCGGTTCGCCCATCCCAAAGCAGGCGATCCAAACGCGCCACATCGTCCGGTGGCTGCAAGTCGTTGCCGAACTGGGCCAGGAATGCTGTCTCCTGGTCCTTGCCGAAATCGTCCTCGACCCAGCTCTGCCGTGCCAGTTCCACGGCTGCGCGGCGCCGGTCGGCTGCCAGCAGCGCTTGAGCATAATACCAGCGACCCTGGCGGGTCCGTGGTGGCCGGTTCGCGAAGAAGGCGAGGCGCTGCTCGACCGAGACCGTCTCGTCCAGCGCGTCCTCGGCGCGGGCCTGCAGCGTGCCCAGGCTCGGCCAGTCCGAGCCCTTGGCGAGAAAATCCTGATAGGCCGAGAACGGCAGCGGTGTGGTGCTCTCGAGGAGCTCGCGCCAGCGAACGTAGGCCGGCAGCTGCGGCACGGCCAGACCGGTGGCGAGATGGCTGGCCCAGGCCCAGTCGCCGGCGTTGGCCGCGCGAAGAATTTGCTCGACCCGCTCGCGGCTGACCGCCTCGACCGCCCGTGACGGGCTGGCGATCGCGACGCCCAGCGCAATCAGAATTGCGGCGGCGCCCGCCACTCCCCACTGCCGGCACGAGCGTTCGACGCGCACGCAGCACTCCTGACGCCAACCAGCGGCACCCTCGCCGCGCCGGCCACCGCTTGTCGGTCCAGCACCACGCGTTTATGTTCGTACATTACTAATAGTCGATGAAGATCCGAAAGGTCGAACGGCATGTTTCGTGGCTCGATTGTGGCGCTCGTGACGCCGTTCCGGGACGGCGTGGTGGACGAGCGGGCATGCCAGGCCTTGGCCGAGTGGCATCTGGCCGAGGGTACGCACGGCTTCGTCCCGGTCGGCACCACTGGCGAGAGCCCGACCCTCAGCCATCCCGAGCACGAACGGGTGATCGAGCTGTGCGTCGAGGCGGTCGGCCGACGCGCGCCGGTGATCGCCGGCACCGGCTCGAACTCCACCGAGGAAGCGATCAGCCTGACGCAACACGCGAAGCGTGCAGGGGCGGACGCCGCGCTGGTGGTCACGCCCTATTACAACAAGCCGACCCAGGACGGTCTCTACGCCCACTACCGCGCGATCAACGACGCGGTCGACCTGCCGCTGATCATCTACAACATCCCCGGTCGCTGCGTGGTCGACATGACACCGGAAACCATGGGCCGGCTCGCCAAGCTGCCCAACATCGTGGGCGTCAAGGACGCCACAGCCGACATTGTCCGCCCCCTGCTGACCGAGGCCACGTGCGGGCCGGAATTCCGCCAGCTGTCCGGCGAGGACGCCAACGCGCTGGCGTTCCTCGCCCATGGCGGGCACGGCTGCATCTCGGTCACCGCGAACGTGGCGCCACGGCTGTGCGCGCAGATGCAGGACGCCTGGCACGCGGGCCGGCCGGAGGAGGCCCTGGCGCTGCAACGGCGGCTGATGCCGCTGCACCGGGCCCTGTTCTGCGAGACCAGCCCCGCCCCGACGAAATATGCGCTGAGCCGGCTCGGGCGGTGCACGGCCGAGGTACGGCTGCCGATGATCGAGATTGGCGAGCGGTCCAAGATGGAGGTCGACGCCGCGCTTGCGGCCGTGGGCCTTCTGAGCTGACGCCATGGCCAGGATCGCGGAGGACCGCAAGGTCGTGGCGCAGAATCGGCGCGCGTTCCACGACTACGCGGTCGAGGAGCGGGTCGAGGCGGGGCTGGTCCTGAGCGGCACCGAGGTGAAGTCGCTGCGCGAGGGACGCGCCACCATCAGCGAGGCCCATGCGGGCGAGATGAGCGGCGAGCTGTGGCTGTTCAACGCCTACATCCCGGAGTTTCACGGCGGCAACCGCTTCAATCACGAGGTCCGCCAGCCACGCAAGCTGATGCTGCGCAAGCGCGAGGTGGTGCACCTGTTCAACGCGATCCGCCGCGACGGCATGACCCTGATCCCGCTGGCGCTCTACTTCACGCCGCGCGGCTGGGCGAAGGTCGAGCTGGGATTGGCCAAGGGCAAGAAGCTTCACGATAAGCGCGCCGCGATCAAGGAGCGCGACTGGAACCGTGAGAAGCTGCGGCTGCTGCGCCCGGGCAAGTAGCCGCGCGGCGCCGCGTCGGCGCAGGCTTACCCGATGTTAACCGGCTGACGCTAAACGGGGTCTCGAAGGCATCACTCGAGGCCGCCCATGCTCGCTATCGTCGGAGTCCTGCTGGTGATCGGCATGGTGTTTGGCAGCTACATGCTGGCCGGCGGCAAGCTCGACATCATCATGGAGGCGATGCCGTTCGAGCTGATGACCATCGGTGGTGCCGCGGCGGGCACCTATCTGATCGCGAACAAGACCGACGTCGTGAAGGGCGCGCTGGGCGACATCAAGCGTGTGGTCTCGGGTCCGCATTGGCACCAGGACGACTATCGCGATCTGCTGTCCCTGATGTTCATGGTCGTCAAGCTGCTCAAGACCCGTGGCGTGCTGGCGCTGGAACCGCACATCGACAACCCGCACGACAGCGCCCTGTTCGGCAGGTTCCCCAAGATCCAGAAAGATCATTTCGCGCTGGAGTTCATGACCGACACGCTGCGCATCATGAGCATGAGCATGGACGACCCCTACCAGGTCGAGGAATGCATGCAGCGCCAGCTGCGCAAGCACCACGCCGAACTCCATGCGCGCGCCAGCTCGCTGCAGAGCGTCGCGGACGCCACCCCAGCGCTCGGGATCGTCGCGGCAGTGCTGGGTGTGGTGAAGACGATGGCGTCGATCAACCAGCCGGTCGAGATCCTGGGCGCGATGATCGGTGGTGCCCTGGTCGGCACGTTCCTGGGCGTGTTCCTGGCCTACGGCTTCATCGGGCCGATCGCGGGCAAGATGAACCAGACCTACGAGGAGGATGCGCAGTTCTACGCCATCATCCGCGACTGCCTCGTCGGCTATCTGCAGGGCCACTCCGCGCCGATCGCGGTCGAGCTGGCGCGCGGCAACGTGCCCACCACCCTGCAGCCCTCGTTCCACGCCATGGACAAGGTGCTCGACGGCCTGCCGGCCGATCCGTTGGCGGCATGACCCCAATGGCGCGCGAGGCCCGCCCGATCATCATCCGCCGCGTGCAGGCAAGCGGCGGCCATGGCCACCATGGTGGCGCCTGGAAGGTCGCCTACGCCGATTTCGTGACCGCCATGATGGCGTTCTTTCTCCTGCTGTGGCTGATCAGCAGCGCCAGCGACGAGACCCGCAAGGGCCTGGCCGAGTTCTTCAGCAACGCCACGGTCAATATCGGCCCGCCCGGTGGGGTGGGCGGTTTCCTCGACGGCATGACCGTGGTCCCGAGTTCGGTGCCACCACTGCCGACATCGCCGTTCGATCGGCCGCAGCTGCCGACCCCCCCGGAGGACGAGGCTCCGCCCGAATCCATGGGCTCGCCCGAGGGCGAGCCGATCGCTGCCGCCGACGACCTGATGGCGGTCGCCCGGGCAGAAGTGGCCCGCGATGCCGCCGAGCTGGAGACCAGCCGGTTCGATCGCGCCACGGCCGCCATTCTCAGCGCGTTGCAGACCTCGCCCGATCTGCGCGGGTTCAAGGACAGCCTGCTGATCGAGCAGGTGCCTGAGGGACTGCGCATCGAAATCCTGGATCGCGCGCAAGTGGCGATGTTCCCCGTCGGCAGCGACGTCATGTATCCCCACACCCGCAAGCTGTTGCAGCTGGTGGCGGGGGCGATCGCCGAGCTGCCGAACCGGGTCTCGATCCGCGGGCACACCGACGCGTTGCCGTTCGTGCCGGGTGCCGCCTACGACAACTGGTATCTCTCGGCCGACCGTGCCAATGCCACCCGCCTCGTCATGGTCGGTGCCGGACTCGACTCCAAGCGGGTCGCCGAGGTGGTGGGCAAGGGCGACGCCGAGCCGCTCGGCGGTGGCGCGGACGATCCACGCAACCGGCGCATCTCCGTCGTCCTGTTGCACCAGGGTCCGCAAGGGACCGCAGCTGCGGACCGGTGAACCGGTCCATACCGGCTTCCGCGACGATGGCCCCGGCGATTGACGCTCGCGGTCCCGGCGACTAACCGTCCCGCGCAGCGGCGATCCTATCGTGGCGGTAGAGCATGGATGACGCGGCGCTTCGGCCCGATTTCCGGCAAACTCCGGCAGGCGTCGCGCGCCGGGGCGCGATCGACATCGAGCATGTCGCCGTCGACGGCATGCGGGTTCGTGTCGGGCATCGGGCGGCGGAGGCGGCCCAGCCGCGCGGTACCGTGCTCGTGCTCCCCGGCCGCGCCGAGTTCATCGAAAAGTACGCGGAGACGCTGGACGAACTGGCTGCGCTGGGATTCGCCGCCGCCATCCTCGACTGGCGTGGCCAGGGTGGCTCGGACCGGTTCCTTGCCGATCGCAAGCGTGGCCACGTGGTCCAGGTCGAGAGCTACCTCGCCGACCTCGCTGCGGTGGTGGCCAGCCTCGAGCAGCGGGGGGCAGCCCAGCCGATCCTGATGCTGGCGCACTCGATGGGCGGGCATATCGGACTGCGCTATCTCCACGACCGGCCCGGCCGCTTCGTCGGCGCCGTCATGACCGCGCCGATGTTCGGCATCCGCCTGCAGCCGACGCCCGAGCCGCTGGCCCGCGCGCTCTGCGAAATCGCGATCAGGCTCGGCGCGGCACAACGCTATGCCCCTGGCCAGCGCGACCGGGATCCCGATCGCATCGCCTTCGCCGGCAATCGGCTGACCTCGAGCGAGCTGCATTTCGACGATCTGCTGCGCCAGCTCGCCGCCACGCCGGAGCTGGCGCTGGGCGGCGTGACCTACGGCTGGCTCGGCGCCGCGTTGCGCTCGATCGCGCTGACCCGCCGGCCCGGCTATTTGGAGGCGATCGCAACCCCGGTGCTGGTCTGCCAGGCGGGCCAGGAGCGGATCGTCTCGAACCGCGCCGAAGCCGAGGTGGTGCGGCGGCTGCCACGGGGCCGGCTGGTGGTGTTCCCGGAAGCGCGGCATGAGCTGCTGCGCGAACGCGACCCGATCCGCCGCCAGCTGTTCGCTACCTTCGCGGCGTTCGCCGAGGACGTCATGCGCTGACGGCGGGCGACCCTGCGAGCAGATCGGCGACCTGCGCCACCACTGCGGTGAACATCGCCACCGTCAGCCGGCCGGTATTCACGTTGTAGCGCGAGGTGTGGAAGCTGGAGACCAGGGTCTGGCCGGTCGGCAGCAGCTCTGCCCGGCCATGCCCGAACGGATGGCCGCGCAACGCCAGGCCGAGCGCCCGCAGCGTCGATTCGTGGGCGATCCGGCCCAGGGCCAGGATCACGCGCGGGGCTTCAGCACCAGTGAGTTCGCCCACCAGGAATTGACGGCAGGTGGCGATCTCGGCCGGTGTCGGGCGGTTCGCCGGCGGTACGCAGCGCACCGCGTTGGTGACCCGGCAATCCACGAGCTCGAAGCCGTCATCGATCCGAGCGGCAAACGTGTGGTCAGCGAGACCGTGCCGGCGCAGAGCCGGGTAGAGCACCTCGCCGGCGAAATCCCCGGTGAACGGCCTGCCCGTGCGGTTGGCCCCGCGCAGTCCCGGCGCGAGGCCGACCACGACGAGCCGCGCCTCGGCCGAGCCGAACGACGGTACCGGTGCGTTGAACCACCCCGGCTCGGCCGCCCGCTGCGTGTCCCGAAATGCGCGCAGCCGCGGGCACAGACCGCAGTTCGCGGATGGGGCCAACCGTTGCGGGCTAATTGCCCTCGTCGTCGAAGTCGCCGTCATCGTCGGCCATGGCCGCGACCGAGCGCGCGGAATCATCGTGACGGGCCTGATACTCACGGGCAATTCGACCCTGCAGATCGGCAAGGTCGAGGAAAAAGTCCGCCTGCCGGCGCAGCTCGTCGGCGACCATCGGCGGCTGCGTGCGGATCGTGCTCACCACGGTGACACGCACGCCCTGCCGCTGCACGGCCTCGACCAGTCGCCGAAAGTCGCCGTCGCCGGAGATCAGGACGATGTGGCTGGCATGCCTGCTCATCTCCATCACGTCGACGGCGATCTCGACATCCATGTTGCCCTTGAATTTGCGCCGCCCGGTTGACTGGGTGAACTCTTTCAACGGCTTGGTGACCATGGTGTAGCCGTTGTAGTCGAGCCAATCGACAAGTGGCCGGATAGGCGAATATTCCTGCTCATCCAGCAGCGCAGTGTAATAATAGGCCCGGATGAAGCGGCAATCGATGGCTAAAGTCTGGAGCAGGCGCTTGTAGTCGATGTCGAATCCGAGCGCCTTCGCAGCCTGATAGAGATTCGCGCCATCGATGAACACCGCGACGCGATCTTCCGCGTGAAACAGCCGCTCCGAGGCAGCTATGGCCATATCAAGGAACTCCGCAACAGCTAATCCTAAAGTACTAGAACAGCGTAGTCGCCCTCGGCCCCCACCGCAACACCCGTTCGTCATATCACCTTGACAAATCGTCTAATACTGTAAGTTTCGTCGACCCTTGAGCAACCATCGCATGTGCATGACGACGATCCCGCGCCAGCCCCCTGGCCAAGACGCCGGCGGCACCCCACATCCTCCGGCAGTCCGCGAACCACGGTGCGCGCGCGTGCGGCGGGGCGTGCCCGTTTGCCTGCGACAGCAACATCGGATAAACGAGAGGGAATCTCGCGCCCTCCCGACCCCTGGAGTCTCCCCAGTATGGCCCGTATCACCGTCGAAGATTGCGTCCTGCGCGTGCCCAGCCAATTCGAGCTGGTGATGGTCTCCGCACAGCGCGCGCGCGACATCTCCGCCGGAGCCCAGCTCTCGATCGACCGCGACAACGACAAGAACCCCGTCGTCGCCCTGCGCGAGATCGCCGAAGGCACCGTCGACCTCGACCACCTGCGCTACGAGCTGATCCACGGGCTGCGCCGCCACGTCGATCTCGAGCCCGAGACGCCGATGGACCTGGCCGAGGAGCTCGAGGCCCTGATCCCGCCGCAGGAGGCCGGAATCGTGGCGCCGATGCCGGACGGCGTCAGCTACAGTGAGTTCAACCTCGCGGACGAGGACTGAACGGCCAAGTCCGGACCTCGTCCGGCCAGGAGCCGAGAGCGCCGCCGATGACCCTGGGGGAAGCAGCCGAGCTGGTGATCGAGGCGCCGACCCCGGTGGTCGTGCCCGGACCAGCCGCCGCTTCGCCCAAGCCGCGGCGCCAGGTCATCCGCCAGTACGAGCTGGTGGAGCGCGTCAAGGGCTATGACCCCGATGCGGACGAGGATCTGCTCAATCGCGCCTACGTCTTTGCGATGAAGGCGCACGGCGCGCAGCTGCGCGCGTCCGGAGACCCGTATTTCCATCATCCGGTGGAGGTCGCCGGCATCCTGACCGGCTTCAAGCTGGACAGCGCGTCGATCGCGACCGCGCTGCTGCACGACACGGTCGAGGACACCGGGGCGACGCTCGAGGAGATCGAGCGTCTGTTCGGCAAGACCGTGGCGCGGCTCGTGGACGGAGTCACCAAGCTCAACCGGCTCGAGCTGCAATCGGCCCAGACCGCCCAGGCGGAGAACTTCCGCAAGCTGCTGCTCGCGATGTCCGAGGACATCCGCGTGCTGCTGGTCAAGCTCGCCGACCGCCTGCACAACATGCGCACGCTCCATTTCATCAAGAACCCGGACAAGCGGCGGCGCATCGCGGCCGAAACGATGGAGATCTACGCTCCGCTCGCCGAGCGGATCGGGATGGAGACGCTCAAGGCCGAGCTCGAGGATCTGGCCTTCGCCGAGCTGCGCCCGGACGCTCGTGAAAGCGTCCTCCATCGCCTGCGTCACCTGCGCCAGGGTGACGTCGCCCTGGTCGACCGCATCGTCGCAGAGCTGGTCGAGGTCCTGCGGATGGCGGGCATCGAGGCCGAAATCCAGGGCCGCGAGAAGACCGCGTTCTCGATCTGGCGCAAGATGGAGCGCAAGAACGTCGCGTTCGAGCAGCTCTCCGACATCATGGCATTCCGGGTGCATGTCGACAGCCTACCATCCTGCTACGCGGCGCTGGGCGTGATCCATGGCGCCTACCATATGCTGCCCGGGCGCTTCAAAGACTTCATCAGCACGCCCAAGCCCAACGGCTACCGCTCCCTGCACACCACGATCATCGGCCCCGAGCGCCGCAAGATCGAGGTGCAGATCCGCACCCGCGACATGCACGAGCTGTCAGAGCTCGGGGTGGCGGCACACTGGGCCTACAAGCAAGGCGCCCGTACCCCCGAGGGCAAGCAGTATCGCTGGATCCGCGAGCTTCTGGACATTCTCGAGCACGCCGCCGGCCCGGAGGATTTCCTCGAGAATACCAAGCTCGAGATGTTCCAGGACCAGGTGTTCTGCTTCAGCCCGAAGGGCGACCTGATCGCGCTGCCACGCGGCGCCACCCCGATCGACTTCGCCTATGCCGTCCATTCCCAGGTCGGCGATCGCTGCGTCGGCGCCAAGATCGATGGGCGCATGGTCCAGCTCCGCGCCCAGCTGCAGAACGGCGATCAGGTCGAGATCATCACCAGCAAGAGCGGCACGCCGTCCCCGGAATGGGAGCGGTTCGTGGTCACGGGCAAGGCGCGCGCCCGGATCCGGCGGCATCTGCGGCTTAGCCAGCGCGACGAGCATGTGGCGCATGGCCGCGATCTTCTGGTCAAGGCCGGACGTCAGGAGCAGCTGAGCGTCGCCGAGAAGCAGCTCGAGCGCGTGCTGGAGCCGTTGCACCAGAAATCGGTCGAGGATCTGTTGGCCGCCGTCGGCGACGGCGCGCTCGCACCACGAACCGTGCTCGAAGCGCTGCATCCCGAGTTGAAGCGTCATGAGGCGCGCAAGGGCGAGCTGGACGCCCGCGTCATTCCGCTGCGGCGCTCTGCTTCTGTCGGGCAACCCGCGACCAGTGCGCCCCTGGCCGGGCTCGCTGCCGGGATCGCATTCCAATATGCCGGCTGCTGCCGCCCCGTCCCTGGCGATCCGATCGTCGGCCTGGTCCGCACCGGGCGGCCGGTGAGCATCCATCGCGCCGAGTGCAGCATCCTCACGCGCAACCCGCTGCCCGAGCATCGGCTGCTTGATCTCGGCTGGAATGCCGACGAGATCCCGCCCAAGGTGGCGGCCCGGCTGAGCGTGACCACCATGAACCGGCCGGGCTCGCTGGGCTCGATCAGCACGGTGGTCGGCAAGCAGGGTGCCAACATCGTCGACCTCAAGATCGGCCGCCGCACGCCCGAGATCTACGAGCTTCTGCTCGATGTCGAGGTCGATAGTCTCGACCAGCTCGTGCGCGTACAGGCGGCGCTGCGTGCCACGGCCTGCGTGACCTCGGTCGAGCGCAATCTCGGATAGGCAAGATGACAGAGATGAGCGAGGCGGCGGTGCTGGCGGAGTTTCGCGCCGCAGGGGCGTTGTTGCAGGGGCATTTCGTGCTGACCTCCGGGCTGCACAGCCCTTTCTACCTGCAATGCGCCCGCGTGCTGATGGAGCCGGCGCGCGCGGCACGGCTCGTGGCGGCGCTCCTGCCACGCCTTCAGCCGCTCGGCGCCGATCTCGTGGTCGCGCCGGCCTTGGGTGGGATCGTGCTCGGCTATGAGGTTGCCCGGCAGCTGGCGCTGCCCTCGATCTTCGTCGAGCGGGTCGAGGGCAGCTTCACGCTGCGGCGCGGCTTCGAGATCCCTACCGGCGCCAGGATCGTGGTCGCCGAGGATGTCGTGACCACCGGTCTGTCGACCCGCGAGTGCATCGCCTGCTGCAGCGCCCATGGCGGCGTGATCGTCGGCGCCGCCTGCCTCGTCGACCGCAGCGGCGGCAAGGCCGATCTCGGCGTGCCGCTGGTCTGCCTCGCCAGCCTCGACCTGCCGACCTACCCGCAGCACAAACTGCCTGCCGAGCTAGCGGCGATCCCCGCCGTGAAGCCGGGTTCGCGCGGCCTCGATGCAAGACGCACCGAGGCTGTCGGCTAACTGCGCCTTTTGCGGGAAATACTTGTAGCTTCATCAACCAAAAGTTAACGTGAGTTCCGACGAATGCAACGGAGCTCACCATGGCAACGTCGGCGACGACCCTAACCATCGCCCGGGTCCGCACCTTGGCGTTCATGGGGTTGGAGGTCGCCGACGTCGACGTGGAGGTGCAGCTCGGCAACGGGCTGCCGAGCTTCACCATCGTCGGCCTGGCCGACAAGGCGGTGGCCGAGAGCCGCGAGCGCGTGCGGGCCGCGCTCGGCGCCATGGGCCTGACCTTGCCGCCGCGGCGAATCATCGTGAACCTCGCCCCCGCCGACCTCGCCAAGGAAGGCAGCCATTTCGATCTGCCGGTGGCACTCGGTCTGCTGATCGTCATGGGCGTGCTGCCGGTCGACACCGTCGAGCAGCATCTGGTGCTGGGCGAGCTGGCGCTGGACGGCGGGATCCGCGGCGTGGCCGGGGTGCTGCCGGCGGCCGTGGCTGCGGCCGAGCGCGGCTTGGGTCTGATCTGCCCGGCGGCCTGCGGTGCGGAAGCTGCGTGGCTCAAGGACCAGGTGGAGATCGTGGCCGCCCCGAGCCTGCTCGCCCTGATCAACCACGCGCGTGGTGCGCAGCTGCTGACGCCGCCCGAGCCGCTCGTCGCCGAGGACCCTAGCGACTACCCGGACCTGCGCGACGTGAAAGGTCAGGAGACCGCCAAACGGGCGGTCGAGATCGCCGCCGCCGGCGCGCACAACCTGATGCTGGTAGGCCCGCCGGGCGCTGGCAAGTCGATGCTCGCGGCACGCCTGATCGGCATCCTGCCGCCGCTGGACCCAGGCGAGGTGCTGGAGGTCAGCATGATCGCCAGCATCGGCGGCCGACTCGAGGGCGGGCGGCTGTCACGCCGGCGGCCGTTCCGCAGCCCGCACCATGCGGCCTCGATGGCGGCCCTGGTCGGCGGCGGCAGCCAGGCGCGGCCCGGCGAGATCTCGCTGGCCCATCTGGGCGTGCTGTTCCTGGACGAGTTGCCTGAATTCGCCCGGGCGGTGCTGGAATCGCTGCGCCAGCCACTGGAGGCCGGCCGGATCACCGTGGCGCGCGCTCAGGCGCACATGACCTATCCCGCGCGTTTCCAGCTCGTCGCGGCGATGAACCCCTGCCGCTGCGGCCATCTCGACGATGCGGCACTCGCCTGTCCGCGCGCGCCGCGCTGCGGGGCGGACTATCAGGCACGCCTGTCCGGCCCGCTGCTGGACCGGATCGACCTGCACGTCGAGGTGCCGCCGCTCAGCGTCGCCGACATGGCGCTGCCGGCACCACGCGAGGGCTCGGCCGAGGTGGCAGCGCGGGTCGCGGCCGCGCGGCAGCTGCAGGCCGATCGGTACGCCGGTCTGGGGCATCCCGAACTGCGCACCAACAGCGAGGCCGACGGCGAGCTGCTCGAAGCCGCCGCCATGTGCGACGAGCCGTCGCTGGCCCTGCTGCGGCGGGCGGCGCAGCAGCTCCGACTGACCGCTCGCGGCTATCATCGCGTGCTGCGTGTCGCGCGCTCCATCGCCGATCTCGACGGCAGTGAGACGATCAGGAAACCGCACATCGCCGAGGCGGTGGCTTTTCGCCGGATCGCTCGCGCGCGGACATGACGCAGGGCAGCCTCGACGCCAGGGACCGGACATGCGATGCAGCGCGAGCTTTCCCGGCCCCTGGCATCGGCGCCCCGCAATGATCATCGGCATCGGTAGCGATCTGATCGACATCCGGCGGATCGAGCGGACGCTGGCGCGCTTCGGCGAGCGCTTCGTTCTGCGGGTTTTCACCGAGGAGGAGCGCCGCAAGTCGGATCGCCGTGCCAACCGGGCGCACTCCTACGCTCGCCGCTACGCCGCCAAGGAGGCGTTGTCCAAGGCGCTGGGCACCGGCTTTCGTGCCGGCGTCTACTGGCGCGACATCGGCGTCATCAACCTGCCGGGCGGCAAGCCGACACTTGCGCTCACCGGCGGTGCCGCGGACCGCCTCGCGGCGATCACACCGCCGGGCACCCGGGCACTCATCGACGTCAGCCTCACCGACGAGCCTCCCCTGGCGCAGGCGATCGTGATCATCACGGCTCTGCCTACCGGGTGACGCCAGCTGGCCTAAGCCTTGCCTTTACCTGTTAGCCGCCCTCCGCTAGCTTGCGCTGCGCTCGCGCCAGGGGTGGCGGGCCGCAAGGGGCTGTCCCGGCGGTGGGCCGGGTGCAGAGGCTGCCGGATCGGTCGCCCGCGGCATTCCATCGGACAGAAGATAGCATGCGCGAGTCGTTGGCGATGACGGAACGGAAAAGCGGCGGGATCAGGGAAACCGTCAAGACCTTGGTCTATGCCGTCGGCATCGCGCTGGTGGTGCGCACCTTCCTGTTCGAGCCGTTCAATATCCCATCCGGATCGATGAAGCCGACCCTCCTGGTGGGCGACTACCTGTTCGTGTCGAAGTTCGCTTACGGCTACAGCCGATACTCGCTGCCGCTGGGCCTGCCGCTGTTCTCCGGCCGTATCCTCGAGCGCCTGCCGACGCGCGGCGACGTGGTGGTGTTCAAGCTGCCGAGCGACAACAAGACCGATTATATCAAACGGGTTATCGGCTTGCCGGGCGATCGGATACAGGTGCTGAACGGGATCGTGCAGATCAACGGCGTTCCGGTGCCCCAGGAGCCCGTGGGCCAGTTCGACGAGGATTTCGACGGGCAGGCGGTCCCGGTCGCGATGTTCGAGGAGCAGCTGCCGGAAGGTCGGCGGCACCTGATCATCAATCTCACCGACACCGGCAACCTCGACAACACCGGAGTCTACGAAGTCCCGGCGGGTCACGTCTTCGCCATGGGCGACAACCGCGACAACTCGCTGGACAGCCGTGTCGCGAACGTGGGGTTCATCCCGCTCGAGAACCTGATCGGACGCGCCGAGCTGCTGTTCTTCTCGGTCAACGGCCACTCGAGCTTCTGGCAGCCTTGGACCTGGCCCTGGGGCATTCGCTACGGCCGGCTGTTCAACGTCATCCACTAGGCTCCGCGCCAGCGTGAGCAGGCACCTGTCGCAGGCGCGCCGCACCGAGCTCGAGACCGCGCTGGGATACGCGTTTCGCGACCCACGCTCACTCGAGGAAGCGTTGACCCATGCGAGTTACCTGCAGCGGCCCCGTGGCCGCGCGCCTCAGGGCGGGCGCAGCTACCAGCGGCTCGAGTTCCTGGGCGACCGGGTGCTCGGCTTGGCCGTGGCACACCTGCTGATCGAGAAGTTCCCCGACGCTGCGGAAGGCGCGCTGACGCAGCGCCAGACCGCACTTGTGCGCAAGGAGAGCTTGGCGGAGGTGGCGCGCCGCCTGGAGCTGGGCCAGTGGCTGCAGGTGGGATCGAGCGAGATCGATTCCGCGGGTGGGGTCCGGCCGACGCTGCTGGCCGACAGCTGCGAGGCCCTTATCGGTGCCATCTACCTGGACGGCGGGCTGCCAGCAGCCCGTGCGTTCATCGAGCGGCACTGGCGCCCCATGATCGAGGCCGTGCAATCGGTGCCGCGCGATGCCAAGATGGAACTGCAGGAGTGGGCGCAGGCGCGCAGCCTGGAAACGCCTGTCTATCGGCTCATCGCAACCTCCGGACCGGCGCATGCCATGACCTTCACCGTCGAGGTGAGCCTCGCCGACCAGACTGCGGTCACCGCGACCGGCGCCACCAAGCGCATCGCGGAGCGGACCGCCGCCCAGCAGATGCTGCAGCAGATCGCCGCGGTGCCGCGTGACTGAGCCGGAGCCCACCCGGGCCGGTTTCGTTGCGATCGTCGGCGCGCCCAACGTCGGCAAGTCGACCCTGCTCAACCGGCTGGTCGGCACCAAGGTCTCGATCGTCTCGCCGAAAGTGCAGACCACCAGGCGGCGCGTGATCGGCATCACGATCCAGGATCGCTGCCAGGTGATGTTCGTCGACACACCCGGCATCTTCGTGCCCAAGCGCCGGCTCGAGACGGCGATGGTCAAGGCGGCCTCGGCGGGGATCGCCGACGCCGATCTCGTGCTGCTGCTGCTGGACGTGCAACGAGGCGTCGACGCCAACGCGCGTCTGGTTCTGACCCAGCTGCAGCGGGAGCGCCGCCGCGCGTTCCTGGTGATCAACAAGCTGGATCAGGTGAGCCCGGAGAAGGCCCTGCCGTTGATCGCCGCCGCCAACGAGGCCTATGGCTTCGCCGAGACCTTCATCATCTCGGCCCTGGACGGGAACGGCTGCGAGGCACTGCTGGCGGCCGTGGTCAGATCCATGCCGGAGAGCCCGTTCCTGTTTCCGGAGGACCAGCTCTCGGACCTGTCCGACCGCACGCTCGCGGCCGAGATCACGCGTGAGCAGATCTTCCATCGCATGCACCAGGAGCTGCCCTACAGCATCACGGTCGAGACCGAGGGCTGGGCCGAGGCGCCGGACGGCAGCGAGGTGCGGATCGACCAGACGATCTACGCGCTGCGCTCCAGCCAGAAGCCGATCCTGATCGGCAAGAAAGGCCAGCAGCTCAAAGCGATCGGCGAGGCCTCCAGGCGCGAGCTCGAGCGCCTCTTGGGCAAGCGCGTGCACCTGTTCCTGTTCGTCAAGATCCGCGAGAACTGGCTCGACGACCCCGAGCGCTACCGCGAGATGGGGCTCGATTTCGAGCGCTGAGTGCGAGCCCGGGAGATTGCCGTTGTCGCCGATCAATCTGGCGCTGGTGGTGCTCGCTGCGGCGATCTTCGTCGGTGCCGCCGCCTGCGCCAAGCTGTACGTCATCGACCCTGTCTGGTGGCGCCTCGCCGGCGCTCTGGTCCTCTATACCGCCGGCAATCTGCTGATCATCCGCGTCCTGCGCGAGGTCGGGCTCGGTCTGGCCATGTCCTTGAGCGCGGTGGTCCAGCTGATCATCGTCAACCTGCTTGCCGTGCTGGTCTTTCGCGAGCGTCTGACCGGGCCACAATATGCCGGCATGGTCCTCGGCGTGGCGGCAGTGGTGCTGATGATGCTCCCCGCCAGAGGCCAGGGGCAGTAGCCTGGGTTCGACCGCTCAGACCAGCGCCGCGCAAATGGCATCAAGCCCATCGGTCAGTGCCGCCGGACCGGGCTGGAGGATCAGTGGCGACTTGATCTCGACGATCCGGCCCGAGCGCACCGCAGGCAGCGTTGTCCAGCCTGGTCGCGCCGAAATCCTGCGCGGCACCACCTTCTTGCCGCACCAGGAGGCGAGAATCACGTCCGGTGCTGCCGCCACCACCATTTCCGGCGTGACGATCCGACCCCTGGCGGACTGCGCCGTGCGCAGATGGGCGAATACGTCGACGCCGCCGGCGATCTCGATCAGCTCGGAAACCCAGCCGATGCCGGCGATCAGCGGCTCGTCCCACTCCTCGAAGTAGACGCGCGGTCGGTTGGAGCGGGCACGCGCCGCCACTTCGGCCACGCTGGCGGCGAGGCTGTCGGCCAGCTGGCAGCCCTTCTCGGGCACGCCAACCAGGGCCGCCAGCGTTCGGATCATCGCGAGAATGCCCGCGATGTCGCGCTGGTTGAAAACGTGTACCGCGAGCCCAGCCCGGGCGAGGTCGGCCACGATCGAGGCCTGGAGATCGGAGAAAGCCAGCACGAGGTCGGGCTCGAGGTCCAATATCTTGGGCAGGTCGGCCGAGGTGAAGGCCGAGACGCGTGGCTTCTCGCGACGCACCTGCGGCGGGCGCACGGCGTAGCCCGACACGCCGACGATCCGATCCTGCTCGCCCAGCAAATAGAGCGTCTCAACCGTCTCCTCGGTCAGGCAGACCAGCCGCTCGGGGGGAAATCGACGCATGCCGGCCAGCCTACGGCACGCGGAGCAATGGTGCAGCCCTCGCTGCGTGCTGAGCCATGGCCACGATCATCATGACGCCGGCGATGCAGACGGGCGCGCGAGCGGAGTTGGCGATGCTTCCGGCGTTTTGAACGGGGCCGTCTCCGGCATGACGAACAGGTAGAGCAGCAGCCCGATCGCGGCGACGGCAGCCAGGGTGAGAAAGGCTGCCGAGTAGCCGGCACCGACCACGATGAACCCTGCCACCGCGGTCGAGAGTGCTCCACCGACTCCCTGCGCGGTCGCGATCGCCCCCTGGCTGACATTGAAACGGCCGGTGCCGCGGGTGAGGTCGGCCACCACGAGCGGAAACAGGGCGCCGAAAATGCCGGCGCCGACGCCGTCGAGCAATTGGACCCCGACCAGCCAGTAGGGATCGTCGGACAGCGGGTAGAGGGCGCCACGCAGCGCAAGCACCGCGAAGGCCACGAGGAAGATCGGCTTGCGGCCCCAGACGTCGGCCTTGGCGCCGACCAGCATCGCCACCGGCACCATCACCGCTTGCGCCGCCACGATGCAGATCGCCATCAACGAGGTGCCGAGATTCTGGTTCTCCAGCGCAAGCTTCTGCCCGACCAGGGGCAGCATCGCCGCGTTGGCGAAGTGAAATGCGACCGCGCAGGCGGCGAAGATCAGAAGGGAACGGTTGTGCAGCAGGACGCGCAGTCCGGACGGCTGCTCGTCTCGGTCACTGGCATCGTCGGCGAGGCCGCGCGCCAGCTCGTGGTCGATCGCGGCGGCCGGGATCGCCAGCGTCGCGGCAATGCTGGCCACGGTCAGCACCGCCATCAGCCAGAACACCACGATCGGGCCGAACCGGTAGGCCAGGCCGGCCGCGAGCAGCGCCGCCAGGGCATTGCCGGCGTGGTTGAAGGCCTCGTTGCGGCCGATCCGGCGGGCGAACTGCCTCGGGCCGACGATGCCAAGCGAGATCGCGGCCAGTGCCGGCGCGAACACGGCACCCGCGGCGCCGGTCAGGGCCTGGGCCACAAGCACGGGCGCGAATTGCGGCAGCAGCGGCAGGGCGAGCGAGCCCAGCGTCACGACGACCGCAGCGCCGATCACGACCGCGCGCTTGGCTCGCGTCCGGTCGATCCAAGCGCCGGCCGGGGTCTGAGCGAGCAGCGTGGCGATCCCGGCCACGGTCATGACCACGCCGATCGACGCCGCGTCCCATTTCTGGACCGTGAGCAGGTAGATGGCGAGGTACGGTCCAAGCCCGTCCCGGACGTCGGCAAGGACGAAATTGAGCGCATCGAGCGCGCGCCCGACCTTGCCGACGCCGGTCGCGGCTATTGCTGTGTCGGTGATGGCCGGACTCCATCTCGCTGCAGGGTGAGCCGCACAGAAAGCGCGGTGCCCGCTGACCGTTCCCCGGCGCTGGCACATCCGTGATTTCCCGTCCCGCACGCGCTGGCGGCGACCATGGGGAGCGGCTATGCATCCGGCATGGAATGGCAGGACGAAGGCATCGTGCTCGCGGCCCGACCGCATGGCGAGACCGACGCCATCCTGAGTGCCCTGACCTTCGAGCACGGCCGGCACATCGGTCTGGTCAAGGGCGGGATCGGGCGGCGCGCGCGGCCGCTGCTGCAGCCGGGCAATCGGCTGGAGCTGACCTGGAAGGCGCGGCTGAGCGAGCATCTCGGCCACTACGTGGTCGAACCGATACAGGCGTTCGGCAATCGGCTGCTCGACGACCCGCTCCGTCTGGCGGCCCTGGCCAGCGCGACCGCCCTGCTCGAGGAGGGGCTGGCCGAGCGCGAGCCACAACCACGGCTCTATGCCGGCCTGCTCAAACTGTTGGAGGCCATGCTGAGCGATCCACGCTGGCCCGAGACCTATGTCCGGTTCGAGCTTCTGCTGCTGCATGAGCTGGGCTTTGCGCTCGACCTGTCCGCTTGCGCGGTCACCGGCACCACAGGCGATCTGGCCTATGTCTCGCCGCGCACCGGCCGCGCCGTCGGCCGCGCCGCCGCCGGCGATCTGGCCGCACGGCTTCTGCCGCTGCCCCCGTTCCTCGTTGCCGATGTTCCTGCTACGTTCGCCGACGTGGCGGCTGGGCTCAGGCTCGCCGGCCACTTCCTCGGCAAGCACCTGTTCGCCTCGGCCGACCGCCCCTTACCCGCCGCCCGCGAGCGCCTGACCGCGCTGCAGCGAGCCACAGACGACGAGACCGCTGCATGAGCCGCGCCGCCAACGCCAATGCCGAGCCGATCCTTCCCGTCACGCTGAAGGACGCGCTCAGCGAGCGCTATCTCGCCTACGCACTGTCGACGATCACCTCGCGCTCGCTGCCCGACGTGCGCGACGGGCTGAAGCCGGTGCAGCGACGCATCCTCTACGCGATGCTGGCGCTGCGGCTGGATCCAGCCGGCGGGTTCAAGAAATGTGCTCGCGTCGTCGGCGACGTGATCGGCAAGTTCCACCCGCACGGCGACGTCGCGGTCTACGACGCGCTGGTGCGCATGGCGCAGGATTTCGCGCAGCGCTACCCGCTGGTCGACGGGCAGGGCAATTTCGGCAATATCGACGGCGATAACGCCGCGGCCATGCGCTACACCGAAAGCAGGCTGACGGCCGTCGCAATGGCGCTGCTCGACGGCATCGACGAGGACGCCGTCGACTTCCGGCCCAACTATGACGGCAGCGACGAGGAGCCGGCAGTGTTGCCGGCGGCGTTCCCGAACCTGCTGGCGAACGGTGCCTCAGGCATTGCCGTGGGCATGGCGACGAGCATCCCGCCGCACAATGCGGGCGAGCTGCTGGGTGCCCTCGCCTGGATGGCCGGCCGTGCCGCCGATGCCCCGCTGCCGAAGGTCGAGGACCTGCTCAAGCACATCCAAGGGCCTGACCTGCCGACCGGCGGCTGGCTCGTCGAGCCCGCCGCCAGCATCGCCGAGTCGTATCGGACGGGTCGCGGCAGTTTCCGGCTGCGGGCGCGCTGGGAGAAGGAGGAGCTGGCCTACGGCCAGTACCAGGTGATCGTCACCGAGATCCCCTATCAGGTGCAGAAAGGCCGGCTGATCGAGCGCATGGCCGAGCTCTTGGCGCTGAAGAAGCTGCCGCTCCTGGGGGATCTGCGCGACGAATCGACCGAGGCCGTTCGGTTGGTGCTGGTGCCCAAGAACCGGTCGATCTCGCCCGAGCTGCTGATGGAGCAGCTGTTCCGCACCACCGAGCTCGAGGTGCGGCTCTCGCTGAACATGAACGTGCTGGACGCTGCCGGCATCCCGCGCGTGATGAGCCTCGCCGAGGTGCTCCAGGCGTATCTGGCCCACCGGATGGTGGTGCTGATCCGCCGTTCGCAGCACCGGCTGGCCAAGGTCATGGACCGGCTCGAGGTGCTCGAAGGCTACCTCAAGGCGTTCCTCGACCTCGACGAGGTGATCCGCATCATCCGCGAGGAGGACGAGCCCAAGCCAGCGTTGATGGTCCGCTTCGAGCTGAACGACCGCCAGGCCGAGGCCATCCTCAACCTGCGCTTGCGCAATCTGCGCAAGCTCGAGGAGATGGAGCTCAAGGGCGAGCGCGACCGGCTGGTGCTGGAGCGCCAGGGCCTGGAGGAGCTGCTGGCCGACGAGAGCATGCGCCGCAGCCGGTTGAAGGAGCAGTTCCTGGCCGCCAGGAAGCAGTTCGGCGGCGGTGCGCTCGGCAAGCGCCGCACCAGCCTCGCCGATGCACCGGTGATCGCGCCCGAACTCCTGGAGGAACCGGTCGAGCGATTCCCGGTCACGGTAATCTGCTCCAAGCTGGGCTGGATCCGTGTCGCCCGTGGCGCGATCGAGAATCCGGGCGAGGTGAAGTACAAGGAAGGCGACGGGGAGCGTTTCCTGCTGCCGGCGCAGAGCAGCGATCGGCTGCTGGTGATCGCCGCCGACGGTCGGGTCTACACCCTGGCGGTCGACAAGCTCGCCAGCGGGCGCGGTCACGGCGAGCCTTTGTCGCTGGCGATCGATCTCGACAAGGGCGTGGCGATCCTCGAATTGCGCGTCTATCGCCCCGATGGCCGGCTGGTGTTCGCAACTCGCAAGGGCTTCGGCTTCGTGGCCGAGGAGAAGGAGATCGAGGCGCAGACACGTGCGGGCCGGCAGGTGGTCAACCTCAGCGCCGGCGACACGCTGCTCGCGGCTGTCCCCGTCGACGGCGACTGCGTGGCGTTGGCGGGCACCAATCGCAAGCTGCTGATCTTCCCGCTGGCTCAGCTCCCGGTCCAGGCGCGTGGCAAAGGTGTAACGTTGATGCGGCTCAAGGATGCCGAGCTCGCCGATCTGAAGACGTTGGACGCGACCCAGGGTCTGACCTGGATCACCAATGGCAAGGAAGGCCGAGAGCGTGACTTGACTGCGTGGCGTGGTGTTCGCGCGGCCGGTGGGCGCGCGGCGCCCAGGGGTTTTCCTAAGAACAATCGCTTCGGCTGATCGCGGTCGCGAGCCTTTCCAGTCGGGGCAAACCAGACGGTAGAGTGGCTACCCGATGGCGCGGGGATACGATCTGGTGGCGACCGCACGACTCGCACTGGCCTGGGCGGCCGTTGCGACCTTGCAGCTGTTCGGCGAAGCATGGCTCGCCGACCTGACCTCGCCGGTCAAGCTCGCCACGCTCCTCCTCGCATTGCTTGCGGTGATCGTCTGGTGTGCCTTCGCTGTCGTGGCGGAAGCCGAGCACCTTGCTTCACTCCTGGGCGAGCCACTGGGCACGCTGGTGCTGACGCTGGCCATCGTCACGATCGAGGTGGCCCTGATCACTGCGGTCATGCTGGGTGCGCAGGCGGCGCCGACGCTTGGCCGGGACACGATGTTCGCGGTCCTGATGATCGTCCTCAACGGCGTCGTCGGGCTGGCGCTGCTGTTGGGCGGCCTGCGTCACCGCGAGCAGGCCTACAGTCTCCAGGGTGCTACCGCCTACCTCTCGATCATCATCCCGCTCTCGGCGATCGCGCTCGTCCTGCCGAGCTACACCGTGTCGACACCCGACCGGACGATGTCCACCATCCAGGCGGCGTCGTTCGGGCTGTTCACCGTGCTGCTCTACGGCGTCTTCCTCGCGGTGCAGACGGTCCGCCATCGACATTTCTTCGTCGAGCCCACCGCCCTGGGCACGGAGGGTGAACCGCCGCCGAAGCCGAAGGTGCGTACCCTGGCACGGCATACTGCCATGCTGCTGGTGAACCTGCTGCCGATCCTCATCCTCGCCAAGCCGCTCGCGAAGCTCGTCGATCACGGCATCGGCGCGCTGGGCGCGCCGTCCGCGCTGGGCGGGGTGCTGATCGCAATCATCGTGTTCATGCCCGAGGGCCTGACCGCGCTCCGGGCGGCGCTAGGCAATGAGCTGCAGCGGGCGGTGAATCTTTGCCTGGGCGCCGCCGCCTCGACCATCGGCCTCACCGTCCCGGCGATCCTCGCGGTCGGGCTGTTGACCGGTCAGACCGTGGTGCTCGGCCTTGATCCCACCGGCGTCGTCCTGCTCGCGGTCACGTTGGCGCTGTCGATCCTCACCTTCGGCGGCCTGCGCACCACCGTGCTCGAGGGGGCGGTCCATCTGGTGATGTTCCTGGTGTATCTGGTGCTGATCTTCAGCCCATGAGCCGGCGCAGGCCTGCTTGCGCGATCTCCCGCAGCGCCCGCGCATCCTCGCGTTGCGGCAGCAGAACTTCAGCGACCGCAAAGCCGAAGCGGCGGCGATAAGCGAGGACGATGACCGCCACCGCGCAGGTCTGCGCCAGTGCGTAGGCGAGGCCGGCGCCGGTCAGGCCGAGGGCGGGCGTCAGCGTGTAGAATGCCAGCGCCGCCACCGCACTGCCCAGCGCGAAGGCGCCTATGCCCCAGCGTGCGAGGCCCTGCGCCGACAGGCACGGGTAGAGCATGGTGCTGTAGGAGTTGGCCAAGGCACCCAGCATCACCAGCCGGAAGGCCCCGGGATCGACCGCATAGTCCGGGCCGAGGGTCAGGCTCAGCAGCGGGCTGGCCAGCAGCATCGCCACGATCGCGACCAGCGCCATCAACGCCGTCACCAGCCTGGCGATCCTGATCGCATCCAGGGCGGAGGCGCGGATGTCCGGCGTGCGCACGCCGTAGCTGAAGATCACGATGCCGACCGCCGTCGCGACCTCGACCAGGATCTCGCCAAGACGCTGCGAGCCGAAATAGAGTCCCAGCGCCTGCTCGCCGAGCTGCCAGCTGACGATCCAGAATCCAATACGCCCGAGCAGGATCAGCAACAACATGGCGATCCACAGCTCTGCGCCATAGCGCAGCATGCGGGCCACCAGGGGGGCCTGGAACAGCGTGCTCGGCGAGATGCCGCCGCGAATCTGCCACAGCAGATAAAGGGCGGCCATCGTGTGTGCCGCGAGGAGGACCCAGATCGCGGTGCGCAGGTCGAGCACGCCCAACGCCCAGAGGCCGATCGTACCCGAGAGCATGATCGCGCGCGAGATCAGCTCCGAGCGGTTGAGGCTGCCGAGATCGCCCCGGCCGAGGAACACACCCTGCCCGGTGCGCAGGCACAGCATCGGCGCCACGTTCAACGCCGCCACCAGCGCCAGCGCGCCGTAGCCGGCGACATAGCCGCCGGCCTCCAGCATCAGCCAGCAGGCGAGCACACCCAGGCTCCCGAGCACCAGCCACAGCGTCATGAGATGCGTCGTGACGGCAGGGTCGGCCGCCGGTTCCTGCCCGATCAGCCAGGCGCCCGACTGGCGCAGCCCGAGGTCGAAGGCAATCGCCAGCACCAGCGCCGTCGACATGACGTAGCCGTAGAAGCCGAACTCGGCGACGCCCAGGCTGCGCGCGAGCAACAGGAACACCGCGAAGTTGGCGGCGCGCATCACCAGCCGGGTGAGCAGCACCCATAAGCTGTCGACGAGCATCGCCGCGTGCATCGGGCGGTGCCCGCCAGCGCCGTTCGGGGCGATCTAGATGCCCACGCCGGAATAGGCCTCGGCCAGCAGGCGGTTTGCCGCCGCGCGATCAAGCGGCTCGGGGTTGCCGCCCGCGGTCGGATCGGCCACCGCCATGGTCGCCAGCTCGTCGAAGCGCTCGGTAGGGACGCCCAGCTCCCGGAGCGTGTGCGGGATGGCGAGTTCGGCGCGCAGGGCCAGGATCCAGGCGAGGAAGCCTGCGAACCCGCCCTCGATCCCGAGCCAGGCGGCGAGGCGGTCGATCTTGGGCTCGATCGCCTGGCGGTTGAAGACCAGCACGTAGGGCATCACCACCGCATTGGTCAGCCCGTGGTGCGTATCGTAGACGGCACCGATCGGATGCGACAGGCTGTGGATGGCTCCCAGCCCTTTCTGGAATGCCGTGGCCCCCATGGCCGAGGCGACGAGCATCATGCCCCGCGCCTCCAGGTCGTTGCCTTGCGCGTAGGCGCGCGGCAACGCTTGCTTCACCAGCCGCATACCCTCGACGGCGATTCCCTCGGCCATCGGGTGCCAACTCGGCGCGCAATAGGCTTCGAGGCAGTGCGCCAGGGCGTCCATGCCGGTGGCGGCGGTCAGTTTCGGCGGCAGGCCGACCGTGACCTCGGGATCAAGGATCGCGGTGCGCGGCATCATCCGGGGATGAAAGATGATCTTCTTGGTATGCGTCGCCTCGTCCGTGATGACCCCGGCCCGGCCGACCTCGCTGCCGGTGCCCGCCGTGGTCGGGATGGCGATGATCGGCGCGATCGCGTCCGCGCGCGCCCGTTGCCACCAGTCGCCGACATCCTCGAAATCCCAGAGCGGGCGGGTCTGGCCGGCCATGAACGCGATCACCTTGCCGCAGTCCAGCGCACTGCCGCCGCCCAGCGCCACCACGCCGTCGTGGCTCGCGGCATGGAAGGCTTTCACGCCAGCCTCGACATTGCCGGCTACCGGGTTCGACCGCACCTCGGTGAACAAGCCTGGTTCCAGCCCGCCGGCGCGCAGAATCTCCATGAGCGCCTCGGTTACCGGCAGCTCGGCCAGCCCTGGATCGGTCACCACCAGCGGCCGCCGCAGCCCGGCCTGCTCGCAGGACCGCACCACCTTGGCAAGGCTGCCCGCACCAAAGAGCACCGTCGTCGGATAGCTCCAGGTGGTGGCGAGCGTCGTGAGGTCGAGGGCCAGCATTATTCGTTGCTCCCAACAATCGCCTGTGTCCGCATAGCCTAGCTGAGGCGCGGGTGGAAGCGGGCGCGGCGTTGGCCCTGGGCCATGCCAGCAAGTCGCATGGTCAAGGCACCCATGTATGGCGCTACCATCATACCGGCCGCCGGGGAGTGCGTCGCCGATGCCGAAGGCGTTCGACTTTTCCAGCCCACCCTTCGACCGGCTGCGGCCGATGGAGGTGGACCGCGTCAACCACGTCGTCGACGTGGTGTTCTTCCGCACCGGCCAGACCGTTCTCACCGCCGGCACGCTGCCGGACCATTTCTACATCGTCATCAAGGGCCTGGTGGAGGAGCGAGCCGGGGCCGAGGTCGTGGCCGTGCACGAGAGCGGCGACGGGTTCGACAGCGAGATCCTGGTACACCAGGCGGCACGCCACGACTTCGTCGTGCGCGAGGAGGCGATCTGCTACGCGCTGCCGATCGAGGACTTTCTCGACCTGACCGCCAACAACCCGGCCTTTGCCGCGTTTTTCTTCATGGACATCTCGCACAAGCTGGACGCGCTGGGCCAACGGCAGGCGAGCCCGCAATCGCCCGGCGCGCTCACCATGCGCGTCCACCAGACGACGCTGAACCCGCCATTGTTCGTCGCGCTCGAAACCACCCTCCACGAGGCTGCCGTGCACATGGACCGAGAGGGCCAGCGCGCCCTGCTGGTCCGCGACGGCGACCGCATCGGCATCTTCACCGGGGTCGATCTTACTCGGTCGGCCGTGGCACAGCGCCAGCCACTGGAGACGCCGGTCCGCGACCTGGTCCATTGGGGCGTGCACGGCACGGATGAGGACAGCTTCCTGTTCGAGGCGGCCCTGCTGATGGCGCGCAAGCGCGTCCGTCACCTGGTGGTGCGCCGCGACGACGAGATCGTCGGCGTGCTGGATTCCGCCAACGTGCTGTCGTCCATGGCCAATCAGGCGGACCCGATCGGCGTTCTTATCGACCAGGCCCGGACGCCGGAGGAGCTGGCCGAGGCCAGCGAGCGGATCGACTTCCTGATCCGCCAGCTGCACGAGACCGGCACCAAGATCGGCTTCGTGACCGAGCTCTCGACCGACCTGCACCGCCGGATCACCGCCAAGCTGTTCCGAACCCTGGCTCCGGAGGGTCTGGCCGAGCAGGCCTGCCTGGTGGTCATGGGCAGCGAGGGCCGTGGCGAGTATCTGTCGAAGACCGATCAGGATAACGGCATCATCCTCGCAGACGGCTACGAGCCACCCGGCTGGGATGGTTTTCGCCAGGGCTTCACCTCAGCGATGATCGATGCCGGATTCCCCGCCTGCCCGGGCGAGATCATGGTGCGCAACCCCGCCTGGTCCAAGCCGCTCCAGGCATGGTGCGATGACGTGCGCGGCTGGGTGCTGAACCCCGACGAGCAGGCGCTGATGAACGTCGCGATCTTCTACGACGCCGCCGCCGTCGCCGGCGAAGATCGCCTGCTCGATCAGGCGAAGCGGCGACTGTTCGATCTGCTGGCCGAGGAGAGCGCGTTCCACGCCCGCTTCGCGCGCGCGATCGAGCTGTTCGACACCCCGCTCGGCTTCTTCTCGACCTTCGTCACCGAAGGTGGCGCCCACAAGGACGAGATCGACCTCAAGAAGGGCGGGATCTTTCCGCTGATGCACGGGATCCGCGCGCTGGCGCTGGAGCGGCGGCTGACCGAAACCAACACGGTCGAGCGCATCCGCCGGCTGCAGGGGCTGGGGGTGTTCGACAAGGCGCAGGCGCAGCAGCTCGCCGACGCCTTCAACTATCTGCTGGGCCTGAGGCTATCGACGCGCCTGGAGAAGATGCGCCTGCATCAGCCGCTCGACAATTTCGTGCGCGTCGATTCGGTCACCAAGCTCGAGCGCGACCTGCTCAAGGACTCGCTGCAGATCGTGAAGCGCTTCAAGGAGGTGGTGCGCCATCACTTCCACCTCGCGATGTTCTGAGCCCGGCGATGCTGGAGCCGCTCAAGCGCGCCTGGTTCCGTCATCGGCTGAAGGACCCGGCCTATGCCGGTCTGGCAGCCGCCTACGATGGCGACGAGCTGGTGAGCATCGACTGCGAGACCACGGGCCTCGATGTCAGGAAGGATCAGATCCTGTCGGTCGGGGCGATCAAGGTGAAGGGTGATTCGATCCTCACCAGCCAGCGCCTGGACTTCCTGGTACGCCCAAGCGAGCCGATGTCGGAGCGCACGATCCTGATCCACCACATCCGTCCGGTCGACCTCGAGCATGCGATCCCGGTCGACGAGGCGATCCGGCGCGTCCTCGATTTCGTCGGCCCGCGGCCGCTGATCGGCTATTTTCTCGAGTTCGACGTCGCCATGCTCAACAAGCATGTCCGGCCGTTGATCGGGGCGCCGCTCCCCAATCCCGGGATCGAGGTATCGCGCCTCTACTACGATTGGCGTGCGCGCCAAGTGCCCCCGGGCGGCAATATCGACCTGCGTTTCGAGACCATCCGCCAGCGACTCGATCTGCCGCGCCGCGCCGCCCACGACGCTTTCAACGATGCGCTGTTGACGGCCATGATGTACCTGCGCCTGCGAGGCGACTGGAGACCCGATCGGCGGGGCTGACGCTCTCTGGGGCGGCAGGGACCATGGCCCTGACACTGCATTCCGTGTCGACGCGCCACCTGCGTGGTGCCCTGGCACTGGCCTCTGCCGCCGGAGCTGCCGCGGCCGTGCTGCTGCGTGATCGGCTCGACTACGAGCTCCTGGTCGCAGCCGCATGGGACTCTGCGGTGCTCATTTTCATCGTCATCATGCTCGTCGTCACCTGGCGCTTCGACGAAACCCAGATGGCACGCAAAGTTCGACATCGGGCGCCGAGTTCCTTTCTCGTGGCCATGACTGCCATCTGCGCCGCTCTGTTCGGGATCTACGCGCTCATCCTTGTGGTCTCGGCGTCCGGCGATTCCGGGGAGCACAGGGCGCTCCTGCTGGCGGTGGCGCTGCTGACCACTGCACTCTCGTGGAGCCTCGTGCATTTCCTGTTCGCGCTGGAGTACGCGAAGCTGTTCTACGTCGACCCGAACGGCGTCGAGGATGCGCCGCCGCCCGGCGGCCTGGATTTCCCCGGCGGGCATCCTCCCGAGTACACGGATTTTCTATACTTTTCGTTCATCATCGGCGTGGCGAACCAGACCGCGGACGTCGCCATCTCGGGGCGGAAGATCCGCAAGATCGCGCTGCTGCACGGGCTGATCGCGTTCCTGTTCAACACGGTCATCCTGGCCGCCACGATCAACGTTGCTGCCGGCCTCGGCTGATATCCCGTCGATTCGCGTTTGACCCCCGCCAATGCCGCAGGCAAGCATCCCGTGACGCTAGCAAGCGGAGGCGAGCATGGCGGGGCCACGATCTTATCTACCGCTATCCGGCATGGAGCTGCCGCGCTTCGCCGGCATCCCGACCTTCATGCGCCTGCCGCACATTCCGGTCGAGGACGCCGAGGAGGTGCAGATCGGGCTGATCGGCGTGCCCTGGGACGGGGGGACGACCAACCGCCCGGGGCCGCGCCACGGGCCGCGGCAGCTGCGCGACTACTCGACCATGATCCGCATGATCAACCAGGCAACCGGTCTTCGGCCGTTCAACACGGCGCGCTGCGCCGACCTCGGCGACTGTCCCGTCAATCCGGCCGATCTGCAGGACAGCCTGCAGAGGATTTCAGCCTACTACGGCAAAGTCCGCGCCAAGGGCATCGTGCCGATGACCGCCGGCGGCGATCATCTGGTCAGCCTGCCGGTGCTGCGCGGGCTGGTCGGCAATGGCGCACCGGTCGCGATGATCCATTTCGATGCCCATACAGACTTCTACGACAGCTATTTCGGCGGCTTTCGGTTCACCCACGGCACGCCGTTCCGGCGGGCGGCCGAGGAAGGCCTGATCGACACCAGCCGCGTGGTCCAGATCGGCATCCGCGGCAGCTCTTACGACGGCGAGGATGTCGAGTGGGCCCGAGCGCACGGAGTGCGCATCGTGATGATCGAGGAGCTGATGGACCGCGGGCCCGAGGCGGTGATGGCCGAGGCGCGCGCGATCGTCGGCGACCAGCTCTGCTACGTCAGCTTCGACATCGACGGTATCGACCCCTCCCAGGCGCCCGGCACCGGCACACCGGAAATCGGTGGTTTCTCGACCCACACCGCCCAACGCATGGTGCGCCAGCTGCAGGGCCTGAACCTGATCGGCGCCGACCTGGTCGAGGTCAGCCCCCCTTTCGATCAGTCAGGGATGACGGCGTGGGTCGGCGTCAACATCATGTTCGAGCTGCTCTGCGTCCTGGCCGACGCGGTGAGCCGAAGGTCGGCTGACAGCTGAGGTCGCTCGCGGTCGTACGGAGTTGTCGGCGATCATGTCGCCTCTTGACGTCGCTGGGTACGACGCAGATCCTGCACGATCTCCAGGGGGAGGGCATCATGTCCGAGAGCGTCTACAAGGTGATCGAGTTGGTCGGCGTCAGCTCCGATTCGTGGGAGAAGGCGGCCAAGGTTGCGGTCGAGCGGGCGGCGCAGTCGCTGCGCGAGCTGCGCGTCGCCGAGGTGATCGAGCAGGACCTCGTGGTCGAGGACGGCAAGGTCAAGGCCTACCGGACGAAGCTCAAGGTGTCGTTCAAGTACGAGAGCTGACACCACGGCGCCGTCCATTACCATCACGCAATCGCTCATCAACCGTATCCTGCGGCGAGAGCTGCTAATTCGGGGAAACCCATCGGTTCGCCGCAGGTTGTCGACGCAAATCGGATCGTTGGATCACGGTTGCCGTTCACTCGATGCTGGCCGCAGAAACTGTTCACCCGCGCGATCGAATGGAGCACTTCAACAAGATCCGCCGAGCATCGTCGCGGCGAACGCTGAAGAATCCCGCCCATACGATATACAAGCCGGCGCGGGATGTCCGCGCCGGCCGGCGATTTCAACATCGATTCAAGCGCAGGTCACTAACTTCGAGCGGCACGCGTAGCCGCTCTTCGCGGGCCGTTACTCGACCGCCGCTGGACCATACGGCGGGTTCTCATAGGATGATTTCGCAACCTTACAGAGCTTCTGACGATAGTAGTCATCGCTGACGTACAATTTTTGCCGGTCAGGGTCTATGAAGATCAGCGTCGGGAGCTTCTTGTAGTAGTCCTTTTTGTCGAACTGCTCGACCTTAATTTTTCCAATGTCGATTTCCAGATCGCAGTCCTTTGGCGGCTTATACGGGTACCTTGCCGCAGCCGCACCTTTATAACTGCCGTATTCGTCCTCCTTGTATAGCCATGCCTGCGCCTTGAAGTAAGTTGGATAGACAAATGTGACAAATCGCCAATATTCATCGACAGATTTTACCGGTAATTTTTCCCTCGACATAGCAATTTCCATAGAACCAGCATCTTAGCTTGTCGATATAAATAGTTCCGTCTTTGAAATTGAGTCCTTCCTTTTTAAAGAAATAGGGAAAGAATTTGATGATCGTCGCGTCGCCCTTCGCTTTGTATAGCACCAGCTTGTTATAGTCGTCCCTCCCGTCTGCGAAGGCGGCTTTAGAGGTGATCGGGGAAACGCCTGCTAGGAAGGCCGCAATGGCCAGTCCGTAGGCTGCCGATGTCGAGCTCCGACGTAGCATGGGTATCTCCTTCCCGTTTCCGCTCTGGATAACGAATTGTACATCTTCTCTTCTAAGAGTTTTTCTATCTCGCTGCAAGAGAAAGTTTGATAATTGATCATGCATATGGAAGGCGTTGCACAATTACGACATCTATACTTGAAATATATCTTTGAAGTGCGAGCTGTTATCTAAGTGGATATCAAATGATTTATTTAGAGCTTTCTGAAGTCGCGTCATTTCGCCCGGAAGGCGTCCTCGTGCTCGGCCTTCGACGCAGCCATCGCAAGCGTCGGCCCTCAACCGCCGCCAGCCGGTGACGACCCAGCCCCCGTGCGGCCAACCCTTGGCAGCGCGTCCGGCGGGTGCGATGTTCCGCCGGCGCAGCGCATCTCCGACGGGGCCGGGCCGATGATCTTCAGCAAGCTGATGGGGCAGTTCGTCGACGTCATCCAGTGGACGGACGATTCGCCCGACACGATGGTCTGGCGCTTCGAGCGGCAGGGCAACGAGATCAAGTACGGCGCCAAGCTCACCGTGCGCGAAGGGCAGATGGCGGTGTTCGTCAACGAGGGCGAGATCGCCGACACTTTCACGCCCGGCATGTACGAGCTGTTCACCCGCAACATGCCGATCCTCTCCACGCTGCAGGCCTGGCCGCACGGGTTCGAGAGCCCGTTCAAGGCCGAGGTCTATTTCTGCAGCATGCGCGTGTTCACCGACCTGAAGTGGGGCACCAAGAACCCGGTGATCGCGCGCGATGCCGAATTCGGCCCGGTCCGGCTGCGCGCCTTTGGCACCTATGCCATCCGGATCAAGGACCCGTCGGTGTTCCTGCGCGAGGTCGTCGGCACGGACGGGCACTTCACCGTCGACGAGATCAGCGACCAGCTCAGGAACATCATCGTGGCTCGGTTCGGCACGATCGTCGCGGGCTCGGGCATCCCGGTCCTCGATCTCGCCGCCAACTACGATCAGCTGGGCCAGTTCGTGCAGGGCCGGATCGCACCCGAGTTCGCCAATTATGGCCTAGAGTTGACCACGATCCTGGTCGAGAACGTCTCGCTGCCGCCCGAGGTCGAGCAGGCGCTGGACCGGCGCACCTCGATGGGCGTGGTCGGCGACCTCTCGAAATATGCGCAGTTCCAGGCAGCCGAGGCGATGCGCGCGGCGGCCAGCAACCCCGGGGCGGCCGGGCAGGCGATCGGGATGATGGTCGGCATGGGTGTGGGCCAGCAGGCTAGCCCGTGGGGCGCCCGGCCCGCCGAGACCGCGGCGGCGCCGCCACCGGTGCCTTCCGGGCCGGCTTACCATGTCGCGGTCGATGGCAAGGCCGCGGGGCCGTTCAGCGCCGCTGAGTTGCAGGCCCAGGTGGCGAGCGCGACGTTGACCCGCGCGTCGCTGGTCTGGGCGGAAGGCATGGCCGGCTGGCAGCCGGCCGGCGAGATCGCCGACCTCGCGAAGCTGTTCTCGGCCGTGCCGCCGCCTATTCCCGGCGCCGCTTGAGGTCATGCCGAGCGGACCCTGGGGCGGGCTCAGGACCGAACAGGACGAGCGCGCTCGAGGCGGGGTCAAGGTCTCCTCCCCGCAGCTGCGCCAGTTCCCATGCGAGCAATGCGGTGCGATCCTCAGCTACGCGCCGGGCACGGCCGAGCTGGTCTGCTCCTATTGTGGCCATCGCAACCGGATCGTCGAGGCCGCGGTCGAGGTTGTCGAACAGCCGCTGGGTCCCGCCTTGCGCGATGCGGCGGGTGAGCCTCCGCCGAGCGAGCCGATACCCGCCAAATGCGCCGCCTGCGGTGCCGACGTCAGTTTCGCGCCGCCGAGCTTCGCCGGGCCATGCTCCTTCTGCGGCCAACCGGTGGTGGCCGACCCCGGCCCCTATCGCAAGATCCGCCCGATCGGGATGCTGCCGTTCCTGATCGGCGACCAGGAGGCGCGCCGGCTGGTCGGTGACTGGCTCAAGGGCCTGTGGTTCGCACCCTCGGGCACGTCCGAGCAGGCGCGTGGCCCGGGCCGGCTGCACGGCGTCTACCTGCCCTACTGGACCTACGACAGTCGCACCCGCACCCGTTATGTCGGCCGGCGCGGCGACGTCTATTACGAGACGCAGTATGTCGACACCGTCGTCGACGGGCGCCGGGTGCGCCAGGCGGTGCAGGTCCCCAAGGTCCGCTGGCGCCCGGCCAGCGGCGAGGTCGGCCGCAGTTTCGACGACGTGCTCGTCCTGGCCGGGAGCACGCTGCCGGCCCACCTGGTCGAGGCGCTCGAGCCCTGGGACCTGGACGGGATGCGCCCGTTCACGCCCGACTATCTGAGCGGCTTTGCCGGCGAGCTGTACCAGCTCCCGGTCGACCAGGGCTATGCCAGCGCGCAGGCGGTGATGCGCGAGGTGATCGCGTCCGACATCCGACGCGACATCGGCGGTGACCAGCAGGTGATCGAGCGCATGGAGGTCGCGCACGGCGACGACACCTTCAAGCACGTCCTGCTCCCGGTCTGGGTCGCCGCGTTCCAGTTCGTCGGCAAGCCTTACCGTTTCGTCGTCAACGGCCGCACGGGCGAGGTCCATGGCGAGCGCCCCTGGTCGTTCTGGAAGATCGCCGGCGCGGTCGTTCTGGGCGTCGTCGTGCTGACGGTCGTGGCACTGATCATGTCGCAGCTGCCGGCGATGCAGGATTCACTGCGCGGCACGCGCTACTACTGAGCCGGGCGCGGCGGCCATGTCTCTCGCTCAAGCCAGTCATGCTGCAATGCAGCATCGCCGACGCTTGCACTTCGTCAGCCTCGGCCCAATTTATTGTGCAGTGCAGCAACAAGGATCTCCGTCATGGCCAAGCCCGCTCTCGTAGACCTCGCCACCGCCCAGACCGACGAGCCCACGCTCGCTCTGGTGCCTACCAAGCTCCCCGAACTGAAGCTTCCCACGCTCGACCTTCCCGGACTGTTCGCCGTCTACAATGCCAACCTGGCGGCTGCGTACGAGGCGCAGACCGTCATGGTCGATGCCATCCATGCGATCGCCAAGACGCAATACGGCTATGCCGAGCATGTTGCGGCGCAGGTCAAGGGCGCGCTCGCGACCCAATCCCTTCCGAAGCCGGAAGCCGCTCTGTCCGACACGAAGGCCGCTCTCGAGCACGCCGTGGCCGTGACCAAGGACGTGATCGGCCTGGGCGTCGCGGCGCAGCGCCGCGTGACCGAACTGCTGGCCAAGCGCACGCAGGCGACCTTCACCGAGCTGAAGGCCCTCGCCGCCTGACCACCGACTGAGTTCGACCGAGCACTCCTTTTCCTCCCGGGAGCGCCGGTCCCGCTAGCCCCCGAGCGGCTTCGCTCGGGGGTTTTCTTCGTCGATGCTCACGAATAGGGGTCGGCCGCGTCCCTCAGACCGTCGCCCATGAAATTGAACGCGAGCACGACGATGATCACCGGCACCACGGGCAGCATCAGCCACGGGTAGAGCGCGATCACGTTGACGTTCTGGGCATCGTTGAGCAGCACCCCCCAGCTGACCATGGGTGCTCGAACGCCAAGGCCCAGGAACGAGAGCGCGGTCTCGCCCAGGATCATGCCGGGGATCGACAGGGTGGCCGAGGCGATCAGGTGGCTCATGAAGGACGGTATCAGGTGGCGGCCGATGATCCTGGTCGGCCCGGCGCCCATGAGACGCGCGGCCTGCGCGAACTCCTCCTCGCGCAGGGCCAGGACCTTGGAGCGGACCGAGCGGGCGAGGCCGGTCCAGTCGACCAGGCCCAGGATCAACGTGATGCCGAAGAACACCCAAAGAGGGTCCCAGGTCACCGGCAGGGCAGCCGAAAGCGAGAGCCATAGCGGGATGAGCGGGAACGAGCGCAGGATCTCGATCAGCCGTTGGATCACGTTGTCGATCCAACCGCCGTAATAGCCCGAGATCCCGCCCAGGACGATCCCCAGGATGAAGCTGACGGCGATGCCGAACAGGCCGACCGTCAGCGAGACGCGGGCGCCGGACAGGATGCGCGAGAACAGGTCGCGCCCGAGCCGATCGGTACCCATCAAGAACAAGGTCCCGCCCTCGGCCGGGCAGACGAGATGGAAGCTGCCCGGCAGCCGACCCCAGAAATTGTACTTGTCGCCCTGGCAGAGAAACCGAAGCGGCTGGACCTTGGCGGGATCGGGCTCGTAGATCCGCTTCAGCGTGTCCATGTCCAGCCGGTATTTGTAGCCGAGCACATGCGGGCCAATCAGGCGGCCCTCGTTGAACAGATGGATGGCCTGCGGCGGAGCGTAGATGAATTTCGCGTTGCGGGTGAGCGGGTTGTAGGGCGCGATCACCTCGACCAAAAGGATGGCGACGTAGAACAGCAGCAGGATCCCGGCGGAGACCACCGCCAGATGATGGCGCCGGAACTTCCACCACATCAGCCGCCACTGCGAGGCGGTGAAGAACCGCTCCTGCTCGGGCGTCAGCTGCTCGATATCGTAGGGGTCGAACGGCGCGGCGTCGACAAAGCGCTCCGGCAGCGGCTTCAAGGCGGGCGCGGGCGTCATCGCAGCTGCCCGCCGCCGAAGCGGATGCGCGGGTCGAGCCACGCCAGGAGGATGTCGGAGACCAGCACGCCGACTACGACCAGAAACGATTCCAGCATCAGGAACGAGCCGGCCAGATACATGTCCTGGGTCTGCAGCGCACGCACCAGGATCGGGCCGGTGGTCGGCAGGGACAACACGACCGAGACCAGCGCCGAGCCGGAGATGAACTCGGGCAGCAGGCTGCCGATGTCGGCGATGAACGGGTTGAGCGACATTCGCAGCGGGTATTTGGCCAGGGCTTTCCAGGGTGGCAGGCCCTTGGCCTTGGCGGTGACGTAGTAGGGTTTCTGCAGCTCGTCGAGCAGGTTCGCCCGCAGGCGCCGGATCATGCCGGCCGTGCCCGAGGTGCCGATCACCACCACCGGGACCCAGAGATGCTCGAGCACGGAGACGAACTTGGCCCAGCTCATCGGCTGGTCGAGATATTGCGGGTCGACCAGGCCGCCGATCGAGGTCCCGAACCAGACGTTGGCGACGTAGAGCAGGAGCAACGCCAGGAGGAAGTTCGGCGTGGCCAGGCCCAGGAAGCCGATGAAGGTGAGCCCGTGATCGGCGATGCTGTATTTGTGGGTGGCGGAATAGACCGCGATCGGGAACGAGACGATCCAGGTGAAGATGATCGTGGCGAATGAGATCACGAAGGTCAGAAAGACGCGATCGCCGATCACCTCGCTGACCGGGCGGTCATACTCGAACGAGTAGCCGAGATCGCCGTGCAGCAGGCCCCATGCCCAGTACAGATATTGCTCCCAGAGCGGCCGATCGAGGCCATAGAGCGTGCGCAGATACTCGATCTTGCCGGTCGGGGCGCCCTCGCCCTGCGACTGCAGCTCGGCCATCATCGTGCTGAGATAGTCGCCGGGCGGCAGCTGGATGATCACGAACACGATCATGCTGATCGCGACCAGCGTCGGCAACATGACCAGCAGGCGATGCACCAGGTAGCGGAGCACGATCCCCCCTCTTCCGCCGTGAGCGCATCCTAGCCCCGGTTCTGGTGCCGGTCAGCTCGAAGGAGACATTCACCTGCTCGTGCGGCTCACTGCCGCGCCGGTCGCCGCGCCGTCGGTGCCAGCCTGCCGAGCTGCTCCAGTGCCGCCCGGCAGATCAGCGCGTCCGGCGCCCCAGCGGTCTTGCACCGGATCTCCGCCGCCTGCAAGAGCGCCAGCCCGGTCAGCAAGGCTTCGCCGGACCAGGCGTGCAGGGCCGCGGCGATCACGGGCTTCTGGCGAAAGAAGATCGGCGGCCGTGCCGCGGCGACGACGGCGTCGACCGACGCCCCGCCCTCGAGCCCGCCCCGCAGCCGCAGCAGTCGAATCAGGAAGCTCGCGGCGACCCGAAGCAGCCGGACGGGCGCCTCCCCCTCGGCCAGCAGACGGTCGAGCGCGCGCTCCAGCTCCGCCCGCCGGCCGAGCACGGCGGCATGGACGGCATCGTCGAGCCCCAGCGCAGAGCTGTCGCCGACCACCGCGGCGACATCCTCCAGGCTGGCCCGCCGGCCCGGCTGATCGGCCAGATACATTGCCAGCTTCGCGATCTCGGCGCGGGTCACGGCGCGATCGCCGCCGAGATGGCTGCCGAGATAGGCCAAGGCATCGGGCGTCACCTCGAGACCCGCCTCGGCCAGCAGCGAGCGCACGAAAGTGCCGAGATCGCGCTCCTCGTCGCGGTAGCACGGCAGCGCCGCCGCCGCCGGTGCCGCCTCGATCAGCCGGCGCAGGCTGGAGGCGGCCGGGAGATCGCCGGCCTCCAGGACCACGAAGCCCTCCTGGGCCGGCAGCGCCAGCAGGTCGCGCACGGCCACGGTGGCCAGATCGGCGGCGTCGCGCACCCGTACCAGCCGGCGGCCGCCCAGCATGCACAGGGCCTGCGCCTCTTCGACCAGCCGGCCCGGTGCGATGCGCAGATCCTCGGCCGACAACTCGCTGACCCGAAACGGATCGCCGAGATCCGCGACGACGCTCTGTGCGAGCCGTCGCGCCCGCTCGCCTACCAGCCCGGCATCCGGGCCATGGAGCAGCACGACGGCAATCGCCGGATCCGGCCGCGCGACGAACGCGTCCACCGCCTTGGCCGGCAGCTTCACGCCCGGTCCGAGAAATACAGCGAGAGCACGGTGCGAATTTGCCGGGCAAGCTCGCGGACCGCCCGGCGGTCGGCATCCTGCTCGGCGATCAGGGTCGAGAACGGATCGCTGCGGACATTGTAGCTCACGACCCGGCGGATGGCCGAGTTGTACAGCACCGCGCCGTCGGACTTGCGCGTCAGCGTGAAACTCGCACCCATGATCAGATTGACGCGGGTGGCCGTGTTGTCGAGCTGGATCGCCAGCGAGCTGGACTGTCGGGTCAGCTGAACGGCCAGGCCGTAGGCAGGCGCGACGGACACACCCTGGGGATTGAACTCGTCGATCAGGTAATCGTGCAGGAACTGGCCGCGGCGACCGGAAAGGTCGTCGACCTCGATCGCGGCCAGATCCGGCAGGACCTTGTTGGTCTCGGGAGCGGAATAGATCGGCCGCAGGTGGCAGCCCGCGAGCGCCAGCACCGCCACCAGCACGAGCCGGCGCGAGCGGGGATCAGACGACGACATTCACGATCTTGTCCGGCACCACGACGACGCGCCGCGCCGGCTTTCCCTCCATGGCGCGACGCACGGCGGGATCGGCCAGCGCCAGTGCCTCCACCTCGGCCACCGGACAGCCCCGCGCCAGCTCGAGCTCCGCTCGCCGTTTGCCATTCACCTGCACCGGCACGATCACCGAATCGGCTACCGTCCAGGCCGGATCCGGCTCGGGCCAGGCAGTCTCGACCAGCGGCCGCTCGTGTCCCAGAGCCTGCCAGAGTTCCTCGGCCAGATGCGGAGTCATGGGACCTACCAGGACGACGATCGTCTCCAGGGCCTCGCGCAGCAGCGCCCGATCCGCGTCGGTCGTCGGTGCGAAAGCCTCCACCGCATTCGACAACTCGCGCACCAGTGCGACTGCCTTGTTGAAGTGCAGCCGCTCGAGCTCGATGGTGACCTGGGCAATGGTCTTGTGCACCAGCCGCTTCAGTGCGGTGCCGTCCGCGCCGAGCTCGCCGACAGCGCCATGGGCCGGCAGATCCGAGACCCGCTCGGCGACCAGACGCCACAGGCGGTTGAGATAGCGCCAGGCACCGTCGACCCCGGCATCGGTCCATTCCAGGTCGCGGTCGGGCGGGCTGTCGGACAGCATGAACAGCCGCGCGGTATCCGCGCCGTAGCCGTCGATGATCGTGGTCGGATCGATCGTGTTGCGCTTCGACTTGCTCATCTTCTCGACCCGGCCGGCCACCACTGGCCGCCGGTCGGCGGCGGTGACCCATTGGCCCGCCTCGTCGCGCAGCACCTCACCCGGCTCGAGCCACGCGCCGGCCTCGTCCCTGAAGGTGAGGTGGGTGATCATTCCCTGGGTGAACAGCCCGCCGAACGGCTCCCCCAGATCGAGATAGCCGCAGGCCGACATCGCCCTGGTGTAGAAGCGGGCGTAAAGCAGATGCAGCACCGCATGCTCGACGCCACCGATATACTGGTCGACCGGGAGCCAGTAGTCCGCCGCCTCGCGACCGAAGGGCAGCGTGGTCGCGTCTGCGTCGCAAAAGCGCGCGAAGTACCAGGAGCTCTCCATGAAGGTATCAAACGTATCGGTCTCGCGCCGCGCCGGCTCGCCGCAGCGCGGGCAGGCGACATGCTTCCACGTCGGGTGATGGTCGAGCGGGTTGCCCGGCCGCGAGAAATCCACATCTTCCGGCAGGGTCACCGGCAGCTGGTCGCGTGGCACCGGCACGACGCCGCACCGCTCGCAATGAATCACCGGGATCGGGCAACCCCAGTAGCGCTGCCGAGAGACGCCCCAGTCACGCAGACGCCAGGTGGTCTCGCCGCTGCCCTGGCCGCGGGCTTCGAGCTCCGCGATGGCCCGCCGTTTGCCGGCCTCGACGTCCAGCCCGTCGAGGAACGCCGAATGGAACAGCTGCCCATCGCCGACATAGGCTTCTGACCCGATCGAGAAGGTCGCGGGATCGGCGTCCGGCGGCAGCACGACGGGCAGGACGCCCAGCCCATACTTGCGGGCGAAGTCCAGATCCCGCTGATCGTGCGCCGGGCAGCCGAAGATGGCGCCGGTGCCGTAGTCCATCAGCACGAAATTGGCGACGAAGACGGGCAGCACCACGTCCGGCAGGAACGGGTGGCGACAGAAGAGGCCGGTCGGGAAGCCGCGCTTTTCCTGGGTCTCAAGCTCGGCCTCGGTGGTGCCGCCGCGCAGACAGTCGGCCGCAAACTCGGCCAGGGCGGGATTGTCGCGCGCCATGGCGCTGCTGAGCGGATGGTCGGGGGCGATGGCCAAGAACGAGGCGCCGAACAGGGTGTCCGGCCGGGTCGTGAACACTTCGATCGAGTCGTCGCGATCGGCCAGGGCGAAGCGGACGCGGGCGCCGGTCGACTTGCCGATCCAGTTGCGCTGCATCAGCCGGACCTTGTCCGGCCACCGGTCGAGCCGGTCGAGCGCGCCCAACAGCTCCTCGGCGAAGGCAGTGATCCTGAAGAACCACTGCGCCAGCCTCCGGCGCTCGACCACCGCACCGCTGCGCCAACCACGGCCGTCGATCACCTGCTCGTTGGCGAGCACGGTCTGGTCGACCGGATCCCAGTTGACCCAGCTCTCCTTGCGATAGACCAAGCCTCGCGCCAGCATGTCCAGGAACATCGCCTGTTCATGCCGGTAGTAGGCTGGGTCGCAGGTCGCGATCTCGCGCGACCAATCCAGCGAGCAGCCGATCGACTTCAGCTGGTCGCGCATCTCGGCGATGTTGGCATAAGTCCAGACCGCCGGGTGAACGCCCTTTTGGATCGCCGCATTCTCGGCCGGCAGCCCGAACGCATCCCACCCCATCGGATGGAGGACATTGAAGCCCTGCGCCCGCTTGAGCCGGGCGACCACATCACCCATGGTGTAGTTACGGACGTGGCCCATGTGGATGCGCCCCGACGGGTAGGGAAACATCTCGAGCACGTAGTATTTGGGCCGCGCCGGATCGGCCACGGCCGCGAAGCTCTGGCGCTCCTGCCAGGCCTGCTGCCACTTCGCCTCGGTGGCGCGGAACGGATAGCGCGACATCCAACCTCGATCTGCAAGGGCGGCCGAGCCGCCGTCGTCAGGCGCCGCTAGCCTGCGGTCTGGAGCCCGGCGATACGCAGCTCGCGCGCCTTGGTCAGGATCTTGTCCTCGAGCTCGGTCACCGTTTTCGGGTCGACCGGTGCTTCGATCCAATCGCCCTTCGCGTCGCGCAACTGCCGGAACACCGAAACCTTGACCCCGTCCGCACGCAGATTGCGATCAAGCACCAGCACATGCAGCTTGAGGCGCTCGTCGGGAGCGCCCGTGGGCTGATACCAGTCGGTGATGATCAGGCCGCCGAACGGATCCGCCGACGCCAGCGGCATGAAGTTGATCGTCTCCAGGGCACCGCGCCAGAGATAGGCATTGACGCCAATACCGCCCCCGCCCCCGCCACTATTGGCGGCAGCCTGCGCCGCCGCCCCGCTATTGCCGGTGCCGAAAATCGTGATTCCATCCTGCCCGGTGAAGGTGCCGGTTCGATCACGGATGCGCTGGTCCTTCGGGCTGAAGACGGTGAACTCCGGCATCTTGCTCGGGCCGCAGGCTCCGAGAACGAGCGCGGCGATGCCGAACAACACGGTCGTGCGAACGCGGGCTTGTCTGATCATCACCATTGTCTGCGCGGGAGTCGCAGGCCATGGCCTGCGTTCTCTTGAGGTCGGCGCGAACATAGCACAGTGGAATGTGAGCGCCAGCCGGACGGCGAAGCGGCGTCAGAAGTTCAGGCGCAAACCAAACGTGCCGGCGGCAACGGGGTCCCGATTATGGTCGCGATCACCATCGGCCCCGGACGGGGAGCCCACCGCCAGATTGCTCTGCAAGGTCAACCACGACCAGGCGGCGAGATCGGTGCTCAACATGAGGACATCGCGCGGCGCATCCACCGCTGTCGGCGCAGACTGGCCCACGGCGACCTGCGCGGTGAGCCGACCATATCCCAAGGATGCCGCCATCAGGTCGACGTCGGTCCCCATGGCCTGCGACCGCCCCAGGCCCCCGCCGACGGACCAGTCAGACCAATGCATGGCGCCACCAACCATCAAGGCGGCCGAGCCTGATTGAGCCGCGCGCAGCGTGTCCCGCGAGGCACCAAAGCCTTGTTCGGCCGCCGTACCGCCGCTGGTTCCGGTCACGTTGAGATCGAAACGCAGCCCGCCGATGTCGTCGTTCTTGTCCGATCCGGACCAGAAGCCGCTCCCGTCGCGGGGCGTGAAGTCGATGGCTAGGCCAGATGGGCCGACAGCCTCGTCCGCCAATGACTGCTCGCTGTTCGCCGCCGGCGCAACGCGGGATTCGACCACCGGGCCGACGCCATAGCCACCCGGCACCATCTCGAGCGCAGCCACGTCGACGGCGCCAACCGCCGCCAACGCAACGACGCCGAGGGCGCCGCGCTGAGCGGACTTGATGAGGGCATCAGGCATACGAGAACTCATGACGGGGCAATAGCATAACTATCGAGCAAAAACGAGATGCATCGCTGCAACGCCCTGCCCTAAGCCGTCGGGCATTCGGCAATGAAACGGGCGGCGGGAAACCCGCCGCCCGTCCCCATCGCAGAAGCCTTGGCTCAGAATGCGACGGCGAGACGACCGACGGCGGCCCAGCCGTCGCCCGAGATGTCGCCCGTGCCGTCATTGTCGAACTTGCTCACGTCGCCTGCCAACACCAGACCGGGCGCCAAAGCGATATCGGCTGAGAGCACCAGATTGTAGGCCGAGTCGCCAATCCCGGTCGCTTCCTCGAAGTCGCTGTTCGCGTCGAAGATCTGACCATAGGTGAGCGATGTATTGACCGGCCCCAACGCGGCGGCGATGCCGGCGGTGAAGAAGTTGCGCTGCGCGTCGCCGGGATTGTCGGAACCGACGCTGCCGGCGATCTTGAAGCCGAACAGGTCGAGCGCGGCACCGCCCTGGATGCCGTACCACTGGTCGTCGCCGAACGCCGTCTCGGCATCGTTGTTGAGCGAGGCATAGAGGCCGACCACCGATGCGGTCAGGCCGACACCACCGAGATCGCCGTCATAGACCGCGGCACCCTCGACGATGTTCTTCGCATCCATGCCGCCGCCGATCACGCCCGGGCCGCCATTCTTGGTGGCGAAGGCCTGGCCGTTATTGGACCCGCTGTTGAAGTCTTGCTGGGTCGGCGTGTACGACACGCCCAGACTGAAGCCACCGAAGCTCGGCGTGTAGTAGCGGATCTTGGTCGCGTCGTTGCTGTTGCTCAGGAAGACCAGCGGAGCAGCTGCGATCACCGCATCCGAGCCGTCGATACCGCCCGTGCCGGCAGCGATCGTCTGGCCGCCGATCACGCTGTTGTCGACCACGCCGTCCTCGTCGCCGAACCGGAGCTCGCCCCAGCCGCCGCGCAGGAAGATCCAGCTCTCGTCGGTGTTGAACGTGCTGTTGGTGTCGGCCTCGAACTCGATCGTGGCGCCGTACTCGAGGCCTGTCTCCTCGCTCTTGGCACGGGCGATGACATGCACCTCGGAATCGTTGCGGAAGTCGAGGCTGCGCGACTGTGCGCTGTTGAGATGCAAGTCGTCCTGCTGGCCACCGAACCACTCGGTGCGCAGGAAGCCGGTGATCGTGATGTCAGGGTAGCCACCGGCCTTGACCTCGGCCGCACCGGCCGCACCCGGCAGAGCCAAGGTCACCATGCCGGCACCGAGGACCGCAGTCGTGCTCAGTAGAATTCTTCTTAGCAGCATCAGATCATCTCCTCTTTCTGGCAAGACCATGCAGCGGCAGAGTTTTCCGCAGGCTCAAACTGGTCACATGCAAAAGGCACGCTGTTACCGCCCCCGGCCGTCAAGCGACGTTATCCCAACAAGTCGATCCACACCGCAACCAGACTTGACCATGGCGCGCTATTCTTGCACTGCGCATGTGCCTCGATTACAACACGCAGTTTAGGACGAACAAAGGCGGCGGGTAACAATCCCGCCGCCTCCGTTCGCTCGAAGAGACTTGACCTCAGAATGCGACAGCGAGACGACCGACGGCGGCCCAGCCGTCGCCCGAGATGTCGCCCGTGCCGTCATTGTCGAACTTGCTCACGTCACCCGCCAACACCAGACCGGGCGCCAAAGCGATATCGGCTGAGAGCACCACATTGTAGGCCGAGTCGCCAATCCCGGTCGCTTCCTCGAAGTCGCTGTTCGCGTCGAAGATCTGACCATAGGTGATCGAGGTGTTCACCGGGCCAAAGCCATAGGCGATGCCGGCGGTGAAGAAGTTGCGCTGCGCGTCGCCGGGATTGTCGGAACCGACGCTGCCGGCGATCTTGAAGCCGAACAGGTCGAGCGCGGCACCGCCCTGGATGCCGTACCACTGGTCGTCGCCGAACGCCGTCTCGGCATCGTTGTTGAGCGAGGCATAGAGGCCGACCACCGATGCGGTCAGGCCGACACCACCGAGATCGCCGTCATAGACCGCGGCACCCTCGACGATGTTCTTCGCATCCATGCCGCCGCCGATCACGCCCGGGCCGCCATTCTTGGTGGCGAAGGCCTGGCCGTTATTGGACCCGCTGTTGAAGTCTTGCTGGGTCGGCGTGTACGACACGCCCAGACTGAAGCCACCGAAGCTCGGCGTGTAGTAGCGGATCTTGGTCGCGTCGTTGCTGTTGCTCAGGAAGACCAGCGGAGCAGCCGTGATCACCGCATCCGAGCCGTCGATACCGCCCGTGCCGGCAGCGATCGTCTGGCCGCCGATCACGCTGTTGTCGACCACGCCGTCCTCGTCGCCGAACCGGAGCTCGCCCCAGCCGCCGCGCAGGAAGATCCAGCTCTCGTCGGTGTTGAACGTGCTGTTGGTGTCGGCCTCGAACTCGATCGTGGCGCCGTACTCGAGGCCGTTCTCCTCGCTCTTGCCGCGGGCGATGACGTGCACCTCGGAGTCATTGCGGAAGTCGAGGCTGCGCGACTGCGCGCTGTCGAGATGCAGGTCGTCCTGCTGGCCACCGAACCACTCGGTGCGCAGGAAGCCGGTGATCGTGACGTCGAGGGCGCCGCCGGGCTTGACCTCCGCTGCGGACACCGAGGTCGCCGCCGACGCGCCAAACAGGCCGACGCCGATCAGTGCCGAGGTACCCAGGATGAGTTTCTTGAGTTGCATTGTCCGTTCTCTACCTTGCTAGGTGCCTAGTCGCCATTCCGATCAGCGCCGCTGGCGCTTTCGTGGCCGCTTGTTCGCACCGGTTTCCATCGACCACGTTTCGTCCCGTCCTTGTTCCCGCCAACGATGCCCATGGCAATCACTCGCGTACCGCGACGTGGCGTTCAACGACGGCGTGTCGCGTGTTTGCCACAGTCTTTTCACCGGGTCAGTCGCACGGTTCCACTAGTGTCATTCGGCTAAGATCTACTATGAGTTGATCAAGCGCGCTGGCGACAGCGGCCGGAAATGCCTGCGCCAGCTCTCGCCGCGTGAACCGATTCTGCCCCAGGACCCAGGCCACATAAGGCTGCATCGCCCCCGGCACCTCGACGGCCTGGCGCGTGCCTTCCTTCACCAGACCGTGCCGGCCACCCTGGGAGACCAGACGCAAGCCGGCGCCCTTGACTCGGTAGGCCACCTCGGTCCGCTCGATCAGCCCGGGCAAATCGTAGTGTTCGCGCGGCCGGCTGAAGGCGGCGGACAGCCCCAATACATCCTCGACTGCCTTCGGATCCGCCAGGGTTTTTGCCAAGGTCTGGCCGATCTCGGTCAGCCGCGCCTGCAAACCCGCCCGGTCCCGCGGCAGGTTGGCGCGGCCGACCGCCTCGCCTACCATCCGCTCGAACCCGTAGCTCACCACATCCATGCCGATTGGGTAAGTAACGCCCCAGGCGACATGTACGCAGGGACCGTCGTCGGCGAGCGCATAGTGATACTGGCCTCGTGGCAGGTAGAGCAGATCGCCGGGCTGCAGCCGTACATCGCGCCAGACCTCACCCTGGATCTGGTCGTGACGCTCTCGCGGCCAACCTTCGAACGACGGATGCTTGATCGGATATTCGGCCCGACCCTTGAAGACCGTCCAGGTCTTCTCGCCCATGACATGCATCGCGAACACGTCGTGGAAGTCGAAATGCGCCTTGAAGCCCTGCTTGCGCTTCGACGAGAGATAGAGGTTGGCCTGCACCGTCCCGCCCAAGGCCCGCTCCAGCGAGCGGGCGAACGCCGACAGCTCCGGCGACAACTGGTCGATGAAGTTCAGGACCATGGTCGCGCCACGTGCCAGGAATGGCTGCACGCGCGCCGGATCGGGCCGCATCACGGCGCCGCCCTCGCGACCAGAGGTGGGCGAAGCATAGCTGGCGGCGGGCACGGCGGCGTTGTCGAGGATCAGCATCATCGTCTGATCGGTCCAGACCGAGGTCATGCCGAGCAGCCGGTTCAGTGCCTCCCAGTTCATCACGGAATCGAACTTTTCAGCCGGGCCTTGCAGGTGCAGCGGCTGCCGCCCCAGATAGTCGCGGACGAACGTTTCCGCCCCGAGCGGGGCCATGATCTCGTCGAACGTCATCGGGGTCTCCTGAGAGCCGATTGCACCCTGCGGAGGTAGTAAGCCATGGTCGAGCTTGGTCAACAGGCGGCGGCCGAGGTCGCGGACAATCTGGGAGCGGTCCGCCGGCGAATCGCCGAGGCGGCCGCCGGCCGGTCGGCCGGCCCCGTAACGCTGATCGCGGTCGGCAAGGGGCAACCGGAGAATCGGATCGAAGCGGCGCTGGCAGCAGGGCAGCGCGTGTTCGGGGAGAACTATGTCCAGGAGGCGAAGGGCCGCTGGTCCCTGCTGCGGCCGCGCTGGCCCGATGTCGAGGTGCATCTCATCGGCGGGTTGCAGACCAACAAGGCGGCCGAGGCCGTCGCGCTGTTCGACGCGATCCAGACCCTCGACCGGCCCAAGCTCGCCCGCGAGTTGGCCAAGCAGATGGTGCGCCAGTCGCGGCGGCCGACCCTGTTCGTGCAGGTCAACACCGGCGAGGAGCCGCAGAAATCGGGTATTCTACCAAGTGAGCTGGACGGTTTCGTGGCGATGTGCCGCGGCGAGCTCGAACTGCCTTTAGCCGGATTGATGGCGATCCCACCAGAGGACGAGGACGTGGCCCTGCACACTGCGCTGCTGGCCAAGCTCGCCACGCGCAACGGCCTCGGCCAGCTTAGCGTCGGGATGAGCGCCGACTACGAGACGGCGATCCGCTTTGGTGCCACGCACGTAAGAGTAGGCACGGCAATCTTCGGCTCGCGCGAGCCACGCGCAGGCTGAGCTTTGCGATCCGAGGCGCAGCGGCGGCTGGACTTGTGTTTGCCAAAGGCTGAGCCTAGGAACCATGGCCCCGTCGGGGGTCGGTCTGGTAAACTGGAATGCCCACGGGAGGCACGATGCTCAAGGCATGTTTGATCGGTTGCTCGCTCTCGCTGCTCGTCGCCGGCTCGGCGCTTGCGGCCGGCGATGCCGCCAACGGCGAGAAGATCTTCAAGCGCTGCGGGGCCTGCCACGTTCTCGACGACAAGACGAACCGGATCGGCCCGCATCTGGGTGGCGTGGTCGGCCGCACGGCCGGTACGGTCGAGGGCTTCAAGTATTCGGATTCGATGATCCAGCACGGCAAGGACGGGCTGGTATGGACGAACGAAACGCTGGACGCGTACTTGACTGATCCGAAGGCCTATGTGCCGAAGAACAAGATGGCGTTCCCCGGCCTGAAGAAGCCGGAGGAGCGCGCCGACGTGATCGCATATCTAGATCAGGCGTCGAAGTAAGGCTCAATCCAGCCGGCCCAGCTCCTCGTACAGAAGCTGGGCCTCGATGGCGGGTCCGCGGCGCTCGCTCAGCGCCCGGACCCGCACGACGCGCACCCGCGCCGGCTCGGTCAGGGTGATCACGTCACCCGGTCGCACCAGCTGATGCGTCTTGCCGACGATCTGCTGGTTGACCCGGACGCGACGCGCAGCCACCAGCGCCTCCGCCAGGTTGCGGTTGCGAATGAACCGCGCGTAGCAGAGCCACTTGTCCAGACGCACGGCTGGCGCGCCGCTCAAGTCGCCACCCGAAGTCTGGCCAGCACCGCGAACGGCGAGCCACTGGGTCCCGCGGCGGCAGGGCGGTGCTCGTGTTCGTGTCGCCGCCGCGCCGTCGGCATCCGGCTGAAGGACGCGATGCCCGCTCCCGGTGCCGGTCGAAAACCCAGCGCTTCCACGAGAACCGCCAGCTCGTCGCGGCCGAGCCCAGCCTCCGCGGCCAGCGCGGGCGGGACCTCGAAGGTGGCCGATGAGCGGGCCTGGGCGCGGATACGGGCGGCGAGGCGCTCGAGGATATCGACCCGCAGCGCGAAGCCGGGAAACTCGGCGAAGCCCAAGGTCATCATGTCCTCGCGTGCCGGCCGCAGGACCGTCCGGCCAGGTGGTGGCAGCTCGACCGGCCGTCCGCTGGATACGCGTAGGAGCCGGGCGCGTGCCTCGTTGGCAGACGGCTTGAGCAGATCCGGCAGATAGAGGTGGAGCAGGCCGAAACGGACGCCGAGTCGCGTCAGCGAGCGGCGATCGGCCTGGCCCAGATCCTTGATCAGGCCCTCCGCTTCCGAGCGCCGCAGGGTGCCGAATTGCTCCACCAGCCGGAATGCGATCCCCCGCCCGGCGCCCCCCAGGCCCGGGCGGCGTGACGCTCGCTCGAGCGCCAGGAGGGTCGCCAGCCGCCTGGCCACCCACGCCGCGAGCCAGCGCTCCAGGCGTTCCCGGACCCGGCTGCGCGCAGCCACATCCAGAATGTCGTCGCAACGTAGCTCGAGCCTGGGGCTCAGGAGGCTACCGCCTGCTCGCAGCCGCGCCATCACCGCACCCTGCCAGCAGATCGCGTCGGTTGCATCCAGGGTGAGTTCGCGATCCTCCGCGGCGACGAGTTCGGTGACCTTGCGGCGCAGGGCCGGCAGCGCCGCCCGCCGTGCCGCAGCCGCGAGCAGTCGCCGGTCGGCATCGAGATCGGCCTCGACGATCGTGAGGTTGAGCCCGTCGATGCGGGCGACCGGATGGCCATCCACCGCCACCTCGCCACTCTTGTCGACGAAGGCTGCATGATCGCCCTGGTCGCGCAGCGAGCGCATCAGCGCCGAGGTCCGCCGGTCGACGAACCGCTGCGTCAGGCGCTCATGCAGCGCATCGGACAGCCGGTCCTCGACCTCGCGCGCCCGTCCCTGCCAATGGCCGGCATCCTTCAGCCAGCTGGCCCGATGCGACATGTAGGTCCAGGTGCGGACGTGCGCGATCCGCGTCACCAGCGCGTCGATGTCGCCGTCGGTCCGCTCGAGCTGCGCGATCATCCCGCCGACCCAGTCGTTCGGCAGGACGGCCTTGGGGCCGGTAAGGTGCCGGTAGACGGTCGCCAGGAGATGCAGATGCGCGTCGGTCAGCGTCTTGCGGAAATCCGGGATCTGGCAAACCTGCCACAGCAGCCGGACGCGCTCCGGGCTCAAACGTGCGTCTCGAATCTCGTCGCGCCGCGACAGGAACACCAGGCTGCGATGGTCGACCGCGTCGCGGACCTTGAGCAGGCAGTCCTGCGCCGGCGGCCGGTCCAGGCTGGCCAAAAGCGACTGGACGCTCGCGAAATCCAGCTCGCTGCTGCGCCAGCGCACCGCCTTCAGTGGCGCGAAACTGTGCCCCTCGATCGCCTCGATCTCACGCGGCTCGAACGACTCGCAGCCATTGGTGGCGCCGAAGCTGCCATTGGCCATGTGGCGGCCGGCGCGGCCCGCGATCTGCGCCATCTCAGGCGGCCGCAGGCGCCGCTGCTCGGTGCCGTCGAACTTGGCAAGGCTCGCGAACGCGACATGCGCCACGTCCATGTTGAGGCCCATGCCGATGGCGTCGGTCGCCACCAGATGCTCGACCTCGCCGGCCTGGTACATGGCGACCTGGGCGTTGCGCGTGCGCGGAGAAAGGGCGCCGAGCACCACCGCGGCGCCGCCCTTCTGACGGCGCAGCACCTCGGCCAGCGTGTAGACCTCGGCCGCCGAGAAGGCGACCACCACGCTGCGCCGCGGCAGGCGATGCAGCTTGCTGTCGCCGGCATAGGACAGGATCGAGAAGCGTGGCCGGCTGATCACCTCGGCTTCCGGGACCAGCCGCTTGAGGATCGGCCGGATCGTGTCCGAGCCGAGAAACATCGTCTCCTCGCTGCCGCGCGCATGCAGCAGCCGGTCGGTGAAGATGTGGCCGCGCTCGTGGTCCGCCGCGAGCTGGATCTCGTCGATGGCGAGGAACGCCACCTCGCGCTGCATCGGCATCGCCTCGACCGTGCAGACGAGATAGCGCGCATCCTCCGCACCCAGCTTCTCTTCGCCGGTGATCAGCGCGCAGGCAGCCTTGCCGCGGATTGCGACGATGCGGTCGTAGATTTCACGGGCGAGGAGACGGAGGGGGAAACCGATCATGCCGGACCGGTGGGCCAGCATGCGTTCGACGGCGAAGTGCGTCTTACCGGTATTGGTCGGCCCGAGGACCGCCACCACTCGACCAGGGGACGAGGGCTGCACCAGCATGGGCAGGAGAATGCCACGACCTTCGGCCTTGGCAAGAGCCATCCCGTCGAAAAGCGAGTCCCCCGGTGACGATCGGCGCTACATCTTGTGGTGCAGACACGTTCTCGTCACCGGTAATGCGCTACCCTACCGCTAGCTGGGCATTGGCCCCAGCAGCATTACAATCACGAAAGGAGTCGAGGCGGCAGCGCGATGGGGTGGCAGATGGGCAGGTCGGTCGGCCGGAGCTTCTCGTTCGACTTCGCCGGCCCGTTGGCGGCGGTGTGGGCTGCGATGGCCGACACCGCACGCTACAACGCGGCCTCGGGCCTGCCCAAATACGTCGTCAGCGAAGTGCCCCAGAGCGACGGCAGCATACGGTTCATGGCCAAGGGCAAGGTCGGGCCATTCCCGCTCGAATGGGAAGACTTGCCATGCAACTGGGTCCGCGAGCGTTGGTATGAGCATCGCCGACGCTTCACGCGCGGGCCATTTGAAGCACTGGATGCGCGCTTCGCCCTGACGGCTGCCAGGCCGTCTTGCCATGGCGAGTACCGCCTCGAGGTGGCGCCACGTGGGCTGCTCGGCCGTCTGGTACTCGCCGGCGGCTTCATGGATTCCGCGGCGCGGATGTTCGCTGGGCTTGCCGCCCAGGCCGACCGGTTCGCCCTGGGCACGCAGGCCGTCCCGTTCGTGGCCGCCTCATCGTCGATCACGGCGCCGGCCCGCCAGCGATTGACGACATTGGCCGGACAACTCGCCGCCGGTCCCTACGGGCACGGCTTGGCCGAGCGCCTCACCGCCGAGGTTGCCGACGGGCTGGAGACCGATGTCGAGCGCATCCGGCCGCTGGCGCTGGCGCGCCGCTGGGCGGTGCCCGAGCGACATGCGATCGAGGCCTGCCTCGAGGCTACCCGTCTCGGCATGCTCGAGCTGCGCTGGGATCTGCTGTGCCCGCGCTGCCGCGGCGCCAAGGCCACGAGCGCCAGCCTGGATCAGCTGCCGACTGGGGCACATTGCGGTACCTGCAACATCGATTATGGCCGCGATTTTTCGCGCAACGTCGAACTGACCCTGCGCCCCGCCGCCAGCATCCGCCCGATCGAAGCGGGCGAGTTCTGCCTGCTCGGGCCGATGAGCACGCCACACATCTGGGCTCACGTCACGCTGGAACCGGGCGAGGAGCGGACGGTCGAGTTCAGTGCGCCACCCGGCCCCTACCGCTTGCGGACGCTGGAGATCGGGCCAGAGACCGACATCGAGCACGAAGGCTCATGCTTCCCTGCCGTCATTGCTACCGACACCGCGGTGATCGCGGGCGATCCGGGTGAACCCGGATGGGTGACCCTTCGCAACGATACGGCCCGCCGCCGCACGGTGGTCGTCGAGAACCGCCGCTGGGTCGAGGACGCGCTCACCGCCGACCGCGTCGCCACGCTGCAGGCCTTTCGCGACCTGTTCTCGACCGAGGTGCTGCGTCCCGGCGACGATGTGGCGATCCGGCGCGTCACCTTGCTGTTCAGCGACCTCAAGGGGAGTACGGCACTCTACGATGCGATCGGCGACGCCGCCGCCTACGGCCGCGTGCGCGAGCATTTCGCTTATCTCGCCCGCATCGTGCGAGAGCATGATGGTGCCATCGTCAAGACGATCGGCGACGCGGTGATGGCCGCCTTCCATGAGCCGCTACAGGGTCTACGGGCCGCGATCGCGATGCAGGAGCGCGTAGCGACGTTCAACGCCGGCCACACGGCGCCGCTGGTCCTGAAGCTCGGACTGCACGAAGGCCCATGCATCGCCGTCAATCTCAACGACCGGCTGGACTATTTCGGCGGAACGGTGAATCTCGCGGCACGGCTGCAAGGACAGAGCCGCGGCGGCGACCTCGTGATCTCGGCGCCGCTGGCCGCCCTGCCGGAAGCGACGGCCGAGATCGCCAGCCACCAACCGCGCACCGAGGCCGCCCAGCTTCGGGGGCTGGCGGCGCCAGTGGAGTTCGTGCGCCTGGTGGTTGTCGGCCAGCCCTGACGGAGGCAAGCCATGCGCGTCGCGATGTTCAGCAGCAAAGCCTACGACCGGCGCAGCTTCGACGCCCGCAACGCGGCGTTTGGCCACGAGCTGCATTTCTTCGAGCCACGGCTCGGTCCGGATACGGCTGCGCTCGCGCGGGGCTTTCCCGCCATATGCCTGTTCGTGAACGACGGTGCGGACGCTGAAACCCTGGACCTGCTGGCCGCGGGCGGCACCCGCCTGGTCGCATTACGCTGCGCCGGCTTCAACAATGTAGATCTCGCAGCCGCGGCCCGATTCGGCATCCCCGTCGTGCGCGTGCCGGCTTACTCGCCCTACGCCGTGGCCGAGTTCACGATCGGGATGATTCTGACCCTCAACCGCCAGATCCACCGCGCCTATAACCGCACGCGCGAGAACAACTTTGCGCTGGATGGCCTGCTCGGCTTCGACCTGCATGGCAAGACAGTCGGCGTCGTCGGCACCGGCAAGATCGGCGGCCTGGTCGCGCGCACCATGCGGCTGGGCTTCGGCTGCGAGGTCCTGGCCCACGACGTGCGTCCCGACCCGGAGCTGGTGGCGCTGGGAGTGACCTACGTCCAGGCCACCGACCTCGCCGTCCGCTCCGACCTGATCACGTTGCACTGCCCGCTCACGCCGGAAACCCGCCACATCGTCAACGCGCGCAGCATCGCGTTGATGAAGGAGGGCGTGATGCTGGTCAACACCAGCCGCGGCGCCCTTGTCGACGTGGCGGCAGTGGTGGACGGCCTGAAGTCCGGACGGATCGGCTATCTCGCGATCGACGTCTACGAGCAGGAAGCCGACCTGTTCTTCCAGGACCTCTCCAACGAGATCATCCAGGACGACGCCTTCCAGCGCCTGCTCACCTTCCCCAACGTGCTGGTCACCGGCCACCAGGCCTTCTTCACCACCGAGGCGCTGACCGGGATCGCCGACACCACGCTGGCCAACATCGCCGCGTTCGAGCGCGGCGAGAAGCTGGCGAATGCCGTGAGCGCAGCCCTGGTGATGAAATGATGAGGGTTCAGAGGCCGGTATTGCGGTAGAGGGCGTCGAGCTTGATGTGATCCGCGAGAGCAGCGCTGGCGAACGCGTCGGCGCCGCGCAACGGCATGGTGACGATCCAGGCGTCCTCGGCACGCCGCCACACCTGCACCCAGCGCTTGCGGCTGTCCACGAGCCAGATCTCTTGCACGGACGGCAGTAGACTGTAGCGGTGTGCCTTGAGCCCGAAATCGTCGCGCTCGGAACTCTCCGAGATCACCTCGACGACGAGGAACGGCTCCTCGACATAGAGGCTGTTGCGCGGCTCCGCGCAGGTGGCGGCGACGTCGGCCTTGAAATGGTTGCGCTCGTCGAGACGGATGCCGGCCTCGCCGATGGCGCGGCATGGTGGGCGCGAGCGCAGCCGGTCGGCGATCTCGACCCCGACATTGACAGTGATCGTGCCGTGCGCGTCCGTCGGCGGCGCCATCGCCACGATCACGCCGTCGACCAGCTCATGCCGCGTGTCGGTACCGTCGTCCCAGGCCAGGAACTCGTCCGCGGTCATGGCCCGCAGCGCAGGCTCACCCATCCCTCGGCTCCACTTCTCCGCTTTGGTCTAACACACTCCGCGGACCCGTTGAACGTCTCCACCCGAATCCCCAAATCCGACCCAGCCGCAGGGCGGGCCACCGATATCGAGGACAGCGAAACCATCATGACCGAGACCGTGCAGCCGTTCGAGGCCGATGTCAGCCGTGTGCTCGATCTGGTCATCCACTCGCTCTACAAGGAGCGCGAGATCTTCCTGCGCGAGCTGATCAGCAACGCGTCCGACGCGTGCGACAAGCTGCGCTACCAGTCGCTCAGCCAGCCCGAGTTGCTGGGCGACGACCCCGAGTTGAAGATCCGCATCCTGGCCGACGAAGCCGAGGGCCTGCTGACCGTCAGCGACAACGGCATCGGCATGGACCAGGAGGATCTGGTCGAGAACCTGGGCACGATCGCCCGTTCGGGCACGTCCAAGTTCCTGAGCCAGCTGTCGGGCGAGCAGGACCAGGACATCAAGCTGATCGGCCAGTTCGGCGTCGGCTTCTACTCGGTGTTCATGGTTGCCGACCGGGTCGTCGTCCAGAGCCGCAAGGCCGGCGCCGATCAGGGCTGGCTGTGGGCATCGGACGGTCGCAGCGGCTACACGGTGCAGGAGGCGCCGGCCGGCACGCCGCGCGGGACCTCGGTGACCCTGCACCTGAAGACCGAGGCCAAGGAGTTCCTCGACGGCTGGAAGATCCGCCAGATCGTGCGGACCTATTCCGACCATATCGGCCTGCCGATCATCCTGGAAACCCGCCCCAAGGCCGGCGACACCAAGTCCAACCTCTCCGAGCCGGAGCAGATCAACGAGGCCAGCGCGATCTGGACCCGGCCCAAGAGCGAGATCACCGAGGACCAGTACAAGGAGTTCTACCACCACGTCGCGCACGCCTTCGACGAGCCGTTCGCGCGCGTGCATTTCGCGGCCGAGGGGACGCTCTCCTACACGGCACTGCTGTTCGTCCCGGGCTCGCGTCCGTTCGACCTGAACGACCCGAAGCGCCGGCACGGGGTGAAGCTCTATGTCCGCCGCGTGTTCATCACCGCCGATCTCGACACGCTGCTGCCGCGCTACCTGCGCTTCGTCAGCGGCGTGGTCGACAGCGAGGATCTGCAGCTCAACGTCAGCCGCGAGACGCTGCAGCATGGCGCGGTCATCGCCAAGATGCGCAAGGCGCTGGTGCGCCGCCTGCTCGACGAGCTGGCCGCGAAGGCCAAGGCGCCGGCCCCAGCCGAGGGTGAGGCCACGGCCGAAGATGCCGACAAGACGGAGGGCAAGGCGGAGAGCTACGACGGCTGGTGGAGCCAGTTTGGCGCCGTGCTCAAGGAAGGCCTGTACGAGGACGCCGACAATCGCAGCAAGCTTCTCGAGCTTGCCCGCTTCCACAGCACCGCCGGCAAGGGCTGGGTCAGCCTCGCCGACTACGCCGCCCGCATGAAGGAAGGCCAGGACGCGATCTACTACATCAGCGGCGAGAGCCACGACGCCCTGCGCACCAGCCCGCAGCTCGAGCAGGCGCTGGCCAAGGGCGTCGAGGTGCTGCTGCTCGACGACCCGGTCGACGAGTTCTGGTTGCAGGAGGTCAAGGACTATCAGACCCACGCGCTGCGCTCGCTGACCCGCGGCGATGTCGACCTGTCGACGGTGCAGGGCGACGCCGAACCGGCACGCACCGAGGAGGCGCTGGACGATGTCGAGCTGAAGCGGCTGATCGCGCGGCTCAAGGCCTCGCTCGGCGAGGACGTCACCGACATCCGCGTGTCGAAGCGCCTGCGCGACAGCGCGGTCTGCCTGGTCGCCGAGGACCACGGCCTCGACCTGCGCCTGGAGCGCTTCCTCAAGCAGCACAGCCAGCTCGACAAGCTGTCCAAGCGCGTGCTCGAGATCAACGGCCAGCACGAGCTGACCCGGCGCATGGCGGCCATGGCCACGGACGAGACCGGCGGCCAGCGCTTCGACGAGCTGGCCAAGCTGCTGCTCGACCAGGCGCGGATCGTCGAGGGCGAGCCGATCCCGGATCCCGGCGCGTTCTCGCGGCGCATGTCGAGCTTCCTCGCACAGGGACTCGCCGCCTAGGGGCCGGCCGCCCCACGCGTGGAGCAGTCGGTCTCGCTGTGGAGCCTGCTCGCCTGGATTGCCGCCCATCCCGAGAGCCTGCTCGGGTCGGCCGTCCTGGTCTGGGTGCTTGGGCAGATCGCGGCCGGCGTGACGGCGCGGGCCCAAGAGCGACGACGCCTGCGCCGGGTCGCCGTGGCCCTGCGCACCGAGATCGAGCTGATCCGCGAGAATCTGGAACAGTTCATCCCGGGCTATGCCGAGCTGACGGACCGGATGCGCGAGGAGCCGTCGCGGCGCTTCTTCATGCTGGCGAACAAACGCTCGCAGCAGACACTGGACAGCCTGCGCGCCGATCTCGTCACGATGCCCGGCGACGTGCTGAAGGCGGTGATCGCCTTCTACGCGCTGGATGCCGAGATCAACCAGTTCCTGGACACGCTGATGCAACCGGCCTTCCTGGATCTGCCGGTCGAGCAGCGGATCGAGATCCTGGGGGTCTATGCCGACCTGTTCGATTCGGCAGTGACCCGGGCGCGCGGCGCCGAGGCGGAGCTGCGGCTGCTGGGATGGGCCAGCTCGCCCTGGTGGTCGGACAATCGCCGCCGCTACCGCCGCACGCTGCGGCGGCGCGCGGCGCTCAGCCGACCGGCGGCTTGATCGGACCTGTCATCTGCGCTCCGTTCGCCCTCATGCCCTTTGATATGGGAACTGCCTGAGCCCGGAAAAGCCGGGTGGCTCAATCCGCTGCGGGCAGCTGGTCCAGCCGGCGGACAATGGCGGCACGGTCCTCGGGCGCGACCTCGATCAGGAAGTCGCGCTCCAGCGATTCCAGCATGGCCTGCCCGTCGGCCAACCGCCGCTCCGCGACGGTCCCGTCCGGCCGGCGCCGCGTCCAGTCGCGATCGAACAGACCGCAGCGGCAGTCGGCGGTCGGCAGCGCCGCGACCAGATGGTGGACGAAGAACGATTTGGGGTGGGTCGAGACGAACCAGTTGGGCAGTTCCAGATCGATCGGGTGCTGCGGCGCCAGCGAGAACTGATAGAGGGTCGTCCACTCGGCGCCCTGGCGGATCTGCAGCCGGTATTCGGCGTCCACCGCAACCAGGCGGAACGGCTCGAGCGGGGTCGCCTGCTCGATCTCGGGCACCAGCGCCAGCGGTGCGGTCGGCGTGGCGCCGCCGAAGCCGACATCGGCGATGAACGCACCCTGCGCCAGCTCGACCCGCAGCAGCATGTGGGTCCGCGGCGTGACCGCGCCTTCCGGCCGGCGCCAGAGCACGCGCGCCGCCAGCGCGCTGGCCGCGAAGCCCAGCGCCTGCAGCGCTTGCAGGAACAGCGTGTTGTGCTCGAAGCAGTAGCCGCCCCGGCGATCATAAACCAGCTTGCGCTGAAGCGAGTCCAGGTCGAGCCGGACGCCCCGGCCGAGCAGCACGTCCAGGTTCTCGAACGGGATGGCCTGCGCATGGCAGGCCTGGAGCCCGGTCAGGGTCGCGAGCGTGGCATCGGTCGGACCGCCATAGCCGATCCGGGCCAGATAGGCGTCGAGATCGAAGGATGGTTCGGCCATGCTCCCGTCTACTCGGCATGCGCGCGGCCGGCTGGCCCGCCGCGCCTTTTACCCCTATGCCGAGGTCACCGGTCAACAGCGGCCACGGCGTGCCGTCAGCCCCAAAGGTCCGCAGCCTTGGCGATCTCCGACTATCTCCGCAGGCTACGCGCCCGGATCGGCCACGAGCTGGTGCTCATGCCCGCGGTCGCGGTGATGGTCCGCGACGATGAGGGCCGCCTCCTGCTGGTCCGCAACCGCGACGACGGACTCTGGCAGACGGTCGGCGGCGGCATGGACCCGAACGAGCAGCCGGCCGACGCCGCCGTGCGCGAGGCGTTCGAGGAGACCGGCCTGCACATCCAGCCGACCCGCATCCTCGGTGTCTATGGCGGGCCGCAGCTCTGCCTGACCTACCCCAACCGCGATGTCGTCTCCTATGTCGGGATTTCGTTTGCGGCAAAAGTGGTCGGCGGCACGGAGCGCCCGTGCGACGACGAGGTCGACCGGCTCGGCTGGTTCGACCGCGACGCGGCGCTCGCCCTGCCGATGGCGCCGCATACCCGTGCGCTGATCGCGGATGCGTTCGCCGACGCGCCCGAGGCCATATTCGCGGCGCCGGGCTGGCGGCCCGCCGGCTAGCTTGCCGGAGGTGGTTTCAGCGGTATATTTGCCACAGCGATTTCGAGCGGGGCCGCGCACGACCCCAAAGCAAACGAGGACCAGGGCATCATGGCGACCGCACTCAAGGATCCGCGCTTTCAGCTCGGCGATCAGCGGCTGTTTCGCGAGCATTGCTACATCGACGGCGAGTGGATCGCGGCCGCGGACGGCAAGGTGATCAAGGTCGCCGACCCCGCGACCGGCGAGACCATCGGCACCGTGCCCAGTGTCGGCCTGGACGAGACCCGCGCCGCGATCGACGCCGCCGAGCGCGCGCTGCCGGCCTGGCGTGCCAAGACCGGCAAGGAGCGCGGCGCGATCCTGCGCCGCTGGTTCGAGCTGGTCATGGCCAATGCCGACGACCTCGCCTACCTGATGACCCGCGAGCAGGGCAAGCCGCTGGCCGAGGCCAAGGGCGAGATCGGCTACGGCGCCTCGTTCCTGGAATGGTTCGCCGAGGAGGCCAAGCGCGTCTACGGCGACACCATCCCGCAGACCGTGGCCACGCGCCGCATCCTGGTCATCAAGCAGCCGGTCGGCGTCTGCGCCGCGATCACGCCCTGGAACTTCCCGAACGCGATGATCACGCGCAAGGTCGGCCCGGCGCTGGCCGCCGGCTGCACCATCGTGGTCAAGCCCGCGAGCGCCACGCCGTTCTCGGCCCTGGCCATGGCCGAGCTCGCCGAGCGCGCCGGCGTGCCGGCCGGCGTGTTCAACGTGATCACCGGCAGCGCCGGGCCGATCGGCAGCGAGCTCTGCACCAACAAGAAGGTCCGCAAGCTCTCCTTCACCGGCTCGACCGAGATCGGCAAGATCCTGCTCAAGCAATGCGCCGACACGGTCAAGCGCGTCTCGATGGAGCTGGGCGGCCTCGCGCCCTTCATCGTCTTCGACGACGCCGACCTCGACAAGGCGGTCGAGGGAGCCATCGCCTGCAAGTTCCGGAATTGCGGCCAGACCTGCGTCTGCGCCAACCGGATCTACGTCCAGGCCGGCATCTACGACGAGTTCGCGAAGAAGTTCACCGCCGCCACCGCAAAGCTCAAGGTCGGCCCCGGCACCGCCAAGGACGTGTTCGTCGGCCCGCTGATCGACGCTAAGGCGGTGGAGAAGGTCGAGGAGCATGTCGGCGACGCCACCGCCAAGGGGGCCACCGTCATGCTCGGCGGCAAGCGCCACCAGCTCGGCGGCCAGTTCTTCGAGCCCACCGTGCTCGCCAACTGCAACGAGGGCATGAAGGTCGCCCACGAAGAGACCTTCGGCCCGCTCGCACCATTGTTCCGCTTCGAGACCGAGGAAGACGTGATCCGCCAGGCCAACGACGCGGATGTCGGCCTCGCCGGCTACTTCTACGCCCGCGACATCGGCCGCATCTTCCGCGTCGCCGAGGCCATGGAAGTGGGCATGGTCGGCGTCAATGACGGCGTGATCTCGGTCGAGGTGGCGCCCTTCGGCGGCGTCAAGGAGAGCGGCATGGGCCGCGAAGGCAGCAAGTACGGGATCGAGGAGTATCTCGACCTCAAGTATGTGAGCCTGGGCGGGATCGGCTGAGACGACATGGCGGCGACGGCGCCCGAAGACCTCTACGAGGCGGACTTCTACGCCTGGACCCAGCTCCAGGCGCGGGCGCTGCGCCGCCTCGCCGACACCCGCCCCAACCTGCCGCTCGACCTCGCCCACCTCACCGAGGAGATCCGCGACTTGGGCAAGGAGCAGCGCAACGCGCTCCGCAGCTGGACGACGCGGATCATCGAGCATCTGCTGCTGCTCCAGCATTCCGCCGCGACCGAGCCGCGGCGTGGCTGGATCGGCGAGATCGTCGACTTCCGCAGCGAGATCGAGGACCGGCTGACCCCGACCCTGCGGCGCGACCTGCAGCGGCAGCTGCCCGTGCTGTACGACCGGGCGACGGCGGAACCTGCTGCGCAAGCTGGCGGCACATGGCGAGATGGACGTGCTCGTGCTGCCGGAGGCGTGCCCATTCGCGCTCGACCAACTCCTGTCCGACTGGTGGCCCGAAGATACGCGTTGATCTCGCGTGGCTAGGGCGTCCCCGCAAAATGCGCCTCTTTCATGCCACGTCGGTGGACCCTACATGCAAATTTCCCGACCAACTCGATCGTATTAGCAAGAATTCAATCGCCGGAACGTATCGTGTGACTCTTTGACCAACGAAGCGATGCGGGAGAGACCCTTTGAGCCATAGACGCTAACAGAGTTGCCTTGACCAATCCCGTTTGTGGATATAGACCCTTGATATGGCAACCGTGGCTAGCGCATTATTCGTCTTGTCGTTTGGCGTACTTGTGGTGGCGACGGCGGCTGCGCTTGGCAATGGCGCGTTCGGTTACCCGAACGGGGAGCCATTTTATAGTGTTTTATTTTATATCTGCCATCAGTATCCAACTCGGTCTTTCTGGCTCTGGGGCAATCCACTTGGTATATGCGCCCGTTGTTTTGGAGGATATCTCGGCGTAGCGTTATCATGCCTAATTGCAATGACTTGCCGAGCATACTTTTTGATCAACTACAAATCTATGATTTTTATGGGGCTCTGCCTAACCATTGCTGGAGTTGGCGATGCAATACTCAAAAATACAATTGGATTTGACCATTCAAATATAGTACGAGCCGGAACAGGCTTTCTCGGTGGATTCGGCCTAGCATTAACTATGTGTGCTATTTTCAACAATCAGAAAGGAAACGGTAAATGTTCCTCGTGCGATATGCAATCGCAGTAGCTGCGATAGCCTTTTGGTCTATCCCGATGGCCTCCGCCCGTGTTGTAAAGCTGCCAGCTGGAACAGTGGTCACGATTGCTGCGACGCAGAAATACGATAGCAGCAATACGACATCCGGACAAAATGTGGTTCTGAGCGTCGTGGCTGACGTACAAGTCGATGGAGTTGTTGTAGTTAAGGGTGGGTCCGGCGCCTCGGGGACAATTCAAGATTCTAAGGAAGCCGAAATGTTAGGCCAGGGCGGTGAATTGTCGATTGCAATCAATGCAGTGCAGACAGTTGACGGCCAACAGGTGCCTGTCACTGGATCTCTTAATGCACGAGGTCATGACGAAACTACCGGGACTGTCGTAGGTGCAGTCTTTTGTCCATTGTTCCTTCTCAATCAAGGCGATGAGGCTACAATTGGCCAGGGAACTCAAGGTCGCGCAATTGTGATTGGAGAAGTATTCGTCAATGCTCCCTGAATTGTCCATCGAGTTTTGCCTTTATCAGTGCTGCCGACCCAGCGCCTTTCGCGTGCTCGTCTACGATGCGCAAAATTCAAAATAGTCTACCTCGCCCTACGCTAACGCCCTGCACACCGCCTCAGGATCGTGATCGATCACCCGCAGCAGCACGCGGGCCGGCCCCTCCGGCGAGCGCCGCCCTTGCTCCCAGTTGCGCACCGCATCGACGGTGAAGCCGAACCGGGCTTCGAACCGCGCCTGCGATAGCCCCGTGCGCGCCCGGATCGCCCGCTACGTCGACGCTTTGCGGCACATGCGCCACGAAGCCGTCGCCGGCACGACCTTCGGCGTACGCCAACGCCTGCTCGGCGCTCTCGATCAGCCGCTTCCCGAAGCTCGTCGCGCATCTCGCTTCACGCTCGGCAGGCGGCTCATGCAGCCGCGGGAACCCGGACACGCACGGAAACCGTCGTCGACTGTCCTGGCTGCGGCTCGGTGGGGACCGGCTCGCCGGCGAGCGCCAGCGCCTCGACGAAGCCCTCGATGGCCTCCTGCGCCATCGCAACGGCATCCTCGTAGGTCGCCGCCTGAGTGACGCAACCCGGCAAGGCCGGCACATACGCATCGTAGCCGCCCTCCTCGGCAGGCTCGATGCGCACGATGTAGGTCAGGACCTCCATCGGCAGAGAATATCACGCCACTCGGCGCGGAAACAATCCGAACCCTGTAGTGACCGACCGCGGCTCAGAGCCAGGCCAGACGAAGTGGTTGAGGTCGTTGATCGCGATCCGGCAGCGAGGCTCGGCGACGCCGGGCGGCGCCTGTTCCCCTCCAGGCAGCTCGACGGGCGATTGCCACCAACGGCAATCTATGATAAAATTCCTCGTCCTGGATCACAACCTTGGCGCGAAGGACCTTGTCCCCATGAGCCTTGCAGCAGCATCGATGGATTGTGCACGAACGAACCCGCGATCCTCGCGCATCACCCCGACGCACGACAGAACGAACCCACCAAGTCTGCGCGAACAAAATTACGAAACGAACCCACGAGCGCCTACAGCGATCGGAATTACCGAACGAACCCAAGCCCGACACGTCGATGAAATTGCACGAACGATTTCACGCTCTTTCGCTAAAACAATGACTTAGCATGGACAATCCACTTCCGGGGCCTGCGTCCGCGGCTGCTTTGGACCACCTGCGCCACGAAGTCCCCATGACCAGCCATGGCCCGTCCTCAAAAGGCGTCAGGCCTCCAGCACCACCACCAGATCCTTCGCATCGACCGGACTGGCCGCATGCACCAGCACCTCCTTCACGACCCCATCCCTGGGCGCATGCAGCGCCGTCTCCATCTTCATCGCCTCGATCGTCAGCAGCACGTCGCCGGCCTTGACCGTCTGCCCGGCCCGCACCGCGATCGCCGAAATCGAACCCGGCATCGGGGCTGCGACGTGGGCGTCGTTGCCGTCCTCGGCCTTGCGGCGGGCTGGGAGCTGGGCCACCGCGGCGCGATTGGGAACGCGGACGATGCGCGGCTGGCCGTTGAGCTCGAAGAAGACGCGGACCTGGCCCTCCTCGTCGGTGTCGCCGATCGCCTGCAGGCGGACGATCAGCGTCTTGCCCTTCTCGAGGCCGACGGTGATCTCGTCGCCGACCGCCATGCCGTAGAAGAACACCGGCGTCGGCAGCACCGCGACCGGGCCGTACTTGCGCGTCGCCGAGGCGAAGTCGGTGAACACCTTGGGGTACATCAGGTAGGCGGCAAGCTCCTCCTCGTCGAGGTGGCGGTCGCAACGCTTCTCCGCCTCGACGCGCACCGCGGCGAGGTCGGCGTCGGCCAGCAGCGAGCCCGGCCGCACGGTGACGGCCGCCTCGCCCTTGAGCACCTTCTGCTGCACCGCGGCCGGCCAGCCGCCCGGGGGCTGGCCGAGATCGCCGCGCAGCATCTCGACCACCGAGGCCGGGAACGCGATGTCCTTGGCCGGGTCCAGCACGTCGGCGGCGGTCAGCCCTTGCGAGACCATGACCAGCGCCATGTCGCCGACGACCTTGGAGGATGGCGTCACCTTGACGATGTCGCCGAACAGGTCGTTGGCGGCACGATAGGCGCGGGCGACCTCGTGCCAGCGCGTCTCCAGGCCGAGCGAGCGCGCCTGCTCCTTGAGGTTGGTGAACTGGCCGCCCGGCATCTCGTGCAGGTAGACCTCCGACGCCCCGGCGCGCAGGTCGCTCTCGAACGCCGCATACTGCGCCCGCACCGCCTCCCAGTAGAAGCTGAGCTGGCGGATCGCCTCGGGGTCGAGGCCGGTGTCGCGCGGCGTGTGGCGCAGCGCCTCGACGATCGAGCCCAGGCAGGGTTGGGAGGTCAGGCCCGACATGGAGTCCATGGCGGCGTCGACCGCGTCGACCCCGGCATCGACCGCCGCCAGCACGGTCGCGGCCGCGGTGCCCGACGTGTCGTGGGTGTGGAGGTGGATCGGCAGGCCGATCTCGGCCTTGAGCGCCTTGATCAGCACGCCCGCCGCCGATGGCTTGAGCAGGCCGGCCATGTCCTTGACCGCCAGGATGTGGCAGCCGGCGGCCTCCAGCTCCTTGGCGAGCCCGACATAGTAGTTCAGCGAGTACTTGGCCCGGTCGGGGTCGAGGATGTCGCCGGTGTAGCAGATCGCTCCCTCGGCGAGCTTGCCGGTCTCGACCACGGCGTCGATCGCGACGCGCATGTTCTCGACCCAGTTCAGGCAGTCGAAGATCCGAAACAGGTCCATGCCCGCCTCGGCCGACTGGCGCACGAAGTGGCGCACGACATTGTCCGGGTAGTTGGTGTAGCCGACGCCGTTCGCACCCCGCAGCAGCATCTGCAGCAGCACGCCGGGCACGCGCTCGCGGATGGTGCGCAACCGGTCCCAAGGGTCCTCGGTCAAAAAGCGCATCGCGACGTCGAAGGTGGCGCCGCCCCAGCATTCGAGCGAGAGCAGCTGCGGCAGTGCCCGAGCATACGGCTCGGCCGCGGCCACGATGTCGAAGGTGCGCATGCGGGTCGCGAGCAGCGACTGGTGCGCGTCGCGCATCGTGGTGTCGGTCACCAGGACGCGGGTCTGCCCGCGCATCCACTCGGCGAAGCCCGCCGCCCCAAGCCGGTCGAGCAGGACCCTGGTGCCCTCGCCCGGTGCCGGGTGCATGGCGAGCGGCGGCGGCTCGGGCGATCTGGCGTCGGCACGTGGGCGGACCCGGCCTTTGACGTCCGGGTGGCCGTTCACGGTCACGTCGGCGACGTAGGTCAACAGCTTGGTCGCCCGGTCGCGGCGCTTGGCCAGGTTGAACAGCTCGGGCGTGTCGTCGATGAACCGCGTGGTGTAGTCGTTGGCGCGGAACTTCGGGTGCTCGATCAGGGTCTCGAGGAAGGCGAGGTTGGTCGCCACGCCGCGGATCCGGTACTCGCGCAGGGCCCGGTCCATGCGCGCGATCACCTCCTGCGGCGTCGGCGCCCAGGCGGTGATCTTCTCCAGCATCGGGTCGTAGAAGCGGGTGACCACGGCACCGGAATAGGCGGTGCCGCCGTCGACCCGGATGCCGAAGCCGAAGGCGCCGCGATAGGCGGTGATCCGGCCATAGTCCGGGATGAAGTTGTTCTCGGGGTTCTCGGTCGTGATCCGGCACTGCATCGCGTGGCCGTTGAGGCGGATCGCCTTCTGCGCCGGGATGCCGGTCTGCGCCAGCGTGCCGATCTTGCCGCCCTCGGCGACCTTGATCTGCGCCTTGACGATGTCGAGCCCGGTGACGACCTCGGTCACCGTATGCTCGACCTGGATGCGCGGGTTGACCTCGATGAAGTAGAAAGCGCTGGTGTCGGCATCCATCAGGAATTCGACCGTGCCGGCGCCGACATAGGAGGTGGCGCGACCGATCTTGAGCGCGGCCTCGCACACCTCGGCCCGCTGGGCGTCGTCGAGGTAGGGCGCCGGGGCGCGCTCCACCACCTTCTGGTGCCGACGCTGGATCGAGCAGTCGCGCTCGAACAGATGGACGAGATTGCCGTGACGGTCGCCCAGCAGCTGCACCTCGACGTGCCGCGCCCGCTGCACCAGCTTCTCGAGATAGACCTCGTCCTTGCCGAATGCGGCCTTGGCCTCGCGCCTGGCGCTGGTGACGGCGTCGATCAGGCCCTTCTCGTCCGCGATCGGGCGCATGCCGCGCCCGCCTCCACCCCAGGATGCCTTGAGCATCACCGGGTAGCCGATCTCGGCCGCGAGCCGCTTGATCGTCGCCGGGTCGTCCGGCAGCGGCTCGGTCGCCGGCATCACCGGCGCGCCCACCGAGACGGCAAGGTTGCGCGCGGACACCTTGTTGCCGAGCGTGCGCATGGTCTGCGGCGTCGGGCCGATGAAGGTGATTCCCGCGGCGGCACAGGCATCGGCGAACTCGGGGCTCTCCGACAGGAAGCCGTAGCCCGGGTGGATCGCATCGACCTTGGCCTCGACCGCGACCCGGATCACCTCGTCGATCGAGAGATAGGCCTCGAGCGGCCCCTTGCCCCGCCCGACCCGGTAGGCCTCGTCGGCCTTGAACCGGTGCAGCGAGAGCTTGTCCTCCTCCGCGTAGATGGCGATCGTCTGGATGCCGAGCTCGGTCGCGGCGCGGAACACCCTGATCGCGATCTCCGACCGATTGGCGACCAACAGGCGGCGGATGCGGTGGGGCTTGACGGCGGCAATCGGCATCGGACCTCGACTGGACTGGCGATGGACAAGGGTACGCGCGGCCAGAGGCCCGGCAGTCGGGCCGCTGGTGGCGATGACGTCTTGTTGGCCCGATGACGCCCGGCGACCTGACTACAAGCTCGGCCGGGAGTCCAGCCCAGTGCGGCGCGTGGCCGTCAGAGACGCTTGATGAGACTCTGGATGCGGCTGTGACGGCGGGCGGTCTCACCGCTGGTCGGCGCATCGTCGGCGCGGTGGACCATGGTCGATACCAAGCGCTTGATCAGCTCGGCCATCCGGTCATCGTCGAGATGGGTCGACGCGAGGTCGGCCACCTGCTGCATGAGCGCATCCTGGCCCAGCACGGCTGCATCCATTCGATCGATCACTTTCTGCATGCAATGTCCAACAACTCACTGCGACGCTCGTCATCGCCGTGCTCGATAGCATAGATGGTGGCGATCGCCACGTATGCCCTGTCGCGCTCAACTCACGGCGACTGCCTGCCACAGAAAGAACAGTCCGCCCATCGCGACGGCCGCACCGGTCCCCTGCAGCACCGTGCGTCCCCAGCCCCAGCGGTGCACCGTGCCGATGCCGATGCCAAGGAGATGCAGGCAGCCGGTCCCGATCACGAAGCCGATGCTGTAGATCAGGCCGCTCTCGCCCGGCGGCAGCTCGACGCCGTGGGCATGGCCATGGAAGATCGCGAATACCGATACCACGAACAGGGCCGCGGTCAGCGACGGCCGCCACTGCAGCAGAATGGCGGCGCCGAGAACCAGCGCCGAGACCGCGATGCCGATCTCGACTCCCGGCAGTGGGATGCCGATCAGGCCCAGAAAGCCGCCCAGCGCCATGACCACCGGGAACATCACCGGCAGCAGCCACAAGGCCGGAGTGCCGAGCTGGGCGCCCCAGATGCCGACCGCGACCATGGCCAGCACGTGGTCGAGCCCGGAGATCGGATGCTCGAAGCCGGACAGGAAACCCGTCGCCTGACCGGCGATGATGTGGGCCTCCGCCGGCGCCGAGCACCAGAGCGCAGCGGCGAGCGCCAGCGGCAACGAGCTGGCGGGGCGCAGGTGTCTCATCCGGTTCCTCCGAACATGGCGACGATGCGGTCGATGGCCCAATAGGCGCCAAGCGAGCCGACGACGTAGCTGGGCAGGGCGCGGATCGGGCGGGGCCAGCTGATCTCGAGTAGGGCAAACGCCCGCACGAGCAAGAGGATGACGGCGACGAAGGCCAGCTGGCCGGCCTCGACGCCGAGATTGAACAGCAGCAGCGCCAGCGGCAGGTCGCCTCGCGGCAGGCCGAGATCGAGAAGGCCGCTGGCGAAGCCCAACCCATGCAACAAGCCAAAGACGAACGCCAGCAGCCATGGCCGCCGCAGTGCCAGGCCCGTCTCGCCCCGGCCGGCTCGGACAACTTCGACGCCCAGGCACATGATCGACAGCGCGATGGCGGCGTTCAGCGGCGGCCCGGGCACGTGCACCCAGCCTAAGGTCGCCGCCGCCAGGGTGATGCTGTGCGCCACGGTGAAGGCGGTGATGGTCTTGACCAGCATCCAGCGGTCGCGAACGATGAGCATCAGGCCCAGGACGAACAGGAGATGATCGAGCCCGAACAAGATGTGCTCGAGCCCGAGCGTCAGATAAGCCCAGGCGCCGGATCCCGCCGTTCCAGCGGCCGGGAACTCCAGCGCCGGCGCCTCGGGCGTCAGCCGCGCCACCGTGACGGCACCGTCGACAAAGCGCACCAGCAGGTCGGTCTGCCCCGCCTGCAAGCCACGGGCGAGAAGCTGCGTCCCGGCGAGCCCGCCCGCGCAGCGGATGGTCCAGGACCGGTCCAATCGCAGGCTGCTGTCCGCGTTGACCAAATCGGACACGCCAGCGCAGTTCGGCGCGAACACGATCTCGATATCGGACGGGATGCCGTCTGGAGTCGGCACCGTCCAACGGACCAGATAGTCCTCGCCGACAAGTCGGGTGACCTCGAGGTAGCCGCTGCGGATGGGATGCGCCACGGCCGCGGAGGTCAGCAGACCGAGTGCCAGGGCCGAGAGCAGCAGGCGCGGCCACCTCATGGCGCGGTACCGGAGCCGCCAACGTTCTGGCCCGGTGCCGGCGCCGGCCGCTCGACGACGATCCGATAGCGCTCGCGCAAACGGCGATAATCCGCATCGCGCAAGCCCTGCGCCTGGGCGACACGCCATTCCTCGCGCACCACATCCAGCACATCGGCCAGCGGCGGCAGCGCACCTTCGCCAAGCGCGTCCAGCCGCACCAGATGCAGCCCATAGGCTGAGGCGATCGGCCCGGACCAGACGCCGGGCGCCGACATCTTCAGCTGCCGCACGAACTCCGGGCCCAGCTGGGCCTCCACCTGCGGCTCGGGGGTGTCGACATACTGGCTCGCCAGGGACGATGCGTCACCGAGGGTCGCGGGATCGAGGCCATCGCCGCCGGCGCGGAGCTGCGCCAGCATGGCCTGGGCGTCGTCGGCCAGCGCCGTGCCTCGGCCCGACGGATCCAGCAGCACCTGCGAGAAGGACAGCGTAGGCCCGCCGCCGAACTCCTCCTTCCGGCTCTGGTAGAACGCCGCCAGCTCGTCCGGCGAGGGCTCGGCCACGGTGACGGCGTGCTCGGCGATCTGCTCCATCTTCTCGCGCAGCAGGGTGCGGATCGCTACGTCGTTGCGGTCTAGGCCTTGCCGCACCGCCTCGCGCGCCAGGATCTCGCTGCGGACCTCCTCCTCGATCAGCCCGTCAAGCTCCTGGGGCGAGGGCGGGCGCTGCCATTCCTCGACCCAGCCATCGGTGAGGCTTTGAACGCGCCCGGCGTCGATAACGATCTCGCTCGGCGCTGGAGCGGCTGCCGATCGCTGGCTCGAGGGCGAGGCGAGCCACGGATAGACGGCGAACAGCAAGGCGCCGAGCACGGCAAAATGCAGCGTCGGCTCGCTAAGGAGCCGGCGCCAGCCCGCACGAGGCGGCGGTCCCGGTGGGATCGGGTGGATGATATTTCCCCGTAGAATGATGGCCGGTCTCTCTCAACCTGGTCGCGCACCGGGCTTGCGTCAACAACATGCCAGCGACGGAGGGCACAACTCCGCCGGATGGCACGATCAGCCCACGTTTGACGGGGTGCTGAGCCGCGCCTCGTCGGCCGACTTTCCCCTGGCGTGCTGCTCCGCCTATGCTGCCCTCGGCGGGTCCTACGAGAGAGGTGGGCATGATGAAAGTCGCCGAATCACTGATGCATGCCCTCAAGGCCTATGGCGCCGGCGAGATTTTCGACATTCAAGGCTACTTGGCGTTGCCGCCTGACGGTCGTCGCGTCGCTATGCGCATAGAGCTGGCGAACGCCGCCGCGACACGAGGTCGGTTCCAGCTCATCGAGGTCATGATCCCAGGCGGCGCCATGTCCGCCACGCTCCGCCGATTCATTGCCGGGGTCAAACACCTGCACTCAGCCAAGGATGCCACCTGATGCTCTCGAGCCGCGCACTGAAGTCGATCATCCACTTCGTCCTGCGGCTGGCCTACCGATACGAGGTCCGTGGCCTGGAGCACGCCGCGATCATCAAGCCTGGCGCCAAGGTGCTGGTGGTCGTCAACCACGTCTCGTTCCTGGACGGCGCGCTGCTGATGGCCGCGCTCAGCGAGCTGCCGGTGTTTGCCGTCAACACCGCCATGGCCAATCGCTGGTGGCTGAAGCCGTTCCGGCGCGTCGCCAACATCTACCCGCTCGACCCGACCAACCCGCTGGCGATCAAGGCGCTGATCGGCAAGATCAACGCGGGCCAGCCCTGCGTGATCTTCCCCGAGGGCCGGCTCAGCGTCACCGGTGCTTTGATGAAGATCTACGCCGGCCCGGCCTACATTGCCGACCGGACCGGGGCCACGGTCCTGCCGGTGCGGCTCGACGGCCCGGAGCTGAGTCGCTTCACGCGCCTCAAAGACGGCCAGGTCACCCGCCATCTGTTCCCCAAAATCATCATGACCATCTGCCCGCCGCGGCAGCTGGAAGTCGACCCGGCCCTGCGCGGGAAGGCGCGCCGCCAGATCGCCAATCTGCAGCTCTACGACATCATGTCTGACATGGTGTTCCAGACCACGGACTGGGGCCCGACACTGTTCGCCGCGCTCGTCCGGGCGCGCGGCCGTCATGGCTGGCGCTATCCGGTGCTCGAGGACACCAGCGGGGTCCATGTCGACTATATGAAGCTGGTCGCGGGCGCTTTGGTGCTCGGCCGGAAATTCGCCGCCGTCACCACGCCGGGCGAGCGCGTCGGCGTGCTGGTGCCCAACGTCAACGCGGCGGCCGTGGTGTTCTTCGCGCTGCAGGCGTTCGGGCGCGTGCCGGCGATGCTCAACTTCTCCGCCGGCCCGGCCAATCTCGAGGCCGCAGTCGTCACGGCGCAGGTCAAGCTGGTGATCTCGTCCGGCGAGTTCGTCGCCAAGGCCAAGCTCGAGCCCGTGCTGGCCGCGATCGGCGGCCACGCCAAGTTCCTTTGGCTGGAGGAGCTTCGCGGCGAGATCGGCACCATGGCCCGGCTGCGCGGCCTGTGGGACGGGCTGTTCGCGCGCCGGCTCCACGCCCGCTTCGAGGTAAAGCCCGACGATCCGGCAGTGGTGCTGTTCACCTCGGGCTCGGAGGGCCGGCCCAAGGGCGTCGTGCTCAGCCACCACAATCTCCTGAGCAACCTCGCCCAGATCTCGGCCCGGGTCGACTTCAACCAGCAGGACAAGGTGTTCAACGCCCTGCCGGTGTTCCACAGCTTCGGCCTCACCGGAGCCATGCTGCTGCCGGTCCTGGGCGGCGTCCGGGTCTACATGTACCCCTCGCCCCTGCATTTCCGGATCGTTCCCGAGCTGATCTACGACAGCAACGCGACGATCACCTTCGGCACCAACAGCTTCCTCAAGGGCTACGGCCGGATGGGCGACCCGTACGATTTCCGCAGCCTGCGCTATGCCATCGCCGGCGCGGAGGCCATCCAGGACGAAACCCAAAAACTCTGGTTCGACAAGTTCGGCATCCGCATCCTGACCGGCTACGGCGCCACCGAGACGTCGCCGGTGATCTCGCTCAACACGCCCATGCACTATCGCTGGGGCACGGTCGGACGGCTGCTGCCCGGCATCGAATCCAGGCTCGATCCCGTGGCCGGCCTGGAGCGTGGCGGCCGGCTCTGGGTAAAGGGCCCCAATGTCATGCTGGGCTACCTGCGCTACGAGCAGCCGGGCGTGCTCGAGCCGCCGGAGGACGGCTGGTACGACACCGGCGACATCGTCGAGCTGGACGAGCAAGGCTTCGTCACCATCCTCGGCCGGGCCAAGCGCTTCGCCAAGATCGGTGGCGAGATGGTGAGCCTCGCCGCCATCGAGGACCTTGTCCACCGCCTGCGCCCCGACGCCCAGCACGCAGTCGTGGCCCTGCCCGACCCGCGCAAGGGCGAGCGCATCGTCCTGGTCACCACCGACCAGTCGCTCGACCGCGACGCCGTGCTCCAGGCCGCACGCTCCGCCGGCAGCAACGAGATGATGGTCCCGGCCGAGGTCATCCACCGCCCCGATCTGCCGCTGCTCGGCACCGGAAAGACCGACTATCCGAGCCTGCAGAAGATCGTGACGGGGTATCTGGCGGCGGCGTAGTTTCGGGGCGAGCTAAGCCGCCACCTTCCTATGCTGCGCAAGTTCGCGCAGTGCGTCGTCCGGCACTGTCACAATCGGCGTGAAGTCGCGGTGCGCGATCCACTCTGCTCGGGTAAACTTTGTGATGTGGTTCGAGACGGCGCAGAAGGTAAGATAGACGATCTTGCGCGGATAGGGGGTCATGTTGGGCGGGCTCGCATGGGCGAGATTGCCATGGAACATAAGCACGCTGCCGGGCTTGCCCGTGGGCGCCACGATCCCGCCTTCGGCCACGAGGCGCGTGATCGTCGCGTTGTCCAGCGTCCAGAGCGGGTATGAGGTCGTCGTCGTGTCGTGCTCGGCCGCCAGGACGCCCGCCTTATGGCTGCGCGGGATGAACATCAACGGTCCGTTGACCGCCATGACCTCGTCGAGGAAGACGGCGATGTTCATCGCCCGTGGCTCGGGCATGCCGTCGTCGCGCGCCCAGACCCCGTAGTCCTGGTGCCATTGCCACAGCTCGCCGTCGAACGGCGCCTTCGCGTTGATCTTGAACTGATGCATGTAGAGCGGCTCGCCGAACAGTTGCTCGACCGGTTCGACCAGACGTGGATGGGCGCCGAGCCGGCGGAAAGGCTCGCTGTAGGTATGGGCGGCGAAGGCCGTGCGCGGTGCGCCTGACTTCTCGCGCCAGACCTCCTTACGGTCCTGCCGGTAGATCTCCTCGGCCTCGGCACGAAGTACTGCAACTTCCTCATCACTGAAACAGCTGGGAAGAAACAAATACCCGTCCCGATCGAAATTAGCGAGCTGCTCATGGTTCAACAACATATTTGCCTCCTATTCTTGGCTTACGCCCGGCGCGCAGTTTCGACTGCCGCGACTTCCTCGTTCAGACGCTGGTAAAGCGCGGCGCCCGCCTTCTCGGCGTGATAGGTCGCAGCACTCTCGGCCGCCCGCGGGATGCCGGACAGGATGCCCTCGGCGATGGCGGCGTGCTCGACCCAGATGGCGGCGCGCACCTCGCGATTGGCGAGCGAGGTGCCCATGCAGCGCTTGAAATGGGGCCAGCGCTCCGCGACCGTCTCGGCAATCGCGAGATTCCCGGACAGCCGGTAGATGCTCTGGTGAAACGCGACGTCGCTCTCGATCCAGTCGTGGATCGGCGCGTCGGGTGCCAACGCATTGCCAGCGGCCAAGCGCTGTCGCAGCCGGTCGATCTCCGGCAGTGTGGCCTCGCCCCGCTCGATGCGCTCGGCGGCCAGTCGGGAGGCCAGCCCGTCGATCGCGGCGCGTAGCTGATAGAGGTCGCGCATGCGGCTGGCGTCGATCGAGCGCCACCGAGAGACCGCGCCGGCCATGCTCGACCACCAGCCCCTGCCGCTTGAGCAGTTGGAGCGCATGACTCACCGGTTGGCGCGAGACACTGAGTCGTTCGGCGAGTTCTTCCTGGGTCAACCTATGGCCCGGCGCCAGTGTCCCCTCGGCGATCGCATCCACCATCCGGCTGTGGACCTGCTCGATCAGGTTCGGAACGAGGCGAAGAGGATCCATGGCCAGCCATCTCTGAATTCGGAATTCCGAATTCATCATACGGCGAATTCCGAGTCAAGCGATTCGCTGGAACTCCGAGCGAGCCGGAAAACGACAAAGGCCCCGCGCACTGGTGCATGGGGCCTTTGCGAAAGCCTGCTTCAGAGGTTGAGGCAGGTACTGTCAGATCCGGCGAAGAGGCCGGGGCAGCTGTCAGTGCTGCGGCCGGGTCAGCGGCGGCAGCCCAACCGAATGCCGCCACGCAAGGTCACGGAAATCCTCACGTGCAACGTCGATGTCGTCGAGATCGCGATCGTCGAGGCTGCGCAACTCGTTCAGGGCGAGCCGGTAGCGGACCTGCTGGCGGCCCCAGCGGGCGAGCCTGCCGAGGGGACCCTCCTCGTGATCGCTACTGGGCTTGGGGAGCATGGCAAGGACGAGGTTCAACATCGGATGTTCCTTTCAGGGAGCTCTCGGCAAGGCGGCGCCAGTTGGGCGGCCACCGGCCGGGCTGCGGGATCGATCAGGCTGGCGCTTAGAGCGCCGGTGCCGGGTGAACGGCTGTCCAGGCACCGACCGTGGCGGCGCTACTGGAGCGAGGTGTCGCGACGCGGCGCTCCGCCTCTTGATAGGCGATGCGGGTCAAGTCACCGCGGGCAAGTCCCATGTCGCGCAGCTGGCGGTCCGAGTAGCGGTTCAGCTCGGCGCGCGCGGCGCTGAAGGCACGGTGTTGCGCCCAGACGAGCCGGGCATGGGTGAACAGGTTCATGGCTTCGGTCTCCTACGAGATCGGCCTGCGGCGGGGTGAACCCCCGTCGTGGCCGGGAAGGAGGTGTGGATCGCGAACGATTCGACCCCTCCTTCCATCATCCGACCGCCCCGTGTCTGGGCCGGTCATGTCATAGGTGTGGATGCCCGCTACTTGCACCATCTCTCATATTGCATTGCAGCAATGCGAGACGGCCGCGCGCTGTTTACGCGGCCAGGGCGTGCGTCCCGACGCGGACGGGCCGCCGGCGTTCGGCACTATACCAGTCGCCGTCGCCGAGCAGCGCCATCGGCTCGCTGGCAAACCCGTTAAACCGGGTACGCAACGAGTTCGAATAGGCGCCCATCATGCCGACCTCGATCCAGTCGCCGGACTCGGTGTCGGCCGGCAGCCAGTGCGGCCCGGGCATGCTGTCGACGCTGTCGCAGGTGGGCCCGAACAGGTCGAAGCCGAGCAGCCGCGCGTCGCCCGGACGTGCCGGCCGCACCAGCCGCATCGGGAACTGTGGCCCGATCCATTTCAGCTCGGCGAGATTGCCGTAGGTGCCGTCATTGAGGTAGAGGCCGAGGCCGCGCCGTAGCTCGACGCGGGTCAGCACCGAGGCGCCGTCGGCGACCAGCGCCCGGCCCGGCTCGCACTGCAGCCGGCAGGTCAGCCCATTTCGCGCCACCGCCTCGCGGATCGCCGCCACGAACGCCTCGAAAACGGGCTCGTCGCCCAGGTAGCGGGCGGGGAAGCCGCCGCCGACATCGAGGTCGTCGATCGGGCCGGCGCGGCGTACGACCTCGGCCACGAGCGCGATGGCCCGGGCAAAGGCGACGGGCTCGACGCATTGCGAGCCGACATGGAACGTGATGCCGACCGAACGGGCATGGGCACGCGCCGCACGCACCAGTCCCGCCGTCTCGTCGACGCCGACGCCAAACTTGCCGGTCAATGACAGCATCGAACCTTCGCCCGGCACCGCCAGACGCACGAACAGCTCGAGATCGCCAGCCCCCCCGGTGTGCGCCATGATCTTGGCCAGCTCGTCCGTATGGTCGAACACGAACCGGCGCACGCCATGGCGATGGTACGCCTCGGCAATCGCCTCCGGGCTCTTGATCGGGTGCATAAAATGGCAGGCGGCATCAGGCAGCAGCGCCCTGACCGCGCGCACCTCGCCGATCGACGCCGTGTCGAACGCGCGCACGCCGCCATCCCACAGTGCGCGCAGCACCTCGGGCGCCTCGTTGCACTTGACCGCGTAGAGCATGTCGCCCGGGAACGCCGCCAGCATGCGCCGCGCACGCGACGCGATCAGCCGTGGCCGCAGGCACACGACGGGATCGACCGGATTCGTCAGAACGATAAGCGCCGCAGCGCTGCCGTAGGTGTCAGTCATACCGACCTCCCAACCCCTGGTAAGAGTTAAGCGATCAGAATACCGCCGCCGCGCGCGCCGCTGTGCATAGGCTTCTTTTCGGGATCGGTGATATGGGGCACTGGACCCCGGATGTAAAGGGTTTTCGATCCCCGCCGGCACAATCGAACGATCTTGGTTAACATCCTGCCTTACAATGGCTTTATCGTCACATGGCTGCCACATGGCAGCCATGACCGCCGCGCCGTGCTACCATACTCCGCCGCCGGTGCTCGGCCGCTCTGACGCTGGGATCGGCGGAATTCAGTCGGCGCCGATCTTGACGGCACCGCTCACGGGCGGCACCCCTCCGCCACCGGCCAACCGCCCCGGAGCCACCGATGTTCTTCCGCCCCGATCAGCCCAACGCCCAGCGCTCCGGCATTCTCAACGCGCTGGTCGTGCCGCGCCCGATCGGCTGGATCTCGACCGTCGACCGAGCCGGCCAAGCCAATCTCGCACCATATTCCTTCTTCAACGCCGTGGCCTACCGCCCGCCGCAGGTAATGTTCTCGGCCACGGGCGCGCACGACCATGGCGGCCTCAAGGACTCGGTGGCCAATATCGAGGCGACGGGCGAGTTCGTGGTCAACCTCGCCACTTGGGACCTGCGCGATGCCGTCAACGCCAGCTCGATCGCGGCGCCGCACGGCTACGACGAGTTCGCGCATGCCGGCCTCGGCAAGAGCAAGTCCGAGGTGGTCAAGCCGCCCCGCGTCGCGGAGAGCCCGGTCCATCTCGAATGCGTGCTGTCCCAGATCGTCGAGCTCGAGTTCGCCTGCGCCCGACCGCCCCAACCGGATGGTCATCGGCCGCATCGTCGGCATCCATATCGCCGACCGGGTGATGGAGAACGGAATAGTCGACATCGCCAGGCTCGATCCGATCGCGCGGCTCGGCTACGACCAGTTCACGCGGATTCGCGAGGTGTTCAGCATGAACCGGCCGCGATGGCCGGACGATCGGAAGTAGGCGCGGCGACGTCCCTCGGCTCAGCCATGTTGCGGCGCACCACCATTGCCACTAGGTTCCGGCGCCAATCTTCCGACCGCCTGGACCGCCGATGCTGCCCACCACCCGGCCCACAAACCCGAATTTTGGCTCCGGCCCCACCGCCAAGCGGCCGGGCTGGTCGCTGACGGCGCTGGAAGGCGCCATGCTGGGCCGCTCGCATCGGGCAGCACCGGCCAAGGCGCGTCTGCAGGAGGTGATCGAGCGCTCGCGGGCGCTTCTGGGCATCCCCGCGGAGTATCGCGTTGGAATCCTGCCGGGGTCCGATACCGGGGCCTACGAGTGCGCGATGTGGTCGTTGCTCGGTGCCCGTGGCGTCGACGTCATCAGCTACGAGAGCTTCGGCGAGGGCTGGCTCACGGACATCGAGAAGCAGCTCAAGCTCGCCGACGTCCGGGCGCTCAAGGCACCTTATGGCGACCTGCCCGACCTCGCCAAGGTCGACACGGACCGCGACGTGGTGTTCTGCTGGAACGGCACCACCTCGGGTGCGCGCGTACCCAATGGCGAGTGGATCCGGGACGACCGCCAGGGCCTGACCTTGTGCGACGCGACCTCGGCGGCATTTGCCATGGACCTGCCCTGGCCCAAGCTCGATGTCGTGACCTGGTCCTGGCAGAAGGTGCTGGGCGGCGAGGCGCAGCACGGAATGCTGGTCCTTAGCCCGCGGGCGGCGGCACGCCTGGAGACCTTCAAGCCGGCTTGGCCGCTGCCCAAGCTGTTCCGGCTGACCAAGGGCGGCAAGCTGATCGAGGGAATCTTCCAGGGCGAGACCATCAACACGCCGTCGATGCTGGCGGTCGAGGATGCGCTCGACGGGTTGCGCTGGGCCGAGGCTTTGGGTGGCCTGCCGGCGCTGATCGCCCGCTGCGAGGCCAGCCTCGCCGTCATCGAGGCGTGGGTGGCGCAGAGTGGTTGGGCTAATTTCCTGGCCAAGAGCGCGGCGATCCGCTCGCCGACCTCGGTCTGCCTGGGCATCGCCGATCCGCTGTTTGCGGCCTTGGACGATGCCGGCCAGCAGGCCTTCGTCAAGGACATGACCAAGCTCCTGGCCGAGCAGAAGGTCGCCTACGACATCCAGAGCTATCGCGACGCGCCGGCCGGCCTGCGCATCTGGTGCGGTGCGACCGTCGAGACCGCCGACATCCGGGCGCTGCTGCCTTGGCTGGATTGGGCCTTTGCCGAGACCAAGCGGCACCGCGCCTGAGCCGACACCCCTACGTCACGTTTTGGAGTCGCCATGCCACGGGTGCTCATCGCCGATCAATTGAGCGCGGCCGCCGAGGCCATCTTTCGCGAGCGCGGGATCGAGGTCGACACGCGGGTCGGCCTGAAGCCCGACCAGCTGCTGGCGATCATCGGCGACTATGACGGGCTGGCCGTCCGTTCGGCCACCAAGGTCACGGCCGAACTGCTGGCGGCGGCACCCCGGCTCAAGGTCGTGGGCCGCGCCGGCATCGGCGTCGACAATATCGACGTCGAGGCCGCGACCCAGCGCGGCGTGGTGGTGATGAACACGCCCTTCGGCAATTCGGTCACCACGGCCGAGCATGCGATCTCGCTGATGCTGGCGCTGGCGCGCCAGATCCCGGCCGCCGACCGTTCGACCCGCGCCGGCAAGTGGGAGAAGAACCGCTTCATGGGCGTCGAGCTGATGGGCAAGACGCTGGGCCTGGTGGGCTGCGGCAATATCGGCTCGATCGTCGCCGACCGCGCCCAGGGGCTGAAGATGCGCGTGATCGCGTTCGACCCGTTTTTGTCGCCCGAGCGCGCCGCCGACCTCAACGTCGAGAAGGTCGAGTTGGACGCGCTGCTGGCCCGCGCCGACTTCATCACCCTGCACACGCCGCTGACCGAGCAGACCCGCAACCTGCTCTCGCAGGAGAATCTGGCAAAGACCAAGCCCGGCGTGCGGATCGTCAACTGCGCCCGGGGCGGACTGGTCGACGAGCAGGCGGTAGCCGACCTGATCCGGGCCGACCATATCGCCGGCGCCGCGTTCGACGTGTTCGCGGTCGAGCCGGCCAAGGACTCGCCGCTGTTCGGGCTCGAGGAGGTCGTCGTCACCCCGCATCTCGGAGCCTCGACCGGCGAAGCGCAGGAGAACGTGGCGCTGCAGGTCGCGGAGCAGATCAGCGACTATCTGAACACGGGTGCAGTGGTCAACGCACTCAACATGGCCTCGGTCACCGCCGAGGAGGCACCGCGCCTGCGTCCCTACATGAAGCTGGCAGAGCAATTGGGCTCGTTCGCAGGCCAGCTCACCGCGACCGGACTGACCGCGGTCACCGTCACGTATGCCGGGCATGCCGCCTCGCTCAATACCCGTCCGCTGACGCAGGTCGTGCTGACCGGCCTGCTGCGGCCGCTGCTGGCCAGCGTCAATATGGTCAACGCCCCGGTGCTGGCGAAGCAGCGCAACATCAACGTCAAGGTGGTGACCTCGGAGGCGATCGAGGGCTATCAGACGCTGCTCACCGTCGAGGTGGTGACCCAGAGTGGGCCGCGCGCGGTGGCAGGCACGCTGTTCCAGGACGCCGAGCCGCGGCTGGTCTCGATTCGAGGCATCCCGATGGAGGCGCGGCTCGGCGCGCACATGCTCTACGTCCGCAACGAGGACCGGCCCGGCCTGGTCGGCGGGCTGGGCCGGCTGCTCGGCGACGCGCAGATCAACATCGCGACCTTCCACCTCGGCCGCGACCGGCCCGGCGGCGACGCGATCGCCCTGGTCGAGGTCGACGCGCCGATCCCCGACGCGCTCTTGGACCAGGTGTGCCGGCTGCCGCACGTGCTACACGCGAGGCAGCTGAGCTTCTGACCCCGCACCACCATGTGATGGCCGTCACGATGGACACCGTTAAAAATGGTGTAATGTAGCGTCTCTCAACGTTGGTGAGGGGTAGCTGGGCATGCGACGGGGCGGTTTTGGGGCTTGGATTAAGTGCAGAGCCGAGTGGCGTATCGTGCTCGGTCTCTGCGTCTCGATCTGCGCACCGCAAGTCGCCTGGGCTGACCGGCCGGTCATTGACGGCCTCGCCATCGTCCAGGCGGATGGCTCGCTAAGGCTCGGGGGCGAGACCGTCTGGCTCTACGGGGCCGAGATCCCGTTGCTGGTGCGCACCTGTACCTCTGTGGTGCGCCCGCCGCGGTGCGGGGACCGATCGGTGCTCGTCCTGGCCAACATGATCGACGGCTTCGTCCGCTGCGAGATCATCCGCCGGCGCGGATCTGCCTACGAGGGCTTCTGCACGCAGGCGGGCCGCGACCCGTTCGGGCCGCGCGACGACATCGCCGCCCAGCTGATCCTGCGCGGCTGGGCCCTGGCAGCGGACGATGCGCCGTCGCGCTACCGCGCCTACGAGGCAATCGCCCAGTCGCGCGACGCCGGTCTCTGGGGCAACAAGATCGTCAACATCCGCTGAGTTCGAGGCCTTGCAGCGGTCATAGAAAGCTCATCGGGTCGATATCGACCTGGAGCTGGACCGCGCCCGGCAGCTTGAGCGGGCCGAGCCATGCGCGCAGCCAGGCCGGAAGGTCGAGGCCCGGCTCGGCCTTGACCAGCAGCCGCTCGCGGTAGCGGCCCCGCAGCAGCGCCAGCGGGGCCGGGGCCGGGCCGAGGACGATGGCGGCGTCGGTCTCAGGGGCGGCCTGGGCCACCCGGCGGGCCTCGGCTTTGACCCGCTGGGCGTCGCCGCCGGACAGGATCAGGGCGGCAAGGCGGCCGAGCGGCGGCATCTCGCCAATCCGCCGCTCCTCCAGCTCGACCGCGAGGAACCGGTCCTTGTCGCCGACGGCCAGCGCCTGCATCACCGGATGCTCGGGCAGGTGGGTCTGGATCAGCACCCGGCCGGGACGCGCCTCGCGGCCTGCGCGGCCGGCCACTTGGTATAGGAGCTGAAACGTGCGCTCGGCGGCGCGCAGATCGCCGCCGCCCAAGCCGAGATCGGCATCGACCACACCCACCAGCGTGAGGTCGGGGAAGTGATGCCCCTTCGCGATGATCTGCGTGCCGAGCAGCACGTCGATGGCGTGAGTCTCCATGGCATGCACGATCGCGGCAGCCGCGGTGGCGTCCGCGGTCGTGTCGCTGGTCATCACGGCGACGCGTGCCTTCGGCAGCAGTTCGGCCAACTCGTCCGCCAAGCGCTCGACACCGGGGCCGGAGGCCGTGAGCAGGCCCACGGCCCCGCAGCTCGGGCAGTGTTCGGGCGTCGGCATCGCATAGCCGCAATGGTGGCACTGGAGCCGCCCGCGCAGCCGGTGCGACACCAGCCAAGCCGAGCAGTTCGGGCAGGCGAGCCGGTGACCGCAGGCTCGGCACAGGGTGAGCGGCGCGTAACCGCGTCGGTTCAAGAACAGTAGCGACTGCGCCCCGGCGGCGAGGTTGCGGGTCAGCGCCTCGCGCAGCGGCGGCGACAGGAAGCCGCCGCGCGGCGGCCGCTCGCGGCGCAGGTCGACCAGCCGGACCTCGGGCATGGAGGCCCCGCCGTGGCGGGCCGGCAGCGCCACCCGGTGCCAGCCTTCTCGTGCCGGTGGCCCACCCGCGACGCAGCCTGCGGCGACCGCGGTCTCGAGCGCTGGCGTAGCCGAGGCCAGCACGACGGCACAGTCCTCCAGCCGGGCGCGCGCCAGCGCCATGTCGCGGGCGTGGTAATGGACGCCCTCCTCCTGCTTGAAACTGCCGTCATGCTCCTCGTCGACGACGATCAGGCCGAGATCGGTCAGCGGCAGGAACAGCGCCGAGCGCGCGCCGACCACGACGTCGATCCCCCCCTCGGCGATCAGCCGCCAGGTCTTGCGGCGCTGGGCTCCGGTCAAGGCCGAGTGCCAGGCCGCCGGGGCGGTCCCGAAGCGGCGCTCGAAGCGGGCGAGCCACTGGGCCGACAGCGCGATTTCCGGCAGCAGCACCAGCACGCGGCGCCCCGCGCGCAGCGCCGCGGCGACCGCCTCGAAATAGACCTCGGTCTTGCCGGCGCCCGGCACGCCATCGAGGAGCGCCACCTGACCGCCACCTGCCGCGACCAGCCCGCACAAGGCATCGGCGGCCGTGCGCTGTGCAGCGGTGAGTTCGACCCCCGACCGGTCGGGATCGGGCCGGGGCCAGGACGGGCGATCGACCAGTGGCACGGTCGCGAGCAGCCATCCCTGGCCATCGCTTGGCACCACCCCTGCACCGACGCCCGCCGCCTTGGCCAGAGCCGGGGCCAGCAGCGCGGTATCGCCCGGCAGCGCCGCGAGCACGGCGACACGCTGCCGGCTTACCCGACCGGGCGCGGCATCGGGCCCACGGCGATAGGCGAGCCTGATCGGCCATGGCTCCAGCGCGGCAGGCACGCTCTGCGCCAGCTTGAGCACCGCCCCCTGCGGCGCCAGCGTCTCACGTGCGACATGCCGGATCAGCGCCCGGATCACGGGCGGCATCGGCGGCGCATCGAGAACGGCGCCCAGCGGCTTCAACCGATGCTCGGGCAGCGACCTGCCGGCCGGCTCGTCCCAAACAACGCCGATCAGCTGGCGGCCGGCGAACGGAACCTCGACAAAGGTCCCCGCCACCGGTGCCGGCCCCTCGGCCAGCCGGTAGTCGAACGGCCCGTCGAGCGGGACGGGCACCAGGACGGGCACGATGGTGCCGGGCATGCGGATGGCGGTCGGGCCGGACGTTGACAGGAGGTGGGCTGATAGCATCATCGCGCGCGCAACGTCAGCCGCAGGATCGCCCGTGCTGCTCCACGCCACCGCCGATCTCGCCGCCGTCGTCGACGGCTGGCTCGTGTGGCTGCGCAGCGAGCGCCGGCTGGCAATGCGCACCGAGCAGGGCTACCGCGAGGATGTGGCCGCCTTCGTCCGCTTCATGGCCGGCCATCGCGGCGGCGAGGTGTCGCTCGCCGACCTCGCCGCCCTGCGCTTGGCCGACCTGCGCGCCTGGCTCGCCTGGCGCCACGGCGAGGACTATGCTCGCACCTCGACCGCGCGCGCCATCGCCGCCGTGCGCAGCCTGTTCCGCTTCGTCGACCGCCGCCACGGCGTGCACAACCCGGCTCTGCAGGCGATGCGCACGCCGCGCCTGCCGCACCGCCTGCCGCGGCCGCTCGCCGAGGAGGACGCGCGCGACCTGATCACCAGCGCCCGGATGGAGGCGCGCGAGCCATGGCTGGGCTTCCGTGACACCGCCCTGCTGATGCTACTCTACGGTGGTGGCCTGCGCATCGGCGAGGCGCTGGCGCTGAACCGCCGCGATATCGGCACCGACCCGCGATCGCTGCGCGGCCTGAGGGTCCACGGCAAGGGCAACAAGGAGCGGCTGGTGCCGATCCTGCCGGTCGTGGCCGACGCCATCGCGGCCTATCTGGCGTCCTGCCCGATTCCGCCGCTGCCCGACGAGCCCTTGTTCAAAGGCGCGCGCGGCCGGCGGCTGCAGCAGGCGGTGGTGCAAAAGCAGGTCCGGCAGCTGCGGGTGACGCTCGGCCTGCCCGAGACCGCGACCCCGCACGCGCTACGCCACAGCTTCGCGACCCACCTGCTTGGCGGCGGCGCCGATCTGCGCGCGATCCAAGAGCTGCTCGGTCACGCCAGCCTGTCGACCACGCAGGGATACACCGAGGTCGACGACCGCCGCCTCGTCACACTCTATGCGCGCGCCCACCCGAGAGCGTGACCGCGTCGGGACACCGGCGTCCAGATCGTGATTGCAGCCCTACCGGCGCTATTCCGGTGCTCCGCACCTAGGTCTACGGTCGGCGGGCGGCCCGATCGGGGGTCGGCGGGCGGAATAATCGGGGCGTGCGCAGCCTTCTCATCCTAGCAGGCCTCCTGGCTGCCGGTATCGTCGCCTTCCTGGTGGCCTGGCCTCGGCTGGTCGACGCGGACGTGCTGCGGAGCGAGCTGGTTCGGCTGCTGCGCACCGCTGGGGTGGCCGAGGGCAGGTTCCAGGGTGCCGTGCGTCTGGAGCTGCTGCCCCTGCCAAGGATCAGCATCGAGCGCGTCGTCCTCGGTGACCGCACCGCGACAGCGACGAGCACGCGCTTTGAGGCCGACCGGATCGACATCGAAATCGCGCCTTTGTCGCTGCTTGCTGGTCGGCTGGAGCCCCGGAGGTTGCAGCTCGTGCGACCCCGGCTGTCGCTGGCGACCCTGCCGACGGATTTTGCCGATGAGGCGCTGCGGGCGCTGGATGGCGGCGACCTCGCCGCGGTGCGCCGGCTCGACATCATCGACGGCTCGGTCAGTATCCCGACGGCCGAAGGGGCGGAGTGGCCGAGCTCGATCGACGCCCTGGACCTCGCGGCAACGCGCGAGGGCGCCAACGGCTTTCGGATGGAAGGAACGGCTGCCGTCGAGGGCGAGCCGTTGCGCCTGGAACTCGCTGGCGAGCCGCTGCGATCTGGGGCGCCGGTCGCCCTGAAAGTCGCGCTGGCGAGCGGCGCCGGTGAGGCCCCCGCGACCCTCGACCTGCAGGGAAATCTGCGGCCCGAAGCGGATGGGTCGCGGCTGGCCGGCCGGCTGCGGGTGGCGACGTTGAAGGCGCCGCTGCCGTTGTGGCTGACACGCGCGCTGCATCTCGAGCGGGGTGCGCCACCATTCGACCTGCAGGCCGATCTCACCCTGGCGCCGGGCTCAGCGCGGCTCGACGAGATGGAGCTCGCCCTCGGGGGCGGTGCGCTGCGGGGCGCATTTGCTCTCGATCTCGTCCCTCAGCCGCATTTCGACCTGACGCTCGACGGCACCGAACTGGTTGCCACGCCCGAGCTGATCGCGGAACTTCGCGCCCTCGGCCCGCTCGTCACGACAGGCGGGGAAGTGACCGGTCGGCTCAAGCTGGGCGCCACCACGATCGCCTGGCGTGACGGGCAGATCCGCCGGCTGCGCGCCGAGGTGGCGCTGGCGTCGCGTGGCCGGCTGGACCTGCGCCAACTGAGTGCCACGCTGCCGGGCGATACCGCGCTCACCTGGGACGGCACTGGGCCGGCCAGCGACGGGGCGCGCGTCGGTGGCTCATTGTCCATACAGTCCGGCGAGCTGCGTCCGCTGCTGCTGTGGCTCGGGCTCGACGCCACCGATCTGCCACCCGGTGGGCTCACCAGCCTGGATCTCACCGCAGCCGCCTCATTGGGCTTTGACCGGGTGACCATGAATGAGCTGCGTGCGCGGCTGGACTCGTCGCAGGCGCGCGGTTCGGCCGTGTTCGTCGCGGGTGAGCGCCCACGCCTCGACCTCGCCCTTAAGCTGGATCGCGTCAACGCGGCGCTCTATGCACCCACAGTGCCGGATGATGCGGCGCGTCAGGTGTGGCGGGAGCGGCTGGCCGCCATCGACGGCACGTTCGATCTCGCGGTCGACCGCCTCAGCTACGACGCCCTGCGCGGTCAGGATCTGCGGCTGCGGCTGGGTTTGCAGAACGGCAAGGTTGCGATCGAGGAGGCGCGGGTGGGCGACCTCGGCGCGGCCAGCCTGCTGGCGAGCGGTGCCGTCGACCTCGCCGACGCCAGCTACGATCTCACCGGCACCGTCGAGGTGGCACAGCCAAAGCCGATTCTACGGCTGCTGCGGATGGAGCCGCCGCCGGAGCTGCAGCGCCTGGCTCCCCTGCGGCTCTCCGGCACGGCCAAGGGCAGCAGTGCAGCCGGCGCAGAACTCGACTTGCGCCTGCAGGCCACGGGGGCCACGGCTTCGTTGAAGGGCACGCTTGGCGGACCGCCTGACGGCTTAGCTGTCACCCTGGCGGCCAACGCGACCGCCCTGGAAACCGGCGAGCTGCTGACGGCTCTCGGCTGGCCCGCACCGCCCGACCGCCCGGGCCTGGGTCCGCTCGAACTGGGTGTCGAGATCAGCCGCGGCAACGGACCCTATGAGTTATCGCTACGCGGCGCCATCGGCGACGGCGAGCTGTCCGGCCGAGCCAAGCTCGACACCGACGGCCCGCGCCGACGCCTCGACGGCGAACTGCGCGCCACATCGCTGGACACGGCGCTGCTGGCCGCCCTTTACGACACCGCAGCCTTGCCGCTGGCATTTCCGCCCGGCCGACCCTGGTTGTGGCCCGGGAGCTGGCCAACCCGGCCCTTGGACTGGCAATGGCTGGATGCGCTCGATCTCGGGCTGACGGTGGACGTGGCACGGCTCCGCCATGCTGGTCACGACCTGCCCGGTATCGTCGGACGGGCCGCGCTCGATCGCGGGCGCCTTGCCCTGAGTGGACTGGCGCTGCCCTTGGCGGGCGGGATCGTATCGGGGACCGTGACGCTGGAGCATGTCGCCGGTCATGCCGTGCTCGGCACCGATCTCCGGCTGGCGAATGGGCACGTCAAGGACATCGTCGCGGCTGTGGCGCCGGGCAGCCAACTCACCGGCGAGGTCGACCTCGCAGCCGAGCTGGTGGGTCAAGGACGTAGCATTGCGGATATTGTCGCCAGCCTGGACGGGGCTGGTGAGCTCGCCCTGCGCGGCGGTCTGCTACCGGGCCTCGCCCTGGCATCCCCAAAGCTCGACTTGGGCGGACCGTTCGACGTCACCAACGGCGTGCTCACCTTCGCCGAAGCCGCCGCGAGCGTTCGACTACGGCTCGACCTTTTGGCCTGGATCCTGGATGGGAACATCACTGCTGGCAACGACGAGCAGCGGTTCGTGGGCCCGCCTGGCCGACTGCAGGCCGTCGCACCCAGACGACGGCGCCGGTCTCAATCGTTGGCGCCGGGCTCGTCGGGCCGGCCCGACAGGCGGGCGAAATCGGCGAGCACGCCGGCGATGATCTTGCGCCGGCGCGGATCGCGCCCACCCGCCGTGGCGGCGAACAGGCTGATCAGGTAGCGCGCCTTCTCGGCCGCATCCTCCCAGGTGACGGACGGCTCCGCGAGCAGGAACCGCTCCAGCTCCTCCTCGCGCCGGCGCAGGGCCGTCTGCTGCGTCTTCACCTCGCCAAGCCGACGGCGGATCTCGGTCGCCTTGCGCGCCGCCATGCCCCGATGCTCATCGAGCATGACCGGATCGTCCTCCAAGCCTATCTCCTCGGTTGATCGACGCGACCGCCGGCGTCCGCACGAACCGGAATGCCCAGCGCTCACCCAGCACCTATAGCACGGACATGATCGCTGCGGCTGGTGGCCGACAACCCGCGCATGGGTACCGTCGAGCGGTTGCCGCTGATCGCTCCGACCTCGATTGGCGCAGCTGGACAGATCCTGCCTTTTTCGGTCAAGCTGGCGCTGCGATGAACCGACGAGCCAGGGCACTCCAGCAGCACCGACGATCGCCACGCGGCAGCGTAGCGGTGGCGCGCTGGCTGGTCATGCTGTTCCTGCTTTCGATCGCGGCGCCGGTTATCGATGCTGTTGCCGCCCGCGCCGCCACACCCGAGAACTTGATCGTCGAGCTGTGCACCGTCGACGGCGTGAAACACGTGGCTCTCGATCGCGCGGGCCACCCGATCGACAACGATGAACCGGGCCATCATGCGGTACACGACTGCACGGGCTGCCCTGCGGTCTGCGGCAAGCATCTGAAGCCGATCGGCCTGTCGCTGCCGGCGGTGCCGATCACAGGGTTCTGGTCCCGCCCAGCCAGCGTTGAAGAGCCCGACGTCCTGGCGCTGCGACCGGCTGCCTGTACGCCCCTGCCGCCACGCGGACCCCCGATCCTCTCCTGACCGCTTCTCGCCAGAACGACGGCTGCAGCTCAGGAATCTCGGGAGAGATCCAACATGACGCGTATTCCATTGACGCTTTTCGGCGCCGGACTGCTCACGCTCGCAAGCATAGGGGGCGCAATCGCCCATGTGACCCTCGAGACCGAGGAAGCGCCGGCGAACAGCACCTACAAGGCCGTCCTGCGCCTACCGCACGGCTGCGAGGGCAAGCCCACGGTCGCGATCCGGGTGAAGATCCCGGAAGGCGTGATCGTCGCAAAGCCGATGCCCAAGCCCGGCTGGCAGCTCGCTACCAAGAAAGGTACGTATGCTGCGAGCTACGACTATTACGGCACGCCGGTCACCGAGGGCGTGACCGAGATCGCATGGACCGGCGGCAGCCTTCCAGACGAGTGGTACGACGAGTTCGTGTTCCGGGCGCGCCTGACCGACTTCCCGGTCGGCACGATCGTCTACTTCCCGGTGGTGCAGGAGTGCGCGGACGGAGCCGTGGAACGCTGGATCGAGATTCCGGCAGCCGGCAAGAGCGACGACGACTACGAGACGCCGGCACCGGGGGTGAAGATCTCGGCCGGCACCGGCGGCGAATGACCGGACCGGGCGGCGGCCTGGCCGCCGCCCGGAGCACTTCATGGGCCATATCGCACGCATCTGCCTGCTCTGCCTGTGCCTGCTCGCCCTGCCCGGCGGCGGAGCCTTGGCCCATGCCGTCCTCCTCGAAGCGTCGCCTGCCGATGGGGAGCGGATCGACACGGCGCCGGCGGAGCTTCGGCTGCACTTCAGCGAGCCGGTTTCGCCGGTACGGATCCGCCTGCTCGATGCTGCGGCGGTCGAGGTGCCGCAGGTCGCCGTCGAGCCGCACGGCGACACGATCATCCTGCGTCCGTCGGCGCCGCTGCCACGCGGCGCATATCTCCTGAGCTACCGCGTCACCTCGCTCGACGCCCATGCGGTCGGCGCCACGCTCCGCTTCGGCGTTGGCGCCGCGCCCGCCGGGGACGTCGACGATGGAGTGACCGACTGGACGGCCTGGGCGGCTGCGGGAGCCCGCTGGCTGCTCTACCTCACGGCGCTTGGCGCCGCGGGCCTCACCCTGTTCGGTGCGGCGGTCCGACCACCGCCACCCCTCGCCGCACGCGCGTCCGGGCTCGCCGCCGCCTTGGCAGGCGCCGGGATCGCGGCCCTGCTGCTGCGTCTAGGCGTTGGAGGGTTGGATCTGGCGGGGCTGCCAGCTGGCGCACTTCTTTCCAGCCAACCCTGGCTGCTCGCGGGGGCTACCTCGCTGGGCGGCGCCTCGGCGATTGCCGCCTTGGGGCTGGCCGGAATCGCGCTCGGCCCACGCCTCCCAGTCTGGGCGCCGCTGGTCGGGGCCGTACTGGTCAGCCTGTCCTTTGCGCTGACGGGTCACGCCGCCACCGCCCCGCCGCGTTGGCTGACCGGTCCGGCGCTCGGTCTGCATGTGCTCTGCGCCGCGTTTTGGCTGGCCTCTCTGCCACCGCTCCTGTGGAGCCTGAGGCTGGAGCCCGCCGAGGCCTGCCGGGTGCTGCAACGCTTTTCGGTGGTGGCCTTGGTGGCCGTGGCCGTGCTCGTCGCGGCGGGCAGCACCCTCGCGTGGATCCAGCTCGGTGGCGACTTGGGCGCGCTGACGAGGACGCCCTATGGCTGGCGGCTGTTCGGCAAGCTGGCTCTGGTGGCGGGGCTGCTCGCGCTCGCGGCGTTGAACCGCCTGGTCCTGACGCCGGCGCTGGCCGATGGGAGCACGGAAGCCGCGCGCCGCCTCCGCCTCACCCTCGCGGCCGACATGATATTGGGGATGGCCGTGCTGGCGGTGACCGCGACCTTCCCGCTCAGCCCACCGCCACGCGCGCTGGCAGCCGCCGCAGCCGCGGCGTCCGATGGCATCACGGTCATCGCCTCCGGCTCAGATGGCCAAGCCGTGCTCACCCTAATTCCCGGTCGAGCCGGCGCCAACCGGCTGGAGGCCTGGGTCACCGATCGCGACGGAGCACCGCGGCTGGCGCGCGAGGCGTCGGTGGACTGGGCGATGCCGAAGGCCGGCATCGAGCCCGAGCACCGTACTGCGTCCCTTCCGGTGCCGGGTGTGGTCGTGGCACGGGGCATCGTCCTGCCGCGAGCGGGGGTCTGGACGTTCCGGCTCGGCCTGTTGATCGACGACTTCACCAAACTCACCTTCGAAGGCGAGCTAAACGTGCCATGACCCACCCTCGCTCAACCCGGAGAATACAGATGCGAACCGTCCTACTGGCGACCGCGGCCATGCTTCTGCTCGGCGGCCCAGCCGACACCCACGAGTTCAAGGCCGGCTCGATCACGGTCGAGCATCCATGGGCACGGCCTGCGGCGAAGGGCAACGGCGCCGCCTATTTCGGGCTCGACAATACCGGCACGGCCACGGACCGTCTGATCGGCGTCAGCAGCGACATCGCGCGCTCGGTTGAGATGCACACCTCTGCAGTCGACGCGCAGGGCGTGGCCTCGATGCGACCGGTCCAGGGCGTCGATCTGCCGCCCGGCGGTCAGGCCCAGTTCGCGCCGGGCGGCCTGCACGTGATGCTGATCGGGCTCGCGAAACCCCTGGTCGAGGGCGACGAATTCCCGCTCACCCTCACCTTTGAGCAGGCCGGGAATGTGACCGTTGAGGTCGCGGTGGAGAAGATGGCATCCCACGGCGCCGCGCCGGGGATGGCGCACGACCACACCCAGCCCAGCCCGTAACGCTCAGTCGGACGGCCCGAGCATGTGTTCGGGCCGCACCCACTGGTCGAACTCATCCGCCGTGAGCAGGCCCAGCGCCAGCACCGCCTGCTTCAGCGTGGTGCCCTCCTTGTGGGCCTTCTTTGCGACCTTGGCGGCGTTGTCGTAGCCGATCTTGGGGTTGAGCGCGGTCACCAGCATCAGGCTCTCGTTGAGCAGCTTCGCGATCCGCTCGCGATCGGCCTCGATGCCGACGATGCAGTTGTCGGTGAAGCTGCGCGCCGAATCGGCCAGCAGTCGGATCGACTGCAGCACGTTGAAGATGATCAGCGGCTTGAACACGTTGAGCTCGAGGTGCCCGTTGCTGGCACCCAGCGTCACCGACACGTTGTTGCCCATGACCTGGTAGCAGACCATGGTCAGCGCTTCGGACTGCGTCGGATTGACCTTGCCCGGCATGATCGAGCTGCCGGGTTCGTTCTCCGGCAGCTTCAGCTCGCCGAAGCCGCAGCGCGGCCCGGAGCCGAGCAGGCGGATGTCGTTGGCGATCTTCATCAGACTGGTCGCCAGCACGTTGAACGAGCCGTGCAGCTCGACCATCGCGTCGTTGCTGGCCAGGGCCTCGAACTTGTTGGGCGCGGTCACGAACGGCAGGCCCGTGATCGCAGCCGCCTCGGCGGCGAATGCCTCGGCGAAGCCCTTCTTGGCGTTGAGCCCCGTGCCGACGGCCGTGCCGCCCTGGGCCAGGAGATAGACCCGCGGCAGCGCTGCCTTCACGCGCTCGATCCCGTACGCGATCTGGGTCGAGTAGGCCGAGAACTCCTGGCCCAGCGTCAGCGGCGTCGCGTCCTGCAGATGCGTGCGGCCGATCTTGATGATGTCCTGGAACTCGTGGCCTTTCTTGACCAGGGCCGCGTGCATGTGCTCGAGCGCCGGCAGTAGCTCGCGCACCGCCTGCTCGGCCGCGGCGATGTGCATGGCGGTCGGGAAGGTGTCGTTGGAGGACTGGCCGCGGTTGACGTGGTCGTTGGGGTGGATCGGAGCCTTGCCGCCACGCTCGCCGCCGAGCAGCTCATTGCCCCGGCTGGCGATGACCTCGTTGGCGTTCATGTTGGTCTGCGTGCCGGAACCGGTCTGCCAGACGACAAGCGGGAACTCGTCCGTCAACTTGCCGTCCATCACCTCCTGCGCGGCACGGCCGATGGTCTCGGCGAGCTTCCCATCAAGCTCGCCCAGCCGGGCGTTGACCCGGGCGGCCGCCAGCTTGATGATGCCAAGGGCGCGGACCAGCGGCGGCGGCATGCGCTCGCCGCCGATCTTGAAATTCTGCAGCGAGCGCTGGGTTTGGGCGCCCCAATAGCGGTGCGCATCGACCTCGATCGGGCCGAACGTGTCGGTCTCGACACGAATCTTCTTCGAGCTGTCCATGCCGCCGCTCCGCTCAGGATGTCGTGCACAGCGGCGCTGATTGCGCGCGGGCGCCGACCTGTCAATCGAGGCGATGTCGCAGCGCGGTCGTGGCTACTTTTTGCGGAAGCGGTCGAGGGTCACGATCTCCGCCCCGCCGGGCGGCACCTTGTCCGCCGGCTCCTCGCCGTCGTCGCTGGCCTCGCGGCCGGCCCCCCCAAGCAGCTTGACCGGCTCGACCGCAGGCAGCTCACCATCCTCTTCGAGCGTGAACTGTAACCCGAACTCGACCCCCGGATCGGCAAACACCTTGACCGCGGTGAACGGGATCACGAGCCGCTGCATGTGATCGTTGAAACTGAGGGTGACGGCGAAACCCTGCTCGTCCACTTCGAGGTCCCAGAACTGGTGCTGGAGCACGATCGTCATGTCGACCGGGTAGCGCTCTCTCAGGAAGTCCGGGATCGCCACACCGGGATGGCGGGTGCGGAAGGTGATGTAGAAGTGGTGCGGCGACGGCGCGCCTTCCTTGCCGAGGCGCTCCAGCACGTCGCGCACAACGGTCCGTAAGGCGCTCTCGACCAGCCGACCGTAATCTATGCGTGACCGCCGCATCGAAGCCCGTTTCCACTGAGTGAAGTGAGGGGGCTTCTGTTGCCCGGCGCCCCCTCGAGCCGCGAGCAAGCTACTGTTTAGGCAGCCGCCCGGAGTGCAACGTTGTCGTTGGCACTTGTCATTTGGTCCGGTATCGGCGGTACCATGCCGGGCAAAAACTACACCTTTACTACGCGCGTCGATCCTAAGTCGCCCCCGCACGACATCCTGACCAGGATGAAGATTGGTGGAGGCGCCGGGCTCCGCCCCCGGGTCCGCAACGCCTATTTCGCGCAGCGTTTATCGCCATAGCTGGCAAGCCAGCCCCTCATATATAGTCCCTATCGCCGTAGACGCAACCGGCTGGTGATAGGAGCTGCGTACCGTGGCGGCGCACCACTCGACTTCACGCGGCCGCGCCAGTAGGTAGCGCCTGGGCAGGCGAGGAGGGTGGCATGGCGCTGGAAGCCGACAAGCAGGCCGAGATCGACAGCCTTCGGGCCGGTTCGGCGCCGACGCGCCGCGCCACGGTCGCGGCCATGGAGGGTCTCCTCTACGAGCCGCTCAAGGTGCTCGACCACGGTTTCATCCGCGTCATCGACTACATGGGCGACGACGCCGCGATCGTGCAGGCGGCGCGCGTGTCGTATGGGCGCGGGACCAAACAAACCAGCAACGACCGCGGCCTGATCAACTACCTCATGCGCAATGGGCACACGAGCCCGTTCGAAATGTGCGAGCTGAAGCTGCATGTGAAGCTGCCGATCTTCGTGGCGCGGCAGTGGATCCGGCACCGGACCGCCAACGTGAACGAGTATTCGGCCCGATACTCCGTGCTCGATCGCGAGTTCTACATTCCCGACCAAGATCTGCTGAAGCTGGTCAAGAGCCAGCGTAAGGCCGAGCCCACGCAGGAGCAGCTGTTCGACCTGCCCGGACCCGCAGCCAAGCACACGGCCGCCCAGTCCGCCACCAACATGCAGGGGCGAGACGAGGTTCTGGACGCAGACGTCGCCGCCGGCGTGCTGCGCGAGATCGGGAGCATCAGCAGCCGCAGCTTCACCGTCTACGAGAAGCTGCTGGGCGACGAGGAGCGGCCGGGGATCGCCCGGGAGCTCGCCCGAATGGTTCTGCCGCTCAACACCTACACTCAGTGGTATTGGAAGGTTGACCTGCACAACCTGCTGCACTTCCTCCGGCTTCGCCACGACCCGCACGCGCAGTATGAGATCCGAGCCTATGCCGAAGTGCTGCTCAAGATCGTCGCCGACTGGGTGCCACTGACCGCCGCCGCGTTCAGGGACTATCGGGTCGACGGTACCCAGCTGTCGGCAGCGGCGCTGGCGGTCATCCGGCGGCGTCTGGCGGGCGAGACCGTCACCCGAGAGGGCTCCGGCCTCGCCGCAGGCGAGTGGCGAACATTGCTGGAGCTGCTGCCCGGACTGGTTGCCGGCTGATCGCCGCCCGGCTCAGGTGCTGCTTTCGGTCCTGTCCGAGCACAGCATGACCAGCACGACCAGCGCCAACGGTGCCAACACGATCGCGAAATAGAAGACCTTGGCGAAGCCGAAGACGACGGCGACGACGGCCGCCAGGACCAGCAGGCCAACCGACGCCCAGCCCAAGCCGCCCAGCCGTTCGCTCGCGTTCATGCCGACATCTCCGACAGAGTTCCTGACCGATACGTTAACAGTTTGTGAGCGGCCGACAATCCGTCGTATAGTCGCGGTAGAAGGCGGCGCAGGGTGTGTCGCCGGGGTCGCGGCGTGTCGCGGCTACCACGGGACTGGGAAAAAGCCTCTCGCATCCAGAACTTGGTTCCCCGTCAATCGACAGGTCACAGGCAGGGTGTTAGAGCGGCCAGATCGGTCGTCCGTGTAACATACAAGGGGGCAGCAATGCAACTCCGGCTCGGTACTTTGTCCTTACTCGCTACGGCGGGCCTGCTAGCAGGCTGCGGCTCGGCGTTCGAATCTCAGCGGGTCTTCGACGAGGCCAATAGCTCCGCTACACCTGCTGATACCTATCATCAGACACTCCGCAGCGGTTACCTCGAGCACGCCACGTTCGAGCAAGAGGAGATGATGAACTACACGTCCGCGATGTCCCACGCGCGCAACGCCGAGCTGGCTGCCCGCGGCGAGACGCCGGCCGTGGCGGGCATCACCGACTTCGGCCCCCAGCCCGCCGACAAGGTCGACGAGCTGACTCAGGCCCGCGACCAGCTCACGTCGGCACTGGGCGCCAACGGCGCCCAGCTAGCGCCGGAAGCTGCCGGTCTTGCCCAGACCTACTTCGCCTGCTGGGTCGAGCAGCAGCACGAGAACTTTCAGCCGAAGGACATCGCGTACTGCCGCGACGGCTTCTACAAGAATATGAAGATCCTCAACGACGCGGTGGTTCCGGAGGCTCCGGATCTTGCCTCGCTCGAGGCCGACGCGTTCTTCGACTTCGGCAAGTCCGTTTTGAAGGACGAGTACAAGCCCGAGCTGGACAGGATCGCCGACGTCATGATCGCCGATACCTCGGCGCGCTTCCTGGTCTCCGGCCACACCGACACGGTCGGTTCCGCCGCCTACAACCAGGGGCTCTCCGAGCGTCGTGCCGAGGCCGTGGCCGCCTACCTCGAGAGCAAGGGCGTGTCCCGTGACCGGCTGACTGTGAAGGGCTTCGGGTTCACCCAGCTGCAGGTACCGACCGGGCCGAACGTGCGTGAGCCTAAGAACCGCGTCGTCGAGCTCCGTCGCCGGTAAGCGACACCTCTTACGGCTCCTCGAAGAGGGGGCGCGGCCTGCGGGCCGCGCCCTTTTCGTTTCGCCCATCCCTCACCCGGGGCGCTGCCGGTGCGAGGCCGCGGCGCCGTCACCCGCGACAGTCTCAGCCCGGATCTCGCGCCCCATTGCACTATGGCCGGCCGACCGGAACGACCGATGGTGATGTCGGCGGATCACGGCGCCAGCCTTGCGGCCTCCCTACATGGCAAGGGACAAAAAAAGGGCGTCGGGACTAAGCCCGACGCCCCTGGCGAAGCGAGCTACGAGAGGACTATTTGGCGTCCTCGGCAAAGATGTCGCGGTCCTTGGTCTCGGGGATGAAGAACAGCCCGATCACCACAGTCGCCGCCGCGACCACGATTGGGTACCAGAGACCTGCATAGATGTTCCCGGTCTGGGCCACGATCGCAAACGCGGTCGCGGGCAGCAGCCCGCCGAACCAGCCATTGCCGATATGGTACGGCAGCGACATGGCGGTGTAGCGGATGCGAGTCGGGAACAGCTCGACCAGGGCCGCGGCGATCGGGCCGTAGACCATGGTGACATAGATCACCAGCACGGTCAGGATCAGCACGATCGCGAACGGCTGGGCGCGGAAGATGTCGAACGGGTTGGCGAGCTTCACGATCGACGGGTCACCTGCCTTCGGATAGCCGGCCGCGGCCAGCGCCTCCGACACCGCCTTGGTGAACGCCTCGGTCTTGGCCTTGGCGTCGGCCCCGGCGGCGACGGCATCGAATGATTCGATCACCGTGTCGCCGATCTTGACCGAGGCTAAGGTCCCGGCCGGCGCCGGCGTCACGTCGTAATTGACGGCGTTGCGGGCGAGCAGTCCCTTCAGGATGTCGCAGGAATTGGTGAACTTCGTCGTGCCGACCGGATTGAACTGGAACGAGCAGTTCTCCGGATCGGCGGTCACCGTCACCGTCGTCGATGCCTGCGCGTTATAGAGTGCTGGGTTCGCATGCTCCGTCAGCATCTTGAACAGCGGGAAGAAGGTCAGCGCCGCGATCAGGCAGCCTAACAGGATGATCGGCTTGCGGCCGATCTTGTCCGACAGCCAGCCGAACAGGATGAAGCCGCCGGTGCCCAAGATGAGCGACCACGCGATCAGCAGGTTGGCGCTGTAGCCGTCGACCTTGAGCGTCTGCTGCAGGAAGAACAGGGCGTAGAACTGGCCCGTATACCATACCACGGCCTGCCCGGCCGTCAGCCCGAGCAGTGCCAGCAGGGCGATCTTCGCGTTCTTCCACTGGCCGAACGCCTCCGTCAACGGCGCCTTGGACTGCGTGCCCTCCTCCTTCATGCGCAGGAACGCCGGCAATTCCTGCAGCTGCAGGCGGATCCAGACCGAGACGCCGAGCAGCACGATCGAGACCAGGAACGGGACGCGCCAGCCCCAGTCGGCGAATGCGGCCTCTCCAAGCCAAGTACGGGTGAACAGAATCACCAGCAGCGACAGGAACAGCCCGAGCGTGGCCGTGGTCTGGATCCAGCTCGTGTAGAAGCCGCGCCGGCCGTGCGGCGCGTGCTCGGCGACATAGGTCGCGGCCCCGCCATACTCGCCGCCCAGGGCCAGGCCCTGCAGCAGCCGCAGCGCGATCAGGATCACCGGTGCCAAAAGGCCGATGCTGTCGGCGGTCGGCAGCAGGCCGACGATGAATGTCGAGAGGCCCATGATGCCGATGGTCACCAGGAACGTGTACTTGCGCCCGACCAGATCGCCCAGACGCCCGAAGATCAGGGCCCCGAACGGCCGCACCAGGAAGCCGGCGGCGAACGCCAGCAACGCGAAGATGTTGCGGTGGGTCTCGTCGAACTGGGTGAAGAACTTGGCGCCGATCACCACGGCCAGCGAGCCGTAGAGGTAGAAGTCGTACCACTCGAAGACGGTACCCAAGGAGGACGCGAAGATGACCTTGCGTTCCTCCCCGGTCATCGGCCGGACCGCGCGGTCCGACCGTGGATACGATGCGTCGATGGCCATGCCTCGGCTCCCTGATGGCGGCTTGCGAACACGGACGGCCGCGACCGGATCCAGTCGGACGTGGACATCCGTTCATCCGGGCGTAAGCATTGTGCGTTTCGAATACCGCGGCAAGACGCCTTGCGCGCAAGGCGTCAGCGATTCGCGCCAGAGGACCTGCCACGAGGTTGGCAGACCCCCACCATGGCAGCGACCAGCGCGGCCGCCGCGCACAGGATCATCCCGATCGCCATCGGCCAGGGCGTGCCGTCCTGCAGGGAGCCCACCACCTGCGCCACGGCAGCCGCAATTCCCATCTGCAGAAAGCCGCCCAGCCCCGATGCGGAGCCGGCCGCCCGTGGCTCGACGCTGACGAAGGCGGCCTGGCTGTTGGGCAGGGCCAGGCCCTGCGCGAAGGCCGCGAGGCTGGTCGGCAGGAACAGGGTCCATGGCGACCACCAGCCGGCCAGCAGCAAGCCGCCCATCAGCAGCGCACCCATTAAGGCACCGCAACTGCCGAGCACGATCAACCGGTCGCTGCCGATCCGGGTCGAAAACCGGGCCGCCGCGAAATTGCCGACCATAAAGGCGCCCGACACCAGGATCGACATCAGCCCATACTCGCTGGCGGGCCGCCCCAGCACCTTGACCATCAGATACGGGGCCGCTGCCAGGAAGGCGTAGAACAGCGCGATCGAGAAGGCGCCTTGTAGGGCGTAGCCCAGGAAGGCCGCCGAGCGGAGCAGGCGCAGGAAACTATGCTTCGTGCCCGTCTCGCCACGCTGGCCGAATTGTGTCGATGTCTCCGCCAAGGCCATCTTCACGGCCACGAGGATCAGCACGCCGATGCCGATGCCGGCCAAGAACACGGACCGCCAGCCGGCGAGATCGGCCAGCAAGCCGCCCAGCACCGGCGCCATCATCGGCGCAGCCACCATCGCCATGGTGATGTAGGCCAGCATCGCGGCGGACTGGTCGCGGCTGTACAGGTCGCGCACGATCGCGCGCGACAGGACGATCCCGGCGCAGCCGCCGGCCGCCTGAACGACCCGGCCGACGATCAACAGCGTGATCGACGACGCAACAGCACAGAGCAGGCTGCCCGCCAGATAGACCAGAAGCCCTCCGATCAGCGCCGGGCGGCGCCCGAATCGATCCGAGATGGGGCCATAGAACAGGGTCGCCACCGCAATCGCCAGCGCGGACAGGCTGAACGCCAGCTGCGCCGTGGCTGCACGGACGCCGAAATCCGCCTGGATCGCCGGCAACGCCGGCAGGAACACCTGCATCGCAAACGGGCCGAGAGCCGTCGCGGCGACGAGCACGAGCATGAACCCCGCCTTCGGCGGGGCGGCTGGGCCAGCCGGCATCGGCCGGTGCCCAGGGTCAGGCGCTGCCGATCAGGATGCCGGTGACGAACACCAACACCCCGCCCAGTACCACCTGGAACGCCGCCTGCAGGAACGGCGTGTCCATGTAGCGCGCCCGGACCCAGGCGATCGCCCACAGCTCGACCAGCACCACCGCCACCGCCAGCGTGGTCGCGACCCGAAAGTCGGGGATCAGGAATGGCAGCGTGTGCCCGAGCCCACCGAGCGTGGTCATCAGCCCGCAGACCAGCCCACGCATCCAAGGGTGGCCGCGACCGGTGATGGTGCCGTCGTCGGACAGCGCCTCGGCGAAACCCATCGAGATCCCGGCGCCGATCGAGGCCGCCATGCCGACCAGGAACGCGTCCCAGCTACGGCCGGTGGCGAAAGCCGCAGCGAACAGCGGCGCCAGGGTCGAGACGGAGCCGTCCATCAGGCCGGCGAGGCCCGGCTGCACGTATTGCAGCACGAACGCCCGATGCGCGATCTTCTCCTCGCTCATGCGCGCCGATTCGGTCAGGTGCCTCTCCTCGAGCCGGTGCGCCGTGCTCGCATGGTCGGCCTCGATCTCGGCCAGATCGACCAGGAGCTTGCGGATGCCGGCGTCGCTGACCTGCTTGGCAGCCTCGCGGTAGAAGTTCGCCGTCTCCTGCTCGAGCTCCTCCGCGCGCCGCCGCACGGCGTCCAGGCCCAGCGGCTGGGTCAGCCAGATCGGCCTGCGGCGAACGAAGCCGCGCACGTCCTCGCGGCGAACCAGCGGGATGTGCTCGCCAAAGCGCTCGCGGAACAGCTCGATCAGCATCCGCCGATGACCGCTCTCCTCCTCGGCCATCTCGTCGAATACCTTGGCCGAGGCCGGGTAAGTCGCGCGCAGCCCCTCGGCGAAGTCGCGGTAGATCCGCCCGTCCTCTTCCTCCAGCGTGATCGCCAGTGCCAGGATTTCGCGCTCGCCCAGCTCGGCGAACCGCTTTTGCGGATGGAATGTGAAACCGAGCATGCGGATCTCCGGCTCTGCGCTATAGGCTAGAAGGATTCTAGCTTGTGTGGGCCGGTCGGACAACGGCCGCGGCGTCATGCCCCGGCGGCGCAAACCCGGCGCGTGCGTGGACGGGTCGATGGCAGTAGGGATGGCCCGGCATCAGGTACTGCCGTTTGGCGACGCGATCACGCGATTTCGGATCCACGCAGTCGATTGCGCGACCGGTTGCATTGGTCGACTAGTACATTTGTACTAGCAAATTGTTAATCATGGTTAATGATCATTTTATATTGACACTCGAGATCCTGAAGCGAATTATTTGCTCATCGGGCGGTCATGCATAGCCATTGTCACCGACCTGCAATGTTTACGATTTCATTCATCGCAAAAGGATAGTCTCATGAGCAATTGCTGCCGCCTCGCGACATCCCTTGTCGCCCTCGCCTCGGGCCTTGCGCCAGCCATGGCTATGGCCGCGCCGGCCACGCAGCTCGAGAAGAGCGCGACCTACGCGTTCGGAAACGAGGTCCACGCCTTCCGCGTGCCGACGACCGACAGCGCCGGCAAGATCAAGTACAACGACGTGGTGATCAAGCTCACGGTGGGCGCCACCGGCGTCATCGCCACGAGCGCGACCGTGACCGCGACCGCGTCGGTGAACCCACCGACCTCGGTTAGCCTCGTTCCAGGCTCCTACAAGGCTTCGGACGGCACGACTTGCACCGTCACGAACTTGACGCTGACCGACGCTCGCGTTCAGAGCAACTTGACCTGTCTGACGCCGACATCGTTCAATTGGGAATTCTCGGTTGTGACGGGGCCAGTGGCAGCGGGCCATCCTTATCTGTCAGACTTGGTCGCTGGTGGGGTAGACAAGAGATCAGATGTCAATACTCAGATATGGGGTCTTAGTGACCGGTGGATCAATTCCGCAAAGATTGGAGCTTGTATCTTTCTTACAAAGAATATCATCGGAGCGAAGACAAATGGAACTCAAATTATCGTTTCTTTACTGTCAGGCTCAATCCGGACTTCCACTGCGGCGGCACACTGGTAAAACAGTAGCGGGCATGACACGGCCTACTCCAGTATCAGGCTTCCACATGGTAGCGTGCTGTCGGGTCAAACTCCGGCTCGTCCGTGCAAAATTGTTCTTGGTACATGCGCCAAATTCGGCGCGGCCAACTCGTGTCAGATCTGCGCACGCTTCTCGTGCATGCAAACGAGCCCCACGTCGGAGCGCGGAGCTCGTAGGTGCCGATCGGGATCGGCGCGAGGTCGGCCAGCATCCGCACGGTGGTGTAGACATCGCCCAGGGAAATGCGAGTGTGTATGCTCGTCACCACGTTCGCGCATGACCGCGGCGCGTCTCCCCGATCGCCAGGCCCAGCTCCTGCTCGCCATAACCGGCCTGCCGCGCCGCCGCCTTGAACCTCACCGGGGGCTCGAACACCGGTTCGTCTGTGAGCTGGATCGTCCCCCAGTGCATACCGCATAGGCGCTTCGCACCCCAGTCCCGCCCAATCTGCACTCCCTCCTCCGGCGTGCAATGGGAACCCTGCATCAACGGGCGCGGCTCGTAGGCGCCGATCGGCACCAGGGCCAGGTCGGGTGGCGCCAACAACGGCGCCGTCTCGGCGAAAACTGGGCCGTAGGCAGTGTCGCCGGTGAACAAGACGGCGCGGTCTTGCGCCTGAAGGTGAAAGCCGCACCATAGGCTGGCGTTGCGGTCGAACAGACCGCGCTTGCTGAAATGGATTGCCGGCACCGCCGTGATCCCCAATCCGCCGACCTCGACGCGCTGCAGCCAGTCGAGTTCCATGGCACCCGCGAACGGGTCCGTGTCGAGATAGCGGGTGAGCCGCAGCGGCATCACCACCGTGGTGCCGCCCTTGCCCCGGAGCCGGTCGATCGCCCGCAGATCGAGATGGTCGTAATGGTTGTGCGACAACAGCAGCACGTCGATCGGCGGCAGCAACTCCGGCGGTAGACCCGGCCCCGCGATCCGCTCTGGGCCGAACCAGGCGAACGGCGAAGCGCGGCGGGTCAAATACGGGTCGGTGAGCAGGGTGCGGCCCTGAAGGCGGATCAGGAAGCAGGCGTGCCCGAGCCAGGTGATGCTGTCGGCGCCGTCCGCGGCAGCGAGACCGGCCAAGGCGGCGTCGGTGCTCAGCACATGCCCGGCCGGTATCGGCGGCGGCGGCGCGCGCTCCAGCAGACGGCGGTAGAAGAAGGCGCGCCAGTCCGCCGGCCTGCCGCCCGGCACCGGACTCCCCGGCGGGTTGCGGAAGGTTCCGTCGGACAGGTGGTGCCAGGGGGCCGCAGCTGCTGCGGCTGGCAGCGCGCGCAGGCCGCTCAACGGTGTCGCTGCGAGCGACGTGAGGAGCTTGCGCCGGGAAGGCGAACGCGGACTTTGATCATCGCTGGACATGAGGGCTCAAATCGCACGCCGCCGCCCCCGCGCCAAGGCGATGCGTTCGGGTGTCACGGCCTCTGCCTTGAAAGGGTCACCGGATTGGGCTAGCTGAGAATTGGAATTCGTTGGAACGGATCGGCCGCTTGCCGTGAGGAACCCGTCATGCCGCGCATCGAGCGCTTCGACCTACTAAGTCCGAGTCCCTGATGCGCGGGCCGGACGCCATGATGCCACTCTCGGCGTTTCCGGCCCTGGTCCTCAACGCCGACTACCAGCCTCTGTCTTACTACCCCCTGTCGCTGTGGGGCTGGCAGGATGCGGTCAAGGCGATCTTCCTCGACCGCGTGGCGGTGGTGAGCAATTACGACCGGGTGATCCGTTCGCCCGGCTTCGAGTTCCGGCTGCCCAGCGTCGTGGCGCTCAAGCAGTACATCCCACAGGATCGCCGGCCGCCCTTCACGCGGTTCAACGTGTTCCTGCGCGACCGCTTCGCCTGCCAGTATTGCCGACGCCCGCACGCCGCGCAGGAGCTGACCTTCGACCACGTGATTCCGCGCTCGCGAGGCGGTAAGACGGCGTGGAGCAACATCGTCACCGCCTGCACCCGCTGCAACTTGAAGAAGAGCAACCGGCTGCCGCACGAATGCGGCATGCAGCCGGTGGCGAAGCCGGTGATACCGAGCTCGCATCAGCTGCGACTGAACGGCCGCACCTTCCCGCCAAACTACCTGCATCAGAGCTGGCGGGACTATCTCTACTGGGACGTCGAACTGGATCCGTGAGGTCGCCACTTGGCGGACCTTCGCCGACGCGTGCGCCGAGCACTGCAGCTCGCGCGCGCTGTGCGATTGAGCGAAGCAATCGCGGAATCAAAACTACGCATTGGACAGAAATTCCCAGCCGGCCCAGAAATAGGCTCGTCGATTCCGTATGGACGATCGGACGTTGGCGTGCGCCGGCAGTCGGGCTGATACGTCTAGGGTTGGGAGTCGGTTCATGGTGAAGGGCCACGGAGGCGAAGTGACGGCTCAGGCAGCGTTCGATGCCGATGCCGTCCGGGCGATCGCGGCCGACCTCGCGTCGATCGAAGGTCCGCTGATCCCCATCCTGCATGCGATCAACGACCGGTTCGGCCACGTCGCTGAAGCGGCGGTGCCGGTGGTCGCGGATGTGCTGAATCTCAGCCGCGCCGAGGTCCACGGTGTCGTGACCTTCTATCATGATTTCCGCCGCGCGCCGGCCGGACGTCATGTCGTGAAGGTCTGCGGCGCCGAGGCATGCCAGTCGATGGGTGGGCGACGGCTGGCAGCCGATCTGCAGGCGGCACTTGGCATCGATCCGGGCGCAACGACGGCGGACGGCGAGGTGACGCTGGAGACCGTCTACTGCCTCGGCAATTGCGCGCTCTCCCCCGCCGTCCTGGTCGACGGCGAGTTGCACGGCCGTGTCGACCAGATCCGCATGCGGTCGATCCTCGCCGGAATCGGACGATGAGCCCCGCTGTGCGCATCTTCGTCCCCGGCGATGCTGCGGCCCTGTCGGTCGGTGCAGCCGAAGTGGCCGATGCGATCGCAGCGGAGGCGTCGCGCCGCGGAATCGAGCTCACGCTGGTGCGCAACGGCAGCCGTGGCCTGTTCTGGCTGGAGCCGCTGGTCGAGATCGCAACCGCGACCGGCCGGCGGGGTTTTGGCCGGGTCGCCGCGGGTGATGTCTCGGGCCTGTTCGACGCCGGGCTCGCCGATCCGGCGCGCGACCATGCCACTGGCCATCCGCTCGCCCTCGGTCTGGTCGATGAGATTGCCTACCTGAAGGAACAGCAACGCCTCACCTTCGCCCGTTGCGGCATCGTCGATCCGTTCTCGTTCGATGATTACGAGGCGCATGGCGGGCTGAAGGGCCTGCGCAAGGCGCTGCTGATGGCGCCGTCGGCCATCGTCGAGGAGGTGGTGACCTCGGGCCTGCGCGGCCGCGGCGGCGCAGGCTTCCCAACCGGGATCAAGTGGCGGACGGTGGCGGCGACCACCGCCGCGCAGAAATACGTGGTCTGCAACGCGGACGAGGGCGACAGCGGCACCTTCGCCGACCGGATGCTGATGGAGGGCGATCCGTTCGTTCTGATCGAGGGCATGGCGATCGCCGGCATCGCGACCGGCGCTACCAAGGGCTACGTCTACATCCGCTCGGAATATCCGCACGCGTTTCGCGCCATGGTGCGCGCCATCGAGATCGCACGGGCACACGGCCTCTTGGGCCAGCACCTGCTGGGCAGCAACCAGGCCTTCGACATGGAAGCCCGACTGGGTGCTGGTGCCTACATCTGCGGCGAGGAGACCTCGCTGCTGGAAAGCCTTGAAGGCCGCCGCGGTCAGGTGCGATTCAAGCCGCCACTGCCCGCGATCGAGGGGCTGTTCGGGCAACCGACCGTCATCAACAACCTGATTTCGCTGGCGACCATTCCCGTCATCCTGGCCGAGGGCGGCGAGCACTATCGCGATTTTGGCGCGGGGAGGTCACGCGGCACCCTTCCGTTCCAGCTCGCTGGCAATATCAAGCAAGGGGGCCTGGTCGAACGTGCCTTCGGCCTGACGCTTCGCGACCTGATCGAGGGCTTCGGTGGCGGCACCGCGACCGGGCGGCCGATCCGCGCAGTGCAGGTTGGTGGCCCGCTCGGTGCCTATTGGCCGGCGACGCTGCTCGATGTGCCGTTGGACTACGAGGAGTTCATCAAGCACGAGGGCATGATCGGTCATGGCGGCGTGGTCGTGTTCGACGACACGGTCGACATGGCGGAGCAGGCCGAGTTCGCGTTCGAGTTCTGCGCGATCGAGAGCTGCGGCAAGTGCACGCCGTGCCGGATCGGGTCGACCCGCGGTGCCGAGACCATCGCCAAGATTCGCCGCGGTGAGAACGTCGTCGGTAATCTCGATCTGATCCGCGACCTCGCCGAGGTCATGCGCGACGGCTCGCTCTGTGCCCTGGGCGGCCTGACGCCGATGCCGGTGCTCTCGGCGATCGATCACTTCCCGGAAGATTTCGACCACGGGCCTGCGGCCATGATCGCCGCCGAATGACCCGTGTCCCGGCCGTCGTTGAAGGAGCGTTCTGATATGGCCACCGTGATCGACTTCGGCACGCCGGCCCGCACGGCCGAGGCTACCGTCACGCTCGAGATCGACGGCAAATCGGTCACCGTGGCGGCCGGCACGTCGGTGATGCGCGCGGCGACCGAGGCCGGCGTGGCGGTGCCGAAGCTGTGCGCCACCGACAGTCTCGAGCCGTTCGGCTCCTGCCGGCTGTGCATGGTCGAGATCCAGGGTCGCCGCGGCACGCCCGCTTCCTGCACCACCCCAGTGGAAGCAGGCATGCGGGTGACGACGCAGAACGACCGCTTGGCCAAGCTGCGCCGCGGGGTGATGGAGCTCTACATCTCCGACCACCCGCTGGACTGCCTGACTTGCGCCGCCAATGGCGATTGCGAGCTGCAGGACATGGCCGGTGCGGTCGGCCTGCGCGAGGTGCGCTACGGCTACGACGGCGAGAACCACATCCACCAGGCCAAGGACCTCTCGAACCCCTATTTCGCGTTCGACCCGTCCAAATGTATCGCCTGCTCGCGCTGCGTGCGCGCCTGCGAGGAGGTTCAGGGCACCTTCGCGCTGACCATTGGCGGGCGCGGGTTCGACAGCCACGTGTCGGCCGGCATGGACGAGGACTTCCTGGACTCCGAGTGCGTGTCGTGCGGCGCCTGCGTACAGGCCTGCCCGACGGCGACCCTGGTTGAGAAGTCGGTCATGGCGCATGGCCAGCCGGAGCGGAGCGTGATCACCACGTGCGCCTATTGCGGCGTCGGCTGCTCGTTCAAGGCCGAGCTGCAGGGCAACCGGGTTGTGCGGATGACGCCGCACAAGGACGGCAAGGCCAATCACGGCCATTCCTGCGTCAAGGGCCGCTTCGCGTGGGGCTACGCGACCCACAAAGACCGGATGACCAAGCCGATGGTCCGGGATTCGATCCACGAGCCGTGGCGGGTCGTGTCGTGGGACGAGGCGATCAGGCAGGCGGCCGAGGGGTTGCAGCGCGTCCAGGCCAAATACGGCCGCGGCTCGATCGGCGGCATCACCTCCTCCCGTTGCACCAACGAGGAAGTGTTCGTCATCCAGAAGCTGATCCGCGCCGCGTTCGGCAACAACAATGTCGACACCTGCGCCCGCGTCTGCCACTCGCCGACGGGCTACGGTCTGGGGACGGCGTTCGGCACCTCGGCCGGCACGCAGGATTTCGATTCGGTCGACGAATGCGACGTGATCCTCGTGATCGGCGCCAACCCGACCGACGGTCATCCGGTGTTCGCGTCGCGCATGAAGCGCCGCCTGCGCGAGGGTGCGAAGCTGATCGTCATTGACCCGCGCCAGATCGATCTCGTCCGCATGCCCCACGTTGCGGCCAACCATCACCTGCAGCTGCGCCCCGGCACCAACGTCGCGGTGATGAATGCGCTGGCGCACGTGATCGCGACCGAGGGCCTGATCGACGAGGCCTATGTCGCAGCACACTGCAACGCCGCAGAGTTCGCGGCTTGGCGCACCTTCATCCTGCAGCCGGAAAACGCGCCGGAAGCCGTAGAGGCCATGACCGGCGTACCGGCGGCGCAAATGCGCGCAGCAGCACGGCTCTACGCCACCGGCGGACGGGCCGCGATCTATTACGGTCTCGGCGTCACGGAGCACAGCCAAGGCTCGACCGCGGTCATGGCCATGGCCAACCTCGCCATGGCGACCGGCAATATCGGCCGCCGCGGCGTGGGCGTGAACCCGTTGCGCGGCCAGAACAATGTCCAGGGTGCGTGCGACATGGGCTCGTTCCCGCACGAGCTGTCGGGCTACCGCCATGTCGGCGACGATGCCACCCGCGCACTTTTCGAGGCCGCCTGGGGCCGGCCGGTCGATGCCGAGCCCGGCCTGCGTATTCCCAACATGCTCGACTCGGCGATCGACGGCAGCTTCATGGGCCTGTTCATCCAAGGCGAGGACATCGCCCAGTCCGACCCTAACACGCAGCATGTCACGGCGGCCCTGGCCGCGATGGAATGCGTGGTGATCCAGGACCTGTTCCTGAACGAGACCGCGAATTACGCTCACGTCTTCTTCCCCGGCGCGTCGTTCCTGGAGAAGGATGGGACCTTCACCAACGCGGAACGCCGGATCAGCCGGGTGCGGATGGCGATGCCGCCCATGGGCGGCAAGCACGAGTGGCAGGCCGTGGCCGAGCTCTCGACCGCCATGGGTTATCCCATGCATTATGAGCACCCGTCCGAGATCATGGACGAGATCGCCCGCCTGACGCCGACCTTCGCCGGGGTCAGCTACGACCGGCTCGAGGAGCTGGGCTCGATCCAGTGGCCCTGCAACACGGCCGCCCCCCTGGGCACGCCGATCATGCACGAGGGCGGCTTTGCCCGCGGTCCGGGCAAGTTCACCGTCACGCCCTACGTCCCGACCGACGAGCGCACCGGGCCGCGTTTCCCGTTGCTGCTCACTACCGGCCGCATCCTGTCGCAATACAATGTCGGCGCGCAGACGCGGCGCACGGACAATGTCGTGTGGCATCAGGAGGACGTGCTCGAGATCCACGCCCACGACGCCGAAAATCGCGGCATCCGCGATGGCGACTGGATTGCGCTGGCCAGCCGTGCCGGCGAGACCACGCTGCGAGCGCGTATCTCGGATCGGATTCCGCCGGGGGTCGTCTACACGACCTTCCACCATCCGCTGACCGGCACGAACGTGATCACCACCGACAATTCGGACTGGGCGACCAACTGCCCCGAATACAAGGTGACCGCGGTCGAGGTGCGGCTGACCAACCATCTGTCCCAGTGGCAGGAGGACTATGGCAGCTTCCAGCAGGCCTCGCGCCGCGTCGAGACCGTAGCGCCAGCGGAATGACGGCCAGGCGGCGCGCAGCGGGCACGGAGCGGACGGGCGTGGCTGCACGCGCGACACGTACGCCGGCGACGACGCTATCCGCCACACGCTGGAGCAGCGGCAACGAGCCGCTCGCCAAGGTCGAGACGGTGGCCGCGGAATGCCCGGTGGCGCTCGTCTTCAACGGCGTCAGCTATGCCGTGATGATGTCCACCCCTGACGATCTCGAGGACATGGGCGTCGGCTTCGCCATCGCTGAGGGCATTGTCGGCAGTGCCACCGAGATCACCTCGGTCGAGGCGCTCGACATGGTCCTCGGGATGGAGGTGCGGCTGGAGATTCCGGCGGCGCGTGCGGCAGCACTGGATGAGCGGCGCCGCAGCATGGTCGGCGGCACCGCCTGCGGCCTATGTGGGATCATCAGCCTCGACATGGCCATCCGGCCACTGCCGAAGGCATCGTCCGGGCCGAAGGTGCAGCCCGACGCGATCAGGGCCGCGCTCCGCAGACTCCCCGACGCACAGGCGACCCACCGCCAGACCGGCTCGGTGCACGCCGCCGCCATGGCCTCGCTCGCGGGTGAAATCCTGCTGACGCGCGAAGATGTCGGTCGGCACAATGCGCTGGATAAGCTGATCGGTGCTGCGACGCGCGCGGGCCTCGACATCGGGCAGTCGATCCTACTGCTGACCAGCCGCTGCAGCACCGAGATGATCCAGAAGGCCGCTACCGCCGGCTTCTCGACGGTGGTCGCGATCTCGGCACCGACCAGCCTTGCGATCGCGCTTGCCGAGGACGCAGGCGTTACGCTGGTGGCATTCGCGCGCGGCGACCACTTCACCGTCTACTCCAGGCCGGAACGAATCGGGCAGCGATGAGCGCTACTGAAACGACGGGCCATGCAGATCCGCATCAGGCGATCATCAAAATGGCCAACCAGATCGCGGTTGCCTTTCGGGCCTCCACGGACCCCGAGGCGGCCACCGCCAACCACATCGCGAAGTTTTGGGACCCGCGCATGCGCAAGCAGCTCCAGGCCGTGTTGGACGCGGGCGCCCTCGGGCTGGAGCCTGCCGCACGCGAGGCGGCGGCGCGTCTCAGCGTCAAGCGTCAGGATTGATCGGGCTCGGCCTTCAAGGCGGTCGGGCTGGTCGTGAAGAATCGCTACTACATCGCCGATCTCGCGACCCCACGACCGTAACCAAGTCGGCCGGCAGTGAGCTGACCCGGCAGCCCTGGCAGCCCGGACACGAAGGTGCGACACGCTCCCCATGCCAAACCCGCCAGCCGTCGGTTTCCCGCCCGTGGCCGCTCCGGGCGCGCGGGTGCTGATCCTCGGCAGCATGCCGGGCGAGGCCTCGCTGCGCGCGGGCGAATACTACGCCCATCCCCGTAACGCCTTCTGGCCGATCATGGGCACATTGGTTGGGGCGGGGCCGGAGCTCGCCTATTCGGTGCGGCTGCGCACGCTCACGGGGGCGCGGGTGGCGCTGTGGGACGTGCTGCGCTCGTGCGCCCGCAGCGGCAGCCTGGACTCGGCGATCCGGGACGAGCAGGCGAACGATTTCGCGGCCTTCCTCGACGCGCACCCGGGAATCGCGAGCGTGTTTTTCAATGGCGCCAAGGCCGAGCAGGCCTTCCTCCGCCATGTGCTCCCCAGCCTCGGCGCAGCGGCACCGTCAATGTGTCGGCTGCCGTCGACCAGCCCCGCCAACGCCGGCACGAGATTCGCGCAGAAGCTGGAGCGGTGGCGGGTGATCGAGGCCACCCTTCGGTCCGTTCCAAAGGACGCAGGCGGAACGAGGAACTTGCCGGTTTAGATCCAAGCTGGCGCATCGCGATAGCGATGGTGCTGCCGGCGCCGATCGTCTACCGCAGATGGGCTGCACGCTGCCGCTCGACTCGCTCCGGCGTCGCAACGAGCCGTGCGGCCACAATCATAAATCCGGGAGGCTAGACCTTGAACCATGTCACGACCAATGACGGCGTCCGGCTGGCCCTGATCGAGAAAGGCAGCGGCCGTCCACTCGTCCTAGTGCCGGGCTGGTCGCAGACCGCCCAGCAGTTCGCGGCCCAGATCGAGGGCCTCGCCGACCGCTATCGTGTGATCGCCTACGACCATCGCGGTCACGGGCAGTCGGAGAAGCCGGCGCACGGCTACAAGATCCAGCGGCTGGCGCAGGACCTGAAAGACGTGCTCGACACGCTCGGCCTCGAGGACGCCGCGGTGGCCGGGCACTCGATGGGCAGCTCCGTGCTATGGTGCTATTGGGACCTGTTCGGCGCGCACCGGATCGGCAGCACCATCTTCATCGATCAGATGCCCGCGATCACCGCGATGCCGTCCTGGACGGCAGAAGAGCGGCTGCTCGCCGGCACGATCTTCGATCACACGACCCTGCCGACGACGATCGAGGCCCTGGCCGGCCCGCAGGGCACGGAGGCCACGACCACGATGGTCGGCGGCATGTTCACCGCCGCCTACCAACGCGACCAACTCGCGGAGGTGGTCGAGCTCAATCTCCAGATGCCGCGCGCCCACGCCGCGGCCTTGCTCTACAACCACTCGACCCAGGACTGGCGCGACGTGATCCCAGGGGTGCGCTGGCGGACGCTCGTCGTCGGCGGCAAGGCGAGCTTCGTGTCGTGGCAGTCGCAGGTCTGGATCCACGAGCAGATCGCCGGTTCGCAGGTCGAGCTGTTCGACGCCGACGAAGGCGGCCAGCATTTCATGTTCATGGAGAACCCGGTCAGGTTCAACGCGCTGATCGCAGGGTTCCTGGGCTGACGGCGGCGCACGTGCCGCGGCATGGCGCGGGATCGCAGGGAAGCTCTGCGCCGAAACGAGTCGGCCGCTTGCAAACGATGCCTTGACACCCACCCCGCAGCGGCCAAAAAACGATCTAACGCCATGATGATCGTGTGAGCGTCATAACGAGGCCCGGCATCGACCGAGGCCTCATCAGGGAGGTCGGCGATGTTTCACGTCCCGAAGAATGCCGTCTATCGTCGGATCGGTCGGCGGCGCTTTCTGGAGCTGGGCGGCGGGGCGGCAACCGCCCTGGGCGCCGGCTCGATCGCGGTCGGTCTGAATTCCGTGATAACGCGACGACCCGCCTACGCGGCCTCGTCGGACGACGCCAAATGGAAGCAGCTTAGCGGTTCCAAGCTCGTGTTCATGAGCGAGAACACGCCGCCATCCTTTGCCATCCGCGACAACCTGAAGACGTTCTATGACCTCACCGGCATCGAGGTTGAAATTCTCACCGACGATCTGCCGGTGGTGCAGCAGAAGATCGGCATCGATCTGCGCGGTGGCAAGGCGGACTTCCAGCTCAACTATGTGCAGGACAAGCCGATCGGTGCACCGTTCGCCGACTTTTACGTGGACCTGACCAAGTACACCGGTGACGATACCCTGCCGCAGGACCCGGACGGCATGGGCGAGGACGCCTGGTTCGAGAACTTCCTCACCGCCTGCGGCGTCTACTACGAGCCCGGCCGCATCGTCGCCTTCCCCTACGACGCCGCGGTCGCCTGCACCTTCTATCGCCAGGATCTCTTCGAGCAACTCTCGAAGGACTTCGAGGCCGACCATGGCTACCGGATGGAGTTCACCAAGGACACAACCTGGAAGCATCTCAACGAATTCGCCGCCTTCTTCAAGAAGGTGCGCGAGGGCGGGCGCGACGACATCCCGTATGGCTATGGCCAGCACCAGGGTTCGTTCGCCTGGACGACGCAGCTCGACATCCAGCGCATGATGTTCGCGCACGGCCGCTGGACCGAATTCGACATCGACGACAAGCTGGGCTCGAAGACGCCGGGGCCGACCAAATGGGGCGATCCGCAGTCGGTGCTGATCATGGAGAAGTTCAAGGAGCAGGCCGACGTCTGCCACCCGGACAATTTGGCCAACGGCACCCTCGAGCTGAACACGGTCTATCAGGCCGGCAAGATCGCGATGCAGGTGCAGTATCATGAGTTCGCGGCCTCGATCGAGGACCCGACCACCTCGCGCGCGGCCGGCGGCAAGACGGCCTACGCGCCTTGCCCCAAGGGTGAGGCATCCTGGACCGTCAATGGCGGCGAGGTGGTCAACGGCACCAACTGCGGCATCGGCGGCATCGGCATCAACGCCAGCGCCTCGGAAGACCTGAAGCGCGCGGCCTACATCTTCTCGATCTGGGCGACCTCGCGCGGAACCCAGTACGACGTGCTCAAGAAGTTGGGTGGCACGCCGACCCGCAAGTCGGTGCTGGCAATGCCGGACGTCGAGGCGGCGCGCAAACGGCCAACCACCATGCCCAATGCGCTGACCTTCGACGTCGTCTACGACTTCGGCATCCGCGACCCGAACTTCGTGCTGGGACCAAAAATTCCGGAAGCGAACGAGTACCACAAGATCGTGGCCACCGAGTCACAGCGCTGCGTCAGCGGAGAGACCAAGCCGGCGGAAGCCTGCGAGGCGATCCGCTCGCAGGTCGACGACCTCCACGACCTCTGAGACGCGTGCGATCGGCATGGCTGTAGACGCGCTCACCGGAGTGGTCACGACACGTGGCGGCACGTCGGTGGAAACCGGCGTGCCCGTTCCGCGCGAGATGCGTGATGGTGCGCGCGTGATTTCGTACGTGCCACCGCACATCAACCAGCTGCCGTTGCGCCGCGACTATCTCTACATGATGCTGCCGGCGATCATCGTGTTGGCCTGCATCACCATCTATCCCTTCTTCTGGCTCATTTGGATGAGCCTGCACGATGTCGACGTCGGTGCCACGGGTGATCAGTGGAACGACTTCAAGAATTGGACCCGCCTCGCCCGCGACGCCAAATTCACCGATGGCTGGTTCCTGCTCGTCAAGTATAGCGCCATGTGCATGGTGGCCGAAGTCGGGCTCGGTGTGGCGCTGGCGGTCATCCTCAACCGGTCGCGCTTCGAGAAGACCCTGGTCACGATCTTCCTCATGCCGATGATGATGGCTCCGGTGGTTGCCGGTCTCGTCTGGTACTACCTCTACAATTCGACCTTCGGCTGGTACCACTGGCTGATGCAGAGCCTGGGACTGCTTGGTGCCAAGTCGATCCTGGGCGATCCATCGACGGCCATGCTGGGCATCGTCATCGTCGACGTCTGGCAATGGACGCCTCTGATCGTACTGATCACGCTGGCCGGGCTGAAGCGCGTGCCGCGCGATCAGCTCGAGGCCAACATGGTCGATGGCGCCGGTGAGATCCGCAACTTCTTCGCCATCACCCTGCCCAATCTCTACCCCTTCCTGCTGATCGCGATCCTGCTGCGCTTCATGGACAATTTCCGCTTCATCGATGCCATCCTGGTGTTGACCGGAGGTGGGCCGGCGGACGCGACCAAGATCCTGCCGACCTATCTGTTCGACGTCTCGTTTCAGTTCTTCAAGCTGGGCCGCGGCGCTGCGATCGCCCTGACGCTCCTGGCGGTCACGATCATCCTCGGCATGCTGCTGGTTCGGGTATTCGACAACCCGGCCAGCCGCTCCCACACACAGGCGGAATAGATCATGGCCTCGATGGACATGGTCCAGTATCGCTCGCCGCTGCGGCGGGTCGGTAGCGCGGCGGTGGCCGTGTTCCTCGTCTTCTATTTGCTGTGGACGCTGCTGCCGATCTTCATCATGTTCGTGTCGTCGTTCAAGGATCTGCTGGAGGCGTTCAAGCTGCCGGCCGTAGGCGACTGGGCGGGTGTAACGCTGTTCTTCGACTTCAGCCCGACCGTCAAACATTACCACAACCTCTTCGCGAACCTGAACTTCTCCACCTATCTGCTGAACAGCATCGCGGCGTCGCTCGGGTCGGCCCTGATCTCCGTGGTCCTCGGCTCGCTGTGCGCCTATGCGCTCTCGCGGACCGATTTTCGCGGCAAGAAGGACCTGTTCTTCTGGATCATCTCGACCCGCATGGCTCCGGTGGTGGCGGTCATGGTGCCGCTTTACGCCATTTTCCGCTCGGCCGGCCTGGTCGGCACGCTGCCGGGGCTGATCCTCGCCTACACGACCTTCAACCTCCCGTTCGCGATCTGGATCCTCAAGGGCTTCTTCGACAACGTGCCGTACGCGATCGAGGAGGCCGCGATGTGCGACGGCTGCACCCGATTGCAGGCGTTCCGCGGGATCCTGCCGCTGGTGGCGCCCGGCATCGGCGCGTTTCTGGTTCTGTGCATCCTGTTCGCCTGGAACGACTTCCTGTTCGCCTCGATCATCGGCTCGGGCGGTGCGAAGACCCTGCCGGTCGCGACCAAGGAGCTGGTCCAGCCGCAGAACATCCAATGGGGCAGCATCATGGCGGCCGGCGTCGTCACCACGCTGCCGATGATGCTCCTGGGCCTCCTGATCCGGCGCTATCTCGTGACCGGGCTGACCATGGGCGCGGTGAGGGAATAGAGTCGTGGCTGCCGTCAACATCGCCAGCGTGTGGAAGTATTACGGCAAGACCGCAGCCGTGAAGGACCTGAACCTCGACTGCCACGATGGCGAGTTCATGGCGATCCTCGGGCCTTCGGGCTGCGGCAAATCCTCGACCTTGCGGATGCTGGCCGGGCTCGAGCACATCTCGGCCGGCGACATCAGCTTCGGCGGCCAGCGGGTCAACGACCTGCCGCCAAAGGACCGCGACATCGCGATGGTGTTCGAGAACTACGCGCTCTACCCGCACAAGACCGTATTCGAGAACATGGCCAACCCGTTGCGCCTGCGCGGCATGGATGCCGAGACGATCAAACGCAAGGTCGCGAAGGCCGCGGAGATGCTTGAGATCGATCGGCTCCTGGATCGCAAGCCGGGCGAGCTGTCAGGCGGCCAGAAACAGCGCACCGCGATCGGTCGGGCGATCGTGCGCGAGCCCAAGCTGTTTTTGTTCGACGAGCCGATCGCCCACCTGGACGCGAAGCTGCGGGCCCACATGCGCGGCGAGCTCAAGATCATGCAGCGCGAGCTGGGCACCACCATGGTCTACGTGACCCACGACCAGCTCGAGGCACTGTCGATGGCGGACCGGATCGCGGTCATGCACGACGGTGTGCTGCAGCAGTTCGGAACGCCGCGCGAGATCTACGACCACCCGGTCAACGAGTGGGTGGCGGGTTTCGTGGGCGAGCCGCCGATGAACTTCCTCGACTGCGTGCTCGAGGAGCGCGGCTCACAGTTGCACGTCGTCCACCCGGCCTTCGCCATTCCCGTTTCCGCCGAGCAGCGTGCCCGATTGAACGGCCACGCGGACCAGGCGCGCAAGGTCCGGCTGGCGATGCGCCCGGCCGAGATCGCGATCGTCCCCGCGGGGGTTGACGGCGCAGTGAAAGCGAACATTCTCGTGACCGAGCCCCTGGGCGGCGACATGCTCGTCGACTGCGCGCTGGGCGACAAGAAGGTGCTGGTCAAGACGAAGCCTGACTTCGCCGGGGGCCGAGGGGAGGAATGCTGGCTGACCTTCGACAGGTCGCGGTGGCATCTGTTTTCCGTGGATACAGGGCTGGCCTACTTCTGAGTAGGCGGCACCCGCGCGTGCTAGAATGAATCCGTTAGGGACAGGGAGACTGACGTGCAACTGAGCCGTGAAGATCTGCTCAAAGCCTACCATGATATGCGCACGATCCGCGACTTCGAGGAGCGGGTTCACGACGAGTTCTCGGCCGGCAATATCCCGGGCTTCGTGCATCTCTATGCCGGCGAGGAAGCCTCGGGCGTCGGCTTCTGCATGCACCTGACCGATGTCGACCGGATCGCCAGCACCCATCGCGGCCACGGCCACTGCATCGCCAAGGGCTGCGACACCCGTGGGATGATGCACGAGATCTTCGGCCGCAAGGAAGGTCTGTGCGGCGGCAAGGGCGGCTCGATGCATATCGCCGACCTCGAGAAGGGGATGATGGGTGCCAACGGCATCGTCGGCGGCGGTCCGCCGCTGATCTGTGGCGCAGCACTCACCGCCAAGACCCTCAAGACCGGTGGCGTCGCCATCGCCTTCGTCGGCGACGGCGCCTCCAACCAGGGCACCACCTTGGAATCCTACAACCTCGCCAAAGTCTGGAACCTGCCGGCGATCTTCGTCGTCGAGGACAATGGCTACGCCGAGGCCACCTCGTCGAGCTGGTCGGTCGGCGGCAGCCAGCTCGGTCGGGCGGCGGGATTCGGCATGCCGGGCATCGAAGTCGACGGTCACGACTTCTTCGCCGTCTACGAGGTCGCCCGTGAGGTGATCGACCGTGCGCGGGCCGGCGGCGGGCCGAGCTTGGTTCACGTCAAGCTCAACCGCTATTTCGGGCATTTCGAAGGCGATGCGATGACCTATCGCGGCGCGGACGAGGTCGCAAAGCTGCGTGCGACCAAGGATCCGCTGGTCATCTTCCGCCAGCGCGTGGTCGAGGCGGCCTTGCTCGAGCCGGCGGACCTCGATCGCATCGACGAGGAGGTCAAGTCGCATATCGATCAGGTCACGGTCGAGGCCAAGGCAGCGCCGATGCCGACCGAGAAGGACCTGCTCACCGACGTCTACGTGACTTACTGAGGATCCGTTCGATGGCCAAGAAAAGCTACCGCCAAGCGATCAGCGAGGCCCTCCGTCAGGAGATGGAGCGCGACCACCGCGTCGTCATCATGGGCGAGGACATCTCCGGCGGCATGGGTGCGCCCGGCGAGGACGATGCCTGGGGCGGCGTGATGGGCGTCACTAAGGGCCTGACGGCTCAGTTCGGCCGCGAGCGGGTGTTGGACACGCCGATCTCAGAGAGCAGCTTCATCGGTGCCGCCGTAGGTGCCGCCGCGACCGGCCTGCGGCCGGTGGCCGAGCTGATGTTCGTCGACTTCATGGGGGTCTGTTTCGACCAGATCTTCAACCAGGCCGCCAAGTTCAAGTACATGTTCGGCGGCAAGGCGGTCACGCCGGTCGTGATCCGCACCATGTACGGCGCCGGCTTCCGGGCCGCCTCGCAGCACAGCCAGTGCCTCTATCCCCTGTTCACACACATCCCGGGCCTGAAAGTGGCGCTGCCCAGCAACGCCTACGAGGCCAAGGGCCTGCTGATTCAGTCGATCCGCGACGACGATCCGGTCATCTTCTTCGAGCACAAGGCCATGTACGACGAGGAGGTCGAAGTCCCTGACGAGGCCTATGCCATCCCCTTCGGCCAGGCCAATGTCACCCGCGAAGGCAAGGACGTCACCATCGTCGCGTTTGGGCGGATGGTGAATTTCGCCAATCAGGTCGCGGACAAGCTGAGCAAGCAGAGCATCTCCTGCACGGTGGTCGATCCCCGCACCACCTCGCCGCTCGACACCGAGACGATCCTGGAGACGGTCGAGGAGACCGGCCGCGTCGTGATCGTCGACGAGGCGCATCCGCGCTGCAACATGGCGACCGACATCTCGGCGCTGGTGACCTCCAATCTGTGGGGCAAGCTCAAGGCCGGGCCGCAGCTGGTGACGTCGCCGCATTCTCCGGTCCCCTTCTCGCCGGCGCTCGAGGACCTCTACGTCCCGACCCCGGACAAGATCGAGGCGGCCGTGCGCGCCGTCATGGGGAAGGGTCACTGATGGCGGAGATCCAGACCATCGTCATGCCCAAATGGGGCCTGGCGATGCAGGAGGGCATGCTGGCCGCGTGGCATGTCGCCGAAGGCCAGGAGGTGACCAAGGGCCAGGAAATCGCCGACATCGAGACCTCGAAGATCGCCAACGCCTTCGAGAGCCCGGTGTCCGGCCCGGTCCGGCGCATCCTCGTCGGCGGGGGTGAGACGGTGGGGGTCGGCGCCCTTCTGGCCGTCGTTGCGGATGCATCGATCTCCGATCCGGAGATCGACACCTTCGTGACCGCCTTCCAGGAGAACTTCGCCGCCTCGGCGGCGGAGGCGGCGGCGAGTGCGCCCGAGCCGTCGCAGGTCGAAGCAGGCGGGCGGCGGCTGCGCTATCTCAAGCTCGGCGACGCGGACGGCGTGCCGGTGATCTTCATCCATGGCTTCGGTGGCGATCTCAACAACTGGCTGTTCAACCAGCCGGCCCTGGCGGAGAACCACACCACCTATGCCGTCGACCTGCCCGGCCATGGGGGATCGAGCAAGGAGCCCGGCGCCGGCGATGTCGCGACCCTGGCGGCATCGGTCAACGACCTGATGGCCGCGCTTGACATCCCCAAGGCGCATTTGGTCGGCCATTCGCTGGGCGGTGCTGTTAGCCTCGCTTTGGCGCTCGACCATCCCGAGCGCGTGGCGTCGGTCACCGCGCTCGCCACTGGCGGGCTCGGTCCGGAAATCTCGATGGAGTATATCGAGGGATTCATCAGCACTGGTCGCGCGCGGAAGCTGAAGTCGGTCATGGAGATGCTCGTCTTCGATCCGGCGCTGGTCACCGGCGACATGGTCGAGGACGTGCTCAAGTACAAGCGGTTGGATGGCGTCGAAGCAGCGCTGACCAAGATCGCGGGCGCCAGCTTCGCCGGCGGCCGGCAGAGCCTCCAGCTTAAGGGACGGCTCGGCGAGATCAGGGTTCCGCTGCAGGTGATCTGGGGCCGCGAGGACCGAATCCTGCCGGTGGCCCACGCCGAGGCGCTGCCGGCATCGGTTCCCGTGACCATCCTTGATCAGGCCGGTCACCTCGTTCATATGGAGAAATCCGCACAGGTGAACGCGGCGATCGAGCGCGTCGTCGGCTAGATCGCCCGGCGCCGGTGGTATCGGTGACGCGAGGGTAGGTCGCAACATCCGCGGCTGCCAGGCTGGGAGGGATCTATGATCGACTTCAAGAGTGTGCTCGGGACCTTGCTCGAATCGGGCTTGGCGCCATCCGCCACGCAGCGCATGGGCCAGGCCGCTGGCGGGCAGCAGCAGGGCGGCGGCGGACTGTCGTCGATCCTGAGCAGCCTCGGTGGCGCTGGCGGCCAGGGCGGGAGTGACCTCGGCTCGATATTGAGCGGTATGCTCGGCAACGCGCAGCAGACGGCTGGCGGTGTGCTCGGCAGCGCGCAGCAGGCGGCGGGCGACGCCAAGCGCGAGGTGCAGGCCGGCAACCCGTTGGCGGTCGGCGGTCTCGGTGCGTTGGCCGGCGCGCTGCTCGGCGGCGTCCGGGGCTCGCCAGCCAAGGGAGCGCTCGGGGGCGCCGCGATGGCGGTGCTCGGCCAGATCGCGATGTCGGCCCTGCAGAAGGGCATGGGCGGTGGTGATCCCGCACAGCCCGGCCTGGCTGAGCCGTCGGCTTCGGCTAGTGGCTATCAGGATGCTTCGGTCGAGGAACTGACGGGCGACGCCCGCGCCGAACTGCTGCTCCGGGCAATGATCAACGCTGCCAAGGCCGACGGCCAGATCGACGGCACCGAGATGAACAACATCCTGGGCAAGCTCGACGAGGCCGGCGCAGGTCAGGAGACCAAGGACTTCGTGCTGGCCGAGATGCGCCGCCCGCTCGATCTCGACGGGCTGGTCGCTGGCGTCAACTCGCCTGACACTGCTGCCGCAGTATACGCGGCCTCGGTGATGGCGATCAAGGTCGATACCCCCGCGGAACAGAACTATCTCGGCCAGCTGGCCACACGGCTGCGCATCCCGCCGCAGGTGCGGGCCAGCCTCGACGCCAGCCTTGGCGTCGGCCGAGCCGCCTGATCGCGGTCGGCCCGGTCCGAGAGGGCGCTGGAACGGGTCGACATTCGATCTTCACCCCAGCTTATATGCATGGTGTGGTAAGTTGCCGGCGGCCTCGCGTCGAGTGACTATGAGAGGCGAAGGAAGCAACGTCCGAGCCTCGCCAAATGCTGGGTGATTTCGTCGAAGCTGTCGGTGTGCCCGCGGCCATCCTGAGCGGCAGTCGGAGCGGCGTGCTCCTGGTGGAGCACGCCAACACCCTGCTGGCGGCGGCGGTGGGCAGCGACCAGTCACTTATACGCGGCCAGAGTGCCGAGACGCTCCTGCCACGCGCGGCGGTGGCAGCCATGCTCCAGATACTGCCCGAGGCGCCGATCGACACCAGGCTCGGGCCATCTGCGCTGCCGTACCGCGCGGTCATCCGTCGGCTTCCCGTGACCGCTCGGCGGCGCCGCTTGTTGGTGACCTTTCTGGCCGCCCCGGACGGCTTTGCTCTGCTGGAGTTCGAGCCTGTCCGGGCTCGGTCACGATGAGATCGGCGCGCTGGCGCTGGAGGTGCTGGACACGCAGAGCGAGATGCTTTCGCGCTGGCGGCCGGATGGCACCATCGTCTACTGCAACGAGGCGTTCGCGAGGCAATGCGGGCGCGCGCTGAATGAGCTCATTGGCGCCAACCTCAACGACATCACCCCGCCCCATGAGATGGCCCAGATCCAGCGCAACGTTGCGGCACTGTCGCCCGCGCTGCCGGCATCCGGCTATGACCATTACATTGCTGCCGGCCCGGGCGACGAACGTTGGCAGGAATGGATCGACCGCGCCTTCTTCGACGATCAGGGCCGGGTAACGAGCTATCTGTCGGTCGGGCGCGATATCACCGCCCGCAAATTGGCCGAGCGCAAGCTGGCCGAGAGCGAACGTCGGCTTACACTGGCGCTCGAGGCCGGCCGCCAGGGGGTCTGGGAACTGCGCTTCGACACCGGCGGAATTACGGTCGACCGTGCCCTCGAGCAGTTGCTGCGACTGCCGTCGGGCGGCTATGCGCTGGATCTTGAGCGCTCCGCCGGCACCTACCACCCGGAAGACCGGGCACGGGTGCGCGAGGCCATCGCGTCGGTGGTGCGCGGCGAGAGCGACGCCTACCGCGTCGAGGCCCGACGCCTGACCGGCGACGGTGACTGGATCTGGGTGCTCAATTTCGGCCGCGTCGCCGACCGCGACCCGGCCGGGCGCCCGCTGCGCATGGTCGGGACTACGATCGACATCGACCAGCGCAAGCACGCCGAGTTGCATCTGCGGGCCAGCGAGCAGCGGCTGCGGCTGGCGCTGGAGGCCGGCGATCTTGGCGTCTGGGAATATGATCTTGCGACCGATCGGATCCACTATGATGCGATCTGTAGCGCGCGCCTTGGCTGGGCCGGAGAGCGCTCCGACCTCGCCGCAGCCGAGGTCGTCGAACTCGTTCACCCGCGCGACCGCGCACGCTTCCGGAGCCTGTTCGCGCGCTCGCGTCGCGGCGGGCAGACACAGACGCAGACGCGCATCGAGTACCGGATGCGGCGGCGTGACGGCAGCTACGTCTGGCTGGAGGAACACGCCCAGGTCGCCGAGCGCGGGTCCGACGGACGGGTCCTGCAGCTGGTCGGCGTCTCGGCCGACATCACCGCGCGCAAGGAAGCCGAGCTGCAGCTGGCCCATCTCGCGCTGCACGACCCGTTGACCGGCCTCCCGAACCGGCGCGGGCTGGGCGAGGCCTTGGATCAGGCGCTGGCCCGCTCGGAGCGCACCGGCTTGCCCCTGGCGGTACTGGCGCTCGATCTGGACGGATTCAAGGCCATCAACGACCGCTACGGTCACCCGGCCGGTGATGCCGCCCTGATCGAAATCGCTGGCCGCCTGCGCCGTACCATCCGCCGTAGCGATCTGGTGGCCCGTCTAGGGGGCGACGAATTCGCCGTGCTGGCCGGCGAACTCAACGGACCGGCTCCGGTCGTCCGACTCGCGCGGCGGCTAGGCGCCGCGCTGCGCGCGCCGATTGCCTTGCCGGACGCCATAGCATCGGTCGACGTCAGCATCGGCGTCGCCTTCTTCCCCGGCGACGGCAACACCGCGGCCGAGCTTCTCGCCCGAGCCGACCTAGCCCTCTATGTCGCCAAACGCGAGCAAACCGGCTGCCGCTTCAGCGCCGATCTGCCGGTGGCGGCGGTCTAGGGTCGGGACTCCCAGCGCCTAGGCGCGCTTGGAATCCCATACGGCGAAGGCCAGAGGCAATCCCATGAGAAGTGCGGCGAACAACAGGCCCATGACAGCTCTCCCGTATCGCTGGTTGGTTGCGACGCTGGAACTCTAACTGAGCGGATCGGCGCTGTCTTCCGGAAAGCCGCCGCGCAATGCAGTCGCCGGATCCTGGATGTCGGAGCCTCCCGCGCGCGCCGACATCACAGTCGAGCGATCACAGGCGGAAGGCGCAACCAGCCTCGGTCGAGCTTGAAGTCTGCCTGCGCTAGCGCGGGCGCGCCTCGCGCGGACGGTAGACCGGCAGAGACAGGCCGTAGATCAGCCCCACGGCGCGGATGGCGAACGCGATGGCGAGCCCGGCCGTCGCCGCCAGCGGCGTGGCCACACCCACAGCCTCGCCGACGACCACGGCCGTAGCACCGGCGGCGGCCGCCGTGGCGTAGACCTCGCGCTTGAGGATCAGCGGGGTCTCGGTGCAGACCACGTCGCGGATCAGGCCGCCGAAGGTGGCCGTCATGCCGCCCAGCAGCACGGCCACCGCCGGGCCGACCCCGGCGTCGAGCGCGTGCTGGGCGCCCAGCACGCTGAACACGGCAAGGCCCACCGCATCGGCCCATAGCAACGGCGTGGCGCGGCGCTGGATGTACGGCGCGACGAGGAACGTCACCAGGGCGGCGCCGCTGGTCACCCAAAGATACACCGGCTCATGCAGCCAGAACACGGGCCGGTCGAGCAGGATGTCGCGCAGCGTGCCGCCGCCGATCCCGGTCACGGCCGCCACGAACAGGAAGCCCACGATGTCGAGTTGCTTGCGCGCGGCCTCGAGCGCGCCGCTGACCGCGAACACGGCGACACCGAACAGGTCCAGCCAGTACAGCAGCTCGCTCATGGCAGCCGTAGCTGGGCCGACCGGCATGGTTCGGGCTCAGGCGCCGGCCGGCGCCGCGGGGACAGCCAGCGCATAGTGCCGCTCGATCGCGGCCCAGGCCTGCTCAGCGGTCTCGACGAAGCTGAACAGGCCGAGATCCCGGGCGTCGACCACGCCCTCGTCGACCAGCGCCTCGAAGTTGACGACGCGGCGCCAGTAGGACTGGTCGAACAGCAGCACCGGCATCGGCTTCGACTTGCCGGTCTGGATCAGGCACAGCGTCTCGAACAGCTCGTCCAGCGTGCCGAAGCCGCCCGGGAACACGACCAGCGCCTTGGCGCGCGTCAGCAGGTGCATCTTGCGCAGGGCAAAGTAGTGGAACTGGAAGCAGAGCTCGGGCGTGATCCAGGGATTGGGCGCCTGCTCGTGCGGCAGGACGATGTTGTGGCCGATGCTGATCGCCCCGGCCTCGGCGGCGCCGCGATTGGAAGCCTCCATGATGCCGGGGCCGCCGCCGGTGACGATGACGTAGCGCTGCTGGCCATCGGGGTCGCGCGGCGTCGAGACCAGGCGTGCGAAGCGGCGGGCCTCCTCGTAGTTGCGGGCCAGCCGCTCGAGATTGGCCGCGGCCTTGGCTTCCCGTGCCAGCGCCGCATCGCCGGGCGCGGCGGCGCTGCGCGCCTCGGCCGCCTCGCGGCGCGCGCGAGCCGCGGCTGGCTCGACGATGCGGGCACTGCCGAAGGTGACGATGGTCGAACTCGATGCCGCGGGCCAGGAGCTCGAGCTCGGGCTTGAGCAGCTCGAGCTGCAGACGGACTGGACGCAGCTCCTCGCGCAGCAGGAACTCGGTGTCGGCGAAAGCCAGGCGGTAGCTCGGCGCCAGGGTCTGCGGCGTCGCCGGCACCTCCCGCACCCGCGCCGCATCCTCACGCGCGCTGGGCAGCGTGTCGTGCGGCGCGTCCTTGTCGGTCATGCGGGTCTCCTGGAGCGGCGGGAGCGCTAGCTAAACGCAGCGGCGGCGGCCGGGCAATGTTTCTGCGGCCAGACCAACGAACAAGGCCCCGGAAGTCGCCTTCCGGGGCCTCGCAACGATGCGCGAAGGATCAGGCGGCTGCCGCTCAGGCGGCGACGGCCTTGATCTCCTCGAAGTTCGCGGTGGCGCGCTTGACGAACAGGTCGACCACCTCGCCCTGGGCCTTGATCCCCAGGTCGACGGTCTCCTTGACCTCGGCCATCGCCTTCTCGACGGCGGCCTTCATCTCGTCGGCATAGACCGCCGGCTGCTTCTTGGCGTCGAAGCCCTTGAACATGGCCTCGGTCTTCGCCATCAATTCCTTGACGTACTCGACCTGCTTCTTGGCCACGGTCTGGGCGAGGTCGAACAGGATCTTCTGGGCGGCGACGAAGGTCTCGACATTCGCCTTGTGCAGCGTGACGAGCGCTTCGACGTCGAACTTCGGCATGGTCGGCAGGACGGTCTTGGTCATCTTGGTTCATCCCCGAGGGTTGTGCGGTGCACAATAAGTAGGCGTCCGGGGGTGCCGCCGCAACCCATTTCCTGTTGCGACGCAGCATTTCTGCCATGCGTAATCTGCACTCAACCAATGTGGAATCTGCCTGGTCACTGTTCGCTTTGCAGGCGGCCGATCCGGGTCAGCGCCGCCGGCGGCGGGAGGCCGAACGCGGCCAGGGCCGGCTCGACCAGGCGGGCGACCTCCGCCGGACCGAGCCGGTCCATGAGTGCGCATGGGCCGACGCCGAATTTCAGCGCCTCGCGCGCGCCCTGGTCGAACGCCGCCGGCGCCGCGATTTCCTCGTCCAGCGCCTGCAGCACCGGCAGGCAGCAGCCGAGCAGCAGGCGGTCGGCGATGGCCCGCGCCCGCTCGGGCGGCGGCAGCTCGGCCGGCGCGATCGCGAACGGCCGGTCGGCCTCGCCGGCGGCGATCATCGCCGCGGCCGGCGCGTAGTACGGACCCAGCGGGGCGAGGTTGCGGATGGCATGCAGGTTGATGCGCGGCTTGATCAGGTTCATCACCGCGAACGGCCCGGCGGCGACCCCCAGCACGTCACGCGCCACGGCATCGATCTCGCCGGTCGCCCCCAGCCCCGCATCGAGCGCGCGGGCCGCCTCGTTGGTGTAGGGGCAGAAAAAGCGATTGATCGCGAACCCATAGGAATCGCGGCAGCGCAACGGCTGCTTGCCGCTGGCCCGGCAGAACGCCAGCGCCGCCTCGATCGCCGCAGGGTCGGTGGCAGCACCCTCGACCACCTCGACGATCGGATTGACCGCCGCCGGGCTGAAATAATGCAGGCCCAGAAACCGCTCGGGCCGCACCAGATGGCGCGCGAGGTCGCCGACCCGCAGGCAGCTGGTGTTGGTCGCGACCAGCGCGTCGCCGCTCAGGAGCGGCGACAGCTCGGCCAACAGCCGCGCCTTGAGGTCGAAATTCTCGAACACCGCCTCGATCACCAGATCGGCAGGGGCGAGGCCGGCCAGCCCGTCGACCACGGTCAGACGAGCGGCAGCCTCGGCGGCGTCCGCGGCGGTCATGCGGCCCTTCTCGACGGCACGCTCGTAGAATTTGGCGGCGGCCGCCACCGCCGCCGGCGCAGTCTCCGGCCGGGCGTCGGTCAGCAGCACGCGAAACCCGTGCTGGGCGAGATTGATGGCAATGCCCCCGCCCATGGTGCCGGCGCCGACGATGCCGACGGTCTGGATGCGCATGCCTAGTCTCCGTGCGATGCCATGCAATTTTTGCATCCGCGAATGTGCGCGCTTGCTTAGCCGAGCCCCGTGAGTGCGTGAACCCCAGTACGGCATCGGCGCTCGATACGCTTGCTGACGTCGAGTGCTCGGGTTCGTCCGTGCAATCAGCGGCAATTCGTTCGTGATTCTTGTGAGTGTCGTGCCCGCTCGAGCTTGGCCAGTTGCGCCAGCAGCATCGGCGCCGGATCAGCGCATGGCATCGCGGGCCGGACGCGATCCGTGGCTGCGCAGGTGTCCGGCGCTCGGGTTCGCTCGTGCGCATTGCGGCAATTCGTTCGTGCATGTGTGGATGGCCCCCTTCCTGCAAGAGCTTTCGCGCGCGTTGCTGGGTGTCGCTTGCGGTCATGTGTCCGGCCTTTGGTGCGGTCGTGGCATGACCGCCGGCCCTGATGGGTTCCGCGGCGCGAGGCCTCAACAATTTGGCGGGCTTGCAGACCCGTTGCACGAACCAGGTTTCCCTCGCTCCCTCGGACGACCGATCCACCATCACGCGTTCTTGCCCTCGCAAGCTCTCTCCGACCCGAACGGCGCGGCTACGCCGCCATGGGCCGGAATTCCTTCTCGTGGCGCATCACCGCCCATCGACCGCAGCGCGGTCGATCCTTCTCGCCAGAGCGGCCGGCGGCTGCCGGCCGAGGGGCGATGCGCGCCATCTTGTTCGCCAGCGCCACCGCGGCGACCAGGTGCGGCCTTCGGGCGAGCAGCGCCCGCAGCCACGGGTTGGCCTGCACCGCCTTCGGCCAGCGCAGCACCGCCTGGGCGCCGATGATCAGGAGCCGGCGCAGATCGGCATCGCCCCGCTTGCTGATCTTGCCCAGCCGCGCCTTGCCGCCGCTCGAGTGCTGGGCCGGCACCAACCCGATGCCATCGATGCCAGCGGCATCGATCCGGTCCCGCAGGGATCGGCGCGGCCCGGCGCCGCGCCGAAGGGGCCGCGAATTCGCGCCCGCTGCGGAAGGCCGCGGGGTTGGGCACCGTCGCCGCCAGGGTGCTGGCGGTCACCGGCCCGATCCCCGGGATCGTCGCTAGCCGCTGGCTGGTCGGGCTGGCGCGATGCCAGGCCAGCAGCTCCCGGCCGAGCGCGGCCAGGCTCTCCGCAAGCGCCTCGAGCTGCTCGGCGATCACCGCCAGGACCCGACGCGCCAGCTCGGGTACCCGATCCTCAGCCGCATCCCGGACGATGGCGACCAGCTGCGCGACGTGGCGCGGGCCTTGGGGCGCGATGACGCCGAACTCGGCCAGGTGGCCCCGCAGCGCATTGATCAGCATCGTCCGCTGACGCACCAGCAGATCGCGGCTGCGGTGGATGGTCAGCGCCGCCTGCTGGTCTTGCGTCTTGATCGCAACGAAGCGCATCGACGGCCGGGTCACCGCCTCGCAGATCGCCGCAGCATCGGCTGCATCGTTCTTGTGCCGCTTGAGATAGGCCTTGACGTACTGGGGCGGCATCAGCCGCACGCTCGTGTCCGAGCGCGCCGATCTCGCGCGCCCAATGGTGGGCCGTGGCACAAGCTTCGACCCCGACCAGGCATCTCGGCAGACCGGCAAAAAAGGTCAGGACCTGGCCACGCCGCAGCGCCTTGCGCAGCACAACCTCGCCCGCGCCGTCGACCGCGTGCACCTGAAACACCTGCTTGGCCAGATCGAGACCGACCGTGGTAATCTCACCCATGGATGGCTCCTCCTGCTGGTGACCTCACCGCCACCACTTGGCACACCGATGCCGTCGGGGGCCATCCACCCCAACAATTTCAACTGCGTCGAGCCGACGGAATCGGCTGGTCCGACACGGTGGTCGGGCGCGGTCGCGAGATCGAGGCTCATCAACGGGGGCCGGACAAGGGGTGGCGTCTGTGGGAGCATAACACATGCTGTTGAGGATATATATCCTATCCAATTTTCCACCCGGCCTTGACGGGCTCGGCGACAATCTGGTCCACTGCGCCGCTCTATTCGATGATTCGCCGCCTCACGGCGGTGCGCTCGCGCGTGCCGCACATGCTCACTAACGGGCGGGAGGTTCTCGCGCCGCAGTTAGCGGCGGCGGACGTCAAGCCCATCGGGCGCCCAGCCAGCTCGGCCGGTCATCGAGGGTTAGCGGCAATATTGCGGCATTAGGGAGTAATTTCATCAAGCTATCCGGCCGCGAGGCGGCATTGTGCTTGCCCTTACGTAAGAGCAAGCGTATCAAGAACCCATGCTTGCAAAATGGATGGATGCACGGTGACAGATGCCCCTCAAAAGCGCGGTGGCCTTGTACGCGCGGCCAACCTTTCTCGCGCCCGTAGGGTCGAGATTGCCCGCAAGGGTGCCGAGGCCCGCTGGGGGGACGACAATCTCCCCCAAGCTCTAGACGAGGGTATCTTGAAGATCGGCGAAGCCGAGATCGCCTGCGCGGTGTTGAATACGAAGCAACGGGTGCTCACACAGAGCGGGGTCATGCGGTCGCTCGGTCGAGCACGGCAGGCCAAGGGTAGGCAGTATTACGACGGCGACGTCAACTTGCCCGCTTTTTTGACAGCGAAGAACCTAAAGCCGTTTATTCCCAAAGAGTTATATGTGACATCTAGCCAGATCGAATTCCGGCAGAAGAACCGGGGTAAGGCGTTCGGCTATCCAGCGGAGCTGCTCCCGAAGGTCTGTCGGGTCTTTGTGAACGCTGATGCAGCAAACAAGCTGACAGCCGGGCAGAAGCATATCGCCGCCAAGGCGCGGCTCTTACTGGAGGGCCTTGCGGAGGTCGGCATCATCGGCTTGGTCGATGAAGCAACCGGCTACCAGGAAAAGCGCGCCCGAGACGAGCTGCAAGCCATACTCGCGGCCTACATTTCCCCGACGCTGCTGCCATGGACGGAGCGTTTCCCCCAGGAATTCTTCCGAGAGATGTTCCGGGTCTATAACTGGCCGTGGCCGCCAGCGGGGGGTACGTACGCAGGGCCGAAAGGCCCTCGCTATGCGGGCAAGCTGATCAAACAGATCGTTTACGGCAATCTACCCCCGGGTGTTCTCACCGAACTTGAGCATCAAAACCCAGCGGACAAGAAGTGGCAGCGACGCAACAGGATGACCCAGCTTTTGACCTCCGAGATCGGTCATCCGCATGTCGAGAAGCTCGTCGCCGTCATCACGATGCTCTTCCGGGTATCCGACAACCGACACGCTTTTTGGAAGCACTACGCGAGGGCATTCCCGAAGGCCGGCGACCAGATGGAATTGCTTGAGTACGACGCCTAGTTAAGCATAGATCGATCCCGAATGGCGTTTCGCCTCCGGCGGCCTCGATGCAGCCCGTATGGCGTCGAGGTTTATATTGAGAGGCACCAGCCGTGAGGTCGAGGTCGATGGCTGATATGTGGGCGCCCGTATCAAGCCTGCGAAGCACAAGCGTTGTCGCCGCGATCGGCAACTCGCCGTCAATCAGACCGGTAAGCGCCGCTTCATGGTCGTCATGCGTGAGCGGCACGGGCGCACCCTCCCCGTCGTAGTTCGAACTGAAGACAAGAATGTGGCCGCGATCCCCCGCCACGTGAAGATCCGAGGCATGTCTACGCCGACGAAATGAGCCACTGGGATGCGCTGCACGTCCAGTCGCAATCAAGCGCATCACCACAGCCTCGCCTACTCAGACGCAGCGCGAGAACCAACATCCTCCTCCCGCCTGCGCCCCGCCGAGCACGTCCAGCACCACCACTTCTGATCGTTGTTGTTCAGCGCTCAATCGATCAGCAGCTGAAAGGCGATGTCCTGCGTCGTCATCGGCTCTGCCGCAGCTAGCCCCCGCGCGGCCCCGCCGCGCGTCGCAGGCGGTCGCGCACTGCCTCGCCGAGGCCCGCAGCCGGGATCGGCATCACCGCGATCCGCCGCGCCCCGCTCGCATCCAGCTCGCGCAGCATGGCGAACAGGTTGCGCGCAGCCTCGGCCGGGTCGCCACTCGGGCTGAGGTTGCATGTGGCCATCGCACCCGGTAGCGGTGCCGGGCCGAACGCCAGCAGCGCCTCGTCTGCCGCGACATGCTCGGCGTCGAGGCGCAACGGCAGGCGCGGGGCATAGTGGCTGGCGAGCTGTCCCGGCGAGCGCGGTGCGGCCGCGTCGCCGCCGGTCGCGAGCGGGCCGAGCAGGCGCTCCAGCGCCTCGCGCCCGAGGCCGCCCGGCCGCAGCAGGCGCGGCTCGGTGCCGCTCAGGTCGAGCACCGTGCTCTCCACGCCGACGGGGCAGGCGCCGCCATCGAGGACGATGTCGACCGCCGGCCCGAGATCGGCCGCGACATGCGCTGCCGTGGTCGGGCTGACCAGCCCGGAGGGGTTGGCGCTGGGGGCGGCCAGCGGCAGCAGCACGGCCTGCAGGAGCGCCCGGGCGACCGGATGGGCGGGCATGCGGACGGCGACGGTGTCGAGGCCGGCGGTCGCCACGGCCGAGATCGGCGCACCTTGCGCGCGCGGCAGGACCAGCGTCAGCGGCCCCGGCCAGAACGCCTCGGCCACCGCCGTGGCCCGGCTGTCGAGCACGGCGATGGCGCGGGCACCGGGGAGGTCGGCCACATGCACGATCAGCGGGTTGTGCGCCGGGCGGCCCTTGGCGCGGTAGATCCCGGCCACCGCCGCGTCGTTGGTCGCGACCGCGCCCAGGCCGTAGACGGTCTCGGTCGGGAACGCGACAAGGCCGCCGCGGCGCAGGGCCGTGGCGGCCTCGGCGATGGCAGCCGCGGTCGGCGCGAGGATGCGGCTCAATCGGCGAGGTGCTGGCGCAGACGGCTGATGCCGGCCTCGGCCAATGCCGTGACCAGGGCGAGCTTGAGCAGATCGCCCAGCAGGAACGGCAGCACGCCCACGGTGAACGCCTTCGGCCAGCCGACGAAGGTGGTCAGCCAGGCGACGCCGAAGGTGTAGTTGACCACGATCGCGGCCAGCACGCCCAGCGCGATCGCGAGCCAATGGCGCGAGCGCTGCGCGACCCAGCCGGTGATCGCGGCCGCCGGCAGCCAGCTCAGGATGTAGCCGCCCGTGGGGCCCAGGATGTAGGGCAGGCCGATGCCGCGCTCCGGGGTGCCGGCGAACACCGGCAGGCCCAGCGCGCCCTGGGCGATGTAGAGCAGGATGGTCGCGATCGCGAGGCGCGGCCCGTAGGCGATGCCCAGCAGGAACACGACGCCGGTCTGCATGGTGATCGGCACGGGATAGAACGGCACCTGGGCCTTGGCCGATGCCCACAGCAACAGGCTGCCGGCGACCGCCAGCACGACGGCGCGCAGGGCCTTGCTGTCGCCCGCGGCAGTGGGCCAGAGGCGGTCGGCGAGGGTGGGCATCGAGGTGGTGGCGAGCATGGCATGTCCCAGCATGGCGAGAATGGGGCGGTTGGCCCCGGATCATACGGGCGAACCCGCCGCCAACAAGCCCCGCTGCCGCCGCACCAGCATGCGGGGGTGGCCATCGGTGCCGGCGGCCCGATATGGTGCGTGCAACGAGATGGAAGGCTGAAGCATGAGCGATGCGGCGCTGGACGTGGCGGCGGTGACCTACGGCTATACCCGGGCGGTCAAGGCACTGGATCAGGTCAGCTTCACCGTGCCGGCGGGCCGGTTCACCGCCCTGCTCGGCCCGAATGGCGCCGGCAAGAGCACGCTGATGTCGCTGATCACGCGCCTGTTCACCGCCGAGTCCGGCAGCATCACGGTCTGCGGCCAGCCGCTGCGGACGGCGCCCAGGGCGGCGCTGGCGGCCATGGGCGTCGTATTCCAGCGGCCGACGCTCGATCTCGATCTCAGCGTGGACCAGAACTTGCGCTACGCCGCGGCGCTGCAGGGCATGGCGCGGCCGCAGGCACGGATCGCCGAGGTGCTGGGGCGGCTGGGCCTGGCCGAGCGCGCCGGCGGCAAGGTCCGCACGCTGAGCGGCGGGATGAAGCGCCGGGTCGAGATCGCCCGGGCCCTGTTGCACCGGCCGCAGCTGCTGGTGCTGGACGAGCCCACGGTCGGTCTCGACATGGACAGCCGCCGCGACATCGTCGAGCATGTCCACCGCCTGTGCCAGGAGGAGAACCTGGCCGTGCTGTGGGCGACCCACCTGATCGACGAGATCTGGCCCGGCGACCGCGTCGTGCTGCTGCATCGCGGGCGGGTGCAGGCCGCCGGCGCCATCGACGAGGTGGTCCGGGGTACCGGTGCGCGCGACCTCGGCGACGCCTACCGGCAGCTCACGGCGCCGTTGGCCGCCTGACGGCGGCTCAGGCGCGGTCCTTGCGGCGGCGGACCTCGGCGAACACCTCGGTGTCGGAGGCGCCCTCCAGCCCGAGTGCCCGCCGCAGGGCCGGGTCGGCGGCGCGCAGGAACGGGCTGGTCGCCTTCTCGACGCCGATCGTCGTGGGGATGGTCGGCTGACCTTTGGCGCGCGTGGCATCGATCGCGGCGGCGCGCTGCCGCAGCGCCGCATTGTCGGGCTCGATTCCCAGCGCGAAGCGGGCGTTGCTCTGCGTGTATTCGTGGCCGCAAAAGACCCGGGTCGCGTCCGGCAGCGCCATCAGCTTGCCGAGCGAGCGCCACATGGTGGCCGGGTCGCCCTCGAACAGGCGCCCGCAACCGAGCGCGAACAGCGTGTCGCCGCAGAACAGGGCCTCGCCGTCGGGGAACCAGTAGCTGATGTGGCCGCTGGTGTGGCCGGGTGTCTCGAGCACCGTGGCCGTCAGCGAGCCGAAGGTGACCGCGTCCCCCTCGCCCACCAGCAGGTCGAGCCCCGGGATCCGCGCGGCATCGGCACGCGGGCCGACCGCCCGGCAGCCGGTGGCGGCCTTCACCTCGAGCAGGCCGCCGATGTGGTCGGCGTGGTGGTGCGTGATCAGCGCCCAGTCGAGCTTGCGGCCACGCTGCGCCAGCCATGCCAGCACCGGCTCGGCCACGGCCGGGTCGACCACGCCGGTCGTGCCCGTCGCCGGATCGCGGAGCAGATAGACATAGTTGTCGGTGAGCGCCGGCAACAGTTCGACCTCGAGCTTCGCCATCCTGCTTCCCCCGCCGGCGTCTCGGACTTAACTTATCGCATCGCCGGACAATATGCAGGTAGGTGCCGGAAAAAATCGGGCGAGCTGCATGCGGCCGGACATCGACGATCTGCAACTCTTCTACGCCAGCCGCCAGGGACAGCTCGCGCGGCGCCTGATCCATCATCAGCTCAAGGCGCTGTGGCCGGATCTCGGCGGGCGCGGCGTGCTGGGCTTCGGCTATGCCGCGCCCTACCTCGCGGGCCTGGACGGCGCGATCGCGCTGATGCCGGCGCAGCAGGGCGCCTGCCGCTGGCCGCCGGACGGCGAGGTGCGGACGGCACTGGCACGCGAGGACGAGCTGCCGGTGGCCGACGGCTCGGTCGACCGGGTTCTCCTGGTCCATGCCGCTCGAATGCTGCAGCAACGTGCCGCGCCTGATGCGCGAGGTCTGGCGCGTGCTCGCCGATGGCGGCCGCATGGTGGCGGTGGTGCCGAACCGGCGCGGCCTTTGGTGCCTCAGCGACAAAACCCCGTTCGGCCATGGCCAGCCCTACAGCCGCGGCCAGCTGGAGCGCACCCTGAACGGCCACCTGTTCGCGACCTGCGCCGAGCGCACGGCCTTGTTCATGCCGCCGACCCGGTCGCGGCTGCTGCTGCGCCTCGCCGTGCCGGCAGAGCGTCTCGGCCTGGGCTTCGCGCGGCAGTTCGCCGGCGTGGTGCTGATCGAGGCGGAAAAGCAGATCTATGTCGGCACGGCGATCCCCAGCCTCGCCGGCAGCCGCCGGCGGCGGTACGCGCCGGTGATGGATGGCGTGGCGGCAGCACGCGACCACGGCACCGCCGAACCGGAAGGTGCAAGGCGCCGGCGACGGTCCGCTGTGGTGGTACCGTTCCGTGCGGCCACCGGCACGGGGCAAGATCGCCTGCTCGTTCGCTAGCCACTTCCGACCATTTATGCGACAGGCCGGCGCTCGTCCGCTGCAATGCAGCAGGACCTAGCCCGTTGGCACGGCTTCCAAATCAAGCTTCGCATGGCACGGCGGTTGCTTAGCGTGCTGCATCGCAGCATGCCGGTCTCCGCCAGATCGAGGCGGCCGCCGCAGTGCCAGGAGCCTGCCATGTTCTCGCTCGTATTGACGTTCGTCGCCTGCATCGGGGCCAACAATGGCGATCGGTGTCGCCAGATCGAGCTGCCGTTCGACGGCTCGACCATGCAGTGCATGCTGTTCGGCCAGGTTGAGGCCGCACACTGGATCGCCGAGCATCCGGGCTGGGTCGTCACCCAGGGCTGGAAGTGTCAGACCGGCAAGTCCATCTGAGCGCGGCGCGGCGGGTGACAACACCCGCCGCAAGCCTGCGCTAGCCTTTCATCTGGCCGGCGCCGGCGGTCTCACCGGCCCAGACCGCAGGCCGCCGATAGCCGCCGCGCTCGCGCACGACCGCGTCGATCAGCCGTTGTGCCCCTTCGGCGGCGACGTCGTCGATCTCCGAGCGAACCAGCCGCAGGTCCGCCATCAGCTCACGATCGGAATAGCTTTCCAGCTGTGTGCGCAGCCGCTGGTATTCGCGGCGCCGCATCTGGGACAGCTCGAACTGGCGGTAGGGTTCGCTGGCGGCGATCCGAACTCGCGACCGGGGCGAAGACGCCGCGGACCATGGCGGCGATGCTGCCGCCGGCCTTGCGGAGCAGGTTGGCGACCGCTTCGTCCCGCGCCCGGTGGGCATCCGCAATCAGCCGCTCGACCGCCCGCGGCTGGTACTCGACGACCATCTCTCGTGCGGCGATGCGATCCGCGGCACGGCCGAGCGAAGTAACAAACCGGCCCGATCCGGAACTCCGGGTCGCCTCAGCCTGTCTGACCTGCGCTACGATCTCTGCGAGGCCCGCTTGGCTCGGGTCGAGACGGGAGGCCAGTCTGGCAACGGGCCTGATCTCGTCCCGGGTGATGCCGAGGTCGGCGAGGCTGCGCTCGGGCAGCAGAGTCAGCCGATGAATAGTGTCATGTTCGCGGATCTTACTCGCGACGAAGTTTCGCATGCGGTGCGGCAGGTACATGGCACCGATCTCCACCTAAGGCCGGCGCCGGAGGGGTCGTTTCCCATCCAGGCCGGCGCGTGGTTACCGGCCTCCCTAATCCGACAGGTCTCTGCGCGAACCCACGACCGAATAGTGGGC